>JAHBSG010000033.1 GCA_019639235.1 Acidobacteriota bacterium | reverse complement strand
GGGGGGGGGGTGGGCGGATTGGACGGACGGGGGAGATGTCGGGTTAGGGTTTGCGTTGTTGGTCGCGGCGGGCTAGGCGGGCTTTGAACATATTTTCTTTCAGGCCGCCGTGTTCGAGGAAGTCTTGTTCGAGGCGGCGGATGAGCTGATCGAGAAGATAGTTTGTCTGGTGGATCAGGCAAATTATTATGTTCGCGACGGTTTCGGGCGGCCGGGTTTCGAAATAGGTCCTATAGGACTCATATGACTCATCTTTGCTGCGGCCGAGCTTGCGGACGAAGAGGGCTTGCTTGGAATCTTTTGCCCAGAGTTCGTGGCCGCGGGTTCGGAGGAAATCGCGGTAGTCTTCGAGGAGTTCTTCAAGGCTCGCCCGGGCGACGTTGGTCAGCTTGATCTCGGTCTCGCGGGAGGTCCCGCTCGCCTGGCTGCCTTCGAGAATATTCTGCTTGCCGGAACGGGCGGCCTGGACCATCTGGTCGTGGGTTCGGGAACGGCGGTCGATGAACTTGTCGCAAAAGAAGACGGTCGCATCGTAAACGATGCGAGCCTTCTTGAACGCCAGCAGGTCCTGATAACCGCCGTGCGGCGGAATGAAACCATCGCTCATGCGGGGATTATAGCAAAGGATGGGACGGATGGTGATCAAGGGACGAGGGACGAGGGATGAGGGACGGCGGCTCCCACCACCTCGTCAGTCGAGGCGACTGCCGCTCCTCCTCAGGCAGGAGGAGAGCCTGAGTGCCACCCCTCCTGAGCAAGGAGGGGAGTTATTATTTGCCGTTGAGGTAGCGGGTGAAGGAGCCGTTGAGGATGCCTTCGGCGAGGGCGGTTTTGGCGGAGGTTCGGATGCGGCGCCGGAGGCGGCGTTCGGCGAGGGTTTCGGCGCGGAGTGCGGCTTGGGCTTCGGCCTCGTGGTCGTGGGTGAGCGAGGCGGGATCGGAGAGGCCGAGGAACTCGAGGCCGGTGAAGCCTTCGGGGCCGGTGCGGCGGTCGCCGGAGAGAAACGCGGGGCGTTCATCGGCGGCGGGCAAGTGAAGCAACAGCGGCGATGGAGCGGCGGCGAGAGGGGCGGAGCTTGGGACGACCGAGACGGAACTATCGGGCCCGGGCGAGCGGGGAAGCTGGTGCTCGAAGTGCGGCCCGGGGAATTTGCCGATGCGGAAGACGGGCGTTTCGGCGATGAGCGGGCGGGTGCGCGATTTGAGGTGGCGGATGTAGCGGATGTCCGGGCCGAGCGTGCTCCGGCCGAGGGCAAAGATGCTGTCGGCGATCTCGGCGATCCCCGGGCCGCCGGTCAGATCGGCAAGCGTTACCGGCCCGGGGCGGCGACGGACGCGGCCATGGGCAAGCAGGAGCACCGAGAGCCGACGCCTGCCGGCGAAGTATTTGATGGTCTTGAGGGCACGTGCGGCGTTGCGGTCGGCGGCGAAATAGGAAATGTCGTCGAGGATGAAGATGCGTGCCGGTTCGGCCTCGAGCTCGGCGAGGATCGCGTTCTGGACGTAAACCCCGAGCCCGCGTTTGCCGGCGTTCGCGGGGCTGAAAAAGGGGTCGAACGCCGAGCGGAGAAAGCGTTTTGAGAACGGGTAGTTCCAAAGCCGGCCGGAGGGCAGACGCGTGGAATAAAGCTCGCGGAAGAGCGCATCGGAGCGTTCGAGGTCGAAGTAAAGCACGCGGCGGCCGGGAAGCGGCGTGCGGCCCGGCAGCGGATAGGCGGTTCCGCGGGCGATGAGTTCGGCGATCTGCGTGGCGAGAAGGCTCTTGCCCGTGCCGGCCTCGGCGAAGAGCACGGCGACCTCGCCCTCGCGCCAGTAATCGCCAAAAAGCGGGAGCGGTTCGGACCTCGGCGGGCCGCCCGAAACGCCGCCGGGCGTTACAACGAACGGACTTGGCTCGCTCCAGTCAGTATCGAGGGAGCCCTTCCGGGGTTTCGGCAGCTTCGGCTCCTTGGGCTCCCAGCCGATCGCACTATCGTATCTATCAACGTCATAATCATCATCATCTTCCATACGTTGCAACATTTTGCCAGACGTTGCAGAAATGGTCAAGTGTATTAGCGATGAGACAGCGGCGTCGCGATCACGTTTCAAGGAGGGAAGGGCGCAAGCTAATAGGACAAGGGATCGGGAGGTGGTGCTGAGGGCGGGGGTCGAACCCGCACGCCCCTAAGGACACAGGATTTTAAGTCCTGGGCGTCTACCAATTCCGCCACCCCAGCACGAAGAAGATATTAGCACGGGCGGCGGGTGCGGATAAAGAATCGGGCCGGCGATAACGCCATCGGAACAAGCCTTCGGCCGCGGCGGCGATATGCTATCATTTGAGCAAGGATCGAGGTTCTCGGCTGATGGAACAATACGCTTGGATCTTTTGGGTCGTGCTCGGGGTATCGCTGATCGTGGCGGAGGTTTTCACCCTCGGCTTCGTGCTTTTTTGGTTCGGGCTCGGGGCGTTGGCGGCGGGGCTTGTCGGGCTGATGGGCTTCGGGTATCTCTGGCAGTTCATCGCGTTCGTTGCGGTCTCGGGGATCCTGACGGCGATGTCGCGGACGATCTTCTCAAACTATATGTGGGGCAAGGGCGACCGCGAAGCGAAGTTCGGAGCGGACGCATTGCCGGGAAAGGTCGGCACGGTGGTCGAGGGAAGCAAGGGAGCTCTCAATGCGGCATCGGTCAGCGTCCATGGTTCGGAGTGGACCGCTTTTCCCGCCGATGAAGAGACAGAATTGACCGCAGGCGAGAAGGTCGAGGTGGTTCGGGTCGAAGGAGCGAAGATCTACGTTCGCCCCTCGCGAAAGGAAATACCGGGCTGGAAGCAGGACTAGGCCTCGTCCTCGACTATCTCCGCCGTATCCTGTTCGGCAGTATCGTGAACATTCCCAAGATCAAGTATCTCAAGTTGGACATCTTCGCCGTTAGGGGCAGGAAGGTTATCGCCGCTGAGTTTTGCGATGACGACGGTGATGTTGTCCTCGCCGCCGTTCGCGTTGGCTTCGGTAACGAGCGTTGCCGCGGCCTGGCCGAGCGAGTCGTAATTTTCGGTGACGATCCGCTGCATACCGGCGGCACTTACCTTATTTGAAAGGCCGTCGCTGCAAAGCAGGAGCACGTCGCCGTTGCAGGGCTTGAGCCGGGCGGCGACGGGGAAGATCTCGTTCTGTGCTCCGAGCGCCTGGAGAATAACGTTCTTGAGGGTGTGCGTCTCGGCCTCCTCGGGCGAGATCTGCTGGGCGTCGATGAGCTGCTGGACGAGCGATTGGTCCTTGGTCACCTGATAGATCTTGCCGCTGCGGACAAGGTATGCGCGGCTGTCGCCGACCTGAATGAGGTCGATGCCGCGAGACGTGACGCCGATGCCGGTAAAGGTCGCTCCCATTCCCTGGAACTGAGCGTCCGAGCGGCCCTGCTGGTGGACAAGATAATTTGCGTAAACGGTGGCGTTGTAGAGCTTGGCGATGAGGTTGTAGTCATATACCTCGGGCGTCAGCGTTTCCTCGATGTCGTCCTCGAGCAGCTTTTCGCTGACGCACTCAACGGCCATTTTGCTCGCGACCTCACCCGCCATCGCGCCGCCCATGCCGTCAGAGACCGCAAGCACCACACCGTTGTCATCAACTTCGAAGGTCTGGCTTTCGATGATGAACTCGGAATCTTCCTGAGTGCCCGTCCAGGCGACCGAACGCGAGATGTGGAGCATGAGGTAGTTATCCTCATTACCCTTTCTTACGCGTCCGACATGGGACGTGGCATGAACCTCAACATTTAGCATAAACGATCAATGTGGACGGCTGCGGGTAGCCGTCCGGCGGAACGCTCCGCAAAGTCATCGGCCGCGTCAGGCAAGAGCCTGATCGAGGTCCGCAATAATATCTTCGGCATCCTCAATGCCGACAGAGATCCGGACGAGCCCGTCGGTAATGCCGAGCTGGCGACGCCGCTCTTCGGGCACCGAGGCGTGCGTCATAGTTGCCGGGTGCGAGATCAAAGATTCAACGCCCCCGAGGCTTTCTCCAAGTGTACACAGTTTGACGCCCTCAAGCACTTTTTTTGCATTCTCAAGCGAGCCGGTCTCGAACGACACCATGCCGCCGAAGCCGGACTGTTGGCGCTTGGCGAGTTCGTGCTGCGGGTGTGAGACGAGGCCGGGATAATAGACCTTTTCGACCCGCGGATGCTCGGCAAGAAAGTTTGCCACCTGCCGGCCGTTGCGGTCGTGGGCCTCCATCCGGACGGCGAGCGTCTTTGTACCGCGAAGCACGAGGAAAGAATCCATCGGCGAAAGTATCGCACCAACGCTGTTCTGGACAAAGCCGATCCACTCGGCGTCCTTTTCGTCATTGAGAGCGGCAAATCCGCCGACGCTGTCCGAGTGGCCGTTGAGATATTTTGTCGTCGAGTGAACGACGATGTCGCAGCCGAGGTCGAGCGGCCGCTGAAAGTAAGGCGACATGAACGTATTGTCGCAAACGACCTTGGCACCGCGGGCATGCGAAAGCTCGGCGACCGCGGCAAGGTCGGTGACCGTCATTACCGGATTGGTCGGCGTTTCGACAAACACCATTTTCGTGTTCGGCTTAAAGGCGTTCTCAAAGGCGGAAAGGTCGGAGCTATCGACCAGGTCAAATTCGACGCCGTAGTTTCGCAGTACGCGGTCGAAGAGCCGGAACGTGCCGCCATAGGTGTTATCGCCGAGCAGGACGTGATCGCCGGCCTTGACGAGCTTGAGCACCGTATCGATCGCGGCCATTCCGGATGCGAAGGCAAAGCCAAAGCGGGCATTCTCGAGCGCCGCAATATTCTTTTCTAATGCTGTGCGAGTTGGATTCTGGGTGCGGGCATATTCAAAGCCCTTGTGCCGGCCAAGGCCGTCCTGTGCGTAGGTCGAGGTTTGGTAAATGGGGACCGATACCGCGCCGGTTGCCGGATCCGGTTCGTTTCCGGCGTGGATCGCAATTGTTGAAAATCCCATACTTGATAGAGCAGAAACGCTGAACTTGCTAATCAGCCATTTTATCTACTTTTGCGGAAATTGACCAACGCGGCGGGGCTTTGATCGCCAACCGAAATGGTATCGGGCGAAGTGTATTATGTCAAACAAGTTAGGCCCGAATGCAGGGCGGAGGAAAGGACGGCATTTCGGGCGGTTTTTGGCGGCGAAAAATTTGGTAAAAATCGATCGGTTTATAATTGAAAGTTATAAAACTATCGGCTAGGATAATATCACAATCTCTGATTTTCGATGGATATAAACCAGCTTGAAGTTCTTGTAACTGTTGCCAATGAGCGGAGCTTCTCAAGGGCGGCCGAGATACTTGACCGAACGCAGCCGGCGGTAAGCCAGGCGATCAGCCGGCTTGAGCAGGACCTCGGGCAGCGGCTCTTTGATCGCTCATCAAAGGACGGAACGCTGACCGATGCGGGCGAGATACTGGTCGATTATGCACGGCAGATACTTAACCTCCGCCGCAACGCCGAACTTGCCGTAAAGGAACTTTCCGAACTCCACCGGGGCAAGGTGACGATCAGCGCCAACGAGCACACGGTCTTTTACCTGCTGCCGGTGATCATGGAATTTCGCCGGCTGCATCCGCATATCAAGGTCGAGGTGAAACGCGGCGTCGCGAGCCGGATACCGAAAGAGATCGCTTCGCGTGAGGTCGAGCTCGGGGTTCTGTCATTCAAGCCGGCCGATGCCGGTTTGAAGGCGATGCAGGTCTTAACTGACGAGCTTGTGCTTATCGTCGCACCGGGCCACCGGCTTGCGGGAGCGGAGAATATTTCGATAAAGGAACTTGCCGATGAGACCTTTATCGCCCACAACGCGAAATCGCCATATCGCGAGAAGGTGATAGAATGCTTTGCTAACAACCGGACACCGCTTAGGATCACGGTCGAGCTTCCGTCGCTTGAGGCGATCAAGCGGATGGTCGAGCGGAACGCTGGCGTTGCGCTTGTGCCCAGATTGACGGCGGCGGCCGAGATCGAAAGCGGGCGACTCCGCGGCGTAACGGTCAAAGAGATGCGGCTTGAACGGCGGCTGCACATCGTTTATCGGCGCAATTCGCCGCTCTCGCATGCGGCGAAGGCGTTCCTTGAACTCGCCGAGGAGATGGCGGCCCGGACAAGACCGGCCGCGGACGGCAATGCCGCTTAACACGTTGGAAACACCGCCTGAATATTCTTAGGGAAGGAAGAGACACTAAATGTTTGAACAATTCACACTCGGCATCGAAGAGGAATTCCAGATCGTCGATCCGGCCACACGCGAACTGAAATCCCACGTTTCCGAAATTCTCGACGAGGGCAAGCTGCTGCTTGGCGAGAAGATCAAGCCGGAGATGATCCAGTCGATGATCGAGGTCGGGACGGGCGTTTGTGCCAATATTCAGGAAGCCCGCGAGGATATCACAAAGCTCCGGTGCATAATCTCGGGCCTTGCCAAGCGAAAGGGAATGGCCATCGTTGCGGCCTCGACGCATCCATTCTCAAAGTGGTCGGAGCAGGAGATCTACGAAGGCGACCGGTACAAGCTGCTGGTCGATGAACTGCAGATGGTCGCCCGCAGCCTGCTGATATTCGGCGTTCACGTCCACGTGGCGGTCGAGGACCTGGACCGGCGGATCAACATAATGAACGCGGCCCGCTATTTCCTCCCGCACGTTCTTGCGATGACGACCTCGTCGCCGTTCTGGCTCGGGTTCAACACGGGGCTCAAATCCTATCGCTCTGAGGTCTTCAAGAAATTCCCGCGAACTGATATCCCCGACCATTTCGAGTCGTTCCAGCAATACCAGCGTTACGTCGATCTGCTGATCAAGATGAACTGTATTCAGGATGGGACGAAGATCTGGTGGGACGTAAGACCGCACTGCAAATTTCCGACGCTCGAGTTCCGGATTTGCGACATCCCGACGCGGGTCGATGACACGATCGCGGTTGCGGCGTTATTCCAGGCGATCGTTGCCAAGCTCAATGTGCTGATAGACAAGAATCTCGGCTTCCGGCTTTATCATCGAAGGCTGATACAAGAGAACAAGTGGCGGGCGGTCCGATATGGGCTTGACGGTAAGCTCCTCGACCTCGGCAAGCAGAAAGAGGTGCCGGTAAAGGACCTGATCCGGGAGCTGCTCGATTTTGTGGACGATGTGCTCGATCCGCTCGGCTCGCGGAAGGAGGTCGAGCATATCCATACGATGCTCGAACGCGGAACGTCGGCAGATAAGCAATTGAAGGTTTACGAGGAAACGGGCGGCGACTTCAATGCCGTCGTGGATATGCTGATGGTCGATACGCTCGAGAACGTTCCCGAGCACTGTTTCGATTGATCGGCGTATTCTCGAAAAGAAAAGGGCGGCCTCATAGCGGGGCCGCCTTTTTTCTTTTTGAATTTAGCCTATCGGTGCTGCTTTGCGAGCTTGAGGAAGTTCTCGAAGAGGATGCGGCCGTCGCGGGATTCGTTCGGGTGTTCCCAGCGGGTCGGGTTCTTTGACCAATCCTCGAACGACTTCTCGAGGTGGAACTGAACGCAGTAAATCATCTGCCCATCTGACCGCTTGACCATCATCTGGTTGCGGCAGAGGTATGAGCTGGCAAGCAGATGAAAGCCCTCGGGCACACCCATTACCTGCACGCCGTGGTTCTGCCAAACGCGGAGGACGTCGCTCTCTTTGGTGTAGTCCTGCCAAACGCCGGACATCGTGTCGTCGATGCCTTCGAAGATCGGGTCCGAGCGGTCGGTTATCTTGACGAAGCGATATTGATATTCGACGAGGCGATCGGTGCGCTTTTCGTGAAGCTCGAGGCCATCGAGCGTTTTGAGCTCGGAGCCGAACGCGACACCGACAAGCTGATGGGCACCGCAGATGGCGAGCACCGGGATCTTTGTCTTGTGGATGAACTCCGTAAAGCTCTCGATGTGGTCGGGATTGTAATAATCGAAGTCGCTGAACGTGCCGCTGAGGACGATCGCCTCGGGGCGAAAATCGGCGACGGCCCGGGCGATCTCAGAGAGATGCACGGTCGTCGATTTCGGTGAGCGGACAAGCCGGATGACGTTCTGTGCGATGTTGTTGGTCGCCATTCCGGAGACCTTGCGTTCGAACCGAAGCCGCGAAGGGATCGACTCCTGCCATTCCTCGTGTGCCAGCGGCGAGAGGTCGCTTTCATACCGCAGCAGATTGTTGACGATCAGGACGCGGGCGCTGTCGATGGTCTTTTCGATCGGCTCGTAGAGACAGAAGGTGCGGTTCCCGTAAGGAAACGGCAACTCCTCTCGGACGGCGGTTTGGCGAACGGCATCGAACATAATCGTTATCGCAAAATGAACTGTTCCCTAACCCGTAACGCCGGGTTACGAACAATTTGATGATTATATCAGTCTTTCCTTTGCTTGGTCGAGGTGTCAAAGAGCGGCATCAGTTCGCCGGAGCCGATCTTTGCGATCTCCGTCCGCATTTCGCGGATCAGGGCGGTACGCAAGCGGCCGGCCGATTGGGGCGAAAGCCCTTTCGCAGCCAAGGCCAGTTGCCGCTCGGCCACGGCCCATGCGTTTTCGAACTCGTCCGCCAGGTCGGGGATCTGTGTGATGTCGTAGGGAACGGCGACCTTGCGGCAGCCGAGCCGAGCAAAGACGGCCAGATAGCGGGCGACGGGACGCGTCGGGCAAGGAACGCGGACGCGGCCGGCCTTGAGTTCGCAGCCGAGGAGCGTGTCCATTATCTCGGGCGACGACTCGCGTTCGGCGATGTCCATCTCAAAGGCACGCGTCCGGAGCGGGCGAACGCGGTCCGCATAGATCTGCGGTATCCAGCTTTCGCCGATAGCATCTCGGATCTCTGCAACTCCTGTCATCTGCCAAACCGGGTACCTGAATTTAAAATAGAAAAGCCGGACGCGGCCGCAAATGCGACCGTTTCCGGCAGTTTTCGATTACCTTTGCGAAACGGCTTCGGCGATCGGTTGCCGGCTGAAGCGTTCGATGACGCGGTTGCCGAAGATGCCGAAGTAGAACGTGCCGATAACGGTAACGAGGATCACGGCGGCGAGGGCCGAAGGAATTCGCGGCTCGACCCAATCGGTCGCGCGTTCCTTGAAGAACATCACGACGATCATCCGCAGATAATAGTAAGCCGAGATCGCGGTATTGATGACGGCGGCGACGACCATAACGGTCAGCAGCGGGTTATTTGCCTCAAGTGCCGGCCGGAAGACGAGCACCTTTCCGATAAAGCCCGCGGTCAGCGGCAGCCCTAGCAGGCTGAGCATAAAGAGCGAGAGCGTAAAGGAAAGGACGGGCGACTTGAAGCCGATGCCGTTGAAATCCTCGAACTCGGTGCGGCGGTCGTTCTTTTGCCCGAGCAAGGTGATGATGGCAAATGAGCCGATGTTCGCGACCGCGTAAGAAAGCATATAGAACGCAACGGCGGCGATGGCGGCATCGCGGTTCGATTGGCTCGCGGCGACGCCCGCTCCGACAAATCCGACGAGGGCGTAGCCGGCATGAGCGATCGACGAATACGCAAGCATTCGCTTGACGTTGTTCTGCATTATCGCCGCGACGTTGCCGACCGTCATCGTTGCGATGGCCATGACGGCAAGGGCGGTCGTCCAGGAATAGTTGAGATAGCCCGCGGCCTCAAGCCCGCCGACCACCGGAAATCCGATGACGAAAATCCGAAGGAACGAGGCGAATGCGGCGGCCTTCGGCCCGGCGGCCATAAAGCCCGTTATCGGCGAAGGGGCACCCTCGTAAACGTCCGGTGTCCAGACGTGGAACGGGGCGGCCGCGACCTTGAAACCGAAGCCGACGACGAGCATCGCCGCACCAACGAGAAGAAGGGCGGGGAAGTTCGGGTCGGCGGCCTTGGCAGCGATCTCGGTGATGTTCATCGTTCCGGTCGCTCCATAGACCAGGGCCATTCCATAGAGCAGAAATGCCGAGGCGAGCGAACCGAGGATGAAATACTTCATCGCGGATTCGTTCGACTTGAGGTCCGACTTGCGGAGCCCGGCCATTACGTAGGTCGCGATGGAAAGCGTTTCGAGGCCGAGGAAAATGACGACGAGGTCATTGCCCGAGGACATCAGGAGCATCCCGAATGTCGCAAAAAGCAGAAGGGCGTGATACTCACCGCCGGGGACGTCCTCGCGTTCGACCCAGACGGTGGAGACAAGAATGGTCAGCGCCGCGACGAGCAAAAAGACGACCGAGAAGCTCAGGCGGAGGCTGTCGTGTACGATCATGCCGCCCCAGGCCGAGGCCGGGACCGAGCCGCCGGGCCAGATCAACGCTATCGAGATGGCCGCGGCAGCGATGCCTATGAGCGACATCGTGCCGGTTATCCCGCGGTTCTTCGGGAAAAAGCAATCATAGAGCATCACGACGACGCCCGTGATCGCGATGATGATCTCCGGCAGGATGATCGCAAGATTTACATTCGGGTCAGACAATTGCATACAAAATTTCGGGGGCCGTTATTCCTTTTCAAAGGTCTCGACCACTTCGACCGTTCCGCCGGCCTGCTTTACAACTCGCTCCTGAATGGCAACGACCGCATCACGCGAGCGGTCAAGGAACGGACGCGGGTAAACGCCCATGAAGACCATCAGGAAAAGAAGCGGGATCATCAGGCCGATCTCACGCGGCGTCAGGTCCGTCAAGCCGCGGTTCTTTTCGTTGGTCACCTTGCCGAAGAAGACCCGCTGGATCATCCAGAGCAGGTAAACGGCGGCGAAGATGACGCCGGTTCCGGCGGCCATCGTCGCGATGTAGTTCCAGTTAACGGTCGCGGTGACGGCGAGGATCGAGGACTTCCACATCCCGATCATGATCATGAACTCGCCGACGAAGCCGTTAAGGAACGGCAGGCCGACCGAGGACATCGCCGTGATGACGAAGAACGTTGCATAGAGCGGCATTACGTTCGCGATGCCGCCGAATTCGCTGATCTCGCGGGTGTGCCGGCGTTCATAAATAAAGCCGACGAGCAGGAAGAGTGCACCGGTCGAGATGCCGTGGTTGAGCATCTGGTAAAGAGCTCCCTGCATTCCCCATTCGGTGAACGAGAACATTCCCAAAATGACAAAGCCCATGTGGGCAACCGACGAATAGGCGACGAGCCGCTTTACGTCCGGCTGGACCATCGCGACGAGGGCACCGTAAATGATGCCGATGATCGCGAGGATGATAAAGATCGGGGCAAGCTCGCGGGCCGCATCCGGGAAGAGCGGAAAATTGAACCGCATCAGCCCGTAGGTTCCCATCTTGAGCAGCACGGCGGCAAGGATCACGGAGCCGGCCGTCGGTGCCTCGGTGTGTGCATCCGGAAGCCACGTATGGAACGGGAAAAGCGGCACTTTGATCGAGAACGCGAGAGCGAACGCGATGAACAGCAGCAGCCCGGTCGATGCCGAGAAGGCGAGCGTTCCGGATTCGATAGAGCCGAGGAGCGTGACGAAATCGAACGTGCCGACGCCGGTCGCCTGCTGATGCATGAAGTAAAGCGCGATGATCGCAACGAGCATCAGGAGGCTGCCGACCGCCGTAAAAATGAAGAATTTGACCGCGGCGTAAATGCGGTTAGCTCCGCCCCAGATGCCGATCAGGAAGAACATCGGGACGAGCGAGGCCTCAAAGAACAAGTAAAAGACCAGCAGGTCGAGCGAGACGAAAACGCCGATCATTGCGCTCTGCAAAAGCAGCAGGAACGCGTAGAACGCCAGCGGCCGCTTCTCGACGGCGTGCCAGGTGGAGATGATGGCGATCGGCATTATGAACGTCGTCAGGATGACGAGCCAGAGGCTCAAGCCATCGACGCCGACGTGGTAATTAGTGTTGATCGCCTCGATCCACGGAACGTTCTTGACGAACGAGAAACCGCCCGCCTTCGTTCCGCCCTCGCCGAGCAGCAGAAGCGAAAGAAGGAAGATCACCACCGTGATGGCGAGCGTGACCCACTTGAGATGCTCTTCCTGCTTCCAGAACATCTGATGGGCGATAAGGCCCACCGCGCCGAAGACCGGCAGCAGGATCAGAAGGGTCAAAAGATTTTCAGATACAAAGTCCATTACAGTTTTTTCCGGCGTTTAGAACGGTTCGTCCGGGTAAAGGTCTTCAAGTTTTATCCAGCCCCGCGTCGTGCGGCCGGCAGAGTTCGTGTATTTTACGTCGGCCCAATCGCCGCGGCGTGCCATGACAACAACAAGGTCGTCCTTGACGATGAACGCACGTTCGCGGGTACTCGCCTTTGCTTCCTTATGAAAGAATGCTTGCGGCGAACGCACCCAACCGGCGGCGATCCAATCTCCGGCAGCGGTCAGTTCGAAGCGCTGGCCGTCCTCGGAAGAGATGTCCGGAGCGACCATCCCGCAGCCGCCGTGGGCCTCATTAAGCCGGAGCAGCACTCCGCCCGTAACGGCGATCAGCTTGCCGAAGATCGGCTCGGCCGGGCTATTCGGATGCCACGTCGTAATCGTGTATTCGCCATCCGCGGAAGGCTCCGCCTGAAGCAGAAAACCGCATGTGAATCGCGGCTTGCCCTCGTCCTCAACGCCCAAAGTTTCAAAGAAATGCCCGGTCAGCCGGCCTTTGGCGTCCTTGCCGATGGTCAGGCTGCCGTATTCGCCGCTTTTAACTGACTGAGCAGCAACGGCCGAAGCCGCGACGGCAAACAATACAACGGTCAGGATGGTTCGAAAAAAGGCCATAAACCAAAAACTATCCGATCAGCTTGTAGCCGTAGTAAACAAAATACCCGAGCACGAGGATAGCACCGCCGATAATGAACGCGGCGTATCCGCGGACAAAGCCGCCCTGCATGTTTCGGACAACACCGCCGAGCTCGGAGACGAAGCTGCCGATGCCGTTGACGATGCCGTCGATGAAACCGAGGTCAAAGCCCTTCCACAAAGTATTGGTCGAGAGCCGCGTGAGCGGATCGACGATATAGCCGTTGTAAAGCTCGTCGAGCCGCCATTTGTCCTCGAGTATTTTCGGCATCTTCCGAAGCGGATTGTTGCGGAAAAGGGCAAAACCGATAGCGATGCCGACGGCAGCGAGGACGGTCGAAAGCAAAGCGAGCCACCGCTCCGTGCTGACGGCCTCCGGCGAATGAGCCTTGGCATTCTCGCGGGCCTTTTCTGCGGCCGGGGTTTGGACCTCGGCGACAACGGGCTCGAGCGTGTGTTCAAAAACATTCGCGTCCTTAACGCCAACAAGCGAACTCATCGCATACGGAATGCCGACAAGGCCGCCAACGGTCGATAGAAAAGCCAGGACGATGAGCGGGACGGTCATCACCCACGGCGATTCGTGCGGTTTGAAGTCCGGCGGAAGCGCGTGGTGATGTTCGTCGTCATCGTCGGCGTGAGCATCGGCATGAGCATCGTGCCCGTGGCCGTGTTCATCGGCATGAGCGTCGTGGCCGTGATGCTCTTCGCCCGGCAGCACTTCATGGAAACGCTCTTCGCCCCAGAATGTCATCACCATCATCCGCGTCATATAGATGGCGGTCAGGATGGCGGTAACGACCGCGACGCCCCAGAGGATCTCGTTGCCGGGGAAGTAGCCGTTCTGGAAATATTTATCGGCGGCAAATGTCTTGTAAAGTATCTCGTCCTTTGAGAAAAAGCCCGCCCAGATCGGGATGCCCGCGATGGCGAGCCAGCCCATCACCATCGTGATGAAGGTGATCGGCATATATTTTTTCAGGTTGCCCATCCGCCGCATGTCCTGCTCATGATGCATTCCGTGGATGACCGAACCGGAGCCAAGGAAGAGCAGGGCCTTAAAGAAGGCGTGCGTCATTACGTGGAAAATGGCAACGACGAATGCGCCGACGCCCGCCGCAAGGAACATAAAGCCGAGCTGCGAGACGGTCGAATAGGCGAGCACTTTCTTGATGTCGTTCTGGGCGATGGCGATGGTCGCGGCAAAGATCGCGGTCGCTGCACCGATGACGGCGATGATCCACATCGCGGTCGGCGAAAGCTGATAGATCGCGTTCGAGCGGACGACGAGATAGACGCCGGCGGTGACCATCGTCGCGGCGTGGATAAGTGCCGAGACGGGCGTCGGGCCGGCCATCGCGTCCGGAAGCCACGTGAGCAGCGGTATCTGTGCCGATTTACCGGTCGCACCGATGAAGAGCAGTACGCCGATCGAGGTCAGCCCGCCGGCGATGATCGCTCCCCAGGTGAAGGGCTCAGCCTGCATATTGGCGAGCACGTAGGTGAAAACGCTCTGGACCTCGACGCCATCGACGGTCTTGTCGAAGAACGAGATCGAACCCGTAAGCGTAAAGACGAGAAAGATGCCCATCAACACGCCCCAGTCGCCGATGCGGTTCATCACGAACGCTTTCTTGGCAGCTTCGCGGGCTTCGTTCTTCTTGACGTAATAACCAATGAGCAGATAGGAGCACAGGCCGACGCCTTCCCAGCCGACGAACATCAGCAGATAGTTATCCGCGAGGACGAGCGTCAGCATCGAGAACATAAAGAGGTTCAGGTAGGCAAAGAAGCGGTAGAACCCCTTGTCGCCGTGCATATAGCCGGTGGCGAAGATGTGGATCAAAAGCCCGACGAAGGTAATGAAGCAGGCATAGATACCGCCCAGGCGGTCCATACCGAGGGCGAAATCCGCCCGGAAGCCGGCGACATTTATCCACGTCCAGATATGGTCGAGGATCGGCTTCTCGATGAACAACGCACCGCCGCCCGCCACGAACGCCAGATAGAACGCGACGATGGTCGAAATGGCGATAGAGCCACAGGCGACCACGCCGCTGAACATTTCGTTCTTGAGCCGGCCGCCGATGAGCCAGTTGATCAACGCACCGGCGAGCGGAGCGAAGATGATTATGCTTAAGAGATTATTCTCGATCATTACAATTCACCGGGTAGATCCAGTGTCAATTCGATCATCGTTTGACGGAATCCAGCTTTCGCAAATACCTTTTGAGCTTGGCTGTTTGCCGCCGCGACGGTCAAAAGCAGCTTTTCCGCTCCAAGCCTTTTTGCCTCTTCTGCTGAGGCTTTTAGCAACTCGTTCGCGATCCCGCGTCCGCGAAACGACTCGCTAACGTAAATATCATGCAGCCAAGCGCCCTTTTGAAGCATTTCCTCGAAGTTGAACTCGTCAAACTCGAGGTAAGCGAAGCCGGCGATCTCGCCGTCGGCCTCCGCTACGAGCACACATGCGTTCGGGTCGCTGAATCGGCTTCGGTAAAAGGACGCCGTCCGGCCCGCGACAAGCATGTTCGTGAACCGTTTGCCGTCGTAAGCAACGTGCTGCTCGACAAGTGCAGTTGCGAATTCCTCTATCCGCTCCTCGTCGCCTTCAACTGCCCTGCGGATCCGCATCGCTGTACCGAAATTTCAATTCAAAACGCCAATCTTCGTTGGCAACTCGACGACGCTTCTAGCTATAGTTCAGATCGTCGTCCTCGTCCTCATCCGGCAACTCCTGCTCGGCGATCTCCCGCCAAACAGAAAGTGTCTTTTCATCGGCCCCTTGCGTCACGAGAAGTCCGCTGACGACCCCTTCGGGTTCCTTGAGTTCAGGAAATCGCCTCAAAAGAACGGCGATGTCCCTGCGATCGGTCCAGGATTTGTCCTTGCCGTATCGCGAAACGAACGAGGCCACCTTGCTCGCTATAAGTTCCGCCGGCGTGAGGACCTCGATACCCTCGATCGCCCGGCTTTCCGGAAGTTCGGCAGCCATTCTGATATCGACCAGATGACGGTTACCTTCCTTCCTCACCTGAAAAAGCCGGAAGCCTTTTTCCCCGACCACTCGAACGCGAACCGCGATGTGAAATCTCTCGCTGAGGTGCTCGCGAAGCTCTTCGGCAAACTCGGCCGCTCGCGTGGACATCACATCCACATCTTGCGTCGCCCGCGGCTCGGCGACGTAGGCATTCACGGCTTGTGCACCGAAGAGAACCGCATCATCCCGACCCTGCAGAAACTCAAGGACGGCCGCCTGAATTCTCGATAATGGCAGCGGCTCATGCGTCACAAACTCATGAAATGTCAGAACGTCGGCGTTCAGCATCACTAATACTTCAAAATACTTGCGTCGTCCACATCGACGGAAAGCCGGTTGCGGAAGAACGCGATGATGATACCGAGGCCGACGGCGGCTTCGGCCGCGGCGACGCTCATCACCATAAAGACGAACAATTGCCCGGTCACATCTCCGTAGTAACGCGAGAAGGCGACAAAGGTCAGATTAACGGCATTGAGCATCAGCTCGATGCACATGAATATCCCGATCGCGTTGCGCTTATAGACGACCCCGACCGCACCGATGGTGAAGAGGATGCCCGAGAGTGCCAAATAGCTTTCCAGTCCTGGCTGCATTTTCTTATCTCGTACTCGGCGGCAGGCCGCCAAAAAGTTTATCCGTGTCCTTTCGCCGTTATTCCTTTTCGTCCTCGCCTTCGCCGACCAGTTCGAGGTGCGGGTGCTCCATCTTGCGGACGAGAATGACGGCACCGATGATCGCCATCAGGAGCATTACGCCCACGATCTCGACCGGCAGCAGGTACTCGGTGTACATCGCACGGCCGATCGACATCGTTTTTCCAGCGGTCATGTTCGGGTCAACCTCGGCCTTTGGAGCTTTGAGCACGGCATAGAAGATGAAGAACGTCTGCGCAAGCAATGCAAGCCCGAGCCCGCCGCCGACGGCGTAAAGATACTTGAGCCGGTTGAGCGGTTTGTCCTCGTCCAGATTGAGCAGCATGATCACAAAGACGACAAGGACCATGATCGCACCCGCATAAACGAGTATCTGCGTGATGGCGATGAACGGCGCCGCCAGCGTCAGATAGATCGCCGCCAGGGCGATGAAAACGCCGATCAGCGAGATCGCCGAGTAAAGCGGGTTGCGGTGATATACCATCGAGACCGCACAGGCAATCGCGAATCCCGCAAACAGAAAGAAAAGGACAGTGCCTGCCATAACTTGTTTCCGCAAAGCGTGCGGACGGGCCGGACGCGGTGCCGGCCTGTAAACTACCGATTCATCAAAAAGACCACGATGGTCGTTACGATCACATTGCCGATTGCGACCGGAAGCAGGAACTTCCAGCCGAAACTCATCAACTGGTCAAAGCGAAAACGCGGAAGCGTACCGCGGATCCAGATATAAAGGAACAGGAAGAAAAAGATCTTCAAAAGGAACGCCGCGTGGCTGACCAAGGCATAGGGAACCGAGCCGACCTCAAAGATGTGGCTGAGGCCCGGCACGTACCAACCGCCGAGGAAGAGCACGACGCACATCACCGAAACGGTGAACATATTGACGTACTCCGCCATGAAGAAAAGCGCGAACTTCAGGGCCGAATATTCCGTGTGGAAACCGGCGACGAGTTCGGTCTCGGCCTCCGGCAGGTCAAACGGCACGCGGTTCGTTTCCGCAAAGGCGGAAATGAGGAACACGATAAAGCCGATGAACTGCGGGATGATGAACCAACGCATGTACCAGGGCGAATTTGCCTGGGCGTTGATGATGCCGTTGAGGTCGAGAGTTCCGGCGAGCATGACGACGCCGAGCACCGAGGCTCCCATCGCAAGCTCGTAAGAGATCATCTGAGCCGACGAGCGAAGTCCGCCCATCAGCGAATATTTGTTGTTCGAGGACCATCCGGCAAGGGCGATGCCGTAAACACCAACAGACGTGACCGCAAGAACGAACAGCACGCCGATATCTATCCGGGCGATGGTCAGCGGCAGGTTCTTCGCCTGTTCGGCGATCCAGACGACGATATTCGCCTCGGAGCCGAGCGGGATCACCGGCAGATACGGCACCAGCCAACTGATCGGATCCTTGATCGGCGGGCCGAAAGGATAGACCACGATCGGCAGCAGAGCGGCCGTAAGGGCGACCATCGGAGCAAGGAAGTAAACGAACTTGGTCGATTTATCGGGAACAAGGTCTTCCTTGAGGATGAACTTGAGCAGGTCGGCAAAGGGCTGAAGAACGCCCCACGGGCCGACGCGGTTCGGGCCGATGCGGCCCTGGATCCAGCCGAGCACCTTGCGTTCCGCAAGCACGGTGTAGGCGACGATCATCAGCACGCCCTGAAAGGCGAGCAGGATCGCGACCGAAAAAACGATGAACGGAAAAGCCGTTTTGAAAGCAGTTTCCATAAAGAGATTTACTTCGTGCCTCCGACTTGGGCTCTATCCAAAATACCGACGGCGGCGGCTTCGGCCTCTTCCCGCGGCGTGCCGTCCGGGTTGAACTGAACGAGCGGCGAGACGAGCAGGTTATCCGGCTTCGGGTTGCCATGGGCGAGCAGGTGGAACTGGGCCGTTTTGCTCGTCATGGTCGTCAGCCGGTGAAGCTTGTGGCCGACAATTGGCGTTTCGGTGATCTTTTCGCCCGCCTCGAGCGATGCCGCGGGCGCTCTCAAAGCCTCGATGCTTGCCGAGATGTCGCGGCCGGTCTCGACTGCGTACTTTGCCTGAACCGGGTTCGATTCGTCCTTGAGCACCGGATAGCGAAGCCCTTCATATGCCGGGACAGCGTCGGCAAGTGCCCGGAAGGCGGCCGATGCCGAGAAGCTGTAGCCAAAGTCAACGCCCATCTCGGCGGCGATCAGCGAGGTGATCATCCAGTCAGGCTTCGATTGATGCACGGGGTCGATCGCCTTGCGGACACGCTGGACGTTGCCGGCGTTGTTGGTGAAGGTGCCGTCAACCTCGGCAAACGAGGCCGCCGGAAGCACGACATCGGCGTGGTCGGTCGTTTCCGTCTCAAAAAGCTCCTGAACGACGACGAATTCCTTGCCTGCGAGTACTGATGCATCCGGGAGGCTTCCGGCGATGAGCAGAGCCTTCGAGGCCGAGACGACGTCCTCGACCCGCTTAGCCCAGGGAAGAATATCTACGCCGCCCATTGAATTGTTGTGAAGCATCAGCGGATGCAGAAGGACCCTGCGGCCCTCGCCGGCGAAGCTCGCGGCCGAAGCTGCGATGGCGGCTTGTGCTGCTGCCGAAAGCTCGTTCCCGGCCATGATCACAACGTCGCCCGAGGCTTCATTGATGATGGTGCGGATGGCGTCGATATCTTCCGATCCGATGCCGGCCTTATCGAGAGCTGAATTATCGCCGCCCGCGAAAGCGAGCGTGAATGCGTCATAGCTCGCCGGATTGATGTGGACGAACTGCGTGGCTTGTGACCGGAGCCGGATCGGCGTGTCGTTGACGATAACGAGCTTGGCACCGTCATTGCGGACGGCCTGCCGGACCTGCTTTGCCGTAAAGGTCTGTTCCTCTTCCGGTTCGCCGCCGATGATAACGATCGCGGCCGCATGGCGGATCTCGTTATGCGTTGCGAGCGGAGCACTCAGATTAGCCATGAAGGCCGCCATGCTCAGCGGGTCGGCAACTGCGATGTTGTCGCTCTTGACGACTTCCTTTGCAAAACGGCCGAGTGTGAACAGCGATTCATTGGTCAACCGCGGGCTGGCGATAACCCCGACTCCCGAGCCGTATTCCGCAAAACGATCAGCGATCATTTTGATGGCCGTATCCCAGGTTGCAGGGATGAGCTTTCCGCCCTTCGAATAGCGGACCATCGGGGTTTTGATGCGGTCGGGATGATTTATGAACTCGTGGGCAAAGCGCGCCTTGACGTCAAGAAACTCGCCATTGAGCCCATTGACGTAGCGGTCGCGTGCGACGATCCGGTGAACCTCGCCGGCTCGCGAACCGATCGAAAGCTGCATGCCGTCCGAGCCGTAAACATCGGTCGTTATGGTCTGGTCAAGCTCCCAGGGACGCGTTGCGTGGCGATAAACGCCATCGAGCAAGGTACCGGTCGGGCAAACCTCGATGCAGTTTCCGCACTGCGAGCAATTGAGCCAGCCGCCGTAGGTGCCGATAACGGTGTTCACACCGCGGTTGCCGGCCTCGATCGCGTCCTCGCCCATCCATTCATTGCAGACGCGGGTGCAGCGTTTGCAGAGAATGCACCGCTGCGGGTCATTGGCAACGATCGGCGAAAGATATTTCTCCGGCTGGACGTTCTTGCGTTCGGTAAAACGCTCCTCGACGTCGCCCCAGTCAAAGATGACCTCCTGCAGTTCGCACTCGCCGCCGCGGTCGCAGACCGGGCAATCGAGCGGGTGATTGGCGAGCAGGAACTCGCCCATCGAACGCTGTGCCTTTTCGATCTCGGGGCTCGCGGTCGTAACGACCATGCCGTCCGTGCATTTGATGGTGCACGAGGTCTGGAGCTTCGGCATCTTGTCGATGCGGACGAGGCACATCCGGCACGAGGCCTGCGGCTCGAGGTCCTTGTAATAACAGAACGAAGGGATGTTCTCGCCGTTCTCGCGGCAAACGTCGATCAGGACCGCACCTTTCTCGGTCTCGATCTCCGCTCCGTTTATGACTACCTTTATCTTCTCTTGTGACATTAAGAGTTTACCGCCGGCCTCGGCCGGGCATTGCTATTCTTCGGTCTATTCGCCTGCCTTCGGCTGGCCGCCGGCCTTCTTTTTGCCGCCTTTGGGGCGGGTCTTGCCGTAGCTGCCGGCAAATATCTTTCCTTTGCGTGATCGCTTATCGCCTTTTCCCATAATTACTTCTCCTAAACGTTTAATGTGCGCCGTTGCCGTTGGTCTTTCCTGCGATCCACTTCTTGAAATCATCAGGGAACTGCTTGATCGCACTTTGTATCGGCCATGCAGCGGCATCGCCGAGCGGGCAGAAGCTTTTGCCCTCGATGTTGTCGCAGATATCGAGCAGAAGCTGGGCATCGGTCGGCTTTCCGCCGCCGGCCGCGATGCGGTCAAAGATCTTGACGAGCCAGTCGGTGCCCTCGCGGCAAGGCGTGCACCAGCCGCAGGACTCGTGCTTATAAAACTCGGTCAGGTTCTTGGTCGACTCCATAATGTCGACCGTTTCGTCCATGACCATCATTCCGCCGGTGCCGAGCATCGAGCCCGCCTCGACAAGGCCTTCGTAATCGAGCGTTACACCCTTGCCGAGGATCTGGCCGGCGTTCATTATGTAAACGCTTGAGCCGCCCGGGATGACCGCTTTGAGCTTTTTGTCGCTCCGGAGCATGCCGCCGCAATCTTCCATAATGAACTTTTCCATATCGGCGTAGCCCATCGGAAGTTCATAGACGCCCGGTTTCTTGACGTGGCCGCTGATGGACCAGAGCTTGGTGCCGCCGCTTTTTTCGGTGCCGAGGTCGCGCCAGGCGATGCCGCCCATTTCGATGATCTGCGGTACCGAGGTCAGCGTCTCGACGTTATTCACAATGGTCGGGCAGGCATAGAGCCCCTCGACTGCCGGAAATGGCGGCTTCATCCGCGGGTGGCCGCGGAAGCCCTCAAGCGAGCTCAAGAGTGCCGTTTCTTCGCCACAGATGTAGGCACCCGCACCGGTGTGGGTGTGGATGTCCATCGAAAAACCGGAGCCAAGAATGTTCTCGCCGAGCAGGCCGGCCTCGCGGGCTTCCTTGAGGGCCGCGTCCATAACGCCGATGAGGTAGTTATACTCGCCGCGGTAATAGATGTAGCCGGTCGAGGCCCCGAGGGCGAAGCCGGCGATGACCATTCCTTCGATCAGTGCGTGTGGGTCGCGTTCGAGCAGATAGCGGTCCTTGAAAGAGCCCGGCTCGGATTCATCGGCATTGCAAACGACGTATTTCGGCTTTGGCGAATCGCGGGGAACGAAAGACCATTTCATCCCGGTAGGGAAGCCGGCACCGCCGCGGCCGCGGAGCGACGAATCTTTGACCTCCTGAATGATCGCATCCTGCGTCATCCCGAAAGCCTTTTCGAGCGACTTGTAGCCGCCGGTTTCGCGATAAACCTTGAGCGTGTGGCCATTTTCGATGTGGACACGCTTTAGCGAAAGAGGTTCGCAGCCTATTGCTTTGATCTCCATAAAAATGCCTTGCGGGCACCTCGGCCCGCCAAAAACTAAAGCCCAAGATCGCGGTGGATCATCAACGTATCCGTGTGCTGACGGAAGCGGACGACCTTCCCATCGCGGATCTCCCACTCATGGGCGAACGGCACTTTGGTCGTCTTGCCCGTTTGGTTGAACTTGCCCGAATATGTGCCGGTCGCGATGACGTTCCCGTCGCCGCCATCGACTATCTTTTCCGGGACGGCGGCAAAGCCTTCCCATTCGGTCCCGAGCCGCATAAAGACATTTTCCAGAACGGCTTGCGGGCCTTGATAGGTGCCGGCATACATGAACCCGGCGGCCTCGGTCCACGAGATGTTCTCATCAAATGCACCCAAAACCGCCGGAACATCGCCCGCAGCAAATGCATCGTAAACGCTTTTTATAAGTTCACCGTTGGTCATCGGTCGGTGCCTTCGGTCAATCACAGTTTTCGAGGATCCGATCGACCTTTTCGATCGTCAGGTCCTCGTGGTAATCAAAACCGATCTGCATCATCGGGGCCGTGCCGCAACTGCCGAGGCACTCAACGAGCGAGACGGTGAACTTGCCGTCCACGGTCGTTTCGCCGGGATGTATGCCGAGCTTCGAGCAGATGTGGTCGGTGATGTCGGGTTCGCCCATTATCTTGCACGAGAGCGTCTTGCAGATCTGAATATGGTGGCGGCCGACCTTTCGAAGGTTGAACATCGAATAAAAGGTCGCCGTTTCCCAGACATCGGTGACCTCGAGGTTCAGGAACCGGGCCAAGAAATTCACGCCCGCATTGTCCACATAGCCGCGCTCACGCTGGATGACGAAGAGCAGCGGGATCAGCGCCGAGCGCGACCGATCCGCCGGATACTTGGCAAGATGCGACCGCATCTCCTCGACGACCTCGGGCGAAAACTCAGCCACCTCGTCCGTGTAAACTATTTGGTCTGTATAACTTGTAGGTGTTGCTGCTCCCATATTCTTAAGCGGCTAATTTCTCTTCTAACTGGAAAACACGGATCCCAAGCTGTTCGACATCTCTCTTGATATCAACGCCGTTGTCGAATTGCTCATTCAGCTCGTCGAGTTCAAGCCGGATCTGCCGCACCTCGTTCTCAAGCCCCGAAAGCTTGTGCTCAACGAGTCCGATCTTTGCCTCGATCACGGTGCATCGCTTGTCGATCTCCAAGACCTTCGAAGCGATGTCCAAAGCTCGGCCATCGATGATCCGTAACTCTTCCTGCTGAACTTCGAGTTGCTGGCTGATCGAATCAAGTTTCTTGCCTTGGTCCGAAACCTTCTCGACGAGCGTGCCGAGAATCCGCATCACTTCGCCTTGAAATCGTTCTGAATATTCCTCAGCCATTGCTCAACAAAGGTTCACTTAGGCAAAAATTTCCTATCGGTCTATTTCGCCCAAAACAATATCTAAACTGCCGATGATCGCTACTACGTCTGCGACCATTTCGCCTTCGCTCATTACGGGCAGTGCGGCGAGGTTAACGAAGCTCGGGCCGCGGAAGTGCACGCGTTCCGGCTTCGGCCCGCCGTTCGATTTCATATAAACGCCGAGTTCGCCCTTTGAAGCCTCGATCGCGTGATAAACCTCGCCCGGCGGTACGTTGAAGCCCTCGGCGACGATCAGGAAATGGTGGATGAGCGAATCCATATGCTTCCGCATATCGTCGCGGTCGGGCAGAACGACCTTCGGGGCATCGGCCTTGATCGGGCCGGGTTTCAGCCGCTCGAGTGCCTGGCGAACGATCTTGTAGCTTTCCTCAAGCTCGCGCATCCGCACCATAAAGCGTGCCCAAACGTCGCCGCCCGTTTCGACCGGAATATCGAAATCGTAGGTCTCGTAACCCGTGTAGGGGTTGTCCCGGCGAAGGTCGAGATCGACACCGCTTGCCCGGAGGCACGGACCGGTCAGGCCCCATGAGATGGCATCTTCTTTGCTGATGTAGCCAATATCCTTGGTCCGGCTTTGCCAGATGCGGTTTCCGGTAACGAGCGTATTAAACGTGTCCATCGCTTCCGGAAAATCGTCCATGAACTGCCGGACGCGTCGGTCAAAGCCGGCCGGAAGGTCCATCATCAGCCCGCCGATGCGGAAATAGCTCGGCGTCATGCGTCCGCCCGAGGCGGCCTCGATGAGGTTAAGGATCTTCTCGCGTTGGCGGAAGCAATAGAAAAATACCGACATCGCACCGATATCAAGGCAGTGCGTCCCGAGCCAGACCATATGCGAGGCGATCCGCTGGAGTTCGCACATCAGCACGCGGACGACCTGCGCCCGTTCGGGGATCTCAAGCTGGAGCAGCTTTTCGGCCGCCATCACATAGGCAAGGTTATTGCCGAGCGGATTTAGGTAATCCATCCGGTCGGTGATGACGATGCCCTGTTGGTATTTCTTGTATTCAAAGAGCTTTTCCATTCCGGTATGGAGATAGCCGATGTCCGGAATGGCCTTGACCACAAGTTCGCCGTCGAGCCGCAGGTCGAGCCGGAGCACACCGTGTGTCGAGGGGTGCTGCGGGCCCATTGAAAGCGTCATCTGCGTTTCAAGCGGCTCGTCGATCGCGTCGAAATCTGCGGCAATGGTTTCAGCTGCTGAGCTCATCGTGGTTCTTTACTAGTTCATGCTGTAGGGCTCATAGCCCCGCAGCGGGTAATCCTTTCTAAGTGCGTGCCCGTCGAAGTCGGAAGGCAGCAAGATCCTCCGGAGGTCCGGATGATTCTCAAAGACGACGCCGACCAGATCGTAGGTCTCGCGTTCGTGCCAATCGGCCGTTTTCCAAAGCGAAGTGACGCTCTCGACCTTCGGGTCGTCCTCACTGAGCAGCACTTTGAGCCGGAGCCGTTTATGGTGCGTGGTCGAGAAAAGGTGATAGTTCACCTCAAATCTCGGGTCTTCCTCCGGGCCGCGGTCGCCGCCGCAAAGGTCGGCAAGCATATCAAAGCCGAGCGAATCGCGAAGAAACTCGCAGGCGGCAAAGATATGTTCACGCGGAACGGTAACGGTCACTTCGCCGAGGGCGTCTTTCACATCACCGACCCATTCGGGGTTTGCACTCTTAAGTGATTCCACGAATTCGTGGAGTTTTTCGGTCATAATCCGATAAAAGGCACACCTTCGCGGGGCGTGCCGAACCAAATAAATTAAGGGGCCAAAACTTCCCGGGGCCTAGAACGACCGGCGGCGTTCGTGCCGCGACGGGATCGTATAGGGCCGCGAAATATTCTTCTGAGCAACCTCGACCTCGGTCTCGTGCTCGAGGGCCGTGCCTTCGGTCACCGGAAGCGTTCCGGGGACGACAGAACCACGCGATTCGGCCTCGATGGTATCGGTGCGGTCCTTGACCGATTCCTTCATTATCTTGTCCTGCAGCATCGTGATGGCATGGACAAGCATTTCCGGACGCGGCGGGCAGCCGGGCACGTAAATATCGACCGGGACGACCTTATCGACGCCCTGAACGATCGCGTAGTTATCGAAAACGCCGCCCGAGGTCGCACAGGCGCCCATTGAGATAACCCATTTCGGCTCCGGCATCTGGTCATAGATGCGGCGAAGCACCGGGGCCATTTTGCGCGAAACGCGGCCCGAAACGATCATTACGTCCGCCTGCCGCGGGCTTGCCCGAAAGGTTTCCGCACCGAAGCGCGAAAGGTCGTTGCGGGCCGAGACCGTGTTCATCATCTCGATGGCACAGCAGGCGAGCCCGAAGGTCGCCGGCCAGAGGCTCGATTTGCGTGCCCAATTGACGACGGCATCAAGCTTGACGGTCAGGACGTCCGGGAGCGATTCGAAGATCTTGTTCTCTAAACCCATACTTGTTCCTTTCGGCCGCAGCCGAAGACGAGCAAACTAAGCGGCACGCTGAAGGTCGCCGTGGCCGTCAACTTCGGCCGCACGCGACTTACGCATCGCGATCGCCTGTGCCTTGGCCGAGGCACGAGCCTGCGAGCTCCAATCAAACGCGCCTTTCTTCCAGTCGTAAACCAATCCGATGACGACCGTTGCCAAAAAGATCATTATCCCGATAAACGCAATGGTTCCATACATTACGCCTGTCATCTTCTCGAGGCCGAGGAGCGATTTGAACGCGACGGCAAACGGGATCATGAAAAGAATTTCGAGGTCGAAGAGAAGAAAGGTGACGGCGACCACATAAAACTTGATCGAGAAGCGGTCGCGGGCAGAGCCGACCGG
>JAHBSG010000032.1 GCA_019639235.1 Acidobacteriota bacterium | reverse complement strand
GCGCGAGCTCTCGATCAACAACCGTAACTTCGTTCAGCTTGTAACGCTCGCACCGGGCGTATCGAACGACCTTTCCGACCAGGTTTACGTCGGAACGACGAACCCTGCCGGCCAGGCAAACATCGTCCAGATCGCCGTCAACGGTGCACGTTCCAGCCAGAATACCTTCACGGTCGATGGAGCGGACGTGACCGACCGCGGCTCGAACCTGACGATCCAGGCTTACCCGAGCGTTGATTCGATCGGTGAATTCAAGGTCCTTCGCTCGCTTTATCCGGCAGAATCGGGCCGCAGCGGCGGCGGACAGGTGAACATCGTCACCCGCAGCGGCACGTCGAAGTTCCGCGGAAGCGTTTACGAATTCATCCGCAATGAGGCCTTCAACGCGAACGATGTCGCGATCAATAACCTGACAAATCCGCCGCTTGGCCGTGACGATAACGGCAAGGCGAAGCGAACTCCGTTCCGTTACAACAACTACGGTTGGACCATCGGCGGTCCGGTCTATTTCCTTCGTTTTGGTGAAGCGGAACCCGGTGCGAGTGCATTCAAGCGTTACGACCGGACCTTCTTCTTCTTCTCGCAGGAGTGGCGCGACGACCGCCGGTCGGCGACACTGCAGTCAACCGTTCCGAACCAGAATCAGCGTAATGCGTTCTTTACGGTACCGATCTGCCTGCAGGCAACCGGAACGACCTGTAACCAGGTTCTTCCGGCCAACAGCACGCTGCAGAACATTAACCCGGTTGCTCAGCAGTATCTTGATCTGATCTATAGCCGCCTTCCGCTTCCGAACTCGGGCACGAACACGCTCTTCGCTCCGGCGGCTGGCATTGCCGAGTTTCGTCAGGAAGTGATCAAGATCGACCACTCGTTCAATGACAAGGTATCGATGTACTACCGGTACCAACAGGACAGCATCCCGACCGTTGACGCTAACGCTCTGTTCTCATCGGGTTCGGGCCTTCCGGGCGTTTCGACGACCGCGACAGACTCACCGGGCCGGACACATACGGCTCAGGTCACCTGGGCGGCTTCGCCGAAGTTCATCGTCGAGGGACGCTACACCTTTGGCTACGGAGCCATTCTTAGCAACAACATCGGGCTGATCGCGCTGGAGAACTCGCCGATCCGTCCGCCGCTGGCGTATACCAATGACCGTGATCGTGTTCCGACGATCAGCGGTAACGGCTTCAGCGCCTTGCAAGGCTTTGGACCCTACGACAACTTCTCGTGGAAGGGCAACCTTGCGGGTACGGCTACTTGGATCGCCGGCAGCCACACGATGAAATTCGGTGCGGTCTATTCGAAGTACCGCAAGAACGAGAATGCTCTTGCCGGTAACAACGAAGGCCTTTTCTCCGGGTTCAACACACCGGGTGCGACCGGCAACGTGATCGCTCCGGGCGGCAATGCCACGCAGCAGCTCTGGGCAAACTTCCTGATGGGTACGAACGTGACCTTTACGCAGGCAAGCTTTGACTACACGGCCGACCTGCGGCAAAAGACGTTTGAAGCATTTTTTCAAGACGAATGGCGTCTTCGCCGCAACCTGACGTTTTACTACGGTGTCCGTTATTCGTTCTTCGGTGCTCCGTGGGACAAGAACGGCCGCCTGAGCAACTTTGTTCCGGAGCTTTACAACCGGGCGAATGCTCCGCTGGTGACCGGTGCCGGCAACCGCGTTCCCGGAACGGGCAATTATTGCGAAGGCATTATCGTCAACTCGCAGAATACCGTTCCTTTCCCGAACTGCAACCCGACGATCTCGCCCTATGGCAAGTTCGTGGTTGACGTTCCGAAGAACGACTTCGCTCCGCGTATCGGTTTTGCATGGGATCCGTTTGGTGATGGACGTACCTCGATCCGTACAGGCTACGGTATCTATCATGAACAGATCCTGAACGGTATCTTCCTCCAGAACATCGGAACGAACCCGCCGTATCAGCAGACCTGTCAGGTTGTCGGCACGCGTCTTGATAACCCGGTTCCGAACGGATGCGCGGTCATCGCCACCAACACGGTAGCGAGCGTCCGTGCGGTTCAGGACGACTGGAAAACGCCGTATATGCAGCACTGGTCGTTCGATGTACAGCGGCAGCTTATGAGACGGACGCTGGTTTCGGTCGGTTACTACGGATCGAAGGGAACGAACCTGATCGGCGGCTACGGGGCGAACTCGCTTCCGCCGGGACTGGCACTGAACAGCCAGTGTGCGACGGGTTCATCGACGACACCGTCGGTTCCGTGCCAACTGCCTAATCAGGCTTTCTTCACAACGGCACAGTCGACCATACTCGACCAGATCAGGCCATACCGCGGTTATAGGTCGGTCACGATCGTCGAGCCGAAGTACAACTCGAACTATCACAGCCTGCAGGTTTCAGGACAGCATCGCTTCAGCGGTTCGTCGCAGCTCAATGTGGCTTACACCTGGGCGAAGAACCTTTCGGACAACCGGACGGACCGTTCGAACGCTCCGCAGAATTCGTACGATATCGCATCGGAGAAGGGCCGTGCCAACCTCGACCGCCGACACGTTCTGACCATCAACTACGTTTACGAGCTTCCGTTCTTTAGGGATCAGAAGGGCTTTGTAGGCAAGGTTCTTGGCGGATGGCAGGCATCGGGAATCGTGACCTATCAGACCGGTCTCGGATTTACCCCGACCGTCTCGGGTTTTGACCCGGCAGGCCTCGGTATCATCCCGACGGCTCTCACGGTAGGACGTCCGAACCTGACCTGCGACCCGAATCAGGGCGGAGCGAGGAACCGTACTCAGTGGTTCAATACTTCGTGCTTCCAGATAACGCCGATCAACAATACCAATCCGATCGCGAACGTGGTCGGAAGCGGCGGCATCAACTACATCGAAGGCCCCTCGACCAAGCGTGTGGACTTCACGATGTCGAAGACGATCCAGTTCACTGAGCGGTTCCGGCTCCAGCTTCGCGGCGAGGCGTTCAACGTCTTTAACCAGACGAACCCTCGCGGCCTCAGCACGGTAGTTTGGAGTGCGACGACGCAGCCGGTCTCGCAGGGTGGAAACGGTAGCTCGACCTTCGGGCAGGTCGTTTCCTGGCGCGACCCGCGTGTCATGCAGTTCGGTGCGAAGTTCTTCTTCTAAACCGATCGCTCATTAGGGCTTGCCCGCGTTTGCTTTTTGGCGACGCGGGCATTTTTCTTTTGTAGAATCAACTTATGAATTCGGTACTGATCACGAACGCGGTCATCGCGGATAGCGGCAGCGAACGGCCGGATGGCTGGGTCTTGGTAGAGGAAGGGCGGATCGCCGCCGTCGGCCACGGTGAGCTCGATGAAACGGCGATCGACGCCTTTGACGCCGCGGGCGGAACGCTACTTCCCGGCTTTGTCGATGTTCATTGTCACGGGGCGGTCGGGGTTGACGTCAACACGGCAGATGCCGATGGGCTCATCGCGGTCGGCGAATTTCTTGCAAAAAACGGCGTAACCGCCTGGCTGCCTACCCTCGTGCCCGACTCCGATGAGAACTATGCGCGGGTCCTTGGCGAGATCGAGCGCGTAACGGCGATACAAGCGGAGATGCCGATCGCACAGATCGCCGGTGTGCATTACGAAGGCGTCTTTGCCAATGAAAAGATGTGCGGTGCATTGCGGCCCGAGTTTTTCAAGCGGTTCACGGGTTCCGAGGTTGCCGAATTGCCGCGGCTTGCGAACGGCGTTCATATGACGACGCTTGCCCCAGAGGTCGAAGGCGGCGTTGAGTTGGTGCGGGAATTGACTGCCGCAGGTTGGGTCGTCTCGATCGGCCATACTCGGGCGGATGTCGCGACGCTCGATGCCGCGTTCGAGGCGGGCGGCCGCCACCTAACGCATTTCTTCAACGCGATGACGGGCATTCACCATCGCGAGGTCGGCGTCGCCGGTTGGGCATTGACCCGCGAGGACGTGACCTTTGACATCATCGCCGACGGCATTCACGTCGATCCGCGGATGGTCGGATTCGCCTGCCGGACGAAATCGCCCGATTGTGTTTCGTTGATCTCCGATTCGGTCGCTCCGGCCGGGCTTGGCGACGGCACGTTCGAGATCTGGGGCGAGAGTATTTCGGTCAAGAACGGCCGCACGCAGAACGAACGAGGAAGCATCGCGGGTTCGGTTATCACGATGCTTGACGCTGTGAAGATGGCAGCATCGCTCGGTTTCTCGACTGGGGAGATCGCGATGATGGCCTCGCGAAATCCGGCTCGATTGATCGGCATGCCCGGCCAATTCGGGCGCATCACCGCAGGAACACGCGGCGACCTTGTCGTGCTCGATGCGGAGATGAATGTCGCAGCGGCCTTTGTCGCCGGGCGTCGGGCCAAGTAAAAACGCCCCGGAACCCGAGGGCTCCGAGGCAAATATCCTTCGGCTGAAGGAGGACTATTCCTGCGGTTTAGCTTCGCGGGCGGCCTTGCGGGCGGCACGACGCTCGGCACGCTTTGCTTCGCGTTCGGCGAGTTTCGCTTTCTGCTCGTCGGTCAAGATCGCCATGATCTGCGACTTGACGGCCTCGTGCTGGGCCTTCATTTGTTCGCGGATCGGAGCCATTTCATTTTTGAGCGAGGTCAGCGTCGCCTCATCGGCACCGTTCTGTTTTGCCTCGCGGAACTTCATCCGGTTTTCCTTCATTGCCTGACGGAGCGGTTCCATTGCCGGCTTTGACGCCTCGCGGATCGCTTTCACCTGCTCTTTTTGAGCATCGGTCAGGTCAAGGCCGCGGAGGTGCATACCCATGCCGCGTCCGCCGCCGTGCATCTTGTGCATTCCGCCCTTGCCCCAACGCTTTTTGCCATCGGCGTGCTTGCCCGAACCGTCGCCCATCTGCGCGAACGCGAAGATCGCTCCGATTCCGAGAACGGCGATCCCTAGAATTGCTAAATTTACCTTTTTCATTTCTACTTCCTTTTTGTCCAAAACTTACGGCCCTAATTTGCCGCACTGAACCTTTGACGAAATTCGGCCTCGTCCCGAATGTAAGGTTGCAACGCGGTTTGGTAAAGATTTGTAAACCTTGATGCGTAAGGGGTTAAATTGGCGTAGAATCGCAGGTAGCAATGAGCAAGATCCTGATCGTTGATGATGACGACGAGCTTTGCGAGCTGGTCAGCGAGTACCTCGGTGCCGAGGGCTTTGAGACCGAATGCGCACACGACGGCGAAAGTGGCCTGAAGCGGGCACTTTCGCATGAGCATGAAATGGTCGTGCTCGACGTGATGCTGCCGAAGATGGGCGGCTTTGATGTGCTTCGCAATCTGCGGAAGGAATCGCAGCTTCCGGTGCTGATGCTGACGGCTCGCGGCGAGGAGACCGAGCGCATCGTCGGGCTCGAGATCGGAGCAGATGATTATCTTCCAAAACCATTTAATCCGCGGGAGCTTCTCGCGCGTCTAAAAGCAGTGCTTCGCCGCACCTCGGGAGAATCCACCGCAGGGCTTCCGGAGAATATAAGCGTCGGCGATCTTGAGCTTTCGCCGGCCTCGCGTTCGGCCCGGCTTAGCGGCGAGGAGCTGCCGCTGACGTCGGTCGAGTTCGACCTTTTGGCGGCATTGATACGGGAAGCCGGTAATGTTGTTAAGCGCGAGGACCTCAGTGAAAAAGTACTCGAGCGTGAGCTTTCGCCCTACGACCGAAGCCTTGATATGCACATCAGCAATCTGCGTAAGAAGCTCGGCCAGCGGGCAGACGGCAGCGACCGTATAAAGACGGTCCGGAGCGTCGGATATATTTACACGGTCGTATGAACCTATTCTTTAAGATCTTTCTTTGGTTCCTTGCGGCGATCGCATTGATGATCGGCGTCATCATTTTTTTGAACTGGACCATTCAAACGGAGCCGGTCGTCAGCCGTTGGCAGGTCTCTATCCGCAACCAAACGGGCATTTATGCTGATACCGCCGGACAGATCTATGAACAGCAGGGAATGGAGGGCTTACGGACCTTCATTGATCGGCTTCGTGTCGGCACGACGATCACCGAGATCGACATCGTTGGAAAAGACGGAAGCATTTTGTTTGCTGATGTTGCGGACCTCTCGGGCTATCAGCAGCTTGTCGGGCAGACCTTTCAGAGCGGGGATGTCGAACTCGAATTGAACTCGCCAGACTCAGCCCTTGCCGCACGTAAGTTTCAAACCGCTTCCGGAGCAGAATACTCCTTGATAATCCGCTGGACGCGGCCGCAACCCGTACAGGTTTTCGGTGAAACGCGTTTGAGATACGCCCGGTGGATCGGGCTGTTCATTACGGCGTTGATCGTTTGTTACATCCTCGCACTCTATCTTACATCCCCGATTCGTAAACTTCGCGAGGCCGCCCAGCGTCTTGCCGAGGGCGAACTCGACACTCGCGTCGCCGACCGGGTCGGCCGGCGTGGCGATGAGCTTTCCGGGCTTGCCCGCGACTTTGACGTAATGGCCGAGCAGATCGAGTCGCTGATCACATCGCAGAAGACACTCTCGCGCGATATCTCACATGAGCTGCGTTCGCCGCTCGCCCGGCTGAATGTCGCACTTGAGATCGCAAAGACCAAGGCGAACGACGCCACGCGGCCGAGCCTTGATCGCATCGAAACGGAGTCGAACCGGCTCAATGAGATGATCGGCCGTCTCCTGACGCTTTCACGACTCGAATCGGGCACGGACGACTTTGAGCGGGCGAATGTGAACCTAAGGAAGCTGGTCGAGCAAGTTTCCGCCGATGCGGAATTTGAGGCGGCGGCCAAGGGACGATCGGTCAAGGTCGTGAAGCTTGATGAGTGCAGCCTGAAGGGGAGCGAGAGCCTTTTGCAAAGTGCGGTCGAGAACGTTCTTCGCAACGCATTGAAATATACCAAGCCCGAGACTACGGTCGAGGTCGCTCTTGAAGCAACGAACGGCAATGCCCGTATCGTCGTTCGAGACCAAGGCGGCGGCGTGCCGGAAGAACAACTTAAGAATCTTTTTCGTCCGTTCTATCGGGTCGGCGAGGCGCGCGACCGCGGCAGCGGCGGAACGGGACTTGGGCTTGCTATAACGGAACAGGCCGTTCACGCCCACGACGGCAGCGTCGCGGCAAGGAACGTGAACGGCGGCCTTGAGGTCGAGATCAAACTGCCCCTGAACGGCGGGCATCAATAAACGATTTCACGCAGAGGGCGACGAATGCTCCGCAGAGCACGGCCATCAGGATCAGCATCGCCGCGGCGAATGAGAACTTGAAGTTGCCGAGCGTCGAGAGAATGCGGCCCGCCGGAAGCAGAAAGCCGAGGAGGCCAACGACGACCGCCGCATGCATTATGTGCTTGCGCAGGCTCTCCTTTGAGCTTGCAATGTGCCCGAGCACCATCAGTATCAAACCGAAGATCGCCGGGATCAGCGCCGTAAAGCTCGCCGCTCCCGAATAAAGGCCATACGCGTAACCGATGATCCCGAGAAGGATCAGAAGCCTACCGAAAAGAATCGCTGTAGCTGGCATATCTTTAATTCTATTTATCTCTAATACCGCTTCGCAAACGGCCGGTTCCTATTTCATCACCGGAAGAATGATCGCCGAGCTTCTGCTCCCGCCGAAATAGACACGATTGCTGACCTTTCGAAAATCCGCCTGAGTACCCTGCTTATAGTTGGCCATGTATTGCTGCGGGTTGCGGGCGACGAGCGGGAACCACGTGCTTTGGATATGAACCATTATCCGATGGCCTTTTTTGAATGTGTGCGTAACGCCCGGCATCACGAACGAAAGCCGCGTCGGTTGGTTCGGAACGAGCGGTTCGGGCTTCTCAAAGCTGTTGCGGAAACGGGCTGGCATTGGCTCGCCGCGAAGCAGCATTTGGTAGCCGCTGGGTTGAAAGACCGACCATGCCGAGTTCTCCGGCGGCCGTTTGTCGGCCGGGAAGCGATAGTCGTCCGGATGAACGTCGATCAGCTTTACGATGAAATCCGAATCGGTTCCGCTCGAAGCGATGAACAGCGAAGGCTTGATGTTTCCGACGACCGTGATGTCACGGTCGAGCGGCTCGGTCTGATAGACAAGAACGTCAGGCCGGGTTGAAGCAAACCGCTGATCCTCCGTCATGTAATCGCGCGGATAGTTTCGGGTTATCTTTTGCGTGTATGGAATCGGACGCATCGGGTCGGAGACGTATTCATCGTGACCCGGACTTTTTGGCTGCTCGAACGAAAGCCCGCCGTCCGGGGTGAGGTAAAGAGCCGTGTCCGTTCCATTTTCAGGTTCATAGGCGGTGAAGCTTCGCCATGTGTCGGAGCCCGTGTCGAATGCATTCACTTCCTTGATCTGGTCGATGCTGCCCTTGCCCTTCAGAAAGTGATCAAAAAAGGGCACCTCGATATTCTTGCGATAATGTTCGCCGGTCTTTTCGGTAAAGTAGGCAGTCCCAAGCCAATCGCCGTCGGCACGCGACCAACCGCCGTGGTCCCACGGGCCAACGACAAGAACGTTGAAGATGCCGGGATTCATCCGCTCGACATTCTCATAAACCTTAAGAGCACCGTAAAGATTCTCGTTGTCATACCAGCCGCCGACCGTCATCACAGCACATTTAACATTCTTAAGCTTGTAAAGAATGTTCCGTTCCTTCCACCAGCTGTCGTAGTTTGGCCGGGCCATCATCTCGTCCCAAAACTTGATGCGAAATCCGAGATTCTTTTCGTACTCATCAGCAACTTCCTTCAGCCCGCCCACCTGCAGAAAATAGTTATAGGCATCAACGACCTGCGGGCCCTTCCACTGCGTCAGGTAGGAATTGTTTGAAACGGGCCGCGGCCGCGGCTGGCCGAAATTGCTGAAAAAAGCGAAGTTTTGGGCGAGGAACAAAGCGCCGTTGTGGTGCATGTCGTCGCCATTGAACCAGGCTGAAACCGGTGCCTGCGGTGAGCACGCTTTGAGTGCCGGATGCGAATCGATCATTCCCGCCGAAACGTAGAAACCGGGATAAGAAATTCCGTAGGTTCCGACCCGGCCGTTGTTGCCCTCAACGTTCTTGATCAGCCATTCGATCGTGTCGTAGGTGTCGGTCGATTCGTCGATCTCGGTCGGTTTTGTATTTGCAATATCGGGCCGAGCATTCTCAAATTCGCCCTCGCTCATCCAGCGGCCGCGGACGTCCTGATAAACGAAAATGTACCCTTCGCGGGCGAAAAGCGGGTTTGGGCCAAGTGTTGCCCGGAACTCATCAGGGCCGTAGGGCCGCACCGAATATGGGGTGCGGTTCAGAAGTATCGGGTACTTCTGCGAGCGATCCTTCGGTTCGTAGATCGACGTAAAGAGCTTCACGCCATCGCGAACCGGCACCATCACTTCGCGTTTGGTGTAATTTGCCTTGATGTAGGCGGCTAGTTCCGTTTGCGGCTGCGGTGCTTGCGAAAAGGATGTAAATCCGAAAAGAAGAATTGCGGCGAGAATTGCGATTCGTTGCATCATCGGCCTCCGTCGATTTCGTCAGAAAGTCAGGTACCGGAATTCTCGCCGATTCCCCGGATATTGACAAGTCACCGGTTCGTCGCGATCTCGACCACAAGCACGACGTCCGATCGGACCGGCACGTCGCCGGGCTGGATCGGCGTAACTGCATTCCGGGCAATGTCAGCCATTGTATTTGCCGATGCTCTGTACTCCCAATCCCGCCGAGGTTCCGGTAGGGCGATACCGTGTTCCCGTGTTTCGACGATGCGGACAACGCGGCCATTCACGGCGGTTGCGATCGATTCGGCCTTCGCCATTGCCTTTTTAGTTGCGAGTGCGAGAGCATCACCCTGCGAAGGACTCGCTTCGCCAACAACAAAGCGGATGCCCTCGACGCTGTTCGCTCTGGCTTTTGTAGCGGCATCGATGATGCCGCCGATGTTCTCGAGCGAGCCGACCCGAACAGTTATCGAGTTCTTGACCTCGTAGCCGACGATCCGCGGCATTCGGCCTGAATAATCGCGCTCGGGATCGAGCGAGTAATTGCTCGTCTTGACCTCGATGGAAACACCCGCGGTTGCGGCCTCAATTGCTTGCTTTACCGCTTCACTTCGTTTTGCGTTGTCTTGCTGTGCTGTCAGGGCTTGAGAGGACTGTGTCACGACCGAGAAAGTGATCTCGGCGGTGTCCGGCCGGACCTTGGTCTCGGCATCGCCGGTTACGGTAACGAATGTGTTCCGGTTGGTGTCTCGACCGAAAAAGAGGGAAATAGCGATTCCCGCAAGCAGGGCCAGCAGCAAGCCGGCCGCTATCAATGTTTTGTTCATTCTGATCCTCCGTAGTTGGTTCAAGGAGGGAACGAACGAAACCGATTTACTGGCACATCTCTATTTACGGAGCTCGGCGATCATTGCTTCGATATCGCTCCGAAGGCGGGCGGTGAGCGCGTCATACCGGGCGCCGTCGTCCGGCCCGATTATCTCACTCGGGTAGATCGGTTTCCCGTAGCGGATCTTTACCTTTCCGGGACGAATACGCCAGCTCTTCCGGGCCCAGACCTTATAAAGCCCATCGATCGCGACCGGAAGGATCGGCAGGTCGAGCTCGGCGGCAAGGATCGCCGCACCTTTCTTGAATTCGTGCAGATTGCCGTCAAATGCGCGCTCGCCTTCCGGATAGATGTTCAAGATCTTGCCGCGCTTGACCCCGATCGCACCGGCCTTCATCGCCCGCATCAGTTGGGTATCTTGGTCGATCGGAACGACACGGAGCATTCTTGCAACAAACCCGAGGAACCGCCCTTCAAAGAACATCTTTGCGCCGACGTGGAAAAAGTTACGGAACACGGCCCACGGATACGTCGTGCAAAGAACGAACGGGTCAAGGAAGCTCTGGTGATTGGGGCAGATCAAAAAGGGCTGCACTTTACCATCCTCTGCAAAGGCGACCGCCTTCAGGTTCTCCTGCCCGCTAACCTCAAGCCGCATAAATGGTTTGCAGAACAGGAAACCGAAGCTCTTCATTACGGAAAACGAAAAAGCTTCAAAAAGCGGCCTGCGCTTTGTGACGGCTTCCATTTCCGGCAGGCCGTCGGCGGTGCGGACGATCTTTGACCAATTGAGATCAGCGGTCGGTACGAGTGCATCGCCGCTTTCGGCGGTAAGGCTTCTTCCGACATCGGTCGAACTCACGAGGTTGACCGCGTCGCGAACGGTAAGTGTCGCGGCGGCCTGCTCGGCTGTAAACTCGGTCTCAAAGGCTTGCTCGAGAGCAGCAATGACCTCGGCACGGGCAAGCGAATCGAGCCCGAGATCGATCTCGAGGTTCATGTCCGGATGCGTCGGCTCGGCGTCCTTCGAGTTTTGCCGAATGGCACCGGCAACGATCTTCGCGGCGGGCGTTGCAAGGAATGCCGTGTCATCGGCTGTCGCGACCCAGGCCTTTTTCTCGGGTAATCCTTCGGTTATCAGCCCCGACTCGATCTCCTTTTTGAGCTGAAAGCGCTTTATCTTGCGGGTCGCGGTTCGCGGCAGCGGTTCGGCTCGGACGATATATTCGCGGACGCGTTGATATTCGGGCAGTTCGCGGCCGAGATTGTCGAGCGAATAGCGGACCGCCTCTTTCGAATTCGGAAGCTTTACCTGCTTGAGGTACTCGAAATCCGGAATGACGACGGCAACGAGCTTTTCGGCACCGGCTCGTCCCTCGGCGGCATCGGCAACGCCGATTATCGCAAGCTCTTCTACCTCGGGAGCTTTCAGATAATGCACCTCGAGGTCTTCCGGGTGGACGTTCTTTCCGGAGGGCAGTACGATGACGTCCTTTGCCCTGCCGACGATGAAGAGATGTCCGTCGCGGTCAAACTTTCCGAGGTCGCCGGAGCGGAACCAGCCATCTTCGGTAAATGCATCGGCGGTCGCGGCCGGATTTCTGTAGTAACCCGAGAAGACCATGCCGCCGCGGATCAGCACCTCGCCAACGCCGTCCTTGTCGGGCTCGGCGATCTTAACTTCCGCATTGAACATCGGCTTGCCGACGGAACCAATGCGATTGTCATCGACATAGGTCGCGGTTGCGGCTCCGCTGGTTTCGGTCAGGCCGTAGCCTTGGAGAATGGTGAAACCGAGCTTGTGAAAGTCACGAGCCACGTCCTCATCGAACCGCGAGCCAGCCGAGATCGCCATTCTCAGATCGCCGCCGAACGATTCATGAACCTTACCGAAGAATTTCCTGCCAAGATTGACGCCGACGGTGTCGCGGAGCGTGCCGTTAGCCGCAAGCATCGAGCGGAAGAGCACCTGTACGGCCTTTGGCTTTGCCTCGACGGCGTCAAAGATCTTTTTGTGAAAGAGGTACCAAAGCCGCGGGACGGTCGTCAGGATCGTCGGCTTGAACTCCTTCATCGCGTTGCCGAGTTCGGCGGGCGAGAGTTCCTTGAGGTAACCGACCTCGCAGCCGTAAGTGGTTGCGACCCAGAGGTTGACTATCTGCAAGTAAGCGTGGAAAAGCGGCAGCAAGCTCAGGATCCGTTCGCGTTCGGATAGTTCAAGGACCTTATTGATTCCGTCAAGCTCGGCGACGATGTTCGCGTGGGTAAGCGGAACGCCTTTAGGCGTGCCGGTCGTTCCGCTCGTATAGATAAGCAGGGCGATGTCGTCACCGGCGGCTTTGGGAACCTCGGCGGCAAAGTTTTCGGGAAATTCGGTCGCGGCCCAATCAGAAAAAGGCTGAAAACCATTCGAGCTAATGTCGGGTGCTCCGTTGGTCTGCCAGACGACGGCCGGGATATGACGCCCGAGCTTTTCCTCGATCTGCTTGAAACGCTCGGTTTGCGAAGAATCAATGAAGGCGAGCTTTGCCTCGGAGTTCTCGAGGAAATTCGTGACGGTTTCGACCTCGCCGTGCGGATCGACCGGAACGCAGACCGCACCGCGATATAGCGTTGCGAGATAGGCGACGGCCCACGAGGGATGATTCTCGCCCATTACGACGACGCGGTCGCCGAACCCGACATTCTCCTGCCCGATGCGGTATGCAACCGAGCGGATCATTCTCAGCGACTCGCCAAAAGTATAGACGTGCGTGTCATCGCCGACGATCCGCATCGCCGTGCGGGTGCTTCGCGATTCAAATGAGCGAACGAGCCTTTCAAGGTATGACCCGGTCATAAATAGCGTGTGAACAAAGTATTACGAAACTTGGAGTTAGGATAACAGGAAACTCGATTTTGGCAATTCGCGAGGAAGGTTGCTAACGCTTTGGAACCCGAAGCGACAGCGCATTGGGGACGACCTCATAAGTTGCGGGAAGCCGGCCGGGCAGTTCGCCATCTATCTCGATATGGACGATGTCGCCGTCGTTGAAAGGCCGTGCGGAGATGCGGCGGGCGAGCTTGCTTTTGACCTCGGGAAGCTCAAGGTGCGTCCCGGTGTAAAGCGAATAGCCGTTGAGTATTATCTTCGCGGTGTTGATATCGCCGACGTTTACCACATCAAGCATCCCATCGGCGAGCTTTGCATCCGGAGCGATCATCATTCCGCCGCCAAAGTAGCGGGCGTTTGCGATGCAGAAATTGACGGTCGAAAGCGGAGCTTCCTCGCCATCGTCGATCTGCACCCGGACGCGGGTCGTCCCGAGCCCGACAACCTCTTGAAGTGTGGAAAGTGCAAAGCTTGCTCGCCCGCGAACGGTATCGAGCGGGAGCCACTCGAGCGAGGTCGAGCCCTTTACGCGTTCAATGATCGAAGCGGCCAGCCCGAAGCTTGTTACGTTCAGAAAATAGCGCTCAGCGGGTTCGCCATCGTTATCGATAAAAGAAACGCGGCCGACGTCGATCTTTCGTGTTTCGCCTTCGCGAAGAGCACGGGCTATCTCACGCGGCTCGGTCGGAAGGCCAATGGTACGGCGGAAGTCACCGCCGGTTCCCGATGGGAAGATGCCGAGTTCGCTATCCTTTTTGGAAAGCAGGATGCCGTTGGCGACCTCGTTGATCGTGCCGTCGCCGCCGCAGGCGATGATGAATCTCGTGCCTTCTTCCGCATGTCGGCGAGCGAGGGAAATGGCATCGCCGGGGCCTTTGGTAAATGCAACACGAAACGGCCCGAAGTGGGCTCGGAGGTCGGAGGCGATGGCCGTCCATTTCCCGCGGGTCGAGCCGGCCGCCGACTTTGGGTTTACGATGACAAGAGGAAGCATCGGTTACTTGAAGAACGCCGACCGATGTTCGCGGGCATACTCGGCGACCTGGCGAACGGTCTTGAACTCGGCGAGCTTGTAGTTGGCGTCGAGGTTCGTCGTAAAGCCGCGGCCGTCATTGGCATAAACCATATTCTCGTAATATTCGCCGGATTTGCCCGAGCATTTGGCGACGATGACGGCATCGACCTTTTGATCCTCGTTGAGGTCCTGAAAACCGACCGCCTCGACCCAGCAGCCGAAGTTGACGCCGTTGAACTGGTCCGGGAATTCAGCGATCCGGCGGTTTCCGCGATAAATGGCAAACTCGGATTCGAGCGGCGGATCGTCATATTCCGGATTGTGCATCGTGATGAAGCAGGTGCCTTTGAAAGGCTCGAACTCGATCGCAAACGTCTGCTCGCGGACGATATCGGTGTCGCCGGTATTCGTCTCGAAACATAGCTCGCGGGCCGCTTTTGAACCAAGGGCGTTCGGAGCCATTCGGGCATCGGCCTCTGCCGGCGGCTCGGAGCGGATCGTTGCTTCGGGGGCTGCATTGACGGCGGAATTCGCCGGTGCCGGAGAGCGATTCTCAGCGAGATTCAGGCTTCCGCAACCCGTTAAGAACAAAGCTGCAAAGACGGCGATATAAAAACTCGATCTCATAGGACGGCGTAATTATCAGACTTCGGCGGCGGGCAAGTCAATCTCGCGAAAGAACGAAGGCCGCTCCGCGATGAACGGAACGGCCTCGAAAACGCGAGATGTCGCCGGGTTACTGAGCAGCCGGCGGCTGTTCGGGCGGCTTGCCCGGATTTTTGACCGCAGGGGTCACGGACTTCTCTTTCGGCTCGCCGTTCTGTTCGATGCCAAGCTGGGCAAGTATCTCCGGCCAACTCAGCCCGAGTGCCTGAAGCTGCTGGAGCAATGAGAAGATCACGGTTGGCCCGGTTTGGGCAAAGCGGTTGATGCCGCTCTCGCCGTTCCCGTTTCCGCCCTGGTCGATCATAACGACCTTGTCGATCTTGCCGAGCGGTTCCGAAACGGCCTGGAAGACCGGAGCAGACGACTCGATGATGGCCGGCAGTTTCTCGAGAATGGTCTGGAGCCGTGCGGCGTCGTTAAATTCACGCCAGGCAGCGGCCTTTTCTTTGATGGCGGCGGCTTCGGCAAGGCCTTGGGCTTCGATCGCCTTGGCCTCGGCAAGTCCCTTCGCCTGAAGTTTTTCCGCCTCGGCAAGTCCGACCGCACGGATCTTTTCGGCCTCGGCTTTACCTTCCGCCGAGATCGCTGCGGCGCGGCCCTGGCCTTCGCGTTCGAGCTTTTGAGCTTCGGCCTCGGCGGTGGCGATCTGTGCTTGTTTGCGGCCCTCGGCCTCAAGGATCGCCGATTCCTGCAACCCTTGGGCACGAAGGACGGACGCTCTTCGCTCGGCTTCGGCCTGTTTGACGACCGTAGCTTCGAGTTCCTTCTCTTTTCTCAGGACCTCTTGCTCCTGAACGGAGATCATCTCCTGGGTGCGGACCTTTTCGACGCGGACCTCTTCGGCCGTAACCTGCTGCTGAGCCTTGGCTTCGGCAAGCGGCCCGGCCTGGCCGGCTTTAGCACGTTCGGCCTCGATCTCGGCCTGTACTTGAGCCTTCTGGATCTCGGTCTCACGCTGTGACTGAGCTATCTGTGCTTCGGTTTCGAGCCGAACCTTTTCACCTTCCTGCAACGCAAGCGAGGCTTTTATCTTCGAGTCGCGGTTCGCCTCGGCCTGTCCGATCTCGGCATCGCGTTTGACCTCGGCGGTTCGTCTCTTACCTAGAGCATCGAGGTAGCCTTCGTCGTCGGAAATTTCCTGAATGGTCAAGGCATCAAGCCCGATACCCATCTTTTCGAGGTCACCGGCCGCCTCGGTCGTAAGTTTCATCGCGAAGCTTTGCCGGTCGTTGTTGATCTCCTCGACCGTCAGCGTACCGAGAATTGCACGAAGGTGGCCTTCAAGTGTTTGAAAGACGAGTCGGTGAAACTGCTCCTGCGGCATACCTAGAAACCGTTCTGCTGCAGACCGCAAAGAGGTGTCATCGCCTTTGATCTTGACGTTAGCGACCGCCTTAACCGAAACCGGAACGCCTTGGACCGTATAGGCTCGCGTAGTAGCGAGCGGGACGGTAATGACATTGAGGTCCAGATATTCGACCTTTTCAAGGAACGGGAAAACTAGCGTCGCACCGCCGCGGACAAGGCGGTAACCAACAACGGAGCCATCTGCCAGTTTTCGCCGGCGGCCGGAGATGACCGCGGCCCGGTTCGGTGAGACCTTGATGTAATTTCGGCTGATCAGCATTATCGCGATCAGCATTCCGATTACTACGACAAGTATGACGATAGGGATGAGCAGGTTTGAAAGTTCGAACATTGGGCTACCTCTTACTTACGGGCTAAATTGTTTCTTCCGGAGAAACGATCACCGAATCGCCGGCGATCGATTTGATGGTTACGAGCGAGCCGGCGGTGATCTCCGCGTCGGCCGAGGCCCGGGCGAGCCGCTCGACGCGTTCATCGCCGACGCGGGCGGTTATTTGCCCGACCGAGCCCGGCTTGATGGCAACCGTCACCTGAGCGGTTTTGCCTATCAGGGCATCGTCCGTCACGGTCGAAGATGCTTGCTGGCCGACGAGAAACCTTCCGAAGGCCGAAACGACGCCGCCAAAAACAAGCCCTCCGAAAAGTCCGGCAAACGAACTTGCGACCGCTCCATAGCCGCTCCATGCGGCGATGGTGCCAAAGCCGCCAAAAGCGGTAATGAAAACAGCGATCACGCGGCTATCAAAAAGCCCGAAATCCGTGCCTTCGCCGCCAAGGTCCGCCTCGCCGCCGAACATCTCAAAGATGTCGCCCAGAATGAGCGAAGCGAGCAAAAAGACGAACCCAACGCCGCCGATGATCGCGAAAAGCGTGATCAGATTGATACTTGTAAGAAAGTCCATTTGGGCTGTTCCCTGAATTTATGCGGTTCGTGGTTGGACGTATGATACACCGAAAACCGAATTTCAGGGTAGTAAAATCGATCGCCCGCGAAGAGACCGTCGATCAAGAACGACAAACGGTACCTTTGCGGGCGGCCGGAGGCTGAGGAAATGAATTATTTTTTCTCTAGGATCTGGACGAACTTTTTGGCGGCGAGGCTTAGCGTTCGATCGGTCCGGTAAAGCACTCCGACCGGCCGGACCCATTCCTTCTCGGAGAGCTCGACCACCGCAAGCGTGCCCAGCCGCTGTTCGTCCAGGACCGACGGAAGCGGCATTATCGCAATTCCAAAGCCGACCTCGACCGCACGCTTAATGGTCTCGATGTTGTCGAATTCCGCGACCTTGGTTACATCGACGCCCTTCGTGCGAAGTATCTTGTCTATCGCTTTTCGGGTCGGGGTATCGCGTTCGAAGTGTACGAAATCCTGCCCGGCGAGGTCCTTGGCCTTCAGCGATGCCCGCTTGGCGAATTTGTGGTCGGGCGGGCAGATCACTACGAGTTTGTTCGGCGGCATCTGGACGATCTTAAGGCCGCGTTTCGGCTCCGGAAAAGCGATCACGCCCAGTTCGGCGTTGCCGTTCAAGACATCGCGGACGACCTTTGTGGTCCGGGAATATTCAAGGTCGATCCGGGCGGCCGGGAATTTCGACATATATTCGCCGACCCTTGAGGGCATTTCGTGGAGCCCGACGCTGTAAACACACGAGACCTTGACCGTTCCGCCGATCTTGCCTACGACGCCGCGAAGGCTCTCCTGAAGCTGGTCGTAGGCATCGAGAACGGTTCGTGCCTCGCGGTAAAAGACCTCGCCCGCACCGGTCAGCCGCACTTCACGCCGCCCACGGACGCGTTCGAGCAGTTGGCGGTTGAATCGGTCCTCGAGTGCCTTGATCTGCTGGCTCACCGCTGACTGCGTCACAAAATTGCGTTCCGCGGCGAGAGAAAAGCTCTGCAGATCGACCAGGTCGCAAAAGATCTTTAATGATTCGATATGCATGGTGTTGATTAAGGATGCTTAACTAACCGTTCATGCGAATTCATCTTCGCTTATATCTATCGTAGCTATATTCGCCTGTATCATTAAATCCGTTGCGGCAGAATTGCCGAAATTCAAAGATGAACGTAAAATTCTGAAGTCGAAGAATTTAACGTCAAAATCTAACGGGGAATTAAATGGCTGTTACATATAGCAGGAACTTCCTTTTGCGAAAGCTGCATCAGCTAACGGGCATCGTGCCGCTCGGGCTTTTCTTTTTCGCCCATATGTTCACGAACGCAAAGGCGATGAACGGCGAAAAGGTCTTTGAAAAGGCCGTTCAGGACATCCACGACCTGCCGTTTCTGCTTTTCATTGAGATCTTTGGGATATTTCTCCCGCTCGCGTTCCACTCGATCTACGGCATCATTATCTCGTCCGAAGCAAGGTCGAACGTGATGAGCTACGGTTACGGGCGAAACTGGTTCTACCTATTTCAGCGGATAACCGGGGTCTTCCTGTTCTTCTTCATCATTTTTCACCTTTTGCACTACAGGTTCGGCATCGTTCCGGGCCTGACGGATATCGCCGTTGCCGGTAACGCTGTCGGTTCGTTCCAGATCGTTGCCAATGACCTTGCTATTCCGTGGGTGCTCGCCATTTACATTCTCGGGGTTGCCGCGACCGCATGGCACCTTGCCTACGGCTTCTGGCTCTTTGCCGTCGATTGGGGGATTTTGATTGGGACTAACGCCCAGCGTTACGCACTTTATGGATGTGCGGCATTGGCATTTGGGCTTTTTGCGGTCGGGACGAATGCGGCGTTCTCGTTCCTGCGGCCTTGCGGATTGTTGCCCGCGGCACTTTGTGAGCAGCCTGTTAAGGCAAGTTCCTCAGCTCCGAAAAGCGTTTAGCGAAATTCGACGATAATGCGTTCCGGAATTTGGACGCGAATTGAAAGTTATGTCATCAAACGGGATCAAAATAGCTATCGTTGGCGGCGGCCTTGCCGGCCTTGCCGCGGCGATGAAGATCGCAGAAGCCGGTCATGAGGTCGACCTAATTTCGGTCGTGCCGGTCAAGCGGTCACACTCGGTCTGTGCCCAGGGCGGCATCAACGGTGCGGTAAACACCAAGGGCGAGGGCGATTCGCCGGCCAAGCACCTTGACGATACGGTCTATGGCGGCGACTTTTTGGCCAATCAGCCGCCGGTGCAGCGGATGTGCGACATGGCACCGGAGATCATTTACCTCTTTGACCGGATGGGCGTGCCGTTCTCGCGGACGAAAGAGGGCCTGCTCGATTTCCGCCGGTTTGGCGGAACGCTTCATCATCGCACGGCCTTTGCAGGAGCCTCGACCGGGCAGCAATTGCTATACGCACTCGATGAGCAGGTTCGCAAGTTTGAAGTGACCGGGAAGGTCCGCAAGTATGAAGGCTGGGAGATGCTCTCGCTCGTGATGGACGACCATCAGGTTTGCCGCGGGCTGATCGCGATGAACCTCCAAACGCTGGAACTTAAGGCGTTCAAGGCCGATGCGGTCATAATGGCGACCGGCGGGCCGGGGCTCGTTTTCGGAAAATCCACCAACTCACAAACCTGCACGGGCTCGGCTGTTTCGGCCGCCTATCAGCAGGGAGCACGCTACGCCAATGGCGAGTTCATTCAGGTCCACCCGACGTCGATCCCGGGCGAGGACAAGCTGCGGCTAATGTCCGAATCGGCCCGCGGCGAGGGCGGCCGCGTTTGGGTGCCGCGTGATCCGGGCGACAAGCGTAAGCCGCAGGACATCCCGACTGCGGAACGCTGGTACTTCCTCGAAGAAAAGTATCCGGCATACGGCAACCTTGTGCCGCGTGACATCGCGACACGCGAGATCTTTCAGGTATGTCTCGATGGCTTCGGCGTTGCCGGCGAAAATCAGGTCTATCTGGACCTCACTCACGTGCCGGCCGAGACGCTTACCCGGAAACTCGGAGCGATCCTTGAGATCTATGAGATGTTCGTCGGCGACGATCCGCGGTATGTTCCGATGCGGATCTTCCCGGGCGTTCACTACTCGATGGGCGGCCTTTGGGTCGATTTCGAGCAGCGGACGAACGTGCCCGGACTGCTCGCTGCTGGCGAGTGCGATTACTCCATTCACGGGGCAAACCGGCTCGGGGCAAACTCGCTTGTGTCATGCGTTTACGGTGGGTTCGTTGCGGCCCCGGCGGCGATCGAATACGCAAAGAACGTTGAACGCGGCGAGACCGAAACGAACGGCATCTACGATGCGGAACTGAAGCGGCAGCAGGAGATCAACGACTCGATAATCAAGAGCGAGGGCGGCGAGAACCAATACAAACTGCACGAAGAGATGGGCAAGTGGATGACGGACAACGTGACCGTGGTCCGTTATAACGACAAGCTCAAGGCAACGGACGAAAAGTTGATCGAACTGCAGGATCGCTTGAAGCGGATATCGATCAATGACTCGAACCTTTGGGCTACGCAGGCCGTGCCGCACGCCCGTCAGCTCAAGAATATGCTAGAGCTTGCCCGCGTCATCACGCTTGGTGCCCTTAACCGCAACGAATCTCGCGGAGCCCATTACAAGCCGGAGTTTCCGGACCGCAATGACGAGGAATATATGAAGACCACGATCGCCGAATACTCGGCAGAGGCACCGGTCTTCAGCTACGAGCCGATCGACGTCTCGCTCGTCGAGCCGCGAAAGCGGGATTACAGTAAGGGCAAATCAGCCTCTTAACGGTGCGGACGCGGTCCGCAGCATACATAAACAAGGAAAGTAAGATTCCGATACCCGGTGATAAGAGAATAGAGCGGACTGCAAAGCGGCGAGGGAGAAGTAGCGGTTGACCGAAAGAATTATTGTCCGGTCTGCCAAACCACGTAGTAGGTAATGGCCCAGATATCTCACACACAGAAGAGATACACTCCTCAGGAATTCCTGGATAGGGAGGAAACTGCGGAGCAGCGCAGCGAGTATATCGACGGGCATATTTATGGAATGGCCGGCGGGACTGCTACGCACATCCAGATAAGCTTTAATTTGACGAAGCTCCTCACGGAAAAGCTTCGGGGTAAATGCAGGGCATACCAGAGCGAAATGAAGGTGCGGGTGGAGCGAGAAAATGCCTTTTACTACCCGGATGTAACGCTCGTTTGCGGCGAGCAGAAGTTCTATCGCGGGCGGCAAGATGTAGTAGAGAATCCGCTGCTGCTGGTAGAAGTTCTATCGGACAGCACAAAGGAATACGACAAGAATGACAAGTTCTTTTCGTATCAAAAGATCGATACCTTTACTGAGTATTTGCTCGTTTCGCAAGACAAGTATGCCATTCAGCAATACATTCGGCAGGCGGACGGCAACTGGAAAATAAAAGCGACCATCGGTGCAGACAGCGAACTGTATCTTGAATCGGTGGACATCACCGTGCCGATGCGGGAAGTTTACGATTTGGTGGAAATTTGAGTCTTATGAGCACGAACGGACATATCGAGAAAAAGCGGCTGGAGACGCCGCCGGCGAAGTTCAAGCTAAAGATCCAGCGGCGTGAGAAAGAGGGTGCTCCGGTCACTTGGGACACTTTCGAATTGCCGTATCGGCGGAATTTGAACGTGATCTCCGCGCTTATGGAAGTGCGGAAAAATCCGGTCACTGCCGATGGCCGGGCGACGACACCGCCGGTCTGGGACATGAGCTGCCTTGAGCAGGTCTGCGGCATCTGCACGATGGTGATCGACGGCCGCGTACGGCAGTCGTGTTCCGCGTTGATCGACGACCTGTTGATCGCGTCCGGAAGCGACACTGTCACGCTTCAGCCGATGTCGAAATTCCCGAACGTCCGCGACCTTAAGGTTGACCGCTCAAAGATGTTCGATCATTTGAAACAGGTCCATGCTTGGGTCGAACTCGATGGAAGCCACAGCCTCGGGCCGGGGCCGGCGATCTCGAACGAGGTCGCGCAGGAGCGGTATGCACTATCGCGGTGTATGACCTGCGGATGCTGTCTCGAGGCTTGCCCACAGTACGGCGACGACAATTACATTGGGCCGCAGGCGATCGCACAGGCACGGCTCTTCAATATGCATCCTGTCGGCAAGACCGACATGGACGACCGGCTTAACGGGCTAATGGGCGAAGACGGCATCACCAATTGCGGCAACGCGCAGAACTGCGTCCAGGTCTGCCCGATGTCCGTTCCGCTGACGAAGGCTATCTACGAGACGAACCGCGACATCACGGTGAATGCACTGTTCGGCTGGCTCAAGAAATAGGCCTTGCTCAAGATATGAAGAAAGCGGCTGCGAATCATGCGGCCGCTTTTTTATTGGACGGTCAGAATATGTGCGTACTCGGGCACCTCAGTTCCGCCGATGAGTCCGCGGTCGCAGTCGGCGACGAAGTCGGCTAGTTTGTCCGGGCGAAGCGGCGTACTAAAGAGGTAACCTTGCCCCGAATCGCAGCCGAGTGTTCGCAGGGCATTGACCTGATATTCGTGCTCGATGCCTTCGGCAACAACGCCAAGGTCGAGGTTGCGTGCCAATGCGATAATCGTTCTCACTATCTCGGTATTCGTGCCGTCCTCGCGGATCATCTGGACGAACGACTTATCGATCTTAAGCCGCGAGATCGGAAGCCGCACGAGGTAGCTTAGGTTCGAATATCCGGTCCCGAAATCGTCGATATCGATCTCAACTCCGAAGTCGCGAAGCTGGGCGAGCATCGAGATCGCCCGGTCCTGATGTTCAAAGAAAACAGATTCGGTTATCTCGAGCCTCAGATTGTCCGCAGAAAAACCGGTCTGCGAGAGTATCAATTGGATGCGGCCGACGAGCCCCGTGCTGCGGAATTGTTGCGACGAGAGATTAACGTTGACCTTAGTATGGGCATAATTCGGGAACTTGCGGTGAATACTTCGAATATGCTTGCAGGCGGACCGAAGTATATTCTCGCCGAGCGTATCGATCCAGCCGATCTCCTCCGCAAGCGGGATGAAGCGTGCGGGTGATATCTCGCCTAGCTCCGGGTGCTGCCAGCGGGCAAGCGCTTCAAAGCCGGTCAGCTCGCGGTCCGTGAGCGAGAAGAGCGGTTGATAGCAAACCTCGATCTTCCCATCCTTGATCGCCTGCCTCAGGTCGGTCTCAAGCTTAAGCGTTTCGCGAGCCTCGGCGTGCATCGAATCGTTGAAGATCTCGTACCGAGCCTTGCCGGACTTTTTGGCGTGGTACATCGCGGTGTCGGCATCGCGCATCATGTCCTCGGCACGCTCGTGCCGGTCGGAAGCATGGAGAATTCCGATGCTCGCCGAGCTGTAAACCACGTGCCCGCGAAGGTTAAAGGGGTTTGCCAAGCTTCGCTGAATGCGTTCGGCCATGCCGGCGATCTCAAGGTCGTCATAAACGCCCTCGACCAAGACCGTGAACTCGTCGCCGCCGAGCCGGGCAACAAGGTCGCTCGGCCGAATTGAATTTTTCAGCCGATTCGAAATGCCGATCAGGAGCTGATCGCCGACGATATGGCCAAGGCTGTCGTTGACGTACTTGAAACGGTCAAGGTCGATAAAGAGAACGCTGGTCCGATGGTTCTTTATGTGCTGTGAGCGGTGCAAAGCCTCGGTCAACTTCTGGTGAAAACAGTTTCGATTCGGAAGACCCGTCAGCGGGTCGTGGGTCGCTTCATGGACAAGCTTTTCCTCGGCCGCCTTTCGACCCGTGATGTCCTGCATCTGAAAGATGATCTCGCGGCTCTTTGAGACGTCCGCTGCGGCGAGGGACATGCTCCAAAGGGTCCAGACCGTTTCGCCGCGGCTATTGCGGCACCGCTGCTCCATCTGGTGCGAGGCGATGGCTCCGGAGGCGACCTCGCCAACGCGATAAAAGACGTTCGGAAGGTCCTCTTCGAAAAATATCTGCCGCACGGACCTTTCACGAAGTTCGTCCGGCCGGTATCCGAGCATCTCGCAGAGAGCAGAGTTTACTTTCAGCAATTCTCCGCCCGGTTTAACAAGGGCGATGCCGATCGGGGCGTTGTCAAAGGCACTGCGGAAGCGTTCTTCAGATTCCGTCAATGCCTCGGAACGCTCTTCGATCATCTTTGCGTATTCCCGTGCCTGTTCTGCCTGTTCGCTGCTCATCTCCACGTTTCGCATATACATCCGATACGAAAAGTAGATGAAGAGCAAGATCGGGAAGGCGAGGACTGCTACGAAGAAGCCGGCATAATCGACCAATTGGACGAGAAGTCCCGCCCCGGCGGCACCGACCACGTATGTGATAAAGCTCCAAAGGTACCTTGATGACCACGTCTCAAGCAGCGGCGTGCCCTGGTTGATCGAATCGTAAAGCGAAGCGAGGACGGTATTGACCGCAAACTGCGTCAGGGCCATTAGCGAGAGGGCCAGAAGAAAATCACGAAAATACGGTGCCTGGCCGTGGAGCTGCGGTTCCGAATAAAGCCCCGAAATGACCAGGACGCCATAAACCGCGGCGGTCGAGATGGTAAGGGCAGCGGTGTTGAAAAGAATGGTCCGGTACTTTTTGCAGAATCGCAATGCAGAAAAGAAAGTATCGACAGCCGAAAGCAGGATCGCCGCCTCACCGCCAAATAGCAGGAGCGTAAGGTAAACAAAGATGTCCGAAACGGCGATGTGCGACTTGATCGTCGGGATGCGGATGAGCACTCGTGAAGCGAGAAGGATCGTGCAGCCGGCGAGTATAAGAAACCGGGTGTCCAGCGAATCGACAGGAAGCGTTGCGGCCGCATAGACGAAGATCGCAGCGCCGACGAAGATGGTCAAACCAACATAGTAGTTGATGGCGTTCGAAGCGGGGAACTGCTCTGGTGAGCTCTTGGGCATATGGTCTTCATTCGATTTGCAGGAGAACTCGGGGTTTGAAATGGCGAGGAAGGAAAATGGGACGGGTTAGACCCAAACGGAAGTATAACCCATTCCCACACAAAAAATAAACAAGTTTTTACACGAACAAGGTAGTGCATTTTCCGGTATTCCGGAGGCCCGCGTTGGCGAAGCTGCGGTGGGCGTGTTTTGCCTCAACGTTGCTCAGCAGGCACACGTACATTGCTCGGCCCAAAAGCCGCCGGCAAACCTCGGCCAAACAGGTTGCACCGATCCCCCGTCCGCGGAACCCCGGAGCGACATAAACGCCTTCGAGGTAGATAACATCCGATGCCTCGGCGATGATGTCGGCTTTGAAAACGAGCCGGTCCCCATCGAAGACCACGAACACCCGGCCCTGTTCTATCCGCCGAGCACAACGCTTCATGAAGCCCTCGCGGTCGCGGCTCATCGGGTCGATGCCGGATTCGATGAAGGCGACCTCTGCCTGTGCCCGTGCGACCTGGTCGAGATCCTCGGGACGAGCCTCGCGGATCTGCCAGTCGCATCTTTGCACCGGAAACGGGAAATCCGTCTGGAACAGAAGTTCGGTGCATTTCAGCCGCGGGGTCATTGTCCCGATAGCGTATAGTTCAAAGAACCGCTCGGCTACGTCGTCATCGGACATGATCAAGTTGATCGGGATCCGCGACTGGCGTGCCTTCAGGGCAAATGCCCGCAGGGAGCGATCCGACCTGGCCTCGATCAGCGTCGAATGGCCGATCAGGGCGACGCCTTCAAGCTCGCACTTCTCGTCGAAGTAGCCATAGAACACGCCGCGATTCAATTCGCTTTCAATGCCGTTGTCGGCGATAAAGCTGCTCATCACGACCGTGTGCACAGGCCGCCTTGCGAGGAACTCGGTAACCGCTTCAAGGTCGTCGGCTTTCAGTGATCGTAGTTTTGAAAGATCGTAAGCAATGCTCGCCGTGACCGGCTCGATGTCCGGATACACTTCTGGCGTTGCGGCAACATACGCGTTCAGCATGACGGTGATCCTCCTCCTATAGGTATTCTCGGTTTCAGGTATTCTTAGTAACTAAGCACAGGCTCCATTCTCGGCGTACGGTCGCCGATAAGCACACCGTCTCCGATAAGAACACCATCTCCGATGAGGACACCATCACCGATCAAAACACCGTCTCCAATGAGAACGCCATCGCCAACCAGTACACCGTCACCGACAAGTACGCCGGAAGGCATCAGAACCGTTCCTGAACCCGAAGCTCCACCGTTGCTGGTCATCACGTTCGAGTTGAGCGAAAGGCCGCCGGAGTAGAACGACGTCGTATTAAGGCTTAGCAGCCCAAGCGAGCTTGAAATTCCGCTGTCCGCCACGTAGGCCGGGCGATACACGACCTGGAAACGAGCAACGAGGTTCGACCCGGTCACAAATGCGTGGTTTGTTGTCATCATCTGCGACCAAGGGAAGCTGTTCCCGCCGATGGTCGAAGATGTTGCAGGCATCGACCACCCGGAAACCATTACCCATGACGCACGGCTAACGCCCGATTCGTAGTTAAGGTCATCGCGGAAACCGCCAACGAGACGCAGGGCACCTTCAAGATTTAGCTGTCCGGCACCTTGCTCGAACATATCCGCACCGGCCAGCGGCTGGGCGGTATATTGAAGGATCATCCGAACCATTCCGGGGGTCAGGTTCGGGTTCGCCTGGAGCAGCAATGCTGCTGCACCGGCGACGATGGGGGCGGACATCGAAGTTCCGCTCTGGTACATCAGAGCGTCTGCGGCAGTCTCACCTGAAGCAAGAGGAACATCGAGTTCAGGGGCTGAGGTGGAGCGCAGGTTGTTCGGTGCCCGATACGAGATCAACTGGTTGCCCGGGGCAACGAGGTCCGGCTTCATCACGTTATCGAAAACGCGCTGGCCGAGCGAATTTGTATAGAAGCTGCGGGTCGGGCCGCGTGAGCTGTAGGTCGTAACGCGGTCGTCGCTGCGTTCGGTGGTGCCGTAGCTGTTGCTTGCACCGACCGTGATCACCCACGGGCTGTTGCCGGGCGAGTGGATCGTTCCGTAAAGCTTGCCGCCAACAGGAGCACGGCCGAGGTTGCCGGCCGCGGCAACGACAACGATGCCGTTGTTTACGAGTTCTTTGACCTTGAGGCCGATCGGGTCGTTGGTATAAGTATCGACCGCGACCGTACCGAGGCTGAGGTTAACGACCCGGATGTTGTGCTGGGTGCGGTTCTGAAGGATCCAATTAAGTCCGTTCAGCAGCCACGAGGTCTGGCCGACACCGTTGTTGTTGAGAACCTTGACACTGATGATGTTCGCGTTCGGAGCTACCCCGCGATAGGCACCATTGTTCTTTGCCGAATTGCCCGCGGCGAGCCCGGCCACGTGAGTTCCGTGTCCATACGAATCGCCGGTTCCGTCGCCGGTAAAGTCAACATTTGCCTTGACCCTTGACTGGCCGTTCGCATTGAGCCAACCCTCGTGGCCAGCATAAATACCCGAGTCAACGACCGCGATACCAACACCGGTTCCGGTGAGGTTCATCGACTGGCCGCCGATCTGCTGAAGCCGGCTGCCCGTGGCACCGATGGTGTCTTCAATGTGGCCGGTTCGAGCGGTCTTTCGGTCGGGAGAAACGTAATTGATCAGCCCGCTCTTCGAGAGATCTTCGAGCGAACCGAGCGGAAGATCGACAACGAGCGTGTCAGATGTGCCGATGCGATCCTGAACGAGGATGCCGTGGCGTTCGAACGTTCCGCGGAGAACCGGCGAATCTGCATCTTTTGCCTGCAGGATCGCATTGATGCGCTTGTTTGCGGGTTGCGACGCGATCATGTCGCGAAGATCGGCCGAGACGTTATCACCGCGATACTCGTTCTCTGACGCAGCACCATTGCCCGAGTCGCTTGCCGGAGATGCAGAGGCGATTTCGATGACTTCGAAAGCTTCGTTGAGTTCCGGATACGATGCACTCAGCTCGCCGTAAACCGAAGCAGAGGAGCCGGCGATCAGCCGGACGTCACCTTCGGAGATGGCTTCCCAGAGCACGTTCCTAAGCGATGCTTCCTGAACAAAACCTTTGATGTTGTTGATGAAAAGGATCGCCTCGCCTTCCTGAGCGGCGGCGTCCTCGATCACGGCCGTGAACCGCTGAGCGAGGTCGGCTTGCGACCGAGCGTTCGAAAAGAGATTTGCCTCGTCAAGCACGATCACCGTCTTGCCTTGCAGCGATGCCGGCACGCTGCCCTTCGCAATGCGAATGGCAAGCTGCTCGACAACGGGACGCTGGGCGATGTTGAGTTCGTCAACAAGAAGGATCTGACGGCCGGACTTACCAACTAACGCATTGATCAGCTCAAGAGCTTCTCGCTCAATGCTTAGGTCCTCCCGCAGGCTTCCTTGACGGCCAAGCTGCGTGAGGTCGAGGGTAAGTTCGGTGCCGGTCAAATTCCGTTCGGCATTGCCTGCCGCGGGGGCGGCACTGATAATAAGGACGTTCGGGAAGAGCAGCGATGCAAGGGCAAAGGCCCCAACGACTGCTCTCAACGTTCCTTTCCATCTGTTCTCGGTTTTCATTTCGTTTAGCTCCTGTTTCCCAAGTCTTGTGTGGAAAACGGCCCTATGGCCGCTGTTCCCATTAACAAGGCTCGTGCCACTCAGCTAAATGTTGAAATACAACGAATTAGAGAGATTCGTGAGGTTGGTCAGATTGGTCACCTGTGGCAGGTTGAACGAATTGCCCGGTCATTTTGACCGAAAAAAGAGGAACGCCCGAAAGCGTTCCTCGTTGTTCATTGAAGTTGTAGTTCGAAGATCAGATCTGGAGAACGTCGATCAGTTCCTGGACCGCCGCGGCCGATTTGTGAAGAGCGGCACGCTCGTCATTGGTCAGGTTGATCTCGATGATCTGCTCTACGCCGTTCTTGCCGAGCTTGACCGGAACGCCGACGAAGAGGTTCGAGACGCCGTACTCGCCTTCGAGAAAGACCGCGCAAGGGAGGATCTTTTTCTTGTCCTTGAGGATCGCTTCGGCCATCTCGACCGCGCCGAGCGAGGGAGCATAGAACGCCGAACCGGTCTTCAAGAGGCCGACGATCTCGGCGCCGCCGTTTGCCGTACGGTCAACGATGGCGTCGATCTGTTCCTTCGGGAGAAGCTCGGTGATCGGGATGCCGGCACAGGTCGAGTAACGCGGAAGCGGAACCATCGTGTCGCCGTGGCCGCCGAGGACGAACGCCGTGACGTTCTCGACCGAGACATTCAGTGCCTCTGCGAGGAAGCACCGCATACGGGCGGCATCGAGCACGCCGGCCATTCCCATAACGCGGTTCTTCGGGAAGCCCGAGCGGCGGAATGCGACCTGCGTCATTGCGTCCAGCGGGTTCGAGACGACGATGATGAATGCGTTCGGGCTGTATTTCGCGACCTGGTCGGTGACCTGGCCGACAATGTCCGAGTTCGTCTTCAAGAGGTCATCGCGGCTCATGCCGGGCTTCCGGGGAAGTCCCGCGGTGATGATGACGACGTCCGAATCGGCCGTTTCCTCATACGAATTCGCACCGACGAGCTTTACATCAAAGCCGTCGATCGGAGCGGCCTGTGCAAGGTCAAGCGACTTGCCCTGCGGCGTTCCCTCAACGATATCGACCAAAACGACGTCCGCAAGTTCCTTGCTCGCGATCCAATGTGCCGCCGTCGCCCCAACGTTTCCTGCGCCAACGACCGTTACCTTATTTCTTCCTGCCATTCTTCAGTTTCTCCAAATAGTTGAATTTAAGCGTGTTTTGTTAAAGAAACTATTCTATGATGTGAAAAAACATCCCGCAAACGTGTCAGAGAAAGATTATGAGAAAAGCGGCTTTTAAGGCGGCGAGTTTGTGCCTCGCAGCGGTTTCGGTTTTCGTCGGCAGCGTATTTCCGCAGGATGCTTCGCCGAGCGTGTCCGGCAAGCGGGCAAAGCGGATCGTTATCCGTGGGGCGATGATGGTCGATGGCAGCGGCAAACCGGCGGCCGGGCCGTATGACATTGTGGTTGAGAACGACAGCATCGCACAGATAGCTTCTTTTGACCCGGTCGCGGCAAAGGAGAACCGGGCTCGCCGGCCGGCCAAGGGCGACGTTGAGATAGACGCCGCGGGCAAGTACGTCCTGCCGGGGCTCATCAACCTCCACGGCCACACCCAGGACGAACGCGGCGGCGTGCCGATGCCGGTCGAGTACGTGACCAAGCTCTGGCTCGCCTGCGGCATTACGACCGTTCGCGACGCTTGGGCGAACGCGAAGATCCTCGAATACAGCCGCCGCATCAATGCCGGAACTCTCGTCGGCCCGCGGATCTTTCCCTATGGCGGATTCCCGGCGCCGAACATCAACACGCCCGAGCAGGCCCGTCAGCGCGTCCGCGACCTGAAGGCCGCCGGCTATGACGGCATCAAGCTTTACACCATCGATCGCGACCTGATGGCGGCGATGATGGACGAAGCAAAGAAGCAGGGAATGCGGGTGATGCACCACACCGGCGTCGAGGAAACGAACGCCTGGGACGACATCAAGTTCGGCACGACGACGATCGAGCACTGGTACGGCGTTCCGGATGCGGCGATCATCGGCGGCCGGCAGAATTTCCCGTCGGATTACAACTACAACGACGAGGTCGATCGCTTTCGCTATGCCGGCAGGCTTTGGCGAGAGGCGGACCGCGAACGGCTAATGAAGGTGCTTGACGGAATGATCGAGGCGGGCGTCGCTTGGAACCCGACGCTCGTCATCTACGAAGCTTCGCGTGACCTGCAGCGTGCCCAGACCAACCCGGCATTTGCCGAATATCTTCATCCGGTGCTTGAGGATTTCTTCCGGCCAAATCCGGCGAACCACGGCTCTTATTTCATCGGCTGGTCCACGACCGATGAGACCTTCTGGAAAGAGAATTACCGGATCTGGATGGACGCCCTGCACGAGTTCGGCAAACGCGGCGGCACCATCGGCACCGGCGAGGATGCGGGTTTCATTTACCAGATCTACGGCTTTGGGCTGATCCGCGAGCTTGAGCTGCATCAGGAAGCGGGCTTTCATCCGCTAACGGTCGTCAAACACGCGACCAGCAACGGTGCCCGCATTCTTGGAAAAGAGAGCGAGCTCGGCCGCATCCGCGTCGGCTTCAAGGCTGACCTGATCGTCGTCAACGGCAACCCGCTTGAGAATTTCAAGGTGCTCTCGCCGCTCGGTGTCGAAGAGATCCGCGACGGCAAGGCGGTGAAGACCGGCGGCATCGAGTGGACGATCATGGACGGCATTCCGTACCACGCGCCGACGCTTGCCGCCGAGGTTCGCGAGATGGTTGCTGCCGCCAAGCGGACCGCCGCCGGCAAATAGAAAAGCCCGGTGCGCTCTCCCCTTCACACCGGACTTTTCTAATTTGGCTTTGCGGAAAAACCGCTCCACCAAGTTTTCGCTTTCTAAGATGCAACGCGTGTGCCAGCGAGTTGCAGCAAAATAAAGCTCCAATTAACGGGGCTTCCATCAACGCGAAGGGCCGCTCGGGTGCGGCCCTTTCGACATTTTCGGTTGCTGTCTATACGAAATCGGACGTCCGGTCATTGCAGGATCGGGTGGCCGCCGCCTTGGCTGTGGTCAGCGGTCTGCTGATACCTTCGGCGATCGTTATGGAAAAGCACGAGGTGCTCGCCCTCGAACCGGACGAGGTCAGAGACCCTCGCGTAGGCGCGTTCGTGCTCGGCAATGACGAAAGCCATCGGGTTAAAGGCGATGACCATCCCGGCAGCGTAGATGAAGCCGCCCTGGTCATAATCAGTGCCGGCATACTGGGCCGCCCCGACGGCGATGTCCGGCGAATATGTGCCCGCCGAGTCGCGCGTCCGGTCCGCTTTTCCGATAAAGACCGAGTAATCGCGGTGGCGCAGCCGCCGGCTGTAGCCGTTCTTTCGGGCGATGACGAAAAGGTCGTCAAGCCCCTTATCGATCGCCGCCAGCATCTGAGCATTCGGCTGGCGGACGGCATAAACATTGGCACCTTTCGGCGTCCGCAATCCGATCGTAAATCGGTCCTGCGTCACCCTTTCAGCCTCGGCCAACACCTGCCGGTTCTGTGAAAACCCACCCGTCACACCGGCAACCGCCGTCAACGCAACTACCAATATCAGCTTGTTCAACATAAACCCTCCCGCGGATATATTAACAACACCCGTGCCAGAACTTGAGTCGCCGAAGTTGCGGAGTTTCGAAGTTGCGAAGTTGCGAAGTTTCGAAGTTGCGAGAGTTGCGAGAGTTGCGAGAGTTGCGAAGTTTGGAATGCCAGATTCCGAATTCCGAAAGCTCCCCTCCTTGAATAGGAGGGGTGGACGCCGCTTCGGCGGACGGGGTGGTAGAAGGTTTGAGTCCCGGCTTTAGCCGGCCGTAAGAGTTACGCCATCAGGCGTGAACAAATGCGGAGGCCCGCGCGTCAGCAAGGGCTTAACATCCGATACGGCCCGCGTGAGTCGTCGAAGACGACGCCATTGATGTAGCCCACGTCGCAAGACGTGGGTCGCGTCCCAATCAGAAACGGGAACCGTCGAAGACGGTGGCATCCGCCTTGGGAATTCTTAACCACGAAAAAAGAAAATAAGAAAGCCGGGAGCTTGTCTGTGGTTCTTGTCTGTGATTTTTGTGGATCTCGTCTGTGTCTTCTGTGGTCTCCTGAATAACAGACGCATGACCACAGATTCCACAGATCGAAGCCGCACAGAAAGACCGGCCTAGTTTTAGTTCCGCCACCGTATCTTCCGACCTACACCAATTTGGTGACGCATTTCCCGGCCGGGCGGTCTATAATGCCATCTGGCAACTTGTTGCGGAGTACTCGACTCAAATAGAGACGGTAAAGCCGCAGGTTAGTTATTTGACAACCGATCATCTCGGCAGCCCGCGGGTGGTTACGAATGCGGACGGTGAGGTTATTGCGAGGCGGGATTTCATGCCTTTTGGCGAGGACCTTGGTGCGGGAGTTGGGCCGAGGACGGAGAACTTGAAGTATTCCGCTTTCGGGACCGACCGGGTACGGCAGCGGTTTACCGGTTACGAGAAGGACGGCGAGACTGGGCTCGATTTTGCCGAGGCACGGATGTACCAGAACAGGCACGGCCGCTTCACTGCGCCCGACCCGCTCCTGGCGAGTGCCTCCGCCGCCAACCCGCAGACATTCAACCGCTACATCTACACCGGCAACAACCCCGTCAACATCACCGACCCAAGCGGATTGACTTGGTGCCGGACTGGTTTGGAAAGCGGATCGGTCAAGTGGATAGAAGGAGCATGTGGTTCGGGTTATCCTTACTCAGTAGATGATTCACTTCAGTTTTGTAATAACGCGTCGGGCTGTTCTATTCCTACGCGAACAGGTGGAACAAGCGGCAAGGTTGAATATGGGGCTCCTATTTGGTTTGACAGCGGTGGAACCGCCTATGAAGTCACTAATCCGACTCCCGTTCAAGCCGCTCAAATCGCACAATTGTCCGGAGCTCAGAATCTTCTCGAAACTCAAACCGTCGCCTCTGCAAGTGCCTCTGAGCTCGGGACCACGATGAACCAGCGGCCCATGTCCGAGGTGTCGCTGGGCTGTCCCGTTTCCGTTCCTTCCTGTAGTTCGTCAAGTTCTTCGAGCAGTCCCGGCTACCAGCGGCTTGATACGTCGCGAAATGAGCCGCTCAAAACGGTCGAGCTCATTGCTCGAAGCTATGAGCTCTGCTCAGGGGCCCCGTTGATTGGTTCGGCTTGTGCAGTTGGAGCCGCCGCAACTAGATTCGGTCAAGGCAGATTTGGCGACGCACGCGATAATTTCCTCAACGTAGTTCCGTTTCTTGGCATTGCTCGGAAGGCCGATAAGGCGAAGGATGGAGTTACTATCATTGGGGAAACAATGAAAAGAGTCGAGGTGGCCGCCTCTAGAAATCCTGGTTCAACAATCCTAAACAATATGCCCAAATTTACCGGAGAGCCGCATCAAGTCACTAGCCAAATGATGCAGCACAACCGAAAATGGATACTACAGCAGATGAGAAGCGGAAGATCAATTCTTGACATTGGTGCAGATCCCGCTAGAAAAGTGCCTAGCATTTTTTACCAGATGGAGAAGAATATGATTAAGAATTACCAAAAACTTCATCCGGGAGCATTGAAGGTGATAACTCCATGATTGACGGAAAAAAATACATAAACACGGTAAGAGATTTCTTTTCCTTCCTCGAGTCAGAGTTCGCGATGACAGTTGCTGAAGAAAAAGAGCGGGGAAATGTGTACTACGATGTGCAATACCGGGATCAATCTAAGGTTGTTTCTATATCCTACGAAAACATTGAGGATTATCTACAAATCATCGTCTTTAGATTGGAGAACGGAGAATTACCGGATTATGACGATAAGACGAAAACGCTGCATTTGAGTCAACTGAATAGAATTACTCTTCCAAACGTGGATAAGAATGAAATCATTTCAAATTCGGAGTACTTTTCAAAGTATGTCGCAAACGGAGAGGTGGAGAGACAGTTATTAAAAAGCGCTAAGGAATTGCGATTGTGCTTAATGCATTTCGATGTTTTGAACACGTAGCTGATTGAACGCTAATTGAAAAATTCATGACTCGTGAATGGGAACAGCGACTGATTCTTAAGCACGGGTTGGGAAAGTACGGAGGAACATTATTGAATAAGAGAAATGAGATTGCGCAAAAGTATTGGAAACGATACGGAATAAATCCATGAAGAAAAGAGTAGTTACGAAGATAGGCGATATCTTCTCAGTACGAATCAATGAGAAAAATAGGAAGTACTTTCAGTTGATAGCCTTCGACCCTACACAACTGAATAGTGATGTGATCCGGGCATTCAAGAAGGAGTACCCAATCGATGCCGATCCTGACCTGGAGGAAATTGTGCGAGGAGAAGTAGAATTCTATGCTCACTGCGTCACGAAATGGGGCGTAAAGCTTGACTATTGGGAGAAAGTGGGGACGTCAGGCGACGTTGGAGATCTCAATAACATACTGTTTCGAAGAACCGAAGACTATGGGCACAAAGAGGGAGCTGCACCGATCCGTGTTTCAGATCGTTGGTACGTTTGGCAAATCGGCGGACAGTTTAAGGAAGTTGGGAAGCTAAACGGAGAACACCGAATCGCTGAAATAGGGATAGTTGTGACACCATCCGATGTGGTAGAGAGAATGAAAACCGGAAAATATAGTTTCTTTTATCCAGACTTCGAGTAGACCGCTATCGATTTAGTGGCGCATGCCGACACAATTACCACTGGTAAACAGCAGCGAACGCGGCAAGATCTGAGACACTACGAAATATGGACAGTGATTGGAAACAACGAGTATTAGAACTCCGGAACTGGAACGATAAGCAGGAAGCTCTTGAATACGCGTCAGTTGTCGAGGAAGCGAAATATCGATGCGACCTTGAAGCCTGCCGACACTTAATGAGAACTTTCGTAACCGATGAGGATTATGAAGTGCAGGAAAGCGTCATCAGTGTTCTTAGTACGGCGAAACCACAGGATCGCCAGCTTGCACTGCTGGAAGAATTGCCGCGAATAATGGTCGAAGCTCCCGACCATGCTGATGCTTTGGTTGAAAACGAGATCAGGTTTCACTTTGACTCGTTTAGAGAAACAGTCCGAGGGATCGAGCCACACCTGAGGGAGGCCATCGATCAGGTGCTCAAGAAAGAGTCATTGACCGGGCAATTTCCAGATTTGGGTTTGTAGAGTTCGCATTGAACGAAGTGATGAATGTTCAGTAGCCGGACTATGGGCTTTACCCGACTCAGACCATTGCGGCGCATGGGACGCCGCTCGCGAGGACCTCGAACACGGGTTACGATTTTTACACGGGACTGGTGAC
>JAHBSG010000031.1 GCA_019639235.1 Acidobacteriota bacterium | reverse complement strand
CAGCAAGGGCGTAACATCCGATATGGACTGCCGAAGTCGTCGAAGACGGTGGCATCTGCCTTAATGTTTTTTAACCACGAAAGAAAAAAAGAAAACCGAATTCTGATTTACTTTCTCCCTTCCCCTTTATCATTTCTCCCTTAACACGACACCCTCACTACCGTTCGGGTTTCTGCCTGCAGGTCGGGTTTCTGCTTGGGCGGGATTCTATTGCGTATATTGGGCCTTTTCGTTTTCGAGCTCGGTGAGTATGTTCTTATCGGCGTCGCGGAGTGTATTTGCCTCGCGTAGTTCGCGGGCGATGGCGATCGCCTTGTCGATGTGCTCGGCGGCACGCTGCCGCTGGCCTGTGTTGAAATACGCTTTGGCGACGAGCCGATGGGCCATTGCGACGTCATAGCGATAGGTCGGACCACCTTCCTTTTCCGCGATCGGGATCATCATCGCGATCACGCGTTCGAGAACCGGCACGGCATCGGCGAACCTGCCGATCTCGATCTGGGCCCGGGCGCGTTCGGTGTCGTAAACGGCGAGGTTGCGTTTGTACTCGAGGTCGTCGGGGTTCTTGTCGCTAAGCCGCTGCATCACCGCCGTCGCTCGGGCCGCCTGCTCGATGGTCGCCGGGAAGTTTCGGGCCAGCCGGTATGCCCTCGCGGTGTTGAAGTGCGAAATGGCCAGGTCATAGGCAACGACGCCATTGTCCGGTTCTTTGGCCAGTGCATTTTCGGGGAACTCGATCGTCGGAACGCACGCTTCGACCGCCGCAGTTCCGTCCTGCTTATCGATGAAAACCTCGCATTTGATCGTATGCGTTAGCCAGACGCTTCGTTGGACGCGAAAATCCTGCGGGAATTCGCGGGCAAGGTCGTCGCTGATCCTGATGGCCAGGTCAAGTCCGCTGATAGCGCCTTCATAATCGCCGAGCGTGCCCTTTGCCTTGCCCATCATCCGCAGCAGGCGGGTCTGCGACTTTTTGAATTCGCTGTTCGCGGGTTCGGCGGCACGCAGCTTTTCAATGATGGCGAAGGCTTCCTCCAGCAATACGACGGCCCGTTCGGTCTGCGAATTGAAGACCGGAATTGCGGCGTAGTCGATCAAAAGCACGGCCAGGCGATTGCGATGGACGGCCGAATTCGGGAGGTCGGCAACTAGTTCGCGGCGGAGCGTGAGCGTCCTTTCAAAGGTCTTTTCTGCCTCTGCCGTTTGGCTATCGTTCCAAAGCGTGCGTGCGGTCGTGTAGTAGTTATTCGCGAGCTTTTCCTTTGCCTCCAGGTCGGCCGGGTTCGCCGCATAAACGGCCTCGCGAAGCCGGGCCGCCTTTCCATAGCTTTCAAGTCCGGCTTGAATATTTCCAAGGCTTGAGTTCGTCAGCGCTCCCTGAACATCGCCGATCTTCTCGTAGGCCGTTGCAAGTTCACTCTGCAATGCGAGGTCGCCGCCGGCTTCGTTCGAAAGGCTGTCCAAATAGGTGAGAGCGTTGGTGAGTATCTTTTCGCGTGCTTTTAGCGAGCCTTCAAGGTTCTCGATCTCGGGATAAACATCGAAGAGATACGAGTTTGCCAGCGAACGGACATCGTTGAAACGCTTTTCGGCCCGTGCTCGTTCGGCCTGGGCGACACGCCCTTGCCAGATGGTCGCTGCGAGCCCGGCGATGACGGCCAAAGCGACGAAAGCGGCTCCGAGCACACCGGCCTTGTTGCGGGAGACGAATCGCTCGATGCGGTACGAATATGTGTTCGGCCGGGCCGCGACCGGAAGCCCGCGTTGGTGGCGGTGAATGTCTTCGGCGAGATTCTCGGCCGAGGTGTAACGCCGCTCGGGCTCTTTGCGGAGAGCCTTTAGGACAATGTTGTCCAGGTCGCCGCGAAGTTCGGCGGCGCTTATCGCGACCTTGCCGCGTTCTGTGATACGGCGTTCGGAGCGGCCCGTATCGGGACGCGAGACCTTCGTGCGTTCCTCTTCGCCGTGGGCACTTTCCGCGAGAACCTCGGTCCTCGCCTGCGTGCTTGCCTTTAAAGCTCGCGAACCGCTCTCGACCACCTCGGATGGCAACCTTGGTTCAGCTTCGATGACGGCTTTGACGATCTCCTGGAGGTCGGCCTCTTTGGCAGCAAACGGCCGTGCGCCGGTAAGCAGCTCATAGAGTACGACACCAAGCGAATATATGTCGGTCGCGGTCGTGACGCTCTCGTTGCGAAGCTGCTCGGGCGAGGCATAGCTCGGGGTCATCACGCCGAGGTTGGTTACGGTCGATGCCCCGAGAGCGGGAAACTCCTCCGAAAGGACCTTTGCGATGCCGAAATCGAGAAGCTTCGGTATGCCGTCCTCGTTGATCAGAATGTTCGAGGGCTTGAGGTCACGGTGGACGACCAGATTCCGATGGGCAAAATTGACGGCCGAGCACACCTTCCGGAAAAGGTCGAGCCGGTCGCCAAGGCTGAGACCGTGCTTTTCGCAATAGGCGTCGATCGGAAGCCCGTCAACGTACTCCATCGCGATGAAGGGCACTTGGTCGTCGGTCGCTCCGGCATCGAGCAGGCGGGCGATGTTCGGATGCTCAAGCGAGGCGAGTATCTCGCGTTCGTGTTCGAACCGGCGGCGGAGTGCGGAGGTGTTCAGCTCACGCTTGAGCAGCTTAAGAGCTACCTTTTGATCGAACTTGCCGTCAATGCGTTCGGCAAGGTAAACGACGCCCATGCCGCCATAGCCGATCTCCCTGACGATCCTATAACTGCCGATCTGTTGGCCGACGAGCTTTTCGTCTTCTTCGCCGGGGAAGAAGTCCTTGCTGAACTCGACCGCCGAAAGACGCATGACATCTTCTGATTCGGTCTCAAAGGCGAGGAGTGACTCGACCTCAGCCCGTATCTCGGGCGAAAGACCCAGCTTGTCGAGGTAAGGCTGCCGTTCCGCCTCGCTCAATTCAAGAGCATCCGAAAGGACCTCTTTCACTTTTTTCCAATCTTCTGGCCGCATAGGTAAGCCGGTTCACGAGATCTGCTTCTTACAAACGGAATGCGAAGAATGCGGAAAAGCGACGACAAAAAAATTCAGGTTTTGTTCAGCTCGCGGTAAAGCCAAAGGCGTGCGGACTGCCATTCGCGGACGACGGTCCGTTCGGAGATGCCAAGAGCCTCGGCGATCTCGGCATTGGTGAGCCCGCCGAAGAAGCGCATCTCGACAATGCTCGCCTGCTGCTCATCGATGGCGGCGAGACGGCCGAGCACTTCATCGACTATTAGGATCGAATCGGCCCGCTGCTCGACCGGGATGTCGATATCTTCAGATGAGAAGTGGATGGCATTGCTGCCGCGTTTTTGGGCGGCGTGGTTCCGGGCGTGGTCGACAAGGATCTGTCGCATAAGCCGTGCCGAAATGCCGTAAAAATGTGCACGGTTCTGCCATTCGATGTCGCTTTTGCGGGCGAGCCGCATGAATGCCTCGTGAACTAGGGCGGTCGGCTGCAGCGTATGGTTCGGCCGCTCGCGGGACATAAGTATCCTTGCCTGCCGCTTCAGCTCGTCATAGACGAAGGGCAGCAGCTTTTCGCCGGCAGCGGTGTCTCCGCTGTTCCAATCCTTCAAGATCGTGGTGATCTCGGAAGCCGCCTGATCGTTCATATGTATCGGTATTGCGAGATTGTTTGGGGAATATTAACCCAAGTCCTGCTAGATTTCCATTTTTTTTGGCACCCGTTTTCGGCTTCTTCCGCAATCACCATTAACCAACGGTGAAATCGTTAGGAAATATGGAGGAATCAATGCTCACGATCAGGAATAGAACAAAATTGACACTTTTCGGGCTTATACTGGCAGGATCTATTTTCGCCCCGTCAGCGATAGCTGCTACCTTTACAGTTACGAATACGAACGACACTGGTGCGGGAAGCCTGCGGCAAGCGGTACTCGACGCGAACGCTTCGGCCGGCTCGGATACTATCGTGTTCGATGCGTCTTTCAACTCCCCACGAACGATCATTCTGGCGACCGTAGTTGTGTTCAATCCGGCAAACTCGGCTGACACGCTGACCATCACGGGTCCGGGAGCGAATCTTCTGACCATTGACGGGAATAACGTTACGTCGATCTTGCACATCGAAGCCGCCGATCAGGTTTCATTGAGCGGGATCACCTTCACCCGTGCGGCGACCGGAGCGGCCATCGTCAACGAGGGTTCGCTAACGGTGACGGATTCGATCTTTACACTGAACGACGGAGTCTTTCTCGGTGGAGGTATCAGCCATGCCACAGGTGCTCAATTGCTATCCGTTACAAATTCGACGTTCATTTCCAATTCAGCCGGCTATGGCGGCGCGATCGGCATAAACGGCCTGAATGTCACGATAAGCAACTGCACCTTTACCGGCAACATTGCCGACAGCGGCAGCGCCACCGGGCAGGGCGGCGGTGCGGTCCATCAAAACTCTTCAGGGACGGTTACGATCACTGATTCGACATTCACAAACAATGCAGAGATCGGCGGTAGCGGCGGCGGTGGTGCGATCAGGAACCGCGGCGGCACGATGAACATTAGTGATTCCATCTTCACCGCAAATACCGGGTTGGATGGGGGCGGCGCGATATCCGGCGGCGGGACGCTCAACATAACCCGCGCGCGCTTTTTTGGAAACAGCGCATCCGGGCCGAACGCTCAACAAAGCGGACAGGGAAGCGGCGGCGCGATCTCGGCGGGCGGGACCGTCACAGTTGCTGATTCGGTATTCACCGGTAATAGCGCGGTCAATTCCGGCGGGGCCATCTACACGATCGGCAACTTCACGATGACCAATTCGACCGTTTCCAACAACACCTCAAATACAAACAATGACAATGCTGGCGTAGGCGGCGGGTTTTACATTCGCAGCGATGGCAGAGTGACCGTCACTGGATCGACGATCAGCGGTAACCGAGCCCTCAGGGATTCCGGTATCGGAACAAGTGCGGGCTACGGCGGCGGCCTTTATGTGCAGGGTGCGTTGAACTTAGATAACAGCACCGTTTCCTCGAACTTCGCTGACCTCGGCTACGGTGGTATTGTGGACACGAACCCCGGCGGTTCTGCCGACCAAGTTCACATTTCAAACTCGACGATAGTTTATAACAGGACCGATGGCGCTGGCGGGGGATTCGGAATAGACAGCGTGTCTGACGGTGGTCAGCAATCTGTTCGGAATACGATAATCGCTAACAATATCGCACCATCCGAACCCGACATTCGTACGCGAAGTGCATTGAACTCACTTGGCTATAACCTTATCAAGAACATCACCGGAGCGACCATCGTTAACATCACTACCGGGAATATTTACGGTCAGGATCCGAATCTTGGGCCTTTGGCTCTCAACGGGGGACTTACGCGTACATACTCGCTTCAGTCAGGCTCCCCCGCGATCGACGCAGGCGATCCGGCGAATGTTGCGGCGACCGACCAACGCGGCATTGCCCGCCCGCAGAACGGCGATGGGACCGGTGATTCGATCGCCGACATTGGAGCGTACGAGCTTCGGCAAAACGAGGTTCGATTCGGCTCGCCTTTTGATGTAGAAGGCGATGGGAAGACGGATGTTTCGGTGTTTCGGCCGGTGGGTGGAAGCGGCTCGGAGTGGTGGTATTTGAGGTCGTCGGATGGTGGGAACCGGGCGTTTGCTTTTGGCGAGGCGACGGACACGGTCGTGCCGGCGGATCTCACCGGCGACGGCAAGACGGACCTTGCTTTCTGGCGGCCTGCGTCGGGCGAGTGGTTTGTACTGAGGAGCGAGGATTCGACGTTCTTTGCGTTCCCGTTCGGGGCGGCGGGCGATGTGCCCTCGCCGGCGGATTTCGATGGTGACGGGAAGTCGGACGCGACGGTTTACAGGCGTTCGACGAACACCTGGTTCACGCTGCGTTCGTCGGACGGGCAGGTTTCGGCGACGCCGTTCGGAACTGCGGGCGACAAGCCTGTGCCGGCTGATTACGACGGTGACGGCAAGGCCGACGTGGCGATCTTCCGTCCAACGGGCGGTTCGGGCGGCGGCGAGTGGTGGTATCTGAGATCGAGCGACGGAGCCAACCGTGCTTTCGCGTTCGGCTCGGCGACCGACCTGACCGTTCCGGGCGACTACACCGGCGACGGCAAGGCGGACATCGCTTACTTCAGGCCATCGACGGGCGAGTGGTACGTTCTTCGCAGCGAGGACTCGAGCTTCTATGCTTTCCCGTGGGGAGCAAACGGCGACCTTCCGGCACCGGGCGATTACGACGGCGATGGAAAGATCGACGCAGCTGTCTTCAGGCCGTCGAACTCGAACTGGTTCGCACTGCGTTCGACCGCCGGCCCGCTCATCCTTCAATTCGGCACGACCGGCGACCGCCCGCTGCCGAATGCGTTTGTGAGGTGAGGCGAGAGAAGTCAGAAGCCAGAAGCCAGAAGTCAGAAGCCAGAAGTCAGAAGCCGGAGACGTAGGGTGACCGCGTCTCCGGTTTTCCTTTTTGGCACGTAATGACAAAAACAGAGCCGAACACAGAAAGCACAGAGGGAAGACACAGAACGGGCAACGGCGGAAATCGGGTCGGCGACCAGGAGGAGAAAGGCGAAGCGAAAAAGTGAACTTTCGGGTTCTTCTTTTCCGGTTTTGTGGTTGAGCTGGTCGTTGTTAGATTGGTCACGAAAAATAACCACGGAAAAAGAAAAGAGGAAAACGAGGTATCTCAGATTCATCCTTCATCCTTTAAGAGGCACCCTCCCAACAGGTCGGGTTTCTGCCTGTGTGGTTGACGGGCGGGTGAAATCTAAGTCGGAAGAACCGCCCTTACTTACGTGCGGGCCTTTGCATTCGTCTTTCATCATTAATCGGTCATCGTTCATAATTCATCATTCCGTTAAACCCTCCCTGACGGTCGGGCCTCTGACACGGCATTTATCATTAACCATTCACCGTTCGAACATGCGCCCTCCCTCACGGTCGGGCCTCTGACACGGTCGGGCTACTGACACGCGCGGGCTCCTTCAAAAAAATAAAATGAATGAGTATTCATTCATTTGCGTTTTTGTGATATACTCTTCGCACTTTTGGAGGGTTTTAGCGTGGACACACAGATGGCAAAAGATTATATGAAGGGCGGCGAGTTCCTGATCGCGGGGCAGACGACCGCCGAGGTTTTCACTCCGGAGGATTTCTCCGATGAGCATCGGATGATCGGCGAGACGTGCCGTGAGTATATCGATAACGAGGTCGTGCCGAATCTGCCGGCCCTTGAGAATCACGCCTGGGAGGTCGCTCGCGACCTGCTGAAAAAGGCGGGCGAACTCGGGCTTCTCGGGGCAAACATCCCTGAGGAATACGGCGGGATGGAACTCGACCAGACGACCGGAGCGATCATTGCGGAGATGGTCGGCCGCGGAAGCGGTTTTGGCTCGACCTATGGAGCCCAGACCTCGATCGGCCTGCTGCCGATACTCTACTGGGGCTCGGAAGAGCTGAAGAAAGAGTGGATACCGGGCATCATCTCTGGCGAGATCGTCTCGGCTTATTGCCTTACGGAATCAGGCTCGGGCTCGGACGCCCTCGGTGCGAAGTGCGTCGCCAAGCTTTCCGAGGACGGCGAGCACTGGATCCTCAACGGCGAGAAGATGTGGATAACCAACGGCGGCTTCGCCGATGTTTACCTTGTCTTCGCGAAGGTCGATGGCGAGAAGGAGAAGTTTTCGTGCTTCCTCGTTCCGCGGTCGGAGAATTGCCGCCCCGGAAATGAAGAGCACAAGCTCGGCATCAAGTCGTCCTCGACAACGGCCGTCATTCTCTCGGACGCAAAGATCCCGAAGGGCAACCTGATCGGCGAGGTCGGCGACGGTGCGAAGATCGCTTTCAACGTGCTCAACGTCGGCCGCTTCAAACTCGGAGCGTCGGTAACCGGCGGAGCCAAACTTGCGATCCACGAAGCGGTCCGCTATGCCAACGAACGGCATCAATTCAACAAGCCGATCTCATCGTTCGGCGCCATTAAACATAAGCTCGCCGAGATGGCGATCCGGACGTGGGTCGCGGAATCGATTACCTACCGGACGGTCGGGATGATCGATGCGCTGATCGGTGACGGTGCCGACGGGGCGAAAAAGCTGCAGTCGATCGAGGAATACGCGGTCGAAAGCTCGATCAACAAGGTCGCCTGTTCGGAGGCACTTGATTTCGTCGTTGATGAGATGGTGCAGATCTATGGCGGCTACGGTTATTCGGCCGATTATCCGGCGGAAAAGGCGTATCGCGATTCGCGCATCAACCGCATCTTTGAGGGAACGAACGAGATCAACCGAATGCTGATCCCGGGCCAGTTGATGAAGCGGGCGATGAAGGGCAAGATCGGGCTTCTGCAAGCGGCGAAGGCACTTCAGGACGAGATACTGAACCCGCAGATGTCATTCGATGAGGACACGGGGCTTCTCGCGGCGGAAACAAAGCTCGCCGAAAACGCGAAGAAGATCGCATTGATGGTTCTCGGCACGGCGGCCCAGAAGTACATGATGGGCCTCAGCGAACAGCAGGAAGTGCTGCTGAATTGCGCGGACATCATCATGGACGCCTACCAAATGGAAACGGCAATTCTGCGTGCGAAGAAGTATGCGGAAAGGAACGGCGAAGAGGCGGCCGGCCGGTATATCGACATGGCCGGTGTCTTCTGCAACGACGCGATCCAGCGGGTAGAGATGAAGGCTCGCAACACGATCGCCGCCATCGCCGAGGGCGACGAAGGCCGCACGCTCTTGGTGGCGCTTAAGCGGTTCACCAAGAACAACTCGCCGATCAATACGATCGCCGCTCGCCAGCGGATAGCCGATGTGATGATCGGGGCGAATACTTATACTTACTAACGCTTTGTGCGTTTATTGAATGCCGCAAGGCCGCGTTGACCCAGGCAGGTTTACGCGGCCTTTCAACTTATGCTACGCTCGTCGCGCCCGCTTCTCGATTTTGGCGGCGAGCCCATCAGTCTGAAAAAAATATGAGAATTCGAAATGTGATACTGGCGATAATGATCGCCTCGTGCCTGATCGCCTGCGGCGGCGGAGCCGGAAGCGGAGCGGGCGGGGGCCTAACACTTAAGATGAACGGTGCTGATGTGCCGTTCGAGGTGAAGTCGACAGGCGTTTACCCCTCGACCAAGACCTTCACATTTACAAAGGACGGCCAATCGACGATCACAAAGGCGGTCAATCATTACATCGCCCTTGCGAGTTTCGAAATGGAAACCCGCGGGCCTGTGACGATGGGACGCACATTGGCTGCCGACGGCGAAACGCGGGTCATTTTTCAGATCGTCGGGGACGAGGGGACTGACGAAAAGGCAAAACTGAAAGCGGGCACCTATAAGACCAAGTGTGAAAAGTACAACTGTGTGGATTTCGTAAATCTTTCCCGGTTCGTTAATGGAAAAGAAGAGAAGATCTCCGTTGATACGCGAAAGGCTGAGGGCGAAGTTCGGATCACTTCCGTCACAGAGGACTCGATCTCCGGCGAGGTAGACCTGACCGAAGGCGGGAACAGCGTAAAGGGTCCGTTTACTGCGAAGATAACGACCAAACGCTAGCGAGTGCGTCTTCGGTTCGGTAAACTAGCGTTATGAATTCGCAGTACAGAATTGAACGCTGGAACGAACCATATTCACCAGACGCCGCCTCGCTGAGGTCCCGGCTTGTTGCTGATGGCTATTCGGTCGTTCAGTGGACGGACCGCCCCGGAACCGAGTACGGGCCGCATTCACACGCAAACGAACAATCGCATTGGGTCGTTTCCGGCGAGATCGAGCTTGAGATCTCCGGCGTAGGCAAGGTCGTTCTGGCGCCGGGCGACCGCGACTTCATGCCGCCGGGAACCGAACATACGGCTCGTGTAATTGGCGACGTGCCGGTCGTTTACCTGATCGGCGAAAGGATCTGAGCGAACGAAAAAGCGGCAGGCCGTTAAGCCCGCCGCTCTTTACCTCCCCGGTTCGAAGTTGCCTTTGGTTTTAGTACGGGCGATAAACGCGTTCGTACTTCTTGGTCTTCGGATTGATCTTGTAGGTATAGACCGCACCGGCTCCGCCACCGGCTAAAGCTCCCCAAGCTGCTCCTTTCTTGCCGCCAAGAAGGCCTCCTACGATCGCACCGGCTCCGGCACCAATGCCGATATTGATGATGTTACGATGCCGCTTGTAGATGTTTCCTTCCTTTTCATACTGCTCATAGCGGTCGCGGTCGCGATAGCGACGCGTCTGTGCGTCCGCAGATGATGCGAAAAACGGAACCATGACGGCCATCATTGCCATCATTGTGAATGCTGTTAGAAATCTCTTCATATCTCTTTCCCCCTAAAGTTGCTCCGGAGGAACTGGCCTCCTGCCCTCTTTGTCAGTGCAACGGGCGTGCCACAGGGCTCAAACATAATGTTTGCAGTGGGTTACACGTCATCGGCGGGTGGTCGCCCAGGCAGTCCGGGCACGAAAGGAAGTGAAAGTTCAACGATTTGGTATGACGAAACGTGCAGGCCGGCCTTGATGGTTCAATGAATGAAATCGGTTATGTTAAACTTGCCAACGAATGCTGAAGAGCGACATACACGAGCGGACTTGGTTCTTTGATCTTGAGTGGGTTCCTGATGCCGCCGCTGCCAAAAAGCTCTACAACTTACCGGACGACGTGACCGAGCTTGACGCGATGCAAAAGCTTTGGGAAACGGCTTCGGGATATTCGGACGATGTGCCGCGGCCCTTCGTCAAGTACCTTTTTTCGCGGATCGTCTCGATAGCTTTTTTGTCGCGCAATGTCGTATTTCGAGATGGCGAAGAGCAGATCGAATTCGGCATCCACTCGCTGCCAAAGCTTCCGACCTCTCGGGAAGAACACGACGAGGCGAGCATGATCGCTAAGTTCCTTTATTGGATAGGTGAGAGGGAACCGCAGCTTGTCGGGTTTAATTCGCTTGAGTCTGACCTGCAGGTGCTTATTCAGAGAGCATTGATCAACGAGGTCTCGGTTCCGTCATTTGCACGGCGGCCGGCAAAGCCTTGGGAAGGACGCGACTATTTTGACTCAAAGAACAGCGAGTGGCATTTGGACCTGATGCAGCGTTTTTCGATGCGCGGTGGGATGGCACCGAAGCTCAATGACCTGGCGGTGCTTTGCGGTTATCCGGGCAAGATAGACGTTGCGGGCGATCAGGTAGTGGACCTTTGGCTTGCCGGTGATGTGAACCGGATAGTCGAATATAATCAGACAGATGTTCTGAACACTTATCTCGTCTGGCTCCGGGTCGCTTATTTTGCCGGAAAGCTAAGCGAGGAAAGCTATTTTGCAGAGCAGGACGTTTTCCGGGCATTTCTTGAGGCGGAAGCGGAGAAGCCGGGCGGAACACACATCGCAAAGTTTTTGGAGATGTGGGAGCAATGACCGGCAACCGAAACCGCGGCCGTGGCACCGAATCTGACAGCGTGGGGCGGTCGTGCCGAATATGAATACCGAAGAGACACCGATCAGGACAATTACCGTTTGCTCGGCGTGCGGCACTTCGGTTCGTTTTTCGGAAGAGAAGTTTTGCCCGGTGTGCAATAAACTGCTGTCCGAGGATTATCAGCCGCTCGATTCTCTCCGATCATCTTACGGGCTCCAAAGGCAAACGCTACAGATGGGCGAAGCGGGCGTGGTTTCGGCTGAGCAGGTCTTCGGCGTAAGGCGTGAGAACAACCTTGCCGAGCTTTCGTGGGCGTGTTTCGTCTATTCGTTGGTACCGTATCTTGGCATTTTGTTCATTCCGGTCACGTTCTTGCTCGGTACTGCAGCGGGGATCGCGTCTGTGCGGCGGGATGATCGAGCCGGAATGAGGCTTGGGTTCGGTACCGTTGCCGGCAGCCTGCCGGTCCTTGCGGTCCAGATACTTCTTTGGTGGCTGCTCTATTTGATCCCGGAGCTTGGCCACGTTCCTTCGATATAAAATGACGCCTGTAGCGACCGTCATCGGGTCGAACTCACATCTCGAGTATATCGCCCGGTTAAAGAACAAAGACCTGAACGAGGCCGGGCAGACGCCGGGCTTTGGGGATTTTGTCGAGATCGTCTCGGGGGAAACCACTGCGGTCGGCGTCGTTTTTGACACGCGCATCTTTAACCCTGAGATCTCGGGCACGGGGCAGCGGATCGGTGCCCAGCCGGCGTTCGGGCTTGCCCCAGGTGAGACCGGCGGCGAGAAGGGACATTTGCTCGGCATTTTGGTCGTAGGTTTTCGGCAAAATGAGAGTGAACCGTATGAACAGCAACCGCCGAGGTTCGTTCTGCCGCATGGCAGCTTGGTTCGGTTGATGCCGGACGCCGATTTTCGCGAGTTTCACGCCGGCGAGGGCGGTGTTCGCATAACCTACACGAGCCGTGTTCTAAAGCATGCCGGCATGCTCGGCCAGCCGCTGATGCGGTCGATAATAGGCCGGCTAACCGAAAGCTTTGGCGAAGACCCGGCTCCGGCCCTTGCTCTGATCGGCCGCTCGATCGCCTGGCGAGATTCGGGGATCTGATCTAACAAGCGACTTCCTAAATGATCGAATTCGGAAAGATCTACAACGAAAACTGTCTTGAGACGTTCGGCCGGTTGCCGGACTCGTTCATCGATATGACGATAACGAGCCCGCCGTACGACGACCTGCGCGACTACAACGGCTACCACTTTCCGGTCGAGGAGATCGCCGCCGGGCTTTTTGAAAAGACGAAAGAAGGCGGAGTCGTTATCTGGGTCGTCGGCGATCGGACGTATAACGGCAGCGAGAGCCTGAGCAGTTTTTCGCATGCATTCGCGTTCCACGAAGCCGGTTTCCGTGTCCACGACACGATGATCTATGCCAAGAACAATCCGATACCGAGTGATTGCGGGAAGCGTTACAGACAGGCGTTCGAGTATATGTTCTGTTTCTCGAAGGGCCAGCCGAAGACGTTCAATCCGCTGACGATACCGATCAAGCAGGAGAAGGCTTTCAAATCATTTCGGATCACAAAGGTCGGCCGAAATGACCTCGCACATGACCACGTGGCCCCGAAAGAACGCAAGGTCAACAACATTTTCTTTTACAACGTCGGCACGTCGTCCTCAAAGGACAAGATAGCCTTCGAGCACCCGGCGATCTTTCCGGAGCAGCTTGTCGAGGACCAGATACGGACCTGGACGAACCCGGGCGACACTGTTTACGACCCCTTTATGGGCAGCGGGACGACCGCCAAGGTTGCGGGCTTGCTCGGCAGGGAATGGTTCGGTTCCGAGATCTCGGAGGAATATGTCGAACTCGCGGTCCGAAGGCTTGAAGGCCGCAAGACAGGATCAGCCGCATCGAACAGCGGGTAGCGACAACCATTTTGGATGACGAAGCGTCTTAAATGCCGTATCGTTGGAATTTTGAGGTTTATCTATGAAGAGCTTTTTTACGGCGTTCTTTCTGCTGGCGGCATCGGCCGGCATTGCGGCTCAGGTGCGGCCGGCGGGCACTGACGGGACATCCAGTGACAGGAAAGACCCGGCACCGCAATCCTTTGAGGCGAAATACGAAGGCGGGATGTTCGGCTACGGTAAGAAAGAGTCCGGCACGCTGAAGTTCGACGACATTAACGAACGCATCGTCTTTTACGGCAAGGACGGCAAGGAGAAGTTCTCGATCGGGTTCCAACAGATCAGCGTCATCTCGCCGCAGTCGCGTTCGGTCACCTCGACGACCGGCAATGTGGTTCGCAACATACCTCTTCCGGGGTCGGTGCTCGGCGGGCTGATCAAGGAAAAGAAGCGTTATCTGATCGTTCAGTTTGCGGACCGAGATGCGGACGTCAGCGGCACGGTCAGCTTCAAGCTGGACAATCTGAAGCTTCTTGAGTCCGTTATTCAAACGCTCGGGGAAAAGGCGAAAATGACGCAACGGGGCGATGCGTATTACCGGCCGCGAACAGTGCGGAACGAGATCTAATTCATATCGCCAAAACGGTGCTGAATGATCGCGGTCAGGGCGATCGCAGCAGTTTCAGCACGAAGTATCCGGCCGCCGAGCGTGACAACGGCGGCTTTTCTTTTTTCCGCAAACTCCAGTTCCGTATCAGACCAACCGCCTTTTGGCCCGTAGATCAGCGTTAACGGAACACCGGGCGGAATGTCCTCGATACGAGAACCGCCGCGTTCGCTGAACATGATCACGTGGCCTTCCCGGTATCGGTCAAAGACACTCCCGAACTCGATCGGTTCCTCAACGCCCATGAGAACTGCCCGGCCGCATTGTTTTGCGGCTTCAAAAGCGATCCGCCGCCACCTTTCGAGCCTTCGGGCGGCGACCGATGCTTTAACTTCGGTGCGATCGGTAATGAGCGGGATGAGACGTCGCACTCCAAGTTCGACCGCTTTTTCGACGGCGAGGTCAAACTTTTCGGCTGGAGTCACGGCGGCGGCGACTGTGAGGTCGAGCGGCGACTCGGGTGCCGCCGGTTCGACACTCGCAATGACACGAAGGATGGCCTCGCGTTTATTAAGTGAGCCTACTTCGGCGGTGAACTCACGTCCTTCGCCATCGAAGACGTTGGCCCGGTCGCCGGCCTTGAGCCGCAAGACGTCGCGGAGGTGATGCGTTTCTCCGGCATCAAGCCGTGCTCGGTCGTCCTCGAAATTGTGCGGTGGACAATAAAAACGATGCATCGTTATCGGGTCTTAGCGCTCAAGAAAGCGTTCGGCGTAATCGGCCGAGGACTGCCGCATCTCGATCCAGGCCTCAAACACCTCCGGCGAGCCGAGCCAGATCGTCAACCATTCCGCTATCTCCCTTCGCACGGCCTCCGGCAACGGACGAAGGCGAGAACCGGAGGAGTTGATCAGGTCGTCCTTTTCCTCGATCGCAAGCTGCCGAAGAAGGCGAAGGCCTTCGCGGTCCTTCCGTTCGGTAAACTTCTTGCGGAGGTTCTCCATCCGCCGCAGCGACGAGCGTGCACATTCAAGCCCGGTAAAGTCGAAAAGAACGCGAAACGCCGCATCATACGGCCGATCCTCGTCGCGCTCGATGTGCAGCTCCATCAGCTCCGCGTGGCGGAGTTCGGCACCTTCATCGGCAAGCAGCCGGGCGATGACCATTACCGGATCGACCGCCTGCGGGCCGAAGCGTTCGCGGACGGCGGCCTCGATCGCCTCGAGTTCGGGCCGGCCGATGCTTTCGCAATCGAGGCGTTCCCAGACCTCGATGATCAGATCGGTCTTGGTTCGAACCGTTTCCATCTCTTGGGTACTTACGCCTTAACGGGCAAGCGCGTCGATCATGTCTGACGATGAATGATCCTTCGGGTCGCCGACGATCGCGACTCGGCCGCCGATCGAAAGTACAACATCGCGCTCGGGCACGTTCGCCTCTGTATAGTCGGTTCCTTTCGTGTGTACGTCGGGCCGGATCGCGAGGATCAGTTCCGTTACGGTCGGCTCGTCAAATATCGTAACGGCATCGACGAACCGAAGCGAGGCGATCAGTTCCGCACGCTCCTCGGCGGGAACGGCGGGACGGCCCGGGCCCTTCAATTTCGCGACTTGGCGGTCGCTGTTGATCCCGACGACAAGCACGTCACCGAGAGCTTTCGCCTCTGCAAGATACCGGACGTGGCCAACATGGAGCAGGTCGAAACATCCGTTAGCGAGGACAATGCTCTCTTCCCCGGCCCGTCGCTCGGCGGCGAACCGGGTTATCTCGTCGCGATCGAGGATCGGTGCGGGTGTGATCATAACGTTTCGTCGACTGCGGCGGAGACGCTTGGAGCCTCCGTGGAAAGTGACTCGGCCAACTCTTCGAGCGAAACAGTGGCCGTACCGCGTTTCATAACAACGATCCCGCCGGCGTGATTTGCGATGGTGGCTGCGAGGTGGAAATCGAACCCTGCGGCGAGCGCCATCGTGAAGACCGCAATAACCGTATCGCCCGCACCGGTCACGTCAACGGGTTCACTCGGGCCAACGACCGGAATATGTGTCACCGGCCGGCCTTCCTCGGAGAGCAGCATGCCATTGCCGCCGCGGGTGATGAGCAAGGCACGGTAAGCGAGCTGCTGCCTGAGGCCGTCCGCAGCGGCATTCTCGAAGCCGGAGCCGATGATCGCTTCGGCCTCTTCAAGATTTGGCGTTGCTGCGGTCGCGCCGCGAAACTCAGCCAGCCGATAGCGAGAATCAACGACGATCGGGATTCCGCGGTCGTTGGCAATGGCGAGAACCGCCGAATAAAGTTCGGGATCGACCGCACCGTAGCCGTAATCAGAGACGATGATCGCGTCGGATTCGGCGGCCGCTGAAACCGCTTTTTCACGCATTGCCGAGCGGTCCTGCGGGCTCGGGCCGGTTCTGTCCTCGTTATCGATCCTAAGCACCTGCTGCCGCGAAGAAGTGCTGCGTCCGGCGAGGACACGGGTCTTGGTCGTGGTGCTATAGCTTGACGAAACGACGATCGACCGCGTTTCAACACCAAGGGCGGCAAGCTCGGCGGTTAGTTCCTCGCCCGATGGGTCGTTACCGACGATCCCCACAGCTAGCGAAGCGCCGCCGAGCGATGCGATATTCGCAGCGGCGTTTGCCGCACCGCCGGGAAACGTCTCTGTCTGATCGTGCTTGACGATAAGGACAGGAGCCTCACGCGAGACACGGTCGATCGTTCCGCGAAGATAGCGGTCTGCGACAAGGTCGCCGACGACCGCTATCTTCCGATGCGGAAATGTATCCAGTACCCGCTGAGCGTTGGTATTAGCTTCAACCATCCAACAAAATACTACCGTAAATCGAACAAAAAGAAAGAGCCGAGTACCATTACGGACTCGGCTCCATTTTCCAAATTTGCGAAAGATTAGTGAGTATCGTAGCTTGCGACCGGGAAGTCGTTCGGCGAACCCCACTGATTGACCGTAAGCGACAGATTCGAGCTGTTCAGTACGAAGAACTGGCCGTCGGTATTTCTCCAGACAGCAATGTCGGTTTTGCCATCGCCGTCATAATCACCCTGAACCAGAAGGTCAGAGCCGGTCAGGCCGAACGAGTAGGCGTTGAAGCCGCCATCGGAACTACGGCGGATGTACCAAACGAGGTTCGCATCCGGCGTTGAGCCTTCGCGGACGACCGCATAATCGGTCTTCCCGTCGCCATCGTAATCACCCGGAACGACAAGGTCGTTGCTCAGACCCCACGGAATGATCTCGACGCCGCCGTTGCTCAGTGCGGCATAGAAGACCGCCTGTGAGGTCGGAGTTGCACCGGGACGCTGAACGGCGAAATCGAATTTGCCGTCACCGTCGTAGTCACCGGGTGCGGTGAAGTCGGTCGTCAGGCCAAACTGGAACGCCGTAAAGCCCTGATCTGACGAGCGGTAAACGTACCAGATCATGTTGCCGTTCGTACGGCGGACAACAGCAACGTCGGTCTTGCCATCGCCGTCGTAGTCGCGAGCGACAGGTTCATCGCCGCTGATGCCGAATGTAATGGCGTTGAAGGTGTTGTTCGAGCTGTTGAGCCAATACCAAACCCCTGTCGTATCGCGCCAAACCGCGATGTCGCCTTTTCCGTCGCCATCAAAGTCGCCCGGGGTGACGAAATCCTCATTAGCGAGGCCAAACGTTTGGATCGAAAAGCCGCCGTTGCTGAGCAGCGAATACCAGGCGTTGTTGCTCGGCCGAAAGACCGTGTAGTCGGTTTTTCCGTCGCCATCGACGTCCGTCGCCTCGCGAAGTGTTAGCTGGGCGATCGATGCGGTTGCTAGAACAAAAACAGCCAGCATCGTGCACGCGATCCGACCGGCGAAATGGTTATTTTTCATGATCAGTTCCTAAAAAAGACGCATGCCCGCTGAATTCAATTGAGGGTCGCGTCCGAATCTCTAACTATACAGTCTTCCGAGTGGCCGTGGCAAGACAGAAATCTTGCTCCGTAAGACAATCAAACAGGCATTTTGGCCCAAATTTCAAATAATTCTGCTTTTTGACGCCTCGGCGGCCAAAATAGTTGGTCAACCCGGAAATTATTTCCCGCCGGATCGGTTTTGGATAAGCGTGATCGTCTGGCCGCCAACCTCTAGCGTCGAACTGCGGCTGATCGATGGGTTAACGCCGATAAAGACATCAACAACGGCCGTGCCTGATGTCTGGCTTCGATCCAATACACGTATCCACCGGCTTCCCGGCTTGACCGTGAAATCGCAGTTTGGCTGCGTGTTTATCGTGATCTTGAGCAACCCGCCTTTGGTCGGAATTTGCCTTTCGAGCAGGCCAACGTCAGCGGTACAGTTGACCGGATTTTGGAGAGCCGCGGCGGCATTTAATCGCGCTGATGTTTTCACTACACCCGCCCATTCAGGCAGAACGTCTGCGTTATTCATGATCGTCGCTTTCAGCGAACGAGCATCAAGCGACGGATGCTGGGCAGCAAGCAAGGCCGCAACTCCGGCGACGTGCGGAGCGGCCATCGAGGTTCCGTTCATATTTCCGTAGCTCGAATTCGAGCCGTTGGTCGTGCTGTAGATCCCGGAACCGGGAGCGGCAAGATCGACAGAGACAGTGCCGAAGTTGGAAAAGCTTGCACGGGAATCGACGCTTGTTGATGCGGCGACATTAAGAATGCTCGGCGAGTCATAGCTGCCCGGATAGAACGGCAGGTTGTCCGTGTTTCGGCCGTTGTTTCCTGCAGCAAAGACGTTTAGGACTCCGGCATCACCAAGAGCGTCAATTGCGTCTTTCGTCGCTTGATCGTATCCGCAGGCTTCGGCACAACCGCCATAAGAATTATTGGTAACGCGGATGTTATGGCCGGCGAGCTTCATCATCCGCACGTAATTATATGCGTTGATAAGCATCGCTGAGGTTGTATCGTTGGCGGCCTGGCTGTAGATCTTTATCGGCATTATGCGGACGTTCCAGTTGACGCCGACGATGCCGGTAGCGTTGTTCCCAACTGCCCCAATCGTGCCCGAAACGTGCGTTCCATGGCCGTGCTGATCGGCCGGGTCGCTGTCCTCAAAGCGAAAATCCCAACCGTGTACGTCGTCAATATATCCGTTGCCGTCGTCGTCGATGCCGTTGTTCGCGATCTCGCCGGAATTAACCCAGAGGTTCGCCGCGAGGTCTTCGTGCCCAAGCCGCATTCCGGTATCGATAACGGCGACGATCACTGTGCTCGAGCCGGTCGTGATGTCCCAGGCGGCCGGGGCAGAGATCTTCGGCAAACCCCAGAGCCCGGCATTCGAATACTGCGGGTCGTCGGGAAGAGCGGTCAGTTCGTAATAGAAGTTTGGCTGGGCGGCGATGACGGCGGGAAACTTTTTGTATTGTGCAATGGCCGTCTCGACGCTTTGGCCTGCGGAAATGCGAATCCGCTGCCACCCGGTGTCACCAAGACGTTCGAGAACGCTTGCGTTGAGTCGATCGTGGACCGAGGCGATCGCTTCGGAGGTATAGCCGGTATCAAACTTGACGAGTAGTTCGTCTTTCACGAACCTATCCGAGCGCGTTTGCCCGGCCGCCTGAAAAGCGAGGACAAAAACACAGAGCAAGAAATGTAGAAAGAAAAACCCTGCTTTCAAAACGAGAGGACCTCAATCAAAATAATAAACCACACCGGCCCCGAAATTAAAGAAAAATTGGGAAGCGATCAAATAATTTTGTTATGGAAAGATTCGATTATTGGGAAGTAATGGGGCGGCTAGTGGGAATCGAACCCACGACATCCAGAACCACAATCTGGCGTTCTAACCCCTGAACTATAGCCGCCATAAGTCATTTTCAAATTTTGGATTTGGGATCGTGGATAGAAGCAAAAGCGGATCCGCAATCCGACTTCCCAAATCCCAAATCGATCTCGCCCCCGGCAGGACTCGAACCTGCGACCCACAGCTTAGAAGGCTGTTGCTCTATCCGGCTGAGCTACGGGAGCATATCAAACAGCAAACCGAAATCTTATCGGCTGCGGAGGGATTAGTCAAATTATTTAAGGATTCGATAAATGGCGTATATCACCATGCCGACGAGCATCGGATAGAGAGCGAGAGCGGCCATAAGCCACGCTTCTCGGGTAAAGTGTCCACTATGCCGCCGCACTCCTTCTTTCACGAATAACCGCGAGCATTTGTTCGAAAACTTCGTCGAGATCAAGTTCCGAGGTGTCGATCACCTCTGCTCCTTCCGGTATCTGCAGCGGCGAGTCGTCGCGGGCGACGTCCCGTTCATCGCGTTCGTTTATTTCGGCGAGGGTTTGCTCGTATGTTGACTCGCGGCCCTTAGCTTTGTCTTCTTCAAATCGCCTTCGGGCGCGGGCTGAGGGTTCGGCAGTAAGAAAGAACTTGACGTCCGCGTTCGGAAAAACGACCGTTCCGATGTCGCGGCCTTCGAGGACACAGCCACGCTCGGCCCGCTCGCCCATCTGCCGCTGGAGCTCGACCATGCGGCGGCGAACTGCGGAATTTGTAGATACGCGTGATGCCGCCTGGGCGACCACGAGAGTTCGGATCTCAGTTGTTACATCGTTGCCGTCGAGCGAAACCTTCTGGTTTTCGGCATTGCCCGTCAGCTCGATCGCGGATGACTTGATCAGATCTGCAACCCCGACCTCATCCTCGAACGAAATGCCCGCCCGGAGGACGGCAAGTGCTCCCGCACGGTACATCGCACCGGTATCGAGATACAAGAGGTCAAGCTCACGGGCGAGCATTTTGCCAAGGGTCGATTTGCCGGCACCCGACGGGCCATCGATAGCGATTATCATCGAGATAATTCTACCGAAATCGAGCGGAAAGTCATTTGGCTCTTGGCGGCTTGCGGAAAATCAGGACTGCCCTGTCGGGATAATCGGTAATGATACCGTCAATGTCGAACTTGCTAATCCGCTCCAGATCCTCGATCCGGTTCACGGTCCATGGCACGAGCTTCATACCTATTTCACGGCAGAGCCGAACTAGTTCCGCGGTGACGAGCGAGAATTGCGGGCTGAGTGTGGCCGGCGTAAAACCAAGCAACGCAAGTTTCTTAACCGGATCTTCGTCGCCGCCGACAAGGAGTGCAACTTGCATCGCAGGAAAATTCTTCTTGATGTGCTGAAGCGGCCGAACATCGAAGGATTGGATTATCGTCCGGTCGATAAGTCCGGCTCGCTCGATCTCTTTAACGACCAGATCGGCAAACTCGCCGGGAGCCGGATGAAAGACGCCGTCGCCTTCTGCGGTGGACTTGATCTCGATGTTGTATCGCGGAGGTGCGATCGCTTTTCCTTTGGCAAATGTTTCGATCGCCGCGAAGACGTCCGCGAGCAGCGGCTTGCTTGCCGGCATCGCTTTCTGTTCCGGGAATGCGGGATTTCCAAGGCTTCCTACGTCATAACCGAGGGTCTCGGCGTAGTTCAATTTAAAGATATTGTGATCGCGTTCCTTGTCCTTTTCGATACGCTTTCCATCCGGCCCGGTTGAGATCGCCGCGGAGAACCAGGGCTCGTGCGAGAGAAGAACCTTGCGGTCAGCCGTGATCACAACATCGAGTTCAAGCGTGTCCGCACCTTGTTCCAGAGCAAGCTTGAATGACGGTATCGTGTTCTCGGGCAGGTAACCACGGGCCCCGCGATGGCCTTCGATCGAGACAGACTTTGCTTTAGGCGATTCTGCGTTCATCTGCGGGAACGCGCCCGTCGCGAAGCTAACGAGAACAAGAAAAATGAGGAAAGATCGTAGCATCCGAAGATCATTACATTTCGAGCTTAACTCAAAGTTACAGATTGAGGTCACGATGAAAGGACAGCCGCCATCGCGGCAAGGGTCGTATCGATCTCTGCAGCAGACACGTCGCAGTGGGTGACCATCCGGATCGCGTTGCCGAAGCCGATGGCGAGTATGCCACTGTCTTTGAGCCGGGAGCAGATCTCGACGGAGGTTTTGCCGGTGCCGGTGATATCGAAAATGACGATGTTGGTGACAACGCGGTCGACGTCGATCGCGATGCCGGGAATCGCGGCCAATCCCTCCGCCAGTCGACGTGCGTTCGCGTGGTCTTCGTGCAAGCGTTTTGGCGAATCTTCAAGGGCGATCAGCCCGGCGGCGGCAAGTATTCCTGCCTGCCGCATTCCGCCGCCGAAACGCTTCCGCCAAACGCGAGCTTCTTTGATAAAGTCCGCCGAGCCAACGAGCATCGAGCCGACCGGTGCTCCGAGTCCTTTCGAGAGACAGAATTGGACGGAATCGCAGTGGCGTGTGAGCTCGGCGACCGAAGTTTCAAGTGCGGCTGCAGCATTGAAAATGCGGGCTCCATCCATGTGGACCGGCAGCCCAATCGAATGAGCGCTTTCGCAGATCTCGGCGCAATGCTCGGCGGTCATAACGCTTCCGCCGGCGAAGTTGTGGGTGTTCTCAAGGCAGATCAACCCGGTCGGGCTGCTGTAATATGGCAGATCGATGCGGAGCGCGGATGCGATCTCGTCCCAGGTTAAATGTCCGCTCCCGTCAGAGCTTTTAACGGTCCGCATCATCACGCCCGAAACCGCTGCGGGAGTTCCGAGTTCATAATTGAAGATGTGGCCGCGCTCCTCGATGATGACCTCGTCGCCCGGCCGCGTATGGAGCTTGACCGCGATCTGGTTGCCCATCGACCCTGTCGGGACAAAAAGAGCGGCCTGTTTCTCGAAGATCTCAGCGGCACGAGCCTGCAGGCGATTGACCGTCGGGTCCTCGCCGTAAACATCGTCACCGACCTCGGCCGCGGCCATCGCCCGCCGCATCGCCTCGGTCGGCTTCGTTACCGTATCACTTCTTAGATCGATCATCCTATTTTGCGGCCGCAGCAAACTCGGCAACGTCCCAATTAGCGGCCTTAGCTCCTGCTTGGTACGCGCTTTCGAGAAAATCGAGAACGGTGGCCCGCGGGTCTGCGGAGTTTCGGGCATCGTCGAGCATAAGCAGTGCAAGGTGGGCTCCGTTCGATTCGGCCCATTTTGCAGTTGACGGCATGAGGGGCTCGTTGGCGAGTCCGGCAGGTTCGGGGGCGACGTATGCGTAAAACGCCGGAGCCGGAACGCGGTCATCGCCGAACCAGAAACCGAAGCTGATGACCTCGTGCGAATATGCCTCGCTTTCGACGCGGTTCGCGCCTTCGCGGACGGGAACGCGCTTGCCGGAAAATCGAGTCAGAGCGACGTCGAAGCTGTGCCAGAACATATGCACCGGCGTTGATTTTCCAAGAAAGCGTCCGCGAAATTCCTCAAGCACATCATCGACCGCGACCAGCGTCTGGTGAAAGCGGCGGACGTATTCCTTGTCGTAAGATGCGTTCTCGGTGTCTTCCGGGAAAGGCGTCGTGGACGGCGCTTCGTATGGGATCGGCCGGATCTTTGGTTCGATGCCGAGCTTTTTAAGATTCGCAAAAATGCTGGTGTAAAAATCGGCGACGGAGAGTCCCTCGAAGAGAGCGAATTCTTCGCGGTCTCCGGTGCTAGTGCTGATGACAAGCCGGTGGTCGATGAGGTCGAACTCGATCTCAAAGCTCCCGCCTGAATAGGGAATTCGGCGCGTTGTTAATCCGCGAGGCGAGACGTAAAGCGGCACGTGCCACCAATGGTTCAGCCGCGGGTGCATCGCCAACCGGATCTTGCCGACGATCTGGCAATAAAGATGAAGTGTGTTCTTGGTCGGACGCCACGCTTCAAGCGGGATATCGGGAAAAGTACTCATGTCGCTGCCCTCTCTGTTCTTTTTTAATAGTTCGGGCACATTATACACGACCCGGGCAGAGTGACTTTACCGCTGCATTCAAGGCCTGACGAAAACCGGTGCCTGATGGTATTTCCGTTCGCTCGCCTTGGTGATATTTGTAAGGCTCGCTTGCCGGTAATTGTAGAGCATCAGGTCATATCGGCCCGTTTTCTCATCGCGGCTGTCAAACACAAGCCATTCGCCGTCGGGACTCCAATCGTGCCAGCCTTCGTCGTTCTCCAGCTTTGTTAGCTTCCAGTGCCGCTTGCCGCTCGGTGTTACTGCGAAGATCGATTGTTTTCCCGCCTGATTCGATTGATAGGTGATGAAGCCATACTTCGAATTCCAACGCGGCGGCCCGACCTTGTATCCGGGCGTTTTGCCGAGCGGATCGTCCGCGGGATAGGTCGTCAGTTTCTTTCGGTTCGTGCCGTCCGCGTCCATAATGTAAAGCTCTTCTATTTCGCTGCGATCGGTCCGGTTCTTTTTGAATACATAGACGATCTTTTTCCCGTCAGGCGAAAAGAGCGGATCGCGAAATGCCGAAGCGGGCTCGTTCGTCAGGCGGCGGAAGCGCCCGGTCGCCCGATCGATGATGAAAAGCTGATATCGGTCCGCCGGGCCGAGCCGGCCGGTGACGACGAGCTCTTTGCCTTTGTTGCGGCTTCCCATCCAGGAATCTTCGAGCTGAAGATTCGAGACCTTTCGGATATTCGAGCCGTCTATGTCGGATTCGTAAAGGAAGTAACACCGCTTGCAGGCATTTCGGTCACTTATAAAGAGGAGCTTGCCGGGAATGGTGTAATAGATCCAAGCCACGTCCTTGTTCTGCGTGACGTTTGCGATCGCCGAGCCGTCGCTGTTGATCGTGTAAACCTCGTAGTCGTCGGCCTTTTGATCTTCAAGTACGTTGAAAGCGATCCTATAACCCTGAGGCTGAGCAATTATCGTCGCGGCAAGAGCCAACGAAGCCACCACCATTTTTACCGCGTTGAGCGATCTTGATGACATCTTGAGTAAGACTCCTTTACCGCTTCGGCGATCTTTTTATCGAGCTGCTTCGCATCGGTCAACACAAACATATGTGAGATTCGCGGCATCGGGCCGCTCAGCTTCGCCTTTTCGATTGTCTCATCGAAGGGCCGGTCGCCAAGGTCAAGCCCGACGCGAAGTTCCTTCGCTTTGATGTTCACGGCGGCAAACTCGCGGTTATCGAGGATCGAAACGTAGGTCTTCTTCGGAAGCACCGTCGCGTTCGGGATGTTCTTTTTGATAAATGCCACAAGCTCGTCGAAAAGCGGGCGCATCGGTTCTGCCTTTGCAAATTGCGTGTCGAGCAAGTTATCCGTGCTTTGATAGACGAGCTTGCCACCGTTGGCGTGGATGGCGGCGAGCATTGCGGCATTCATATGCCCGAAGCCGTGCTCGGATTTCAGCCAGGCGATGACTTCCGGCCTTTTCTTGCTTCCGAAGCCGTCTAAAACCTTCATCCATTCGCCAAGCTGTTTTCCGGTCGTGGCCTTGATGCCATCAACAAATTCCTTCTCAAATTCTCCCGATGTTTTCTGTGCCATTTTCTTACCTCCAGATGCCAAGAATAAAGCCGATGACGGCAAAATATACCACGATGTAGCCGCAATTGATGAGCATGTACTTCAACGACCGCTGCTCGAAAAGTGCAATGACTATGAACATTCCGGCAACCCAGATCGATGTCAGTAGCCCCGCAGCAAGTCCCCATTGCCATGTCGTGCCGGGCGCAGCCAAAAAGAACGCCAGATTGTAAGACATCACCAGGGCGATGACGAAGGTGAGTCCGAAAGTCTTTGCCTGATTCGCTTTCGCGAGTTGTTCGTCCGACAGCCCGGCCTCGTTCTGCCAAGCTTTCGCAAATAGAAGGGGCGACCACCAGAGCCCGCCGATCACTAGGCTCATTACCGCACAAACCGCCACTGCGATGTGATTGATATAAAAGTTTTCCATAGCGGGGTAAAGATAACCCTGTAGGCTTTCGCCGGTATTGGAAAAAATTTACCTAACCTACCGGAACGTAATTCTGATAATCCGTTTGAATGCGGGAATATTGTTCCGGCGTGAATCCGGAGAAGTGTTTGAAGTCGTTGATGAAGTGCGATTGATCATAGAAGCCGCACTCGGCGGCCATCGCGGCCCAATCGATCTCCGCGGTCTCGGCGATGCGCTTTATCGCGTGCTGAAATCGCATTATCTTCAGATAAGCCTTTGGCGTTACGCCGACCCGCCGCCGAAACATTTCGGTGAAATGCTTCTGTGAATAACCGATCTTTTGGTTCATCCGGCTGATGCTGACCGCATCCGGCCGGCGATTCATTTCGCCGATCGCAAATTCAACACAAGCGTTTTCAGCGAGACGGCTTTGAAAACGGCCGAGCAAAAACGCCTCGACCAAAGCGAAGCGCTTTCGAATGTCCTTTTCCGCGAGCAGCACCTCACGAAGCTCGCCGAATCCGGGCCCCCAGATCAGATCGGCATCGAAGACACAATCTGATATCTCGTCCATCGGGAAAGGGAAGAACGGGGCGGCAGCTCCTTTCCGGAACATAATTACCATCATCGCTGCATTATTTCCGGCGGGGATCGTTATCGGTTCTGTGCGAACTCCTGACGCCCAGACGTGATGGCAGGACTGTATTTCCTTTAGCGTGTTGTTGTCGTAGATAAACTGCGGGGTGTCGTGAAAGTCGATGAGGATCTCGGTGTCGCCGTTCGGGAGAAAGCGGTCGACCTTGTGGTCTGCCGGGACGCCTTCGTAGTAATAGAAAAAGCGAATGAAGTGGCCGAGCGGCGGCCCCGGGATGTGCATCTGCTGGATCATGCTAGTCGCCGCCGGGTTCGATCTTTTCGACGCGGCGTTCGTGGCGGCCGCCTTCAAAATCGGCAGCGAACCATGCCTTGACGATGGCCGTTGCCTCGTCCTCTGACACAAATCGAGCGGGAAGAGCAAGTACGTTTGCGTTGTTATGTTCGCGGGCGAGTCGGGCGATATCCGGCGACCAGGCGACGGCGGCACGAACGCCTTTGACCTTGTTCGCGGAGATCGCCATGCCCGTGCCGGAGCCGCAAAAGAGCAGGCCCTGCTCTGCCTCGCCGCGGGCGACGCGTTCGGCGACCTGGCGGGCGAAGTCGGGATAATCGACGGAGTCCGACGAAGATGTCCCGACATCCTCGTATTCGATCCCGAGCTCGTCGAGCGTTTTCTTGATCTTCTCTTTTTCCTCAAAGCCGGCGTGGTCGGCCCCGATAGCGATTCGCTTTGTCATTGCCCTAGCGTTATATCACCAATCGAACGGCGGTTGCAATAAAGGCCCGGCTTCGGAAAATGTTTGTTCGCGGCGTGGCAATCGCCTATAATCCAGACAAACCGACGGCGGTTCGGCTCTGAGTGCGGAAGCGTTTTTTCACCATCTTTATCACACTTGCTGCTGTGGCGGCCGGGTTCCCGGCGCTTGCCCATGGGCAGGACCTTTTGCCGGCACTTGTGCGGCGGGTGAAGCCTTCGGCGGTGGCGATCGAGACCTTTGACCAACGCGGGCAGATCGTCTCTCGCGGCAGCGGTTTCTTCGTTTCGGCGGACCGGGTCGTGACCAACCGGCATGTCATCGAGCGTTCGACGCGGGCCGAGATACAGACCGTTGACGGCCGCAAATTCAGGGTCAGCGGCGTGCTCGCGATCGATGGCGAAGGCGACCTGGCGATGCTGCAAGTTGAAGTGCCCGCGGGAGTTGCGGTTCCGCTGCCGGTGACTCGGGCCGTGCCGCAGGAGGGCGAATCGATCGTCGTTGTCGGCAATCCATTCGGGCTTGAGGGCTCGGTCTCGAACGGCATCGTCTCCGCGGTGCGCGAGATCGCCGGCTATGGCCGCATCATCCAGATAACCGCGCCGATCAGCCCCGGCTCGAGCGGTTCGCCGGTCGTAAATATGTATGGGCAGGTGGTTGGCGTCGCGACGCTGCAGGCCGCTGAGGGTCAGAGCCTAAACTTCGCGGTGCCGTCGGAGCGCATCCTTCAGATGCGGATAAGCGAGGCTCGGAGCTTTGCCAACCTGACCGCCGAGACCGAGCGGAACAAGCGTGCGGCGGCCGAACGGCTTTATTCGCAGGGGGTCGTCCAGCTCTCGCGGGATGAATACGCTCGGGCGTTGCCGTATTTTCTGAATGCCGCCGAGGCCGACCCGAACTATGCGGAAGCGTGGTATCAGGCGGGATATTGCTATGGCGTGCTCGGCCGGCACGAAGATGCATTGAAAGCCTCTCGGCAGGCGGCGAAGCTCCGGCCGGATTGGGCCCCGGCCCATGTAAACATTGGCGTTTCGAGCTATGCGGTCGGGCAATTCAAGGAAGCGGCCGAGGCCTACCGGACGGCGATAAGGCTCGGCGACGCGAGCCCCGAGACGCAGTATGCACTGGGCTTGAGCCTCGGGCGGCTCGGGCAGAATGATGAAGAGATACTTGCCTTTCGTCGGACGCTGCAGATCAAACCGGACCACGTCGGTGCGATCGAAAAGCTCGGCGATGCTTACCTGAAGTCAAAGCGTTGGGCCGAGGCGGCGGCGATGTTCGAGCAGCTAAAGGCCTATAAGCCCGAGGCCGGCACCTTCAATTCGCTCGGCGAGGCACTGCTTGAGCTGAACCGGCTGGACGAGAGCCTTATGGCATTTAACAGCGCCGTTGGCTACGACCCCGATCTCGACAAGGCCCGCTTCAATCTCGGCCGCACATACGTAAAAATGGGCGACCGCGGAATGGCGATGGTCCAATACGAAATACTCAAAAATGCCCGCTCCGACTGGGCCGACCGGCTGTATATTCTGATCAATCCTTAGGGAGTTGCGAAAGTTGCGAGAGTTGCGAGAGTTGCGCGTCGCAGAGCGACGATGTGAATATAGCCGTGGGTGATAACCCACAGGACGGGTGCCAACCCACGGACCGTCGCAGAGCGACGACATGATTGTAGCCGTGGGTGATAACCCACGGGACGGGTGCCAACCCACGGACACGAGCAAAACCGCCCCCGGTCGCGTCAGCGACGACCGATTCAGCCGAACAAATATCGAGGATCGTATTCCACGCCGTGTTTTTCAAGCAGCGAACGATACTCCGACTCGAATGTGTGTTTTGCGTGGCGTTCGCGCTGCCGTTTGATGTAATCGACCACGGCCGGAACGGAGGAATACGAAACGGAAAACACGCCGTATCCATCTTGCCAGCCGAAATTTTCCATTCCCGCGAACTCCCTGCGGATGCCGTATGACGAATCGCCCTTGATCGCCTTGGCGACTTGGCTCGGTGCCATCGTCGTCGGGCAGCCCGTAAGTGCGTGCACGTGATCATCAATGCCGCCAATTTGGATCGGAGCTATACCGTGACGCTTGGCAACGCCGCCGATATATGCCCATATCCGCTCTTCGATCTCGGGGCGAATGAGCGGCTCCCGATTCTTTGTGCTAAATAAGAAATGCAAATATATCTGCGAATATGTGTTTGCCATTTTTTGGGGGTGTGTTGATCCGTCGCTGACGCGACGCGGATCATCTGCGACCTTACCGTGGGTTACACCCACGGCTACATTCAAGCCATCGCTCCGCGATGAAGCAAATAAAGACTACACACCGTCTTTGCCAGGACAAAATCGAAACGATTAAAATCATTGCCGAAGATGTCCGCCGTCTTCCTGCTGACCACTGACCACTGAGCAAAAGATGTACGTCCGAGACAAGCGATCGCCGGTGCCGAAGAGCGAGGCCACGTCGCGGGTGATGAGTGCCAACCGCGGCCGCGACACGGGCCCCGAGCTTCTGCTCCGCCGGGCGCTTTGGGCCGCCGGCCGCCGCGGCTACCGGCTCCATTACAAAAAAGCACCCGGCCGCCTGGACATCGCCTACCCAAGCCGAAAGATCGCCATCTTCGTCCACGGCTGCTTCCGGCACCGCTTCATCGTGTCTGAGGCCCGCACGTAAGTAAGGGCACACAGCGGCGATATTCGATTTTGGACTTCATGCTCGAACGGACATACGTTCTCGGTATGTACAAAGACTATGTAGAGTTCAACGGGCGGCTTTACGCTCTCCGGCTTATCGATTTCGGTCCGGAATGGGGAACTTACTTCGTCGGCTCGGCACAATTGCTTAGCTTGCTTTGGGACGACGATAGCGGCTACACTTCCGACGAAGCGCAGTGGGTCGATGAGCTGATCTTCTATTTCATCCCAACTCACTATTTCAAACTTTCAGACGACGAGCTTCGAGTTAGAATTTTCAGCGAGATTGTATGATCAAGTTCCAATTCTTTCCGCGTTCGCAGGGCATTACGGACGAAATCGAAGCGGTCGTTGAATGCTTCCGCCAGGTAGAAGATGAGATCGGTTCCGCAACCAAGACGCTTTCAAGCGACAAGGTTCTTGCAAAACTTCGCCCTGGACTCGAAGCTCTTGGGTTTCAGGTCGAAAGCGGAAAATCGAAAGACAAAAAGATCGGTGTTCCCGTTCTTTTCGGTCAGGACAATAAGATCGATAAATCGTTTAACGCCGATGCAGTTAGCGATGACGGTCGAATTGTTATCGAGGTCGAAGCCGGGAGAGCGGTCGACAACAACCAGTTCCTTAAAGACATCTTTCAGGCGTGCATGATGTTCGAGGTCGAATATCTCGTCATAGCCGTTCGAAACCAATACCGCGGCAACGATGACTTTGCAAAGATATTCGCCTTCCTTGAAACTCTCTACATCTCTAACCGCTTGCGACTACCGCTTTCGGGAATTCTGCTTATAGGTTATTGAAATCGAAATGCGGCCGCGTGCCGTATTGCAAAAGTGATGCAAATCGCCTCGTCATTCTGTTTTGGAAATTCGAAAGTGTATCGGACCTAAAGATTTATCTGATATTGAATCCGGCGGGTGCGGATTCGGGATTCCAGTTCGCTGATTGTGAGCAGGGCGTGGGATGAGCCGCGTTCGTGGAGGGAGACGAAGCAGAAGCGGAACTTTTCGCCGAGCATTTTGCCGAAATCGAACTCGTTTTGTGTTGCTCCGAAGAAGAAGCCTTTTGGGTTTTCGGGCAGATACTTCTTGGTGACCTTAAGCTCGACGAGGATGATCTCGTCGAGCTTTGCTTCAATCATTTCCTCGGTAAGCACCTGGCCGACAAACCGCGGGATATAGACCATATCGAACGCACGGGAGAATTTGTGGGGAAAGCCGAGCAGGTCGAGGATGTGTTTCCGTGTCGTGCTATCGACATAAAAAAATTCCGTTTCGTAAGCCTTCAAATACTCGATGCCTTCCTTCTCAGTCCGATTGTTGGAGAGCGTGATGGTGAACGAATGGTCCGGCATCAATCGTCACCTCCGAAATCGAGAAGTTCCGAGATTCTGAGTTCTAACGTATCGGCGAACGTGGCGATGTTTGTGAGCGAGAGGTTGCGTTCGCCGCGTTCGATCATGCCGATGTAGGTGCGGTGGAAGCCGGTTAGTTCGGCGAGTTGTTCTTGGGTTAGGCCGCGGGCGGTGCGGAGGCGGCGGATGCGGTCGCCGAACTGTTTGAGCAGCTTTTTGTTGACGGGGTGCGGCATTACTCGTCAATGGACAATGGATAATGGAGAGTGGACAATCGGGGGCAAACCCTAAGAGCTACCACCCCGTCACCGAAGCGGTGCCAGCCCTCCTAAACAAGGAGGGGAGCAATGAGAGACCCAGTCGCTACCGCTCCCGGTTCTGACAGGCTATACGCATTGTATGCGGCGATCAACAGACAATTAGTAGCAATTTAGGGGGGAGGGACAAGGGACGAGGGACCAGGGACGAGGGGTGAAGGGGGAATGGTGAATAGTGAATGGTGAATGGTGAATTCAAGATTTCGGATTTCAGATTCTGAATCCTGACCACTGACCACTGACCACCGACCACCGACCACCGACCGCTGACCACTGACCACTGACCACTGGCCACTGACTACTGACTTCTGGCTTCTGAATTCTGACTTCTATTGATGAGGCTGGCGGTGAAGCCGGCGCCGAAGCCGTTGTCGATATTGACGACGGTGACGTTCGAGGAGCAGGAATTGAGCATACCGAGCAGGGCGGTGACGCCGCCGAACGAGGCTCCGTAGCCGATGGAGGTCGGGACGGCGATGACCGGGACGCGGACGAGCCCGCCGACGACAGAGGGCAGTGCGCCCTCCATTCCGGCACAGACGATGACGACCCGCGAGGCCTGAAGCCGTTCGCGTTCGGCGAGTATGCGGTGAACTCCGGCGACGCCCGCGTCCCAGATGCGCTGAACGCGGTTGCCCATCGTCTCGGCGGTGAGCGCCGCCTCTTCGGCGACGGGGATGTCGCTCGTGCCGGCGGTGCAGACGGTGATCTCGCCGGTGCCGAGGTCGGTGCGGTCGCGAAAGACGCGGATGAGCCGAGCCTCCTCGTGCCATTCGGCGTCGGTGTGGATATTGCGGATGAGCCCGAAGACCTCCGGTGTCGCCCGGGTGATGAGGACGTTCGGCGAGCGGGCGACGATCCGCTCAAAGATGCCGGCGATCTGCTCCGGCCGCTTGCCGAGCCCAAAGATCACCTCGGGAAAGCCCTGCCGCGCCGCCCGGCCATGATCAACGCGGGCATAACCGATATCCTCAAAAGCAAGGCCGCGGATCTGCTCGGCGGCGGCGTCCTGGTCAAGCGAGCCCTCGCGGACCTCTGCAAGAATTTTTAGAATCTCTGTTTTATCCATTAGCGAACTATTAGATTAGCAAATGAACCGCTAACTTGGTTAAGATGCGGAGTATCGAATTATGGAATTGACCGTCGGGATAACCGGTGCCTCGGGCACGATCTATGCACACAAGACGCTGCAGCTTCTGGCGGCGAGCGGCGTCGTGGAGCAGATAAACCTCATTATGTCCGGGACGGCGGCAACGGTCGCCCAGGTCGAGATGGGCGTAAATCTCAAGGACCCGACCGTGCCGAAGATAAACGAATGGCTCGGCTTGGCACCGGAGTCGCGGCTGATCCGCTTTTGGCGGCTCGATAACCTGGCGGCAAAGCCGTCGTCGGGCTCGCACAAGCAGGCGGGGATGATGATCGTGCCGTGCTCGATGGGGACGCTCGGGGCGATCGCGAGCGGCGCGGGCACGAACCTCATCCACCGTGCGGCGGACGTCTGCCTGAAAGAGGGCCGCAAGCTCGTCATCGTCCCGCGGGAAACGCCTTTCAACGCCATTCATCTTGAGAATATGCTGCGGCTCTCGCACGCCGGTGCCCGCATAATGCCCGCAAGCCCGGGATTCTATCACCGTCCTAAATCTATCGACGAGCTCGTCGAACACCTCTGCTTCCGGATACTCGATCAATTCGACATCCCGCACTCAAAGCGGTCGGTCTGGACGGGGGAAGAGGTGGAGAGTTAATGGTGACTGGTGGATGGTGAATGGTGAATTGGAAATTGGTTAATTGTTGATTGGAAAAGATGATGAAAGCTTTGGCGATATTTTGGGTGATGGTGTTTGCCGTGGCGGCAGCGGGGCAGGAGCGGTTCGTGCGGCCGGTCGATGAGGCGTCGCAGGATGCTTCGTTTCTCGCGTTTCGTACCAAGCTGATCGCGGCGGCCGAGAGGAAGGATGCGAGGTACATCTATTCGATCATCGACCGCGATATTCAGATCTCGTTCGGGCTCGATAACGGGGCGGCCGCGTTCAAGAAATATTGGAAGCCGGAAAGCCGGGATTCGAAGTTTTGGGACGAATTCCTTCGCGTCATCCGTAACGGCGGAGCCTTCACCGGCGAGGGCCGTAACAAGCGGGCTTCCTTCGCCGCTCCATACACCTATACGAACTGGGGCAGCGGCATAGACGACATCGAGTTTTCGGCGATCTTCGGCAATAACGTCAACCTCCGCGAGGCGGGTTCGAAAGACGCAAAGGTCCTCGGCCAGCTTTCTTACAACGTCGTCAAGGTCGATTGGAACCGTTCGGTGCGGACAAAGCCCGGTGATGAGGAATCCGAGGTCGAGTGGTTCTACGTTGAGACGATGGGCGGGCAAAAGGGCTTCGTTTATAAGGACTACGTCCGCGGGCCGCTCGACTATCGGGCCGGATTTGAGAAGAAGCGTGGCGTCTGGAAGATGACGTTCTTCGTGGCGGGAGATTGATGTCAGATACGGTCGAGCGGTTCTCGAACCGCGTGGCAAATTACGTAAAGTATCGCCCCGGCTATCCGGCGGAGATGATGGACTTTTTCCGCGAGCGGCTTGGGCTGGAGCGTGGCTCGGTGGTCGCGGATGTCGGCTCGGGCACGGGGCTTTCGGCACGGCCGTTCCTCGAAGCGGGCTGCACGGTTTACGGCGTTGAGCCAAATGCGGCGATGCGGGAGGCGGCCGAAGATTTCTTGGCGGAGTTTTCCGACTTCAAGAGCACCGACGGCACCTCGGCGGCGACGACGCTCGGTGATGGCTCGTGCGACCTCGTCATTGCGGCGCAGGCGTTCCATTGGTTCGAGCCCGAGGCGACGCGGGCGGAGTTTCGGCGGATATTGAAGCCGGGCGGTTATGTCGCGTTGATCTGGAACGAGCGGCAGTTGGACACGACCGAGTTTCTGCGCGAGTACGAAAAGCTGCTGCTCAAATATGGCCGCGACTACGCAGAGGTTCGGCACGAGCAGATCGATGAAGCGGTGCTTAGCGGCTTTTTCCGGGCGGAGTTTGGCAGGGCGACATTCGCCAACCGGCAGGTTTTCGACCTCGCCGGGCTCCGCGGGCGGATGCTTTCATCTTCCTACATGCCGGACGAGACCGACGCGGCATTTCCGCTGCTCGAAAAAGAGCTCGAATCGCTTTTTGCCAAACTCAACGAAAGCGGTAGAATAACAGTTTTCTACGACACGAATGTCTTTTACTCAAGGCTTTAATATATGAGTTCACAACCCGAAAAATCTCCCGAAACCAGGACCATCAGCGTTGCCCACTCGCCCGATTCCGACGATGCATTTATGTTCTACGGACTGGCGACCAACAAGCTTGAGACCGAAGGGCTCAAGTTCGAGCATGTCCTCAAGGACATCCAGACGCTTAATGAGGACGCGAAGAACGGCGTTTATGACGTAACGGCCATCTCGTTTCACGCCTACGCTTACGTCTCGGACAAGTATGCCTTGCTGCCGCACGGTGCCAGCATTGGCGATAAATACGGCCCGATCGTCGTGGCAAAGGAACCCCGCGACCCGGCCGAGATCGGCAAGATGAAGATTGCCGTCCCGGGCGAACTGACGAGTGCATATCTCGCACTGCGGCTCTACAACCGTGAGTTCGAGCACGTCGTCGTGCCTTTCGACAAGATCATCGAGGCGGTTCAGCGTGGCGATGCTGACGCCGGACTGCTGATCCACGAGGGCCAGCTTTTCTATAAACAGATGGGGCTTGACAAGGTTCTCGATCTCGGCGAATGGTGGCACGAACGGACGGGCCTGCCGCTGCCGATGGGCGGCAACGCGATCCGCCGCGACCTCGGGCCGGAGCTGATGCGGCAGGTCTCAAAGCACCTCCACCGCAGCATTCTTTACTCGATGGAGAACCGCGAGGACGCGCTCGCCTATGCGATGCAGTTTGCCCGCGATATGACACCCGAACTCGCCGACCGCTTTGTCGCGATGTGGGTCAATGACCTTACGCTCGACTACGGTGAACGAGGCAAAGAAGGCGTCCGCCGCCTGCTGACCGAAGGCGTCGAAGCCGGCATCATCCCGCACAACGTCGATATCGAATTCGTCGATTAGAACGGTTACGGCCGCCTGCGTTCGTGGGCGGCCAAAAGTTCCGACTACTCTGTCCTTAAATCGTGCTTCCCTTCCCGGAGCTTTGCATCCTACAGCTCATTCACCGGGCCTCACCCCGGGCTGCTGTCTCCGTTACTCTCGGCGACGAAAAAAAAGCTGCACAGAGATTTGGTTTGGGCTTCACAAAATTCTGCTGAGTGCGGAGGGGCGGCGGATCGGTGGATGTGCCGAAAGTCAATTGAAGCCGACACGGCGGAGCAGATCGGCATAGCGGGGATCATCGCGAAGATCGTCGAGTTCGGGCGTGACCTTTAGCCAGACCATGCCTGTGTAGCGCGTTGCGAATGCCTTTTCCAGGTACTCGAACGCCTTGTCCTTCTCGCCGAGTTTGGCATACGCGACGGCTGTATAATACGGTTCCTTTTCGTCATCGGTGCGGGTGCCGTCCCAGAAGCCGCGGCTGCCCGTGGGCAAAGAGGCACGCATTTTTGAAAGCCTGGTCTTGTGACCTTCGTGCCACTCAGAAGATATACCGCCGGCTCGATAGATCAGGTCGAACCGCATCTCCATCGCATCGACCGCTTCGGCATACATGCCTTTCTCCGGGTAGACATAGGAGAGAAATAGATACGTCCTTGCGTAGCTTGGATTGAGGATCTTCTCTTTATTCAATAATTCGATCGCTCGGTCGTAGTCCCGCGAGTAGTAAAAAGTAAGGGCGTAGTCCGTCCTGATAGGCGACGAGAGCGGGTCGAGCTCCATTGCCCGCCGGTAGAGGGCAATGCTCTCATCGAACCGGCCGTGCATAGCAAGAAACTCGGCATACCAGTGAAGCGTTGTCGCATCATTCGGGTTTAACTCAACGGAGCGCCGATAGTCGCTCTCGGCGCCGGCCAGGTCCCATCGGAGGAAGCATTTGTTGACCGCACGAGTCGCATAAGCTTCTCCGAGTGTCTCGTCGATCTCAAGGGCCTTTTCGACGGTTGCAAGGGCGAGCCGGGCACGCTCTTCATCGGAGATGCCGCGACGACTTAGATCAGCGAGGGAATAGGCGTTAGCGAGCGCAATGTAAGCCTTTGCAAATGTCGGATCTTTATCGATGGCGGCACGAAAAAGCTCGATGGAGCGAAGGATCTCGGAGTCGATGCGTTTGTTCCAGTGGTGGAGCCCGCGTAGGTAGAGGTCGAACGCTTCGGGATCTGAGGTGATCTTTGAGGAACGGCTCGCCCGCTCTTCGGCGGATGCGGCCGGCAAGACAACGCCTGTAAGTGCCTCGGCGATGGCTCTTTGAAGAGAAAGGACATCGCCCGTCTCGTTTTTGAACTGTTGTTCCCAGATGACAAAGCCGCCGGCAATGTCGGTAAGCTTCGCTGTAACGGTGAGCGCTTCGCCGTTCTTTTCAACGCGGCCGG
>JAHBSG010000030.1 GCA_019639235.1 Acidobacteriota bacterium | reverse complement strand
GCACTTGGCTTCGGCTCCTATTTTGCAAAGCTCGTTGCTGCGGTTCCCGCCGTTTATGCCGGTGTTGCCGCCGCGGTATTGCTGACCGCAGCGAGTCTATTCGGCATCAAAAAGGCCGGCAAGCTCAATACGGCGATCGTCGCCGTGACCGTCGCCTCGCTCGTGGTGTTTGTTGCCGCGGGTGTTCCCTCATTAGAACTCGCAAACCTAACGCCGTTCGCACCGACCGGCTTTTTGGGTATCGCCGAATCTGCCGCGTTGCTCTTTTTTGCTTATACGGGCTACGCGAGGATCGCAACGCTTGGCGAAGAAGTGCACGAACCGAGGAAGACCATCCCGCGAGCAGTCGTCATCACCATCGTGGTTTCTATCGTGCTCTATCTTGCGGTGGCCCTCGTTGCGGTCGGTTCGGTAGGTTCTGCAGCACTTGCCGACAGCTCTTCACCGCTCCAGGAAGCTTCAAAGAGCTTTCAGCTACCCGGCGTCTTCTGGATCGTTGGTGTCGGGGCCGCGACCGCGATGCTAGGTGTGCTGCTCAGCCAGATCGTCGGCATCTCGCGGATGATGTTTGCGATGGCCCGCCGACGCGACATGCCCGCATTCTTGGAACATGTCAGTGACTTGCACGCCGTGCCGACATACGGAATCATCCTGACCGGAGCGGTCATCATTCTTCTCGCCATCTTCGGCACGCTCCAGTTCGTCGTCTCCGCCGCTGCCTTTACCATCCTCATCTATTACGGCATCGCCAACATCTGTGCGCTGCGGCTTGCGAAGGAAAACAAACTGTATCCAAAATGGGTCGCAATACTCGGCCTGATGTTCTGCATCGCGATGGCCGCATCGCTTCCGGCCATAACTGTCGTCATAGGACTTTCAATAATGGCTTTCGGATTTGTAGTACGGTTGCTTTTGCTGAGAGATTGAAGTTAACAGAACCTAATCTAATAATCGGTAAAGCGAGTCGCGCGAAGATGTTACTGGAATCGATTCCCTGAATGAGCTATCCCAAATTCTCGCCAACAAAATGCGTGTGCGTAATCAGTCTACTTCAGGGTTTTTCCTAAGTGTACGTTCAAATGACTCAAGATCGGAGTTCGAAACTGACTGGCGTACCTGTCGCAACAAGTCATCATATTCGTTCTCTGGCACACCGAGCATCTCTCCGAGAACTGCAATATATCGCTCTTGATGCGGTTCGATAAAATTGTTGTAGGCGGTAATGTATTCCTCACGACTTGTTGGTTTCGCTTCCTCTATACTTTCGATAAGTTGCTTCGATTGTTCTTCAAACAATTGAAGGTCAGATTCATGATCAACAAGGTCATAGATTTCTTCTTCGGAAAGCCTCCATCCTTTTTGATTCATGAGGCGGGACAATTTTTCCCAGGCGCCGTCCTCATACAATAGCCCACTCCTGACAAAATTTCTGATCAGTTCGAAGTCTGACGAAGTTCGCAAACGCTGCACTTCATCAGATGTCAACGACTCGGCATTGTCCTTTTCTTCACGGTGCACTTCATTAAAACCTTCGCTTCGATTCTTTTTGATATTCGAACCAAAAAATCGAAAAATCAAAAATCCAACTGCACTTAGAACCAGCAGTCCTAAAAAGACCACAATAACTCCCATGGTCGATTGCGTACCAACCAGCGATTCCGATACGAAAATCAGGAACGCGGGTAAGCCACAAAGTAAGAACAAAAGAAGCAAACAACCTAACCGCTGCCACCAAGCCTGATTGTCGATTTCCTCAGGCGTAACTAAGAACCCACAATGCGGGCACTTACGCCGTGTTTGCGTAACCCGCATCTTGAGCTCGAGGCTCGTACCGCAATTAGGACATGTCCAGAAATACTTGTACCCTGCCATGACGTCTTAGCTCTCCTCTTCTCGAAGGTGCTCAATTGCTGCAGATTAATCTAACAGAATCATTTTGTGAAGCCGTTTGATTACATCCTCAACTATGTTCTTGTCGACAACGAACGTCAGATTCACCGCCGAGGCTCCGTGTGAGACGAGGGCGATGTTGACGTCCGCGATGGTCGAAAATATCTTTGAGGCGAGGCCGGTCGAGGCCCGCAGGCCTTCGCCGACGACGCAGATGACGGCGTAATTCGGCTCGACCTCCACATCGCCGAGCCGCGAAAGTTCCTCGACGATCTTCTCGAGCGAGCCGGTCGAATCCAGCGTCAATGCGATCGAGACCTCCGAGGTCGAAATCACGTCGATCACCGTCCGATATCGATCGAAGACCTGAAACACCGCGCTCATGAAGCCGTAGCTCCCAAGCATCCGTGCCGAGGTTATTCGCAGGATCGTAATGCCCTTTTTGCTCGCGATGGACTTTATCTTGTTCGGAGCCTCGCCTGATTCGGCAACGACCATCGTGCCGACCGCATCGGGTTCGAACGTATTGCAAACTCGTACGGGAATGCCGTGATCGACCGCCGGTTTTATCGTCTTCGGGTGCAGGACCTTTGCGCCAAAATAGGCAAGCTCGGCCGCCTCTTCATAAGAAAGTACTGGGATCGTTCTCGCATCGCTGCAGATCCGCGGGTCGCAGGTCATCACGCCGGTTACGTCCGTCCAGATCTGAAGCTCGCCGGCATCTATCGCCGCCGCGACGATCGCCGCCGAAAAATCCGAACCGCCGCGGCCGAGCGTTGTCGTCTCGCCCGCACGGTTGCCGGCGATGAAGCCGCCCATCACCGGCACCTCGCCCGATGCCGTCGCCGGTACGATCTCAAGCCGGACAAGTTCCTCCGTCTCGTCCATTATCGGCGTCGCCGAGCCGAACTCGTCGTCCGTCACGACCAGCCGCCGCGAATCGAAATGCCGCGAGTTCACTCCCCGCGACCGCAGCACCTCGGCCAAAAGCCGCGACGAAAGCTGCTCGCCGTAAGAGACGATCGCGTCTTTGAGCATCGAAAGCGGCAGCGAACGCCGCGACGCGCGAAGGAGCAGGTCCGAGATCTCACCGCGGGCAAGGTCGAGCTCGGTCCCGAAAAGGTTCGGCCCATCGGCCGCAATGAAATGCCCGGCGACCTCCACGTGCCTCTCCCAGTGCGGCTCAAGCGAGGCGACCGAACCGGCCAAGTCGCCGCCCTTTGCCATGTCGAACGCGGCGAGCAGTGCGTCGGTCACCTTCGTCATCGCGGAGACGACCACCACCGGCCGCCGCTCCGTCTGGCTCGAAACGACGTGGACAACGCGCTCGAAAGCCGCGACGTCGCCAACGGACGTCCCGCCAAATTTCATCACTGTCGGTGCTTGTCGTTCGCTCACGGTCAAACCAGAAGTTCAACCGTTTCTTATGGCATTGTCAAGTTTGGCTGATGGCGGCATTCAGTCGTTCGTGTGGACGGCCGCCTCATCGACGCGGCCGATGGTCTGGTACCCGAAAAGCCGGACGTCCGGCGAGAGGTATCCTTCCTTGACGGGCTCTTCGCGGACAAGGTCGGTGCTCAGATACTTCTTGTTGTCATCGCAGAGTACGGTCGCCACGATCGCATCACCGCCGAGCCTTTCGAGAGCGATCAACGCCCCGAGGAAATTCGCACCCGACGAGATGCCGACCGCAAGCCCGAGGTCCTTTGCCAGCTTCTGCGCCATCAGGATCGAGTCGCCGTCCGAAACGCTTATCACCTCATCAAGCTTCGCGAGGTCGCAGATCGCCGGGATGAATTCGTCCGAAATGCCTTGTATGCGGTGGCTTCCGACCTTGTGCCCGGTCGAAAGCGTCGGCGACTCGGCCGGTTCGAGCGGGTAGAGCTTTATCTCGGGGTTGCGTTCGCGAAAGTAAGCGGCACATCCCATTATTGTTCCGCCCGTCCCGACTCCGGCAACAAATGCATCCGGCTCGAAGCCGACCCGTCCAAGCTGATCCCAGATCTCGGGCGCGGTGATTTCGTAATGTGCTTCGGGGTTTGCGAGGTTAGAGAACTGATGCGGCAGAAAGACGCGTCCGTGCTCATATTTGAGCGCATCTGCCATCTCGATGCTGCCGAGAAATCCGCCCTGCTCGTGCGAAACAAGGGTCACCGCGGCCCCGTAGCTTTTCATCAGCGAGATGCGTTCCTGGCTCATCCATTCGGGCATAAAGACGTGAACCGGATTGCCGAATGCGTGTCCGATGGCGGCAAAGGCGATACCGGTGTTCCCGCTTGTCGCCTCCGCGATCACGTCGCCGCGGCGGATCGCACCGTCGCGATAGGCGCACTTAAGGATGTGGAACGCCATTCGATCCTTGATGCTGCCCGAGAGGTTCAGATGCTCCGCTTTGGCAAATATGGTTCGGCGTTTGCCCTTGTAGTGGCAATGGATGGCAAGCAGCGGCGTGTTGCCGATCAGGTTCTCTACGTAATTGGAGCTTGCCGGAAGAGCGGCAAAGTGGCTTTGAAAATCGCTTAGGCTGTTGGTGTTCATGGTAAGGCCGTCCGTTAATCGGTTACCACAAAAGAGCCCGCGAAAATGTGCTAACGGTCACAAACGGGATCATCCGCAGAGCACGGCACCACCGTTTACGTTCAGGATCTCGCCGGTAATATGCCGTGCCCAAGGCGAGAGGAGAAAACAGATCGAAAGTGCGATGTCATCGGTCGTCGCGATTCGTTTCATCGGGATCGAATTGATAACGCTCTGTTCATAGGCCTTGTCTTCAAAGACCGGCCGGACCATCGCCGTCTCTATCCAGCCCGGTGCCACGCAGTTGACGCGTATCTTCGGGCAAAGCTCGCTTGCCAATGCCTTTGTGAACGAGATCTGGCCGCCTTTTGAGGCAGCGTAGTTCGAGTAGTTCGCCTCGCCGCGTTGGCCGGCGGTTGAGCTGACCAAAACGATCGCCCCCGACTCGCGTTTCTTCATCGCCGGAACGCAAGCCTTGGACATCGCCCATGCCGACTTGAGATTCGTGTTGAGCACACGGTTCCAGGTCTCTTCGGTCATCTCCTCGATCGGCGCGCCTTCCCAGATGCCGGCGTTGAGCACGAGCAGATCGATGCCGCCAAATTCCTCGACCGCCTTTTCGGCGACCTTGCGGGCAGCGTTGTATTCGGAGACATCGCCGGCGATAGCGATAGCTTTTACCCCAAGCGACGTGCAGCGATTGACCGTTTCATCCGCTTCGGCGTGATTCTGCAAATAATTGACGACAACATTCGCCCCACCCTCGGCCAGCCGAATCGCCGTCGCCCGCCCGACGCCCCGCGAAGCTCCGGTAACGATCGCCGTCTTCCCGGCAAATAGAGTGTTCGGTAATTCAGGCTGTTTGTTCATTTCGTGAATCGTAAATAGTAAATCGCAGATAGACTATCTTCGGCAAGCGCCGAACCGTCCATACGAACGCGAGTTCATCCACACGATTTACTATTTTCCATTCACGATTTACGATTTACGAATAATGCAGGACACGAATCTCCTTGAAGATCAACCGATAGCCTGGCGGCCGACGCCCGACGTCATCGAACGGGCGCAGCTCACGAAGTTCATGAAGCAGGTTGGCGTCACGACCTGGGATGAGCTTTACGAATTCTCCATCCGCGACGTCGAAAGATTCACCGAAGAGGTCCTCAAGTTCCTCGACATCCGCTTCGACCCGCCGTACGGAAAGCTGATGGATGTGTCCGACGGCGTCGAGTTCCCGACCTGGTTCTCTTCACCGCAGAGACGCGGAGACGCGGAGAAGGCGGAAACACGACCGGTAGGGAGTGTGTCCCACGCCGGATTGAATATCACGACAATGTGCCTCGACCGCTGGCAGACGGACGAGATGAAAGACCAGCCGGCGGCGATTTGGGAAGGCGAAGAAGGATCGGTCGAAACTCTCACGTATAGTGCTTTGTACGATCTAGTCGCGAAGTGTGCCGCAGGCTTGCGGCAAAATGGCTTGGGAAAAGGAGATGCTATCGGCATCCACCTACCGATGCTTCCCGAAACAGTTATCGCTCTCCTCGCTATAAACCGCATTGGGGCTCTTGCTGTGCCTGTCTTCAGCGGTTATGGCGTCGAAGCTATTGTCAGCCGGATGAATGCAGTCGGTGCACGGGCCATTTTCACTAGTCTCGGTTTTCAGCGACGGGGTAAGCAAGTACGATCCGCCGGTTTCGAGGCTGCAGGAAAATCCCCAACAGTAGAAACAGTATTTATTGTCCGGTCAAAGCCTAAGCCAGCCAAGCAGTCAAAGCCGCACGAGCCATTAGATGCAGTTCGTAAAACGGCAGGTGGGGACGCGGAGGCACAAATGTCCTTCGGGATCGATGAAGTTATGCGTTCGGAGATAGAGCATCCTTCTCGGCTCGTGTGGTGGGCGGAACTAGTCGGCTCTAAGGATGTTTTCGCCCCCGAACCCACCTCCGCCGAAGACCCGCTGATCATCCTTTACACCTCCGGCACGACCGGCAAGCCGAAGGGCATTGCGCACACGCACGCAAGTTTTCCGATCAAGGCGGCGCAGGATATGGCGTTCGGAACGGATGTAGGTAAAGGCACGCGCATCAGTTGGTACACGGACATCGGTTGGATGATGGGCCCCTGGCTGATTTACGGTGCTCTCATCAACGGCGCGACCATCTGCATCTACGACGGAGCTCCCGATTACCCGACGCCCGACCGAATGTGGGAATTCTGCGCAAAACACAAGGTCGAGGTGCTCGGCATTTCCCCAACGCTGATCCGATCGCTAGCAGCGAGCGAAGAAAGCTCCCCTCCTTACGAAGGAGGGGTGGCAGCCGCTTCGGCTGACGGGGTGGTTCTCCCTCGTGACGCAGAGAACCACCCCCCGGCTGAAGCCGTACCCCTCCTTCGTAAGGATGGGAGTTCTAAGGCTCCCTTCGAACGCCACGACCTCTCTTCGCTTCGCATCTTTGCCTCGACCGGCGAGCCTTGGAATCCGGCGCCGTGGTGGTGGCTGTTTGAAAAGGTCGGAAATTCAAAGCTGCCGATAATAAATTACTCGGGCGGTACGGAGATCGCCGGCGGCATTCTGATGGGCAACCCACTTTTGCCGATCAAGCCCTGTTCTTTCCCTGCTCCGTGCCCCGGAATGGACGTCGATATCCTCGACGAGGACGGCAATTCGGTGCCAGACGGGAAGGTCGGCGAGCTTGTCATCAAGCAACCGTGGATCGGAATGGCACGCGGATTTTGGCAGGAAAAGGAACGCTATCTCGACACCTATTGGCGGCGGTTCAGAGACATCTGGGTCCACGGCGACTGGGCAATGCGGGATAAGGACGGCCACTGGTTCATCCTCGGCCGCAGCGACGACACGCTAAAGGTCGCCGGCAAGCGCGTCGGCCCCGCCGAGGTCGAATCGCTCCTCGTCGCCCATCCGCTCGTCACCGAAGCCGCCGTCATCGGCGTCCCAGACGAAGTTAAGGGCACGGCAATGGTGGCATTTTGCGTTTTAAGCTCCCCTCCTTACGAAGGAGGGGTGGACGCCGCTTCGGCGGACGGGGTGGTTCTCTCGCTTGAGAAAGAACTGAAAGCCCTGGTGGCCAAAGACATGGGCAAGCCCTTGGCGCCATCGAAGATCCACTTCGTCTCGGCCTTGCCAAAGACCCGCAACGCAAAGGTAATGCGCCGCGTCATCCGCTCCGCCTATCTCGGCGAGGACCCGGGCGACCTTTCGGCTCTCGAAAACCCGCAGGCGGTCGAAGAGATCGCGGCCGCGGGCAAAGATTCGGAGTAAGATCTATAGATGGCCCGTGAAGAGGAAAACAACCCGCATCAAGCCGGAAAGGTCCTCGCCTGGCGAGGCGAAAAGGTCATTGAGCAATTGTCCGAAGCTGTTCGGCCGGAAAATGCCGAGGGCATCCACGACCTTCGTGTCGCGATCCGCCGCCTTCGAACCGCGATGCAAGACCTAGGCTCCATCTCCGATAAAAAAGCCGGCCGAAAGCTTGATAAAGAGTTGAAAGCGATCGCAGACCTTGCCGGTAAGGTCCGCGACCATGATGTAGCCATCGCGGTGCTCGAAAAGCTCGCCGGCGAGGCTGAAGCCCCGCAGATCCTTCTGGGCATTAATGAAATGATCGCCGGCCGCCGCTCACGTCGAGACGCAGATCACCAAGCCCTCTTAACGACGCTTTCGCCCAAAAGCACGGAGGAACTCGCCGCCCGGATCCGCAAGATCGCGAGTTTCGATGAGGGCGTCGCGACGGATCCTGGAATCGCTGCCGCCGTGATTGGCGAACGTTGCCTCGCGTTTCTCGAACTCGTGCCGTCGCTTTACGATCCGGCCGATACCAAACGCCATCATCGTCTGCGGATCGCCGCCAAGCGGCTTCGCTACTCGGCCGAGCTTTTCGACCCGCCCGCCGATAACGAGAACTCCGCCCCAAGGCTCATTGCCGAAATGCAGGATCACCTCGGCGATATGCACGACTGCGACGTCTGGATCCGGACGCTAAGCAAGAACCTCAAACGCTACGTCAAAAATGCCGGTGAAGCGTCCCCCGAATTCCTCGCCGCCGAGTGGCTGCTCGGCGAGTTCGTCCGCCGCCGGGCAAAGCACTATCGCGAAGCCCTCCGGCTTTGGATGGTGTGGGAACAAACCGGCTTTATCGATTCGATGCTCTCCACATCAGCCGACCAGTCGCCAGAAACTGAAATTCCCGAGTCATCAACTTCTGGAAAAGTTGAGGGTTAAGATAATCTTTTCGTCAGAGTGAAATAACGAGATGCGGATCGTCATCGACACTAATGTGCTTGTTTCCGCCGTTCGAAGCCGAAACGGGGCTTCGTTTAAGCTACTCTCAATGATCCCTGATCCGAGGTTCGAACCGGCCGTTTCGATAACACTCTATTTTGAATACGTTGATGTTCTACTCCGCCCTGAACACATACCGCCCGGGAGAACTGCGGAAAACGGATTGAGCTTCATTCGCCGTTTTCTTACCTTTTGTCATAAGCACGAGATGCGGTTTTCTTGGCGGCCGCTTCTCAAGGATGCCGATGATGACTTTGTACTCGAATTAGCGATCGAATCCAACAGCCGATATATTGTTACGTTCAATAAGGCAGATTTTGGTAATATGGAGATCTACGGGATCGAAGCGGTCACGCCCGCTGAGTTTTTGGGGTTGATGAACAAATGAATGCTGTAACGTTAAAACTTCCGGATTTCTTGCTCAGAAGGATCGAACAACTGTCTCGGGAACGCGGTTTCTCGGTCGAGCAATTTCTTGCAAGTGCCGCAGCGGAGAAACTCGATGCGATGCTCGACCCCGAGTTCCTCGAGAAAGAGTCGCGGCGAGGTTCCGCAAAGGACTACGAAGAATATCTTTCAGCCGTTCCCGATGTACCCGCGACCCCTGAAGACCTTGTAAGGTGATCCACTTTTCGCCTTGTTCGGATGATCGGCGGCGTTGAGGGAGAATAAGATGATAAAGCAGTACTTGTTCGTTGCGTTTGTACCGTTGGTTTCATTCTCACTTGCATCAACTGCATGCGTCTCATTTCCCTCTAAAAAGAGTGACGCGGTTCGTGCTGCAACGGTACCGGAAGAGATGCACGAACACCGATTCACTGCAAAGGTTAGTTTCGAGAACGACCCCAACTGGAACGTCCGGCAGATGCCGACGGAAAGCTCTATCGCTTTTGAGCGACTTCAATTTGTTGACGCTGTAACGGGATACGCAGTCGACAGAAAGGCCAACCTCTACAAAACGATAGACGGTGGCATTTCTTGGAATAGGTTGAAGACGTTTTCTGGTGCTTCGATTAGCAGCATTTTATTTCCTACGGAAGATAATGGGTTTGTTGCCACGCACACGATTCCAGAATCGTCAATCGGCGGAGAAAACGCACTTGCACGTATCTTTCGCACAGTTGATGGAGGCAATAGCTGGACTCAGGTCTTCGAAGGCCGATCATTGGGAATAGACTCACTTAGTGTTTCCAAGTCGCGGGTTGTTTTCGCTGCTGGCTCGAAGTCTGCGGTTGTCGATTCCGTTCTTGAATGGAGTCCTCTTTTTATGTCTTCCTCTGACGGTGGAACAAGCTGGAACGACATTTCGGGTGGGCTGATCCAAGAATTTGAGCGCGGCAACAGGATCAATGGGATGCCGACCGACATCATCGCCGACGATAATTTAGTTACCGTAGTAACCCATCATGGGAGCATCATCTCGTCGGACGATCTCGGCAAAACATGGAGTTTTCAGGCTGGCGTCGACCGACAAGGTTTTCCGTATTCGGTTAGACCTCTTGGGAGGTCTAAGAATGGGGAATTACTTCTTTATGGAGCATCAAGCTCCATGGACCATGGAACGGGTTCATTTGTAGCGTCGTGGTCAAAGGCGGCTGGGTGCAAAATTGGCCTCTTACCCCGGTACTTTCTTTCAGATGCCGTTCTTCTTTCGAGTGGTGAGATCGTTGCTGTGGGTTTCGTCTTTAAGGACGGACATCGTTCACCGAGAACTGGGATAGTCCTTACATCTTCCGATAATGGCGAAAATTGGCAAATAATTCAAGAAGGCGGACCCGAGAACTCGTTTAATTCAATAGGCCGCTTAAGCGAAAAGAGCCTCTTTGTAACTGGAGCTGAGGGAGCGGCATTAGTTCTTGAAAGAAGATAGACGCCACTATATAAAGGTTCGTTTTCTTCCGATCGTCGAGAGTTAAGAAACGCTAATAGCCTGAACTCATTGCGTCGAGCGGGAGTTTTCGCGAAAAAGTGTTGCGACTAGAGAGGGCTCTATACTCGACTCGTCTTGGGATTGGGGCGGTTGAGAACGAAGAAGAATGACCGTGCGCACGAACATTTGTCTTGTGATCTTTTTTCTGGCTATGTCCACGTATGGCCAGAACTTGGTGCTCCCCGGAATGCCGGTACTTTCTAGTGGGGCGGGAGCGTGCTCTGAGATCAAGGTAGGCATCTCTTCGCAAAGGTGGCGAGTCAGGAAAGGTGACACCTTCGAAGTTCGGGCCTTTCTTCCTTTCCAGGAAACAAAAGGACTCCGCTTTACGTGGGCGGCGCAGAATGGAAAGGTCGTCTCGGGGCAAGGATCGCTCAGAGCAGAGATCAAAGCAGGTTCGAAGCGAACACCGGGTTATGTCAATGCATCCGGCTTTGTGCTCGTTGAGTTGATCGTTGAACCCATGGATGCCTCGACACCGTGTACGATCCGTTCCGAGTTTACGATGATGGTCGGGAAGATACGCGAAAGCAACTTTTTTTCTGAAGTCAAGAGTGTTACCCTCAGCGAATCTCAGATCGCAGCAGCGTGTAGCGAGGCTGATAACAGGTCTGTTCGGGTAGAAACCGTGGCATCCGATCCTGAGAACGACCCGCTTCTTTACAGCTACGCAGTAAGTACAGGCCGCATTATCGGCAACGGTGCGAAAGTTATTTGGGACCTGTCGAACGCAGAACCGGGCCTTCAACGCTTGCTTGTAGGAACCGACGACGGCAACGGCATCCATAGCGTGAAGTCCGCGACCGTAAAGGTGCTGCCTTGTGCTAACTGAGATCTACACCATCGGCCATGGGCGGCATGAGTTTGGGTATTTTCTTGAGCTCTTGCGGAAGTACGGCGTCGGGTTCGTTTGCGATGTGCGGAGCGTTGCCCGCTCGCGTTGGCCGCAGTTCAATGGGGTGGTCCTCGCTGAGCTTCTCCGCGAGCAAGGCATCGGCTACGAACACCTGCCCGAGTGCGGCGGCAAGACGCGTCCAACACCCGAAGACCTAGCCTGGGGAATCGGCCGCATCGCCGAGATCGCTTCCGAAACGCCGACCGTTCTGATGTGCTCGGAGTCGCACCCGCTCTCCGCGCACAAGGTCCCGCGGGCAAATTGCCACCGCATCGGCATGCTCTCACCGCCGCTCCGGGCACGAGGCTTTAACCGCATCGTCCACATCCTTCCCGATGGCTCCGCCGCCGAGTTCGACGAATCCGCCGTCCCGTCCATCTGGTAGCCCGTTGCGACCGCCGCCATTTCACTTCCGACCTATTCCTTCTCACTTATCCCGGATCCTGCCGCCGGAAACGGACGGAGCTTTGGTATCCAGCATCTAACCGCCCGCCGATAAACGTTATAAGCATCGCCGAATCGCGCCGCAAGGTCATCTTCTTCCAGCGGCCGAAAAACGAACTGCCAGATCGCTGAACCCATTAACGCATAAACCGCAACCAGCGGCGAACCCAAAATTAATGCGACGGCCAACCCCTGTCCGATACCGGAAACGGCCATCGGATTTCGCACGTAAGCATACGGCCCCGAAACGACCAGCGACGTCGCATGGTCGAGCGGCAGCGGTGTTCCCTTGCCCTTTCTCGACATCACGATCGCCGACCAAACACCGGGAATGCTGAGGAGAGCAAAGAGCACGGTACCGATCGCGGCCTGGCCCGGAAAGTTCCATCGCTCTACACCGATCTTGTCTTCAACAATCGTGATCAGATACGGAAAAATGAGCAAAATGACCGACCATACAACGATGATCTGACCGAATGTCTTCGTGAGCACGTAGGCTTCCGAACTTGGCTTCGCCCGCCGAAACATCTCGCCGCCGACCGCGAGTCCGGTCGCAAACACTACCGACCACAACATTGCCGGCAGCATTAGCACAACCCCGAGCCAGCCGCGATCGGTCATTAATGCCATAGCAGCGGTATACATCGTCGCATAAGCGACTCCGCCGGTGACCAACCATGCGAGATGCTCGGCGTATCGTATGTGCCGCTTTACCGCAAGTGCGACCGCAAACGATCCGGGCCCGATCAAAAGCAGATCGGGCAGCCAAAATGCCCAAAGGGTAGCGAGTGAATCCGATTCAAGGGCGAACCAGCCCTGCGACTCGGGATAGGTAAGTAGCATTCCCCACCAACCCGCAATGGCAAGGCCTTGAATCAAGTAGTATGCCGCAGCACCGTTTCGAACCTTTTCCATCTGATTGCTAATATCGTACGTGAAGGAATTTACCAGCCGCTATTAGCGATGTCCAAACCCCTTACAGAAGCGTCAATGATCAGAGCATGCCGCCTCCTCGCTGACCGCGACGCGAACCTCCGCAGCGTGCTTCACCGGCACGGAACGCCGCCGCTCTGGGACCGCGAGCCGGGTTTTGCGACGTTGGTTCAGATCATCCTTGAGCAGCAGGTTTCGCTCGCCTCGGCACGTGCGTGTTTTGAAAAGCTTCAAAGCCAACTCGGCAAAGTCAGCCCGGCGGGCGTGCTTGCGTTGAACGATGCGGAACTAAAGGCGATCGGCTTTAGCAGGCAGAAGTCGGCCTACGCCCGGCATCTGGCAGAAGCGGTTCTTGAAGGTAGGATCGACCTAGAGGCGATCGCCAGCCTGCCGGATGCGGAGGCAAAGGCCGAGCTGCAGCGGCTCAAGGGCGTCGGCGAATGGACGAGCGACATTTATCTGTTGATGGCACTGCTCCGGCCTGACGTGATGCCGAAAGGCGATATCGCCCTGCACGCCGCTTGGCACCGAGTTTCGGGCGAACCAAAGCCCGCGGCCGATGAATTTCTCGCCATTGCCGAACGCTGGCGGCCGTTTCGCTCGGTCGCCGCCAGATTGCTTTGGCATTATTATTTGAGTGAAAAGGGAGTTCGGTGATGAAGATACTTGACGTCGGCTGCGGCGTGAATAAATTTGAAGGCGCGATCGGGCTCGATAACAACCCGCGGACCGGTGCGGATGTTATCCACGACCTCGGCGAGGTGCCCTATCCATTTCCGGACAACGAGTTTGACCTGATCATCGCCAGCCACGTCGTCGAGCACGTGCCGGACGTGATGGCGTTCATCGGCGAACTTCACCGCATTGCCAAGCCCGGCGGGCACATCCGCATCGCGACGCCGCACTATTCGAACGCCGATTGGGCAAACGACCCGACGCACCGCAACCACATCAATAGCTACACTTTCAATACGTTCCAGCCCGGCCGTCAGGTGTTCGACTTTTACACCGACGTGCAGCTCCGTCCCGTTTCGGTCTATTGCTCGCTCGCCGGGCTTTGGAAGGCACTCGGCGTCGAGTTCCTGGTCAATCTTGACGGGCGGATGCCCTCGATGCGGTTCCTCAGAAAATTCTGGGAGCAATATCTTTGCTACATCATTCGGGGCAAGGAACTTCGGTTCGAATTCGAGGTGGTAAAGGACGCTGAGGCGAAAAAAAGCTAGGCGAACAAAAATTATTGGCAAACCGTTAGGGTATTGTGATACATCTTTAAGTCGGACATCTGCTTGCTCCTTTCATTTTAGAGGTTTTATGCGCATTAAAATTCTTGCCTTTTTCGCACTTTTCGCGGTCGCCCTCGCCTATGGCACCTCGCCGGCCGATTCAGCCACATCCAAGAGCGTAAAGCGGGCCAAGGCCAATCAGTTGGTCACGATGCTTCCCGCCTCTGACGCCATCATGACCTTCGACGTCAGCCGCGGCTTCAGCGAGGCGTTTCCGTTCATCCTGTCGTCAAAGCCGGACATGCTCAATAAATGGATGGACAAACTCGGCGAGTTCGAACAGAAATCCGGCATCCAGCTTCGTTCGTTCGACATGGTCGTCGCGGGAATGACGGTGAAGCAGACCGGCAAGGGCAAATACGATATGGCACCGTTGATGATCGCCCGCGGGAGCGGCAATTCGTCGGCGGTGATCGCGGCGGCAAAGGAAGCTGCCGGTGGAAAGTACAGGGAAGAATCGATCAGCGGCAAGACCATCTACGTTTTCTCGTTCAAAGAGTACGCCAAGAAAAAGGCCGACGATGCAGCCGCGAAGGACCCGGAAAACAAGGGAATGATCGACAAGGCACTCGGGCTCGCGTCGTCTGAGATGGCCGTGATGGCGATCGACGCAAACACCGTCGCGGCGGGCATTCCCGACCGCGTTCGTGAGATGGCCGAGGGCCGCTCAAAGGTCGGCAAGGAAGTTGTTGACCTGCTCAACAAAAAGCCCTTCGGGATCATGAACTTTGCGGCAAAGGTTCCGGCTGGCATGAGCGATTTTCTGCCGCTTGATAACGACGAGCTCGGTTCGAGCATCGACGCCATTCAGACCGCTTACGGCAGCATGGACATCGTCGGCGGCGAGATGCAGATGGGAATGACCGCACGGACGAAACAGCCGGCACAGGCCGAGCAGCTTTACGACACGATGGAAGTAATGCAGAGCTTTGGCAAGATGGCTCTCGGCAGTTCAAAGCGTGCCGATCAGCAGCTCTATGCCCGTTTGATCGAGAGGGTCAAGCTCGCCCGAAACGGCTCGGACGTCTCCTTTGACATAAGTGTTCCGCAGACGGACATCGACCAACTGATGGCGATCCTGGTCAAGTAAAGCGATAGTAGAGTTATAGGAAGAACGGCTGTCCGAGACCGGGCGGCCGTTTTTAGTTTCGGCGGCGGCGATAGTTTCCCCCGCCGGAGCTTCGCTTGGCGGCCATTTGGTCGAGCCGGGAATCGTATTTTCCGGCGGCGTCAAATAATGGAAAAAGCTCGAGATCCTTAGATAGATACGCCGCCCGAAGCTCGACCGGACGCGTTCCCGCACGGTTTATCACGCGGACCCGAGTTCCGCGAACCTCGGCCATCCATCGGGCAAATTCCTCCGCCCGACCGACGGTCGCAGAGAGCAGCAGCATCCGGATCCTCGGCGGCGTGATGATTATCGATTCTTCCCAAACGTGCCCGCGTTCCTCATCGGAAAGGTAATGGGCCTCATCAAGGATAACGAAATCCGTTCGGACCTCCGTTCCTTCGCGGAGTGCGTCAAATAGCTGATTGCGAAAGATCTCTGTCGTCCCGACGATCAGCGGGGCACCGGAGTTCTCTTTGCGGTCGCCGGTCAGGATGCCGACATTCTCGGCCCCGAACTCATCGGAAAATTCGAGATATTTGGAGTTTGTCAGTGCCTTGAGCGGCGTCGTGTACCAGGCCCGCTTGCCGGCCGCGAGCAGGCGGCGGATCTCTTCGCGGGCGATCCACGTCTTGCCGCTGCCGGTCGGAGCGGTGACGAGCACGTCCTCGGTCTCGATCGCGGCCAGGGCCTCGACCTGAAAGTCATCAGGAGCAAAAGGGGCCGCTTCCGGCACGCCGATCCCGTCCAAAAGTCGCCGGACGGCGGCCGGATCGCTCCTCGGGCCGCGAGGCTCGGCAGCCTCGGGCGAACTTTTCCTCGCAAGCCGGCGTTCATCCGAACGTTCATCCCTTCGGGGGCCGGATCTGCGGCGAGAGCGGTCGTTTGATCTGGATCGTGCCATCGCGGAACAAAAAAATCAACGCCTGCGGGGTGCAAAAACCTTTCAAAGGGCTTGCCGAAGTGATAGAATTCTCGTTTGCATCGCAACGAATTTGCGGTGTTTTGCGTCTAATTTCGTGCAGCCCGTAGTATCGGCCGTTAATTATCGGAAATTATAGCAGTTATGAGCCAAGAGCAATCATACATAGGGACAGAAAATGCCGCCCAGACGCCGGCAGAGAAGGACTTTCTTCAGAATTACGAGCTTCGCGGCTGGGAGCTTTCGCCGCGGATCTACAAGATCCTTGGAGTTTCGGCGTTGGCAAACCTGCTTTTCTTTGGTGTTGCCGCCCAGACGAGCCTTTTGACGATGAAGGGCTGCGAGAGCCCGTTCGTCGGCCGAGTCTGCCAGGTGCTTGATACGGTTTACGTCGGTGCGGTGCTCTTCGGCACGGACCGCGAATTCGTTGACGCGGCATATGAGCGGATCGACCTCGGCGAGGCAGACATCACATTTGTAGATGTGACCGGGCAGACCGGGCCGCTCGAGTATCCGGAAGGCTATTTCCAGGTCGCCAACCCGGAGCAGTTTGCCGCGATGCAGGCCGCGAATCAGAACCCGAATTTCGGCTTCAACCCGACCACGCCGGTCTACACGCCTCCGCCGGCACCACCCGTAGGCGGCGGTGTGCTTGGAAAAACCCCGCGTTTGCCGAAGGCAAACCCGAACGCTGTAAAGGGCGACGAGCCGGATCTGCCGTTCAAGATCGAGGATGAAACTGCCGATGCCGACTCCGGCCGCGGCGGAAACAAGCCGCCGCTCGGCAATGCCAACACCAACGGCCAGGTCGCGAATGCGAACACGAACCCGCAGCCGGTGAATCCGACCGACCCGCTCGCCTTGCCGGAGATGATCAACCGCCGGCCGCTGGTCGACCTCGGCAACTTCATAAACGACGAGCGTGCGAAGAATCAGCTTGACCTGCAGTCCGAGTTCGAGCTTTCGGCTCGCGGCAAACTCGACAAGAACGGCCGGCTCGACCCGAAGAACTTCCGCTACATCAAGGCCAGCGGCGAAGATGAGCGGATGATCAACGTCGTCAAAGCGTCGATAGAGGCTATAAACGTCGCCGGCTATCTTCAGTATCTGCGGGACCTTACGGGAAAGGACCTTTTGCTTGACCTGAGCCAGAACGAGACCGATATCTCCGCTGTGATCCAATCCGAGATGGAGACCGAGTCGCGGGCTAAAGCGATCAAGTCCACTCTAGACCTCGGGATTAGCCTCGCAAAACAGCGGAAGTCGGGTGAGAACGCCGACCAGAACGACAAGGACGACCTTCTCCTGCTTGAAGGGGCAAAGGTCGAGGTTGAAGGCAAGCGTGTTATAATCCGTTTCGTTGTTCCGAAAGAAGTCGCTCATCCGATGATCGAGCGGAAACTCGCGGAACAGGCAAACGAAGCGAAAAAGCCGAACGGCAACGCAGGCATGCGTCCGGCGGATAGAACAGCGGCGAAATAGTAGCAAAGGCTTTGTGGATGTTCAGGACACTGAAATTTTACACATTCTGCATTTTCGCTTTGTGTGTTGGTGTTGCTGCTCAGTCCCCGGAGCCATCGGTTGACAACTCAGCAGTGCCGTCGTTTTTCGATCAGGTCGTCGCACAGATAGACGCAGGGTCGATCGACGCGGGCTCGGCATTCCGCTTGGAGCAGACCTTTCGGCTATCCAAGAATGGTTTCATTGATCCTGATTCGAAAACGGTGGTCTCTTCGTCCGGCGATGAGCGTCTTGTAAAGATCGCTGCGGATGGAATTGATGTAACAGACCGTGCCGGTTACTTTCAGTACCTTCGGGGATTCGCCGAAAGCGATATTAGAGTAGTAGTCGGGCAGGACGATACCAACTTCTCCTTTGCGATCGTTTTAGAGACGGAAACGAAAACTAGGGCACTAGCGATGAGGTCTACTTTCGACCTTGGCGTTCGACTCGCTTTACATCGAAAGGAAGAGGATGCGGCTGCAGGTAAGCCTGTAAATCCTTTCGAGTTGCAGCTACTTAAAAGTTATTCGAGTTCCGCCGATGAAAAGCTGTGGACCATCAGCTTTCGCATCCCCAAGAGCGAGTTTTTGACGATGATCCGAGAGTATAGATAGTTCAAACAAGATTGAATAACCAAAAGAATAACAATTCTGTACTTTTCCTCGCGACGCTGGGCGTTTATATCGGCCTGTTGATGGCCGGTGCGTCGCCGGGGATCATCGCCCAGCAATCGGCGGCGATGACGCGAAACTTCGAGCTCAGCGAAGAGTTTGAGGTCCGCGACGAGTTTGACCGCGATCCGGAGCATTCAGTTCCTGAATTCGAACCGGAAACTGCCGGAGACCTGCTCTCCGGCGCGGCCGTCGAGTCGCTCGTCCGCGTTTATCTCTCGCAGTATTTTGTCGAACCGGCGGCTGACGTAGCCAATGTTTCGGCCCCGATCTCGGGCGCTGAAACTTTTTCGGCCGCCGAACCTCAGACATTACTCTTTTGGCCGAATGACGTCCGGGCATCTGCTGCCTTTGGCGTCGCTTCGCTTCCTCGTTCCTCGTTGAGTTCTGCCGCTGCGTGCGTCTAGCAGCGGAGGGACGAGTTCAAACATCTCGCCTTTTCATTCAGCAATTTACCTAAAGAGTTGTGGTCGGGCAGCCGATCGTCCAAAGTACGAACTTTGGTTTGCCTTGCTATTTTGACAGGCAGGCCGGTTTGTAAGGCACGCTGAAGCGTGGACTCAGAACATAAGAGGAACCAATGCCAGTAAACAGTTTTGCAGATAAATTGGTCAAGAAGATCTTCGGGTCTTCGAGTGACGTATTTCTAAAAAAGGTCAAGCCGATCGTTGTGGACATCAACGATTGGGAAGCGAAGATCCAAGGGCTTTCGGATGATGAGCTGAAGGCGCAGACGCCGAAGTTCAAGGAGCTTATTGCCCGCCGGCTCGACGGCATCGAGGACAAGGACGAACGCCGAAAGGCCGAGCAGGAAGTGCTTCATGAGATCCTTCCCGAAGCATTCGCAACGGTCCGCGAGGCATCGAAACGCGTCACGGGGATGCGGCACTTTGACGTGCAGATGATCGGCGGCGTCGCTCTTCACCAGGGCCGCATCGCCGAAATGCGCACAGGTGAAGGTAAGACGCTCGTCGCGACGCTTCCTTCGTACCTCAACGCACTCACCGGCCGCGGCGTCCACGTCGTTACGGTCAACGATTATCTCGCCTCGCGTGACTCCGAGTGGATGGGACGCATCCATCAGTTTCTCGGGCTGACCGTCGGCTGCATCCAGAACGATATGGATGACTTTGCCCGCAAGGAAGCCTACGGCTGCGACATTACCTACGGAACGAACAACGAATTCGGCTTCGACTATCTCCGCGACAACATGAAGTTCGATGTCGAGTCGCTCGTCCAACGCGATCACTATTTCGCGATCGTTGACGAGGTCGATTCGATCCTTATCGACGAGGCCCGGACGCCGCTCATCATCTCCGGTGCCACCGATGACGCGACCGATAAATACTACGTCGCGAACGACGTTATCCCGCGGCTTGAAAAGGGCCACAAGGACGAGGAAACAAAGGTCACGACCGGCGATTACCTGGTTGACGAGAAGAACCACTCGGCCGTGCTGACGGAGCAGGGCGTCTCGAAGGCCGAGAAGCTGCTTGGCGTCGAGAACCTTTACGACCCCGGCAATATGGACCTGCTCCATTGCGTTGAACAGGCACTCAAGGCCCATACGCTTTACAAGCGGGATCATCACTACGTCGTGCAGGAAGGCGAAGTGATCATCGTCGATGACTTCACCGGACGCCTTATGCAGGGCCGCCGCTGGTCCGACGGGCTTCATCAGGCCGTCGAAGCGAAAGAGGGCGTAAAGATCGAGCGTGAGAACCAAACTCTCGCGACCATCACGCTCCAGAACTACTTCCGTATGTACGAAAAGCTCTCCGGTATGACCGGTACGGCCGACACGGAAGCCGAGGAGTTCAATACGGTTTACGGGCTCGATGTGGTTTCGATCCCGACCCACCGGCCGATGGTCCGCAAGGACGGCTCGGACGTCATCTACCGCACGCTGCCCGAAAAATGGAACGCCGTCGTCGAGGAGATCCGCGAACTCCATGCCAAGGGGCAACCGGTGCTCGTCGGTACCGTCTCGGTCGAAAATTCCGAGATCGTCGCCGATCGGCTCAAGAAGCTCGGCGTTCCGCACAACGTTCTCAACGCCAAGTACCACGAACGCGAGGCCGAGATCGTTGCCCAGGCGGGCCGCAAGGGAGCGGTGACCATCGCGACCAACATGGCCGGCCGCGGTACGGACATCCTGCTCGGTGGTAACCCGGAGTTTCTTGCGAACGACTACCTCAAGCGGATGGAGATCAATCCCGACGAGGCGACGCCGGAGCAGTACGAAGAGCAGCTTCGCAAGGCAAAGGCGGTCGTTGCAAAAGAGCATGAGGAGGTCGTTGCTGCCGGCGGGCTGCATATTCTGGGCACAGAGCGGCACGAATCTCGCCGCATCGATAATCAGCTCCGCGGACGTGCCGGCCGGCAGGGCGATCCCGGTTCGTCGCATTTCGTCCTCTCGCTTGAGGACGACCTGATGCGCATCTTTGCAGGCGACAAGGTCCGCTCGATGATGCAGTGGCTCGGAATGGAGGACGGCGTCGCGATCGAATCGAAGACCGTTTCGAAACAGATCGAGCGTGCACAGAAGGCCGTCGAAGCACGCAACTTTGAAACGCGAAAGCACGTCCTCAAATATGACGACGTGATGAACCGCCAGCGTGAGACGATCTACAAGCTCCGCCGTCAGTTGATGTTCGAGGAAAATCACCGCGAATATCTGCTCGGCGAAAATGGCGTCGCTCGCGACCTTCTGCACGACCTGACGGACAGCATGCTGAGCCTGACGATCAGCCCGGACCAATGGGATGTGAACACCTATGCGGCGGAGATCGAGAGCATCTACAAGGTCGATCCGGCCCGCGATGCCGGTGTCGATTTCCATACGATGAACCCGGACGACATCCAGGAACGCATCTGGGCGAAGGCAAAGGCCGAGTACGAGGAGAAAGAAAAGCTTGCCGGCGAGGAAGCACTCCGTGCCTATGAGCGCTACATCATGCTCAACATCATCGACTCGCAGTGGAAGGACCACCTCGCCTCGATCGATCAGGTAAAGCAGGGCATCGGTCTCGTCGGTTACGGCCAAAAGGATCCGCTCGTCGAGTACAAGAAGCAGTCGTTCGAGATGTTCCAGGACATGCTTGACCGCATCGACACGAATACGACAAAGGCTCTTTTCCACCTCGAGGTCGTCTCCCGCGACGAACAGGAAGAGCGTGCCCGGCTTGAACGGCTGGCCCAGCAGCGTGCCCGCAGGCAGGCAGCCGGCATGGCGTTTACCGGTGCGATGGCAACCGCCACCGCCGCCGGCGATACCGACGAGGTTCGGCATACGCCCTTCAAACGCGACCAGCCGAAGGTCAAGCCAAACGACCCGTGCTACTGCGGCAGCGGCAAGAAGTTCAAAAAGTGCCACGGCGCAGGGGCCTGACGTCAAATGAAAAGGGCGGACATCATCGGATGCCGCCCCTTTTCTGGCCTACGTATTTTGTTAGAGACCGAAGTTGACTTGGTGAGTATCCCTTCCGGTCTATCATTTTCCGTTTAAGAACCGGCTTTGATATTCGTTATTTGCGCCCTTGAGAACTTCCAGCCATCGGCTCCTTTGACGACGATCCAGGTTACCATCGAACTCACGTCCTCGGTCTTACCGTCGGTGGTGGATTTTCCGGATGCTTTGCCCGTCACAACAGCCGCGTCACCGGTCGGGTGCATACTGACCTTCATGTCGCCAAACTTTACCCCTTCCAGTTTGACCTTGCCCGACCTGATCTGCTCGGTGCGCGATGCCTTTGTCTGCACCTGCCCGTTGCCATCGATCAATGAATAGTCATCAGTGTAGAACTTCCCGATGGCATCTGCGTCGTTCTTGTTCAAGGCCGCGGAGAAGTCGTCCATCATCTTCTTGACCTCAGTCTCTGCTGCCGCGGTATCCGCAGCCTTCGGGGCGGCATTGCCCGCGGTGTTCGAGGCCTTGTTTGATGGGGCATTTGTAGCTGCCGGTGCGCCGCAGGAAATGAAAACCAGCGACGACAATGCAACAAGCGCGGTTGCGATCAATCTATTTGTCATAATTTTCTCCGGGGAAAAGGAATGGATGCCCAAATTGAGCAAACTCAGTCGGCCGCCGCATCCGGATGACGGCCGCTGGCTCAGAGACCAACAGAATTGGTTTTTTCGTTTAACAATGGCTAAATCCCCTAAAGGGCCCATCGGTCAAAGTACGCGACGGCAGGGGCTTCCCTCTATAGCTCCCGTGATCGAAACCGCGAGAACCCATTCGAACATCAGGTTCTCGTCACGATCATCACGCGAATACTCGCCCAGGCACGTCAAACAGATCGAAGTAGAGCGTGCCCCTCGACGGCAACACGCTCTTTTCATGGGTACCTGCACTCGAGTTTACTGGATCGGAACGCCGGTACTCGACCAGGCCTGCCAACGGCCGTCACGTTTGATCCATGTATCCGTAAAGCGGATCTTGCGGTCATAGGCAACGCCCTTTTCGTCCTTGCCCTTGTACCGATAAATTCCGATCACACGTGCCCGGTCGCCAACCACATGGATATCGAGATCCGACGTCTCCGCCAGTTCGATCGTTCCCTTGTCGTTAACGGTGTCCGCAATGTCCTCGGCTTTGCCCAAGACTTTTCCAGTCATTGAACTCACCCCGACAAAATCATCGGCAAAATTTTTCTCGAACCAGGCTTTGTCCCGCCGAAGGTTTGCATCGTTCCAGTCCTGCTCAAGGTAGGCGATGGTCATCTGATCGTTCATTTCGTGTCCGGTGGTGCTTACGACCTGCCAGCGTCCGCCGCGCTTTTCGAGGAAATGAACGCTCCGTGTCCAGAAGGTTTCGGTCTTGCCGCTCGGTGAGGTTGCAGTAATTATGTTTCGGTGGGTGATCGTCGCGGTATTTCCGGCACAGCCGAAAAGGTAGCGGTCATGGACGGTAGCGACCGCATTCGTCGGGCCGCCCGCCTGAGCGTTCTGCATTGTATTCTCGATCGTGGCTGCTTTGCCGATCATATCCGGCATCGAAACAAATTCGTCTGCATAGATCGCATTCAGCTTCGCCCTGTCACCGGCTTGTCCGGCTCGTGCCCATTCCCGGTCAAGAGCTTCAAGGGCCGACTTGTCCGACTCCGAGCACACCGCTAGCGACGTTCCTGCAAGAACCGCAAGCATTAAAGTTATAAAGATAATTTTCATTAGTTTTCCTCCCATCCATAGCCAGCCGTTGTTCTGCCAACAATTAGGCATTAGTCAAAACCGCCTGACCTAAGAAAGTGATGTTCGGGGGACGAGAATGCGGCGTCACCGCAACATCAGTCAGCGGCAACGCTCTCGCAAGTAATTTGAGAGGTGATGCGCGGGACTCTATTTCAATTCGACTTCCGAGTCAAGGCGGGCGTGCGTAGCGGAAGTGCTAGTCGTCTGTCTTCGCTCAAACAAAAAAGCACGACCCGATCCGGCCGTGCTTCTTCTCTGTGGTATTTGCTGCTGCTATTTTTTGAGTTTCATCAGGCTGCCGTCGGCCGAGGTGCGGGTGCCGCGGGCGACGCGTTCCGCCTGCTCCATTGCCCGGAGCATATTTCCGCCGAGCACCATCAGGATCTCTTTCTCGGTGTAACCCCGGCGGAGCATCTCGTAAGTGACAAGCGGAAGATCCTCCGCCCCCTTCATCGGCGGGTTGAGGAACGGCACGCCGTCGTAGTCCGAACCGATGCCGGCGTGTTCGATGCCGGCGACCTTCTTTATGTGGTCAATGTGATCCACGATCCGTTTGTAGTCGGCGATATATATCGGGTTCGCTTCGTACAGCTTGTTGCGGGCCGCATAGAAGGCCGCATCATCGTCCTTGTGTTGCTCGCGGAGAGCAGCGATCTGGTCGCGAAGCCTTGCCGAGCGTTCACTCTGTTCCTTTGCCGTCCTTTCATCGAGAAAAGCCGGGTAGAAGACGACCATGATCACACCGCCGTTCTGCGGCAGCCGCTTGAGCACATCGTCCGGTACGTTACGGGTGTGGTTCGAGACGCTGCGGGCCCCCGAGTGCGAGGCGATGATCGGCGCCTTTGTGATGTCGAGCGCATCGTGCATCACCTTGTCCGAGACGTGCGAGATATCGATCAGGATGCCGAGCCGGTTCATCTCGCGGACAACCTCTTTGCCAAAGTCGCTCAGGCCGTTGTTCCGCTTCTCGTCGCCGTGGGCATCGGCCCAATCGTGGGTTACGTTGTGCGTCAGCGTCATATAGCGGACGCCGAGGCGATAGAAATTGCGGAGTGCGTAAAGCGAATTCTCTATTGCATAACCGCCCTCGATGCCCATCAGCAAACAGATCTTGTTCTGCTTCTTCGCCCGGCGAATCTCGGCCGCCGTCGTGCACATCACAAGGTCCTCGTGCCGCTCGGCCTCGCGGTTCGTCACGTCGATAAGCTCCATCGCTCGCCGCATCGAGCCGCCCGTCCTGAGCGTATTGCCCGAAACGTAGATCGACATGAACTGGCCGGTCATGCCGCCCGCCTTCCAGCGATTGATGTCCGTGTGGATCGGGTCGCCGCCGAGCTGCAGCATCCCGCGGGTATCGGTCGCGAGGTTCAGGTCCTGGTCCATCATCGGGCCGGTGATGTCGTTGTGGCCATCGATGATGATCGCCTTCTTATGGATCTTCAACGCCTGAGCCCAGAGCTTCGGGTCGGCATCGGGCGGCATCGTCTGCCCGAGCGTGGAAAGGGAGAACATGAGGATAAGCAAAAATGACAAGGTTCTTTTCATATTGGTCGCCTTCGGGAACCGGAGAGTGTCTTAATGTTAAGCCTTTTTAGCGATTTTTTCCATCGCCGGGTTTGGTATGCCGGTTGCAGACGAAGTGCTTTGCCCGTAGCGGTTTTACGGATCATAAAGCTTGATTTAACAGTTGTCAGCGGCTCCCGACCGTGTTCTGTAGGCTTTTTGCCTCCCTGCAAGTAACAATTCGTGATAGCTGATAAGTGACGCCATTTGTCACTTTATGACCGTGTGTAACCTATGGACCACCTCATGGACACCTCCTCACCGTCCGTTGATGAAAGTTCGCCCGAACCTCACAACCAGGACACACCGCCCAGGAGAATGAAGGGACAGACCGACTATCGCAGCCTTATCGAGAACCTGCCGGTTCTCTTTTACGTCGTCGACCCGAACCCGCCCTATTCGCCGCAATACGTCAGCCCGGCCTTCAGCCGCTTTGGCTATCCCCTCGAGATGTGGACCTCGGACCCGGAGGTCTGGCTACGTATAATTCATCCGGAAGATCAGGAATGGGTCTTTTCGCAGACGACCGAATCGACCGAGAGCGGCGAAGAGGTCGATTACGAATACCGCATCTACGACGCCGCGGGCGAACTTCACTGGGTGCGCGACCGCGGCTGCCTTATCCGCGGAGAGGACGGGCGAGTGATCTTTCGCGAAGGCGTGATGATCGACATCACCGGCCGCAAGATCGCCGAGCAGGCCGTCGCCGAGAACGAACTGCGCTACCGCGCTCTTTTTGAAAATGCCAACGACGTTATCTACGTCCACGACCTCGAAGGCAACTATATCTCGATGAACACGGCTGCCGAACGCGTTTTCGGCTATCCGCGTGAAGAAGCATTGCAGCTTCACATGTCCGAGATCGTCGCTCCGGACCAGCTCGAACTCGCGAAAACGAAGCTGCACGAGAAGCTGAACGGTAACGCATCGCAAACCGTTTACGAACTCGACTGCATCCGCAAGGACGGCTCGCGCATCACGCTTGAGATAAACAGCACGGTCATCTACAAGGACGGCCAGCCCGTTGCCGTTCAGGGCATCGCCCGCGACATCACCGAAAGGCGGCAATCCGAAGAGGCACTTCGCGAAAGCGAAAAGCGCTACCGCGACCTTTTTGAGAACGCCAACGACATCATCTATACCCACGACCTTCGCGGCAACTTCACCTCGCTCAACCAGACCGGCGAACGCATAACCGGCTACACCCGCGACGAAGCTCTGAAAATGAACATCGTCCAGGTCGTCGCTCCTGAGTCACTCGCCTCTGCCCGCGAGATGACGGCCCGCAAGCTCGCCGAAGACCAGTCAACGACCTACGAGATCGATATCCTCGCGAAAGACGGCCGCCGCGTTCCGCTCGAGCTCAGCACACGGCTTATTCTGCAACGCGGGATGCCCATCGGAGTCCAGGGCATCGGCCGCGACGTTACCGAACGCCGCCGTGCCGAGGAGGTGCTTCGCACAAGCGAGTACAAATTCCGCCAACTCGGCGAAGGCATCTACCACCAGGTCTGGACGGCCGAGCCCGACGGCAGGCTCGATTATGTGAACCAGCGGACTATCGAGTACTTTGACCGGCCGGCCGAGGAAATACTCGGTGCCGGCTGGCAGGACCTGATCCACCCGGACGACCTGCAAACCTGCCTCATCGAATGGTCAAATTCGCTCGCCACCGGTAAATACTACGAGGTCGAGTTCCGTCTACGCCGCAGCGACGGCGTTTACCGCTGGCACAAGGCACGCGCCAACGCCGGCCGCGACAGCAGCGGCCGCATCACGAAATGGTTCGGCACGAATACCGACATCGACGACCAGAAGCAGACCGAGGAAAAGCTCAACTACCTTGCCCGCCACGATGCCCTGACCGGGCTGCCGAACCGGCCCGAGTTCATGAACCACCTTCGCGGGGCGATCTCGCGGGCTGAAAAGACCGAAGCGGCCCGCTTTGCCGTGCTCTTCCTCGATCTCGACCGCTTCAAGGTGATCAACGACAGCCTCGGTCATATCATTGGCGATAAGCTGCTCAAATCGATCGCCGACCGGCTCAACGCACTCGTTCGCCCGGGCGATGTCGTTGCCCGGCTCGGCGGCGATGAATTTGTAATTTTGCTAAATCGGACGGGCTCGCGGGAGGAGGTCGTGAAGGTTGCCGACCGCCTGCAGGAGAACCTCGAACGCCCCTTTGAGATCGACAGCTACGAAGTATTCACCTCGGCGAGCATCGGCATCATCGTCTCCGACGACATAATGCGCGAACCCGAGGACTTTCTCCGCGATGCGGACTCGGCGATGTACCGGGCAAAGGAATCGGGCAAGGCTCGGTACGAGGTCTTCGACAAGGAGATGCATACCCGCAATCTCAATCTGCTCAGGGTCGAGACCGACCTCCGCCGTGCGGTCGAACGCGGCGACTTCGAAGTGCTCTATCAGCCGATCGTCGATATCACGGACGGAACGGTCTGCGAATTTGAGGCATTGATCCGCTGGCGGCATCCCGAGAACGGGCTGATCCCGCCGGACGAATTCATCAGCGTCGCCGAGGAAACCGGGCTGATCGTCCCGATCGGAAAATGGATCCTGCGCGAAGCCTGCACTAACCTCGCCGCCTGGCAAGCGAAGACCGCCCATCGGCTCTCGGTCAGCGTCAACCTCTCGGCAAAGCAGCTCATGCATCCGTCGCTGATCGGGCAGATCGAATCGGTAATTGCGGAAACGGGGCTTGAGCCGGGACAATTGAAGCTTGAGGTGACCGAGAGCACCGTTATGGAACAGAGCGAGCGCTCGCTTCGCGTGCTTCGAGAGCTTGACGCGCTTGGGCTACAGCTAGCGACCGACGACTTCGGCACGGGCTATTCTTCGCTCAGCTATCTCGCCCGCTTCCCTTTCGACCGGTTGAAGATCGACCGCTCGTTCATCGACAAGATGATCATCGACGACAAGAGCTCGGCGATCGTCAAAACCATCCTGATGCTCGGCGAGAATCTGGGAATTGACGTCGTCGCCGAAGGCATCGAAACCGCTGACCAGCTTCGGCGGCTTCAGCTTTTCGGCTGCCGGCTTGGACAGGGCTATTACTTCTCAAAGCCGGTCGCCGGCGAGATGGCGAGAAAGCTGATCGGCAAACGTCCCGGCCGGATGCTCGAACTCGGCCCGCCGCCGCTGCCCGCCGCCGCGGACGTCGTCGAACTCCGCGATATACAATAAACAAAGAGGTTGCCCGAAGCGACAAGGTTCTTATCTGCGTTTTCGGATCTTGCTCTGTGCATTCTGTGGTGTACACCCGTGAAATCGGGGGCGATACCACAGATCGCACAGAACAAAGACACAGAACCTTGCCCCTTTGGACAACCTTTTCCTTTAATCAACGGTTACCTTTCGGCCGCGGCGGCTTGTCCTCGCGGCTTTGCATTTTTCACATGGCGTTCGAACCAAGCGAACTGCTCGGCGATCGCATGCCCGACCGATTCGCGGGCAATGTAGCCGTGCGATTCGAGCGGCAGCATCACGAGCCGTGCCGTCCCGCCATTGCCGCGAATTGCCGCAAAGAGCCGCTCGGACTGGATCGGGAACGTGCCCTGATTGTTGTCCGCTTCGCCGTGGATAAGCAGGATCGGTTCGTTGATCTTGTCCGCATAGAAAAACGGCGAGACCTCCGTGTAGATTCGCTGTGCTTCCCAGAACGTCCGACGCTCATCCTGAAATCCAAATGGCGTCAGCGTCCGGTTGTAGGCACCCGAGCGGGCTATACCGGCACGGAAAAGGTCCGAATGGGCCAGCAGGTTCGCCGTCATAAAGGCCCCGTAGCTGTGCCCGCCGACGCCAACGCGTTCCGGATCGACAACGCCCATCTCAACGCCCTTGTCGATCGCGGCCTTTGCCGAATCGACCACCTGTTTGACGAACGTATCGTTCTTCTTTTCCGGCGTGCCGACGATCGGCATCGTCGCGTCATCGAGCACAGCGTAGCCGTTCAGCAGGAAGAAGAGATGCGAGGCACCGCCGATCTGCGTGAAGCGGTTGGTCGAGCCCGTCACCTGGCCGGCAAGGTCGCCGCTGGTAAAGCTCTGCGGATATGCCCAAACGACCGTTGGGAGCCGCGTTCCCTTCTTATAGCCCGGCGGCAGATAGAGCGTGAACGAGAGGTCAACTCCATCCGCACGCTTGTAGCGGACGAGCTCTTTCGTGATGCCGCGAAGCTGCGGCGACGGGTCCTTGAACTCAGTCAATTGCCGATAGGCGAGTGCCGTGCAGACTCGTCCGGGAGGGCAAACCTGCCGCATGAAAAGATTTGGCGGTTCAGTGGTCGATTCCTTTCGGGTGATGAAGTTCATCCCTTCGTCATCTAGCATCGCAACGAAGGCCTCATATTCCTCGGTGCCCGAGCGAAAGATCTCTCGGGTCTCAAGCGTATTGACGTTCATCGCCCGGAAGAACGGCCGGTCGCCCTCAGGCGATGCGCCGGTTCCCGTCAAGAAGATCTCGTCGCCATTCTGGACGATCACCGAGCTTCCGTTCGGGAGCGTCTTGCTGATCGGCGAGCCGATGTCGTTGTACCGGTCCGTGACGTTCAGGTCCGAGATGAGCTTCATCTTGCTCGGGTCGTTATGGTCCGTCATGAAGATCCGGCGATGCTGGCGGTCGCGGTCAAAATCGTAGAAGAGCATCATCCCGGCGCGTTCGCCAAAGCCGCGGCCCTGGTAGCGATGCTGCACTTTCAGCAATTCACTGGCATTGCCGGAGAACGGTGCCGACATCTTCATCAGCCGGTCGCGATGCTCGGCCTTCTGCCGCGGGTCGCCGCCATCAAGAGCTTCGGCCCAGATCAATGTTGCCGGTTCGGTCGGTATCCAACCGACGCTCCGCGGCCCGGTCGGAACGCCCTGCACCGGCAGGCGGTCCTGCAGCGGCGATTCATGAACGGCCTTGACCACGCGGCCCGAAGCGTCCCAGATCTCAGTTATCCGCGGGAACCGCGAGACCGGAAAGAGATACGAGAACGGCCGTTTGATGGTGGTAACGAGGAAATATCGTCCGTCCGGCGAGCGGGAAAGATCGTCGTAAATGGCGGGCTTGCCGATCCGCGTCACCTGGCCCTTCGGCGTAATCATCGCCGGCTGCGAGGTAGCGAAATATTCGAAGAGTGCCTCGTCGTTCGGGCTTCTCAGCAGATCCTGAAATGTAGCGATCGCACCCGAGCGGCCCGCCGTCTCCTGAACGTTCGGCTCGCTCGGAACAACATCGCGATACTCCGGCGGAGCCCCGCGGCCGCTCGGCACGAGCATCGCGGCTAGTGAGTTCGGCCCTTCCCAGCTAAAGCCGCCGTAGGCCGTATTGATCTGGACGTTCGGCACTTTCGTCGCTCGCCCGGTCGCCGTCTCGATGAACCAAAGCTCGACGCCCTTGTCCGTCACGTTGCCGGCGGCGATATATTTGCCGTCCGGCGACCATGCCGGCGAAATGATCTTGGCACCGGCCGGAAGCTGAACACGGCGGACGCTCCCATCGGCAATGTTCTGCAGGCTAACGCCCGAGAAATAGTTCTGGCGGTGCTGGGCATTCGTCCGCGGGTTTATCCGCAAACCGGCAAGCCGGAGCATCGGCTCGGCGAGTTCCGCGACCGGCGGATAGCGAACAACATCGAGCAACGCGATGCGGTCACGCGAAGGCGCAATTGAGGTCGCCGGCGGTGCCGGAGCGTTGAGCACGTCGAGAACTTCCTTCGGCGGCTGCTTGTAAGAGCCCTGTCCAAATGCGGCCGCTGAAAGCGAGCCGACGACCAGAAGTGCAAAAAGCGAACTTAGTTTCCTTGTCATTTTTTCCTCATTCCCTCGATTAGATTTGCGACGATAAGCGGGATGATGTCCTTGTCATTCGATCGGTTCTCAGTGAATACGGCGACGGCAAAACGGAGCCCGTCCGGCGTTTCGATGTAAGCCGCGTCGTGCCGCGTCCGGCTTGTCCAGCCGGCCTTTGACCAGAGCTTTGCCCCTTCGATCTTAAGGTCGAGCAATGCCCGGCCGGCAAATTCGACCGCCTGGCTGTTCGCCTCACGGCCGGTCGCGTATGGGTCGCGTTTGAGCACCTCGAGCATCTGCTTGCTGTGCTCCGGCGAAACGGCAAGCCCACGGGCGACCTCGGCGATCAGTCGGGCAGAGGCATTCGCCGTGAGCATATTCCGGTTCTCGCCGCGGTAATTGCGAAACTGCTGCTCGACGCCGTAGGCATCTTCGCAATGTGTTTTCTGGTTGACGTTTATGTTCGTGTAGCCCATCGCGGCAAAGTAACGGTTCATCCGGTTTCGCCTGTAGGACCAAAGCTCAAATTCCTTCTCGGGCAGTTCGCCGCCGCTTGCGGTATTCGTCAGGACGTCAACGATGTACTGCGTCGCCTCGTTCGACGAAGTGACTATCATGTCGCGCATCCCGCGTTCGAGCTCCTTCGTCATCTTGACCTTGCCATCGGCAAGCTGCTGATAGAGCGTAACAAGATAGAACATCTTGACGACGCTCGCCGGATAGATGCGGTCTTCGCCACGGTGCTCGCCCCATTTGCCTGCACCGCCGCGAAGGTCGATAAGCGAGACGGCAACTTCCTCCGGCTTGATGCCCTTTGCGGCTGCCGCCTTTTCGACTGATGCCTTGACGAGCGAATCTACCTCGGCCGAACGCTCCATTGCCAACCGCTTGTAACCCTTCGACGGAACGATCTCCGTCTCGCCCTGCGGTGCCTGCGAAAAGGCTCCAACGGCAACAAAAAGTGCACAAAATACCGAAGCGAAGAGACGTTTTGGCTTGGACATAATACGAACCGAGCGGGAGCGGCCGAACCGTGTTGCTTTACCTGAGTTTATTTTCAGAGTATAAACGAAAAGCATCTCCTGAAAAAAGCAGGCCCGTTTAGCAAAAACCGATGACAGAAGAAAAGCTTGTCCGAGGCATCAGCCGCTGGGACCTGACCGCGATCATTATCAACACCATAATCGGTGCCGGCATCTTTGGGCTGCCCGCCAAGGTCCACGCATTGATCGGGACATGGAGCCTTATCGCGTTTTTTGCCTGCGCACTGATCGTCGGCTTTATAGTCGTGTGCTATGCCGAGGTCTCAAGCCGCTTTTCCGCGACAGGCGGCCCGTATCTTTACGCCCGCGAGGCCTTCGGCCCGATCGTCGGCTTTGAGGTTGGCTGGCTTTACTGGATCGTCCGCGTGACGACCTTTGCCGCAAACTGCAACCTGCTGATCACCTACTTCGGTTTTTTCGTCGCCGAGGCGGACAAGGGAGCTTTTCGTGTTGCGATGATCTCGGTCATCGTGCTCGGCATCTTTGCGGTGAACCTCGCGGGTGTGAAGCAATCGGCGATAATGACCAACATCTTCACGGCCGGAAAGCTGATCCCGCTCTTCGTCTTTGTTGCGGTCGGTATCTTCTTCATCAACCCGGCAAATTTCACCTTTGACGCCGTGCCGGAATACGGTGCCTTTTCGAGTGCCGTGCTGCTGCTCATCTACGCCTTCGTCGGATTTGAGGTCGGCGTGGTAATGGGTGGAGAGACGAAAGACCCGCAGCGGAGTACGCCATTTGCACTCTTTGTTGCATTGGGAATTGTGGCGACGCTTTATATTTTGATCCAGGTGGTCAGCATTGGCACGCTTCCGGGCCTTGCCCAGTCCGAGCGGCCGCTCGCCGATGCAGGTGCGCTTTTCCTCGGCACATTCGGTGCCGCATTTATCACGGTCGGAGCATTGATCTCAATACTCGGCAACCTGAACGTAGGCTTTCTCGGCAGTACGCGTTTGCTCTTTGCTATGTCCGAAAAAGGCGAGCTTCCGGCCGGGCTTTCGCGGACGCACGAGCGTTTCAAGACGCCCTGGGTCTCGATCCTTCTGACCTCGGTCGTCATCTTTTTCCTGACGATCTATTCAACCTTCCTGACCGCACTCGCCATCGCGACCATAACGCGTCTGCTCGTTTACGCGACGACCTGCCTAGCCCTGCCGGTCTTCCGCCGCCGCGGCGATGCACCGGAGGCCAAATTCTCAGCCCCGCTCGGCGTTTTGGCTGCGGTGCTTTCTCTCGGCCTGATCGCGTGGCTATTGACCCGAGTAGATTTTAACCGCGAGGCAGTTCCGATCATCGTCGCTGCGGGCATCGGGCTGGTCATATATTTCATCCATAAAGCGTTTGACCGCAGGCCGAAGGCCGATGCGTCTTAAATGAACGGAAACTTTTTGAGCCCTTTGTGCAAAACCTTTGCGTGCTTTGTGTTTAAGGATTTCCTAAACACAAAGGTCACTAAGATCGGGCACAAAGTTCACAGACTTGGAATAACTCGGGTCAATGTAAATGGGGTTTGAAATTGAGATGACTACACGAATTTGGATACTTCTCGCATTTGCGTTGACTCTCTTTTGCCTCCCGGCGGCCGGGCAGACGGTCGAGGATTCGAGCCGGCGGACGATCGGTTATATCAGCACAAGCGGGACTGTCGAGGACAAGAGCCGGCGGACGATCGGCTATTTTAGGGACTCGGGCGTAGTAGAGGATTCGTCGCGGCGGACCATCGGACATATCCGCGAGGACGGCACGGTCGAGGACTCGTCGCGGCGGACCATCGGTTACATCCGCTCAAGCGGCGAGGTGGAGGATGGCTCTCGCCGGACGCTTGGCTACATCCGCAACGACGGAACCGTCGAGGACGGGTCGCGGCGGACAAAGGGGTTTGCAAAAGGGATCAAACGCGAATGGGCAGCCGCGTTCTTTTTCTTCTTTTTCCGGCCGGCCGATTAATTGAAAAGGTCTGCCCCGAGAAATTCCTTCCGCAAATACGTTATCGTTTCGTTCAGCGTTTCCTGCGGGTCGCGGGCCGCAAAACCGAGTTCCTCGGCGGCCTTTGAGGAATCGAGATACCAGAAATGCTCGGCCTGCTCGACCTCGCCCGGTTCGACCGGCGATGCTCGGTTCCAGTTTCGGAAAACAGAATCGACGATGCCCGCCCCGGCGACCGCGAGCTTTTTCGGGACGCGAATTCGCGGTGCAGAAACCCCGCTCAAACGCGCAAGCCGGCCGAAGAAATCCTCGAAGGTCAGGTTCGAAGCCCCCATCAGATACCGTTCCTGATGTCGTCCTTTCTCCGCCGCATTTATCGCCGCCGCCGCAACGTCGCGGGTATCGACAAAGCTCAAGCCGCCCGAGGGGCAATAAGGTATCTTGCGGCCGAGGAAGTCGAGCACGATCTTCGTCGAACTCAGCCGCTCATCGCCCGGGCCGAGAAGCAGCGTCGGGTTTAGGATGACCAGCTTACGGCCCTCGCCATCGAAATTCTCGAGTGCCGTTCGCTCCTGATAATACTTTGAGGAGTAATATGCCCAGCGGGAAATGATCTCGACCGGCGGCGGAAACGATTCATCGATCACCTGTTCATCTTCGCTGACGGCGATCGTCCCGCTTGAAGAAGCGAGCACCATCGTCTGCACCCCGGTCGCGGCCGCGGCCTCGCAAAGCACGCGCGTGCCCTCGACATGCACCCGGTTCATCGCGGCCGCATCATCGTTATCACGCGAGACCTTTCCGGCGAGGTGATAGACGACGCTCACGTCCTTAACGGCTTCCGAAACCCGTTCGCGGTCGGTCACCGACCCGGCAAATGGCTCAACGCCGGCATCGGTCATCCACGCCGGAACGCTCGATGCCATCACGCGAAGGTTCTTCTCGCCCGCCGCCAAAAACTGCCGGACGATCTCCGAACCCAAAAATCCGGTCCCGCCGGTTATCAATATCTTCTTGCCGATTTTTGCGAGTGCCTTCTTCTTTGGCATAAATATTCACCGCAGAGACGCGAAGACGCAGAGGCGCAGCTTGTCGAGAAATGAATTTAAATCTCTTCACATCTGCGACCAAAGAAAGCCGAAAGACCGCATCTGCACAAAAAACTCCGCGTCTCCACGTCTCCGCGGTTAATTTCTCCTCTCTAATTCAGCCTAACTGGTTCGCCGAAGCCGAGTTCCTTCAGCCGCGGAAGCTGCGTTTTGGCGTCGCCGACAACAAGCCAGTACATCCTTCCGGCGTTCAGGTACTTGCCCGAAAGCTCGCGGATGCGTTCGACCGTCATACCGCGAACGATCTGCTCCCGCTGCTTTACGTAATCCGGACGGAGGCCGTATTTGCTGATGTTCTCGAGCATATTGAGCTTAGCTCCCGAGGTTTCGAACGCCCGTGCATTGCTCTTGATCAGGAAGCTCTTCGTCGTCGCGAGGTCATTCGCCGAGAAGTTCTTCGGGTAATTCTCGACGATGCTCTTGACGAGCTGTGCCGCCTCAAGTGTTACGTTTGCGCGGACGCCGCTCGCGATGGTAAACGGCCCGGGCACCTTCGTCCCCGAAAAATTCGAGTTGATGCCGTAGGTATAGCCCTTGCCCTCGCGCAGTTCCTGTGTAAGCTGCGAGGCAAACCCGCCGCCGCCGAGAATGTAGTTCATCACGATGGCCGGGTAGTAGTCCTGGTCGGTCGCGGCAAGCGCCGGGTAACCGAACCGGAAGACCGACTGGACCGCTCCGGGAACGTCGTAGAAATAGACCTTTGACTCTGCCGGCGGTGCGGGCGTCTTGACGGTCGGGACCGTGACGCTCTTTGCCTTCCACTTTGCGTTAAGCCCGGCAAGCGACTTGACCGCCCTGCCTTGTTCTATGTCGCCGACGATGTGCATCCGGGCGACCGAAGGAGAGAGGTTCTTTGCGTAAAAGGCCTTGAGGTCGTCAAGCGTGATCGCGTTAACGCTCTCGACCGTTCCGAGCGGAAGCCGCGAGCGAATGCTCTCTTTGCCGTAGATAAGCTCATTGAAACGAAGCGTCGCGATGGCGTTCGGGTTCGCCTGTATCTGGCGGATTTGGGCGACCGTGCCTTGCTTGATCAGTTCAAATTCCTTCGCGTCCCAACGCGGCTCAAGCAGGATCTCCTCGACCAGGGCAAGCGTCGCCTCGTGGTTACGGGCGAGCGTGTTGACCGTGATCCGAACGTCCTCCGTTCCGGCCGAGACGTTGATCGAGGCTCCAAGCTGCTGTATCGCCTCTTCGAGTTCGGCGGGCGTCCGCTTTGCCGTTCCTTGGGTCATCAGGCGAGCCATCAGGTTCGCAACGCCGACCTTGTTGATGTCTTCCATCAGGAGGCCGCCATCGATGACGATTTCATATTGCACAAGCGGCACTTCGTTGTTTCGAATGCCGTAAACGCGCATTCCGTTGCGGAGCTTCTGCTCCCAAACGGTGGGGATCTTCACCTGCGGTTCGGCACCATAGGGCGGCTCGACCGAGCGGTCAAAGGTCGAAGGCGTCTTCTCATACTCGGCCTCAACGTTCGGGTCAACCTCGTTCTCGGCTCCCTGAACGATCGGCTCCTCGACCACCTCTGCCCGCTTCGAACCCGAAAGTGCGAGTTCGGCCTTTCCCTTCGGAACGAACGACGTGGCAACGAAGTTCTTGCCCTTGATGTACTTTTCGTAAACGCGTTTGACGTCCGCCGTTGTCACCGAAAGGATCGCGTCGATCTCTTTCGCGGCAAAGCCCGGATCATTGGCAAAAATGTTACCCTGGGCAAGCTGTGCACTTTTGCCTAGTACGCTCGAGAGCGAATTGTAGAACTGCGTCTCCTGTCCGGCCTTGATGCGAGCGAGGTCCTGCTCTGAGATGCCGTCCTTCTCAAATTTAGCAAAGGCCTCGCTGATCGCGGCCGCTACGTCGTCAAGCTTTTTATCGGCAAACGCTCGGACCTCAAGCTGTGTTTGGCCAGCAAGCTCGGATTCGAACGAGAACATCGAAACCTCCGGAGCGAGCTTTTTGTCCTCGACTATCACCTGATAGAAAGGTGCTCGTTTGCCGCGAGTCAGATACGTCGTCAGCACATTAAGTGCGTACGAATCCGGATGGTATTGCTCAACCGACGGCCATGCCATCGTCAGCTCCGGCAGGCGGGCAAAGTTGTCCTCGTGAAAGAACTTCACTGTCTCTTTGACCACGCCGGGACGCTTTTCGAGCGGAGTGATCTCTTCGCCGCGTTTGATCTCGCCAAAGTATTTTTCGACCCACTTCTTTGCCTCAACGGGGTCGAAATCACCCGCGACCGTAAGCGTCACGTTGTTCGGAACATACCACCGGCGGAAAAACTCTTTCACATCGTCGAGCGTTGCCGCCTGCAGGTCCTCGAGCGAGCCGATGACCTGCCAGTTGTAAGGATGATCGGCCGGGTAAAGGGCCTTATCAATGACATATTGCGTGTGGCCGTAAGGCACGTTATCGACGCCCTGCCGCTTTTCGTTCTTTACGACCTGTTTCTCCTTTTCGAGCACCGGCACGGTCACCGTATTGATGAACCAGCCAAGCTTATCGGCCTCCGCCCAGAGCATTTTTTCGAGCGCGTCGTTCGGCACCGTCTGCAGATAGTTCGTCCGGTCGCGGCTGGTCGAGCCGTTCGCACCCGAACCGCCGATCCTCGCCGAGAGCTTATCGAGCCCGCCTTTGCCGAGGTTTTCCGACTCGAGGAACAGCAGATGCTCGAACATATGGGCAAAGCCCGTCCGGCCCGCCTTCTCGCGTGCTGAACCGACATGCGCCGTAAGGTTTACGGCAACCACCGGGTCCGACCGGTCGATGTGGAACACCACATCAAGCCCGTTCGGGAGCGTGAACTTCTGATACTCGATCTTGAAGCTCGGCTTCGACTCAACTCTTTGGGCAGCCACCGGCACAGCGGTTAGCGAAACAAAGACGGATAGGACAATTGCTACTACAGTTCTCATAATTTCTTACCAGTTGCGGGTTTGCCGTTTAATACGCAGGACGATAAAAACAGGTTTTCATATTTGGTCGGGCATACAGTTTTACGATTTGTAAAACTTTGTAAGCATCTCATCCGGCAACGGAGCATCAAAATCGTCCGGCACTACAAATAGACCCTTTGCCAGGCCAAACGGTCGCCGGGCCTTTGGAGCTGCCTCTTTATTCTCATCGAGGACCGTAACGATCACCTCGAGCTCCTCACCTTGGCGAACCGACTCGGGGACCTCATCGCTCCACGTCAGCACACCGTTATTGAGTTTTGCTTTAAAGGTTTGAAGCATTGGCTACCTCCGTTCATCATCTTACACCAGAAATTTCACGTGTCGTGCTCGGAATCGAATCCGAAGCCAAACGAAAAATGTCTGAACTTCGATGATAGTTTTTCCCTCTCCGCTCCGCATTCTCTCTCGGATGGCCATTACGGCATCCAAGATAAATAACTAAGGAGAACTAATAATGAAGAACACAACCAAGCAGATCAAAGGGATCATGGGCTTCACGCTCATCGAACTTCTCGTCGTCAGCGCATCGGCAACGATGCTTATCGGCCTGCTTCTTCCGGCTATCCAGAAGTAAGCCCGGCGGTGCGACCGCTCAACAACGCCGAGGGCCCTTTCGAGGGCCTTCGGCACTAATCATCGATCACCGGTTCCTGCTTCCGTGCTTTCCGCCGCTCGGCTTTCCACGCTTTTCTAACCGCCGCAACGTCAAACTTATCCCGCTTGCCGTCGCGCATATTCTCGACCTCGTGCTGAACTCGTGCGGCAATTAGCCGATAGGCCTCGGTATTCGGTACGCCCTCGGTCATATCCCGCAGTTCCTCATAAGAGAGAAACCGCCCGATCTTCGCCCCGACCTTTGCCCCGATGCTGTCTCGCTTCGGGATGGTCATTCCCTTCGGATACGCGTCGAATGTTCCCCAAAGATAAATGGGAAGAATGCCGATCTTTTGATTGAGCGCCAGATAGCCGATCACCGGCTTGAACTCCGCGATCTCGCCCGTCAGGCTACGTGTGCCCTCGGGAAAGATCAGGGCGTTGTAGCCCTCGTGTAAGATGCGGGTAACGTGGCGGAGCGATTGCCGCAAACTTCCCGTCCGCTCGATCGGCACAAGCGTCGTGAAGTTGTTCATGTACGCCCGCTTGTATTTCGTATCGAACCAGTAGTCCGCCGCCGCGACCGCCACTGTCTGCTCCGCAACGTCCTTACCGAGCGCTCGCTTTACGAGGCCGGTATCGATATGCGAAGCATGGTTTGGCGCAACGATGAAATTCACGTGGGCCGGCACATTGCCCTGGCCCTCGATGCCCGTGTCGAGCACCTTCGAATAAAGTGTCTCCTGAGCCAGATCGACCGCGGCATTACCGATCCGCCGGACGAGCGACGGAATGTGGATCTCCTCTTCGTCCTTCTTTTCTTCGACCTTCGGCTCATCGGCCAGCCGCTTTGTCTTATCGACCCGCTGGACCGCCGTCAGCAACTCGCGGACCGTCTGCACCTCATTGAGCGTATCGGGCGAAAGCACTCGTCCGCCGGCGTCCTCGACCGCCGCCTGAAGCTCGACGAACATCAGCGAATCAAAGCCGAGATCGGCAAGCTTGTCCTCGACCGCAACGTCCGAGAGCGGCCGGCTTGAAACGGTCGCGACGATCTTGCGGATCCAAAGCACATTATCGTCGCCTTTCGATTCGACCACGGCTTTTGTCTTCTTTCGGTCGCGTTCCTCGAGCGCCGTTAGCATCTCAACGACCTCGGGCCGCTTTACTTTCCGGGTCGCCGTTCGCGGCAGCTCGAAAGGCGTCACGTGCATCACCTTAATGCGTTTGAAGAACGGCAGCCCGGCCGCAACCTCGCGAAAATGCTCCTCGATCTTCTTATTTACATCGGTTCGCGAAAGAGCTATGTCATGCTCATAATCCGGTACAACGAGGGCCGAGATCTTCTCGCCGCCGTCGCTGTCCGGCAGGCCAACGACGCTCATTTCCTTGATAAAGCCCGTCTTGCTGTAAAGGTCCTCGATCTCGTCCGGATAGATATTCTTCCCGTTCGAATCGATGATCACATCCTTTGACCGGCCGACGATGTAGAGATTTCCGTCCTCGTCTATCCGCCCGAGGTCGCCGGTCCGCAGCCATCGGTCGTGGAGCACGGCTTCGGTCGCTTCTTCGTTGTTGAAGTAGCCGAGCATCACGTTTTGCCCGCGAGCCAGGACCTCGCCGACGCCATTGTCGTCCGGCTCATCGATTTTGACCTCGACGCCCGGCAGCGGCTTGCCGACACTCCCGCGGAGAAGTTTATTTCCCGGACGCGCGACCGTAAGCACCGGAGAAGATTCCGTAAGCCCATAGCCCTCAAGCACCGTAAACCCGAGCCCGTGAAGGTCTTTTTGTACTTTCTCGCTCAAGGCCGAGCCGCCCGAGATGAGGTAACGCATCTTTCCGCCCATTCCCTGATGGATCGGCAAAAAGACGATAGGGCCGAGGTTGAATGGCGTGTTGTCACGGAGCCAGGCATTGAACTCGATCATCGAATCCGCCGCATCGGCGATCCAATCACCGCGCTCACGCAAACGGGTCTTGATCCGGCGGTGGAGCATTTCCCAGAGTGCCGGCACGCCGACCATTCCCGTAACGTGGCCCTTCTCGATCGCCCGCGAAAGCTCCTCCGCTGTTAGGTCTTCGAGGTAGGTGATCTGCGTCCCGTTAGAGAAAGGCGTGAGGAACCCGGCCGAGAACTCGAACGTATGGTGCATCGGCAGGACGGAGAGAACGCCGTCCGTGATGTCCATATCGAGGACGCTCGAGAGCATCGAGACCATGTTCGTGAAGTTCTTGTGCGAGAGCATCACGGCCTTCGGCTTGCCGGTCGTACCGGAAGTAAAGATCAAGGACGCGACCGCATTGCCGAGCACCTTAGGAGGCAGCAATGCAAGACGCTTTGCTTCCTCAAGCTCATCCGGCATCTCAAAGACCTCGCCGAATTCCCAAACCTTAAAGCTCCCCTCCTTACGAAGGAGGGGTGTCGGCGTTTCGCCGACGGGGTGGTTCTCTTTTGCTTTGCCGCTGAGCGCTTTTTCTACGGCACTCTTCAGATCAGGATTCTCGTTCGCCAACCTCGGCGAGATTACTATCGCCGAGACATCGCCGGCCTTTGCAAAGTTGATGATCTCCTCGACCGAGCTCGCCGGATCGATCGGCACCGCGGTCGCACCGGCCTTCAGGATGCCGAAATAGGTCATTCCCCACTCGGGCATGTTATGCGAGAAAAGAATGACGCGATCGCCGGGCTTGATGCCCTTATTGGCAAGAAAACCGGCGGCACGGAGCGTCAACTCGCGGACGTCCTCAAAGGTGTATTGCTCCTTTCGGCCGTTGCGCTCGATCCGCATCGCGACCCGCGTCGGGAACCGCTTTGTCGCCGTATCAAAAAGGTCGAGCAGGTCCTTATATGTGTGCGACCGCCGTTCCTGCGTCTTGAGCTCTTCCTCGAGCGTCGGCAGCACCCACTTCTTCATTCCTGGGAAATGGACCTTGAGCCAATAGTCGTACCAATCGAGCCGCTCCGGGTACCAAGGCAGTAGATGCTTCTCTTTCTCGCGGACAACGGACATCAGGCCGCGGACGTTGTCCGACCGATAAAGGTATTCGTTATCGATCATGAACGGCTTGAACATCGCAAAGGCGTGCATCGTCTCGCTCGTCGTCCGTTTGAATTCTTCGGTCGATTTCTTGAGGTCGGAAATGATGTTGCCGATCCGGCCGCCGCCCCAGCGTGGCGTTGCCCGGTCCATCAGGTCGTCGGCCCGCTTGGCAAGCTTGTTGAGCATCGGCGCGGAAGTGAGTTCATACGTCCGCTGCTTTACCGGTGCCGCCTCGATCATTCCGGCGAGCTTGTTGACGATCTTGCTGCCCGTCTCTTTTTCTTCGAAATGCTGCCGCTTGTAGAGCCCGACGAGCCCGACGATACGTTTCATATCGTTCGGGTTCGAATCGCCCGACGAGGCCTGAAAAACGAGCGGCGGATTGTCATCGACAAGCACGTTCATCGCTGCCGCAAGTATCACGCCGGCAACCATATCGACCGGGATGATGTCGAGTATCAGTTTTTCATTGACCGGAATTATCGGCTGGCCGCGGAGCGCGATCAGGATAAGCGGTGCCGTCGTCGTAAAGCCTTCGTTCCATCCCGGGAACGGATAGCTTTGCGACGATTCGACGATCGAGGGTCGCACGAGCGTCTTTACGATGTCGTCCTGCGAGGCGATGATCTGCTCGGCGAGCGACTTCGAATAGGTGTAGATGTTCGTCCAGCCCCAGTATTCGGCACGCTCGGCACCTAGTTCGGTCGTCCGCTCGCGGATCCACATTTTGCGTTCGCGGAAAATGGCGGATTTCAGCTCGGCCTCGTCATCGGGGTCGCGGCCCTCTTCGATAAAGCGCTTCCGGGCCTGCTCGCGAAACTTCGCGGCCTGCACGGCGTCGTCGGCTTCCTGCCTTGCCTGTTCCGAAAGGCGGGCGCAGTCCTCGACCTCGCGGTTCACATCGAACGTTGTGCCAACAAGCTCGTTCTTCCGCGGAAAATAACCGACCACCGGCTCGTTTTCCCAGATCGCACCGCTCCGTTTGCCCGCGACAAAACACGTCGAAACATGAACGACACGCGGCTTCTTCATCATCCTGGCGAGCTTGATGATGTTGTTCGACCCGACGACGTTCGTCCTCAGGGCCGACTCAAGCGGCGGGTTAAACGTGACGTTGCCGGCACCGTTGATGATGATGTCGGTATCGGCCATTATCGCCGCGGCCTGCTCTTCGCTCATCCCGAGATACTCGTTCCCGACGTCGCCATTGACCGGCACGACCTTTTCGCGAATGAACTCCTCAAACCTCTCGCCGTATTTTTCGCGAAGAGGATCGAACGTCGGCGAGGTGACGATGCTCGTCCAGAACCGCGTCGTCGATTCATTCTCATCCCGAGCCCGAACGGTCGCATAGACCTTCCCGACGTCCGGGAAATTATTGAGCAGCATCGACAGCGTGACCTTCCCGACAAACCCCGTCCCGCCAATAAAAAAGATCGTCTTGCCCTTAAATATTTCTGTTGGTGATAACTTCATAACGGAGCGCGGACACTCCTGTCCGCATCGCCGGTTCCTCCGGCGAGTTCACTTCAAAGCTCTGCACAACGATATTCATCGACTCACCGTTCGTGCCGAAGCGGCACTCATGCGGACAGGAGTGTCCGCCCTCCAACCCGTACCGCCGATAAAAAAGATCGTCTTACCCTTGGATAATTCTGTCGGTGATAGTTTCACAATGATTCGTCCAGCCGAAGCAACGTCGAGTCAACATGTGGGAATTCACTGACAGCATTGAAGTCCGACGCGATGCACTCGAACGTACTGTCGTGAAAAGAGAAAATAAAATGTCTTTGACCTTCAAAAGCGATGAAGTCCGGAAAAGCCTTTGCATTACTATTCCTAAGATCGGCAAGCCATTCGGAATCGATGACTTCATATACTCCGTAAGATCCAAGGCCCTTTGAGTGCAAACGATGTCCCCACCGTCCCTCGTCATTCGGATACCCGAACTTGCTGATACTGCAATCGGTGAACTCAAGTGCCCTCCGAATCATGTCTCGATCCCAGTAGACAAGAAAGCATACCCTTTCCGACTGCACCACAACCGGCTCGGCATTATTCGGCTCCGGATCGAAATACTGGACCTCTAGCTCTTTAACTCTTTCTGCCATCCCTTAATAACTGACCCTTAAAACTGGTTGTCAGCTCTTGCATTGTCATCATCTCGGCGTCGCGGCTGTCTTGCTATCGTCCCTACGGTCTCACGCTTTTCATCTTTCAAGCTTCTTAGTAGCTCTTCGAGGTCATGCAGTGTCGGCTCCTTGCACTTGCTGCATTCGTACGGATAAAACTCATATTTTCCCACTACCAATTCGGTCACTTTTTTCCTTTCTTAGCTTCAACGAATCCGATCTTTCGTTTCAGGAATTTCGGATCACGTAGGATCTGGCTCA
>JAHBSG010000003.1 GCA_019639235.1 Acidobacteriota bacterium | reverse complement strand
GTGGAGCCCCGGGAGAATGCCGAGCAATGTGCCTGATAGTTTTTGAGATAAACGAAGACCCGGCCCGCGGGCTGCTGCTTGCCGCGAACCGCGACGAGTTTTACGACCGCCCGACGCTGGCCGCTGCCGCTTGGGAAGAAGCGCCTGAGATCTTCGCGGGCCGCGACCTGGTCGGCGGCGGAACTTGGCTTGGGATATCGGAAAGCGGAAGGTTTGCCGCCGTTACGAACTATCGCGACCCGAAAGCTCCGAAGGGCACCCGGTCGCGTGGCGAACTCGTCTCGGGGTTCCTCTCGTCAGGTGTTTCAACCGGCGATTATCTCGACACGATAGCTTCCGCCGCCGAAGAGTTCTCCGGGTTCAATCTGATCGTCGGTTCGGCCGGTCCGGACGGCATCGAGGCCGCGTATTTCTCGAACCGCGAAGGCCTTATCAGGCACCTCGACCCCGGCGTTTATGGGCTCAGCAATCATCTTCTCGATACGCCCTGGCCGAAGGTTCGGCGGGCGAAGGAGATGTTCTCAGCCTCAAAGGCCGACGACGACAACGCTCTCTTCGAACTTCTTTCCGACCGAACTCTCGCAAGCGACGATGAACTGCCCGATACCGGCATCGGGCTCGAACGCGAGCGGCTGCTCTCGCCGATCTTCATCGAAACGCCGATCTACGGAACACGCTGTTCGACGGTTGTGCGGCTCAATGCCGAGAGCCCGCCGCAACTCGTTGAACGAGTCCACGTTTAGGCATCGCCAAAGAACATCTTTCTGTATTTGGGATTCATTTTCTCAAGGTCAAAGACGACGAAGAAATCGATCGTGCCGAATTCGCGGTCGAGCATCGGCGGGCTGCAGACCTTTGCCCCGACGCGGAGATACATATTGAAGAGCGGCGGAAGTTCCACGGCGACCGAATCGAACGTCGGCTCGACGGCAGGTTCGATGCCGTTCGCTTTTGGCATCACCCGAAACTCGGGCATAAAATGCCCTCCGGCTTCGAGCTGCTGATGAGCTGCACGGCCAATTGCCGCATCATTCGTGAAAAGCGAGCAGCAGCCGAAAAGGTATCGCTTGCCCGTCGCCTGAAGGTATGTCGCAAGGCCCTTCCAGAGAAGGAACAGGACCTTTGTGTTTCGATGCTCTGGGGCTATGCAGGCACGCCCGACCTCCATCCCGCGTTCGAGCACCTCGGCCGGAAGGTCCTCGATGGTAAATTCACCAAAAGAGTAAAATCCCGACGGCCGCTTTGCGGTCTCGATCGAGTTTATCCGATAGGTGCCGACCGTTCTTCCGGTCGCATTCTCGATGACCACGAGATGGCGGCAGCGGTGGTCGTATTCATCAAAGTCGATCGCCTGTTCGCCCGGCTGCGGACTCCGGCCCGCGATCTCGATATTGAAGACCTGATAGCGTAGTTCAAGAGCCGACCGCACTTCTGGGTTCGTCCGTGCAAGCCGAACCGTGTAGCGGCCGTCGGTGATGGCAAATTTCCTCGCCGCTCGGACGAGCTTAAGGATCGCCGCGGTCCGCGAGAATGGTTTTCGTATTCGTGCTCTGATCGCTCCGGTCATCACCCCGCTATCATCTTTCACGGAGGTGAACGGGCGGTTACCGCCGGTTGAACTCCGCATTAAATCATCTAGCGAGGGTTAAATTCCGCCCGTCCGCTTTATTATTCCCGACCGGGCGGAATATACTCTTCGGGCGGGAGCACCTGCATTCCCGGCCATCCCTATGACAAAGCCCCGATATCTCACGAAATCAAGATTTAAGCTCGCAGTCGATTGTCCGACCAAGCTCTTTTACACGGGCAAGGACGACGAATACGCGAACCAGAACATCGACGACCCGTTCCTGCTCGCGCTTGCCGAGGGCGGCTTTCAGATCGGCGAGCTGGCAAAGGCCTATTACCCCGATGGCGTCGATATCAAGGCCCTCGGTTACGATGAAGCTCTTGCCGCGACGAATGAGCTTTTAGCGACCGGCGATGCGACCATCTTTGAAGCCGCCGTCTGCTTCGAAAATCTATTCATCCGCGTCGATATCCTTCGGCTCTCGGGCAACCGCATCGAGGTGATCGAGGTCAAGTCGAAGTCCTACGATAAAGAGGCCGATGCATTTTTTGGCAAGCGTGGTGGGATAAGTTCGGCGTGGAAGGCTTATCTTTACGACATTGCGTTTCAGAAATACGTCGTGCAACAGGCGTTTCCGGGCCATGAGGTCGCGGCGTTTCTGATGATGACGGACAAGGCGGCCGTTTGCCCGACCGACGGGCTTAACCAAAAGATCCGCATCGTGAGGGAAGGCGAGCGAAAGTCGGCAAAGCTGGTCGAGCCGCTGACCGAAGCCGAGCTCGACACGAAGCTGCTTTGCCTTGTCCCGGTCGATGAAGAATGCGACCGCATTTTTGCCAATGAGGACACGAAGCCGGCTGACTCGCTCTCGTTTGCCGAGCGGGTTTCGCTATTTGCTGCGAGCTACGAACGCGACGAGAAGATCCCTTCGCCGATCGGGCAGAAGTGTAAGGACTGCGAGTTCATCGCGACGCCGGAGGACGAGGCCGAGAGCCTGAAGAGCGGCTTTAAGGAATGCTGGCGTGGGCAGCTTGGCTGGACCGATGCAGACTTTGAGCAGCCGACCGTGCTCGACATCTGGGACTACCGGCAAAAGGACAAGATGATCGCGGCGGGCAAGATCAAGCTCGCGGCGATCACCGAGGACGACATCGGCTCAAAGGCCGACGACCGCCCGGGGCTTTCCCGTACAGACCGCCAATGGCTGCAGGTGAGCAGGGCCGTAAGCGGCGATGGCTCGTTCTATATCGATGCCGATAACCTCGCCCGCGAGATGGAAAGCTGGAAGTTTCCGCTCCACTTCATCGACTTTGAAACCGCAACGCCGGCGATCCCCTTCAACCGCGGCCGCCGTCCGTATGAGGGCATCGCGTTTCAGTTCTCGCACCATGTGGTCGAGGCCGACGGCACCATCCGCCACGCCGGCGAATACATCAACACCGATCGCGGCGCGTTCCCGAATTATGCTTTCGCACGTGCGCTGAAGGCCGAGCTCGAATCCGACTCGGGCACGATCTTCCGCTATGCCGCACATGAGAACAGCTACCTGAACATGATCTATCGCCAGCTTCGCGAGGACACGAGCGACATCCACGACCGCGAAGAGCTTTGCGAGTTCATCCGCTCGATAACCGTTTCCGGGAAGGACTCGGCTGAGGTGTGGGAAGGCGAGCGAAAGATGGTCGATCAGCTCGAGCTAGTAAAGCGGTATTTCTACGACCCCTATATGGGCGGCTCGAACTCGATCAAGAAAGTGCTTCCGGCGATCCTGAACGCCTCCGAGTTTCTGCAGGCGAAATACTCGATGCCGATCTATGGCGACGATGATCATATCCCGAGCCGAAACTTCGAGCGGTGGGCATGGATCGCACACGAAGAAGGCATCGTTATCGACCCATACCAGCGGCTGCCGCGGATGTTCGCGGACATTCCCGAGGATGATCTTGAACTCTTGAGCGAGAGCGATATGCTCAACGAAGGCGGAGCGGCGATGACGGCCTATGCACGTCTGCAGTTTGAGGACATGACCGAATACGAACGCAGTGAGATCATCCGGGCACTGCTCAAATATTGCGAACTCGATACCTTCGCGATGGTGATGATCTACGAAGGCTGGCGAGAGATGCTCCGGGCGTGATCAACGCCGCCGGCCGGCGTAGCGCTGATAGACGATGTCAGGCGTGTCGAGGTTTCGGCCCGCTTTCAGGTTTGTCGCAAGCCGAATGAACTGAGCCATCGACCAGGCAAGCGGCGTCGCCGAGCCGGTACCTTCGCCGAACTTCAGCTCGGGAATGAACTGCTTGTCGATGTTCTTCGGAGTCTCCTTTTTGTCCCAGACCTGCTCCGGGATCATCAGCCCGTCGTTAGCGAACGCGAGCATATTATCAAGGCGCTGCCACGCGACAGACGGTTTAGCCGCGGTCTTTGACCGCGATTCGCCATTCGAGTTGCGGTCGGAGACCGCATCTAAACCATCAAGGGCTAGTTCATACTGCCCGCGTTCGCCTGAAAGCAAGACCCAGAGCCTTCCCTTGCCCGTGTATTTCCCGTCCCAGTTCCAGCGGCGGCCGTCGTCCATCTCGCCGTAGCCGTCGTTGTTGTAGCGGTAAAATGCGGGGCCGTTCGGCGTTTCGACCTTGATGACCTTGTCGATGACATTTAGCGAATTGATGATGATCGGGTCGTCTGCCCGGCGGATGCCGAGCCGGACAAATTCGAGGAAACCGGCATCGACGATCTCGCGTTCATCAAAGGTGCCGGCACCGTTGTTCAGCTCTATCTTGTCGCCGGCGTCGGGTTTGCCGTTCTGTGCAATGCGGATGTAATAAGGTTCCCTCGAATGCGGGCCGGTCTTTGTCACGGTCCATTTCTCGATATTTGCTTCCCACGCGTCGGCGGTCTTGAGATAAAGCTCGGCCGAGGCAGTATCGCCATTTCGGCGGGCGATCTCGGCCGCACAGACGAGTCCCGCGATCTCGGCCGCGATGGTCGAGGGCGAATAGCCCGCCTCTTCTTCCCAGCGTTCCTGCGGCGTCGAAGGGCCGTTCTTGACGATGAAATCCGCCGCCTTCTTCACGTGGTTTTCCCATGTCGCCTTGTCGAACCGCTTCAGCTCATAGGCCATTATCAGCGGATAGGCGACCTCGTCCATCTGCAGCGAGCCCCAAAATGGCCGCCCGTCAAGCCACGAATTTTGCGGGAAGCTGCCATCCGGCTTTTGCTGGACCTTGAACAGAAAATCGAGCGCACGATTCGCTGCCGCTGTATCGCCGATCGCCATAAAGGCCGTAAAGACCTGGTAAAGATCGCGTGACCAAACTAAGTGATAACCGCCGATGTTCGGCTCATTGGCATTCGCTCCGCCGCCCCACGGCACGCTCATCGACGCGATGTTCGCACCCGGATTTGCCTTGTCCTCATGCGCCTTAAGCTGCATCGCCGCCATATTGAACTGCGTTTGATACTTCGCATCAACCCGCGGCAACGTCTTCACATAATCCGCCCAGCCTTTTTCGTACTCGGCTTGGACCGTCGCGAAATTTCGTTTTTCGTTTCCAATACTTATTTGCCCTAAAGCGTCATTAAAATCTTTTCCGATGCTGAAAACGACTGTGAACCGTTTCGGATTAACGACCTGAGCTGTATGAACTACGTTTCCGTTTCTAGCTAATTGGTAAATCGTCTCTGTTCGTCCGGAACTTCGGAGTTGTGTTAGACCGTCGTTGACACCGTAAAAACCGCTTGTGGGGTTCTTTGAGTCGGTATCCAAAGAGACCAGCGACGTTATATCTTCATCCGAGGTAACAAGAAATGACTGTGCGGATGGCGGTCCGGCAACAATGCTCTGTGTCGTTCGGCCTGTCGTTAGATCCGTTGTCGTGGTAACGGTTTTCCGAGACAGGGTGTCGGACATTGCTGAATCAAACATACCGCTGTTTTTTACGGACGGGTCATGGTAAATATGAAGTTCGAGTTCTTCGTTACCGGTCTGAAATTCAACACTTATCCACACGGAGTTTGCACTTGGATCCGTCACATACGTTTTCGTTATCTTCCATTCGCCCGATTTCGCCGTATTGATCTGCTGGAAGGTTAGAGAAACCGGCCGTGTGACGCGGATCCGGTGATGGGCGTCGTCCTGCTCGGTCTCAACCTTTTTTGTCTTTGGGTTGACGACGATGAACTGCAGCAGGTGGACATTCGCGACCGTTACATCCGGGTAATACACCTCGGTCAAGACGCCTTGTGCGAGCGTGAACCAGACCTTGCTCTCGGTCGTCGCCGAGGTGCCGACGCCCTGCTTCGCGGCAGTCGCCCACTGGGCATCTTTGCCCGGCCCGCCCGGAGCCACCATCTGCGCCGAAACGGCAACAGCGAAGATCACCGCTGAGATGCAGAGACGGAGTGAGGGCGAAATGATAGATGAAAGATGAGAAATGAGAAGTGATAGATGATAAATGAGAATTGAGAAACGGGCGGTCGGGCTCTTTCCGATGTTGCCGATTCCTCGCCGCACGCCGTGTCGAGCGCCGACTCGTTCGGTCACGGGTGCTTCAATCGAACGCTTTCGTACGTATTCAATCATATTCATAATCTCTCATCTCTCACTTATCATCTATTAATTCTCATCTATCAATTCTCATCTCTCATTTCTCACTTATCATCTATTAATTCTCATCTATCAATTCTCATCTCTCATTTCTTCTCAAACTTTCCGTCCCGCCATGCGAGTTCGTAGAGCAGTTTTCCTTTCTCGCTGATCTCGAAATCGGCCGTCTCTTCGACGATCTTTTTGGCGAAGACCTTCATGGTCGTCCCGATCCGCGGAAGTTCGTACCAATGCTTTTTGTTATAGTCCGGTACGGCAACGAGCGAGACATCCGTCCATTTCCCGCCGCTGTACTCGAGAAAATGAAAGTCGTTCATCATCTCGGCAAAGGTCGCGACGCCGACCAGATACGTGCCGTCCGGCTTCTTGAAGATGGCCATCTCGATGCAGCTCTGGGCCCCGTCGCAGCCGCCCTTGAAGTAGCCGTTCTTTACGTCCTCGACCTCGGTAAAGGTCTTAAGATATTCGGCGCGTGCCTTCTTGCAGCCCTTGTCCCGTGCCCGGTCGCAGCCCTCAAGCGTGAAGTATTCGTCCGGGAGCAGCGCAAAAAAATCCATCACCGTCCGCGGGCCGCTCTGCGGCTGCGAGACATCGGTCGCATCGCCGGCCTCGCCGGTCGCCGTTTGGGCAGCAGGCGTCGCCGCGGGTGCAGTATCGTTCGCCGTCGGTGCGGCAACCCCGCACGAAAAGACCGAGCTAAGGGAGAAGAAAAGCGTGATCGCGAGCTTCATATTGTCGGTTGACTCCTTCGCGATGAATTGTAACCCAACGGCGATTCAAACAGGATGCAATTTCAACACACAAGCTCCGCGACTCCCCTTCTCCTTTTCTCCTCTTCTCCAATACCTGCGTCTAACCCTTCCGCCGGAAGATCCTGAACCCGTGGCCCTCAAGGCTGACCGCCGGGAGTGCGACCGCCCGCTCGGGAGCATTCGGCGTCACCTCGTCAAAGCTGCCGCTTGCCTCGATGGTTCCGATGAAGGGCGAGCTCGACATATTGATCGCGACGACGACCTCCTCAGCTCCGGCACGCCGGGCAAAGGTTATGACGCGTGCCTCGTCCGAATTCCTGATCCAGCGCAGCTCGCCGCGGCGGAGCGCGTTCGAAGACTTCCGAAGTGCGATCATCGCCGGATAGAACTTCACGATCTCCGGCCGCCGCTCGGCAAACTGCCAGAAGATCGGCCGCTTTTCAAAAAGTGCCGGTGCACCCGATTCGGTCGTATCGCCCGCTTCCATTCCGTTATAGACGAGCGGAATACCGTCGAGCGTAAAGGCGAGTGCCTGTGCCGCGAGCGCACCTTTCTCGCCAAAGCGGGCGATCGCCCGCCGCTCATCGTGGTTATCGGAGAACCGCATCCGCAAGCTGCCGCGAGGAAACTTCGAGGCCTGATCTTCCCAAACCTTGCGAAGCTCGTAGGCCGGCATCTGCCCGTGGAGCACCTTATCGAGCATGGCGTGCATCGCCCACGAGTAGTCGAGGTTAAAGGCATTGACCATCAGGTCCGGCGATTCCCATTCGGCGAGCCAGAGCGTATCGGCCTTGACCATATCGACCTCGGCACGCGCGGTTTCCCAGAAATCGGTCGGGACAAATCCGGCGACATCGCAGCGGAAACCATCGAGGTCATATTCCTGTACCCAGAACTTCAGCATGTCGATCATGTATTTGCGAAGTTCGGGATTGTCGTAGTTGAGGTCCGCAACGTCGGCCCAATCCGGCACCGGAGCGACGATCTCGCCCTTTGCATTTCGCGTGTAAAAGGCGGGCGTTTTCATCATCACGCTGTCCCACGCCGTGTGGTTCGCAACGATGTCGATGATCACCTTCATTCCGCGTTTGTGTGATTCGCTTATAAGTCGTTTAAAGTCGTCGGACGTTCCGTAATCCGGATTGATCGCGTAGAAATCCTTGACCGCATAGGGCGAGCCGACCGTGCCTTTGCGTTTCGCCTCGCCGATCGGATGGATCGGCATCAGCCACAGCACGTCCACGCCCAGCGTCTTCAGCCGGTCGAGGTCTTTCGTGATCCCGTTGAAGTTGCCCTCGGCCGAATACTGCCGCGGAAAGATCTGGTAGATCACCGCATCGCGGACCCAGTCCTGCGACGGCCTCGCCGGTTCCTTCGAAAAATCCCTCGCCGGTTGCTGCCCGGCGACCGTTACGGAAAACAAAATCGCAAAGACGCAGAGACGCAGAGTTTTTTGAAGGGCTATTGAGACGACCGATGACCTAGTCCGTATTGCTTTTTCCATCCTGTAAATCCTGTTCATCCTGTTTTAATCCCCTCTCCGTCTCCGCGTCTCTGCGGTTATGACAACTAATGCCCGCCGCCGGCCGCGGCTCCCTCGATCTTTGCCGCCCCGACGTCCTTTACGATGAACACGGTCGCCGCCGCGATCAGCATCGAGATACCGCCGAGAATGACGACATTGATCGGCTTTCCGCCGAGCAGTCCGTCGTAGATCTTCGGGATGAGGAACGACATAACGACCTGCGGGATAACAATAAAGAGGTTGAAGACGCCCATGTAAACGCCCATCCGCTCCGGCTTGATCGCTCCGGCGAGGATCACGTACGGCATCGCGAGGATCGATGCCCATGCGATACCGAGACCCGCCATTCCGAGCATTAAGAGGTAGCGGTCGGTCGCGAACGCGGTAGAAATGAGTCCGAATCCGCCAAGAGCGAGACAAATGAAATGCACCGTCTTGCGGCTCGTCTTCTCGGCAAGCCAGGGAATGATGAATGCGATCAGGAAGCAGACCACGTTATAGAAGGCGAACATCAACCCGCCCCATTCTGTACCGGCCTTGAATAGCTCCGGTGTCGCTTTTTCATCGATCGCACCGAAAACGCCCTTCGCCACGCTCAGCCCGTAGAACTGCCACATACATGGCAGTGCGAACCAGGTAAAGAACTGCACGATGGCAAGCTGCTTCATCGTCGGCGGCATGTCCTTGATAGCTTCGCCGATCTCTTTGAAGATCGAGCCCACGAGGTTTCCTTCCTTTTGTTTCGCACGGAAGGCTTCCATGTCCTCGGGCGGATATTCGTGCGATGTGAAGACGGTCCAAAGCACCGCCGCGAGGAAGAAGACGCCGCCGACCGTGAACGCGATCAACGTCGAATAGGGAATGCCGCTCGCCATAATACCTACGACGCCCATCGCCGTCAGGATGAACGGAAGGGCGTTTGCCAGTGTCTGCCCGATGCCGATGAAGAACGACTGCATCACGAAGCCGAGCGTCCGCTGCTCCTCGGGCAGGTTGTCCGCGACGAATGCTCTAAACGGCTCCATCGTGATGTTGATCGAGGCATCGAGCACCCAAAGCAATCCCGCCGCCATCCAGAGCGCCGATGAGTTCGGCATGGCGATCAATGCCAGGCTCGCCAGGATCGCCCCGACCAGGAAGAACGGCCGCCGCCGGCCAAGGCCCGTCCACGTCCGGTCGCTCAAGGCCCCGACGATGGGCTGAACGAGCAGGCCCGTTATCGGCCCGGCCAGCCAAAGATAAGGCAGGTTCGCCTCGTCTGCGCCAAGGTATTTGTAGATCGGCGACATATTCGCGATCTGCAATCCCCAGCCGAACTGAATACCGAGGAACCCGAAACTCATGTTCCAGATCTGAAAGAACGAAAGACGTGGTTTGTTTGTCATCAAAAGCTCCGCTTTTTCTTAAGTATGAAGTCGGAACGATGAACGATGAATCGTTCTAGCGTTTCGACTTTGCCCGCTTGATCGAAGTTACAAAAATTGCCATGAGCTGATCGGCTTCGTCCCGGAGAGTTTCCAATTTAACCGCGGGGACGATGCCGCTTTCTATCAGTAGTTCGAACCAGTACATTGTTTCGTCCAATTCCTGAGCAGCACTTTCAAGTTTGCTGATGAACTCCGCAGTGGATCGGGCCCGGTGGCCTTCGCGATACTGTGCACCGACGGACGTTCCGCTTCGGAGTACTTGCCTCCCGATGATCTGAGCTTCCGTATCCTTCGGTAAGTGTCTGTAAAGAGTGATGATCCTTAACGCGAACTGCTTCGTACGTACCCGAAGATCGAACGGCTTATTCAAATGGCCTTCATCGTTCATCGTTCCTACTTCCTACTTGATCACGTATATTCCCGCTGACCGGGCCGGGATCATTGCTTTGACTTTGCCGTCGTTCAGTTTGATATCCGCAAGATTGCCGAGAGCGTCCTTTAGCACGGCGTCGACCGGGATCTGTTTGTTGATGAACGTAATGTCGAAGCTGACCTCGGCCGGTTTCGTGTCGTTGTTAAAGATAACGACGACGGCGGCCTTGTCCGTCAGCCGTGCGTAGGCGTACTGCTGCTCCTCATCAAGCAGGTCGAGCGAGCGGCCGCGTCGGAGCGGCTCAAGCTCTTTCCTGAGCGCTCCGAGCTTTGCAAGATGGTTCCAAACGTCGTTCTCCTCGGCGGTGCGGCCCGCCGCGGTGAAGGCATTGCGCGTGTCGCCCGGAAATCCGCCCGGGAAATCACGCCGGTTGTCCGGGTCGGCACCGCCGGGCATCGCGATCTCGTCGCCGTAATAAAGCAGCGGCGTTCCGCGGGAGGTCATTATCATAGTTTGCGCGAGCTTTAGCCCGGTCGTCGTCGCACCGGGTTCGTTCATGAACCGGGGCATATCGTGGAGCCCGAGGAACGTGACGAGCACATCGGCCCGCGGGTAGATCCAATCGCGGGCAAACATCTGGTGCACCTCGCGGATCGGCTTGCCCTGCGCGAACGCATTCCGGATCGGGTAGAAAAGCCCGAAGTCGTAAAGCGTGTCGATCTCGGGGTCGAGCCCGTCCCAGCCCCTTCGGCCTTTCTGGAAGAACGAAAGAAGGACCGGATCGCTATCGTAAAGCTCTCCAAGGATATTCACCTTTGGGAACTCGCGGTGAACCGCCGCTCCCCATTTTGCCCAGAAGCTTCTCGGCACGTGCGGCAGCGTGTCCATCCGGATCGAATCAAAGCCGGCCTGTGCCAGCCACCAGAGCGAGTTCTGGATCAGGTATTTCTCGACCTCCGGATTGTTCTGGTTAAGGTCCGGAAGGATGTCGATGAACCATCCGTCGATGTTCCGCCGTTGGGTCTGGTAGGTCCCACGCGGGTTCATCGCCGTCCATTTCTGCCAGTTGTTCGAGTCGTGCTTCTCGACCGTGCCGTTGAACCAATTCGGCGTCGGCGGGTCATTTGCCCAAGGGTGATACGGCCCGGTGTGGTTCACTACCTGATCCTGCAGGACGACAAAGCCGGCCAGATGCGCCTTGCGGACAAACTCCCGGAGCTTCGCCATATCGCCGAGGTGTTCATCGACCGCGTAAAAATCGATGGCTCCGTAACCGTGAAATCCGGTCGTCGTCGGCATCTCCGGAGGATAGACCTCAAGCGTGTCCTCGCGGTCGGCGTTGTCGTAAACGGGCGTGGTCCAGATCGCGCTCGCACCAAGCGATTTGATGTAAGGCAGCTTGTCGATGATCCCTTGAAGGTCGCCGCCGTGATAATGCCGTCCCTTTTTGCGGTCGTAAAGCCCCTTGGACTTCGGCGGGTCGTTGTTCGTCGGGTCGCCGTCGGCAAAGCGGTCGGTGAAGACGAAATAGATCACGTCATCGACCGTAAAGCCGTTGTAATTTCCAAGACGCTGCTGCGGTGTGAAGACCTCGAACGGTGCGATCGTTGTACCCTTAGAAGTAACTATTCGAAGCTGATAATTGCCCGGCCGGACGGTCTCCGCCAGCCGCACATCGGCGAAGAGGTAGTTGCCGTTCTCGCTCGACATGAAGTTGTCGGCCGTGATTCCCGGCGTCGCGGATTCGATGCGGGCACCGCCGAGGTTCTTGCCCTTGATGAGAATGCGGACGGGGTTGATCGTGCTCCCGACCCACCAACTCGGCGGATCGATCTTCTCAAACGCCGGAGCCTGCGCCGCGGCGGCAACCGCGAAAAGAAGAACCAAACCGCAGAGACGCAGAGACGCAGAGAAAAGGAAGCTCTTGTTCCGAATCTCCAAAGCATGCGTTCGCGTGATCGCTACAACTTTTACAAACATGTTTTCTCTCATTCTCCGCGTCTCCCCTTCTCCTCTTCTCCGCGTCCCCGTGTCTACGCAATACGTCCGTAAGTTTCGGTCAACTCCCGCAAACGTGCGGTGATCTCGTCGGTCAGAGCACCGCGCTCGAACCGCCAGTACCAGTTGCCCGAATCAGATGCCGGAAGGTTCATCCGGCCTTCGGTCCCGATGCCGAGCAGGTCCTGCACCGGCGTTATCGCCGTATCCGCGACGCTTGCCCAGACGGCCCGGATAAAGTCCCAGTGGATCTCGCTGCCGTCGGTGCAAAGATATTTGAGGCAGTATTCGTGCTCGCGGGTGATGTCCTCCGCATCGCGGGTCGAACCCGCACCGGCCTGCGAGAGCCACCAGCCGACGGTCGTATCATTGTCGTGCGTGCCGGTGTAAGCGACGCAGTTTTGCGTATAGTTGTGCGGCAGGTCGTGGTTCTTCGCGTCGCCGCCAAAGGCGAACTGAAGGATCTTCATTCCGGGAAAGCTGTACATATCCCGAAGCTCTTCAACGTCCGGCGTGATAACGCCAAGGTCCTCGGCGATCACCGGCAGGCGGACGAGGCTTTCGCGGAGCGTTTGGAACAGCTCCTTGCCCGGAACATCGACCCAGCGGCCGTTCTCTGCTGTCTTGTCGCCGCCCGGCACTTCCCACGAGGCGGCGAACCCGCGGAAGTGATCGACGCGGACGACATCGACGGTCCTCAAAGTGAACTCGACTCGAGCCACCCACCACTTAAAGCCATCCGCACGCATCCGCTCCCAGTCATAGATCGGGTTGCCCCAGAGCTGTCCCGTCTCCGAGAAATAATCCGGCGGAACACCGGCGACGACACGCGGGCTGCCGTCCGGGTTCAGCTTGAACTTCGTCTGATTGCACCAAACGTCGGCCGAATCAAGAGCGACGAAGATCGGCACATCGCCGATGATCTTTACGCCGTGCTTGTTGGCATATTCCTTTAGCAGGCCCCACTGGCGGAAAAAGAGAAACTGGTAGAACTTCTCGGCCTGTATCTTGTCGAAAAGCTGCTCGCGGATGGCGGCCATCGCGCCGGGCTCGCGGAGCTTGAGCGGCGTCGGCCATTCGTACCATGCCTTCTGTTCCTGCGCGGCCTTTACCGCTTTGTAGGTCGCGTAATCGTCAAGCCACCAATCGTTTTCGTGCTGAAACTTCTCGAATTTACCGCGGATGTCGGTGCTCGTCGTGTGCTGAAAGCCTTCATAGGCGAGCGGCAGAAGCTGAGATTTCCACTCATAGACCGCACCGAAATCGACCTTGTGAGCCGGGAACTCGGGCCGATCGGCAAGCTGGGACGGAACGAGGAATTCGTCCTCGACCAACATCTCTGGCGAGATCAAAAGCGGATTGCCGGCAAATGCAGAAAAGCATTGATAGGGCGAATCGCCATAGCCGGTCGGCCCGAGCGGCAGGATCTGCCAATAGGTCTGCCCCGCGGCCTCAAGAAAATTTACGAAAGAATACGCCTCCGGCCCGAGGTCGCCGATGCCGTAATCGCCCGGCAGGCTCGTCGGATGAAGCAATATCCCGGATGCTCTTGGAAATTTCATATCTGATTGGAGGGCAAGCATCCCTGCTCGCCGCGGCACACATATTGTGCGTCGCAACCTAACGCTCGACCGCGAAGCACTCGTACGCGATGACCGTTCGACCCGGCAGCGATAGGCTGATCGTTCCGTCGATCCCGCCCTGATTGCTGATAGGAATCGTGCTTGCACCACCCTCGGGACGGCATCGGTTGCTCTCGGTATCGAGGCCGATCACGCCGGCATCAAATTTCGTCTGCTCTGTCTCGGCGGAGCGGTTAACCCCAACGACGTAGATCTGGCCAGCGGCGATCCGGGCAAAAACATAAACATCGTTTCCGTATTCGATATCGACCGTTCGGCCCTGTCGCAGTGCCGGAGACTTTTTCCGCAATTCGATCCATTCACGTACATCAAAAAACATCCGCTGCTCGTCGGCGGTCCGGCCTTCTCGGGTGAAGGCATTTCTTTCATCGCCGCGGAAGCCGCCGGGGAAGTCTTTTCGATTCTCGGGGTCGTGGCCGCCGGTCATCGCGAGTTCATCGCCGTAGTAGATCTGCGGGATGCCGCGTACGGCCAGAGCAAATGCCATGTGCATCATCGCCCCTTCGAGCGTTGCTCCGGGCGTTGACATGAACCGGTCGATGTCGTGGTTCGCGGTCAGCGTCGTAAGCCGGTACCGGTTCGGATAAAGCCCGTCATATTTCAGCACGTCGCGAAGAGCGGATGCCGGCTTTTTGCCCGTGAAGACGTCTCGCGATGCTTCCCACAGATTGAAATCGAAAACGCTCGGGAGCTTGGTGTCGATGCCGTCCCAGCCCGTCTTGCCGCCCTGGAAAAAGGCGAGGTGTGCCGAGTCCATTTCAAGCACTTCACCGACCAGATAGAAATTCGGATATTGCCTGAGTATCGCCGTTGACCAATCGCGGATGAACGTCCGCGGCATGTATTGGATCGTGTCCTGGCGGATGCCGTCGATGCCGGTCATCCCGATCCACCAGAGAGCGTTCTGTATCAAATACCGCGAAACTTCGGGTTCGTCCTGATTGAGGTCCGGCAGAAATTCATTGAACCAGCCGCGGAGCAAAATGTCGCGTTCCGCCGGCGAAGCGTTCGGCGAAAACAGGACCGAATCGTTGAACGTGTTCTGCTTGAACGGCGAGAACCAATTCGGGAGAGGCGGCCGCTTTACCCATTCGTGCTGCACGCCGACGTGGTTTGCCACCTGGTCCTGTATCACCTTGATCCCGCGTTTGCGAGCCTCGCTTACAAGCTCGCGAAGGTCGGCCATCGTGCCGAAGTGATTCTCAACGCCGTAGTAATCTATCGCATGATAGCCGTGATAATTCGTGTAAGGGCACCAGGGCTGGGCACAGGTGTTCGGCTCGTCGGGATTGTCGTACCAGGGCGTAAGCCAAATGGCAGTGATGCCGAGTTCCTTCAGATAGTCGAGCCGCGAAATAACGCCGCGGATGTCTCCTCCATGCCAGCCGCGAGGATTCTTCCGGTCAACTTCCTTGTTGTTCCGCTCGTCGCCGTCCGCAAAGCGGTCGGTCATTATCAGGTAAATGATGTCGTCGCTCGTGACCTCGTCTTTCGGGTCGCGTGGTGACAGCTCGGGAAGGAGTCCCCAATCAAAGGCCGTCGAGCCCGCGGCCGTTTCGATCCTGAACTCGTATTTCCCCGGCCGAGCGTCCTTTGCGATCGCGATATCAAAGAACAAATGGTCGCCTGCGGCATTTGCCCGCACACCGCCCACTTTCAAGCCTGCCGAAGGCGAGATGACGCGTGCAGCCGCAAATCCGCTCCCGCGAATGAGCATCCTGACCGTCGCGACCGAATGCCCCGCCCACCAGTTCGGCGGCTCGGCCTTCTCGACCCTCGGTGCGGCCGCAATAGCGGCACCGGCTAGAACGGCGGTCAGGGCCAGGGCATTTAACGCGGATCGGAGCATCGTAAAAGAAAAGGGGCGTGGGAACGATTATCGTTCACGCCCCTTGAAAGAACAAAGTTGTTCCGGGCCCGGAGGTTCAGCTTTGATTCGCTTGTCCCGAGATGGGCAACCGAGAAAAGCCGCTGGTCAGCCTCCGCTCCGGGCCAGGGCTTTAGAACTCAAGCCTGAGTCCGAACTGGATCTGGCGATTCGTGAACCCGTAGGTCGAACGGATCGTTCCGAATCCGAATACCGGATCCGTGTTGCCAAGGTCCGTGTTCGGCGGCGTGAGCTGCGGTGTGTTGAACAGGTTGAAGAACTCCGTGCGGAACTGGATCTTGAACAGTTCTCCCCAGGCAAAGTTCTTCGTCAGGCCCATGTTCAGTTGGTTCGCGATCGGGCCGCGGAGGCCATTTCGCTTGAGCGTTCCAAAGCGTCCTGCCGGAGCTTCCGAGAACGCACTGCGGTTGAGGTAAAGGTCCTCGTTGCCGGTGTACGGGTCGCCATTGAGGTCGACCAGGACGCCGTTGCGGCGAACGTCGAACGGCTGTCCGCTCTGGAGGCGGTAGATGCCGTTGACCTGCCAACCGCCGATGATCGCATCGAGAGCCTTCGGCATATCGCTTCCATACTTGCGGCCGCGGCCGAACGGAAGGTCATAGACCGATTCGAACGAGAACACGTGCGGGAAATCAACCCTCGACCGCGAGAACGGCTCGATGAAGTTGATGTTCGTATCGCCGACCGAGTCGAACGCGCCTTCGCCGTTGTCTTTCGTCTTCGAAAGCGTGTAGGCGACGCGGTACTGCCAACCTTCCGAGAAGCGGCGTTCAAGCTGGATCTGGAGCGAGTCGTACTGCGACTTGCCCAGGTCGTCGCGGACGCGTGCCGGGCCGTTGAGCGACGGGTAGCAAAGCCCATTGACCAGCGGACGCGGACATGCGACCTGCGTGCCGTCCTGAACGATGCGGCCGTTGAGGTTGTAGTAGAGGATCATGTTGCGGCCGGTCGTTCCGACGTAGCCGACGCTGAGAGCCGTGTTGCTCGTCAGCTGATGCTGGACCTGGAAGTTGTACTGGTGGATGTTCGACGTTTTGTTGTCGGGCAGCCACGCAAGCACGCTGACGTTCTGCGGATTGTTAAGGTTGACGCTATCGACCGAACCGATCGGGAGCGGGCCGGTAGCGAGACGCGAATCGAGCGTGCCGTTCGGGGCACGGCCCGAGAGCGTGATGCGGACGCCGTCGCCGTAGTTGAACTGCGAGAAGCCGCTGTAGGGCGGGTTCTGCGCAAGCTGGTTGTCGATGCCGCCGCGGTCGAGGAAGTAGAAGAGTCCGTAGCCGCCGCGAATGACCGTCTTGCCGTCGCCGGTCAGGTCATAAGCAAAGCCGAGCCGCGGGCCGAAGTTGTTCGTATCCGTCTCGGTCAGCGAATCATCCGAATCTCCTGCAACGATCAACCGTCCGGTGTTGATGTCAAAGTTAGCCTGGCGGCCGTACATCTCGGTCGGGTTGGTGAAATACTCGTAACGAAGTCCGAGGTTGAGCGTAAGGCGGTTCGTCACACGCCAGTCGTCCTGTACGAACAGGGCATTTTCCCAGTTGCGGGTTCCGACCGTTCCGAACGGCGGGCCGATCTGGTAGTTGCAGACAAAACCGATGAGAAGGTCAGCCTGTTCCCAACCGGTTGCCGGAGCACCGCCGCACTGCGACGGGTCGCTGTTGCCGATCAGGAAGAAGTATCCTTTGCCGCGGTTCGGACGATAAAGAGCCACGTCTCGGCGAAGGATCGTTCCGCCGAACTTGAAGGTATGGTTGCCGGTGATGTAGCTCATACTGTCAACGATCTGATAGGTCGTCTGCGGTACGAGATACGGGCCGAAGTCGCCGGTGTACTCAAGCTGGCCGTTATAGCCGCCGATGAGTGCTCCGCCACCGAGGTTTGCGTCGCGGTTCGCGTTCGGGATGCCAAGGTCCGCCGAGATCGTTTGATCAAAGAACGGCGGCGTGTAGCCGTAGCGAATGCGGTTGACCTGGATGCGGAACTCGTTAAAGAGCGACGGCGAAAGCGCCGTGTTCAGGCCGACGACCGCTCCGCGCGTGCGGATCGGGTTGGTTCCGGAACCAAAGCCTGCCGGAAGAGCCGGAAGACGCGAGGACGTCGTCTGGTCAAACATTCCGTAGCTGTAACGCCCAAAGATCTGATTCTTCGAGTTCAGGTTAGAATCGATACGGATATCGTAGGTGTCCTGATCGAGCGTCTCGTTACGGGTCGTTATGTAGTTGTTGAAGATGCCGGATCGGTTCGGCAGCGGGAACGCCTGCAGATACCGCAGGGCGACCGGGTTCATACGGTTGCCCGGAAGCTGGTCGATGCGGTTTCCGGCGATCGGCTGTCCCGTAAGGATGTCCGTAAGCTGGATGTTGTTCGCAAGGAGTTCCGAGAAGTTGCCGGTCCGCATCAGAGCGGTCGGGACGGTCGCGGTCTCCTGGTTGAGCGGGAGGAACTGACGAAGTCCTTCGTAGTTACCGAAGAAGAACACCTTGTTCTTCCAGATCGGGCCGCCGAGCGAGCCGCCGTACTGTCCGCGGCGGAATTCGTTCCGGGTGTTGTTAAAGGTCGGGCGTGCGTCCAGGTTATCGTTGCGGATAAAAAGGAAGGCACTGCCGTAAAAGTCATTGCGTCCCGACTTCACCACCGAGTTAACGATGGCACCACCGCCGCGGCCGAACTCGGCCGTTGCAACGCTGGTCTGTACGCGGAATTCCTGAACGGCCTCAGCCGACGGGAAAACGTTGATGGTGTTGACGAGCGATTCGTTGTTATCGACGCCGTCAAGCAAGAAATTGTTCGCCTGCGTCCGCTGCCCGTTCACCGAGAGAGCGGCACCGCCGGTGTTGCGGCCGCGATAGGTCTCCGCGTTTCCACTGACGCCCGTTGCAAAACCTGCGGGTACGCCCTGCGTTACGCCCGGCGTAAGCCGTGCAAGCTCGAGCACGTTGCGGCCATTGAGCGGGAGTTCGACCGCTTCGCGCCCGCCGATCACTTCGCCGAGTGCCGAAGTGCCCGTATCGACCTGCGGGATGTCGAGCGTGACCGTGACGGTCTCATTGACCTCGCCCGCTTCGAGCGTGAAGTTTGCCGTTGCGTTCTGGGCAACCGCAAGCGTCACTTCCTGCTGGGTCGTCTTAAAGCTCGACTGCGTTACCTCGATCTGGTAACGGCCCGGCTGAAGCGAGAGGATCGAGTAAAAGCCCTCGCCGTTCGTCGTAGCCGAAACTTCGCGTCCGGTGCCGAGGTCGCGAGCCTTAACGGTCGCACCGGCAACGGCGGCTCCGGCCGCATCCGCGACCGTTCCCGAAATGCGGGCAGTCTCGGTCTGGGCAAAGCCCGCGGCAGCAAGAACCGCAACCGAGAACGCCATGCAAAGGAATCGTCGCGTTCCAGTAAAGATTTTTTGTTTCATATTCTTGGTGTTCCTCAATTCAAAATTGCAGTTATCGGTGCCAGCGATCTCTGCGGTTCTTTTCGGGTGGTTCGCAGCTCCTGAAGGGCCGGCTGCGCCGCTTAATCGAAAACCGTGGGAAAGATTGTTTGTTTCCGAAACAAACAAAGTATGAAATATTCCTTAACCTGCTGTCAAGCAAAAATTGACAAAAACTAGTTGCCCGCCGAAGCAAATTTATTGGCCAGAACGAGCCCGACCGAGCCGAGAACGGTCGGATCATCCCCGAGCGCTGATGGCACAATAGCGGGCGTTTCGAGTTCATTTCTTATGCTTCGCCCGGCAAGGACCTGAATTTCGTCGCGGATAAGTTCCCAGGCACGGACGATCCGCCCGCTGATAACTACGGCCTGCGGGCTAAAACCTACGATCAGATTCGAGATGCCGATGCCTAAATAATGGGCACTCGCTTTCAGCGTTTCTACGGCGTTTGTCTCGCCATTGCGGGCCAGCTCGATCAGGCGGTCTATATCGATAGATGGATTCGCCGCTCCGTTCAATGCGGATGCATAGCGGGCAACGATCGCTTTTTCAGATGCGTGAGCCTCCCAGCAATCGTAACGGCCGCAGGAGCAGGGAACCGGTGCGTTCTCACCGACGAACATATGGCCGAACTCGCCGGCTGCTCCGAATTCGCCGCGATAGACCTGCCCGTCGATGATGATGCCGGTTCCGATGCCCTCGGCGACCATGATCATCACAAAGTTGCGCGTCCGGCGGATGCGTTCGTCGCCGAACCAGAGCTCGGCGACCGCAACGGCATTGGCGTCGTTATCTATCGTTACCGGAAGCCCGAACTTCCGTTCTATTTGCGAGCCGATGTCCCAATTGCTCCAGCCGAAATATGGGATATAAACGATGGTCCCGACGTCCGGATCGGCAATTCCGGGGATGCTTATCCCGACCTCAAGATTTGCGTTGCGGTGCTGCTCGGCAAATGCCCCGACGTTCGTCAGGATCTGCTCATTCATGTATCCGAGATCGCCGGATGTCGGAAAGACCTTCTTGTCGAGCACGTTACCGCCGAGGTCGGCAAGTGCGATGGTGGTCAGCCGCGGGGTCACGTCAACGCCGATGGCGACCGGGATCCCTGTTTTGAGCTGCAAAAGCGTCGGCCGCCGTCCGCCGGTAGAGGTTCCGGCACCGATCTCTTCAATAAACCCCTCGTTTTGCAGTTCGTCCACGATCGCTGAAACCGTTGACCGCTGCAACGAGGTCTCGCGGGCGATATCTGCCCTTGAGATCGGCGACTTTACGCGGACGTAGTTCAGCACGATCTGTTTGTTGATATCGCGGATCGTATTATGCCTGGCGATCTGCGATTTGGCCTTTGCGAGGTATATCTTCTTCATCAAACGGGATTTCGGTCTCGCCGGTGGCCGATTTTGCGGCCGAACCGGGACTTAATAGTTTGTTGCGTAAACAAACAAACCTAAAGATACACCTCTTCGAAAGTATTTTCAATAGGGATGGTGAATTTCGGAAAAAAAATCGATCGAGGCGCCGATCAGGCAGGTAATTGGGCGGTCGCGTGCCACTCAAGAATATCGCGGAGAAGCTCGGGTTCAAGGATGAGCTTTGCAATGGTCGGGTCGAATTCGATCGCTGCGAGGCCGGCGATCTCTTTGCGTGCGGCATCGGGCGTAAGGTTCGGCCGCCCGGGGCGTGTTTCCATCATTGCGGCGAAAGAGTCCGAGGCTCGGAGTATGCGGGCCGCGAGCGGGATCTGCTCGCCGGAAAGAGCGTCCGGATAGCCGCCGCCGTTCCACCATTCGTGATGCCAGCGGACCAGGAGCTGGACGCCGCGGGCAAGCCCGATCTTGGCGGCTTCCTGCTCGCCGATGACCGGGTGACGATGGAGGTCGAAGCGTTCGTCCTCAGAAAGCGATCGGTTCTCGCGGATATAGCTGCGGTCCATCGTCGCCTCGCCGATGTCGTGGACGAGCGCGGCTTGCTGCATATAAATGCGGTCGTGGGCGGCCATGCCGAGCCGTGTGCCGATGCGGTCTGCGATCGAGGCGATCAGCTGGCCGTGCGGACGCGTGTAGCCCTCGAAGCGGTCGATCCCGACCGAAAGGTCTATCAGCTTTTGTTCGAGCCTGCTTTCCTGTTCCGCTGTTTGCATCTTTTTGCCCGCCGAAAACGTGAGTATAACAGCAGTCTCTCGCGACAAAAAGGTTTCAGGGAGCCAACCGCTTGAGAGCCGTCATTGCGTCCTTGTGGTTTGGCACGAGTTCCAGGAAGCGGCGTATCTCGCCCTCGGCCCGTTTGTTCATATCGTAATCGGTATAGAACTCGATCAGCATCTCGCGGATCTTCCAGTTCTTCGCGTCGAGCCGGACGGCGGTCTGCAGCTCGCCCTCGGCCTTGAACTTGAACTGTGCACTTTCCGAGAGCACTTTCCCGTAATGGGCGTGATAGAGAGCATTTTGCGGGCTGTAATGAACCGCGCGAGAGAGATGCGTCGCCGCTCCGGCCAGGTCGCCTTCGCTGATGCAGGCAAGTGCCGCTTCGAAGTTCTGGAGGCCGGATTCTTCTCCGTGCGACAGCGTTTCGCCTGTATCGCCCCGCTCGGCAACACGTTTCTTGAATGCACGCTCCGATTCGAGTTTCTGATCGTAGTTTCGCCGCAACCGCTCGTCGCGTAAGGTCTCATGGGCGAAAGAAAGTTCCGTAAAGGCCGCCTGCATTTTCTTGAAGAGTTCCGCGTCCTCGCGGCGGTAACGGTCGGGGTGAAAGCTGCGGGCAAGAGCCAAGTATTTCTCGCGGACCACGCGGGCCGGGGCTTTTTGATCGATGGCGAGAAGGTCGTAAAGGCTCTCGTAGTTTTCGAACCGGGCAAGGTATTCCTCGGCCGAAAGTTCAACGGCGGGTTCGACGTTCTCTTCGGGCGGAGCGGCTTCGTCGACCAAGCCGTCGCCGTTCTGAGCAGCCGGCCGGGCAACGCGGACGTCCTCGGCCTTTTTGACGAGGTGGAGCTTTGCCGAAGAGAGATTCTTAAGGTCAAGGTCCGAAAACGCCGGGTTCCAATTCGCCCTTTTAACATATCCTCCAAGCCAGATCGTGTAGAGACCCGAGAAAAGCAGGGACTCGGGCATTCGCGTCGCCGCCCGAAGTGCCTCAGCCGTCATCGTCCGTTCTCCGAAGGCGACCAGCAGGATCGACTCATTCTCACGAAAGTTGTCGGAAGGCCTTGTTTCGGCCTGAACCGGTGTGAACGACTCATCAAAACTCCGAAATCGGTTCATCACCCAGGCAGTGTCGAAACAGCGGCCATAGTTCATCAGCAGATCGCCGATCTCGACGTCGAGCTTCAGGTCCTCACGGACGCGGGCGAGCGGCGTGAATACAAAATCGCCCTTGATCCACGAAAGACAGTCGAGCACGATCTTGCGAACGATCGCCTTTGCAGCTTCGTTCAATTGCACTTCGCTCAACCGGCCTGCGGCTTTGAGTGCGGCCGCAAACTCATGGTCCTTCGCAAAATTGGGAAACTGCGCCAGTTCTTTCTGTTCGATCAGCTTCTCTTTGATGAGGTGCGAAAAGAGGCGGTGCTCGCGGGCATTTGAGACCGCATATATCAGCCGCCCTTCGTCAAAATAAATGACGGCTTTCTTATCGCCAACGGACAGCCGCAGGCTTCCGCCGAGGCTATTCTGGCGAATTTCAACGATCAGCTCCGCGAGCGGATGCTTTTCGATCGTGCTTTTTATCTCAAGGCCGTTTTCCGGGGACATCGGTTTACGCAGTTTTGGGAGCGAGGAGCCGGAGGAACTCCGGAGCAAAAGAAGTATATCAGAAATCAGTATTGGCTGTGCAAGATTTCTGCTTGTTGCCGAATGCAAATGGCTTGACCGCGAACCGCGAACCTGCGAACATCCGAAGTTTGATAGAACGCTGAAACGCCTCAAGAGATGAACAAAGAGATAACCATCCGCGAATGCACATCGCTCGAAGAGCTTGCCGACTGCGTCGCCCTCCAACGCGAGGTCTTCCAACTGCCGGAGATCGAGATCTCACCGGTCCGCCATTTTGTGGTTACGAAGAACGCTGGCGGGTTCATTCTCGGGGCATATGACGGCGAGATGCTGGTTGGCTTTGTGCTCAGCGTGCCGGCATTCTTGCGCGGCGAGAAGGCCTTCTATTCGCACATGACCGCCGTCAAGGCGTCGCATCAAAGCTACGGCATCGGCGGCCGGCTCAAATGGGCGCAGCGGACGCGTTCGCTTGAACTTGGCGTCAAGTATGTAAAATGGACCTTCGAGCCCTGGAAGGCCCGCAATGCCTATTTTAATCTCGAAAAGCTCGGTGCGATCGTGACCGAGTATCAGCCGAATTTTTACGGCATTGATTACGCGACCGCAGCAACCGGCGGAAAGCAGATCGGGCTCGCCAGCGACCGGCTCTTTGCCGAATGGCACCTTGAGAGCGAGAAGGTTTCTGCTCTCGGCCGCGGCGAGAGTTTCGTAGAAAAACGCGAACCGCTCCGCCGCATCACCGCTCCCGCCGATTGGGCATCGCTCGTCGCCGCCGACCCCGAAACCGCGCTCAAAGAACAGGAACGCCTCAAGGCCGAGTTCACCGAAGCCTTTGCCGCGGGCCTCGTCGGTGCCGGTTTCAAACGCGACGCCGACCGTCCCGAGTATCTTCTCTATCCAGCCGAATGACGCTCAAAAAATATTGACCGCCGGTATAACCGCGGTTATACTCGGCAATATGAAAACAGCTATTTCAGTCCCGCAAGACATCTTTGAGCTAAGTGAAAAACTCGCAAAGAAGCTAAAGATCTCGCGAAGTGCGGTCTTTGCGTTGGGTGTGAAGCGGCTCAGCGAAGATGAGGCGATCGACGAGGACGAGATCGTCGCACGCATCAACGCGGTGTGCGCGACCACCGATACCTCGCTCGATCCGGCAGTTAAACGACTCCAAGCCAGAACTCTTCAGAGGGACGAGTGGTGATCGCGAGAGGTGAGATCTGGTGGGCAGACCTGCCGGAGCCGAAAGGCTCAATGCCGGGCTATCGGCACCCGATCGTCATTCTTCAGGCCGATCCGTTCAATCGCAGCGACCTCGCAACCGTTATCGGGGTCATCGTCACAACGAATCTCGCTCTGGCATCAATGCCCGGAAATGTCGAGTTGACGACCCAGCAGAGCGGACTGCCAAAACGTTCGGTCGTGAACGTCACCCAGATCGTCACCGCGAACAGGTCCGATCTACTTGAATTCGTTTCCCGGCTGTCTGATCGCAAGTTGGAACAGATAGAACACGGAGTTCGCTTTGTTTTGGGCCTATGAGCAACACGCCAATTAGCACTTCTGCAAGCGTTGAAGAGATCTCCAACTTGCGGGCGGAGATCGAGCGGCACAACGAGCTTTACTATCAGAAAGCGGAGCCGGAGATATCTGACTTCGAATTTGACCAACTCCTTGACAGGCTGAAAGCTCTGGAAGCGGAGCATCCGGAACTGATCACGCCGGACAGCCCGACCCAACGCGTCGGCGGAAAGGCCGAGAGCCTGCGGCCATTTACGCACACCGTTCCGCTGATGTCGCTCGACAACAGCTACAGCCTCGACGAGCTGAAAGCCTTCACCGAACGCTGCGAACGCCTCGCCGAAGGGCGAAGGCTTGAGTATGTGGCCGAGCTGAAGATCGACGGCCTTTCCGTTGCGCTTCATTACGAGAGCGCCCTGCTTGCCGTCGCGGCGACCCGCGGTGACGGGCAACAGGGCGATGACGTGACGCAGAACGCGAAGACCATCCGCACCGTTCCGCTTCGGTTAAAGAAAGACAAACCGCCGCACGCGGAGATCCGAGGCGAAGTGTTTCTCTCGCGTTCGCAGTTCGCACGGATCAATGCCGAGCTCGAAATGCAGGGCGAGAAGACCTTCGCCAATCCCCGCAATTGTGCAAGCGGCACGCTCCGCATGCTCGATTCGCAGGTCGTCGCTTCGCGTCGGCTTGATATGTTCCCGTATGACGTTTTTGCCGGCAGCCAAAAGATGTTTACGACGCACTGGGAAAACTTCGAGTGGCTTGAACAGAACGGCTTTAACGTCAACCCGAACCGGGCTTTGTGTGCCGGCTACGACGAACTCGTAGCATTCATCAACGACATCGAAACGCACCGCGACACGCTCGATTATGAGATAGACGGCGTCGTCGTCAAGGTCAATTCGACCGCATTGCAGGAAGAATTTGGAGCGACGACCAAAGCCCCGCGTTGGGCCATTGCCTACAAATATCCCGCACGCCAGGCGACGACCAAACTGCTCTCGATAAGCGTTCAGGTCGGCCGCACCGGAGCATTGACGCCGGTCGCGAACCTCGAGCCGACGCTCCTTGCGGGGACGACCGTCGCCCGGGCCTCGCTCCATAATGAGGACGAGATAAAGCGGCTCGGGCTAAAGATCGGCGACTACGTCCTGATCGAAAAGAGCGGCGAGATCATTCCGCAAGTGCTCCAGAATATTCCCGCGAAACGCGACGGCACCGAGACCGATTTCGAATTCCCGACCGAGTGCCCCGTTTGCGGCTGGGACGCCGTCCGGCCCGAGGGCGAGGCCGTCCGCCGCTGCACGAATCCCGATTGCCCGGCGAAGTTGAAGGCACGCATTCAATACTTCGCCTCACGAAAGGCGATGGACATCGAGGGCCTCGGCGAGGTGCTGGTCGAGACGCTTGTGGATAAAGGGTTGATCCGCGACGTCGCAGATCTTTACACGCTGAAGGTCGAGGACATTGCCTCGCTCGAACGGATGGCCGAGAAATCGGGCACGAACCTGATCGATCAGATCGAGGCATCGAAGACGCGCGGGCTCCAGCGGCTGCTTTACGGCATTGACATCCGCCACGTCGGCGAACGCTACGCAAAGATACTTGCCAACAATTTCCGTAGCATCGACCGCATCGCCGAAGCGAGCGTCGAAGCGCTTGATGATATTCCGGAGATCGGACTCGCGGTCGCCGAAAGCGTGCATTCTTGGTTTCGCGACCCGCGAAACATTGAACTTGTAACAAGACTCAAAGCCGCCGGTGTTCAGACGGAAATGGATGCGTCATCGACCGCCGCACTCGACGAACGCTTTGTCGGCAAGACCTTCGTCCTGACCGGAAGGCTCGAAAATTACACCCGCGACGAAGCCGCCAAACTCATCGAAGACCGCGGCGGCCGCGTCTCATCATCCGTCAGCAAAAAGACCGACTACGTAGTCGCCGGCTCCGACGCCGGCTCGAAACTTACAAAAGCCGAAACCCTCGGCATCACCGTGCTTAACGAAGCCCAGTTCTCAGAGATGACGGGAGAGCAGCAATGAACCAAGGCATCTCAATGCTCGATACGCTCCGGGATTTCGTCAAGAGAATCGACGGACTCGGTGTTGAATACATGATCTCCGGGTCATATGCGATGAGCGTTTACGGCGAGATCAGGACGACGCGCGATATCGACGTTGTCATTGAACTTCGCCGAGAAGATGTCCTGCGATTCGCTGAAGCTTTTCGAGATGAATACTACGTTAGCGACGATTCTATACGAAGTGCCGTATCGCGGCGGTCAATGTTCAACATGGTCAGTCATGAATACGGCGGCAAAATTGACTGCATTATTGGTAAGGATACAGACTTTGCCCGCGAGAGTTTTGGCCGCCGGAGACGTGCAAACATTGCGGATGTTGAGGTATGGGTGTCAACCAAAGAAGACCTGATCCTCGCCAAGCTCAACTGGGCCCGCGAATCGCATTCCGGCATGCAGATTCGCGATATTGCGAATCTTACCGACAGCGATTATGATGCCGAGTACGTTGAAGGGTGGATAGAGAATCTCGGGCTCGAGGGAATATGGTCTGAGGTCACTGCATGGAAGACACAACGCGAGAAAACCGAAGGCTAGTCTACGATATTGTGATGTCGAAGACCGTCGAGGAGCGGTTTATCATGTGCGCGCAAATGTACGAGGACGCGAAAGCCATCGCTCGAGCAGCACTGCCGCCCGGCCTTTCCCATGAAGAGCAAGAACGCGAGGTATTCAAACTCATCCACGGCGATTACCCGGAGGTAGTCGCCGCCAAGGTCTACTGACCAACTCCGTGATCTTTGGTTAAGTTATTACTGTGAAAGAAATGGCCTAAGCAGTTCCTGATCTGCGGCCTGAACTCAATTTCCGGTATCGGGCCGGTCCTCGAAATCAAATTCATTCCGTGCAGCGGCTAACATCAGCTTGATTCATTTGAATAGTTCGCGGCTTGGTCAGGGATTTCCATAGTTCGGCTTTTGGGATTATTATTGTTTCAGGCCACTTAATCAAGCAATTCGGGAGTTTGGGGTAGTCCCCTTTTGAGCATAATGAGCGATTTTTTTTCATCTCCGGTCTCGGAAACTGATCCGTTGATCAGCGATGCCATTGATGCGGAAGTTCGGCGGCAGGTCGATGGGCTTGAGCTTATTGCTTCGGAGAATTTTGTCTCTGAGGCGGTGCTCCAGACGATGGGCACTGTTTTTACGAACAAGTATGCCGAGGGCTATCCGGGCAAGCGTTATTACGGCGGCTGCCAGTTTGCGGATGTCGCCGAGCAGGCGGCGATCGACCGAGCGAAAGAGCTTTTCGGTGCGGAGCACGCCAATGTTCAGCCGCACAGCGGTGCCCAGGCGAACATGGCGGTTTTTCTCGCGGCGATCAAGCATGGCGATACGATCCTGGGGATGAACCTCTCGCACGGCGGCCACCTAACGCACGGCCATCCGCTCAATTTTTCCGGCATCAATTTCAAGGTCGCCGACTACGGCGTCAATAAAGAGACCGAGCAGATCGATTACGACGAACTGCAGCGAAAGGCCGAGGAATCGCGGCCCGCGTTGCTTATCTGCGGTGCGTCGGCATATCCGCGGATCATTGACTTCGAACGCATCGGCGAGATCGCCCGTTCGGTTGGGGCAAAGGTGATGGCGGACATCGCCCATATCGCCGGCCTCGTCGCCGCGGGGCTTCATCCCTCGCCGGTGCCGCACTGCGAGTTCGTTACGACCACCACGCACAAGACGCTTCGCGGCCCTCGCGGCGGGCTTGCCCTATGCAAGGAAGAGTTTGCCAAGGACCTTGACCGAGCGGTCTTTCCGGGCGTACAGGGCGGCCCGCTTGTCCACATCATCGCGGCAAAGGCCGTCGCTTTCGGCGAGGCCCTTCGCCCCGAATTCAAAGACTATCAGCAGCAGATCCTCAAGAACGCGAAGGCCCTCGGCGAAACCCTTGCGGCCGAAGGGCTCCGCATCGTCTCGGGCGGAACTGACAATCACCTGCTGCTCGTCGATGTCTATATGGACGGCAAAGGGATCACAGGCAAGGAAGCTGAAAAAGCGCTCGATGAGGTGCACATCACGGTGAACAAAAATACCATTCCGTTCGATACGCAGAAGCCCTTTATCGCCTCGGGTATTCGCCTTGGCACTCCGGCGCTGACGACCCGCGGGATGAAGGAAGAAGATATGCGCGAGATCGGCCGGATGATCGCGAGCGTCGTGCACGAACCCGAGTCTGAAGACGTAAAGGCTCGCGTTCGGCGTGAGGTGCTCGAGCTTACCGAGCGTTTTCCGATGTATCAGGGGCGGCTTAAGCCGCAAGCGGGCGGGGCAAACATCGCCGCGTAAGTTGAGTAAAAATACCGAAAAGCGAAACGGCTTCCTTTATATCGGGAAGCCGTTTTCCATTTCTATCTGTTCGAGCAGGTCGCGTGCCTCTTCGCTTTCGAACTCGAAGGCCTTTTGCTCGAGTACCTGCATCGCGATGTCGGCATAAAGCGGATCGTCAAGTAACGGTAGCATCGATTGGGCCGGGAAGAGCACCAGCGTTTCGTAGGCGATCGCCCTTATCTGCGGAAGGTCGGTCTGGCGAATGATCTCCGCGATCTCGCCCGCCGAAAAGCGTTCCAAAAGGTGCTCGGCCAGCTTCTCGAACCGGTCGTAGTCGTGCTGTTTCAGTGCCCGCTGGGCAAGCTGGATGAAGACCTCCGCCGAGCCGCACTGGGCCTCAAGTATCTTTACGCACGTCTCCGCAAGCTGTGCCGCCTCATCGGCTCCGACCGCGTCCTTCGCCTTTACCTGAGCATCGAGCGCGGTAAGCAACTGGCTAAGTTCCCAGTCGGCGTGAGCATCGTAGTGAAACTTTTGCAGCGTTGAGTTTGGGAGGAGAGGCCCGTTCGGCTCGAGCAAACGCTCAAGCATTTTTTTTGTCATCGGCCGGAGGCCGTCCCAAACTTGGACGACGCGGGCATCGAGGTGTTTGAACATCATTGTCAACAAGCTCAAGTTTACGTGATATGCGCGCTATGTCAAGGGAAAAGTTTTTCGAGGGCCGGTGAGCCTGGGTTAGCGGCCCTTTTCGGCCATTATCTCCGCTGCCGCCGTCAACCGTTCCTCAACTTCTGCCTCGTCGGTGCCGTCGGCGATCACCTCGACGAGGGCATACGGCGAGCCCGTCAGCCGCCGAAGTTCCCACGCCTCTTCGCCCTCGCGTGAGCGGCGGGTGAACCAGAGTGCATCGACCGCGGCTTCAGCTCGTTCGACCTCGGCCGGAAGCAGCAAGAGTAATTCGGCGTCCGGCTCGGCGGTAAAAAGAAGACGCCGCGGCTCCCAACCGTGGCGTCGGTATTGTTCGATAATTGCAGCGAGTTCTTCGCCTCGGATCATTTTACGTTCGTGGCCGGCTTCGGCACGACCGGAGTGACATTCATGTTCATGTTGACGTTCGCGTTCGGCATGCCCGGGATCATGGTGTTGCCGACAGCGTTCGCGGCTTCCTTTTCACGCTGGTCGCGGCCCTTGCCCGGCGACTTGAACGTTCCCGCGAACATCTCGCCGATGGCCAGCTTCCAGGTGCCATCCTCGTTCACAAAACCTATGTCTTCCCATCTCTTATCGCGTTCGTTCCAGACCTCGATCGCCGCATATTGCTCCTTGATCCGCTCGTCGCGTATCTCGGGGAGCTTTTCGGAAAACGTCGTGCCGGTAAAGCCGTTCTCAAAGACCTTCTCGATCGGCGTATTGTTCTTTGCCGACACCATCTCGGCAAATTCAAGCGTCTTCTTGCTCATGTTCGACTTGATCGCCTCGGTGTTCTTCGCTTTGACCGCCTCGTATAGCTTCTTATAGGCATCGCTCGGCGTCGCACCGCCGCCCTGAAGAGCGCTTTGCCCGCATGCGAGCATCGAACCGACCATTGCCAGAAGTACAAAAAGTCCGGCGGTCTTTTGCAGAAAAGAGAGTGACATATTGCTTTTCATTATCCCTAAAGTATAAGGACGGCGGATTTGAAAGCAAATCGGCGGCCCTGCCCTCGGCTGGTTTCGCCGGGCCGCTTCGCGATATCATTCGGGAATGCTTGCATTGAGGGCCGAGAGCGGAAGTGCAGTGCTTCGTGATGTGCCGCGGCCGGCGGCAGAGGGCGAGTCGCTCGTCCGCGTTTCGCTTTCCGGAATCTGCAATACCGACCTTGAGATAATCCGCGGCTATGCCGGATTTACCGGAACGCTCGGGCATGAGTTCATCGGCATTGTTGAGGAATCGCCCGAGGCTCCGGAGCTTCTCGGCCGCCGCGTCGCGGGCGAGATAAATGCAGGCTGCGGGCGGTGCGAGCGGTGCCTTGCCGGCGACCCGCGGCACTGCCCGGAGCGGACCGTGCTTGGCATAATCGGCCGTGACGGTGCCCACGCCGAATTTCTCCGGCTGCCTTCTCGTAATCTCGTCGCGGTTCCGGACGCCGTCGCGGACGAGGCGGCAGTTTTCATCGAACCGCTCGCCGCCGCGATTGGGATCTCCGAACAGGTCATGATCACTCCCGAAACGCGTGTCGCCGTGATCGGAGACGGCAAGCTCGGCACCCTCTGTGCCCGGGCGATGCGGACGCTGACACCGCATACATCCCTCATCGGCAAACATTCATCAAAACTTGAGCTTGCAGAGCGAACCGGCATTTTGCCGATCCTTGCCGGGGAAACATCCGGCCTCAAAAACGCTTTCGATGTCGTTATCGAGGCAAGCGGTTCTGAGTCCGGCTTTGCCGCGGCGGTCGATCTGGTCCGGCCGCGGGGAAAGATCGTCCTCAAATCTACCTTTGCGGGAAAACCAACCTGGGAAGCCTGGCGAATTGTAGTAGAGGAGATCACGATCGTCGGCTCACGATGCGGAAGGTTTCAGCCGGCGGTCGATGCACTTGCCGAGGGGCGGATCGAGGTCGCAGATCTGATCAGCGAAGAATTTCGGCTTGCCGATGCCGTAAAGGCGGTCGAAGCGGCCGGGCAGAAGGGAACACTCAAGGTGCTCCTAAGGCCGTGACAAAAAATTCTTCGGTTTTACGGGAGTTTTTGATACCCTTTAGGGACACTTTGATAAGGCCGCTTGCGGCGGGAAAACGGAGGTTGTGAATTATGGTTTTGAGAAGTGGCGATACGCGTAGCATTTCGGGTTTGTTGTTTTTGTTCGTTCTCTCGCTCATCGGCACAGCTTCAGCCTACGGCCAGACCCCCGAAAGCCCTGCGGCAACGCGGCAGATCTCGCCCGCCTCGTTCTCAGATTCAATGGCGGCGGTCGCAAAGAAGGCCGGCCCGGCGGTCGTCAGCATCGACGCCAAAGCTCGCCCGGCCGAACTTTCCGCCCGCGGTTCACAGGAAGTCCCGGACGACATACTCGAATTTTTCCGCCGACAGATGCCGCAGCGGCCGGCGACCGCCATCGGCAGCGGCTTCATTGTTGACCCGGCGGGCTATATCGTGACCAACGCCCACGTTGTCGAAAACGCCGTTAAGATCACCATCCGGCTTGATTCGGGCGAGGAGCATCCGGCCGAGCTGGTCGGGCTTGACGACGAGACCGACATCGCCGTGCTCAAGGTCAACGTCGGCAAGGAGCTCCCGTATCTCCGCTTTGGCAATTCGGAAAGCGTCCGCGTCGGCGATTGGGTGCTTGCTATCGGTTCGCCCTTTGGGCTCAACCGCACGGTGACGGCCGGCATCGTCTCGCAGACGCGTCGCGAGACGGCCGTCTCGACGCCCTTTCAGCGTTTCATCCAGACCGATGCCGCCATCAACCGCGGCAATTCAGGCGGGCCGCTCGTTGACTTGAACGGCGACGTGATCGGCGTCAATTCCCAGATCGCGACCTCGACCGGCGACTACAACGGTGTCGGCTTTGCCCTGCCTTCGATCGAGGCCAGGCAGGTCTATGAAGAGATCCGTGCCAATGGCAAGGTCAAACGCGGCTACCTCGGCGTTTATCTGGATACGGTCAAGACAGAATTTGCCAAGGTCTATGGGCTCGGCGAGACGCGCGGAGCGATCATTACCGACGTTCGCGATGAGGACGGCCCGGCCGGTGCCGCTGGACTCAAGAACGGCGACATCGTCATCGAATTTGACGGGCAAGAGGTCAAGGGCGCCTCCGACCTGATCGAGAAGGTCGCTTCGACCAAGCCGGACAGCAACGTCCAGGTCACTTTCCTCCGCGAGGTCGGCGACAAGATGGAACGCAAGACCGTCTCGATGACGCTCGGCGAACGCGATTTGGCGAATGCCCGTACCCGAGGCCGCACCCGGCCCGCTCCGGTCGAGCCGCCGGTCGACGAGACTAAGCCTTTTGGACTGACCCTGACCGAGGTTTCGGCCGCGATGGCGACCTCGCTCAAGCTCGAAGGCGGCCTCGTTGTCCGCGAGATAAACCCCGCGAGCTTCATCGCCGACGTCAAGCTCTCGAACGGGGTTGACGCCCTCGGCCGCGGCGACATCATCGTCCGCATCAACCGCCAGCCGGTAAAGGATCAGGCGGCCTTTACCAAGTTCGCCGCCGGCCTCAAGCCCGGCGACCCGGTCGTGCTACACGTCCTCTCGCCCGTCCCCGGCGGCCAAACCGCACTGCTGAAGTACGTTCAGTTCACGGTTCAGTAGCGGAAAATTGATCGATGTTTCGGGAAAGTTCCTTGCGGGCGACGGCTCGCTTGGAACTTTTTCTTCTTTGCCTGTAACCTAATTGATATGGCAAAGGCAAAGAAGGCAAAAGAGAAGAATGCGAGCAAGCCGGCGGTTGCGACCTATCACAACTACATCGGCGGCGAGTGGGTAAAGAGCGCTTCGGGCGAGTGGTTTGAGAACACAAACCCCGCGGATACGACCGACATCGTCGGCCGCTTCCCGAAGTCGAACGCCGAGGACGTGGATAAAGCGGTCGCGGCGGCGAAGGCGGCGGCCACCAAGTGGCGGCAAACTCCGGCTCCGAAGCGGGCCGAGCTGCTCTTTAACCTGGCGGAGATCATCCGCGACAACAAGCAGCGTTACACCGAAGAGATGACCCGCGAGATGGGCAAGGTGCTCAAGGAAGCGGGTGGCGACGTTCAGGAAGCCATCGACTGCACCTACTACACGGCAGGCGAAGGCCGGCGGCTGCATGGCTTTACGACGCCCGCCGAGATGAAGAACAAATTCGCGATGTGCGTCCGCCAGCCGGTCGGGCTTTGCGGGCTGATCACGCCGTTCAACTTCCCGATGGCGATCCCTTCGTGGAAGCTCATCCCGGCACTCGTTTGCGGCAACACGGTCGTCATCAAGAGCGGCGAGGACGTGCCGCTTTCGGCGCTTAATCTGGTCAAGGCGTGTGAGCAGGCGGGCATCCCGAAAGGCGTCGTCAATCTCGTCAATGGCTTTGGCGAGGCCGGTGCGGCACTTGTCGACCACAAGGACGTCCGGCTTATCTCCTTCACCGGTTCGACCGATACCGGCCGCCGGATCGCCGAGGCATGTGCCCGCGACAACAAGATCGTTTCGCTCGAGATGGGCGGCAAGAACGCCATCATCGTGATGGACGACGCCGATATCGACAACGCCGTCGATGGCTCGCTCTGGGGAGCCTTCGGCACCAGCGGCCAGCGGTGCACGGCCTCGTCGCGGATCGTTGTTCACAAAAAGGTTTACAAGAAGTTCGTCGCCAAACTCGTCGAACGCGTCAAGGCCCTTCGCGTCGGCAACGGGCTCGACCCCAAGACCGACGTCGGCCCCGTCATCCACGAGGACGCGATGCAGAAGATACTCGGCTATATCGAGATCGGCAAAAAGGTCGATAAGGCAACGCTCGCCGCGGGCGGCAGCCGCCTGACCAAGGGCAACTACGCCAAGGGCTGGTTCATCGAGCCGACCGTCTTTACGGACGTAAAGCCCGGGATGCGGATCGAGCAGGAAGAGATCTTCGGCCCGGTCACATCGGTCATTCCTTTCTCAACGCTTGATGAGGCGATCGAGATCGTCAACGGCGTAAAATACGGCCTCTCGTCCGCCATCTACACGCAGGACGTCAATAAGGCATTCTACGCGATGCAGGAACTCTACACCGGCATCTGCTACGTCAATTCGGCGACCATCGGCGCCGAGGTCCACCTGCCCTTTGGCGGCACAAAGGCCACCGGAAACGGCCACCGCGAAGCCGGCACGCAGGTCCTCGACATCTTCAGCGAATGGAAATCACTCTACGTCGATTACAGCGGCAAACTCCAAAAAGCGCAGATCGATGAAGTTGAGATCTAGCGGTAGATGATAAGTGATGATTGATAGATGAGATGATAAATGATAGATGAGAATTGATAGATGAAAAGAGGCGGGCTACGGCCCGCCTTTCGCTTAGATGGTCAGCCATCTAATTATCATGTTACCGACATTTCTCATTCATAATCTCTCATTTATAAACTCTCATTTGTCATCTCTCATTTATCATCTCTCATTTATCATCTCTCATTTATCATCTCTCATTTATCATCTAGCTCTCAGGTCCACATCGAGATAAATCCGCCGGCCATTAGTATCAGGGCGAGCAGTGCCCACATTACCCAGACCGTCGCCCGGTTGCGTTTGCCAAAGGCGATCATCCACCCGCCGGAGACGATCATATGAAATCCGAAGAGGATCAGCACGGCAAAAAGGCCCGCCGCGGCGAGCAGGATGTGCCCGTCCTCGGCCAATTTCCGCGACTTTGAAGGGTCGTTCGCGGCGTTGAGCACTATCAGCCCGACGACCACACTGACCGCGCCGATCAGCCCCGCGATAAAAAGCCCGAGTGCGACCAAAATAATGCCGCGTGTCTTGATGTTCCCGGCCGTGAAGAACGCCTTCTTCCCGCACCGCGGACACGCCGTTTCCGCCGAAACCGCCTCAAAATTGCACCCGAAACATTGCCGAGCCTCCGCCGCCGGCCCGCCCGCCGCCATCGCCTGCTGCTGCATCATAGAGAAACCAAATCCTCAACAGAACCTAAATTCGCCACGACATATTAACCCAACCTTTCCACAGGCAGAAACACGACCGGTAGGGGGTGCGACCCGCAAAGCACTCACGCACGATTCCCGGCTCCGCCGATCTAATTGCAGTGAACTTGCATTTCACCGGCAACTTGCAAACCCTCACCAGGCTCCCCGCTCAGCTTTCACGTCACAAACAGATGAGTCGATGTCGGGAAAAATTCGAAAACACTGCAAATAAACGAGAGGGGTCTATTTATTACCGTCTAAGGCTGTCCATTTTGATAATACTCCTGACCGCGTGTATGATTTCTGAAATTTTCTGCGACGAAACGGCCACTTGCGGCTTTTTGTCTAATGAATAATGGATGAAATCAATCAGAGTATTTGTGAATGTCATAGACAACTAAATCGCGGTGTATGTACTTAGTGGCGTACGCCGCCAATTCGCATGTAATTTAGTTCAGCCAAGTGACTATGGCCAAAGTACGAATTGAAAAGCCCACAACTTTACCCGAATATATCGATCTTGTAAATGCGCTTGGCGAAGGTGCAGGTGGGAAACTTTGGTTTCGCGGGTGCGGTGACTCATCGTTTGAACTCATCCCCTCGTTGTATAGGCACCGCTCAGCAAAAAAGCCTGAGGATTTTGCGAACCTCGAGGAGCAACTCGTTACCCGATTCAAGCAAAGGAGTATCCCGTACGAAATTCGTCCTCTAAGTAATCAATGGGATACGCTTTTCTTTATGCAGCATTACGGCATCCCGACCAGGTTGCTTGACTGGACCGAAAACCCTCTGACTGGCCTACATTTCGCACTGATGTCGGCACAACGCAAGGTCAATCAGGCTGGCTCGAAGGTTTATGAACACGCGGCTGCAGTTTGGGTGCTCGATCCGACAATTTGGAACACACATGCTTTGAGCAGGCAGACTTATAACGCGGGACCTCTTGTTCATGAAAGCGAAGAACTAAGTGGGTACACTTGGCGGAAAGATTTCGCGGGAATGCAACGGCTTCCAGTTGGGCTTTATGGAGCACACAACAGTCCTAGAATCGTTGCCCAACAAGGCGTATTCGTCGTTTTCGGACAGGACTCCGTTCCGATGGAAACGCTTTACTCTGATTCGAAGTTTCCAGATGATTGTCTTATAAAGATTGAAATCAAGAAGAACTTAATCGGCCGTTTGCGGAAAGCCCTCCTTGATATCGGAGTTACGGAATCGATCATGTTCCCGGATCTTGACGGTCTTGCTCGAGAAACTAGGCGGATATTCGGATTTGATGACTAAAACGATGACTCGACGGTTCAAGGTTACAGCATTTGACCCCAAGCCTCTGGTTTGGTGGAATTCGCGGAGAGCGAAGATTGATATGAATCCGCCGTATCAGAGACGCGGGCGACTCTGGTCATCAACTGATAAGGCATATCTTATTGACTCAATCATTAATGAGTTTGATATCCCCAAAATCTATATGGCCGATTTCACGTGGGCTGATTCTATATTGAATAACAGTAATCTGCCGTACGCGATTATCGACGGAAAGCAACGATTCGAAGCAATCTTCGATTTTTTTGATGGGCACGTTGTCCTAAACGATGACTTTCGTTACCTAGAGGATGAATCTTTGAAGCTTGGCGGACTTGGCTATCAGGATTTGAAGAAACAATACCCCCACATTGCTGAGGTCTTCGAAACTGCCAGCTTAACTGTTATGGGCGTTGTTAGCGACGACGTCGACCTCATAAATGAGCTTTTTGTTCGATTAAATCGAAGTAAGCCCCTAACCGGTGCGGAAATCCGAAACGCGTTAAGCGGTCCAGCGTCGGAGTTGATTCGTTCCGTATCAACACACGAGTTCTTCAGTCAGAATATTAAATTCGCGACAAATCGCGGTCAGGGATTAAACGCGGTCGCAAAAGTGCTTCTTTTTGAATATCGTGGACGCTTGGCAGAGACGAAGAAAAGAAATCTCGATGACTTTGTGCGCGATACAAGAACAGGCAATTCTAAAGGGGAGTTGGAACTTGCAGGTCGCCGTTGCATTGACGTTTTGGACGATATGTCAAAGATCTTTCTTCCAAAGGATCGACTCTTAGGGGCCGCGGGCATCGTGCCGGTATATTACTGGTTTGTTCGACAGACATCTGAACGCGAGTACCGATTTTTGCGGGAATTTCTTGTTAGGTTCGAGGAATTGCGAGCGGCGAATCGCCGCTTGTACTCTGAAAATCCACGTAACAAGAAGATTGCCGCGGACCTTGTGGAGTACGACGTCTACAATCGCAGCACCAACGATGCGAAAAGCCATCAAGAACGGGTCAACATTCTCGTAATGCGATTTCAGGCATACTTGACGAATAGAGTTCGGAACGATGGGTGACAAGTGCGTGTTTCATTGCCAGTCGATCGAAATTGCAATTCGCGATTAAGTCAAATGACCTGCCGAGTTACAACGCCAGTTGTTCCGCAGGAGTCAGACCTTTATCGTCCGGCGTTTTACGGGTGAGGAGAGGACGATGGCGGTGGTTGTTATGCCGTAGGGGGTGAGTTTGTCGATGATCTCCTGGAGGTGTTCGACGGAGGCGACGGCGACCTTCATTATGAAGCTATCGCCGCCGGTGCCGCGGTGGCATTCGAGCACTTCGCTCGTGCCTTGGGCGACCTCGATGATGTGGCTGTAATCGACGCCCGTAATGCTCATACGGACGAAGGCCGTGATCGGCAGCCCGACCTTTGCCGTGTCGATCTCGGCCCGATAGCCGGTGATTATCCCGGCATCTTCCAGCTTGCGGACGCGTTCGATAACGGCCGGCGTCGTCAGCCCGACCCGCCGCCCGAGCTCGGCAAAGCTCGTCCGCGCATCTTCCTGCAGCTCGGTAAGTATCTTCCGGTCAATTTCGTCGATCATAAGCTCCTGAAGGCCATTCCGCGGCCGCGGCTTTAGTTTATAAGGTTTCGCCCGCAAAATAAATCATAAAATAAAGCCCGGCCCGCCTATTTCCGAATATTCGCTATTCAATAAACTGTTCGGTTCCATTACAATTATTTATTCAAGGATAACCCGAGACCTTCCCACGGCATCGTAATTTTCGAGGAGCTGACCATGCTTACTGAGACCGCCATTGCCGCCGAAACCGATTTTCCGCTCGATAATTTTCACATTACGGACGCCGATCTGCCGACCTTTCGCGATATGCCGTTCGAGGACATCGAGGAACTCGACCTCGACCATCCCGGCGCGAGCGATCCCGAATACCGCAAGCGGCGGGACTACATCGCGAGCCTCGCCAAGAAGTTTCGCGAGACGGGCGTCATCACGGACGTTGACTACAACGATGAAGAGCAGGCGATCTGGCGGCACGTCGCCGAGAGGCTCGAGGAGCTGCACCAGCGGCACGCCTCGCCGTTCTATCTGAGGGCAAAGCGCGACCTCGGCATTTCGAACGACCGCATACCGCAGCTAACGGAAATGAACCGCAGGCTCAAGGAGCTCACGAACTTCCGGCTGGCGCCGATCGAGGGACTGGTCAATACGCGTGCTTTCCTAAGCTGGCTCTCGTGGCGGACGATGCTCTCAACGCAGTACATCCGCCACCACTCGCGGCCGGAATATACGCCCGAGCCGGACATCGTCCACGAGGCGATGGGGCACATCCCGATGTTCACCAACCCGAACTTTGCCGATTATTCTCAGTTCATCGGCCACGGCGCGCGCATCGCGACCGATAAGCAGATCGAGGAACTCGGCCGGCTCTATTGGTTTACGGTCGAATTCGGCCTGGTCGAACACGAAGGCGACATCAAGGCCTACGGTGCCGGGCTGCTCTCAAGCTACGGCGAGCTTGAGCACGCTTTTTCGGACAAGGTCGAGCGGCGGCCGTTCGTGCTCGAAGAAGTGATCAACCACGAATATACATATAGCGACATGCAGCCGGTGCTTTACGTCATTCCGTCCTATGCGGAGCTGAAAGAGGTGACGCGGCAATATATCGCGAAGCTCGGCAGCTAAACGATGCTCGAATTTACCATCAACGGAGAAGCGACCGCCGCTGAGGTCGTCGAGCTCTATCGCGACTCCGGGCTGCCGCGGCCCGTGGATGACGAGGGCCGCATCGGGCGGATGCTCGCTGGCTCGAATTTGATCGTGACCGCACGCGAGAACGGCCGGCTGATCGGCATTGCCCGGTCGATAACCGACGGGGCCTGGAGCTGCTATCTAGCCGACCTTGCCGTCGCCAGCTCGCATCAAAAGGCAGGCATCGGCCGCCGCCTTGTCGAGATGACCAAACAGGCCGCCGGCAGGGAATCAATGGTCCTGCTGCTCTCCGTCCCGGCCGCCATGGATTACTACCCAAAGATCGGCATGGAACACCTCGACAACGCATTCATAATCTGGCGGGAGATCTGAAGCTCTTTGAAATTGATGTTGTCTTATCGGACAACATTTGTTATTATCACTATGGCGGAAAACGTAAGGGAAGTTGTTTTGTTCAAACGTTATTTTGACGATTTCTTTGACCAACAGCCGAGAAAAGTACAAGAGAAGCTCTACTGGTCGATCAAGGTGCTTCGTACGGTCGAGAAGATTCCTGAGAACCACTTGAAGAAGCTTGCAGGAACTGATGGCCTGATGGAAATGAGAACTCAGTTTGGCGGGAACATCTATCGGGTATTTTGCTTCTTTGATGAAGGAAAGATCGTCGTATTGATGAATGGCTTTCAGAAAAAGACCGACAAAACACCGCAGAATGAGATCGACCGAGCTCTTAGGATACGAGAAGAATATTATGCAGAAAAAGAAAAGCCTTAGAACACTTGACGAATTCGCTGATGAAAAATTCGGCAAAGTCGGTACGCCCGAAAGGGATCGGATCGAGCGCGATGCGGAAGAATACAGGCTTGGGTTTATGATCCAGGAAGCGAGAAAAAAGAAGGGCCTGACACAACAGCAACTCGCAGATAAGGTCGGTATCAACAAAGCGTATATCTCTCGTGTCGAAAACGACCTAAAGGATGTACGTTACTCCACCATACGCAAGATCGTAACAGGCCTTGGCGGTGAGTTGGAGTTGGCGATCAAGCTTTAAACTAAGCCGATCACTATTTGAGAATTGAGATAAGAAAATGACTGACAAAAATCCATTAGGACTAAAGAAGATACATCACGTTGAGTTTTACGTTGGGAATGCGAAGCAGGCGGAGTTCTATTACCGCAAGGCTTTCGGGTTTTCGCGGCTTGCGTATCGGGGCCTCGAGACGGGCGACCGCGAAGTGACGAGTTACGTTCTTAAGCAGAACCGCGTCAATTTTGTGTTGACGACGCCGCTTGTGCCGGAGCATCCGGCCGCCGAGCACATCAAGCAGCACGGCGATGGCGTCCGCGATATCGCGTTTCAGGTCGAAGACGCAGACCACGCTTATAACGAAGCCGTCAAGCGCGGTGCGAAGGGCGTCGTCGAACCCCGCGACCTGACCGACGCGAACGGCTCGGTCCGCCACGCCGCGATCGCGACCTATGGCGACACGATCCACTCGCTCTATTCGTATGACAGTGTCAGTAGCCCGACCGTTAGGGAGGGCGCACCACAGGGATCATCATCATCCGGCACAGCCACCGCCGCGAAGACCGAGACTGTCTACGCTTATTCCGGTGCGTTTCTGCCCGGCTTTACCGAACAGCTTGTCCCCGGCGAGGAGGTCGGCATTCAGCTCGTCGATCACATCGTCGGCAATGTCGAGCTCGGGAAGATGAATTACTGGTGCGATTTTTACCGCGACGTGATGGGCTTTGAACGCTATATCACGTTCGACGATAAGGACATCTCGACCGAGTATTCGGCCTTGATGTCTATCGTCATGAGCGACGGCGGGCATAACATCAAGTTCCCGATCAACGAACCCGCCGAAGGCAAGGGCGGCAAATCGCAGATCCAGGAATACATCGACTTTTACGGCTCGGCCGGTGCACAGCACATCGCCTTGCTTTGCAAGGACATCTTGCACACCGTCGCCAAGCTGCAGGAGAACGGCATCGAATTCCTTCGCGTGCCGGACACCTATTACGAAGAGGTGCTCGATCGCGTCGGCCCGATCGATGAGGACATCAAAGACCTTCACCGGCTCGGCATCCTCGTTGACCGCGACGACGAAGGATACCTGCTCCAGATCTTCACCAAACCCGTCGAAGATCGCCCGACCGTTTTCTACGAGATCCTTCAGCGAAAGGGCTGCAAGGGCTTCGGCAAAGGCAACTTCAAAGCTTTGTTCGTCTCGATCGAGGAAGAACAGCGGCGGCGCGGGAATCTCTAATGGAGCTTCGGCGCGCTGATCTTCGAACGCTCCAAGAGCTTCTCGCGGTTTTCGCTGAGGCCTTCGAGGATCGCGAGTCATATCAATCTGCGGTCCCGTCGGATGAGTATCTGACCAAGCTTCTTACTCGTGAGGATTTCATTCCGCTTGTTGCCGTTGCGGACGGTAAGGTGGTCGGAGGTTTGGCGGCGTATGTGCTACAGAAATTTGAACAGGAGCGGTCGGAGATCTATATTTACGACCTCGCGGTTCTCGAAGAGTATCGACGGCAACGCGTCGCGACCGGGCTGATCAACAAGCTTCGCGAGATCGCCCGCGAACGCGGTGCGTGGGTCATTTATGTGCAGGCCGACCACGGCGACGACCCGGCCATCAAGCTTTACGAATCGCTCGGTACCCGCGAGGACGTGCTCCACTTCGACATCGAACCGTGAAAACCAGCGAGCCCACATTCCGCGATTTTCAGCCCGCCGATATCGAAAAGGTCGCCGCACTTCTGCGCTCGAACATCCCGAAGTATTTCGTCCCGGCCGAGGAGCAGGAACTCCGCGATTATCTGGCCGAGCATCCCGAAGACTACTGGTTGATCGAAGAGTATGGCGAAACGGTCGCGGCCGGCGGCGTTGCACTCAATGGCGATGGCTCGGTCGGCTTGTGTTGGGGAATGGTCCGCAACGACCTGATCGGCACCGGCCTCGGCAAGCGATTGACGCTTTTTCGCATCGAAAAGGCGCGTGAGAAATGGGGCGACCGGCCATTCATGATCAGCACCTCGCACCATACCGAGGGCTTTTACCGGAAATTCGGCTTTGAGACCATCGAACGTATCCCCGACGGCTTCGGCCCCGGCATCGATACCTGTAAAATGGTGTGTAGGTAAGATATGAGATTCGAATACCAATCAGGCTTTGGGAATGAGTTTGCGACCGAGGCGGTTGCCGGGGCATTGCCGGTCGGGCGAAATTCGCCGCAGAAAGCGCCGCTTGGGCTCTATGCCGAGCAGCTTTCGGGCACTGCTTTCACCGTCCCGCGGAGCGGCAACAAACGGACGTGGACCTACCGCATTCGCCCTTCGGTGATTCATAAACCGTTCGTGCCTTTCGCACCTGCAGGCAAGCGGGCCGGTGAGTTGTTCCGGTCCTCGCCCTTTGATGAGGCGATCACCGCTCCGAACCAGCTCCGCTGGAACCCGCTGCCTATTCCGGAAGAACCGACCGACTTTGTCGAGGGCATCACGACCATCGCGGGCAACGGCGACCTTTTCTCGCAGGCCGGCATTGCCGTCCATATCTACCGCTGCAACCGCGGAATGGGCAACCGATATTTTTACAACGCCGATGGCGAAATGCTGATCGTGCCTGAGATGGGCCGCATCGGTATTTTGACCGAACTTGGCGCGATCCAGGCCGGCCCGGGCGAGGTCGCTGTGGTCCCGCGTGGCGTACGGTTCAAGGTCGAGCTCGCGGATGGCCAGGCCCGCGGCTACATTTGCGAAAACTATGGAGCTCAGTTTCGCCTGCCGGACCTCGGCCCGATCGGGGCAAATGGCCTCGCCAATCCGCGCGACTTCGAAACGCCGGTCGCCTGGTTCGAGGACAAGGACGAGCCCTGCGAGATAGTGCAGAAATTTGGCGGGAATCTTTGGTCTTGTGAGACGGACCACTCGCCGCTCGATGTCGTCGCCTGGCACGGCAACTATGCACCGTATAGATACGACCTCCGCCGTTTCAACACCATCGGCTCGATCTCGTTCGATCACCCCGACCCGTCGATCTTTACGGTACTGACAAGCCCGAGCGGCGACGCGGGCGTTGCAAACTGCGATTTCGTCATCTTCCCGGACCGCTGGCTCGTCGGCGAGGACACCTTCCGCCCGCCCTGGTACCACCGCAACACGATGAGCGAATACATGGGCTTGATCTACGGCCAATACGACGCCAAGGAAGAGGGCTTCGTCCCCGGCGGCGGCTCGCTCCACAACCAGATGTCGGCCCACGGCCCGGACCTCGACGCCTTCGAGAAAGCCTCGAACGCCGAGCTTAAGCCGCAGAAGCTCGCCGGCACGATGGCCTTTATGTTCGAGTCGCGCTACATCATCCGCCCGACCCTCTTCGCCATGGAATGCCCCGAGCTCCAGCCGGATTACTACGCCGTCTGGCAGGGATTGAAGAAGAATTTCGAAGACTAAAATTCTTGCAAATGTGTAGCCGTGCGGCTACACTTGCTTATGATCGAAGTCCGGCAAACTGAGATCTTCTCTAAATGGCTTCGAGCACTTCGTGACCGCCGGGCTCGGGTTCGTATTCAAGCTCGGATCGATCGGCTCGAGGCGGGAAATAGTGGCGACATCAAGCCCGTCGGGGGTGGCGTTTTGGAAATGCGTATCGATTATGGGCCGGGCTACCGAGTATATTTTGCTAAGCGTGGGTCCAGGCTTGTGATTTTGCTTGCAGGTGGCGACAAGGGTTCCCAAGCAAAGGACATTGAAAAAGCGAAGCAGATCGCAGAGGAGTTATCAAATGCCAAAGATTAAGACCACGCGATACGACAGCGCTGTGTACTTGGAAACGCCCGAGGATATGGCGGCATATCTTGAGGCATGTCTCGAAATAGCAGATGGCGATGCGGCGTTTGTCGCAAAGGCCCTTGGGAATATTGCGAGGGCAAAGGGTATGACCCAGGTGGCAAAGGACGCCGGCCTTTCGCGTGAGAGCCTGTATAAGGCTCTTTCTGGTGAGCGGGTTCCGACGTTCGATACCATTCTAAAAGTAATTTCCGCTCTTGGGCTAAAGCTGCACGCTGAACCTTTGTGAACGGTTAGCCTTCCAAGCAATCAAACTCGCGATGGAGATGGAGCATCTCCAGCATAAGTATTTTAAGGTTTGGCAGGGATTGAAGAAGAATTTCAAGAGCTAGGCAATGTCGGAGATGCAGTTCACGAACGTTCAAAAACTTGCGTTTTCATGAAATTTCATTATCTTTAAAGAAAATGAGTGAAACTGCTACGCTATCTACGATCATCGACGCCCGTGTTAAGGAGGCGATCACACTCTACTGCAAGGAGCGTGGCATCAAGCTCCGGCATTTGATCGAACAGGCGTTGGTCGAGCAGATCGAGGACGAGATCGATCTCGAGGCCTATCGAACTCGGCAAAGCGAGGAAAGGGTGTCGCTCGAAGAGGTTCTGGCAAGATCACGAAAGAAGAAAAGCTAGATGTCCGCCTATACGGTCGAGTTTGTCAGAAGCGCCGAGAAGGAGTTTCTTCAGTTGCCGAAGAAGATCCGCTTGAGGTTTGAGGAAGCTCTCAAGCTGCTTGCGATCAGTCCTTTTTCAGAGCTTCTGAAGATCAAGAAATTAAAAGGGACCGAGGACGCTTTCCGGATCCGTATCGGCGAATACCGGATGATCTACCAGGTAAAGCAAGAAACGCTTATTGTCCTGGTGATCAAGGTCGGACATCGACGCGAGATCTACCGTTAACGTAAGAAGAATAATAACTATGTCAATCAAAAGATCAGCAGACGCAAAATGGGCGGGGAGCATCATTGAGGGCAAGGGAAGCCTCAAGCTCGAGAGCGGTGCATTTGAGGGGCCTTATTCCTTTAATGCCCGGTTTGGCGATGACGCCACGATGACGAACCCCGAGGAATTGATCGCCGCGGCGCACGCCGGGTGTTTCACGATGGCCTTTTCCGGCTTTCTCGGCCGGGCCGGATATGAGGCTACGAGCATCGAGACGAAGGCCGTCGTCCACGTTGAAAAGGAAGAGGGCGGGTTCTCGATCCCGCGTATCGACCTCATCACCGAGGCGGTCGTCCCCAATATCACCGACGAAGAGTTCCAAACGGTAGCTAAGGACGCAAAGGAAAAGTGCCCGGTCTCGCGGGTGCTTGCCGGTGCCGAGATATCGCTTACGGCAACGCTCAAGAGCTAACGGCCGATAGCCTTGAGGCCTCGCGGAGCGGCGGTATCCGGATCGCCCTCCGCGGGCTTTTCTGCGCAACAATATAGGGTCCGGAGGCGTATCTCATGATGCAATTCAATTAGGAGGACGCGGTTAATGGATCAAAGCGAAATACTCGATCGGATCGCCCGCGGGCGGACGGACCTTGTTTTCGATCTTCTCGCGACGCCAGGATGGAACGAATCGCTTCATTCGGCCGAGGTAAGCCCGCTCCAATGGTTCGTTTACTATAACGACGTGACGGCCCTGAAAGCGGTAATGAATGCCGGCGGCGACCTTTCCGGCATTGACCTCGGGCGGGAACTTGGTAACGCCGCGTTCTTCGGCCATTGGAAGGTCGCGGACTTCCTTATCGCTAACGGTGCGGACGTGAATTGGTCCGAACCGGAAACTGGCGAAACGTCCTTGCATAGCGCGCTCTCGAAAGCGGGCCGGCCGTACTATTTTTACGTGGTCAAGCTGCTGGTCGAAAATGGTGCGGATGTTAATGCTCGGACGATTCCCGGAAAGGCGACCCGGGCATTCATGCGCGACGTCCGCACAAAAGGCGAAACGCCGCTTCACCGGGCGGCCGCTTACGCCAACGCTGAGACCATCGAGTTCCTCATTCAAAACGGGGCCGAAAAAGATGCCCGAGATGCCCATGGCGATTCGCCGCTAAGCTGGGCGAGTGAGCATCTTCGCCCGGGTTCGGTGCTAAAGCTACTCGCATTCCCGCCGCACCACATCAGGGATCTTCATGTCGAGCGAAACACTTCCGATCATGGTTGTGGTTCGGGAAACGGCATGGAACGGAATCTACTCGGAGACTATCTTCCGGAGTGTGTAAGAAAATGAATATCGAGATCTCTTCGCTGACACCGCTCTTACAGATCTTCAATATGCGGCGGTCGCTTGCCTTCTATCGAGATCTTCTCGGCTTTTCGGTGGTTGCCGATTCCGGCGGAGGCGATGACGCAAGCTGGGTATGGCTGCGTAAGGATGGATGCGATCTGATGCTCAATGATCAGTACGAGCCCGGAAGTGTTCCCGCCGAGCCGCCCGCTGCACGGACCGTTTGGCACTCCGATACTACTCTTTTCTTCGGCTGCGAGAGCGTAGATGAGATATTCGACCACTTCCGGCAAAAGGGCATCGACCTCGCCCCGCCGACGAACGCTCCCTACGGAATGCGGCAGTTGTCGCTGACCGATCCCGACGGCTATTCGCTTTGCTTCCAACATCCGGTTCGGTGATCCGCCAGGCCTTTGTTACGCTCGTTGCCGGTGTTCAGTCTCGTGTGTAGGCCGACGCGACCATCTCGAGCTTTGTTGCGCCGATATCGACCAGCGGCCCGAGTTCGTAAACGTTCCGGTAGCCGTAGGTATAGAGCGAAATATAGGTCGAAATGTTGAGCGAGGCCGTCGCCATCTTCTTCGGGAAAGGCACTTCGGCGTTCTCAAAATTGTTGTTGCAGTAGATCAGTATCCGTGTGTTCTTATCGGGAAAAAGCCGCCCGAGGCTCTCGACCGTTATGTCCGGAAAGCTTAGGTTCACCGCTCCCTTCACATGCATCTCGCGATATTTTTCCGCGCTTCGTGCATCCAGCACGACCGTGCCCGGCTCGCGGCTCATCCGGATGAATTCTTCCTCGGTCAGCCGCCTCGTCGCCCGGTGCCGGGCCGCCTCGCCGGCGATCTTGAGGTAACCCTCCATGTCGATCGCCGGGTTCGGTATCTCCGCCGTCTGCTGCCCGAAAGCTCCCGCCGCCATCACCAAAAAACAAACCGCCGCAAGTCCCGCATTTCTCATATCGTCCAATACCTCTCCTTCTGAACGCCCCTACGATGCCAAACTTGCACGTCGCGTTCGCAGCCAAAGGCCAAAGGTCTGCGTCGCCTTACTTGTTCTGTGATATGCTCGGCAGTAAACGTGCACCATAAAGCCGCCCCGTTCGGCGAAGTTTGCGGATCCGAACTTGGCTTTTTCGGGCGTTCATTACTGCACAGACAAGGAGAATGACGAGTGCCAAATACAGCCAGTGAACGTCAGTTATTCAGGATATCCCTTCGCCGGGTGCTGCAGCGTTATTCCCGTTGGGTTGAAGGAAGCCGCCATCTGCAGCCGCTGTTCACTACTGACGAGGAGTTCGACAAGGTCATCCACGTCATGGACCCGCTCGAGTTTGAGCTTATGCTGCAGTCGCGGAAATACCGGAGCTCCGAGGGATGCTCGCTTGCGGCCCTGACCGTGGGCAAGCGAAATGACTACGTCAACACCGATTCTCAGCGGATGATCTACTTTCGCCGCGACCTCTTTTCCGAGCGTTCCGCCATTCACGAGCTCTTTCATTTCCTGACACACCCGGCATTTACGGAGGCATTCAAAGGGAATATCGACGTTGATGAGGGATTTACGGAGTATTTCACAATGAAGGTGATCACTCCTTCATCTGATCCGGGCCTGCCGATAACTCCGGCTTCGGTCGCAGCGGCCGCATCTGCATCGGCGAGTTCTGCCGCTGCGTTCGCCCGCCCGCCTGAGGGCCCGAAGTCGGCCTATGAACCATTTCTTCGAAAGGCTAATCAGACCCGAAATTTCTTGAAGGAAAACATCATACCGATGCTGATACAGGATCAGCGTGAAGATGCTTTGAAGAAACGGGTCGCCGAGTCCTCGTCGAGCGCAGCGGCCGCCGCAGCCGCGGGCGGATCTGGCCGGCAGCGTAGCAACGCGGTCTCCTCAATTAGCTATAGCGACTTCACAAAACGCGCCTACTTTGCCGGCGACCCCGAAATGATAAAGATCATCAAGGACCAATGGACCTGAACCTTCCCGTGGATCCTTTTTGCCGAACCGGCCGAGCGGGTCGGTGAATTTGTATGGCGAGTTGAGGACGTAAGTGTACCGGTTAAAGGTCTGCGGGTTGCGGATGGTGGCGCTTGCCGTTAGCGGATCGACCGAGGTGAAGCGGACGTGGACCGCGTTGTAATATCCGCCTGGGCGAAGTCGAGGCCCGATTCGGCGTCCTTCTCGTAGCCCGCATAGCCATGCCCCCTTTTACTGTATCCCCGATCAATCCTTATCACGTTCGTCTCGACATAACACTTTTTCGTTATAGGTTAAAGGGTTCGTCTTAGGCGGCCCCTTCCTACCCTTTAAAGTCCTGATTAGCTTTCTATCGCCAAAGATGCCTCAATTCGATGTCAGCATGCATGACCATGAGAACGATATGGTCGTTACGTTCAACCCGAAATGAGCTTTCACAAATTAACCATTAATCGCAACACAGGCCAGGCCCTCAGAAAAATCATCGGCGCGTTCGTACCTCGGCGGAATAATCGTGCGACCCGATGAATCCAAATATCCATATTTTTCCGATTTAATGTCGAAAAAAAACGTCACCCCTTCGTAAAAATTCCCAACGTCTATGCTCTCGGTACTAAAAATTGTTTCGCCCGCTTTATTTATGAAAATGAACTGCGGTCCAGCCAGATTCGAATCATCAATGAGGGCTACACCCGCGAGACCTTCCGAGAAATCGCGAGAGTTCCGCAAGAAGTCGAAGTCAATGTCGAATCTCGGCGAGATGACTAAGCTTGCATCCTTTCGAACGAACCCAAGGAGATGGCTACCGCCTTCGTTTATAGTCACTCGTGCAACGTTCTCTTTGAACGATGCCGCATCTACATAATTGGGCGCGATTACCATTTCCCCGTAAGCATTGATAAAGCCGTATTTCCCAGTCTTTACATCGCGCACGACCAGAAGCCCTTCTCTGAACCTGGGCCTGCTTTCCGGCCCTAAACTCAAGTCCCGCAAGCTGAATAACTTTCTGACGTTGCCATTTTTCTCGATCAAGTAGACAGCCTCCTCTCCTTGTGCCAAGGCAACATTCTCAGAAAAATCGTAAACGATGTCGAAGTCAACATGGAACTGCTCACGCCCCGCAGTGTCTATGAATATCCAACCAGTCTGCGTCCAACCTGACGTATCTTCTGGCAAACGAACGGCCGCCAACCCTTCAGAAAAATCACCAACATCTTCATATGTGGGGGCAATCGCCACCTTGCCGGTCTTGTCGATGAATCCCCAAAGCTGGTTGTCCGCCAAAACAGCTGCCAAACCATTTGAAAAGGAACGAGCCTCGCGAAAGCGTTTTGCGTCCAGAACCACCGTCCCATTCCGATCAACGTACTGATAATGAAGCATATTCGTCTCTTTTTTTGACAGTTTAAATTGAAATGGATCTAATGCAGGCGCATATTGATCAACGCCCAATAGGCAAAGTGCTATAAAAACAAGTAAATGCATATTCACCTCTTTTTGTTTGTCTAATTGGGGAAAGGTCTCGAAAAACCAAATACGGGCACCCGATTTGCATCTGAGTATAATACTGAGAAGGTTCCCCCGCTTGGTCGAAATCGCCTTGGTCCTGACCTAGGATAATGGAGTGAAACGGTGATAGTTGCCGTCCAACCGGGATTAGCCTTGAGCGTTCGCCGAACCTCATTTTCCATGGTTCTGTATTGGGAGTTGTTGACGCGCGCGTTTTGACTGAATAGATTATCGCCATTCATCAACTTGCCACCAAGTGAAGCCCCTATTATATGGCCAGCCTGATCGCCGCCAAATTTCCGTCCTATGACCAGGTCTTTATTTGGGTGGCCTAGAAACCTTGGTAGAGTTCCGTCCGAACTTTCACCAGTTGGCACTGGGCTTTGAACTATCGTTGCCGTAGTGATGTCAGAGATTATGTTTTGCACACTCACCGACCGTCCCAATACGCCAATCGTATTTCTTGTAATAATCCGGCTAAACGAGGTTACCTCGCCGCAAGCAAGTACAGCACACGGAGTTGCTGGTAGCGGCTCGGAACTTTCAGTCGGATTCGCGGTCGTGTTGGCTCTCTGTCGTGAACCCAACGATGCGAAACTAGGTACGTAATTCGGTGACCGCATTGCGCTTAACCAAGGACGAGCCTCGTAATACCGGGCCCATCGCTCAGCTTCTGCCAGAATCGAACCTTCCACTCCGCTTCGGTAGCCGCTGTCCCAGCCACCGCTAACGGCGGCATCAAAAGCTCCGCCACCACCGCCGCCGTCGGAGTTTCGGCATCGGTTGCCGCAGGCTCCGGTGGTCTCGGGGATCAGCCCGAGCGGGTCGGTGAATTTGTATGGCGAGTTGAGGACGTACGTGTAGCGGTTAAAGGTCTGCGGGTTGCGGATGGTGGCGCTCGCCGTTAGCGGATCGACCGAGGTGAAGCGGCCATGGGTCGGGTTGTAGTACCTCGCCTGGGCAAAGTCTAGGCCCGATTCGGTGTCCTTCTCGTAGCCCGTGTAGCCCTTCCGCGTCCCGCTCGGGCCCGCATAGCCAAGCCCCGCCGCCCGCTCCGGCGTTACGCTCTCCTCGCCAAAGGCCGTGTAGTCCCGCCGGCTTGTCACCCGCCCGTCCTCGTCCGTAACCACCCGCGGGCTCCCAAGATGATCGGTTGTCAAATAACTAACCTGCGGCTTTACCGTCTCTATTTGAGTCGAGTACTCCGCAACAAGTTGCCCTCCGGGCATTATAGACGGACCGGTCGGGAAATGCGTCACCAAATTGGTGTAGTTCAGAGGGGGCCACGGGCAGAGATCAGATCGACCGCCTGTTCTCGCGGCTCAGCCGCCGGTCTTTCTGTGCGGCTTCGGTCTGTGCATTCTGTGGTTATGGTTTCCTTTTCGAACACAGAAGACACAGACGAAAGCCACAGACCGCGGTCCTGTTTTCTTCTTTTCTTCTTTCGCGGTTGAGAATTCTCAAGGCGGATGCCACCGTCTTCGGCAGTTCCGGGTTCATTTGAATCCCGTCGTCTCCGACGATCCGTACCGGTCGGTTCGGGCCGGGATTCAGATCCGTCCGCCGTCGGACTCGGTCAGTTCAGCTTCACAAAGCTCCGATGAACGACGACGCCGGCCTTGTCCTTTGCCTCGTACACTACCTCGCTTTCCGTCTGGCGGGTGACCACCTTTGACTTGGCAACGGTCTGGCGTTCTCGGGCCTTGCCCTTTTCGGCCTTTGAGATAAAGCTGGTGATGTCGCCGGCGGTCGGTTCGCTCTCTGCTTTTTCCTGGTCAGCCAGCGAGATCGCTTCGGTCACGGTGGCATTAAGCATCTTCGGCCAGAGCTTTGTGAACAGGTGATTCGAAGCGTAGATATCGGCGCTGTTTATCTCGCCGTTGATGGCGAACGCATATCCGATGACGTCCGTCTTGTCTTTCAAGAGGTTCGCGAAATTCTTTGCGAACTCTTCTCTCGTTCTCACAAGCTTCTTGTTCTCAAGCGAAAGCTGAAGGCTGGTGGCCGAGCTGTTCGCCGTGACATCGACCGTAACGTTGGCCGAGATATTCCTTTGTGCGTTTGCCACCTCGTTCCAGACCGCGGTTTGCGAGCCGCCGCCCGATCCTGTTCCCGGACCTGATGATCGCGCTCCCGAGACGATCACGTTTCCATTTCCGGAACCCGCGGCCGATGCTGAACCGGAACCAACCCCATCTCCCGATCCCGATCCGGAGACGACCCCATTTGCTGCGATCTTGAGTTCTTTGGAAACGATCCGTTCTTCTGAAGATGAGAATTCCTTTTCGTTCTCATCACCGCGGCCATCCCATCTATCTGATTCAACGCAGAATGCCTCGATCGAGACCTTGCCCGAGTTTCGCGGAACGATGATGCTGATCGCGAGCACGCGGTCCTGCTTTCCGCCCTTGACGATATCTCCGGACTGTATGAACACGTCGTATTTCGGCGAGATGTTCTCAACGATAAGCTCGTTCACGTCCTCGGTCTCATAGACCTTGAAGACCTTCATCTCCATCGCCTCTTGCAGCGTGATCAAATTCTTGTTGCTGTTCACGTCTTGGCCGTGGATCAGGAAGATCGTCAAATTCTGGTGGGTGTATGGGCCCGAGATCCGGTACGCACTCTGGCCGAGGGCCGACACGGCCCCGATAAAAAGACACACCACCACCGTAAGGCTCAAGCTTGTCAGGCCCTTCATAAAGTTCACCTCGCTTCGATATTTGGTCTATTTAGCTAATGCTCGTTCAAACTTGTGCTGCTATTTGTGTCAGATGCACAGATCGGGAAATGGATGCATCGGGTACCTGGATTTAATGAAAAGAAATTGGTTTGCGAATGACCGTAAATGATATGGGCGACATTCGGCCAAATCTGCTTTCGCACGTCGCCTCCGCCGGCTCGTCTGGCTCAAGCGACGCCAGTTTGTATGGCTAGCTTATGGTACGTTGCTGTCTGTGGTCATCGATTCATTGGGGTTGCAGGCAAGCCGGAGCCGCTATTTCGCCCCTGCAACCACGCCCTCTTTGGCTTTAGCTCTGTGTTTTTCGATTATTTTCGCGAGAGAGGCAGCATCGATGGCTCCAGGAACGATCTGGTCATTGATAACGTATGCCGGAACACCGTTAATATCCAGTTCGTTTGCCAAAGCCGCATTTGTGGTGATCAGCCCGGCGAAGACCGGGTCAGCCATATCACGCATGAGCTGTGCGTGATCCAATCCGAGCTCCATGGCGATCGCTTTGATGCCTTGGTCACTGAGATCGCGCGATGACAAGAGCTTATGGTGGAATTCTATATATTTGCCCTGACGGCCGGCCGCAAGGGCTGCGAGGGCCGCCGTTCTGGAATTCGGACCGAGGATGGGAAATTCTTTATACACAATGCGTACCCTGGGGTCGCTCTCGATCAGAGTCTTTAGCCCAGGCAATGTGCTCCGGCAGTAGCCACAAGCATAGTCAAAGAAAACCGCGATCGAGACATCGCCTGCGGAGTCGCCGGCTACAGGATCCGCAGCGTTCATAAAAAGATCTTTCTGCTTCGATCTTAGTTTTACAGCAGCGATGCGTTTTCGTTCGGCGGCCTCTTTGGCGTCGAGAGCGGCCAGGGCTTCGCGGATGATCTCCGGATTTTTGAGCAGATATTCGCGGACGATCGCTTCGGTCTGTTTCCTTGAAACTTCGCCGGAGCTATCTTTGGAGGACGTTTGGGCGGTTACCTGTCCGATGCCCAAAACGGCCGTGAAGAAAAGCAGGAACACGTATTTGGATGTCATTATCAGAATAAAGAACGACGAAATGAAACCGGAATGAGAAGCGCCGCACAGGGCGGCTGAACGGCGCTTTCCCGCTGATTACCGCAGTTCCGTTACGCTTGGAAACGGTGTTTCGGCGTCGCACTGCGGTTTGGTAAAGGCTTCCGCAACGGAGGCAAGCCCGGTCGGGTCGCCAAATGAGACAAGGTACAAAAGGTCCTGGGCGGCCTGGAAGCCGTTTGCCTTTAACAACATCGTGAGATGCCGCATACCCCATTCCTTTTTGATCTGCTCGGCTGCCCCAGCGCTAAACTTCTGATTGATCGTAGCGGCAACTTCAGGCGTGGTCAGGGTTTCAAAGTCGTCCGAGAAAAGCGTCGCGTAGTTAAATAGGCTTTCCTGTACTCTCTTCACTACCCCCGTGTAGCTTCCGCCCATCGGCGTAAGTTTCGTTACGTCGAAATTTCCGTCCTGTCCAAGCATTACCGGAACGCTCCCGTCGGCACGGTCAGCCAGGTCACCCAGTTCGCCGACGATGCTCTCCATTCTGTCCAAATTCTTCGCAGCACCCGCCCCCGCGCCCATGCTCGCGAGGGAAAGGGAGGCTTGCGCGACACTTAACACCTGGGATGTCGTTATGCTTGCGCACGTTTTCTGGTCGGCAGCACAGCCGGCTCCGCAAGAGACAGGCACGTGGCTCGGACACTTGTCCCAGCAGACCGGCCCCACGCCGGTCTGGTTTTCCGAACAGGGTCGATAGCAGAGGCCCGCGTCTTTTTCGAGGCCTTCGCGGCACTCCATCGGCTGCCCGGCTCCGCGGCCGTAGGACGGCTTTGCACACCCGGTGCCGGTGTCTGAGTAGCCCTCCGGACAGCTCGGACTGCAAATATTTGCGCCGAAGGGCTTGAAACCATCTCGGCATTTCGGATACCAGAGTGCGCCCCACTTCTCACATCCCTGTTCGTTTTCGTTATTGCATTTTTGTTCGTCCCATAACGCGTATCCCGCGCCGCGCCCGTATGCCGCCGGCTTTTGGCAAAATGCGCCGATATCGTTAAAGCCCTCAGGACACTCGGTCTGCCAACACACCGGGCCGTTGCCGGTGAAGCCCTCTCGGCACTGGGGATAACAAAGAAGGCCGTTCTTTTCCGTGCCCTCAGGACAGGTGCTTAGCGGTACACCGGCACCACGCGGCGAGGACTGCTTGTAGCAATAGGGGGATTTTTTCGCGCCTACCTGAACGGCGATCCATTTCATCACCGATTCGAGATCTGCTTTGCTCAGATATGGGCCTTCGGGCTTTGCTGTTTTGCTATCCGGATCCGAGATCTTGGAATTGACCCCGGCCGAGGTGGAGGTCAAATTCGTGAACTTGTACGCTCCGAAGATATTTACCTGGTCATTTGAGCCAACTGTGCATACATTCGCGGCCCGAGCCGGCTCCGAAAATAGCAGAAAGGCGAGAGCCAATCCGAGCCCTGCGAATATTGAAGGTCTGATTACGATCGTTTTTGTGGACATTTTTCTACGTTCTATCTCCTCAATGTGCGCCGGACAGAGAAACAGCATCCCCCGGCTGTGAGTCGATCTGCAATAGCAATTTTGCCGATACCACGCTGATTGCAGAGGCCGGTTCAATCTATGCAACGATATAGTGCTCCCGGCAAGGTGATTCGCATCGCAAGTATAGAGAAACTCGAAGACGAAAATCAACAAGAATCGACTATTTGCGAGGGGCGGCTGATGATCATAAGAGAGCAGGATTTGTTACGAGCAAATGAGCTATTCGCCTCGCGGGTCCGACGAAAAAACATTATGGATATGGACACAATAAAATACTTCTTCGATCTCGATTCTCCGCCCATACAGTGAGCCTTTTTTCGCTTTATGCTTTGAGGTGCTTATGGAGGAAGCGGATGATCTTGTAGCCATCGATATATACCCACGGCTTTTCGCCGAGCGTGTAGTGGCCGCAGGGGATCGCCGCTTTGCTGTGGCGGATGCGGTGGCGGCGGAGAGCGTTCATCGTGTCGCGGGAGAGGTGAACCGGGAAGCTGAGGTCGTAAAGCGTGTAGATGTAACGCTGCGGCCGATGCGGCAGGCGGGCGAGCTTCTCGAGATAAGCCATCGGCGAGACCGGCATCCAAAAGTCGCGAAGCTCGTCGAGCGAGATATTATCGCCGATGCCCTCGCGGACGTACCGCGCCGTCGCTATCGGGCTCGACGGCAGGGTCTATGCGGCCGGCCGCGATGGCTTTGACGTTTTCGACAAGGACCTCAAGCCGATGGCCTCGTTCAATAACGCCGCAAAGAACGCGAGTTCGTCTTTCGGCTTTGAAAAGGTCGACGTTGACGGCAACGGGTTCGTCTTCCTGGTCGAGCGAACTACCGATGACCTTGTGAAGTTCTCGTCGGACGGTCGATTCCTGAACCGTATTCCGACCGGGCTCCGATCGGCAAACGACATCGCCCTCGACCCCGCCGGCAGGATCTTCCTTTCCGATACGAGCACGATCGCGGTCTTCACTGCGGAGGGACAGCCGCTCAAGAAGATGAAGGCGAACCAGGCATTCGGTATCACATTTGATGACACGGGAATGATGTACATTGCGTCCCGGCCCTTCGTGCTAAAGGTCGATCCGGGGCTTGAGTGAAAACGATGAATATATACGAAATCGTCCGAAGTAGAGCAAGCCAGTACACGGTTTCGTTCGTCTCCAGCGGCAGGTCGAAAGATATCATCGCCAACTCAGGCCCGGAATCATCGAACGATGCACCGCTCGCCGCCCAAAAACAGGCAACTAATTCGAAGATCTTCGGTTTTCGGTCTACCAACGCCCCAGCAGCAGCGACGATGTACGATTTCGGAACGATTCTTGCAGAAAAGTCTCATAAAACGCGGCATTCGCGCGACGAATGCAGCCGGCTCGCCCCAAAACCAGTGTTGGAGAGATTTATGAGACCCCAGGCAACAAGATCGATATTTATGATCCTGGCCCTTGCGGCGATGCTCGTTGCATCGGTCGCGGGTCAAGATGATTATTACAGTGAGAACGCACTTTACAGCGACAGCGACGAACCCGAGGTGACCGACCGCGTTGCCCGGATCAGCGAGATCCGCGGAGAGGCACGGGTCAAGCGTGCGGACAGCGACGAATGGGAGGTCGCGGTTCTGAATCTTCCTTTGGTCGAAGGCGATGAGATCGTCACCGGTTCGGACGGACGCCTTGAGATCCAGTTCGGCCTGAACAAGTTCGTCCGCCTTTCGTTCGACTCGCAGCTCCGGATCGTGACGCTCAAGGACGAAGGCATCGCACTTAGCCTTCCGCAAGGAACGGCGAGCGCGACGCTGATCGAATTCGATCCACAGCAGACGTTCTTTGAGATCGATGCACCGCGGATGACGCTTGCCGCACAAACGGCGGGCACCTACCGAGTCGATTCGGGCCGGCCCGGCGACATTGACGTCCGCGTCAGCACGGGCGAGAACGGTGAAGCACGTATCTACTCTGCAACGTCGGGCTTTACGCTCCGCTCAAGCCGTTCGGCTCGTGTGATCGTTGACGGTCGGTACGCCGGTGACTGGGAGAACCTGAACTATTCCGGCGTCTCGGATGAATTCGACCGCTGGGTCGTTGAACGTGACTCGGCCATTTCCCGTCGGCTTCAGAATGCTCATTATGGCCGGTACTACGACCGCGACATCTACGGTGCCGATGAGCTCGACAGCTACGGTGACTGGGAATACACACAAGATTACGGCTACATTTGGCGGCCTTATTCCTCGACCATCAGCGGGTACGACGATTGGTCGCCGTATCGGTACGGGCATTGGCGATGGATGCCGACCTTCGGATGGGTTTGGGTCAACGACGAGCCTTGGGGCTGGGCAACGTATCACTACGGCCGATGGGTTTGGCATCGGGGCCGGTGGTACTGGTCGCCCTACAGCTCCTATCGCGGCAGCCGTAGCTGGTGGCGTCCAGCACTTGTTGTTCTGACGGTTCGAAACGGAAACTACTGCTGGTATCCGCTTCCCTATCAATACCCGTATTACGATTATAACCGCCGTTACTACGGCAACAGGCGTCGACATCGAGATCGCCGTCCGAACACGCCGAATCCGACTCAGCCAACCCCAACGCAACCCGTTCCGGGCGGCCCGAGCAACGAGGAGCGAATGGCCCGGCTCCGCACTCCACCGCTCCAGCGAGTTCCGGCAGGTTCAGTGGTGACCGTTCCGGGAACTGACTTCGGCCGAGAGCCGAGGGCCGGACAAAGGCCTCCGCTCGCCGATGCAAAACAGATCCTGGCAAAGTCGCCGTTCGAGAATCCGTCGCCGCCGATCCTGCCGGACATCGGCAGTATGGATCGCAAACCTGGCCGCGGAATTGTGACGGAAAAGCCGGTGATCGCAAAGCGTGAAGTGCCGGTCGTCACCGGTGCCGAGACCAGAAAGCCGAATGCTCCGCTAGACCGTGAACTGAAGGAGCGACGAATGCTTGGCGGAAGGCCGCCGCTTGTGACGACTCCGGTTCCCGCTGAGACGAAACGCGAGGAGACCACCCCGGAGCCGCGTCGACGAACGGGTGTGTTTGATCGGAGCGTCCCGCAGCGTGTAGAAACACCTGTCACGGCAAAGCCGACGCAGCCGACTCCGAGCTACGTACCGCGGCCGACGCCGCGACCGACGGCCCCGGAGCGTAAGCCCGACCCGCCGGTCGAGCGAAATACTCGGCCATCGCCGCCGTTCAATCCGCAGCCGCAACCGCAGCCACCGAGGAACGAATCGCCGAGGAAGTACGAGCCGCCGCCAAGGCGTGAAACTCCGGCACCGCGTCCCGCACCGGCTCCAAGGCCGAGCCCGCCGCCAAGGAGCGAATCGCCAAAGCCGGCTCCACCAAAGAGCGAGTCGAAACCGGAGCCGCGGAAGCCGTCGCCTCCACTTTCTTCGGAGAAAAAAGGTAAGGATGGCAAATAAGGACGTTGGCGATAAGAGAAAGAGTCGGGAACGGTCCCGGCTCTTTCTGTTTATTGGGATAGTGCTGAGGCTATCTCGACTGCGCAGTAAAAACCGCGGGGTCAGCCGAACGGGGGTCGCCGACCACAACGAACCGGAAGTTTTTGAGATACTTTTCCGAAACGCGGCGGACGTCGGCAGGTGTCACGGCGGTCATGCGATCGAGGAATTCGAAAGACCGCTTCCAGCCTCCGCCGAGCAGCTCATAGCGGGCAAGCTCTGCAGCTTGGGCAGCGTTGGTCTGCTGGTCGGTGTAGTACTGCGTAACGAACTGCCCGGCCATGCCGCTGATGAACTCATCGGTCACAGTTTGCGTCCGGAGGAGGTTTACCTGATCGAGCATGACCTTTACGGACTGGTTCGGGTCGACCGTCGTGACATAGAGAAAACCGTAGTTCACCGCCTGATTGTTCATCTCGGCGTTCGGCGCGTAGGAGAGTTGCCGCTCAATGCGAACCTCCTGATAGACGAGTTGCTGGAGGATCGTCACCGCGACGCGCATCGCGTAAAAGTCAGGATCGGCAAGCGAGGGAGCCGGGAAAGCTCCCTGAACGTAGTTCGTTTGGAGCGACCGATTGGTAACATCGAGCGTCTGCTTCGAAAAATCGAGTTGCGGCAGCGGCTCGTGTTTGTAGTCGCCACGCGGCAGCTTTCCAAAGGCGGCCTCAACCTTTTCGAGGACGAGTTTCGGGTCGATGTCGCCGACGATAACGAGCAGCATTCGCGAAGTTTGCATCAGCTTTTTGTGATGCTCGCGTAGCTGGGCAGCCGTAAAGCCCTGAACGGTCGGTATCGTTCCCTGCGAGTCGATGCCGTAAGGATGCCCGGAATAGAGAACCCGCTCCTGGGCGGCGGTCAGAGCTGCATCGGGACTCGTTTCGCGTTCGCGAAGCCCAGCGAGAAGCTGCTGCCGTACGCGTTCAACATCTTCCGGAGCGAACGCAGGCTCAAGTGTGACATCCGTAAAAACGTTCCAAATGCGATCGAAATTCTCTTTTGTCGAAACGAAAGAGACCACGCCGAAATCGCTTCCCGCCGAGCCAGCAAGCGAACTGCCGGTTCGCGAAAGTTCGCGGCGGACCTGTTGCCGGTTAAATCGCTTTCCGGCTTCGGTCGCGACATTAAGCATAAAGTTCTCGATGCCGGCCGTCTCCGCTGTGTAGTTCCGAACACCGCCCTTGAAAAAGAGGCCGCCCGAAAATGTCGGAGCCGCAGGCCGCTGTTTGACGAGTACTTTAAGACCGTTGACCTCAAACTCAGTAACGAGCTTCGAGGCGTCGTTTACGGCGATTGCAGGTTGAGCAAACGCAGCCGCGGAAGCAAATGCCACCGCAACAAACAATATGGTGGCGACGCGAAGGTTCTTGATCATAAAAACATCTCGAAGGTACAAACTGTTCATTATTTTGCACCTCCGGTGAGGTCCTGTTCCGTTAGTGCGGCTTTTGCCTTCGCTTCCGGTGCGACAAGTGCTACACCGACTCGCGGCTTGCCTGTAATGTATGTATTTACGTAGCGGTTAATGTCCGCACGCGAAGCGGCCCGGAGGTTCCGGTGATATCCACGGAAGTAATCGATCCCGGTCGAGGACCACCAAAACCCGAGCGTATGCGAATATTCCGAAGGCTTCTCGCGGTCGAATAGGTCAAGGTTCTCGAGGATATTTTTCGAATTCTCGAGTTCCTCGTCGGTGTAATAGTTCGGGTTCGTAAACTGTCCGATCTCGGCGTAGACGGCCTTAAGGGCGGCCTTCGCCTTGTCGGGTGTTGTGATTAGGAAAACCGTGATCGGTCCGACGTTTCGCTGAGTGTAGTAATTGATCGAGACGGATGACGCGAGCCCGGTGTCGATCAGGTTTCGCTGAAAGCGGTGGTCGGGCTGTGAAAGGATGTAAGAGAAGACGTCGGCAGCGTAGGTCGAGGCATCGTCCTTGCCGATCGACGGGCCGTGCCAGCCGATGAGAATAAAGACGTTCTGGTCCTCGCTTTGGCTTTCCTCGCCGGTGTTCTTTTCAATAACGACGCCCGTGCTTTTCGGGAGCGGCGGGTGCTCAACGAGCGGAAACTCCTTGAACGGATCCGTCTTCCGCGGCTCCCAGCTTCCCATCACGTCCTGCACCAGCTTAAAGACATCGTCGGCTTTTGCATCACCGGTTACGATCAACGCGGCATTGTTCGGAAAGTAGTATCGCGATTGAATTATCCGCATCTTCTCGGTCGTCGCCGCTGCGACCGTTTCGCGCGTTCCGCCCGGATTCTTGCGGGTCGGATACTTGAAGAAAAGGCGGTTGTTCAGTTCCTGGAAAAGGTATGAAAACGGGTTCGATTCGTTCCGCTCGAGCTCGCCGATGACGATCTGCTTCTCATTCTCCAGTTCCTGCTGGTCAAAGAGCGGAAAGCGGACCGCGTTGTTTATTATCTTCACCGCGGTCGGGAGGTTCTGGCTGGTCGTCGTGAAGTAGTAATTGACGACCTCCTCGCGGGTCGAGCCGTTTTGTGCGATGCCGAGCTTATCAACGTCGCGAAGGTAACTTACGTCGCCAATTTGATCCTTCAAACGCATCGGCCCATTGCATATCGGGTTGACACCGCCGCGAAGCAAAAAGGGCTGGCATTGGAACAGCAGCGACGCGAGGTTCGTCTTAAAGAACATGTGTTCATACAGGTGCGAGAGCCCGTTGAGCTCAGGCGGTTCGGTAAAAGAACCATTGCGGACGGCCAGCTCGACCGTTACGATCGGCAGGCTCGGGTCTTCGAGGACGATGACCTCAAGTCCGTTCGGTAGTGTTTTGCTAACGAATGGGACCTCGAAGCTGGGCCGTGTTTGTGCCGGAGCGGCGGCCGGGGCGGCGGGCCTCTGGGCCGGACGCGTGCGTTGAGCGTCGATGCTGCCGACAAAAACGGATGCAAGCAGCAAGAGCGAAAGGAAAAATTGCTTCACTTTGATCAAATACCCCCGAAATCGGACGTCCGGCTTAGAGGAGAAGCCAGCGGACGTGAAATGCGTGTTGTAAAAAACAAGCCCTTGCCATAGCTAAGGCCCGCCCACTAGAATCTAATCTACCACAAGGAGAAAAGATAGATGGAACGTGACAATTTGATGCACGGAGCCCGCACCGCGTTGAACAGAGATCCTGAAATTCGTGCCTGGGCCGAAAATTATTTGAAAGAGAAGACCCGGGCCGAGATGCCGGAACTCTCAGATGAAGAATTTGAGAAGCATTGGCGGTACCACAAGCCGGAGATCGTCCACGCCGGGGCTGCCGAGGCGGTCTTGGCCTTTCGTCAACGCGAACGTTGAGCCGAGGGCTAAAGCTGAAATACAAAAGAGCCGGCAGCGATTGTCCGGCTCTTTTCTTTTTCACGGCAGTCGAGCCGTTATTTTTCTTCCGGAAGCGTATCCGGCACCTCAGCGATCGGATCCTCGGGAGGCGTGTCCGGGTGCCGTTCGCGCATCATTCGGGCTATAGGCACAGAAAGGATTAGCAGTATCAATGCGGCCCCGCCCAGAAAGAGCGTCGTCGTTGTAAAGAGCCGCGGCATTGCAGAAAGATTGTCAGGGTCAACATCGCCGCCGACCAATCCGCCGATAAGGTTGCCCAGCGAAGAGGCGAGGAACCATATTCCCATCATTTGTCCGACGTAACGCTTCGGCGAGAGCGTCGTCATCGAGGAAAGCCCGACCGGGCTGACGAATAGCTCTCCGAGCGTCAGAAACAGATAAAAGGTGATCAGCCAAAGAGGCGAGACCTTTGTTGCAACGCTGCCGTCGCCGACCACGATGTAGGAAGCGAATATCATTACGACGAACGAAAGGGCCGCAAACCCGAGGCCGATGGCGAACTTGACCGGGCTCGAGAGATTAATGTTGCGGCTGCCAAGTCCCGTCCATATTGCGGCGATGACCGGGGCGAGAAGGATGATCCATGCAGAGTTCACGGACTGGAACCAAGTGGCGGGGATCAGAAAGCTGCCCAATTGCCGCTCGGTGAAGTCTTGTGCAAAAAGATTGAGCGCGGTCGGGGTCTGCTCGAACGCAGACCAGAAGATCGCAGCAAAAACGAAAAGGACAGCGATGACCAGGACACGCTTCTTCTCGTCGGAATTAAGGCCGCCGAGAAGGAGAAGATAAGCAAAATAGACAAAACCGATTCCGGCAAGGAAGTATGCGTAGTAGGTGCCGAAGGTCGAGGCGACGAATGGAATCGTCCCGGTCGCTATCATGACAAAGACGGACGCCAAAATGACAAGTCCGATGATGGTCGAGGTTTTTACCATCCGTACTTGCTTTGCTTGAACAACCGGATCGGGATGGCGGGTCGGTTCGCTCCCGATATCTCCCAGCGTCTTCGGCGACTGTATCCAGAACTGAATGAGGCCGAGGATCATAGCAACGCCGGCCGCGGTAAAGCCCCAGTGCCAGCCGATGCTCTCACCGAGAAAACCGGTGATGAGCTGCCCGATAAGAGCACCAAGGTTGATGCCCATGTAGAAGATCGAAAAACCCGCATCCTTTCGGGCACCGCCTTCCGGATAAAGGTCGCCGACCATTGCTGAGATGTTCGGCTTCAAGAGCCCGGTTCCGAGGACGATAAAGACAAGGCCGAGAAAAAACGGGACCTTGGAATGGATGAACGCAGAAGCTCCGATAGTTATGTGCCCGAGCGAGATCAGGGCACCGCCGTATAGTACAGCCCTTCGAAGCCCGAGCCACTTATCGGCGATCCAGCCGCCGGGGAGCGAAGCAAGATATACGAAAGAGGCGTAAATACCGACTATCGCCGAGGCCTCGCCGCGATCCCAGCCCCAACCGCCCTGCATGACGGCCGCGGCCATGAATAGCACGAGAAGCGGCCGCAGCCCGTAGAACGAGAAGCGTTCCCACATCTCGGTAAAGAACAGCGTAGAGAGGCCCTTCGGGTGGCCAAAGAAACCGCCCGTGGATCCGGAATTGCCGGTATCAGAAACTGCGCTCATTAAATTTTTCCTCGAAGCAGATTTGAGATTCTGAGAGAGCTAGGGAAATATAGCAGATAATTTAATTTTCGGGAAACGGCTCGTGCCCCTGCAGCGACAGTTTCCCGTGGCCCGCGGCATCAAAAGGAGGTTTCCTGTGCTTTCACTTTTAGGGATCATCGCGATCGTCATCTTTGCAATTCATACGTTCCGGACCGCAAACTCGAACGGACGGAACGGCGGGCTCTGGGCCTTTATTTCGGTTGCGGTCGGGATAGCCCTGCAATGGGTAGTGCCGCTGGTGGCGTCAATGGTAATCGCTATTTTTTACATCGCGTCCGGCTCGAACATCGACACGATCGAACAGGACATCATGTGGCCGGCGGTCGTGATCTCGTTCGCGGGACTTGGCCTGAGCTTTCTTGGCATGTGGCTTGTGCTTCGTCACGTATCGCAGATACCGGACGAGACCCCTGCGGCCGCATCCGGTCCGCCGCCGCCTCCGGTTTTTGGCGATAGCTTGTCGTTCAGGGCAGAGGAACCACATGAAGTGCCGTCGCGGCCGAAACCCGAAGGTGCAGATTTGCCACCAAACCGTGATTGATCTAATCTTATTGATTCATGCCCTTGTAGCTCAACGGTTAGAGCAGCGGACTCATAATCCGTTGGCTGTAGGTTCGAATCCTACCGAGGGCACCACATTTTTTCGGGGAATTAAAGGATGGTAGCGAGTACGGGAATCGAACCCGTCTTTCAAGATTGAGAATCTTGCGTCCTAACCGATAGACGAACCCGCCAAGAATTTCTAATTCTTACCAAAACGAACCAATTTTGCAAGTTTCCGACCAATCCGGGTCAAACATTACTATCAGAAGGAAAACGTGTAGGTCAGCCCCGGGTCTTTCCCGCGGATCATCAGAAAAGTGAACGTGTGTGAATTGCGGAACGAATAGGTCAGGCTCGGGTGCACCTTCACCCCATCGAACTGGATCAGCGAGTTGAACCGCTTTGGCAGCCTGATGTTGAGCCCGCCGATCGGCCGAAGCCTTTTTTCATACGAACCCCAGGCGACGCCTGCGTAAGGAGCGATCGGCAGGCCCGTCCATGCTCCAAGATCTTTGCTGGCGGTCACGTAAACGCTGGTGCCTTCGGGCGTGCCGATGCGGTCGGAGCTGAGGCCTATGATCACGGCCGGCCGGTTACGAGTTTCCGTCAGCGGGATGAACGTCAGAAGCGGGTGCACCTCGCCGACCTTTGGATTGTACTCAAGCCCGATATGAAACCGCGGGTGCCACCGGTACATCAGCGTCATGCGCACCGCGGCCCGGTCAACCTGTCCGGTGACGAGCCGTATGCCGGCGGTGAACTTTTTTGGGTTATCGGCCATCCCCCGGACAGCCTGGCCTTCGCCCGGTCAGACCGGTCAGGCGGGAACGAGCGATGTATTCGTCGCTTGCTTCCGTTCGGCCCTGGCGGCCTTTTGAGCTTCGGAAACGCCCGGCAGCAAGAGCCGATCGAGCTCTTTGCGGAGGGTTTCCGGCTTGATGATCCCGACCTCTCGCCAAACGATCTTCCCTTCCTTGTCGATGATCGCCGTAGCGGGCAGAACCTCACCGAGCCCGAATCGCTTCATATCCGACGTGGTCGCCCCGACCCAAACGGGGAAGTTCACCTTATAGTCGCGGATGAATTTGATGACCTTTGAAGAGTCAGACGCCTCATCGCCCGCGGCACCGATCACCTGAACGCCGAGTGCGGCGTAGTTGTTTTGTATAGCGGCGAGGTCGGGCATCTCCTTACGGCAGGGCTCGCACCAGGTTGCCCAGAAGTTGAGCACCACGACCCTTCCGCGGAAAGCCGCAAGCGACTGCGAAGTTCCGGTTAGGTCGTTGAGCGTCAGATCGGCCGTCTCAGGGATAGGCACGGGCTTAGCGGCCGGTTCATCGATCACCCTAAGTGCGTTAACCTTTACGATCTTCTTGTCTTTTTCGGTACGAAGTTCGCCTTCGATCTCGATCGTCTTAGGGACGTACTCAAGAAAGTCTTTGCCTTGGGGTTTGAACCGTCCGGGTTCGAGCGTGTAGAGGGTGAAGCCTTTCTCGTCCTCTACTGCGATGGCCTGCGGAATGCCCTCTTCCGCACAGTCTTTAGCACACGAGATATCGGCGGCATTACCGTACGGCATCGCTTTGCGGTCGGTTGCTTCAAACCAGCAAACCGAGCAGACCGCCTGGCCGCGGAGCGTCACTTTGCCGCTCGTTTGGCCGAACGCCATTGTGGCAGCGAAAAGGATCATTGCCAGCACACTGAAATGTAAACGCCTCAACAGATCGCTTCGATGGGTCATCGTCTTCGAATTGCTCCCTTAAACGTTGAACCTAAAGTCTACCACGTCGCCTTCCTGCATAATGTAATCCTTGCCTTCGAGCCGGGCGAGGCCTTTTTCGCTGGCGGCTTTGCGGCTGCCGCAGGCGACGAGGTCTTCGTAGCCGATGATCTCGGCGCGGATGAAGCCGCGTTCGATGTCCGTGTGTATCTCGCCGGCGGCCTGCGGTGCCTTTGTGCCGATCGGGATGGTCCACGCCCTAACTTCCTTTTCACCGGCGGTCAGGAAGCTCATCAGCCCGAGCATGTGATACGCGGCCTTTATCAGATCATCGACGCCGCTTGAGGTGAGGCCGAGGTCCTTCAGATAGTCGGCACGGTCTGCCGCGTCAAGTGCGACGAGCTCGGCCTCGAGTTTGGCACAGATCGGGACGACGTCGGCGTTTTCTGCCTTTGCATGCTCTATTACCTTTTGGACGTGCGGGTTCGACGCCGGATCGGCGAGCGTCGCCTCATCGACGTTCGCGGCGTAAATGGTCGGCTTTGTCGTAAGCAGAAACCATTTCCGCACGATCTCGCGTTCGTCGTCCGAAAGCGGAGCGGAGCGCACCGGCTTTCCTTCTTCGAGGACCGGCATTATCTTTTCGATGATCTCGATCTCGCGTTTGGCGTCCTTATCGCCGGATTTCGCACCGCGGCCGGCCTTGTCGCGTCGCTTTTCAAGCGAGGCGAGGTCGGCAAGTGCGAGCTCGATCTGGATGGTCTCGATATCGCGAATCGGATCGACGGAACCCTCGACGTGGACGATGTTCTCGTCCTCAAAGCAGCGGACGACCTGGATAACGGCATGAGTCTCGCGGATATTCGCCAGGAACTGGTTGCCCAGGCCTTCGCCCTTCGAAGCACCGCGGACGAGGCCGGCGATATCGACGAACTCGACCGTGGCAGGAACGACCTTTTGCGCACCGACGAGCTTTTCAAGAACGGCGAGGCGTTCGTCCGGCACTGCGACAACGCCGACGTTCGGTTCGATGGTCGCAAACGGGTAATTGGCCGCGAGTGCCGCTTCCTGTGCGGTGAGGGCGTTAAAGAGCGTTGATTTTCCTACGTTGGGCAGCCCAACAATTCCGGCCTGTAGCATAGCGTTTATAGGGTCAGATTGACCAAAACTCTAAATATTACAATTCGCAGGCGGCATAAGCCAATCTTCAGCGGGGCAAAGCAACGCTTCGGGCTGCGGGCGGGTCTAAGATATAGTTCTTGCGTTGAGAGTTTTGTCCTGCTCCCGAGGTAATGCCGAAATGAGAAAGTACCTGTTACCTGCAATTCTTTTGATCACGATGACCACGATCTCGCAGCCGCGGCCGCCGTCCGCAACGCTACCGCCGATCGAGCCCGGTGTTTCGCTCGAGCTGGCAAAATGGCGAGCCGAGCGTTACTCGGACGTCCGATACAAACTGAACCTGACGCTGGAAAAGATGTCGCCGGTGCTGAAAGGGACGATCGAGATACGTGTGGTAGTTCGCGACGCAGCTACGACGGGACGCGGCGACGCGGGGATCTCAGGCCAGCCGACGACTGGAACGCAGGCGTCCCCGCCTGCATCGGCACGAGGTGCCGAGATCCCGCCGATAATTCTCGACTGGAGAAAGATCAAAGGGCATGAAGAGAAATCGACGATCAGCAATGTCAGTATTAACGGACGAGCCGTCGTGTTAGAGAACCACCCCGTCACCGAAGCGGCGACACCCCTCCTTCGTAAGGAGGGGAGCTTGGCGTATCGCGAAGAGAACGAGCACCTTGTTTTCCGCGATGGCGTCGTTGCGGGCGAGAACGTCATCAAGCTCGATTTCACATCTCCGATATTGACCAGCGGGTCGGCGATCACGCGGTACATCGACAAAGAGGACGGGTCGGAGTATATCTACTCGCTGTTTGTCCCAAGCGACGCGAGCACGGCATTCCCGGTGTTTGATCAGCCGGATCTGAAGGCGAGGTTTCAGTTGGACCTGAGATTCGCGAATGGTTGGAACGTAGTATCAAATACGGCAATCCGGTCAGTTTCAAAAGCGTGGTGTGATGATGACAAGCCTTGTCTCGACGGTGCAGAATTTCATGAAACAAAACCGATGAGTACCTACGTCTTTGCATTCGCGGCGGGGCCGTTTGAGGCTTTTGTTGACGCCCAAAGCGGAACCAACTATTTGAGTTCAAGCGATCGTGAGCGTTACAAGAAATGGGCGGATAAAAATGTGATTTCGATTAGTGACTCTGGCGCCGAGAAATTCAAAGAAAGCACTTTCGAGAAGTCACCACCGAAACCGGATTTTACAACCGTTTATGTCCGCAAATCCCAGGCTGCCAAGTTCAAACCTCACGCGGCCGAAGTCTTTCGGCTCAATCGCGAGGCGATCAGGTATTTCGAGGAGTATTTCGATTACAAGTTCCCGTTTCCAAAGTACGATCTGGTGCTGATACCGGAGTTTCCGTTTGGCGGGATGGAGCATGCGGGGGCGACGTTTCTAAGAGAGTCGTCGATCATCTTTCCGCAGGAGCCGACGCGGAACGACCACATCTCGCGGGCTTTGCTGATCTTTCACGAGGCGTCGCACCAGTGGTTCGGCGACACGGTAACGATGCGTTGGTTCGACGACCTGTGGCTGAAAGAAGGCTTTGCGACCTTTACGGCGTACAAGGCGATGGAGCGGATCATGCCCGAAATGATGGCGTGGAAGGTCTTCTACGAACGCGTCAAACAGGCCGCCTACCAGACCGATTCGACCCGCGGCACCACCGCCATCTACCAGCCGATCGCGAACCTCTCCGCCGCCAAGAGCGCCTACGGCAACATCGTCTATAACAAAGCCCCGACGTTCCTCCGCCAAGCCGAGTTCTACCTCGGCGAAGACAAATTCCAAACCGCCGTCCGTGCATTCTTGAAGAAGCATGAGTTTGGGAATGCCGGGTGGGAAGATTTAGTGAGGGGTTTTGAGGTGGCGAGTAAGCAGGATTTGAAGGAGTGGGCAAACGTGTGGGTGAAACGTCCGGGTCTGCCGAAGATTTCAAATGAAGTTCCGATACAAACGCGAGTAGGCGATTTTGGCCCGCCTTTATACTCATTCCCAGCAATCTTTCGAAGCTCGGATTCACAGGGCATTGGAAATCGGTGGCAACAGCGATCAAAAGCATTGATTCGATATGACGCGGGTGATGAGGTCTGTACCCTGCTTCTTTGTAAACCTGGGTTGGTGTTCGCCAAGGTAAATATTTGCGACGGCCTCAATTTTTCGAAGTCGCCCGAATTCATCTTTCCCAACTACGGCGACTACGGCTACGGCATTTTCCTGCCTGATGAGAAGAGCCGCGATTACGTTCTGAAAAACATCCAGAACGAGAAGGACCCGTTTCTGCGGTCGATGATGTGGGGCGCACTGTGGGACAGCGTCCGCGAAGGCGAGCTTGACCCGAGCGTTTTTATCGAGACCGCGATCAGGAACCTTCCCGCCGAGCAAGACGAGACGATGTCCGCCTCGATCGCCGGCCGAGTAGGGACAGCCTTGAACTACTACGTTTCGGATAAGACGCGTGAAGAATTGGCCCCGCGGATCGAGAAGGTGTTCTCCGATAAGATGCGAACCGCTCCGACACTTGGGCAGCGGATAACTTTTTATCGTGCGTTTTTGAATGTGGCTTCGAGCGAGAATGCTAGGAGTATGTTGAAAGCGATGTTGTCAGAACCGCCTGCGTCAGCGGGCGGCCAGCCTGATGAACGAGAGAACCACCCCGTCGGCGAAGCGCCGACACCCCTCCTTCGTAAGGAGGGGAGCCAGAAGGACGTTGGAACGCCGGCGGTCCCGGCAATACCACTCAAGACAAAGGACAGATTCGACATAGTCACAAGGCTTCTCATCCTCGGCGATCCGGATGCTCCAAGGCTTTTGGCTGAGCTCGAGAAAACAGAAACCAGCGACGACGCGAAGCGATATGCCTATGCCGCGAGGGCGGGCATCGCAACGGCGGAGAACAAGGCAAAGTACTGGAAGGACTTCACCGAGAACAAAGAAATTTCAGAGAGCTGGATAGAGGCGGCGTTCGGGCCGTGGAACTCGATCCGGCACTCGGAACTGACGCTGCCGTATCTCGAACGAGCTTTGAAAGAACTGCCGAACCACAAACGCAACCGCAAGATATTCTTCGTCAACGGCTGGCTCGGCGCCTTCATCAGCGGCCAGCGAAGCGAAGAGGCACTGGCGACGATCAACAAATTCCTCGCCGATAATCCATCGCTCGACCGCGACCTGCGCCTCAAGATACTTGAGAACGCCGACCTGATAGAATGGGCCGTTAAGATAAGGGCAAGATATTAGCGTTGACCTACGGTGCCGGCAGATAGGCGGCTGGCACTGAACGGTCCGTCGCTATGCCGAACTGAGCGGCGAAAAATCCCTGCTGGCTCCGCTGCAAATACCAGACTCCGTTCGATGGCCGAAAGACTGCCAGGTCCGCTCGGCTGTCGCCGTCGTAATCTCCGGTCGAGGGTACGTCGCCATCTACGCCAAACTGGAACGCGCCGAACCCCTCGGTCGTCCGCAGCATGTACCAAAGCCCATCTGCGGGGCGGTAAACAGCGAGATCAGCGTTGCCATCGGCGTCAAAATCGCCCTGTGCCGGTAGGTCAGTTTCGATGCCGAACGAGGTCGCCGAAAAGCTGCCGTCCGAACTCTTCAGCACATACCAAACTCCGCCCGCAGGCCGATAAACGGCGATGTCAGTCTTGCCGTCGCCATCGTAATCCGCCGGAACGGGCTTGTCGCCGGCCGCTCCGAATTGAACAAAGGTGAACGTCCCGCGGCTGTCGCTATTCGCGATGTACCAAACGCCATTCGACGGACGAAAGACCGCGATGTCCGTTTTGCCGTCGCCATTGAAGTCGCCCGCAACCGGAATGTCGCCCGCGGAACCGAATTGACGGGTTGAATAGTTCAATCCCTTCAGCAAGAAATGCCACGTGCCGTCCACCGGGCGGAAGATCGCTTGGTCCGTCCGTCCGTCGCCGTCGAAATCGCCCGGGGCTAGCACGTCGGTCTCGACACCGAAAGAGGTCGCCGTAAAGGTCGAGTTCGAACTCCGCAGGACGTACCAGATGCCGCCTGCCGGACGATAGACGCTGATGTCGGTCTTGCCGTCGCCGTCGAAGTCGGCATTTTTGTTACGCGGCACTGCGTTGCCGAAGACCGGCGCGTCGGAAATGTTTCCGTCGATATTGAACGTAACGCCGCCCCAGGTCTCGTCGTGGGGCCCCTGCCATTGCTTTATCCGTTGATTGTTTGCCCACTCGTTGGTCGGGAAGGTCGGGAAGGAGATGTAGGTCCAGACGTTCATCACATTGTCCCAGCGTGCCATCCAGATCGCGTGCATCTTGCTCGCAGGTGGAAGATTTACCCAGTCTTCCTGAGCGTTTTTTGGCGAACCGTAAGTGCCGGAGTCGTAGCCGAGTTCGCGGACGCGGTCCGTCCAGCCCTTCAGGAATGCGGTCGAGGCGATGCGACAGCCGGGTGTCTGAGCAGTCTCGTCGTACCGTTCCATGTCGTAGTAAAGTATCGTACCCGGCCCGAGTCCCAAATTGCCGGCGTCGGTCACTGCGATCCCCGCTTCCTCGCGGCCCTGCGATTCTGCAACTACAGCATCGAGACTGAATCGCGGCCGCGTAAACGTGGTGCTGGCGATGCACGGCGATTGGTAGCCGACGATGGTCGGGATAAGTCCCCATCCCATCGCCTTCACCTGCTGGACCCATTGGGCGGTCAACTGCGGCTGCGAGCATGCTCGGTTGCGCCCGCTCATGTAGATATTGGCATCGTGGAACCACGAGGTGTCCCACCAGGTCTGCATCTGCTGGACCGTACCGGCAGTGCACTTATCGAAACCGCGATTGAGACTGATGCGGTTCGGGCCGCTTGAACCGGCGGAAAATTTGGGAGTGTCCCTAGCCTCCGCCAGAGCCTTATCGCGGGCAACGTCGAGTTGTACCTTCAGCGCCTCCGGTATGGCTTCGTTACCGACGAATTTCAACACCGACCGTTGATAGCAGCCGGCTTTGAAACCAAGACATTCGCCGATATTCTCGAGCGTCCAAGGCCCATCGGTAAAATTGCCTTCAGTCGAATCATCACGACGGAGATAGATCTCCCGACGGGTCAGCTCCCACGTACGGCCGTCATCGTCTGAACGATATTCTGCAATGCCCACGAAGTTCGAAGAGGTCTGCAACCGAAAGCTGAGCATCATTGACCCGCCCGCAAGCGAGAGTTTCGCAGAAGCCGGATCGGCTTCGATGTCCTCAAAGCTCGGCAGGCCGAGCCGAGCAGTTGACCAAGTGCGGCCGCCATCGACCGATTCGACAAGCAACATTTCAGAATCATTGCCGATAACCGCAAGGAAGCGGCCTGCGTCAATGTTGACCGATGCTATTCGTTCCGTGTTTCTAAGAGTAAGCGGCAATACTTGCCAGTTTTGGCCGCCATCTTCAGTGCGGAAAATGGTGCGGTCTGTGTAAGCCAATGCCGAGCGGCCGCCAAGTGACCGAACGCCGCGGATGAGGTGACTTTCTCTGCTCGGTTCCGGGGCCGAAGGCTTTGAAAGCGTCGAAAATATCTCAAGCCGGTTGAACGGAGAATCCTGGGCCGAAACGATAGATGCGGCCACGGCAAGAACGATCAGTAAAGACGCAGGTAGCGTACGCAGCATATTTTTGAAGCCTCTGAGAGCCATTGGGATCACTTATGAAAGTCGAAGGAATTATAGTGGATTTCGATGGCGGATTCTAGCCCTTGCGTGGCAGCTACGGCAAGTTTTACCGGGAAGCGATAATCGGTTACTTTAAACTTCAGTTTTCGAAAGCACTTGCGATGATCCTTGGCCTTATAATCCTGTTCGCGATCACCCTCGGCGGTGCGGCCCTAACATACCTGATCGAGGATGACGAGCCGTTGCTGTGGCGGTTCGCAGCGGGGTGCGTAATTGGTTCCGCGATCTTCGGGTTTTCAGGTTTTCTACTCGGGTTCGCAATGGCAATAACACCCGGGGCGGCGGCCTTGGCTCTTCTTTTAACGCTCGTGCCGCTGCTTCTGGTGCTTGATCAAGGTCGCCGCAAAGCCGTTGACCGCGACCGCGTACTTGCTCGCGGCAAGCTGCAAGGCGCGACCGGGGTAAAGTTCCTTCGGTTCTTGTATTACGCGGTGTCTCTCGGCCTGCTGGTTCTCTTTTTCGACCGGGCGATCATCATCAACGACCAAGGAATCTTCACCGGCGGTTCGAACAATCTCGGCGATCTTCCGTTCCACCTCGGTGCGATATATGCCTTCACAGAGGGTGCGAGTTTTCCGCCGGACAATCCGAACTTTGCCGGGGTGAAGTTTACCTATCCGTTTCTCGCCGATCTCACGACGGCGATGTTCATGAAGCTTGGCGTCGGCGCCCGCGAGGCGATGCTGGTGCAGAATGTCGGCTGGGCCTTCTCGCTGCTTGTCGTTCTAGAGCGGTTAGTATTGAAACTCGTCAATGACCGTTTGGCGGCAAAGCTTGCTCCGGTTCTGCTGTTCCTCAGCGGCGGTCTTGGGTTCGTTGTCTTTTTTGGTGACTATCTTGGCCAGACAAAAGGCCTTTTCGAGCTTCTCTGGAATCTACCTAAGGACTACACCATCAGCGACCAGTTCCGCTGGGGCAATTCGCTGACTACGCTTTTCCTGACGCAGCGAAGCCTCTTGCTAGGAATGCCGATCGCGTTGATCGCGGTAGGCCTGCTGTGGCACGCTTTCTCGAAGCCGGATCGCGACGAGGTTGTAAAGGAGCCAACGGGCAGTTATTTAGCATTTCTGCCGTATTTCGTCACGGGCCTAATCGCGGGAATGCTTCCGTTGATCCACGTTCACAGTCTTGCGGTTGTGTTTGTCGTTGGCGTCTTTGTGCTTGGGATGAGGCGGAAACGATTGCCGGAGTATGTCTCTTTTGCACTAGGGACGGCGATCGTCGCGATACCGCTTCTTGCTTGGACGATGAACGGAAGCGCGACACGAACCTCAGAGTTCATCGGTTTCCATTTCGGCTGGGACAAGCGGGACGATTATTTTCTTTGGTTCTGGCTAAAGAATACCGGGTTGGTCTTTCCGCTTTTGGCCGCCGGTGTCTATCTGGTTTGGAATTGCTCACGTTCAGTCAGCAAAGATACAGGACCGAAAAAGAATTTGACCAAAGCCGAACGGGAGGCGGAGGCTGCCGCGGTCAAGGCAAGTCCCTCGCTGCTTCTTTTCTACATTCCCTTTGCGGTTCTCTTTGTTGTCTCAAATGTATTCAAGTTCGCACCGTGGGAGTGGGACAACATCAAGATACTGATCTATTGGCATTTAATGTCGCTGCCGCTCGTTGCAACCGCGATCGCGTGGCTCTGGCGGCGTTCGGCAGGCTGGAAGGCGGTTGCGGCCGCTACGGTTCTGGTGCTTACGATGAGTGGCGGGCTCGATGTTTGGCGAACTGTCTCCAAGCAGATCAATTATCGTGTCTTCGAACCGGACGCTGTTACGGTCGCAACCCGCATTCGGGCATCGACCCGGCCGGATGCGGTGGTGCTGAACGCTCCGACCTATAACTCAGCAGTGGTTCTGAGCGGCCGTTCGTCATTCATGCGCTACTCTGGACACCTTGGCTCGCACGGCATTGACTACAAGCGACGCGAAGAGGACCTCAAGGCGATCTATCGCGGCGGTCCGCAAGCCGAAGAATTGTTGAGAGAGCACGGGATCACCCACGTGCTGATTTCGCCGGAAGAAAGGAACACGCTCTCGCCGAACGAGCAGTTTTTTTCCCGCTTCCCGGTTATAGCGGAATCCGGACAATATCGCGTTTACAAGGTTGCGGAATAAACACGAGCTAGCTGAACGAATGTCAATCGAAGAAACGAAAGGTGAAGAAAGAGGAGGCTTTGGATCCGATGCCACGTGGCTGCTTGGTTGTGTCGCGGCGACGGCCCTCGCCGCATTTCTGCGTTTTTATTGGCTTGCCCTGAAGCCATTTCACCACGATGAGGGCGTTAACGGATGGTTCCTGACGAATCTTTATCGCGACGGAGTTTACAAGTACGACCCCGAAAACTACCACGGCCCGACCCTCTATTACATTTCGCTCGCATTTACGAAACTTCTTGGCGGACTTGATACCGTAACGGTTCGGTGGAGCGTTGCCATCTGGGGCGTCCTCATAGTTGTTCTTGCGTTGTTTTTGAAGCGATACATTGGGCGGATTGGAGCCCTGACAGCCGCTGCGATGCTTGCTCTCTCGCCGGGAATGGTCTTCATCTCACGGTACTTTATTCACGAGATCTTTTTTGTTTTTCTGAGTCTCGCGATCGTTGTTTCGATAGTGTTCTTTATCGAGCGAAGAAAGGCCGGGCCCTTTGCCATCGGGTGGATGGCCCTGCTTCTGCTTGTCTCCTTTTTTCCGACGACGCTCAACATCGCGTCATCGCTTTCGTCCAGCGACCCGGACAGGTTCGTTTACATCGCCGTCGTGGTCTTTGCGGTTGAAGTGGTTTTGGTCGGTTTTGTCATCCGAATGCTGATGGTCTGGCGGGACGGCCGTCCGATCTATCTCCTCATCGCGTCGGCCTCGGCAGCACTTTTCTTCGCGACCAAGGAGACGGCGTTCATCACCCTCGGGACGATGCTGATCGCTGTATTTTTCGTCTGGCTGTGGCGACGCATGCTGGCGGGAAAGTTGGTAAGCGGCCCCAAAGATGAACTCGACGACCCCGAACTTAATTGGGCAGACTTTCGCGATGCTCTTGGCTCGGGCATTGACCTCTGGCTTGTCGTGATCGCCTCGGCACTCGCGTTCATTTACATATTTGTCCTTTTCTTCTCGTCATTCTTTACATATCCGGAGGGCGTCAGCAAAGCCTTTGAGGCATATGCGATTTGGACCAAGACCGGGAGCAGAGACCACACGGATAACGGGCTTTTCGCCTATCTCAATTGGGCAATGAAGGTCGAATCGCCGATCGTTCTCCTTTCCGTGATCGGAACAGCGATCGCGTTCTTCAAGGCACGCCATCGGTTTGCGATGTTCGCCGGACTTTGGACGCTCGGGTTGTTTCTTGCTTACACGATGATTCCTTACAAGACGCCCTGGCTTGCGCTTTCGTTTCTATTGCCGGCATGTTTCATCGGTGGGTACGCAATAAATGAACTGGCCTGCTCGATGGGTTCGCTCGGCCGGATCGCGGCTATTGTCCTTGCCGGAGTATCGTTTGCGATACTCGGGTACCAAACATACAACGTAAATTTCGTTGACTACGACGACGAAAAAGTCCCCTACGTTTATGCTCACACGCGCCGAGAGTTTCTTGACATGGTCGCTGATATCGAGCGGTTTGCTGAGGTGAGCGGAAAAGGGAGCGAGACCACTGTCGAGGTCGTCTCGCCGGATTACTGGCCGCTGGTCTGGTATCTTCGCGATTACCCGAAGGCGATCTTCCACGGCAAGTTCTTCGACACCAGGACCGCTGAAATGATAGTCGCAAAGAAAGGTGAGCAGGATGCCGAGGCCATTCGCCGTTACTCGGCGAACTACGCATATTACGCGTCATATCCGCTCAGGCCCGGCGTTGAGCTTATGCTATTGGTTCGCAAAGATCTCGCCGGTCCGGACGGGCGAGAGATGTACCGGATCGGGGCGAAATGACGCACCTCAGATTCGGATGCTGCCCAATTTTTCTGGCTCCTTTTCCGAATCCGGTTTTAGGTAAGGTGCCGAATCCTGGTCGCGTTTGGCCTGTCCTTCGTTGTGCCATTTCAGCCATTGAGCAGGCGCATCGAAAGTCTCGCCGCCATGGGTCGTTAAGCGCGGGCGGATGCGGCACATGACCGGTGTATTTATTCCGACGCCCGAAATGATCGCCTGGCCTTTCGTCAACGCCGGAAGTTCGGCGAGCATTGCCCGGCCTGCTCCTTCAACCGACTGCGCGATCGTCTGCTGGTCGATGGGATTGACGATCCGCATGATGATCTGCGTCATGCATTGCGAAAGAACGTCCTGATCGAGCTTTCCCGGCCGCTGCGTTATCAACCCTATCCCTACGCCAAATTTTCGACCTTCGCTCAAGATCTGTTTTAGCACGTTCGTCGAGACAACATTAGAACCGGCCGGGGCGAATCGATGGGCCTCTTCAAGTAGAGTAAACACCGGATAATCGAGAAAGTTCTCACCCGAGGTAACGTGTTCGCGGACCGTCTGTTCGCGCGCCTTGTTGACCCTTCTAAGAAGAGTTCCCACTATCACTTGCTGAAGACTTTGTTCGATGTCGGAAAGGTCGAGAATGGTGACGCGGCCTGGCCGGTAAAGATCGCCTAGCTCGATATGTTCATGAGCGTGGAAAATGCTGTCGGCCTGATCGAAACGCGAGTCGAGCCGCCAAAGAAGGCCTTGGATCGATGAGACGTTACCGCCATCGCCTGCGTCTCGTTCGTCCTTGCCGTATTGCTGCCGCTGCACTTCATCCCGAAGATCGAAGTAGTTGTAAAGATATTCCTTTCGTCCTTCTGCCCGAAGCTTTTCCAGAAGCGAGCGATATGCCTGCCGGAGAAAGTGAAGCATCTTATCTGAGGTTCCGTCCGGCAGCAGATACCTGATGTCGCCTTCTGTTAGAGATGAAAATCGTACTTTTATACGTTCCGGGGTGAAGATCTTTACCTCGGGCCGATAGCCGTCTTCACCGATGAATTGAGGGTCGCCCTGAATCGACGCCATCGTATGGTACTCGCCGTGCGGGTCGACGATGAGTACCGCCGCCCGGTTATACGGACGCAGCATTTCCTCGACTAGGACACCCGCCGTGTAAGATTTTCCCGAGCCTGTTGATGCGAGAATCGCCACATGGGTCGAGACCACATTTTTGACCGAGAGAACGATCGGGACCTCGCCAGCGTCACGTGTCAACAGCGAGCCGATATGGGCCGAGCCGGCCTCGCCTTCCTGGCGAGGACTGAGGACCGAAGCAAGCGTTTCCGCCGATGCCAGGCTAACCGCATCTCCGGGGTTTGGCGGAATACGCGGATTAACGAAATCACCGAGCTTTGGGCTAAAGTAGCCGATTGTCTCGACGGTGATCTCGTAAACCTCCGGGTTGGGGTCGATCCCGAGTATCTCGGCAACCTCCGCCGGCGGTATTCCGGGCTCCGACAGGAAATCATCAGGAAGGGCCCGGATAAGCTTTCGAGATTTGACCGTTCCGATGATCCGGCGTGATTCAGCTTCTGCCACGGCCTCGTAATAAACGAATTCACCTATCCTGACGCGGCTATTGTCGCGGGTGATGAATGTGTATTCTTGAGGCAATTGGCCCGGGCCCTTTACGGTTCCGGTCAGTATGTCGGATACGGCCATAACTCTTGCGGTTCGATATTTGCAGAGGAGTATAGCAGAACGGTGGACTCTACAACCAAGACAGCGGAATTCATTGCCGAAGGTGAACATCTTGTTGCTTCCTTTGGCGCAGAAAATGTCGGCCCGACTCTTTTGGTGTTTGGCGGCATTCACGGTAACGAATCGGCGGGGGTTCGGGCCGTGCAGCGGGTAGCCGAACGGATCAAGGATTCCGATCTGCGTCTCTGCGGCCGCGTCTTTTTCTTCGCTGGAAACACACGAGCTTTGCGGAAGGGTGTCCGTTTTGTTGATAGCGATCTAAATCGGCACTGGGCCGATGCCAACGTGACACGAAACGCTCCAGACTCTCAGCTTTCTCCGCAGTTTTCAGAGGATCGTGAACAGCGCGAATTGTTGGAGGTTCTTTTGCCTGTAATCGAGTCAGCGCGCGGCGAAGTCTATGCACTTGACCTCCATTCGACCTCAGCTGAGGGCGTGCCGTTTGCGACCGTTGGCGACACGATGCGGAACCGCCGATTCGCTACCGGACTTCCGGTTACGATCCTGCTTGGCATCGAAGAGCAGTTGGAGGGTACGCTGCTTGAATATCTTAACAACATCGGTGCTGTAACGATGGGATTTGAGGGCGGTCAGCATTATGCTGAATCGACCGTAAATACTCATGAATCATTAGTTTGGCTGGCAATGGAACGTGCAGGCATCATCGTTTGGAAAGACCTCCCGGATGCGGATTATCACGCGCAGGTCGTGAAAAACGCCACGGGAACGCCGGAAATACTCGAAGTTCGTTACCGTCACGCGATCACTGAAGAGGACGGCTTTACGATGCATCCCGGTTACGAGAATTTTCAGAGGATCAGGAAGAATGAGCATCTTGCCGACGACCGAAGTGGGCCGGTCCGTGCCCGAGAGGAAGGACTGATCCTGATGCCGCTCTACCAGAAGCTCGGTGAGGACGGATTTTTTATTGGCAGGCGTATCCGGCCGTTCTGGCTTTGGCTTTCGGCATTGCTCCGGCGAATGCGTATAGCCGACCTGATGCATTTCCTGCCAGGTGTGCATCCGACTGAAAGGGGGCGCGAGGTACTTCGGGTAGATACGGCTGTCGCACGGTTCTTTCCGCTTCAGGTATTTCACCTGCTCGGTTTCCGAAAACTCCGTTGGACCGGTGAAAGCCTAACGGTAAGCCGCCGTAAGCACGACATCGAAAGCCCATTCAAGGAAAAGGCCTGAACTTTGTATTAAGCGGAGAAAAAGAACATGGGAGAACATACAGTTCACACCGATGCAGACGAGGCCCACCTGCGTGAGTTCACAAAGGCTGTGCTTTGCGACCTTCATGTCCTCGAGCAGATGATGGCTGCAGGCAAGTTCGAAACGGGTATCAGCCGGATCGGTGCCGAACAGGAGATGTTTCTTGTCGATTCGGCGATGCACCCTATACCGTACTCCACACAGTTGATCTCCGAGGCAGGTGATGAAAGGCTTACGACCGAGATCGGCCAGTTCAATCTGGAGGCGAATTTGACGCCGCTCGAGTTTAAGGGCGACTGCCTTAGCCGATTGGAGGCTGAGATCTCTGAGATCGTCAGTGAAGTGAGGTCGCTCATAGCTGGACGCCGCGGGGATGTTGTTCTATGTGGTATCTTGCCTACGATCCAGGAATCAGATCTGGTCGAAAAGAACTTAACGCCCGGGCCGCGTTACGCTCAGTTGAACAAGGTTCTCACAGCCCTCCATGGCGAAGAACGGGTAGTTCACATTAAAGGGCTCGATGAGATCCGCCTCCACCATCAGGACACGTTTCTTGAATTTTGCAACACCAGTTTTCAGATACACCTTCAGCCAAATATTGAGGACTTTGCCAACTCGTATAACTGGGCACAGGCAATCTCGGCACCGGTCCTTGCTGCGGCGGTCAATTCGCCGGTTCTGCTTGGCCACCGACTGTGGCATGAAACGCGCCTTGCTCTGTTTCAGCATGCCGTTGACGAACGCTCCCCCGTCCATCAGGGCCGAAGCCGCCCCGCCCGCGTGACATTCGGCCGGAAATGGGTCGATGGATCGATCGCCGAGATCTTTCACGAGGATGTTGCCCGATTCCGGATAATCCTCACCCGCGAGATCGAAGAAAATTCGCTGGAGACGTATCGCCGCGGCGGCACGCCCGAGCTCAAAGCGTGGCGGATGCATAACGGGACGGTCTGGCGATGGAACCGCCCTTGCTACGGTATTTTGGATGGCCGCCCGAGCCTCCGGATCGAAGCACGATACTTGCCAGCTGGTCCTACAGTGCTCGACGAAGTTGCAAATGCCGCGTTCTTTCTCGGCCTTATGACGGCTCTGCCGACTGAATTTGGCGATGTTCGCGAACGCATGCGCTTTGATGAAGCAAAGACGAACTTCTTTACAGTTGCCCGATACGGGCTTCGATCTCAGATCACGTGGCTCGACGGCCGCTCGTATTCGGTTCCGCAACTGATAGTTGACGAGCTCTTGCCGCTCGCTCGTAGGGGCCTCGAGGTCGCCAAGATCGATGATGCCGATATTGACCGCTATCTCGGGACGCTCGAAGCTCGCGTTCGACACGAAACGAATGGCGCCCAGTGGACCCTTGATTCGCTTTCGAACATGGACCCGGCGGCAAAGCCAAATGTACGGATGCGGACGCTCGTCGCCGCGATGATCAGGAATCAGGAACAAAACATACCGGTCCACGAATGGCCCTTGGCGACTATCGAGAAAAGATCCGATTGGATCGACAACTTTCGAACGGCCGAACAATTCATGTCTCGCGACCTTTTTACAGTCAGGCCCAGCGATGTTATCGACCTCGCCGCGAGCCTGATGGAGTGGCGCCACGTCCGCCATGTGCCGGTGGAGGATGACCATGGTCATCTTGTTGGGCTCGTCTCTCACCGCGACCTGATCGCGATGCTTGCGTCGAACCGGGCTCGATCGGCCGATGAAATGGTTGTGGCCGACGTGATGAAGCGCGACCTTTTGACCATATCTCCTGAAACGCCTACCCTCGATGCGCTCTATCTCATGCGTGAGCGAGGGATCGGGTGTCTTCCCGTATGCAAGAATGGCAAGCTCGTCGGGATGATTACCGCTCACGACTTCCTTACCGTTTCGACGCGGCTTCTTGAAGAAAGGCTTACCGACGATCAACCTTAACTCATTGACAGGTGCCCGATCGTCCGGCCGCAATTCCAATGTAAGCCCCTGAGGCTCGGGCGTTCTGTCGAACCCTCCTAGGAGTCTGAAACCTTTCGCTGACCGATTGCGTAATTCAGTCACAATTGGTCTTATGCGTGTAAAATCAACAACCTCCGGTCTTCTTGTTCTCGTCTCAATTGTCATTTTTTCGGGCATGTTCGAAGTATTCGGGCAAGCCAAACCGGCAATCGTCGTTCTTAACAAGAATGACAACGATCTCGCGATAGTTGATCCGGCGTCGATGAAGGTTACCGGGCGCGTTCCGGTCGGCGAAGGCCCGCACGAGGTCATGATTTCTGATGATGGCAAAACCGCCTTCGTCGCGAACTACGGAGCGCAAACCCCTGGAAATACGCTTTCGATCATCGACATTGCCTCGGCGAAAGAGCTTCGCCGTGTCGATCTTGGCCCGCTGCTCAGGCCGCACGGCATTCAGCTCATTGGCGGTAAACTCTATTTCACTGCCGAGGTTAACCGGGCGATAGCACGTTACGATCCGGCTACGAATAGGGTCGATTGGATAATGGGCACCGGACAGAACGCTTCGCATATGATTGCCGGGAGCTCGGACCAAAAAGCCTTCTACACAGCGAATATAGGGTCGGAGACAGTTACGATGTTTCGATTTCAAAACGTCCCGCCCGCGGGCTCGACCATAACTCAGATTGCGGTCGGAAAACAGCCCGAGGCGATCGATATCTCGCCCGACGGTAAAGAGGTTTGGATCGGGCTCAATGCAGAGAACGCTGCCGAGATCATCGATACTGCGACAGCAAAGTCGGTTGCAAAACTCCCGCTTGGCGGCCGGCCATACCGCGTGCGATTCACACCCGACGGTAAGACCGTTCTGAATACGATATTGCAGACCAAGGAGATGGTTCTTGTCGATGCTGCCTCTCGTAAAGAGGTCCGGCGAATCAAGCTCGAAAGCACGCCGCTCGGAGTCGCGTTCTCCAGAGACGGCAAAACGGCATTTATAACTGCAGTGCAACCAGATGTTGTATTGAAGGTCAACCTCGAGACCGGCGAGGTCACGGGCCGGGTCGAGACGGGCAAGGTGCCCGACGGCATTGCCGTGACCGGGATATAGGCGAGGGCAGGAACTCTTCGGCAATATTGAAATTATGTTTGCCTGCAAACGCCTTTTCCGCTCAATAACGAGGATTGCCTCGAAGGAGTTTTGAATATGGCAACCCGAGTGGCCGGCATACGGCGCCGAAACATCAATTCCGCGAACCTGAGGGGCTTGAAGACCATCGTGCGTTCGCTCCTCACTGAAACACGCGGCAATCACCGCGTCCAGATCGACCCTGAAAAGGGCGTCGATTTTTACGAAACGGTCGCACATTACGAGCGAGAGTTGATCAGGTCCGTCCTTGAATTGACAGATGGGCGGCAGAATCGAGCCGCGAAGCTGCTCAATCTGCGTAATAGCAACTTGAGCGCAAAGATGAAGCAGCTCGGTATCGAGCGCCAGAGCTAACGCGATCGGAGGCAAACTAAATTGCTGCAGCGTTCCCGCTCGCGGGATCTGACACATTTGAAAAGAACTGAAAAACTTGAACCGAGGTAGATTTTTATGAAGGCAGTCATATTTTTCTTGTTTGCAACCTTGATTTTTGTCTTGCCGGCAACCGGGCAGATGCCAGCGGAAAAGGCGGCTCCGCTCGCGGTCGTCGAAAAGCTCTTCGCTGAGATGGCTGCGGCAAACCCGGCTGGCATTCTTGCACTCGGCACACCGGAGAATCAGCTTGTCGCTATTCGGAAGCTGCGTGATGGAAGTTCGCGGGTCGAGGTGATCAGCGGCGATGCCTTCTCGAAGATGTTCACCAACAAGGAAGCTAATCTCCGCGAGGAAATGTACGCCCCGCAGGTCGAGGTCGAGGGCGACTACGCGATGGTCTATGGACGCTATGTGTTCTTTGTTGGCGAAAGGCTTTCTCATTGCGGCGTGAACCAATTCAATCTTGTGAAGGTCGAGGGTGTATGGAAGATCGCGAACGGCGCCTCGACCATCGATCCGGGCGCCTGCACCGAAAAGGAGAAGGCGATGAAGCCCGATCCGAAGAAGTGGGGGTTGCAAAAGTAGCGATGAAGGGTCGTGTGCTCAGAATCATCGCGAACTTCATTGTGCTGACGATCATCTCGGCATCGGTCGCCGCCCAGACGAGCGCGGTGCCGGCTCGCGATGTAAAGCAAGAGATCCAGGCGAAGCTTGATGAATGGCACGCCGCGGGTAAGTTTCCCGGAGCTACGTTCGGCGCTGTTCTTGCCGACGGCACAACGTACGGGTTTGCCGTCGGAGTGTCCGATCGAGAAACGAAGCGGCCGATGAGGCCCGATGACCGGATGCCGGCCGGCAGCACCGGCAAGACATTCGCCGCGGCGCTCGCATTGCAGCTCGTAAAGGACGGGAAGCTCGGGCTTGATGACACGATCGAGAAGTATCTTGGCAAAGAGCCTTGGTTCGCTCGACTGCCCAATGCACGCGACATCAAGGTCCGCCAACTCCTCAACCACACGAGCGGGCTCGTCCGCTACGAATTCAAGAAAGAGTTCACCGATTTCCTCACCGCAAACCCCTCCAAATTCTGGACTCCGGAAGAACGGCTCGCTTACCTCTTCGACGAAAAGCCGCCTTTTGCCGCCGGCCAGGGTTGGGAGTATTCCGATACCAACTACATCGTGCTCGGAATGATCCTCGAGCGGGTGACCGGCCGAGAATTTTACAACGAGGCGAAACGCCGATTCATCAAACCGCTCAAGCTCACGAACACTATTCCGCAGGACGGGCCGAAGCTCAGGAACGTCGTGCAGGGCTATGCCGGTCCGAACAATCCTTTCGGCGGGAAAGACCGAATGATCGAGAACGGCAAGTTCATCGTCAACCCGCAGCTTGAATGGACCGGCGGCGGATGGGCCTCGACCGGCGAGGACCTCGCCCGTTGGGCAAAGCTGATGTATGAGGGAAGAGCCTTCGACGCTTCGCTCGTGCCGATAATGGTCGATGGTGTTCCGGCAAAGCTCGGGCCGAATGTGAAGTATGGCCTCGGGGCTATCATTCGGCCAACGCCTGCCGGACTTACCTACGGCCACAGCGGCTTTTTTCCGGGCTATATGACCGACATGATGTATTTCCCCGAGCACAAGATCGCCATCGCCGTTCAGGTAAATACGAGTGTACCGCAGGACCTCGGTAAACCGCTGGGTAGATTGTTGGTCGAGGTTGTCGAAATGGTTAAGAAGCCGTAAGCCGGAGTTCGTACAGGATACCGGGCTCCGATGGCGATCTCCGGTGTGGTCGGCCATCTGCGGTGCGGTCTGAGATGACGCGACAGGCGAATTGCTCGAAATGGAGTTGCTATGTTGAGGTATCTTGTTTCGCTCATACTCGTCGGCGGTTTCGTCGCGGCGAACGCCGTGGCTCAAGGTGGTCCGACCGTTTCTTTTGGGCACGTCGTTTGGTCGCCGGATGGCAAGATGATCGCGTTTACGCGGATGGAGGTTACGAACGGTACCCCGCGAACGATGGTCGCCGATATATACGTGGCGCGGGCCGATGGCAGCCAACTTCGCAGGTTGACCGGAACGAACGGGAATGAGTCGTTCCCGAGTTTTTCGCCCGATGGAAAGACCGTCCTTTTTGGCAGCGGTGCCCCTCGCAGCCGCGAACAGGAGATCTTCTCGGTCAGCGTCAAGGGCGGCGGACTGCGGCTTATTGCGAGAGCACCGGGACGCGACGGAGCCCCAGTCGTTTCCCCCGACGGGAAAAGAATTGTCTTCAATTCCGAGCGCGACGGCGGGCTGCCGCAGATCTACGTGATGAACATCGACGGATCCGACCCGAAACGGTTGACGGATGACGATAAGGTCGCGTTTTACAATCCCGTTTGGTCGCCAGATGGCCGGCGTATCGTCTATTACAGGGAGATTCGCGATAATAAGGACCAGATCTGGTCGATGAATGCCGATGGGAGCGACAAGAAGTTGCTGACAAATAACATCGGCCACAATTTTTACCCATCGTGGAGTGCGAAAGGCAAGCGGGTGATCTTTACCAGGATGACTGGTGAGGAGCAGGAGATCTTCTCGATCAACGCCGATGGGACCGACCTCAAACCATTGAACATTAAGGGCTTCTTCGCCCGCGAGTCGCCGGACGGCAAGCGGATCGCATTTATCCGTGGCGGGCAAGGGCGGATGGGGCTTTTTATCAAAGAGGTTCGCACCGGCCGCGAGACCGAGCTTTTCAGATAGACCGTCAACCGCGCTACAATCTTGTCCACCCGTTCCATAAAGGAGATTCAATCGATGAAAAGAATGCTGACCTTGTTGGTTTTTGTTGCGGCATTTTCGCACGCCGTTCCGGCCAACGATATGAGCCGCGAGATCGATGCCGCGGCGGCGAAGTTGATGCCGAAGGTGATCGAGTGGCGCCGCCACATTCACCAGAACCCAGAGCTCGGCAATCGCGAGTTCAAGACTGCGAAGTACGCTGAGGATCATCTCCGGCGGCTCGGGATCGAGGTCCGGACCGGCGTAGCGAAGACGGGCGTTGTCGGCATACTCAAGGGCTCGCAGCCCGGGCCGGTCATCGGGCTTCGGGCGGACATGGACGCACTTCCCGTCACCGAACGCAACGACCTGCCGTACCGCTCGCGGGCGACCGGCGAATACAACGGGCAGACGGTCGGCGTTATGCATGCCTGCGGCCACGATACGCACGTAGCGATGCTGATGGGGGCTGCCGAGGTGCTCGCTGGAATGCGGGACAAGATCAAGGGCACGGTCGTCTTCATCTTTCAGCCCGCCGAGGAAGGCCCGCCCGCGGGCGAAGAGGGCGGTGCCGAGCTGATGGTGAAAGAGGGCGTGATGGACAACCCGAAGATCGACGCCATCTTCGGCATTCATATCAATTCGCAGACGCCGGTCGGGACGATCAAGTACAAGCCTGGCTCGATCATGGCGGCCAGCGACTGGTTCGAGATCAAGGTCCGCGGCAAGCAGACCCACGGAGCTTACCCTTGGTCCGGCATCGACCCGATCGCCGTCGCTACGCAGATCTACACCGGGCTGCAGATGATCGTCGCCCGCCAATCGAACCTGCCGAAGGCACCGGTCGTCATCACCGTCGGCCGGATCAGCGGCGGCGTCCGCGAGAACATCATTCCCGAGGACCTTGTCATGGCCGGCACCATCCGCACGCTCGACAGCATGATGCAAAATGATGTGCACGAACGCATCCGCCGGACGGCGACCAGCATCGCCGAGAGCATGGGTGCGACGGTCGAGGTTAAGATCGACCGAAAGGCCCCGGTCACCTACAACACGCCGGAGCTCGTCGAGATGATGCTGCCCTCGCTCCACAAGGCCGCCGGCCGCGAGAACGTCGTGCTCGGCGAGTGGGTCACGGGAGCGGAGGATTTCTCGTTCTTTCATGCGAAGACTCCGGGTTTCTACTTCACCGTCGGCGGAATGCCGGCCGGCAAGGACCCGAAGGACGCCGCTCCGCACCACACGCCCGACTTCATCATCGACGACAGCCGGCTCGACGTCGGCGTAAAGGCATTCGCCAATATCGTCTTCGATTTCAAGAAATAGGCTCATTTCAGATCCGGAACCCGGGTCCCAAAGTTGGGGTCCGGGTGTTTCATTTTTTGCAGATGCCATATGTTGCTGAAACGGTTGAAACGGATGAAACAGATGAAGCGCCTGAAACATTTGAAACACTTGAAACGGCGTTGGGTTTTGAGTCCCGGCTCTCGAGAATTTCGAATTCCGCGGTTCCTGGTGTTCTGTTTTTTGTTGGCATCGCGCGTTCGCGGAAACGCCGCGAACATCGCGAACATCGGAAACATCGCGAACATCGGAAACATCGCGAACATCGGAAACATCGCGAACACCGGAAACACCGCGAACAACGGAAACATCGCGAACATCCGGGACGAATGGGACAAATGGGACAAACAGGACATCTGGAACAAGCGGCCGGACCTGGTGATTTGTGATGTGGGATTTGGGACTTTGGATCTGCATCTTCGCATTGGCAATTGTTAATTGGATCATCGTAAATTGGTTAAAAAGGAAATTGGTCTTTGGGCTTGGGCCTTCGATATGTGCCTTTTCACAATACCTAATGGCACTCCGTTAAATTAGTAATTACTAATTTCTAATTACTAATTAGCTTGAATGAACGACTTCGGTCTGCTTCCCGACAGCTCGCTGCTTACTGCTCACCGCTCACTCTTCCCGTTACCATTCTCCTAGGTCCCAAAGCCGAACCGAACGGCGATCCGAGAGGATTGGAAGATATGGATGATATGGAAGGTGCGAGTTGCAGAGTTTCAGAGTTTCAGAGTTGCGGAGTGGCGAGGTCCAGATTACGCATTTCGCATTGTGTGTTTAGCCTTTGCCAGAGTGCGGGCTTTCGCATTCGGATTCTCGGCCCTTGGCACTCGTCACTCGTCCCTCATCACTAGGAAAAGCCCTTCCTCACGGTCGGGCTACTGACACTATCCGATACGGCCCGCCGGAACCGTCGAAGACGGTGGCATCTGCCCGTACGATATTTTTTCAGCCACGAAAGAAGAAAATAGGAAAACCGGAACCTAGTCTGCTCCGTCTGTGGTTTTTGTCTGTGTCCTCTGTGGTCGTTTGAAAATTTTGTTCCAAAACCACAGAAATCACAGAACGAAAACCGAACAGCACAGATCGGCCCTAGCGGGCTGATGCTCCGCCGGCGAATCAGATGCCGAGTCCGAAAGCCGAATACTCTTGACACCGCTGTTAAAATTGAATCAACTCGCAGTCGGCGGCCGGTTAGGGCGGATCAGCCGAATGCGTGGACGGTCTATGACGCTCTTGGAAACCGTGTGGCGACGAAGATCAATGATGTTTGGCAATTGATGGTTTACGACGCTTTTGGGAAGCTGGTCGCGGAGTATGGCGTGCCGGCCGAGGGAGTGGGCGGTGTGAAGTATGTCCAGCAGGACTGGCAGGGCAGCGTAAGGGCGGTTGCGAACTCGAACGGCCACGTGGTTGCCCGGACGGACCATCAGGCGTTCGGCGATGAGATTGGTGTTGGGGTGGGTGTGAGAAAGATCGAGCAGGGCTACTCGGCCGATAGGGCGACCCGACAGGGTTATGGCCTGACCGAGAATGATGAATCGTCTGGCCAGCAGCACACCTGGTTCCGCAAACTCGAAACCCAAGCCGGCCGCTGGACCTCGCCCGATCCCTACAAAGGCTCGATGAATATCGGCGACCCGCAAAGCTTCAACCGCTACGCCTACGTCTCCGGCGACCCGGTGAACTTCATCGACCCAAGTGGATTGTATGGGGAGCCCCCGTGTAGCGGAGGACGCCCTGTCTATAACGCTAATGGAATCACGATTGGATGGTTTTGTCCGGTTACCCGAGCCTGGGGACCCGGCGGTGGCGGTGGCGGCGGTCGTCCGCCAATCGTTGACTCTGGCGGCGGTCGCGGCGGCGGTGGCGGCCAACCCTCTCCTCCTGATGATTGCATTCCTCGCATTCCCTGCGTTAAAGGATTGCTAAAAGAAGCCTTAGAAAAAAGGAAAAAGCGAGATGAGTGTGTGAAAACCGCTGACCAAAAGGCGAGAAATGCTTTCCGTGATCTTATTACAGAGGCAAGCCGACTTTTTCCTCTTGCTGACGGGGAGTTGGCAACTCAAGCAGCTGCGAGGGCCGGGATAGGTGGTGCTGCGGGAGCATCAACGGCTCGAAGACGTCGAAGAGGCAAGAACGCAGCAATTGGAGCTGCGGCCGGAGCCACCACAGTTTATGCGGAACGAATTATAGCAAGATTCTCTTGGCAATCTCCTCGTGAAATGGAAATAGTTAAGACTTGGCGGGACGATTTGAAGAAATGCGGGATTACTAACCCTGTTCCTGGGGCAAATTATATTGGAGTTTAATCAAATGCGTCGAAAGAAACCGATTTTGTTGAAAGATTTGTGGCACTTTTTCAGTAGAGCGGTGATTTTAGTTTGCGTCTTTTTCGTTTGTTTCATTTTGGCAGACTTAGTGATTAAACTTCTTTTCGCTCAAAGTAACCCAGTGGGACTATTCGAAAGGACGAAGTTTTACTTCGAGAACGAATTTAATCCAGCACCTACTTTGGTAGGAGCTATTATGACGGCTCTTATCATAGCGTCTTTCAATTTTCGTTCCTCAGAGAATGATGATTAATTTCTAGTTGAGCGTATACAGTACAGTCTTCGCGGCTCATCTGATAAAGACATCTGATAAAGAGTTGTATAAGACACTCAGTCGATCTGCAGCGAGAGCTACCTGCAGGAATACGGTTACAATCTGGCTGGGCAGCTCGTGAGCCAGAAGTATCCGAGCGGGCGCGTTGTTGAAACAGAGATCGACAATTACGGCAGAATGGCCGGAGTCGAGGATGGTGATCGGGAATACGTCACCGGCGTTACCTACAATTCGCAAGGCATTTTGAGCCAGTTGAATCTTGGCAACGGTACGCACGAGACGTTTGCTTATAACGACCGTTTTCAAATGACGTCTCAGAGTTTGATGAAAGGGACCGAGGTGTTGCAGAAGTTCGATTATTCTTACGGCCAGACGGATGTTGCCACAGGATCGGTCGATGCGACGAAGAACAACGGGCAGCTTGGGAAGATCGAGTCGTTTATCGGTGCGGCTAAACAGGCATCGCAGAGGTTTGCTTACGACCATCTTGGACGGCTGAAAGAGGCGAGAGAACACCGCGGCGATAATGACTCGCTTGTTTTCAAGCAGGTATTCGACTTCGATCGTTTTGGGAACAAGTATCGAAAGGCAGCGAGCAACCCGACCACCGGACAAGCGAACCCGTTGCCGTTTACGCCCATCGAAGAAGCGACAACACCGGGGACGGGTGACATCGATAAAGCAACGAATCGTTTTCGCACGGGAACGACCTATGACGACGCCGGACAGGTTGTCGCGGACAGCAAGTTTCGTTCATTGGGGTTTGGTTATGACGCGAATGGTCGCCAGGTCAAAGCGACAAAATCCGGTTCGCCGGATGCGTGGACGGTCTATGACGCTCTTGGAAACCGTGTGGCGACGAAGATCAATGATGTTTGGCAGTTGATGGTTTACGATGCTTTTGGGAAGCTGGTTGCGGAGTATGGGGTGTCGGCCGAGGGAGCGGGCGGTGTGAAGTACATCCAGCAGGACTGGCAGGGCAGTGTCAGGGCGGTTGCGAACTCGAACGGCCACGTGGTTGCCCGGACGGACCATCAGGCGTTCGGCGAGGAGATCGGTGTCGGGGTGGGTCTGAGAAAGATCGAGCAGGGCTATTCCGCCGATAATGCGACCCGACAGGGCTATGGCCTGACCGAGAATGATGAATCGTCTGGCCAGCAGCACACCTGGTTCCGCAAACTCGAAACCCAAGGCGGCCGCTGGACCTCACCCGACCCCTACAAAGGCTCGATGAATATCGGCGACCCGCAAAGCTTCAACCGCTACGCCTACGTCTCCGGCGACCCGGTCAACTTCATCGACCCAAGTGGATTGTATGGGGAGCCCCCGTGTAGCGGAGGACGCCCTGTCTATAACGCTAATGGAATCACGATTGGATGGTTTTGTCCGGTTACCCGAGCCTGGGGACCCGGCGGTGGCGGTGGCGGCGGTCGTCCGCCAATCGTTGACTCTGGCGGCGGTCGCGGCGGTAGCCTTGGCTCTCCACCCGACAATCGCGGACCATGTGAGCGAATGGCTGATCGAGCGCAAAAGATAGCGAGAGAAACCAACTGGAATCTCAGGAAATTTGATACAGAATTTACCTCCTACTACATCGGGCGACCGCTCGATGGTAAGAGGGCGGCATTGGCATTGTGGCGAACCGGGGGTGGAACGAACAAGTCCTCTGCGGCGGAAAGAGGGCAAAGCGATTTCAAGCAGCAGTTTTGGCAAGGAACTGACCCGACTGAGGATCAAGTCCACCATTTCGCGGCATACTTCAGTGGTGGAATAAACGGACAATGGTTGGCAACTACTGTGCATAAGGCGGCCGATGATAATTCAGGCGACAAAAAGCTTGGATCAGTGGCTTATGATATCGGAAGGATGCTGAGTGCCAACCCGGAGACTGGCAACATTCCCAGTAGGTTAATGAGTATCGGCGAAACGATTAAGAAGGAAATCTGTGACCTTAAGAGGTAGTTTTTAAAAGCTTTTACGGATTTGTTATGTCTAAAAGAATACCGGCAAATGTTGTGACTCTACTTATTGGGTTTTTCATCGGAATGCAGGTACAGGTGGTTGCTGATAGTGGAAGGCAAATTCTATCAAGCGTTCTTGTAAAGGGTATCGCCGGCGCCGGCTCTTACGTGCTGGTTCATGGCTTTCTCTTACGGGGCGATGATGCTTGGTGTTCCTTTCGGAAATCGATCGCGGTTGGAATTTTCGGTTCGATCGCATTTGCATTGTCGGCCTCGGCTTTCGACTTCTATTCTGACTATTTGTCCCACCATCAACACGGAATTCTGAATGTTACCGAATTAGGGGCATTTTGGTTTCAGGCGTTTGTGTTGCGCTTGGTAGTGGTGGTTCCGATTACCTCGGTCGTATTCATGATTTTGTACAACTGCATCCGACTTTTGGGGCAGTTTTTCCGACGAGGGATACGATAGTCGTTGGTAATATCTGGTCGACCAGGATGCGATTGGGCGGAAGATTAAAGCAACACGAGTGAGGTCTCCCGATTTAATGTCCAAGTACAAAGCCTGCGGGTTGGGAGTCTCGGCAGGATAGACGAAGTCTGGCAGTCCCTGATCTACGACATCGGCGGGAAGCTGGTCGCGGAGTATGGCGTGCCGGCCTAGGGAGCGGGCGGTGTGCGGTACATCCAGCAGGACTGGCAGGGCAGTGTCAAGGCGGTTGCGAACTCGAACGGCCACGTGGTTGCCCGGACGGACCATCAGGCGTTCGGCGAGGAGATCGGTGTTGGGGTGGGTCTGAGAAAGATCGAGCACGGCTATTCGGCGGATCTGGTTGCCCGGCAGGGCTACGGGCTGACCGAGAACGACGCCGCCAGCGGCCAGCAGCACACCTGGTTCCGAAAACTCGAAACCCAGGCCGGCCGCTGGACCTCGCCCGGCCCCTACAAAGGCTCGATGCACCTCGGCGACCCGCAGAGCTTGAACCGCTTTGCGTACGTGTTGAACGATCCTGTTAACACAGTCGATCCATCAGGCCTTGATGGCGTTAGAGAGGCGGTTGGTTTGGCTCAACAACTACTTAAGAATCCAGCTTGCAGGAAAGCGGTTGATGCAGCAAGAGGGATAAAGAGCGATTTGGCGTCAGACCTCGGCCGGCTTTACCAAAGGGGCAAGATAACGCTGCGGTCTAATGTTTTAGTTGGCGAATATATAAACGGCAGAGTCGTGGCAGATACCCAGCCATTTCAAGAACTCGCCTCAGCAACGACGTCGTTTTACAGGAGGCGGGTCGGCGGGGTATGGATTCCGTATCATATCTCCCTAAATCAGAATAACCTACCATTCAGCGCAAATGCGAACGAGAGATTTGGAGCATTCGTTAGTGATTCCGGCCTGGTTGTTGGTAGCGTTTCGCGGCTCGAATCAATGGCCCTTACAATACTTCACGAGTACCGCCACTGGAGGGGAGACCGGAGTGGTGATGAATCCCACTTCAAGAGATTTAACGCGATGATTAACTACTTCTGTTTGAAATTCAACCCATTCGACCCGAATAGAAGGCACCAACCGGTCGAGGAATCGTCGGAACAGCCAGGAACCATGATGTTGAGCCGGCCGATTTCTCCAGTCCCTGGTGGTGGAGGTGGAGTCGGACCGGGAGGTGGCGATCCATTTAGGTCGATCTCGTGGTTATCGTTTTTGAGATGGTCGAGCGGCGGATTTAGCACTGAGGTCACAGGGTACAGAATTAACGGAAGGCTCTGAATTTGGTCGTGTGATGGTGAATGCTATGAAAAATGAACATACATTATTCGCAAAACAGTTGAGAGGTTGCAGTTTGGGGCAGAGGTTAAGCCGGCGAACGGTTATTTTCTCTTTTGAGATCTTCAGAATGATGAGTCCATCACAGCACTTCTCCTGGTTCTACTTTATTCTTCTTGGGGTCTTTGCGACTATTGCCTTTGGCCAAACCGCTGACCAGATTCGTCCCATTGGCGCTGGAATGAAAACACAGAGATATGACCCATGGGTCGTTATGCAACGAGGTGAGTGCTATGGCACGTGTCCGGCGTACAAGGTAAGTATTTTTTCTGATGGCACTGTAGAGTATAACGGCATTAACTTCGTAAAAATAAAAGGGCCGGCCTACGGAAAGATCACAGATGAACAGGTCCGAGAATTGAAAACGTTAATCTCTCGCACCAGATTTTTCGCTCTGCGGCAGTCTTACGGGGTTTCAGACGATCGTTGTACTGCGGTCATGACCGATTCGGCCACGGTCGAGCTCAAGGTTCGAAGACAGAGTCAAAGTAAATCCGTCCGCCATTACCTCGGCTGCTTTGGTGGAAGCCAAAGTCATCTTGCCGAAATGAAACGGCTGAAAGAGCTTGAGGAAGCCATTGACCGAATCGTCGCGATTGAACAGTGGATCGGAACGTCCGAGGAACGAAAAAACTTCTCCTTTCCGCCAAAGCCGCAATCGGGTCATATGCCGAGGTGACGGTCTGTAAGAGACTGGAAGTTCGACCTCGCCCGACCCCTACAAAGGCTCGATGAATATCGGCGACCCGCAAAGCTTCAACCGCTACGCCTACGTCTCCGGCGACCCGGTGAACTTCATCGACCCAAGTGGATTGTATGGGGAGCCCCCGTGTAGCGGAGGACGCCCTGTCTATAACGCTAATGGAATCACGATTGGATGGTTTTGTCCGGTTACCCGAGCCTGGGGACCCGGCGGTGGCGGTGGCGGCGGTCGTCCGCCAATCGTTGACTCTGGCGGCGGTCGCGGCGGTGGGGCGGGGAGCACCTCGGTAGGAAATGAGGACGATTGCAGGTTCACTGTTTTCGGAGTCCCAGGTCGGAAAGATGCTGTTACGGAAATGTTGAAAAAGCAGGATGAACGAAAGAAGAAGATTCGTGATTGCATTAGAGAGAAACTCAAGGCGAATCTACGAGATCTTAGTAGAGAACGCGATATTGAGCTCGATGATGCTTTCCTCAGCGCCTTGACTGCCGGAATCGTGGGGGCCCTCTCGGACGGCGGGAAGAAGGTGATCACCTTTCGCCGTCCGAAATTGCTCGGTACAATGCGTACCGTAAATATGATTTTTGGTGCAGTTGGGGCAGTGCTGGCTACCGGGGCATACGAGGGCAGCATTGGTGCTTATAACTATCGTGTGAAGGTAGACCAATCTCAACAAAGCGCCGCAATTCGGGCGAAGGAAGAATGTGAAAAGGAAATACAATAAGACAGAATGCTAAGAGTAATATTATTGGCCGCATGCTTTGTTACTGGTTGCATCCAGCGTGATTCGGCGCTCCTACCGGAGTACCGACAACTTATGAGCAAAGGCGACAACAACTTGCTTCTAGATAAGTACGACGAGGCATTGGAGTCTTACTCCTTGGCCAAGGAAAAGGCTCGCGAAGCTCAGTACGTCGAGGGTTCCGTTCGAGCAGAAAGATACTGCGCCAAAACACTTCTTCGTATGGGAAAAACGGATAGTGCAATCCCCAGGTTGGATCAAAGTATAAGCGATTGCGAGGCCGACAGTGAGTGTCGCGAGTTTGAGTTCATCGTTTCCGCAACGTATTTGATTTCTATCCTCTTGGATACCTCGAGGATTGAAGCGGCATCTCCGATGAAAGACAATCGGGTAACTGAAATCGTTCGACGAATTATTGCTGCGGCTCCGGATTTCGAAAGAAGTGATGAGGTCCGCAATTCGATAGACAACTCGATTCGGCGCCTTCGTGATAATGGTTATGAAGAAGAGGCGCAACGACTTGAACGGCTTTCCCGAACCCTTTTCTAAAATGAGTGATCCTCGTTTAGGCCGCAGCATGCTGAGAATCGCCTTTGGGTTCGATGCGGGCGGTTGCGAACTCGAACGGCCACGTGGTTGCCCGGACGGACCATCAGGCGTTCGGCGAGGAGATCGGCGTTGGGGTTGGGATGAGAAGGGTCGAGCAGGGCTATTCCGCGGATCGGGTTGCCCGGCAGGGCTACGGGCTGACCGAAAACGACGCAGCCAGCGGCCAGCAGCACACCTGGTTCCGCAAACTTGAAACTCAAGGCGGCCGCTGGACCTCGCCCGACCCCTACAAAGGCTCGATGAATATCGGCGACCCGCAGAGCTTCAACCGCTACGCCTACGTCTCCGGCGACCCGGTCAACTTCATCGACCCAAGCGGGCTGGTTGGAGAATACAATTGCACCGGGGCAGACGGTAATTGCTGGGTCTGGATATTTGCGGCAAGAGGCGGCGGAGTTAGCGGCTCCCGTACGCTTGGAGGCTTGCCAGTTTCTACCCGCGAGGCCCAAACAAAATGCTACGGCTCGGGCTGCGGCGGCGGCAATGGCAAGGCGAAGGTGCTTGGAAATGATCTGGATAAACTAAAAAAACGAGCTGAGTGTCAGGAAGATTTCGTAAATAAAGTCATTGATGCAACTGTAGACAATATGTTAATGCAAGGTGCATTAGCGGCAGCCGCAATCATCGCAATAAAGACAGGGGCCGCAACTGGTGGGGCCGTATCCGTAATCGCTGCGCTTGGGGCCGTTGTTGGCTCAGCATTTATTTCTGCGAGAACGATATACAGAATTTATGCGGCGGATCGAGATCGACGGATATGCATAAACCGAATTGGGTGAAATTATGAGTATAATTTTCGTGGCTGTATTAGTTAACACTCTGCTACCGCTGGGGGTACTTCTTGCAATGTATTCTCAGCGTAAGGAAAGATCAAGAGTTCTTGTTGTTGTAGTGTTCATCTTTTTACTTACGTTCGTTGTCCAAGGGTTCCTTATGAGATGGATAGTCACTCTTGCACCGGAAGTAAGTGAAGGGATCGGATCGCGGTTTCAAGCATTCTTTGCTGATTGGTATTTTCTCGCGTTTCATTCCGTGTTGCTTGCGGGATTTGTTTATCTCCACGCATCAACGCTTCTGAAAAAGCGTCAAAAGTGAATCGGCATTTTAAATCAGATACCACTCTGAATCTATTCATGAAACTTAAGTCTCTTTTAACAGGACCTTCGAAGAAGGATTCATTAACGGTCGGTCTATGACGCTCTTGGGAATCGTGTGGTGACTCTAGAATTACAGGCAATCCCATTTGGGTCGATCGAGTACCCACCATAACTCTTACTTTGAGGCCATGGCCATTTTGAAAATTACTATAGACAACAAAGGATTCGAGATCGAAGGAAAAAGGTTAGTTTATGATCTTTATTACTTCGAAAGTGATCAGTACGATGGCCCAACACTCGCGCATAGTTTCGCGAAGGTCTTGGTCAGGTGGGCGGAGGTTCTTCAACGCGAAAGTGTAGCGAGCGGCGTGCTACTACCATTTGCGTTGGACGATCACTACACTGAGTGCCTGAAGGCGGTTCAGATCGGCCGGCGGATCATTCTGAAATATGTGGTTGCCGCAGTCGCCGGCTTTCAGATTGACGTCGAAGATATTGAGGACTTCATGACCTCTCCGCAGGATTTAGAATCGGAATCCAGCGAAATCTTTGGTGACTACGATAAAGAAGAATTCATTGCCGCTCTTCTTAACCCTAAACTGATCGTAAGTGACCGAGAGGGGCTGTAAGATTGTCGACACAGTCCGTGCTTTAAACCTAGGCTTTTCGCGAGGAGATCGGCGTCGGGGTCGCGATGAGAAAGGTCGAAGAAGCAGGCGGCCATCGGAGCCACTAAATGAAATCGAAACTAGCCTTCTATCGATTGATCTTCTTCGGTTTGCCCTATCTCGCGTTCGGCGTAGGTTATTTTGCCAATACGTATCTGTTCGCGATGGACCCGTTCGAGGCCATCGTAGTTTCGGCGATAATCGCGATCAGTCTCACAAATCTGCTTGTTTACTCGGTGTCGAGGCGGTAAAGATCGCTGGACCTCGCCCGACCCATACAAAGGCTCGATGAATATCGGCGACCCGCAAAGCTTGGACGGGAAGGACCACGAAAAAGGGAAACAAGAAACAGGGAGGGGAGTTTGAGATGCCGTCGTCTTCGACGACTCCATGCGGAAAATGACGCGGCCCACGTCTTGCGACGTGGGCTACATTAACGGCGTCGTCTTCGACGACTCCGACATTCCGTATTTAGATGCGCCCTCCCTTACGGTCGGGCTACTGACACGGGTATTCACCACTCACCATTCACCATTGGATGATAAGCCCTTGCTGACGCGCGGGCCTCTGCAGCGGAGCCCTTCCTTACGGTCGGGCTACTGACCCGCGCATTTATAGTTCATCGTTCACAATTCACCATTGGATGATAAGCCCTTGCTGACGCGCGGGCCTCTGCATTGGCGCCCTCCCTTACGGTCGGGCTACTGACACGGCGGGCCCCTGCACGTTACGCTTGGTTGTGGGCTTCGACGAACCAGAGGAGTTTGTCGATGCTGCGCGAGATGCCGGTGTAGAGGTCGGCGGTGTCGGCGTCGCCGAGTTCGTCGGTGGCGTCGATGTTTTTGCGGACCTTTTTGCCGAAGTCGGCGAGTGCGGTCGAGAGGGCATCGACGTGTGCGGTGCCGTCGGTGATCTCAAGCGGATACTGGCTGAGCGACGAGCGTTCGGCGGCGATGCGGACGGTGCCCATCGCGGTGCCGCCGAGCGTGGTGACGCGTTCGGCAAGGTCATCGGCGTGGGTTTCGACCGCGGTCGCGACCTGGTCAAAAAGCTCGTGGAGCGCGATGAAGTTGCCGCCCTTGACGTTCCAATGGGCCTGCTTTGCCTGCGACTTCAGGTCCATAGCGTCGGCCAGCGATTGGTTCAGGATCTCGACCAGCTTTTCCCGTTTGCCCTTTGCGATATCGATCTTAGTTTCGTGTAGTTCCATAAATCCTCCAAGTTTAGAATTATTCTAAATCTAATAATTGGGGAAGTCAAATGACGGGCGGGCCGAAAACTGGAAGCAGTGCTTGAAGCTTGGTTTTTATTCAACGCAGAGGGCGCGGAGGGTTACGCAGAGATCGCAGAGGTTTTGGGAAGTTCGCTAGAAGAGCGGTTCAGCGGTTGATGGGGCGAGTCGGGCCTTGGGGAGCCGGGGCGTTGCCGCCGGGGTTGAAGCCGGGGCGGACGGAAGGCGTGAAGGCACCGCCGCCGCGGAAGAGCGGGGTGAAGACCCATTTCGAGTGGTTCTCAACGCCGTAATAGGTCAGCACGGAGCGGCTACGGCTCTGGCTGGCGACGCCGATGAAGGGCGTGTTGTCGGTCGAATCGTCAAAGTCCTCGGGAGCGGTCAGGTCGTCGTCGCTTTCGGTGTTGAGCGAGTTGACGATGACGACGGAGTAGCGATCGAGGAGTTGGGTCGAATTTGAGGGAAGCAGGCCGTTGTTGTAATCCTGGATCCGCTTGGCAAAGCGGGCGATGGTCTGCGGGTCGGCCTTGATCAAACGCCAGCGGCCGTCCTCGCTGAGCGGGTCGATGGCGGCCGAGGGGCGAAGGATCATCCGCTTTTTGGTGCCCTGCGGCAGGCCCTCGAGCAGGTCGTCGATCGACTCCGGAAGCTTTGTGCCGTTGTGGTGGATGATGTATTGCTTGATGGCTTCGGCGATCTCCTCGCCGCGGCGGATTGCCTCTTCTTCCTTTTCGCGTTGGATCTGAAGATAGATCGACGGAGCGGCCGCCAGCAGAGCGACGGTGGTTATCACCATTATCGCCATAACGGCGATCATCGTCATGCCCCGTTCGCCGCGGCGGCCGATTTTAGTTGCCGTCCGTTCCATCTTCGTCGGGTTTGGTCGGGCTGTTCGGGTCGGGCGTGCGGCCCGGAACGACCGTGTTCGTATTGCTCCCGGGCGGAACGTAGCGCGGAATGTTTGCCGGAATGCCGGGGATCGTTCCCTGCGGGATGCCTTGCTGAATGCCCTGCGGAATGCCCTCGGGGAAACCCTGTGGCCGATTCGGTATTCGTCCGCCGGGATTGGTCCCACCTGCAGCCGGCGGCGGCGGGCGGAAGAGTTCGACCCGATGGCGGAAGCCGAGCGTCGTATCCTCGACGACCAATTCGTTCGAGGCGATCGAGACCACCCGGAAGCGTCCGCCGACGACGTCGCCGAGCCGGGCGGTGAATTCGGTCGGTCGGCCCTGTTCGCGGAGCACGGCCGTGTCGTTATTCGCATGGCGGCGGGCGATCATGCCGACGTATTGAAACTGCGGCCGCGGCGGAGCCTGGACGGTGAGCAAGAGCTGATTCGAATAAAGCTTGCCGTCCGGCGTTTGGACAATTATCTGCCGCGGGCCTTCGCCGGTGATCATATTTGCGGGCACCTCGGCGACCAGCCGCTGCGGGCTGATGAAGGTGGTCGGCAGCGGGCTCTGGCTTAAAAAGATCCGCGAATCCGGCGTGAACTTATCGCCATTGACCTCGAGCCTGAAGGTCCGCGAACCGGCGTAAACGCTCTGCGGCGTAACGAACGCAACGAAGAGCGGCGGCGTCGGGGTCGGGATCGGCGTTGGTGGAACGAACGGCGTTGGCGTTTGCGGTACGAAGGGCGTTGGCGGCGGCGGTTCGTAGAAGGCGAAGATATTGCGGCCTGGGTCGGGCGAACCGAAAACTCCGGGCGTGTAAACCACCGGCGTTGATTGATACTCGAAGATAACAGCGTCCGGAGACGGGCCGTTGTTCTGCTGCGTGCCCGGTGATGGCGAGCGGCGCGGAGTCGGCGTCGGGGTTGAGGCCGTCTGTGCCCGGCTGCCGGAAAAGCTCGGACCGAACGCCATATAAAGCGTTGCAATCGCCAAAACACCAAGGACGATCGCGGCGATCATCTTGTTGCGTTCGGTGGTTTGAAAGCTTTTTGCCTCGGCCATTTCGTTACTTTCCTTCGATGCTATTCGCCCGGTGCGGGTTCGGCGGCGGCGAGTGCACCGCTGCCCGGCCGGCGGAAATATGCTGCCATCTCGAGCCTGAGGGCGACACGTTCGCCGTAGGTCCTGCCGCGGGCGGGTGTCGGCTGTGCCGCATCGAGGCCAAAATTCGGATCATTTGGGTCGGTCGCTGTCTGCGACCGCTGCGGCTGATTGCCGGTCTCCGAGGGTGAAAGCTCGACGGAGCTGATGACCACGAAGCCCTCGCCGGTTTCCATCTCGCGAATGAACCGCCTCAGGTTCTGATACGGCCCTTCGACGGTCATCGTCACATAAAGCCCCGGAAAAAGGCTCCGAAAACGGGCACGGCCGCGTTCTTCTTCGGATTGATTTGCCTGTTCGACGTCCTGCGGTTCGAGCGGAGCATAGGCCGGGCCGTTGGTGTTGACAAGGCCATAGGCCGCGATCAGGCCGTTGATCCGCTGGTAAAGAGCGGTCTTGCCGATGGTCTCGACCGGCAGAAAGCGAGCCTCGAAATCCTCTACGCTCGAGACGAGCTTGGCTACCTGCGTTTCGGTATTGGTGATGTCGCCGTAGCGTTCGCGGGCGGAGGTGAGTTCGACCTCGAGACGATCGCGTTCGAGGCGGCTGCGTTCGAGTTCGCGGCTCGATGGGCCGACGACGAGCAAGTAAAAGAGCACGGCACCCATCAGGAGCAGCATCGCGGCGCCAAAAACGCCGATCTCGAGCGGGCCCCACATTCCCATGTAAACCTTCCGCGGGCGACGCTTGGCGATCTCATCCGCGAGTGCCGGTGCGAGCGGTGCCGGATGCTCTTCCGGCGGGTGCTGGCCGTGGAGTTCTTCGCTCATTCAGCACCTCCTTGGTTTTGGGCTTCGTTCCGGGCCACATCGGCGGGCGTGCTGAATGCGATCGGCGGCAGATAGGTGACTGCCATCGTGTATTCGGAAAAGGTGCTTCTCTGGCCGGCCTGCAAGTTCTGGCTGCGGAGTTCGGAGCGGAAGACGCCGCTTTCATTCATCGCGGCGATCATCGCCATAACGGCCTGGTAATCACGGCTGATGACGGTGACTTCGAGCTCGGCACGGATGCGGTCGCGATCGCGATAGACATTCTCGACCGCGATCCGCGAAGCGCTGACGCTGCCGGGAATGAGGCGCTCAAGGTCATAGAAAAGCCGCGACCAGCCGAAAGTCTTGTTAGCAACAAGCTTATGCGAGGCTACGAGCAGGTCACGCTGCATTGGCGAAAGCTGCTGCTGAACGGCCTGGCCCTTGGCCTGCTGTTCGGCGATCTCGGCCTTCATTTCCTCGATCTGCCGTTCGGCGATCTCGCGGCGATTCTCGTTCTCGCGAAACTGCGAGTAGAGAAGCAAAAGCGAGATGACCGAAAGGAACGCCACCAGGGCCGCCAAAATATACGGCGTGCGGCGGTTGCGGAACGGCTTGGTTGCAAGGTTGAGCTTGGTTATCACAAAAAACTAACCCGAAAGAGCCAAAAGCTGAATTTTAGCACAAAAAACGGCCCGGGGTCTTAAACGCGGGCCGGGGAAATTTGTTCCAAAATCGGCGATAGTTATTCCGTCCGCGGCCTGAGGCCCTGAGCAAGTTCTTCCGGCGAGATCTCTCGGTAAGCGCAGACGCGGTTGCGGCCCTCGCGTTTTGCCCGGTAGAGAGCGGTGTCAGCCATTTCGACGAGTTCGATCGGGTCGCGGGAATCCTCCGGAAAGGAGGCAACGCCGATGCTGATGGTCACCTTGTGCTTTGAGCCGGGGCTGCCGTGGCGGACGACCGTAAACTCGGCATCTTCGACCTCGCCGCGGATGCGTTCGGCTGCGACGATCCCTTGAGCGAGATCGGCATCGAGCAAAAATGCGGAAAACTCCTCGCCGCCGAAGCGCGAAGCAGCGTCGCCGCTTCGCATTATCTTGATGATCAGCGAGCCGATCTCTTCGAGCGTTTTGCTGCCGGTCAGGTGGCCGTAAGTGTCGTTGACGAGCTTGAAATGATCTACGTCCATCATCAGGACGCAAAACGGACGCGTTTCGGTCTTTGCCCGCGAGGCTTCGCGGCGAAGCTCGGAAAAGAACGATCGGCTCGAGAGCAGGCCGGTCAGGTCGTCGTGCGATATGAGGCGATGAATGTGTTTTTGATATTCGCGGTCAACCTCATCGAGCAGATCGAAGCGGAGAATATGTTCGCCGATGGTGATCTTGTCGCCGTTCTGAAGCGTTTCTTTGGTGATCTTGCGGCCGTTGAGGAAGGTGCCGTTGCGTGAGTGCAGGTCCTCGACCACGTAGTTCTTTCCGTCGATGCTTCCACCTTCGACCGTAAAGATGCGGGCGTGCTGGCGCGATACCTTTGAATCAATGACGCGAACGTCCGCCTCGAGCGCGCGGCCAAGTATCACCTCTTCGCGGTCAAGCGGAATGGGCGCGGCAATGAGCTCGCCCGAGAGAAACACGAGTGCCGGACGAAGGTCGCGGCTGGAACGTTCAGGACTTTGCATCTAAAAAGCAGGACGGGCAAAAACTTGCCCGCCTTATAAGCATAATCGAATTGGCCGCCGCGTTTCCACAATTTTTGTTCGAAATTGCGGAAAATCCTGTTTCGCCGCAGCATTTAGCTTTTCGCCCGGGGAAAAGTTAGCATATTGAGTCTTGCGGATACTCATCGTAAAACTTAGTTCGATCGGCGATATAGTCCACGCCCTGCCGGCGGCGGCTATGATCAAGAAGCACCTTCCTGAGGCGACGCTAGGCTGGGCGGTCGAGGAGCGGTTTGCCGAGATCATCGAGGGCAATCCGTTTGTTGACATGCTCATTCGGCTCGATACGCGTTCGCTCCGCGGCGGAAAAGTGATCGATGAGATCTTTCTCGACATCGCCCGGCAATCGAAGGAGCTACGCCGCGGCGAGTGGGAAATAGCGATCGACCTGCAGGGGCTATTGAAATCGGCAACGATCGCCCGCATTTCCGGTGCAAAGAAGCGTTGGGGATTTTCAAAAAGCGGGCTCCGCGAGCCGGCGGCACGAGTGCTTTACACCGATACGGCGAAGCTTCCGGAGCGGCAAAACATTATCGAGAAGAATCTCGGGCTTGTCCGTGCGGTACTGGGAATTGATGCTACCGAGGTTCCGCTCGATTATGGCATCACGCCCTCGGAGGGCGATATCCGCGAGGCAAAGGCGGCGGTCGAAAGCTTCGGCGGGCCGTTCGTTTTGCTCAATCCGGCGGGAGGCTGGGTGACAAAGCTTTGGCATGCAGAGAAGTACGGACAGCTCGCAGACCGGATCGCGGACGAACTCGGGCTTGTTCCGGTGATCTCAGCAGGGCCCGGCGATGCGGAGCTCGTTGAGCGTGCGGTTGCTGCATCGGTAAGCGGCAAGCTGAAAACGATCGAGCTTCCGCTAAAGGCGTTCTACGAAACAGCTCGGCATGCAGCGGCTTACATTGGCGGAGACACCGGCCCGACGCACATTGCCGCAGCGGCGGGAACGCCTATTGTCGGCATCTTCGGCCCGACGGAATGGTGGCGGAACGGCACACTGAACCCCGACGACATCTGCGTCGAGCGGACCGATATCGGCTGTCGCGTCGATTGCCACCGCCGGACCTGCGGCAACTGGATCTGTATGGACATCTCGGTCGATACCGTCTTTACTGAGCTTCGCCGGAGACTCGCCACGCGGAGTGGATAGTTGAGAATGGATAGTGGACAATTAGGTTTCGCCGGATCGTCCGCTATTTAACGTTTAAGAATGTTCTCAAGCAAAAAACGGCTTCTTCAGCGAATGCGTGTGCCGCTCGGCTTCGCGTTTGCGGTACTTTTTCTGTACTTCGCGGCACCTACCCAGATTTGGCTTGCGGTCGGCGGAGCGATCGCGGTTTGCGGGCTTTTGATCAGGGCTTGGGCGGCCGGGCATATCGTCAAATACGAAAAGCTTGCGACGACCGGCCCATATTCTCATACCCGGAACCCGCTCTACCTCGGCAGCTTCGTGATGGCGGTCGGGTTCACGATAGCATCGGGCGTTTGGTGGCTGGCATTGCTTGCGGCGGGTTTGTTCCTGGGCATCTATTTGCCCGTGATGCGCGTCGAAGAGGATGACCTGAGGAAGCGTTTCGGGGCGGATTTCGATGATTTTGCGGCAAATGTGCCGCTCTTTTTGCCGCGGCTGACGCGGTGGAAAAAGATGGACGCCGGCTTCGACTTTCAGCTATACTTGAAGCACCGGGAATATCAGGCCGCGATAGGAGTTTTGCTCGGCCTTGCCGCCCTCGTCGCGAAGATGCTCTTCCTGCGGTCCGTTTGATGAAAGGACTATTCAAAACAATTTTGCTGGCAGTTGCGGCGTCCGTTTCAATCGGCGTCGGCATTGCCGTTGCCCAGCCGAACGGCGGTAACGGAATTGCCGCAACGAAGCCGGCGGCCGCGAGCCTGCCTTTCGCAGCGGGTGAAACTCTGACCTACGAGGGCAAGCTAAACAAGATCATCCGCGGCATCTCGGTTGCGGAACTGACGTTCACCGTCGGCGAGACGACCGACGGAAATGACTTCATCATCAACGCCGAGGCCCGCTCGAAGGGCACGCTGCTCAAGCTTTTTCGCTTCAGCTTCCTTCAGAAGATAGATACGACGATCGAGCGTGACGGCTTTTATGCCCAGAAGACAGTCAAGCTTGACGTTCAGAAAGACCGCGTTCGCAACAGCGAGGCACTCTTTGACTACACAGAGCGTCGCGTCACCTATGTAGAGACCGACCCGAAGGAGCCGATGCGGCCGCCGCGGCGGATCGCTTCGGACCTTGAAAGCGAGGCACATGACCTGGTTTCGGCGATCTACAGCCTTCGCGTCCGGCCGATGAAGGTCGGGGATGCCTTTATGGTGCCGGTCAGCGATTCGGGCCTCGTTTATTACGTGCCGGTCCGAGTTACGGCCCGCGAGAAGCAGAAAACGATCTTCGGAAATGTCTGGTGTTTCAAGGTCGAACCGCAGGTGTTCGGGCCTGAGCGGATGATCGAACGTGAAGGTTCGATGGAGATCTGGATCACCGACGACGCCCGCCGCATTCCGGTGCGTTCGCGGGTAAAGTCGAACTTCGGGACGATCGAGATAAGGCTTCGCGAGGCGGCAAATACGCTGCCGGTCAAGGCCGAAAGAGCTTCAAAGTGAGCCGGAATTAACACACCATTTACACCCTTCGGCTTGTTTACCTCCTAAAAACAAAGGATAATCTTCGTTTGTTTAAGGGCCGCGAAATTGCGGCAATTTGTTATGAGCGAAGAGAAAAAAGATCTTAAGACCGGCGAAGAAACGCTGGAGTTCGTGCTTGATGAACCGGGGCTTCCGGGCTCGGGCGAATTCGTTTCGGCGGCTGCCGAGGAAGTTAAGGAGGTCGCGGCAGTTGAGGAATCGCCGGAGCGGGAAGAAACGGAGGCCGAGGAGATGTCGCCCGTTTTCAAGCTGTTGGCACGGCCGAGCCTTCCGCGGCTTGATAGCGAGAACCGTGCTCGGCTGCAAATGCAGTCGCCGAACCGCCTGCACTTTTATTGGTCGGTGCGGTCAAATCCATTCCAAACGCTGAACAAAGCTCTCGGAGCTGCCACCTCGAATTACACTCTGGTCGTGCGGCTGGTCGATCTTCGTCGCGAATCCGAAGAGCTTCACCGCATCGACCCTGAGGGCAACTGGTGGTTCAACGTCGATGCCGACAGCCAATACCGGGCCGAGGTTGGGTTCTACGCGCCGAACCGGCCTTTCGTCCGCGTTCTTTACTCGAACACCATCGAGACGCCTCGCAAGAGCCCGAGCCGGCGGACAGCAGCCGAGGCGGAATGGCGCGTGCCGGCACAGAAATTTGCCCAGGTGCTCGATGTCGCGGGCTTTAAGCAGGATGCGTTTGACGTCGCCATAGCGGGTGATGATGCAGATGCGGCGGGCGATGCGACCTACCGGGCGTTTGGCCGGCTTTTACGTAAACCGGCTTCGGAATTTGACGGGCTCGATACCGAAGAGCTTCGCTATGCGATGCTGGCTCTGGCCGCCGGTGCGACGCTTGAGCAGCTTCGCTTCCGAGTCAGCGAACGGATCTTTGCCGTGCTCGAGCGGCTCACCGCGGACGCATCAAAGGCCGACGCGCTTGCGGCACTCCGCAGCGAGTTCGACATCGAAGAAGAGGAATTGCTTGCCGAGGAGGAAGAGTTCGGGCCGGCGGTGTTCGGGGCGAGCCTTGTGAATTTTCCGAAACGGACGCGGCTCCGCACGCGGCCACGTGGGTTTGACCGCGTTTCGAAGTTCGAGCCGATGGCTTCGCACAGCCTCACGGCACGCTAAAAGGCTTCATTTCCGGAACGGGATGAGCAGGATGGCTAGGATATTTCGAATATCTTGTTTATCCTGTTCATCCTGTTTCTTTTCGCCCGTATGCCTGTAGGTTATTTCAGCCTCATACTTCACGCCCATCTGCCTTTTGTCAGGCATCCGGAATATCCTGAATTTTTGGAAGAGGATTGGCTTTTTGAAGCTATCACGGAAGTATATCTTCCGCTGATCGTTATCTTTCAGCGGCTGCATGAGGCGGATGCGGCCCCGCGGGTCGCGATGAATATCTCGCCGCCACTCTGCGAGATGCTAGCCGATCCGCTGCTCCAAACGCGATACACACGGCACCTCGAAAATCTGCTCGAGCTTGCAGAGAAGGAAGTTCACCGGACGGCTACTGAGGCACGCGAATTTCACGCGGTGGCGAGGATGTATGCCGTTAATCTCCGCGAATCGCTTGAGCTCTGGAACGGCCGTTACAAACGGAACCTGATCAACGCTTTTCGCGAACTGCAGGACGAAGGCGTGCTTGAGATCATCACCTGCTGTGCGACGCATGGTTTCCTGCCGCTGATCTCGACGCACGAAGCACGGCGTGCCCAGATCGCAATCGCAGTGGCGAATTACCGAAAGCATTTTCATCGGCAGCCGCGAGGCATCTGGCTTGCGGAGTGTGCCTACGAGCCGGGAGTCGAAGAACTGCTGAAGGAGTTCGGGATCGAGTATTTCATCTCGGATACCCACGCCATTCTCTACGGCGATCCGAGGCCGAAGTACGGCGTTCACGCTCCGGTCGTTTGCCCGAACGGCGTGGCGACCTTTGCCCGCGATATCGAAACGAGCCAGCAGGTCTGGTCGGCGGAGATCGGCTATCCGGGGAACGATCTTTACCGAGAGTTCTATCGGGACATCGGCTGGGACCTGCCGATCGACTATCTGAAACCGCACCTGCACGAGGATGGAAACCGCCGTCACCTCGGGCTCAAGTATCACCGGATCACGGGCCGCAACGTTCCGCAGAACCGAAAGGAGCCTTACATTCCCGCCCTCGCTACCGAAAAGGCGGCCGAGAATGCGATGCATTTCATCGGCGAACGGATCAAGCAGGCCTACAAACTCCGCGAAACGTTCGAGGGGCATCCGCCGCTTGTTGTTTCGCCCTACGACGCCGAGCTTTTTGGGCACTGGTGGTACGAAGGCCCGCAGTTCATCGATTTTCTTTTCCGCAAAATGCATTGGGATCAGAGCGAGATCGCGGCGATGACGCCGGGCGATTTTCTCGACAGCGGCCTGCCGATCCAGGTCCAGCGGCCAACGGCATCAAGCTGGGGCGAGAATGGTTATTACAAGGTCTGGCTCAATGAAGGGAACTCCTGGATGTACCCGTACCAGCACGACGCCGAACGGCGAATGACGCAATATTGCGACGCGGCGAAAGCCGGACGCGGAGACGCGGCGATGACGACGCGCATTTTGAAGCAGATGGCCCGCGAGTTGTTGCTCGCGCAGTCAAGCGACTGGGCGTTTCAGATCTATCAGGGCACGACGGTCGAATACTCTTCACGCCGCTTCCAATCGCACATCCAACGCTTCGACCTGCTCGCCCAAATGCTCGAACAAATCTCACCTCCATACGAAGGAGGGATGGCGGCCGCCTCGGCTGACCGGGCGGGTCTTTCCCCGGAACAACTCGAACTCCTGACGGAAATTGAACACCGCGACAATATCTTTGCGGAGATCGATTTTCGTATTTATGCCAGATAAAGCTGTGTTAATATCCTGTTTATGGACTCGTTAAAGATCGTAATCGAACGTCACCCCGATGGTTTCGTCTCGTATCCGCTTGGGTTGAAAGGCGTCGTTGTTGGTCAAGGCGATACTTACGATGAGGCTCTAGCAGATATTCGTTCGGCGATACGATTTCACATCGAGACCTTTGGCCCCGAGGCCTTCGAGAGTGATTCACCTATTCTGGAAGCATTTATTGCTGAGACATCGCTGGCCGCATAGTGTCAAAGTTTCCTGTTGATGCCCCAAAGAAAAAGGTCGTTAAGGCGTTGGAGCGTCTTGGCTTCGTTGTCGTTCGCGAAAGAGAGCACATCGCGATGGTCCGTGACAATGCGGACGGCACCCGAACTCCTCTCACAATGCCCAATCATTTATCGATAAAGTCATCGACGCTCAGAACGCTTTGCAGTCAGTCGGGGATCTCGCGAGAGGAGTTTCTCGATGCCTACAATAGGTAGCCGGTAGGCGAAAAAGAAATGCTTGTGCATCGTTGAAGTAAATAATGTCAATGTTTAAGATCGGTGATTCGTTCTCTCGCACTCGCGAGGTTACGGATGCGCTTGTTCGGGCGTTTGCGGAGCTTTCGGGTGATTTTAATCCGATCCATTTGGACGACGATTTTGCTGCAAAAACGCGGTTCGGCCGGCGGATCGCCCATGGAATGCTGACCGGGGCGTTCATCTCGGCCGTGCTAGGGCAGGAATTTGCCGAGCGGAAAATAGTTTATCTCTCACAGACGATGCGGTTCACGGCACCGGTCTTCATCGGCGACTCGGTGACGGTCACCTCGACCGTCTCGCACATCCGCGAGGACAAGGGTATTGTCACGCTTCAGACCATCTGCACAAACCAAAACGGTGAAACGCTCGTCACCGGTGAATCAAAGGTTATGATCCTGCCATAGTTCTGCTAACGACGCCGTGTTTGCCTTAACATTTTCGTAAAGCTATCATTGCTCTTTCATGGAAGCTGAAACGAAAGCAAATGGGCTGGAGATAGCTCCGGCAACAGGGAAACTCGGTGTTCTGCTCGTGGGGCTCGGCGCGGTCTCGACAACGCTCGTTGCGGGCGTGGAGGCGATCCGCCGCGGCATCTCGCAGCCGGTCGGGTCGTTGACGCAGATGGGCACGATCCGCCTCGGCAAACGGACGGACAACAACGTTCCGCGGATCAAGGATTTTGTCCCGCTTGCGTCGCTCGAGGACGTAGTTTTCGGCGCCTGGGATATCTTTCCCGATAACGCTTTTGAGGCCGCAAAAAAGGCCGGTGTGCTAGAGAAAGATCTGCTCGAACAGGTCTCGGAGCCGCTTGCCTCGCTTAAGCCGATGCCTGCCGTTTTTGAGCAATCCTACGTAAAACGGCTCCACGGTGAGAACGTTAAGACCGGCAAGAACAAAATGGAGCTTGCCGAGCAGCTCATCGAAGACATCGCCCGGTTCAAGTCCGCGAACGGCTGCGACCGCGTCGTTATGGTCTGGGCCGCTTCGACAGAGGTTTACCTTGAGGCGTCGGGATGCCACCTCACCACGGAGGCTTTCGAGCAGGCGCTCTACGACAGCGATCCGGCGATCGCTCCCTCGATGATCTATGCCTATGCGGCGATCAAGTCGGGCGTTCCATTCGCCAATGGTGCTCCGAACCTGACGGCCGACATCCCGGCGCTGACCAAGCTCGCCGAGGCGAACGGCGTCCCGATCTGCGGCAAGGACTTCAAGACCGGGCAGACGCTGATGAAGACCATCCTCGCTCCGGGCCTTAAGTCGCGGATGCTCGGGCTCGACGGCTGGTACTCGACGAACATTCTCGGCAACCGCGACGGCGAAGTGCTCGACGACCCGGAGAGCTTCAAGACGAAGGAAGAATCCAAGCTCTCGGTGCTCGAGCACATCTTGCAGCCCGAGGTCTATCCGGACCTTTACGAAGGCTTTTCGCACGTCGTTCGGATCAATTACTACCCGCCCCGCGGCGACAACAAAGAGGGCTGGGACAATATCGACATCTTCGGCTGGCTTGGCTACAAGATGCAGATCAAGATCGATTTCCTCTGCCGCGATTCGATCCTTGCGGCGCCGCTTGCTCTTGACCTTGCACTTTTCCTCGACCTTGCACAGCGTGCGGGAATGCGAGGTATTCAGGAATGGCTTTCGTTCTATTTCAAAGCTCCGCAAACGGCTCCCGGGCTTTATCCGGAGCACGATCTTTTCATCCAATTGATGAAGCTCAAAAATACGCTCCGCCACATGATGGGCGAGGACCTGATCACGCACCTCGGGCTTGAATATTACGATTGACACCGCACGGGGCCGATATGCCGAATCGGCCCCGATTCCATTTTTTGCTTGAAGATTTTCGCGAATTGTGCGAATAATGTTCGAAGGGAAGCCGGTGCACCCGCGGGGCAGTCCTTGCAGCAACGGCCCGACCCGGATCCAAACTCCAGCCAACGAACAAATTGTTGACATCATCTATATCCTTGACGGTAGCGGGTTTACGCTATTCCGGCAATTCGTTTTATAATGCCTAAACAAGGGCTGCCGAATCGGATCCCGTCACTCCGGCGAAATTAGGGAGAGCAAGGCCAAATGAAAACCGATACCACGAAAAAGAAAGATCACGAACCGAAGGGAATTTTGCTGGACCCCGACCGCAAGAGCCCGCGGGCGGCAGATTTTGAGGACCGCCTCGGTGATCTGATCGTCGGGCAAGAGCGGGCCGTCCGCCGGATGAGCGGGCTTTTCCAGATATATCTTGCCGGGATGAACAACCCTTCGCGGCCGATAGGTACGATGCTTTTCCTCGGGCCGACCGGCTCGGGTAAGACGCGCGTTGTTGAGGCGGCGAGCGAGGTGCTTTTTGCCGACCCGCACGCCGTGGTCAAGATCGACTGCGCCGAGTTTCAGCATTCGCATGAGATCGCCAAGCTGATCGGTTCGCCTCCCGGCTACCTCGGCCACCGCGAGACCTCGCCGATGCTGACGCAGGAAAACCTCGACAAAGCACACACCGAAGAGACGAAGCTCACCTTCGTTCTTTTCGACGAGATCGAAAAGGCGTCGGATTCGCTCTGGCAGCTTCTCCTTGGAATTCTGGACAAGGCGACCTTGACGCTCGGCGACAATCGCCGTGTAGATTTCTCGAGGACGATCGTCATCATGACCTCAAATCTCGGGGCTCGAGAGATGTCCGATATGATCTCGGGCGGTATTGGTTTTGCCCCGACCAAGCAGGGCACGCCGCGGGAAGACACCGAGATCGATACCAAGATCTACCGCACCGCACTTGAGGCGGCAAAGCGAAAGTTCTCGCCCGAGTTCATGAACCGGATCGATAAGGTCGTGGTCTTCCGCAGCCTTAAGGAGCATCACCTGCGGCGGATACTGGACATCGAGCTCAAGTCCGTTCAAGACCGCATCACGGAATCGGCAGGCACGAAGTTCATCTTCGAATGCTCAGATCCGGCGAAGGAATTCCTGCTCCAGGAGGGCATCGACCTCAAATATGGCGCACGCCACCTGAAGCGTTCGATCGAGCGGTTCCTCGTTTATCCGCTTTCGAACCTTGTCGCGACGCAGCAGGTCGAGACGGGGGACCTCGTCTATGTTGATTACGATTCGAAGAAGGATACGCTGATCTTTACTAAGCAAGAAGGCAAGATGATCGTCTCGGATTCGGCTCCGGAAGTGGACGATCTTCCGATCTTGGAAAAATCAGATGCGGCCGGTATGCCGCTCCCCGAAGCCGCCGTCGCCACACAAATGAGCAAATCAAAAGGCGAAAACAACGACGTTTAGAATACGGCCATTAGGCTACTGAACCCGGGAGCGATCCCGGGTTTTTTATTTTGCGAGTATGGCGGTGAGTTCGGAAGCGGCGTAGTCCTGGATCTGGTCGCGGACCTTGCGGAAGGCAGACAGCCGCGTTTCTTCGTCCCCTTCGACGGCCGCCGGGTCGTCAAACGAATGGTGAACGACCTTCGTGCGCGCCGGAAAGTACGGGCAATTCTCGCGGGCGTTGTCGCAGACGGTTAGGACGTAATCGATCTCCCGGCCCGCAAATTCCTCGACCGATTTTGAGCGATGGCCGCTGAGGTCGATGCCGATCTCGGCCATCGCCTTGATCGCCTCGGGGCGGACAAGGCTCGGGTGCGTCCCAGCACTGAACACCTCGAACCGGTCGCCAAAGAGATGCCGGATGATGCCCTCGGCCATTTGCGAGCGGGCCGAGTTGCCGGTGCAGAGTACTAAAATGCTTTTTTTATCTTCAGACATCTGATTACCTCAAAGCTTCGGGAAAATTGCCTCGCTGCCGCAAAGCAACACGGACGAGCAAGATCAGGACCGGCACCTCGATCAGCGGGCCGATTACCGCCGCAAAAGCGACGCCGGAATTGATGCCGAATACGGCGATCGCGACCGCAATACCGAGCTCGAAGTTGTTGCCCGCGGCGGTGAAGGCAAGCGATGTGCTCTTCGGGTAATCGGCCCCTGCTTTTTTCGCGAGGAAAAAGGCCGAGAAGAACATGATCACGAAATAAAGCACGAGCGGGATCGCGATGCGGACCACGTCGAACGGTATCTCGACTATGAGCTGGCCCTTATAGCTGAACATCACGACGATGGTGAAGAGCAGTGCGAGCAATGTGATTGGGCTGATCTTCGGGATGAACACGCCTTCGTACCACTCGCGGCCTTTCAGTCTTAGCAAAACAAAGCGTGTGATCATCCCGGCAAAGAATGGAATGCCGAGGTAGATCAAGACGCTCTCGGCGATCTGCCGAATGCTGATATCAACCGCCGCACCCGCAACCCCGAAAAGCGGCGGAAGTACCGTTACGAAGATGTAGGCATAGACACTGTAGAAGAGTACCTGAAAGATGCTGTTAAAAGCGACGAGCCCTGCCACGTATTCGTTATCGCCTTTTGCCAGGTCGTTCCAGACGATGACCATCGCGATGCAGCGGGCGATGCCGATCATGATCAGGCCGATCATATATTCGGGCTTATCAAAGAGCAGTCCGACCGCGAGGAAGAACATCAGGAGCGGGCCGATGATCCAGTTTTGAACAAGCGAGAGAGCGAGGATCTTGGTGTTGCGAAAGACCGACGGAAGCTCTTCATACCGAACCTTGGCGAGCGGCGGGTACATCATCAGGATGAGCCCGACAGCTATCGGTATGTTCGTCGTGCCGGCCTGAAACCGGTTGATGAAGTCGGCGGTTCCGGGAACCAGATAACCGATGCCGACACCGAAGGCCATCGCGGCGAAGATCCAAAGGGTCAGGTAACGGTCGAGGAATGAGAGCCGCTTGACCGGGTCTGCGGCTTCAGATGCGTGCGTCGCCATATGACAAAAGATAATATATGCGAATGAGCATATATGTAAACTCGCAGGGTGTTAAAAATCGGTTACGGACCTTGGGGCCGGGCACTTTAACTAAGTCCGATCCTCCATCAAAGAGCTATATATGTCCTCGCATATATCATCGATGTCCTCGATCCCGACGGAAATGCGAAGCAGGCCATCGGAGACCCCGGCCTGAGCTCGTTCCTCCGGCGTCAACGTCGCATGGGTCATAAGTGCAACGGGTTGGACAAGCGTTTCAACTCCGCCGAGCGAGGTGGCGAAGGTGCAAACACGGAGCTTTCCGACGAGCGACTTTGCGGCATCGGCCGTCCCAACGTCGGCGGCGAGCATTCCGCCAAAGCCACGCATCTGCCGGGCCGCGGTTTCGTGGCCAGGATGGTCGGCAAGGCCGGGATAGTGCACTGCCTTGACCGCCGAAAGTTCCGAGAGATATTCGGCGAGCCGCATCGCGTTTTCGTTGTGGCGTTCCATTCGCAGGGCGAGAGTTTTGATGCCGCGGAGCACGAGCCAGGCGACCTGCGGTGCGATATTGCCGCCATAGAATTTCGCCGGGCCTTTCCGGGCGGCTTCGACAAGTTCTCCGCGGCCGACGATGACGCCGGCGGTCAGGTCGCTGTGGCCGCCGAGGTATTTGGTCGCACTGTGGATAACGAGGTCGGCGCCGAGCGCGAGCGGACGCTGGTTATATGGCGTCGCGAAGGTATTGTCGACGACCGTGGCGATGCCGGCGGCTCGGCCGATCGAGCTGACCTCGGTGATGTCGGTGATCTTGACCAGCGGATTCGAGGGCGACTCGACCCAGAACATGCGTGTGTTCGGGCGGATCGCCGCCGCATATGCCTCGGCATTGGCAGCATCGACGAATGTCGTCTCGATGCCGAACTGTCCGCCGATGTAGCGAAGGAAATTTGTGGTCGTTGAATACATCGACTCGGGCGCGACAACGTGGTCGCCGGACCTTAAAAGACTGAACGCCGCTGCCGAGATCGCCGCCATTCCGGAGGCAAGGGCAAGCGCGGCTTCGCCGCCTTCGAGCTCGGCCATTGCTTTCTCGAGCGCCGTCTGCGTCGGATTTCCGAGCCGGCCGTAATAAAAGCCGGGCTTCTCGTCGTTGTGGATCGCGATGCCTTCATCGGGGTCGGTGAAGGCAAAGACCGATGCCGGATAGATCGGCACCGAAAGGGCTCCGAAATGGGCCTCGCGGTCCTCACCGGCGTGGACGGCTAATGTTTCGAATGAATCTTCTTTCATGTCGGTGTTGAGGCGAATATCCGGCCGCGGATCGAGCGTACCGAAGGGATCGAAACGGCAATAGTTTGATGGTCTGTTAAGACCCGCCATCTCTGCCCGATCCGCGTTCGAAATTTTTGTCTGAGACTCAGCAGCACGGCGCTGATGTCGCCCCAATGGTAGTCGCCTTTTGGCCCGGTGTGCAACAGACGTTGGTTGAAAGCTCGTCGTGCTCGACCTTCTCGCCGCAGCCGCATGCCTCGGCCTTCGGTTCGGTGTTTTCGAGCACGACAAAGGCTTCCCATTCATTGCCGTCCGGGTCGCGTGCCCAGGTCTTGTCCTGGAGGGCATAGCAGCAATCGACCTTCATTTCGTCAACGGTCATGAGCCCCGCCTCGGTCCATTTCTCGCGGATCTTTAGGACGTCTTCGGTCGTTGCGACCTGAAGCCCGAGGTGCGAGAGCGTTCCGCCTTCCGAGTAGGACACTTCATTAAGGACAAAGTTGAGCGGCGGTTCGGCGACATCGAACTTGGCGTAGCCGAATCGCGGGGCCTCGCTTTCTTCGCCCGCCTGCTCGCGAACGACCGAGTGAACGGTCGAGCTGCTCTTTACAAGCTTTACAGGCCCTTGCCCGAAAAGCCTTGAATAGAACTCGACACTTTTTTCTATATCCTTGACGTTCAAAGATATATGCGGCTTTAGGTATGTGACATTATTTGATGACATTACGTTTTCTCCTAGTATGTTTTCATATACGCATTAACATATATGTATAAGCGAATATATTCCTCGTTCCTTGCTTTGTCAAGCAAAAAATTGACACATATGTTATTATTTGCATATGAAGAGTCCGGACAGCCTCGAAAGCATGGAGAAATTCTATATGGCCTTGGCCGATAAGACCCGGCTTCGGCTGCTTAATCTGATGCGGCAGAACGAGGTCTGCGTGTGCTTTTTCACCGAGGTACTTGGCGACAGCCAACCGAAGATCTCGCGGCATCTCGCTTATCTCAGAAATGCCGGGATCGTTCAGGCACGCCGTGATGGTAAATGGATGCATTACAGCATCGTCTGGCCCGAGGACGAAGGGGAAAGGCGGATGCTTGAGACGGCGCTTGATTGGCTGGCGGAAAAGGAAGATCTTCGGCTCGATCTGGAGAAATACGAAACGGTCTGCTGTACGCCGGAGCTTTTGGTGCAGATCGCCCGGACGCCGATCGATTTCATTAATGCAGGCGCCGTTGCTACAGAGGTGAGCGAGGTGCCCAGGCCGAGGCCGGGACGCCCGAGACAGCCTCAACCGGAGATCGAACGGGTCGAGGAGCCGCTCTTTGCCGAGCTAGCTCCGGCTCACAACGAGCTTGAAGAGTTCTTGCTCTGATCTTCTTTGGGGTACGGGCAGTGGCGGCATCCGTTGCCGCAGCAGTAGCCCCGCTCGCGGAGGTATTTTGCGGTCATCACCAATAGGCCGTTCTCGAAGTAATAGTCTTCGCCTTCGACAAATTCTTTCCTCGCGATCGGCTCGCGTTCAGCTTCGCTCATAACAGCCGAGAAGCTCCTTGTTGCCTTCCGCTCCCGTGATCGGCGATTCGGTTAGCCCGATCACGGTGAGCCCTGCCGATGCGGCGAATTCATTTACCTCGTTTACGACCCGTTCGTGCTTTTCCGGTTCACGCACAATGCCACCCTTTCCTACCTCGCCCTTGCCGACCTCGAATTGCGGTTTGATGAGGATGACAAGCTTGCCCCTTGGGCGAAGAAGCGGAACGATCGCCGGGATTATCTTTTTGACCGAAATGAACGAAACATCCATAACGGCCAGGTCGAAGGGCGAGACGAAATCATCAGGCTTCAATTCGCGAGCGTTCGTGTTCTCACGCACATCAACGCGCGGATCGCTTCGGAGCTTCCAGTCGAGCTGGTTCGTTCCGGCGTCTATTGCCACAACGCTTTTTGCTCCGTGCTGGAGCAGGCAATCGGTAAAACCGCCGGTCGACGAGCCGATGTCGATGCACTCCATTCCGGAAGGGGCGATGGCAAACTCGCGTAATGCGTGCTCAAGCTTGAGCCCGCCTCGGCCGACGTAACGAGCCTCGGGCGTTTCGCCTTTGATGCGGATGGCGGCGTCGAGGGCAAACGTCTCTGAAGGCTTCTCGACTCGTCGTTCACCGACGAGAACGACACCGGCCATCACCAACGCCTGAGCCTTTGACCGCGATGAGGCGAAGCCGCGGTCGTGGAGCAATTTGTCAATGCGTTCCTTTTGCACAGTTTCGTTCTAATCGTCGAGTGCCGAAGCGTTGAAATCCATGATATCTTCGCCGTCCGAGGTGTATTCGATGCGGATCGGCCGGCAGCAGACCTCGCAGTCCTCGACGTAGCTCTGCTCAGCGACCGAAGGGTCGAGTATGAACGATATCTCCTGCCAGCAATAGGGGCAGGTAAAGAAGTGTTCTATTTCCATTAAGACCAGCTAACCGCGGCCGAATTTCACTGCTATGGCCGTGGGTGTTATTCTTTCGCTTTAGCCTGCAAACCCAAGCTATGGCCGATAAGTTCGAATCTATCAAAACCGCCGGACAAACGAAATTGAGCGCGTTCGCCCGCTTCGCGTGGTTTGCGGTCGCGTATAACCTCCTGGTGATCCTGTGGGGCGTTTTTCTGCGGGCATCACACTCAGGCGATGGCTGCGGCCAGCACTGGATAACATGCCACGGTGAGCCGATCCCCTCGGCGCCCGAACTCAAAACCCTGATCGAATTCTCGCACCGCGTTACGAGCCTGCTGGCGGGTTTCATCGTCATTGCTTTGGTGATCTGGGCATTCCGCCGGTTCCCGAAACGGCATTTGGTGCGGCGGCTGGCATTGCTTTCGCTGTTTTTCATTATCGTCGAAGGGGCGATCGGCGGCGGGCTTGTCTTGACCGGCAACACGGCCGGGAATTGGACGCCGACGCGGCCTTACTGGACGGCCGGCCATTTGATCAACACCTTCATCCTGATGGCGTTCCTGACGCTGACGGCCTGGTATGCAAGTGGGCCGCGGCGGCTGACCTTCACGGCTCCGCGAAAGGTCTGGGTGCTGCTATTTGTAGGTATGGCGGCGATATTCATTACCGGCATCACCGGTTCGATGTCTGCTCTTTCAACTATGCTGTTTCCCTCCGAGACGCTTGCCGAGGGCATCGCGAAAGACTTCGACCCGGATTCGCACATCCTGCTACGGCTGCGTATTCTCCATCCGATACTTTCGATCTTTACGGCGGTGTTTCTCGTCTTTCTCTCGGACGCGGTAAAAAAAGCATCGGGCCGGGTTTCGGTTGCGAAGTGGGGTAATTGGATGTCGGGCCTCGTGCTTGTGCAGATCGCATGGGGAGCGGCCACGCTCTTGATGCTGGCACCGATCGTGATGCAGCTAGGGCATCTGCTGCTCGCCGACCTGATATGGCTTGCGTTCGTTCTGATGGCGGCCGCGGCTATTTCAGAGGACGATCACGACCCGGTTCTCCAAGCTGAGCCTCTCGCGACGAGTTCGTCCAGCGAGGCCTGAAGCTCAAGCCGCTTTGCCTCGAGCTCTTCGTCGCGAGCGTTCTTATCGACGTAGATCGGCGTTCCGATGATGACATTTGCCCGCGTGAAAGGTTTTGGGATCTGCAGCCGGTCCCAGCTCCCGATGGTCCAAAAACTCTTCGCCTCGATCACAAAAGGCATCAGCGGATTGCCGGTCTTTTTCGCGAGCAGAACGGGGCCGGATTTCGCTTCGTAACGCGGGCCTTTTGGCCCATCAAGTGTGAATGCCATCGGGTAGCCCTGCTTCATCATTCGGATCATTCCGACGAGTGCCTGGATCCCGCCGCGGGTCGAAGAGCCCTTAATGATCCCGAAGCCGAACCGCTGAATGCAGCGGGCGGTGTACTCGCTGTCAAAGCTGGTGGATGAGAGAACGATGATGCCGCGGTCGCGGAAATAGTAGGTTCCGGCGACGATGCGGTCGTGCCAGAAAGCATAGATCGGCAGCCGCCCGGCGGCCCCGATCGCCTCGAAGTTTTCCCAGCCTGTACGTTCAAATCGAAGTGTCGAGCCGTTGATCCGGATCGCGAGATAGAAGGCAAGGCCGGCGAGACGAATGACCAACCGCTGGCCGAATGTGTAACGTTCGAGCCCGGCAAATTGGTAAGCGCTTTCCGTAAGTTCCGCCACAGTTAGAAAATAACTAACAACTTGGGTTATTATTTGCAACCGAGGCACTTTTTTTATCGTTTTTCATTTTTGGGGGAAATGCAGCGACGGATACTGATAATCGACGACCACGACGACCTCGCCTCGTCTCTTGACGAGGTGTTCACCCACGTTGGTCACAGCGTTGAGACCCTCAAGAACCGCGACGATGCGCTTCGCCGCGACGACATCGAGGCGTTCGACCTTGTCATTACGGACCTTGACGTTGCCGGCCCTCGAGGCGGAGCCGATCAAAATGGCGGCCCCGTTTGCCTTCCGCACCTTCCCGATGAGACCGATGCCGAGCACGTAAAGGCGTTCAAGATATGTGCGGCCAATTATCGCCGTGAGGGGTTCGAGGAGGAAGAACTCAAGAACCTTGTTGCGACGATACTTGATTACAAGATCCGCTACGTTGATACCATCGAAAGCGTTAAGGACCTTCACGAATACATCGAGTTTGAATTGCCGAGTGCGATCTCGCTGATGCACATTGTGCTCGATTACCTGATGAAGCGGGTCGAAAAGCTTGGCGTGATAAAGCCCGAGCAATCGAACCTTTTTATCGCTCTCGACGAGGCCTTCGTAAACGCGGTCAAGCACGGTAACAAGTTCGACGCGGCAAAGCTAGTGCGGATCGCAGCGGAGGTTTCCGGTAAGGAGGCCCGCTTTACCATCGAGGACGAAGGCGAAGGCTTCGACGTCCACAACATCCCGGACCCGCTCGACCCCGAGAATCTATTCAAAACAAGCGGCCGCGGTGTGCTCTTTATCTACAACATAATGGACGAGGTCGCCTACAACGACCGCGGCAACCGGCTGACCATGGTTAAAAAAGCCGCCGAACCGACCGAGCCCTCCGGCTAGACCAGATCAAATTTTAATTGCTGTTTATGCCAAATGGCGATAAAATGTCATTTGGTGGTGAAGTGACATTTATGGGCGATGTGGTGCGAACGAAAGTAACTCAGGGCGGCAGGATCGTGATACCGGCAGAAATGCGCCGGCGTCTCGGCATTGAGATCGGCGACCAGGTGAACCTCGAGCGTCGCGGTGATTCTCTCACTGTGACGTCAAGCCAAGCAGCGTTGCGACGCATTCAGAAACGACTTCAGAAGACGATTCCACCCGGCGTTTCGTTGGTCGACGAGCTTATTGCCGAAAGGCGAGAGGAAGCAAAGAATGAGTAAGTGGGTACTTGATTCTTCAGCGATCCTCGCCGCCCTTCAAGGAGAACCGGGAGCCGAAAGGGTCGAGGCCGTGATCGGCAATTCACAAGCGAGCGCTGTGAACATTGCCGAGGTATTCACAAAACTCGCCGAGGCCGGCCAACTCAATAAGCATGTGCTTGATGATTTCTATTCTCTCGGAATCGAGATAATCGATTTTGATACCGATCAAGCTCGCAAAACGGCTGAGCTCCGTCCGATCACAAAACACCTAGGCCTCTCGCTTGGTGACCGAAGCTGCCTCGCTTTGGCGATGCTCACGAAAGCGACGGCGGTGACGGCGGACGGAGCCTGGAAAAAGATCACGTTCTGCAAGGTCGATGTTATCCGCTAGCTCGTGATCGAAAGTCAAAAAGAACCGGGGTTGAGATAATCATCGCGGCCCCGGTTTTTTTATCGCCTAGCGAGTTGGATTCCTGCTCGTATCTCATCCAAGGTCGGCCGCTGTTTGTAGTCGGTCTCAACTCGCGCCCATACGACCTTTCCATCTTTATCAATGACAAAGACCGAAGCCCGGGGAATGCCGTCGAATCCCTTTCCGGCGTAGCTGGTGTCGTAAACTCCAAAAGCGTTTATTGTATTGCCTTCCGGGTCGGACAACAGGCGGAAGTTGACCTTGCCCTTACCGTCTTTCTCGATCTTTGAAATCAACCCGCGACTTTTCTCAGCCGGATCGACCGAGATGGCGAACATTTCGACGCCCGCTTGTCCGTTCAAAAGTCCGCGGAGGTCTGCAAGCTGTTTTGCGCAGAACGGGCACCAATAGCCGCGGTAGAAGACGACGACCGATGGCCGCCCGAGTTTCGAGAGCGTGACGCTTTGGCCGTTGTGGTCGGCCAAGGTGAAATCCGGTGCCGCCTGGCCGACCGCTACGGGCTCGGTTCGCGAGCGATCATCGGCTTTCATCTGGCCGCAGGTTCCGACGGCCGAGCAGGCAAAAACGAATGCAACAACAAGAATTCCTAAGAGGTTCATAAATACTCCTTCGTGATCGGTTTCTGTATAGCTAAGGCTCACGGCGGCATCGATTATTCCCGAAATTGCGGCTGCGGGCGAATTTTTGTCCGGATTCAAATATAATCCCCTTATGCGGGTAACCATCGGGCAGATCAACACGACCAACGGCGACATTGAAGGGAACGTCGCGAAGGTGCTCTCGGCCATCGAACAGGCCAAGGCTGACGGCTCGGACCTGATCGTCTTCCCCGAGGTCTGCATACACGGCTATACCTCGCAGGATTGGTTCCAGGATCGCGATATCATCGCATCCTCGCTCGACCCGCTCGACCGCGTGATCGCCGCAACCGAGGGCATCACGGCCGTGGTCGGTACCATCCGCCCGAATACCGAACGCGACGGCCGCCGGCTTTTTAACTCGGCGGCGGTTATCTCGAACGGGAAACTCATCCGATTTGTCGATAAGACGCTCTTGCCGGAGTATGACGTCTTCGACGACCCGCGTTACTTTGAACCCGAATCGGACCCGAACGGCATTGTTGAGATCACCGGCCGCGACGGCGAGGTATGCAAGCTCGGCGTTGTCGTTTGCGAGGACTTCTGGAACGACAAGACTTTCTGGCGGGAGCGGCTCTATGAGAAAGACCCGACCGATATCGTCATTGAACGCGGTGCCGAGCTGATCGTCGCGATCAACGCCTCGCCGTATAACAAGGGGAAGATCGGGCTGCGATGCGAGATGGTCTCGCACCGGGCGAGGGCGAATCGCGTGCCGATCGTCTTCGTTAATCTGGTCGGCGGGAACGACGGGATCATTTTTGACGGTGCAAGCCTCGTGGCCGATGCCGAGGGCGACATCATTCTGCAGGCTGCGGCCTTTGAGGAATTTGTCGAAACGGTCGAGCTCGATATTCGGCGGCCGGATGCCCGCGGCATATCCGGCGATGAGACGGAATCGATCCGCCGTGCTCTCGTGCTCGGCATTCGTGATTACGCGGCAAAGAACGGCTTCCGGACCGCCGTGCTCGGGCTTTCGGGCGGCATCGATTCGGCGCTCGTCGCGGCCCTGGCATGCGAGGCGATGGGGCCGGAGAACGTGCTGTGCGTAATGATGCCCTCGCCGTTCTCGTCCGAAGGGAGCATCAAGGACAGCGAGGAGTTGGTCGCAAATCTTGGCTGTCAAAGCCGCATCGAACCGATCAGCGACACCTTTGAAGTATTGCTTCGCCAGATGGGGCTTGATAAGCCGACTCGGGGCGGCGAGTCGCTCGCGGCCGAGAATATGCAGTCGCGCATCCGCGGCGTTATCCTGATGGCGATCTCGAACGCCGAGGGCCGGCTTGTGCTCTCGACCGGCAACAAGAGCGAGCTTGCCGTCGGCTATTGCACGCTCTATGGCGACACGAATGGCGGGCTCGCCGTGCTCGGCGACGTGCTCAAGACCGAGGTCTGGCAGATCGCCCGCCACATCAACGCCGCCGCCGGCAGAGAAGTGATCCCGCAGGCGATCATAGATAAGAAGCCCTCGGCCGAGCTCGCTCCAAACCAATTTGACCAGGACAGCCTGCCGCCTTACGATCTGATGGACCCGGTGCTCAGAATGTATTTCGAACAGAAGGCCTCGCCCGCCGAGATCATCGCCGCCGGCAACGACGCCGAGCTCGTCTATTCGATACTCAACAAGGTCGAGCATCCGGCGAACGAATTCAAACGCCGACAGCTCCCGCCGACGCTCATCATCTCGAAAAACGCCATCGGAGTCGGCCGCCGCCGCCCCGTAACCCACAAATACCGCCGCACCGCTCCCGGGACCTAAGGCAGTGGATGCAACTGGTGGTCGGGTGTTGGCATCAAGGTAGGGGACAGATAATACCAACTACATTTGAAAAATTGCCTTTTGGAGGACGCTATGAAGAGATTGTTTGCAGTTGCGGCGGTTGCCGCTTTTTTCGTGTTTGGTGCCGGGGCACAGACACAGCCTGAGCGGCGTGTTATCGAGGTTTCGGGTTCGGCCGAGCAATGGGTAACGCCGGATACGTTCACATTCAAGATCTCGGTGATCGAGCGCCTGGACAAGAAAGAAAAGATAACGATCGAACAGCAGGAATCGCTGTTGAAGGCAGAGCTCACGAGGATCGGCATTGATCCGGCGAGGTCTCTTACGGTCTACGACCTGAGTACAAATTATTTTCCGCAGAAGCGTGTCCGCGAGGTGCTTGGCCGGAAGGACTATCGCCTCAAGCTTATGGACATTACGAAGATCAGCCCGCTTGTTGAACTGATCGACCGGCTAAATGTCGGCCGGCTTTCGCTCGAAAGCACGGAGCATTCACAGATCACCCGGCTCCGCGAGGAGACAAAGATCGAGGCGATCAAGGCGGCAAAGCGGAAGGCCGAGTATCTTCTTGGTGCGATAGGCGAGCGGCCGGGGAAGACGCTGTTTGTTAAGGAGGTCGATGAAGAATCGCCGAGGCTCCGGCTCGATGGTGTTAACAGCAATTCCAACTTCTCTATGAGCAATATAACCCGTTCCGCTCCGGCCGCCGACGATGACCCGGACCTCAGCTTTTCGCAGATCAGGCTGCGTTACGTGATCGACGCAAAGTTCGAGATCGAGTAGACCCTGCGGATCAATTCCGGACGTAGTAGCCTTGGCGGGCGCGGACTCGGGCTGCCGGGCGGGTCAGGCCGACGGAGAGTTTTACGAGCTTGCCGTCGGGATAGGTCGCGTCGGAGTAATACTGAATAAGGTACTGGGCGCGGAGTTCATTGCCGAGCTGGCGGAAGATTCGCTCGAGCAGTTCGGTGTTCTTGCGGCGGTTGTTGCCGTTGAGGTAGTTGTCGTTGGTATCGATCGGGCCGAAGTTCGGCAGGAACGCGGTGCCGCCGGTCTCATCGGAAAATATCTGCATATTCTCCTGGCCGAAGACGCTGATCTGGTTCAGCCTGTAGGAGCTGCCCGCGGGGTTAACGGCGTACATAACGGTGTCGGCGTCCTGAAGCGCACGGAGCACCTTCTGCCGCTCGGCGACCTTGGCGGCTTGCTGTGCCTGCTGGATGATCTGGCCGAGCCGTTTGAGGTCGGGGTCGGGCCGGTTATCAACGACGCGGCGTTCGGCCGTCCGTTGTGCACGCTGGACGCCGACGCTGAAGTTATCCTCACCGTCTGAGATAACGACGATGACACGCCGCCGGCCGGACTGCGAATTCTCGCGAAGATAATCCGCCGCCGCACGGACCGAATCAAAGAACGCGGTCGGCTGCTTCGCACGCTCGACCGGAATGGCGAGCACGCTCTCGGTCGCGGGGCCGGCCTGGGCAAGCCCGCTGACGAGCAATGCCTTTTCGCCGATGGTGAAAATGGCGGCACGGTCCTCGGCCCGCAGCACATCCTTCAAGAACTTGACCGCCGTTTCCTGCTGAAAGCGGAACATCGCGTCTGTGCTGGCAGAGACGTCAAAGAGCAATGCGATATCGAGCGGGACGCTGTCGGCACTTCCGACCGATTCGATCTGCTGCCGGCGGCCTTCTTCGCTTATCTGAAAATCGGCCTGGGTCAAGCCAGTCACCGGCTGCCCGTTCGCGTCAACGACCGAGACCGGCACGACGATCAGCCGCGAATCGATGCGGATCGGCTCGTCGTCATCCACAGGCGGCGTTGCGGAAGGGGATTGGGCCATGGCTGCGGACGCAGCGGCGATCAAAGCGAAAAACGAGAATGCTGTTTTGAAGAGATGTTTGCGGAGCATAGCGAAGGAACACCTCGGGAGAGAAAGTGTTTATGGAGAAGGGCAGTGAAATGCCGGATGTTTGCTCGGCAAACACTGCCCTTCGCTGAATCGAAGAATCGAACCCCGGGGCGTCAACTAGTTGCCGTCATCGGCGGTCGAGCGAACCTCAACGTTCTGGTTCAGCCCGCGGCTGACGAGCAGCTTGATCTCAACTCGGCGATTAGCCTCGCGGCCTTCGCGGGTCGTGTTGTCCGCGACCGGGTTTGCGACGCCGTAGCCATACGAATTACCGATCCGTCGGAGCGGAATGTTGTGGTTCATGATCAGGTAGTCCTTGACTGCCTGTGCACGACGATCGCTGAGGACCTTGTTTGCCCGAGCGTTGCCCTCGGCCGAAGCGAAACCGGTAACCTCGATGTAGTAGCCGCGGAGCGTTGCGGCGGCGGCTGCAACCTCGTCAAGCTGCTGCTTTGCCTCGGGGCTAAGAACAGCACTGTTGACGCGGAAGTTGACCGTTGCCGTGCTCTGAACGACGTATTCGTCGAGGGCCGAGATGCGCTGGTTGGTGGCATTAACGCCGGCAACCGCTGCATCTGCGGTTTCCTGAGCGGCCTTCGCACCGCCACGAGCGGCGTTCGAGATGGCCATCAACTCATCGATCTGGCCCGAGACGCGCTTGGCGTTCTCTTCGGCGGCGGTAAGCCGTTCCTCGGCCGGTGCCACACGTGAATCGATCGACTGGGCCGTCTGCAGATTGCTCTTGTCAAAGCGGATCTTGGTGGCGGCAAGGCTGCCATTGGCATCGCCGCGGCCTTCGACCTCAAGGTTCAGCCCGCGGACCAGCGAGGCGGCCGGGAAACGATCGCCCGAACCGAAAAACGAATTTGCACGAATGCTCGCATTCGGCGAGACCACAACACGCGTATCGACACCGACCGTATCGCGGACGATGAACGTATTGTCATCTTCCTTCGAAACTATCGTGCCCTTGATCTCATATTTTTGTCCGTTAACAAGATTGCGAAGCTGTGCGTCCTGTGCGAACGCACCAACAACACCGATGGCAAGTGCCATGAACAAAGCCGATATTCTTTTCATAATCATCTTTTCTCCTCAAAAGGCCTTACCTCGACGATAAGCTGCCCGAAATAGACGCCCGGCGAAACCGTTTGGTTGCAATACTTTTGGTGCCCTGACCAAATTCCCCCAATATCAGAACCGTACGAAAACGGCTCACCGGGCCTGCCTGTTTGAAATACTAAACAAATTGCGTGCCACGCAAGAAAAACTCATGAAGATCGAAGTGGGATGCGGCAAAACACGCGAAAATAAAAGCTTTCGCCGTGTTCCAAAAGAATACGCATTCGAGCACCGTGAACGGGCAATTCGAATCATTAACCAAAGTGTATGGAAATAATACGAAAATGTCGAGAGATTTTTTTGTATTTCGGAAGGCGGACGGTGCTAACGGAGCAATAGGAACGGCATAAATCTATCTACAGTGATTCATGCCGCTCCGGACGGAGGCTAAGAGATATGTGATTCGTTGAGCGAATGATCATACGTCTCGAGGATTCGTCGGTTATGGTGCCGCGTTCCAGGCCGGGACGACAACGCGGATCGGGCTTGAGCGGTTGCCTACATTGTCGTCGGCAAACGCTTCGACGACCTTCGCCGTCGGCAGATGGAGAAAGAACGTGCCGGTGTATATTTGATACGGGCCGGTTTCGCCGATTCGGTAGTAAACCGTCTGAACGCCGGATTCGCTGTCCGCTGCATTGATGGTAATTGTCCGTCCCTGACTGCTCCGCTTGCTGTAGTTTAGACCGACCGCCGGAGCCGTTACATCCTGTGCCGCCGTTCCCGTAACCCGAACATGCGCCGGAACCACGACATCATACGTCCCGTCACCATCGGAATCGTAACGCAGATCTTCCATTCCCTGAGCGTTAACTGTTAACAAGCATTCGACGTTGGGTGGAAGAACAAGATCAATGTATCGAATAGCCAAATTCGGCGAAATGTTTCCTACACCTCGAACCAACTCGATAGAAAAAGCATTGACCACGCTATTCTCCGTTCGAAACTTGATCGTATATTGGCGATCCATCGGGAGAGTCAAATCATGCGAATAGAAGCCGCTCGGCTCACCTTCGAGATACACAGGATCATAACTCACATCGGGAATTGCTAATTCGAAGTTTTCGTTTATCTCGGTGTTCGTTCGACCAAGATCGTCGGCAATTACCAATCTTTCGACATCACCTTCAATAACCAAATAATTGGCTTCGTCTTCGGGTTCGGTACCATTTGGTGACATTTCTTCCTCCTTCCCCTGATGAGATGCACTCCCAACCGCTGATTGGGTCGCAATCCCAAGGATCTCAAGAACTCTCTGTAAAACTCGAACATTCGAGGTCAGACCGTTGTGCTCTACATCCTTATCGCTTTCCCCAAGATCAAGTCTCGGCTCGAATTTCTGAGGTGTTACGCCAGGTGCATTAAGATCTATGTTGTTACCGATTCGCTCAGCACTGAGCACCGGGACGGTTTTGTCTCCGAAGTCTTTAATTACCTCGAACTTTGCAGTTGAACGCGAAATTCCGGGAAGCAGAAGGCGTTTCTTTGCCACTATTTGCTCTGGAGTGTTCTTCTTTCGCTGCCTGCCGAATATCTGAAAGTATTCAACGCCTGTCGAATCATTTCTCCAATCGTCCTGAGCCCCCTCGTGAAACACGTGATTCGTTTCGTATGGAAGCGTCGAAAAGCGTGAGTTAAATGTGCTACGAAGGTCAAAATAGTCGTAGCCTTCCGCGTCAATTACCCCGTCATTGTTAAAGTCGAACTTTTCGGCGAACGGATTTCCTCCAAGTTCGAGATATTTTTCGCTTGGCAATAATTCGTGGGGACCTTTGAAATGGGGTACTAAACCTCGGAAGATTCGATTAGCAGAGTTTAGTTGTAAGCCTCGAATTGCTGTAAAGCCACTCTGCCATGCTTCGAGAAAGCTACCGTCCTCTAAAATTTTTAACGCTTTAGGCGCCCCAAGAAAGGGAGAACCGATAGTGACCATTTTTCGAACATTATGGTCTTGCGGATACTCTAGAATATAGTTTCGAGCCAGAAGCCCGCCCATACTATGGGCGACAATATCTACTTCAGTTTCAGGATAGAATCGCTGAACACACTGAACATATTGATGAAGCAGATCCGAATTTTCAGAATTACTTTTTCGCCAATCGTAAGCAAATATAAAGAGGTTCGGCTGCTTCACCGCCTGACTTAGATCGCAACCGGCCTCCGTTCGGCGTTCCGGGATATTTTCAACCAAATATTCCGTCAGGCCTCCCGAGCCTGTAGTCAATTCGTTTAGAATATTCTCGTACACCTTCATCGCAGGGAACCCAAGGATATCAATCCTTCGAACTGCGTCTAATGCCTTAATGTTCGCCGCCTGTCCCGGCGCAAGGGAAAGATGAGGGTAGTTAGCTGCATTCATGCCAGCCGGCCAACGTCGAGTAAAGCTAGAGCAGGATGCATCTACGCATTCTGCGAGTTCACTCCCAGCAACACCCGGAATGAAAATGACGGGAACTTCAACTTGCCGCTTCGCGCGAACGATGAGGTTGCCGTTGTTTGTGGCGAGGTGGAAGGCGAGGCGGTGGTCGCCGGGGCTTTGGGATGTTGAGCCGGGTGTTAAAACGCCAGCGAGAGGGTCGTAAACATTGATCGCGTTTACCGTTCGGCCATCAACCACATCGCCGACCTGCACTACCGGGACCGGAACATTCGGCCGTTCGCGAAGGACACCCTCGATGTTCTTGATCTGCGTTGTAACTGTCCAGAGTCCCGATTGATTGCTGAACGGTCGGTTTGGGTTGTCGCTCGCGACGTTCGGGTCGCCTTGAAACGAAACCACAAAGATGTCGTCCTCGATGCCCTTTGCTCCGACCTCCTGATGAGTAACCGCGACGCGGTTAAGTTGGTCGAACGTGTTAAACACGATCGGTGTACCGCCGGAAGTGAAGCCAAGCTCGCCGGGTATGCAGGTCTCGCCAGCATCGCACCAACCGTCATCGTTCCCGCCCGGTGCCGAGATATCCTCGATCAGCCTTCCAGCCAGGCGGACGATCCTGCGCGTGCCCTTTTCTTTGTCGATCTCGATCGAGGCAAAAATCCCTGGGCCCGGGTTTGTCCCGAGAGTTTCCGCTCCTGCAGCATTAAGGTCGCCGTAAAAAGTCACGACCTCGCAAAAGTTGCTGATCGCAGGGCTTTGACCAAGAGAAGAGAATCCATCAGCCGTGCTGGCGATCAGCTGAGACTCTGTTAGATCGTAAGAGTAAAGAACGATCGGGTCTGTTTGACCCGCCCCCGCCCTAACAACAATGTCGCCGCAATCGCTGATCATCGGCCTAAGCGAGTCGCCTGTTGATGGAAACTGTAATGTGGCAAAAGTTGGCCGCACCCCTGTCGTAAGAATCGTGGTGTTTGAACCGAGCCTCGTAACATACGCAGGGTTGCCAAGATTGTTAATGCTGATCGAACTCGCATATATCTGATCGAAATCGTTGAAACCGCCGGCACCGTTCGCTGCGGCGATGATCGTAAAGGTGCCAACATCCTCGATCCGACGAAGGAAGTTCTGTGCCGGCGTCGTCCCTGAGATGAAGCTGTGCTGTATCACTTTCCTTGAATCGTTCATTTGAACTCGGCCGCCGACGAAATTGGACGAGTTGCCGCTCAAGCCAGGCATCAGGTCAACGCTCGGTTGTCCGATCTATCCAAGAAACACCGATCCGCCTCCCGGGGTTCTCCGGACGCCAAATCCCACGTCACCAAAGTCGTTGATCGACGGGGCTGCAAACACTTCCAAACTTGGTGACGACCGCTCGACGACATCGAGCCGATAAAAGCGTCGCGGCTCGCTTTGCGACACCGCATTGACGACAAAGACGCATACAATAATGAAAAACAGAATCCATCTCGATTTCATTTTCTCTCTCCTTTTCCGAGCAAAAGAAGAAAGCGTAAACGAATGGAACGGTTAGCGATGTCCGCATCTGTTTCTCCACGTTATGGGTTGTGTCTGTCGCTGCATATACGCTAAGATGTGTTTGCTGATGTTAAACGCATCTGTTGTTCCAATGCAGCAGAGACGATTAAAAACAAGCACGCCCTGAGGGTTATTGCCGTAACCTTCAGGGCATTTCTTGTTTTGCGAAATTGTTTGAACGCCTTTTTGCCGACACTCCGAGCCGGAACGCCTTGGGAGACGCCTATTGTTGAAAACAAGCTGGGAGTGCGGGAAAGACATCAAACAACTACCTGACTAACTTTTGTCAATCATAGTACGCCCCCCCGCTTAAGTGTCAAGAAAATTTTTGCGAGCGGCAAAAAAGCCGGGCAGGGAAAGTGTCCCCGGGCCCGGCTTTTTATTGACTGGCGAAAGATCTAGATGGCGAAATCGGTAGTTTCGAGGTATTCCTTGAGGGCGGCGAGGAAGCGTTCGCCGTCGGCGCCGTCCACGACTCGGTGGTCGTAGGTCAGGGCAAAGTATGCCATCTGGCGGACGGCGATGTAGTCGTCGCCATCGGGCGTTGTCAGGACCTTGGCACGTTTCTCGATGGCACCAACGCAGAGAATGGCGACCTGCGGCTGGTTGATGATCGGTGTGCCGTAAAGCCCGCCGAAAACGCCGGGGTTGGTTATCGTAAAGGTGCCGCCGGTGACCTCATCGGGGTTGAGCTTTTTCGCACGTGCCCGGTCGGCGAGGTCGTTTGCCGCAAGGGCGAGGCCGGAGAGCGAGAGCGTATCAGCCTTTTTGATGACCGGGACGATCAGGCCCCAATCGAGCGCGACGGCCATCCCGAGATTTATGTCACCTTTATAGACGATGTTCTCGCCATCGACCTGTGCGTTGACGATCGGCATCTTCCGGATGGCGTTCGTTACGCCCTGGAAGATGAACGGCATGTAGGTCAGCTTGGTGCCGTAGCGCGACTGGAACTCGGCCTTGTTCCGCTCGCGGAACTTGGCGACGTTCGTCATGTCGATCTCAAAGACGCTGGTGACGTGGGCCGAGGTCTGCTTAGAGAAGGTCATGTGCTCGGCGATCTTCTTCCGCATCACGGACATTTTCTCAACGCGGTCGCCGGCGGCCTGAATGATCGGAGCGGGCGTGTAGTCGGGCTTAGAAGCAGCCGAAGGAGCCGCGGCTCCTTTTTTGAGCAGGTCCTCGGGCCGGAGTGCGGCACCGGTCTCGATAAAGGAAAGAATGTCCTGTTTTGTTACGCGGCCGCTGATGCCCGAACCGGGAATGCGGCTGATGTCGATGCCGTGTTCTTTAGCTATATTGCGGACGAGCGGGCTCGATTTTGTCCGGCGGAGTTCGTCGATATCTGCCGAACGGCCGTTCGAAGCGGGCATCGCAACTCCGGCGGTCGCGGCCTCGGCTTTCGGTGCGGCGACGGGAGTGGGCTCGGACCTTGCCGGTTCCGCGGCCGGTTTTGGAGCTACCGCTGCGGCTCCGGCCGAGCTTCCGACGAGGGCGACGACCGAGCCGACCTCGACCGTTTCGCCTTCCTGAGCAAGTATCTGTACAAGCTTTCCGGCTGCAGGCGAGGGAACCTCGGCATCGACCTTATCGGTGGAGATCTCAAGCAGCGGCTCGTCCTTTTCGATGGTGTCGCCTACGGCTTTGAGCCATTTCGAGACGGTGCCTTCGGTGATCGATTCGCCCATCTGCGGCATCACCACCTCGGTCGCGTCGCCGCCTGCGGGGGCACTTTCGGACGGAGGTGCGGCGGCTGAACTTGCCGCAACTGCATCAGCGATGATCGCCGGGGCCGGAATTTCTTCGGAAGCCGCCGGTGCTGCCTCGGCCGCAGGAGCTTCCTGCTTCGGGGCACTTGGTGCCGGAGCTTCGCCCTCGGCTCCGATGACGGCGACCACGGTGCCAACCTCAACGGTCTCGCCTTCCTTATGGCGTATTTCCAGAAGTTTGCCTGCCGCGGGGCTCGGCACCTCGGCATCGACCTTATCGGTCGAGATCTCAAGGATCGCTTCATCCTTCTCGATCGTGTCGCCAACCTGCTTCAACCACTTTGAGACGGTTCCCTCGGTGATCGATTCGCCCATCTGCGGCATTACAACTTCTACGCTCATATGATCTCCGTATCTAAATCAATGCTGAATAATAAAATGTTACAAATGATTAGGATACAAGAATCTCGGGCCAAAAAAAAGCGGGTGACCAAAACGGGCATAGGCAATGACCTCGTTTCGAGAGCGGTTGGCCCTCGTCGTTGCGGCCAGGAATAAAAGTATTCCATTGCGGGATTGTGAGTAGGTTTGGCGGAGTCTAAAACATGGAGCCTTGGAAGAGGCCGGGATTCCATTTCCGCCAGGCAACGATCGGAACGTCCACGGGAATTGTTCTTTTCCCGGACGTGGCGATCGAGGAGTTCGAACATATAGGGAGTAATTTAATGACACAGTTCAAAGTACCGACAAGGGAAGAGGTTTCGGAAGCGAATCAGGCGATCTTTGACAAGCTTCAGGGAATGGTGGGTTTCGTGCCGAATCTTTACGCGTACTACGCGAATAACGAAACGGCACTGGGCGATTACCTGACGCTGCAGAACCGGAAAAGTACGCTCCGGGCAAAGGAGCGGGAGGTCGTAAATCTGGTCGTGAGCCAGGTTAACGAATGCGACTATTGCCTCGCGGCACACACGGCGATCGGCAAAATGAACGGCTTTAGCGAGAAGGAGACCGTCGATATCCGAAAAGGCGACGTTAGCTTTGACGAAAAGCTCGGGGCACTAGCCCGCTTCGTTCGCGAAACCACGGATAAGCGAGGCAAGCCATCGCCCGAGGCGGTCGAGGCATTCTTCGCGGCCGGATACACCGAGGCGCACTTGGTAGATGTGCTGATCGTCATCGGTGACAAGACCATCAGCAACTTCCTCCACGGCGTAACGCAGATCCCGATCGATTGGGAACCTGCACCGCCGCTTACAGAGGAAACGGCGGCTTAAGCGCTACCGCAACTGGTTCTCGATCTGCTTGTATATTTGATCGAGTTCGGTATTTGAGGCGGCACCGTACTTGGTACTAAGTATGGTGCCGTTCTTTGCGACGACGAGCACCATCGCCTTGTCCTTTTCGTAGCCGTAGGTCTTTGCGATCTTGCCGCCCCAATCAAGCAGGACAGGGAACTGCGTTTGCCGCTTGATCAGCCGGCGGACGAGCCCGCGGGCATAGCTTGGCACTCCGCCGAGCGAGGCGACCCCGAACATATAGATCTTGCCGTCAAATTTCTTGTAGATGGGCGTTGCCCAGCCGTCGATCTGCTTTGCCCCATCGCGGTCGCCGAAAACAAAAACGACCGGGCGATCGCTCGGGAAATTGACCTCGACCTTTTGGTCGTTCTGATCTTGAAGGGCGAAGTTTGAGACGCGGCTCTGGCCGCTGACGGTCATGGCCGCGGCCCCGAAAAGGACGCAAGCGGCCATGAAGAACGTGAAAGTTTTCCTTCCCATTGTCTGCTCGTTTCGAAATGAACTTGCTTTTCCTTTCGGCGGCGGGCAGAAAATGGTTTCGCGGGAGGCGATCTAGCCGCTTCGATTCGTCCTGATACTGCCGGAACCGTAATCGTCCGGATAAGCCGCTACGTGTTCGGGGCCGAAAACGTGAACGGCGATCGAGCGGACGGCATCGTAGATCCCGGTCAGATCCGGCCGGATATTGATCCTCTCGCCGTTTCGCTTCAAGATCCAAACGCTAAAGCTGCGTGCCTTTCGTATGTGTTGCGGATCGTCCTTGGGTATGGCCCCGTTATCGAGAATATGGCCGAACTCCTCCACATCTTCCCAGCGGGAAGTTCGAGTGCGGAACAAGCCCGTGTAAGAAAGGCCGTTCTGATGGATAGTCAGTGAATTCTTGCGGCCTCGTAGAAGATCGATCATGACCGGCACCAATATAAGCAGTATCACTCCGCCGCAGACGGGAGCTTCGATATAAAAAAGTCCCGCCGCGACTGCGGTGATAACGGTCGAGGTTATGATCAAAGAGACTACGCTCTGCGGGCGCTCGACGTAATGGACGCTCTCGACCGGTCCGAGCTCTGGGTGGCCGGCTCGCAACATTGCCGTTTAGCGGGTCGGGTCGATCATTGCCCGGACCTCAGAGATCCTGTTTGCGGGAAAGCCGCTCTCGCGGGCGTGCTCTTCGATGAGTTCGGCGTTCGGTGCGGTGTAAACGCAGTAGATCTTGTCGTCGGTGACGTAGCTGTGGATCCACTGGATCTCGGCACCGAGCTTGTTCAGTACGTCGCAGGACTTTGCGGCAGCTCCGTGTAGATCATCGGATGTCATTGCACCCGCATTGGGGATATCACGTTCGATAACGAATTTCGGCATTTTTTCTCCTTTGGTCTAACGATCCAACTTTTTCGTTTCTTCCTCGTCGACGTCCGATTCGGCGAAGACCTGCGAGAGCGGCGTATGCGCAGGCGGAAGTTCGGCCCGGTATTCGCCAAGGCTACGCTCGAGTTCTTCGACCGCTGCCCGGCCGCGTTCCCAGTCATCTTTAGCGAGTTTAAGCGTCAGCTTGCCATCTTGATTGGGGAGTTCGGCGAGGGCGGCCATTGTCTGTGTGCGGATAACGATCTTCGCACCGTGCTTGAAAAAGCCCTTGCGAAAGCGGACGTCCATTATCTCGGCGATCGGCAGGCGAACCTCTTTCACGCCGCCGCCGATGATGCCGAAGAGCTTGGCCTCGAACTCAAGCACGACGCCGGCCGAGGAGAACTTGGCGATCCCATTGACCGAGGTCAGGCCGTGGTTGGTCTCGGTTTTGAAAGGAACGCTTGAGAATCCGTTTGCCATAGGTTACGCCGGCTGCTCTTCGCCATTATCGTCCTCATAGTCCATCGTGTCCATATCCACGTCGTCGATGTTCGGTTGGCCGAATAGCTTGAGGAAAATGAACCCGATCGTCCCGGCCGTCAACGAAGCCAAAAGGATCGCCATCTTCGAATCGTTGATCAGGTCGGCGGAGCCCGTAAACGCCAGATTCGTAATGAAAATGGACATCGTGAACCCGATCCCGGCAAGGAATCCGGCACCGATGACGTGCTTCCAATTGAGGTCTAGCGGAAGCTTGCAAAGGCCAAAAGCAACGGCGGCCACAACGAGCAGTGTAACACCGATCGGCTTGCCGGTGACGAGCCCGAGCATGATGCCTAGGCTGTTCGGCGAGGTAAGGTCGCTTGCCCAATCCGCACCGATGACGATGCCCGTATTTGCAAGAGCAAAGATCGGCAGGATAAGGAAGACGACCGGCTTGTGGAGCGCATGCTCAAGCCGATACGAAGGCGAATCGGCGTCATCCCGTTTGTGCGTGAAGGGAATCGTGAAGGCGAGAAGGACGCCGGCGATGGTCGCGTGAACGCCGGACTTCAGCATAAAGAACCAGGCGACCACGCCCAGGATCAGATACGGGATCAGCGTCATCACGCCGAGCCGGTTCATGACGACAAGCAACCCGAGAACACCGAGCGAGGCTGCAAGATAGCCGACCGACAGCTCCGAAGTGTAAAAGACCGCAATGACGATGACGGCGATCAGGTCATCGATGACCGCGAGTGCGACCAGAAAGACCTTGAGCGACGCAGGAACCCGCGAGCCGAGCAAAGCAAGAACGCCGATGGCGAAGGCGATATCGGTCGCCATCGGGATGCCGATACCTGCTTGGGTCGGAAGACCGGAGTTAAAACTAAAGTGAATAAGTGCCGGAACGGCGACGCCGCCGATGGCAGCAAAGATCGGCAACAATGCGCTCTTAAAGTCCGATAGCTCGCCCGCATAGATCTCGCGTTCGAGCTCAAGGCCGATCATCAGAAAAAAGATCGCCATCAGGCCGTCATTGACCCAATGTTCGACGCTAAGCGGCCCTAGATAGCCTTGCCAAAATTGAAGATAGGAAGGCCCAAATGCCGTGTTCGCAACAGTAAGCGAGACAAGCGTGCAGGCGATAAGGATCATCGCCCCGGCCCGCTCATTCTCGAAAAAGTCCTTGAACGCTTCTGTTAGTCTAACGCTTCTTTTCTTGACCATTGGCTAGATTTTAGCCAAGAAACGCCGCAGAGAAAATTGGGAATTTCCGATTTTTGGGAGCCGCTCGCGGCCTGAGATATGCGAGAACCCGTTGATTCTTACGCTTTCGCTGCGAAGCTTCAATTCGCGAGGCGGTAAACAGCACCCGCTGGCCCAACGGCCCAGACCGCACGGCGGCTTTTGGCAGCGACGGCGTTAAGGTTCTCGTCGCCGATCTTTTTCCAGGTTGCACCGAGGTCGCGGGAGATATCGGTGCCATTGGTGCCGACGGCGATAAGCGTTCTGCTATCGATGTAAGCGACGGCGGAGCGGTAGCCCGAGAGCCCCTCGCCGGCGTACCAGGTCTTGCCGCCATCGCGGGTAAATGCGAGATTGTTCACGGCTTCGGCCGGTTTCTCGTAGTTGCCGCCGACCGCAGTTCCGTGGAGAGCATTGCGAAATGCAACGGAGAAAATGCCGCTGCCGGGCGTGCCTTTTGTGATGGGCGTATCGGCAACGAACCACGAAAGGCCGCGGTCATTCGAGCGAAGAACGCGTGCATCACTCCCGCCGGTTACGAGAAATACGTCCGTTATGCCATTGACGATGAGGCACGTGCCGCTCGCCGCAAAAGCAGCCTCGCCAGACTTAGCCCGCGGCATCTTGTCGAGCCCGGTGAACTTCCACGTTTTGCCGCCGTCTTTGGTCGCGATAAGCTGATAGAACTCGCCGACCGGGTCGCTCATCGCAATGCAGTTATTGCGGTCCCAACAGGCGATCGCGTCGTAGAATGCCTTTTCGTCCTTATTCGTGAACTGCAATTCCCAGGTCTTGCCGCCGTCGGTGGTTTTATAAATACGCGAAGCGTCGCCGTTGCCGATGCTCAAGATGTATGCGGTGTTTGCGTCAAAGGCCTCGATGTCCCGGAAGTCGAGCTTTTCAGCACCCGGAACCCTCATCACACTCCAAACCTTGCCGCCATCCGTCGTCTTGATCACCGTGCCGCCCGTACCGCTCGCCCAGACGACCCGCTCACTCACGACCGAAAGCCCGCGAAACGACGCCGTGGTTTCGATCGGCTGCTTCACCCATTGGGCGAACACTGGAAAGGAACCCAGAAAGAACGAGCCTAGAGACAGGCACACCATCTTTAACATCCAACCAATAATGACCCTCATTCTATTGTTCAAGCAGTCTCCGCATTAGCTTACGTTTTACAACTTCAACTATCGCAAGATAGGTGACGGTAGCAACGGCAACAAAGCCGAGGAACTCGACAGGCAACGGAACAAATCCCAGCAAAGCTCCTGCTGAAGTGTAGGGCAATATGACGGCAACGCCAACAACTGAAACAACTGTTAAGGACAAGGCGAGGCTCGGACGGCTCTTGAGCGGATTGCCCGCCGTTCTGATCACGAATACAACGAGGGTCTGGGTTGCGAGTGATTCGACAAACCATCCGGTATGGAACAGTTGCTCAGACGCCTGAAAGATCTTTAGGAGTACAAAGAATGTAAGGAAATCGTAAATAGAACTGATCGGGCCGATATAAACCATGAAATCCCGTATCAGGCCAATATCCCATCGGTGTGGCTTGCGGATAAAGGTCGAATCGACGCTGTCGGTTGGAATGGTTATCTGAGCGAGATCATAGAGAAAGTTATTCAGGATTATCTGTACCGGCAGCATTGGAAGGAACGGGAGGAAGAGAACCGCGGCGGCCATGCTGAACATATTGCCAAAGTTCGAGCTGGTCCCCATCAGCAGGTACTTCATTACGTTGCCGAATGATTTGCGGCCCTCAATGATCCCGTCGTGAAGAACCCGAAGACTGTTCTCCATTAGGACGATCTCGGCGGCATCCTTTGCCACCTCTGTCGCATCTGCAACCGAAATACCAACATCGGCCGTCCTAAGGCTCGGTGCGTCATTTATTCCGTCGCCCATGTATCCTACGACGTGTCCGCGTTGTTTGAGCGCGAGAATGATGCGATTTTTCTGCATCGGCGAGACGCGCGCGAAGATCGAGGTTTCCTCGGCGACAGCGGCAAGGGCCGTATCGTCCAGCCTGTCAACCTCATCGCCTGTGATGACCGAACTCGTATCGATGCCAACCTTTTTGCAGACATATTTTGCAACAAGCTCGTTGTCACCGCTTATCAATTTCACGGCAACGCCGTCGCGATTTAGGGTTCGAACCGCAGCCGCGGCGGTTTCTTTCGGCTCATCGGCGAAGGTCAGGAATCCGGCGAGTGTTAGGCCTATTTCATCTTCGGTGCTGTATTTCTCTTTGTCATCCACATATGAATAAGCGACAGCGAGGACGCGCTGGCCTTCAGAACTAGATCGCTCAAAGGTACGCCGGCAGTTGTCCAGGTCCTGAGTTGAGATCGGCAAAACTCTTGAATCAACGCGCATATCCGAACAAACCTCGAGAACATTCTCAGGTGCGCCCTTCGTGATCAGCATTCTGCGTCCGTCGGTCCCGGCGACTATAGAAACGCGACGCCGTTCGAAATCGAAGGGTATTTCGTCGAGTTTGGTGAATGCTTCGATAGGCGTGATGTCGTGCCTCAATATTGCATCGTCAAGGGGATTCGCTGCGTGAGCTCTTTTTATCTCTATGTCGAGCGGGTTGGTAATACCGGACTCAAAGAAACTATTCACATAACCTAGGATGAAAGGAAGTTCCGTTTCTTTTCCGTACGGGTCGATGTGGCCGGTGAGGATCATCTCGCCCTTGGTCAGTGTGCCGGTCTTGTCAGTGCACAGTATCCCGATACTTCCGAAGTTTTGTATCGCCTCGAGGTGCTTCACGATGACCTTCTTCTTTGCCATACGCATCGCCCCTTGCCCAAGCGTTACGGTCGTAATCATCGGAAGAAACTCGGGCGTGAGGCCAACGGCGAGGGCGATAGCGAAGAGCAGGGACTCAAGCAGGTCGCGCTGCATTAGGGCATTTGCGAAAAATACGAAAATGACCAACAGGAAGATGACCCGAGCGATAAAGAAACCAAAGCGTCTCGTGCCGCGTTCAAATTCGGTTTCCGGCGGCTTGTCGGCAAGCCGAAGAGCTATGGCCCCGAATCGGGTGGTCTCACCGGTCGCTGCCACGATCGCCGTGGCGGTTCCGCTGATCACGGACGTTCCCAGGAATATCGAGCTGTTATCGTCAACTTTGTCCCTATTGGTCGGAGAGGCGTTCTTCTCGACAGGCAATGACTCCCCTGTCAGGGCGGATTCTTGGACATGAAGGTCGCGGCATTCGACGAGCCGAGCATCAGCCGGCACCAGATCGCCCGCTGTAAGACGTATCAGGTCGCCGGGCACGAGATCTTGCGGAGGGAGTTCTTGCCAAGTGCCGTCCCTCATCACCGCAGCCGATAGGGAAACCGTCTTTCGAAGGGACTCGATCACCTTCCTTGATCGGGCGGTCTGAGCGTAGTTCAGGACGACACCGATCAGAACCATGCTGATAATGATCGAGGCGTTTATCCAGTTGCCGAATGTCAGCGAGATGGAACTGGCGACGAGGAGGATGATCACCAGCGGGTTGCTGAAAAGGGAGAGGAACTCTCTGAATGTCCCGATGCGCTTTCGCCTTACGGGTTCGTTCGGCCCGACCTCTTTCAGCCGTACGGCAGCTTCTTCTGAGCTCAGTCCCGCCATCGCTCTAATGACCTTCCCCCGGGGGCCCTTAACAGATCAGACCGTCCTCATCTTGGTCTCCAGCGGAATTGCAGCGTTTGCTCCACAGATGTACTGCGTCAATGATACTAGAATTGTTCCTTAACATACGCTTTCTTAGGCTGGCCTATGTTCGGAGTTCGCAATTGTTCTCCTTTCGCCATCGCTCGCAGAGATCGCGGCAAGCCTCGGGCCAGGTCGGATACTCAAATTCGAACCCTGAATCAGTCAACAATTTAGGCACGACGCGACGGCTCTTCAAGATCAGCTCGGTTTCGGTTCGCATAAAGAATGCTCCGATAGCGAGCTGCCATTCGAACGCCGGAAGCCCGATGCTCGTTCCCCACGCTTCGCGAAAGATCCGCATGAACTCCTTATTCGGCAAAGGATGCGGCGAGGCGATATTTATCGGGCCAGAAAGTTCTTCGTGCTCAATAAGCCAATAGACCGAGCGGATGAAATCGTCTTCGTGTATCCAGGAAATATATTGCCTGCCGCTTGCCGCCGTTCCGCCGAGCCCGAACCGGACGATGCCAAGCATGGTGTCAAAGATCCCGCCGCGAGCGGGTCCCATCGTCATCGCCGAACGCATTATGACCTTTCTGGTATCGGGTGTTTGGGCTTCGTTCGTGACACGTTCCCAATTTGTAGCAACGTCTATGCTGAAATTCCACGTGTCTGGAGCATCGGGCTCATGGCCGCCGATCACACCCGTCACATCGTCGTTCTCGCGATCGAACGAATGGGCGTAGATCGTTGCCGTGCTCGACTGCAGCCAAACCTTCGGCGGATTTTCAGCCTTCGAAATGGCCTCGCCAACAACGCGGGTCGAATCGAGCCGCGAGTCCATTATTTCGCGACGATTTGTCTCGTTGTATCGGCAATTTACGCTTCGGCCAGCGAGGTTGATCACGACATCGGCACCGTCGATCTCCGCCGCCCAATCGCCGAGCGTTTTGCCGTCCCATTGAACCGCTCGCCACTCGGCTTGCTTCGGCGAACGCCCAAGAACCACCACGTCGTGCCCATCTGCCACGAATGCTTTAGCCAACGCCGTCCCAACCTGTCCGCTGCCACCTGGAATGACGATCCTCATAGCTAATAAACCATCCTTGCTTTCACGGTCGCTGGAATGTCTTTGAGCAACTCGAAGGCTTCCTTTGAAATGCCCTTTTCTACGTCGAGGATGACATAGCCGATCTCCGGATTTGTGTTGAGGTACTGGCCGACAATGTTTATGCCGTGTTCGGAGAGCCGCGAGTTTATCTCACCGAGGACGCCCGGAACATTCCGATGGATGTGCAGGATGCGATGCGTGCCGGCCTGCGGCGGAAGCGAGACGGGCGGTACGGTGTGCGAGCCTTCGCTTGTACCGTAGTCGAGATATTTGATCAGCTTGCCCGTGACATCGAGCCCGATGTTTGCCTGAGCCTCTTCGGTAGAGCCGCCGATGTGCGGCGTCAAGATGACGTTCGGCATCCCTTGCAGCGGGCATTCGAAAGCGTCGCCGATCTTTTCAGGTTCTTCGGGAAAGACATCAACGGCCGCTCCGGCAAGCTTGCCGCTTTTCAACGCCTTGCGAACGGCCGCGAGGTCAACGACGTCGCCGCGGCTATAGTTGAGCAGAATCGCTCCTTTTCGCATCGAGCGGATCGCCTCGGCGTCGATCATGTTCCGCGTCGTCGGGTCCGAGGGCACGTGGAGCGTAACGATATGCGAGCGTTTGAGCAGTTCCTTTAGCTCACGCATTTGCTTAGCGTTGCCGTGCGGGAGTTTAGTGGCGATGTCGTAATAAATGACATGGAGCCCGAGTGCCTCGGCCATGTTCGAGACCTGCGAGCCGATGTTGCCATAGCCGATGATGCCGATGGTCTTCCCGCGGAGTTCGTAGGCACCTTTCGCGTCCTTGAGCCACTCGCCGCGGTGGGCGGCCGCGTTCTTATCGGCGATCTTGCGGATGAGCATCACGCAAAGGCCGATGATCAATTCCGCGACCGAACGCGTATTGGCGTGCGGGGCGTTGAAAACGGCGACGCCCTTTTCGGTTGCGGCCTTGAGGTCCACCTGATTAACGCCGATGCAAAAAGCTCCGATCGCAAGCAGCTTGTCGGCCGCCTCAATGACGCCGCGGGTGACGTGGGTCTTCGACCGGATGCCAAGTACGTGGACGCCTTTCACGGCCTTGATCAACTCCGCTTCGCTGACCGCACCGCCAAGCCGCCGAACCTCGGTATATCCGCCCAGGCCAAACTCACGAACGGCAGCGTCAGAGATATTCTCAAGCAAAAGGATCTTGATCTTGTTTCTGGGGTAAGACGTGGGATTCATTTCGCTTCGCCTTCACGCAACTTCTTGCAAAAATAGCCTACTACATATTCACGAGCAGTGGTCAGTTTGACATCACCGTTCTTCTCAAGATCAGCAACGATCTTGTCGATCCGCTGCCATAGTTCTGTATTTTTGTGCTCTTCGTATGGAAACATAAGTTTAGATGGCCAAGTGCCGGAGTTTAGGTGACGACCGGCAACGGCCACTTATATATAGATTGATATTTCGCGGGTGCCTTCGGGGCTTTCCATGATAGATCACGAAACCAGCTTTCTTTCGTGTTTCTTTGGCCGGCCGCCGAGTTTGCCGTTTGTTCGCGATGCGGCCCTCTTTTTTGCGGTTCTTACCGAGCCGTTGCGGCGGGCAAGTTCTCTGTTGATGAACTTTTCACCAACCAATTCGATTAGTATTCCACCGATCGAGATATCTACGTCAAGCGGTTCGCATGAAAGCGTATATTTTCCGACTAGCCCGATCTTTTTCAGATCGCGTTCCGTTGCTTTTTTGAATTCTCGCAAGCGACCCGGCGGAAATGAAAAATGCCATCCCGTCACGAGGTGAATGTGAACCTCGCCGTTCTTATAGTAAGCGGAGGACGCTGCCGGCTCGGTAACCGGGCGTTCTTTGGCTGCTTCTATCTGTCGCTTGAACTCAGCGTCGCTAATTGCTTGCTTATCTATTTTCATTCGTAAATTTTCTTCCACTCATCCAGTAAAAGTTCCTGATTTAGAGCCACTAGTTCTAACGCGGCACGCATTCGCCTCAGCGGCATCCCCCTAATATCTCTGATAGAGGGCAGTTCGACATCATCGCCGAGAAGGATCACAACCTCGTCTCCGCCATGGAAAACATGGACATGCGGCGGCCCGTGGTCCCTCGTCCTGATCCGAAAAGAAAAGCCATCTGTCCGAAGCACGGTTGGCATAAGAATAATAACCTATCAGTTGGGTTTTTGCAAGAACATTTCAAACTATGTTTAAAAACCGAGATTACGACTCTGAACGCATTCTACATCAATTGTGCAAGTCAAAGCTCTCATCGCAAGGCTTTGATTATACAGGGTTTGCCGCCCCAATTTGTACAGTTTACGTTAGGCGGCTTTGGAGAGTGCTTTCACCTTACGGAGGTTTGCGATGCCCCACTCGGCGAACTTATCGAGGATCGGGCCGATGGAGCGGCCGAAATCGGTAAGAGAGTACTCGACCTTTGGCGGCACCTCGCGATAAACGTTTCGCTTGACGAGGCCGAGCGATTCAAGCTCGCGGAGCTGCTGCGAGAGCATCTTTTCGGTGATGGCGCCGAGCGAACGGCGGAGCTCGCCGAACCGCATCGTCGGGGTGTTGTAGAGCTTCCAGAGAATGCGGCCCTTCCACTTTCCGCTGAGCATCTCGATGCTGGCTTCGACAGGGCAAAAGCCGAGCTGAACTTCGTCACATTTCTTCTTCATACTATCTATTTGGATAGTATCACCCTGAGCGGGTAATACTATCTCTGATAGTCAAGGAGGATATTCAATGAGCTTGAAAGATGCAAACGCAGTTACCCCCTCGCGGCCGAAAAGGGTCGCGATCGTTATCGCCAATCCGGCCGTTTCGGACACGACGGGTTGGCCGGTCGGCTTCTGGTGGTCGGAGCTGACGCACCCATATTACGAAATGACGGAGAAGGGCTACGAAGTGGAGATCTTTTCACCCGCGGGCGGCCGGTGCGAGGCGGACGCGATGAGCGACCCACGCGACCCGAGTGGTTACTCGGCCTCGGACCTGATCACGATGGGATTCATCAATACGCCGTCGCTGGCAGCTCTTGTCGAGGAGACGAAAAGTGTCAGCGAGATAAACGTAGCCGATTTTGGTGCGATCGTCATCGCCGGCGGGCAGGCACCGATGTTCACGTTCGAAAAGGCGACGGAGCTTCACGGGAAGTTTGTCGAGTTCTATGAGGCCGGAAAGATTGCGGCAGCACTTTGCCACGGCGTCGCGATATTGAAGTTTGCAAAGCTCTTGAACGGCGAGCATCTGGCAAAGGGCAAAACGGTGACCGGCTTTGCCAACGTTGAGGAGGACTTTGCCGACCGAGCCGTGTGGGATTACGGAATGCTGCCTGAGGGCCAGCACATTATGCCCTGGCGGGTCGAGGATGCGATGAACGAGATCGGCGCAAACTACATTCAGGCAGGGATGTGGCGCGGTTTTGCGGTTCGCGATGGTAACCTGATCACCGGACAGCAGAACTTTTCGGGCGGTGAGACGGCCCGGCTGATAATTCAGGCACTAGGAGAATAAAAATGAAGATAGCCATCATTGGGGCAGGAAATGTCGGGGCAACGCTCGGCCGGCGGTTTGCGGAGATCGGGCATACGATCACTTTCGGAGTGCCGCGGCCGGATGAATACGCGGATGCAGATCTGGCAGGGCCGGCAATGGCGGTTGCCGATGCGGCGGCCGATGCAGATGCCGTGTTGCTTGCGGTGCCGTATGGAGCGGCGAAAGGCGTCATCGATGCATGCGGAGGGCTTGCGGGGAAGATCGTGATCGACGCTACGAATCCGCTTGGAATGACGCCGGAGGGGCTCAGCCTTGCGGCCGGGTTTACGACCTCGGGTGCAGAAGAACTTGCCGCGGCCGCTCCTGATGCAAAGTTCGTAAAGTGTTTTAATCAAACGGGTTTCGCAAACATGGCCGAGCCCGGCGGATCGATGATGTTCGTCTGCGGCGACGACTCCGAGGCGAATGAGGTGGTGCGAAAGCTGGCGGCGGACATCGGCTTTGACGCCATCGCGATCGGCGGCCTCGCCAAGGCACGCCTGCTCGAGCCGCTTGCTATGCTCTGGATCCACCTCTCGGCAACGACCGACCTGAAACGCGAATTCGCGTTCAAGATCGATCGCCGCTGATAGTTCGCAACAAAAAAAGGCCCGATTTATGCCGGGCCTTTTACCTTTCATTGGGTGATCCTTTACATATGGATCGTTCGGTCGTGGACGCCTTCGGCGAATTTCAAGATGGACCTGAAGGTGACCGGCTAGACGCGGATGGCAAGAGAGAAAATTGAGCTAATTCAGCCGATCTTCTTCCGCTGGTTCGACATCGGGAGCCTTGGCTAATATTTTTCGAAACTCGTCCCAATTTCCCTTTGCCGCTCGCTCTTCAAAACTTTTGCCGGTGCCCCAACTCGAGATTTGACTGGCGACTGCGATCGCGATGAATTGATCAAGTGTTATTTCTTCGCGTTCAGCAATCGCCAATGCACGGCGAAAAAGTGTTTCGGGTATTTTTGCACTGATCGTTGTCATCGTAATTCTCCAAACTGCTCAAGAAACTCGCTTGGTGTAACTAATCTTATACCAAATTCTGCGGAATTCGCTAGGTGTTTCTTGTTGAACGAAATTATGAAATCAGCATTAGCTTTGACCGCCAACTCGATCACGAAATCATCATCCGGATCAGCGCTTGAAGATCTCCAAAGATAGAAGATGTCGTGAAACCGGGAGATCGAACACAGAGCATTGATCGACTTCTCGACCTCCGATGGCGACACAAACTCGCGCATTTCTTCGCGCAAAAGCACGTCCTCGTACTCCGCGATCAAGGCGTTTGAGAGATTTAGTTCCCATCGCCCGTCGTTTAAGCGGTCGAGCAACAAGTTTGCCGCTCCTCGTTTTGAACGAAAAGCGGCAACCAGTACGTTCGTGTCGATAACGATCTGGATCTTTTCCATCGATCACATATGGATCGTCAGGTCGTGGACGCCTTCGGCGGCTTCCATTACGGATTCCGAGACGGTCGGGTGGGCGTGGATAACGCGGCCGAGTTCGTCTGCGGTGGTCTCAAGGGCCATGGCGACGCAGGCTTCGGCGAGAAGTTCGGTCGCGTGCGGGCCGATGATGTGGACGCCGAGGACCTCGTCGTATTTCTTTTCGGCGACGATCTTGACGAAGCCGTCGGTTTCGCCGAGGATGCGTGCCTTGCCCGAGGCCGAGAACGGGAACTTGCCGACCTTTACATCGTAACCGGCTTCCTTCGCTTTTGCTTCGGTCAGGCCGACACTGGCGACCTCGGGGTCGCAGTAGGTGCAGTTCGGAACGAGGTTCTGCTTGATCGGTTCGACCTTTTTGCCGGCGATCTTCTCAACGACGAGAATGCCTTCCTTCGAAGCGAGGTGGGCGAGCCAAGCGGTGTCGATCACGTCGCCAATGGCGTAAATGCCCGGTTCATCGGTCTCGCAATAGTCGTTGACCTTGATCGTCCCGCGGGGGTTGACGACGACCTTCGTCTTCTCGAGGCCGAGGCCTTCGAGGTACGGCATGCGGCCGACGGCGACGAGCAGCATCTCGGCTTCAAACGTCACATCCTCGCCCTTGGCGTTCTTGCCCGAAACCTTTACACCTTTTTTGTTCTTTTCGAGTTTATCGAGCTTGATGCCTGTCTCGCATTTGATGCCTTGCTTTTTGAAGGCACGGGCGAGTTCTTTCGAGACGTCTGCGTCCTCGATCGGGACGATGCGGTCAAGCAATTCGACGACTGTGGTATCGCAGCCGAAGCGGTGGTAAACGCTGGCAAATTCAACACCGACGGCGCCCGAACCCATCACGATCATCGATTTCGGGACGCTTTGAAGTTCGAGGATCTGGTCGGAGTTGACCACCTGCTTGCCATCCACCTCAAAGCCGGGGATCGGCCGGACGACCGAGCCTGTGGCGATGATTATGTTCTTGGTGTCGATCGTCTCCTTCTTGCCGTCGGCAAGTGCAACCTCTACCTTGCCCTTACCGGCGATCTTACCGTGGCCGTTGAAAACGGTGACCTTGTTCTTTTTCATCAGGTAGGTCACACCGGCCGCGTTCTTATCGACGATGCTCGATTTGTAGTTCTGGACTCCGGCCCAATCGTAGCCGACATCTTTGGCTTTCAATCCGAACTTTTCGAATTCATTCGCTTTCTGTAAAAGGTGAGCTGCGTTAAGAAGTGCCTTGGTCGGGATACAGCCTCGGAGGCCGCAGGTGCCGCCGAGTTTTGCATCTTTTTCCTTTTCGATTATCGCGACCTTAAGCCCGAGCTGTGCTCCGCGGACCGCCGCTACGTAGCCGCCGGGGCCGGCACCGATGATAGTTACGTCAAATTGTTCTGCCAATGCTTTATTCCTCGTTCTGATAAAGGTTTACTGCAAAACCCTCATTATATCGGTTCATCGGGCATTGCCCAAACTCAGGACGATCTGGGGCCGAAAGGCGGGAACGCGGAAAATTGAGTATTAACATCGAATTAATGTGAACTTCACATTGCTGTAACAAGTGTTACGTATTCTCCTTTTTGCTTCACCAGAACAGCTCAAATTTGACCAACAGCCCGACGGCCCGAACATTCTCGGCGGCCGGGACTCGAATAGTTATCGCATTCAATCATCGAAGCAGGAGAAAAAACAAATGACATCGACGCTGACGTTCTTTATGCGCCCGTTAACCGGCCTGAACGCCAAGTATTTTCAAATCGGTATATTCGCCATTCTTATGGCTTTTTCATCTATCACCGGCCACGCACAGGCCGAGTCCGGAAGTGCCGCGGTCGAGGGAACCGTGACAGACGCTAATGGTGCAGCCGTTGCCGGAGCATCGGTCAAACTGCGCAATGCCGAAACGGGCCTTGAGAGAAACACGACCAGCGATGCGAGCGGCCGGTTTTCGGCGCGTGTTCTTCCGGTCGGCCGGTATGAGATCACCGTCACCGCTAACGGCTTTGCCGAAGGCCGCCAACAGAATGTCCAGCTCCGCGTCGGCGAAGCGACCCCGGTCGCGATCTCGCTCCGTCCCTCTGAGGTGACGGCGGAGGTCGAGGTGACTTCCGGCACGGACATTATCGATTCGGAGACCTCGACAACCGGAGCCTCGATCAGCGAACGGCTCGTTTCCGATCTGCCGGTTCGCGGACGCAACTTTACCGAGTTCGTTACGCTGACGCCTGCGGTCGTGCAGGAAGCGGACCGAAGCGGACTTGTGATCGCCGGCCAGCGATCGATAAATTCGAACATTGCGGTTGATGGTGCCGATTACAACGACCCGCTTCAGGGCAACCAGCGTGGTGGCAATGAGTCGGTATTTTTCTTTCCGCAATCGGCCGTCCGTGAGTTTCAGGTGGTTCGTTCGGGAGCGAGTGCAGAGGTCGGCCGTACGAATGCAGGCTTCGTCAATGTCGTAACAAAGTCCGGTACGAACGAGATACGCGGAGAGGCCTTTTACATCAACCGGAACAAATACCTGACGTCGGACAATGCATTCGGCCGCAGGCTCGACAATGCTCAGAACCAGTTTGGGGGTTCGGTCGGCGGGCCGATCGTCCGCGACCGAGCGTTCTTCTTCTTCAGTATCGAACAGAACCTCCTTCGTGTGCCGTTTGTCGTCGATTTCAACGATGTGCCCGGCGTTCCGATCCCGGCCGAACTTGCCGAACTTGAAGGCGAAAAGCGAGGAACCAACAACCCGACCGCACTTTTTGGCCGGACAGATTTCATCCTCAACCAGAAGAACACGCTCAATCTGCAATACACCTACACGCGGATGCGCGGAGAGAATTTTGACTTCGACTCTCCGAGGCAGACAACGGCAGAGAGCGGGAACTACACCCGCATCGGCTCCAGCAATGGCCTAAAAGGATCGCTTGTTACGGTCTTTTCGCCGAACATCATCAACGAGGTGAAAGGCCAGATCGCGACCGATAATCGCCTCGAAGAGCCAAACTCGAACATGCCGCGGATCAACATCGCGGGCTTTGGCGATATTGGCGGCAACGACGGCCGCCCGCGTCAGTTCGATTCGACGCGTTTTCAGCTCGCCAACAACGTGAGCGTGACGGCCGGGCGGCATCAGCTTCGATTTGGTTTCGACTCGAACATCAACCGCGTCCGCCAGCGACGAGAAACGCGTATTCAGGGCCGATGGGATTTTGAGAATCGCACGTTGGGCGGAGTTCCGACCACCGGGCTTGAGCAATACATTGCCGGACGCCCGCGACGGTTTCGCCAGACGCTGGCGACATCGGACCAGGAACTTTCTCTCTTCCGCGGAACTCAACAGGAGTATGCATTGTTCATTCAGGATCGCATCAAGGTCACAGAGAGGCTGACCGTGGATGCAGGCTTCCGGTGGGAGGCACAGATCAACCCGCAGCCGGATTCGGAATATCCGGGAATTCCGGAGACAGGTAAGATCCCGAACGACTTGGCTCAGTTTCAACCGCGTCTTGGCATGGCGTTCGACATCACGGGCGACGGCCGATCGGTCGTTCGGGCGTCGGCCGGTATCTTTACTGCGCGCACGCCGGCGAACCTCTTTCAAAGGGTATTTACCAACGATGGATTTACTACACGCGAGATCGAGATCGCAGAGCCTAGCGCCTGCAGAAATTCGGCGGACCCGAATCGTGCAGGCTGCCGGCTCCGCGGGCCGGATGCGATCCTTACCTTCCCGAACTCGTTAACGTCGATCCCCGCGAACCTGGCGCAGTTCGCGGTGGCTCCCCGTGTTTTCGGTTTTGATGAGGATTTCAAGAACCCGCGTTCCTTCCAGGCTTCGGCGACCTTTGAGCAGAGGCTGACGGATGACATCGTCCTTTCGGTCGGCTACATCCGCAATTCCACATGGAACTTGCAGCGGCGGCTTAACCGCAACCTTTTCCCGCCGACGATCGATGCGACCGGTATGCCGATCTTCCCGGCGGCCCGTCCGATCCCGGCGATCAGTTGGCTTTCGATCAACGAATCGACGGCCCATTCGACCTACGACGGTATGACCGTGACGGTCACTCGCAGGTTCGCTGACCGATTCCAGTTCCAGGCGAACTACACTCTTGCGAAGAACACGGACGACGACTCGAACGAGCGCAACTTCTCGCAGGAACCGGCACTCAACCCGTTCGATCTTTCGATCGAAAAGGGGCCGTCAAAGCAGGACGTTCGCCACAACATGAATTTCAGCGGGCTTATCGATCTAGGGGCAGGTTTTTCTCTTTCCGGGGTGCTGCTTGCACGTTCCGGTTTTCCGTACACGCCGGTCATCGGCTTTGATACGCAGAACGACGGGAACGACGACAATGACCGGGCGATCATCAATGGCCGTGTTGTTGGGCGCAATTCCTACCGCCAGCCGGGTTTCTTCAATCTCGATCTTCGTCTGTTGAAGGCATTCAGGCTAGGCGAGACGCGGCGGATCGACCTCTCGGCGGAACTCTTTAACGTTACAAAGGCTTCAAATAAGAACTTTGGCAACGATGCGATCAGCTTTTTCGGTACACCGCTGCCGGATGGTTCGCCGTCAAACGCGGAGGCGGGGATACCGCTTTTTGCACCGTCAACGGCACGCTTCGGCGGCCCGCGGCAGCTTCAGCTCGGGATCCGGTTCATTTTCTGATCCGATCCGAAACAATAAAGGAAAAATGGGGAGTCGGCTATGGCCGCTCCCCTTTTTTTCGCGGGTATTATAGCTGAAAGGTCTTGCCGTATTCGGTCATCAGCCGCTGAAACTTGATGGTGGCCTCTTTGTCGCTGGCCATTTTCAACATATTCCGCATCGAAACCTCGGTCAGCGCCTTCATATTGTTCTTGACGCTTTCTTCGAGCTTCTTTTTCGTATCGCCGGAGACTTGCACGCCGACGGCACCTTTGATGTTGTTCCACTTTTCGGTGAGCTGCGGCTTGCGTGCATCGAATGCTTTCTGTGCGGCATCGATGCCGGCGGAAGACGGGTTGGCGTCGATCTTTTCGACGATCTCTTTGGTGGCTCCGTCGAGTTCGGTGATGAATGCGTTGACGTCGGCATCCTTGCTGCAGCCGGCCAAAAGAACGGATAATGAAAGTGCGGTTAAGGTTACAGTTTTTCTCATGATCTTTCCTGTTTTTGTTTATGATCTCGGGCCCAAATGGGCTCTGATGAAAGAGACGCAGGGCGGTCCGGCAGGGGGACAAACTTGATATGAAACATTCGGAGGAATTCCTCGCGGTGGTCGAGGATGCAAAGTCGCGGATCCGCGAGGTGACCGTTGCCGAGACGCTCGAACGGATCGAGGCGGGTGCGGTGCTCATCGACGTCCGCGAGGATAATGAGTGGCAGATGGGCCACGCGACCGATGCGATCCACCTCGGCCGCGGCGTGATCGAACGCGACATCGTCGGGCAGATACCGAACAAGGATAAGGAGATCATCCTCTATTGCGGCGGCGGATATCGCTCGGCACTCGCGGCGGATATGCTGCAGAAAATGGGCTATACGAATGTTTTTTCGATGGCCGGCGGCTGGAAAGCATGGCGCGACGCCGCCGCTCCGTGGGAAATGGAGATACCGTTCTAATGTGCGAACCGGAACAAGAATTTGACCGGCGGGCGCGTACCCGCGAGATACAGGCGGAGTTTGCCGCACGCGGCGACGTTCTCGGCTGGTTTGACGCTCTGTATAAAGAAGCCGCCGGCGACAATGAAAAGATACCTTGGGCGGACCTCGAACCGAACCGCTATTTTCGGGCGTTTGCGGAAAAGACCGACCTTCGCGGAATCGGCCGCAGTGCCCTGGTCGTTGGCTGTGGGCTTGGCGATGACGCCCGCTATTTGGACGACCTGGGGTTCAAGGTGACCGCTTTCGACATCTCGCCGACTGCGATCGAATGGGCCCGGCGGCTGCATGCTGATCGCGATATCACTTTCGAGGTGATGGACCTTTTTGAGCCCTATCGCGGATGGCTCGGAGGGTTTGACTTCGTGCTTGAGGTCTATACGATACAGCCGCTGCCGCTTGAGATGAGGGAACGGACCATCGATGCGGTCGCGTCGTTCGTCGCACCGGGCGGGGAACTCGTCGTTGTCACACGCGGCAGGGAAGACGACGAGGAGCCGGATGAACTTCCCTGGCCGATGTCGCGGAGGGAACTTAGCCGGTTCGAAACGCACGGCTTGGTTCAGACGTTTTTCGAGGTGATGCCGGGCGACGACGAAACGCCGCAGCCGCGATTTGTTGCCGCCTACAAAAGATAACTGCCACGGGCACGGCGATTGCGGTTAGCGGGGTAAAGCGGCTCGTTTAGGAACTTCTGCGAGAATTTTCGCGGACGCAAGACTTTAAGTGCGAAGTCCGAAGCCGCGTGGAGGTTAGAAATGAGACACCTAGCCGTTTTTGCATTGACGGTCGCCGCCCTTGCCGGCTGCGGAAGCCAACGGACAACCATGGACACGCCGCCGCCGACGGCACCTTCAGCTGCAGTGGTGAACATTGCACCCGCTGAGGCCGCACCGAAAACACAGCAGGCTTACGCGCAGTTCGTGGATGTGCGGACGGCCTTTGAGTACAAGGCCGAGCACGCGGATCGGGCGATAAATATCCCGCTCGAGGAGCTTGAGGCGAATCTCGACCGGATCGAGCGGAACGAGCCGGTTTACTTGATCTGCGAGACCGGGCGGCGGTCGAAAGAGGCGGCCGAAATGCTGGTCAGCAAAGGCTATCCGATGGTTTACAACGTTGAGGGCGGAATGACCGTCTGGCGAGCCGAAAAATTGCCGATGGCAAAACCGGCGGCGAACTGATAACTGCCAACGCCCGGCCGCGGGAGCGAATCAAAGCCACTTATGGAAGATGCGGCGCAGCCTCCAAGGCCGGGGCTAAAACGTAAGATATTGGAATGGGGCGGCTATTTTTTGGCGGTCGGCCTATTCCTTTTCTTTTTTGCTCCCGAGTCCTGGTTTCAATTTGGCGTGACCGATGCGGCAGAGCGGAAGCCGGGCGGTGCGTTCAGCCTAAAGGCGTTCGATGGCGGGGCTGAATGGGATTTCAGCGAAAAACGCGGCAAGGTTTTGGTCGTTAATTATTGGGCGACGTGGTGCGGGCCGTGCCGGCTTGAGACTCCGGGGCTCGTCAGCTTTGCAAAAGAACATCGTGATAAGGGCGTCGAGGTCGTTGGAGTTACGGTTGACGAAGACCTTTCGCTCGTCGGGCCCTTCATCGAGAGCTATGGCGTCGATTATCCGATCTTGCTTCCGGGTGCGGATCCGAATCTTCCGCAGGGCGATCTCGCACTTCCAACCACGTTCCTCTATGACAAACAGGGCCGGCTCGCCAAGCGATACACCGGTTTCGTGCTCGAATCGACCTTGAGGTCAGACGCGGCAAAGCTGCTTGCCGAATAGAATACGGTAAACCTTAACATCGGGCGGAGGCATTGATTTGCCGCCGCCTTTTTTTCGGCTAAGATATAGAATTCGAGCAAAACTTTATTGAGAACAATTTCATGGAAGCAGCAGAAAAGGTAATGAAAACGCGTATTGAAACGGATTCGATGGGCGAGATCGCGGTTGCGGCGGATGTTTATTGGGGAGCGCAGACGGAGCGTTCGCTGAAGCATTTCAACATCGGTTTTGATGTGATGCCGCGGGAGGTCATACGGGCTCTCGGCATCCTCAAAAAGGCGGCCGCGATCGTTAATTGCGACCTCGGCAAACTGCCGGCGGAGAAGCGTGACCTGATCGTTCGGGCGGCGGACCAAGTGATCGAAGGCAAGCTCGACGCTCATTTTCCGCTGCGGGTTTGGCAGACCGGTTCTGGGACGCAGACCAACATGAACGCCAACGAGGTCATCTCGAATCGTGCTATCGAAATGGCCGGCGGCGAGATGGGCTCGAAGACGCCGATCCATCCGAACGACGATGTGAACAAGTCGCAGTCCTCGAACGACACGTTCCCGACCGCGATGTATATTGCCGCCGCTGAAAGGTTGACCGCGTTGATTCCCGAGGTTCGAAAGGTCTCGGACGCGATCAAGGCCAAAGCAAGGGAGTTTGAAGGCGTCGTTAAGATCGGCCGGACGCATCTGCAGGACGCGACGCCGGTGACGGTCTCGCAGGAGTTCGGCGGTTGGGCGAATCTGATCGATCGCGACATCGAGCGGCTCGAGATGGTGCTTCCGGGCCTGATGGACCTTGCCATCGGCGGTACGGCGGTCGGCACGGGCCTGAATGCCCATCCGGAATTTGCCGAGCGGGCGGCGGCGGAGATCGCGAAATTGACGGGCCTGCCGTTCAAGTCGCACCCGGATAAGTTTGCCGCACTCTCGGCCCATGATGAGGTCGTGTTCGCCTCGGGTGCATTGAAAACACTGGCGGCTTCGCTGATGAAGATCGCGAACGATATCCGATGGCTGGCATCCGGGCCGCGATGCGGCATCGGCGAGATCACCTTGCCGGAGAATGAGCCGGGCTCATCGATAATGCCGGGCAAGGTGAACCCGACGCAGAGTGAGGCGATGACGATGGTCGCCGTGCAGGTGATGGGCAACGACGCGGCGATCGGCTTTGCCGGTTCGCAGGGCAACTTTGAGCTCAACGTCTTCAAGCCGGTGATGATCCACAATTTCCTGCACTCGGTCCGGCTGATCCACGATGCTTGCCACGGCTTCGTCGATTATTGCATTGCGGGCATTGAACTGAACCGCGAGCAGATCGACCGTTATCTCAACGATTCGCTGATGCTCGTTACGGCGCTAAACCAGCACATCGGCTATGACAACGCGGCGAAGATCGCGAAGCATGCACATAAGAAAGGTTCGTCGCTTAAGGAAGCGGCAATTGAACTAGAGTTGCTTACGGCAGAGAAATTTGACGAACTCGTCGTCCCGGAGGCGATGACCCGACCGTAGCTTGAGAAGATGATCGGACGACATTCTTGCATTAGTAGTCCGGCCGCCAATGAGTGGTGTTCACTCCCACACGAAAGACCGTCACATTCTGCGAATTGGAAAATCAGGTTCGACTGACCTCACGGGATCGCATTGACTTCGTTGGATGGATGCAACTCATCTTTGTGCTTACGGTCCACCTCGAAAACAAGCCAGTCTGTGGTGAGGGAACCCGTCCAGTCTCCTTTCGAAGCATCTCTGTTCTCGTGAACAAACTTGAACTGATACTTGCCGTCTTCAAGTTCATCGCCAAAAAGATCCACTCCGCGATAGCTAAAGCTGACCGACTCATTTGGCTTGAGAAACACGCGTCCTTCGTGACCGTCATCTTCTGGCGGAAACGGCGGCGATGTAGGCGTGACCGGAGTTCCATCAGCATGCTGAACCTTGAGTAGAATCGGAGCGAAGCCGAGAAAAAGAGTATTCAGCCTCATTCTCTCTGAGCCTCGATTCGTGAACTTTGCTGTCGCAAGAAAATCATTGGCGGTCCTGATTTTTTGCTTTTTGATTTCCAGTTCTATTTCAAGATGGTTCGATATGGCTTTCACTTTCGTCTCTCTCCCTTGCGATAACGTCGTCATTCCCGTTCTGCCGCAATCCTGGAACAGCAGGGCGGCGAAACAAGCGAATACGATGAGACTCACTTTCATTATCAACTAGCTTCCTATTCTGTGGTGCACGTCACACCCATTACCGATTCCGCGGCCTTCTTTATCGCGTCAAAGTTCTTCGGCTTTGGGTTGTTTGACGGGTTGTTCATGATTCCACCGTCTGCGTCGCGAAATCCGTTCTTTGTGCCGCCCGCAGTGTAATCTATCCCATCAGTTGTAAAATACTCTTCAGGGCAACCAAGCATGTGGCCGAATTCATGAGCAATGTCGGTGGTGTCATCTACCCCCCAACCCGTCATGCTTGTTGTTCCGCCGATGCCGGCACGACCACCTTCCGTCGCTGCCGGTTGGTTTGCGGTGATAGTGTAATGTTCGCCCGAATCAACCCATTTAATCTCTACTTTAACGGAGTAACCGCCCGGACAAGCTTCCTCGCATTTCGGGTCGGGGCACTTCATGGTCACCTTATTGCTCCACTTACCTTCGATCGCGGATTTCCACGCTGATTTTTGGGCATCGGTTACCGTGCCCGAAACCTTAAGCTTCATCACCACCTTAATGATGCAAGGTGATCGGCTTACCTCGACGGTGAATTTTGAGCGCCAACTATATGTTCCATTCCAGGCCTGATATGGAGCCGGGGCGTTGCTGATTGTTTCAGAAACGCTGTTGTTGACCTCTTTCGGCGGAAAGACCTTTTTCTTGCACTGCTCGGGACATTCCTTCTTCGGCTGGCTTACCGGGTCGGAGGCTCCTGCGCCGGATGATGGTGCGGGCGGTGCTTTTTTTGATCCCATCTATTTCGCCTCCTTTGCTTTCTTTAGAACGGCATCGAACCAAATAAGGACACGCTTCTCCAGTTTCTCGGCGGTCTTGTCCGGGTTTTCGCCGGTATCGTCCTTTAGCGAATGGGCGACCCAGGCGTGGAACGGGTCTTGGTCGAATTTATGTCCAAGGGCAAACATCATCATTGTCATAAGCGCCATCGACCGCGGGGCTTTGAAGCCGTATCGCTCATCGCCGCGAGCAATAGCGGAATTTATCAAAGTTTTCAGGGCTTCTTCGCCGACGAGGTCATACTTCATCGGGTGAATCTCTTTGAAAAGAGCGAGCATTTCCTGCCGGAAGCCTTCGCGTTTGAAGCTGATGCCTTCCTTTACCTTGCCGAGCATCTTTTCGAGTGCTTCGTTGCTGTGGGCACTATCCGGGCCGAAGACGATCGCAAAGACCTCGGTCGCCTTGTTGTGCAGGGCTTCGGAGAGTTCCATTTGCGTCATGCCGTCAGGATTTGCGAGGATCTCCGCCACCCACGGATATTGCGGGTCCGTGTCAAAGCCCGAACCGAAGGCGATCATCATATCCACGTAGAACCTGACGGGCCCGCGTTTGTCAAAGCCATACTTTTCGGCCGCGGAAATGCCGTCGCGAACGGCCGCTTCGAGTTGCTCGTCGTTTAGCGAATCGAGCAATTCCGGAGCATACTCACGGCAATGCTCGCAAAGCTCGGCCACAAAGGAATCTATCGTGGCCCGTTCGAGTATTTTGATCTGTGCGTCGCGTATGATCATGCTTGATCGTATTCTTCCGTAAGTTCCGTCACCCGCCAATTATTACCGTCATTTCTCCCTTAGCGATGGTATTCGGCGGACCGATGGCTTCAAGGATGGTGTCGCCCAGTCTGGACGCGGGCAGATTATTTATCATTACGGTCGCGGAGCCCGTAATCACTACGCCGGGGCCGTGCGGTGGAATTGGCAGAGGCGTCGTGCAGGCATGTATATCGGCGCCGCCGGCGGCACCTGATATCGCAGACGACATTGAGGCAAGCGTGGCGGCCTTCGTCGCCTCTTCGGCTGCCTTCGCAGCCGGTGCACCGGGCGTTCCGGCGGCGGCGGCGGTAGCCGCTTCTGCTGCTTTAATTGCCGTGTCCGCCGCGGTCTTTGCAGCCTGCAAAGCGGCGACCGCGGCCAGCGGCATTCCCCGCCATGCGGGCAGATACCCGATCAAAACGTTCATACTACCCGGACCGGGCGTTAGCACCGGCGGCAGCGGGTGGACGACATTATCTGTGATTCTGGCTGCTGGTCCTGTTGGCATATTTCCTCACTCATCTAAGTCTGCTGTCGCGAGTTCGCCATCTGCGCGGCTGTAGCGAACCATCAGGTTCTTTTCCATATCCTCGGTGAGATAGTTCTCGACGCTGCCAAAGAACGTTTCGAGTTCTTCGGGGTTACATGTCGGCAAAAAGCGGTTTAGCACCCGCGGGTCGTAAAAACGAAAGATCATCGGGTCGCCGGCCTCGTTCATGACGGTCAGCAGCCGCCGGAACTGGAACCGCATTTCCTTGAGCGAGCGGCGGCTCTGGACGAAAATGCCCCAATGCTTGCCGAAGTATTCCGCAAGCAGCCAATCGACGAACGGCGTTCCCGGTATCAAGCCGACAACATAGGGCGAGACCTCCTGCATATCGGGCTCAAGCTCGCCGCGGATAAGGCAATGGTGCGGCGGCCGCATCTCAAAGAACTTGTCGCGGAGCCCCGGGATCGAGGCCCCGTCAAGCACGGCAAAGACATTGATTCTTTCGCTAAAGAGCAGTTTTTCGAGCTGTTCTTTGTTCATTCTCGCTTATCGTCTAACTGTTTGCCTGTGCACATATAGCGCAGAAGGGCGTTCCGTCCTGTGCCGCTCGCTGAAGAGCTATCGCCTGCGGGCTGAAGCTCTTGACCGGAGCCGGAGGTGGTGGCGGCGGTGATGGGATGCCCGCTCCCGGGTCTGCCTTATCGGCCTCCTTTGCATCCTTCGGAGCTTCGGGATTGCATCCGCCGCCCGAGCCGGCCGCGCCGCCGCTATTGATCATCACCATTGTTCCCGAGATGAATACGCCGCCGGAATTTATGTTGATGAAGTTGCCGCCGACCTTGAGCGTAAGGCTGGTGCCTGCCTCGATGACGGCGGTCATTCCTGCTTTGATATGCACCGCCATTCCGGCATCCAGTGCCATGTTCTGCCCGGCTTTTTCGTGAATGTCTGACTGAGCGTTGATCGAGAGCGTATCGCCGATCTTTTGATTGACATTGCCGCCAACGGTCAAATGGATGTCCTTATCGATCTTTTCGAACTGGTCATTCTTGACCATCAGGTGACGGTCATTGCCGATATACTCCATGCAATCGTTCTTGACACGAATGTCCTGGTTCTTTTCGGCGTGGATAAATACCTGTTCGCTGCCTTTTTTATCCTCAAAGCGGAGTTCGTTGAAGCCGCCGCCGCCTTTCGAGGAATCGGTCTTTATGGTCGATTTCGTTTTCTCATCGGGCAGCGTGTATGGCGGCATCGCGCCCGGGTTGTAAACACAACCGGTAATGATCGGCTGATCGAGGTCGCCCTCGATAAAATGGACAACGACCTCCATTCCGACGCGCGGGACAAAGACCATTCCCCATTTATTTCCGGCCCAGCTCTGAGCAACGCGGACCCAGCACGAGCTGTTCGCGTCGTATTTGCCATCGCGGTCCCAGTGGAACTGGACCTTCACGCGGCCGTATTTATCGGTGAAGATCTCTTCGCCCGCGGGGCCGACGACGTGTGCCGTTTGCGAACCGTAAACACGTGGCTTGGGCGTAACGGGCAGCGGCCGGAACGGCGGCTTGCCGGCTCCATGCGGAATCGCCTTGAAGCGGTTCCGGTACGCTTCGTCCGGGCTTTCATCGGAGACATACGACGGGGCTTGAAGCACCTGGTGTTCGGTTTCCGTTACCAGGTACACACCGTTGGTCGCTGAATCAGGATGTTCCTGAAGCGTGAACCGATAGCCGGGCGTTAACGAGCAGCAGTCGCTGTTTCCGACGAGGGTCGTATAACCCGCGTCGATAGCATCGATCAGGTTCGATGCGTGTTTCTGATTATCGGTAAAGATCTTTTGCAGGTCGCCCGCCTGTTCGCCGCCGCTCTTGTCGATCCCGTCGTATTTGCGGGCGTAGCCGCCGGGATGATCATAGATCTCGAACTGGTCGTTTCCGCCGACGCTGAACCGCGAAGGCTTTGTTACGTCGAGCTTCTTGCCGGGAAGCTGAAAGTTGTGGTCCCAAAGTGTGACCTTCCCGGGCCGGAGCTGGTAGTCCATATGCAGGCTGAAGACCGACGAGATCAACTCTTCTTCGCTGCCGACCTTGAGTGCATAGGGAATAGTGCTCTTACCGGGACACTCCGCGTTTGACTGCGGCTGGTCCGCGATGACGATCTTGTGCTCGTTGTTGGTGTGTTCGAAGAAGTAGAAGATACCTTCCTCTTCCATCAGGCGGGATGCGAAATCCCAATCCGTTTCCTGATATTGAACGCAATAATTCCGCTTTTCATACGTGCCCTGAAGCTCGAACCGATTTGTGAAGCCCGTAAGGATCTCTTCAAGGATCTCTTTTACGCTTTTCTGTTGATAGATCTTCGTTTGCCGACGCTGGGTCAGCATCCAGACATGCGGGACGACAACGGCCTTGTAAAATGTGAAGCGGACGTGGCGAATGCCCTGCTGGAAGTGATTAACGATGCCATGAAAGAAGCGCTCGACGCCGTCCGATTGCTTGACCGAGATGGCAACAGGCTTTCCAAGAATGTTTGCCGGCGGAACGGTCGTCGGCGTGTACGACATGTCCTCTTCGGCGTGGACGAGGTCCAGCTCGATCGAATAGAGCTTTGACATTCCCTCAGAGACGCTCATCGCCTCTACGAGGATCATATCCTCGCCGAGCGGCGAATTGATCTTGATAAGCCTATTGTCCTGTTTCGTTCCCATCTTTGCTATCTATCCTCTCGGCCGTTCCGCGTGATCGCCGGAAGGCTTTCGCCCTCCGGCTCTCCACGATCTTGCGGCCTACGTTATTTGATAGACGAAGTTTCCGTCATCGCCGACGCCGACGTGAACCTTTTTGATAGATTCACCGGACGCCATTCGCGAAAGGACCTCGCCGCTCATATCCGGCAGCATCGTGCCCGTCAGGATGTTATAAACATTGCGGGCTCCGCTATCGACATCGGTACACCGCGATGCCACCGTCTCTATGACGGCATCATCGTAGGAAAATTGCGCACCGTGGTTATCGGCAATGCGGTTTTTGATCTTGCCGAGCTGGAGTTTGATGATGAGCCGCAGTATCTCGTCGCTGATCGGATAATAGGGAACCGTTACCATACGGCCAAGCAGGGCCGGCTTGAAAGCTTTGTTAAGCTCGGGCTTGACGGCCTCGATGATGCCTTCGGGCAGCGGTTTGGTGTCCGGATCGGCACAGAGCTTCATTATCGTATCGGTACCGACGTTCGAGGTCAGGATGATGACGCAGTTCTTGAAATCTATCTCGCGGCCTTCGCCATCTTCAAGTACGCCCTTATCGAACACCTGGAAGAAGAGTTCCATCACGTCCGGGTGTGCCTTCTCGACCTCATCAAGCAGGACGACCGAGTACGGCTTCCGCCGAACGGCCTCGGTCAGCACGCCGCCTTCGCCGTAGCCGACGTATCCCGGAGGCGAACCCTTGAGGCTCGAAACGGTGTGGGCTTCCTGATATTCGCTCATATTGATCGAGATCAGGTTTCGCTCGCCGCCGTAAAGAGCTTCGGCGAGGGCGAGTGCGGTTTCGGTCTTACCGACGCCGGATGTGCCGACGAGCATAAAGACGCCGATCGGACGTTTCGGGTCGGTCAGGCCGGCACGCGACGTGCGAATGCGCTGGGCGATCGCTTCGAGAGCATGGTCCTGCCCGAGCACGCGTTCCTTCAGCGTTTCGTGCAGATTTAGGACAGCATTGATCTCATCGGCGACCATCTTGCCGATCGGGATGCCGGTCCAGCCGGAAATGATCTCGGCGACGGACTGGCCGTTGACGACCGGTTGGATAAGAGGATTCTCGCCCTGCAGTGTCTTAAGCTCTTCGGTCAGCCGCTTGAGTTCGGCCTTTGCCGCTTCGATATCGGCAGGCACGGCCGCTTCAGGAGCGGTTGCCGCCGCGGTTCCGGAATCATCGCCCGCAGGTGAGCCGTCCGCTTCGGCGGTTGCGGCCGCAGCGACCGCTTCGCCGCCTCCATTGGTGCTTGTTTCGGCAATAGCATCTGAGAGCTTGCCGTCGAGCCGTGACATCTCTAGCTTGGTGCGGATGTTCTTGATCTGTTCGACGAGGGCCTTTTCTTTCTCGAACTGCTCGTTGAACCGGGCGAGTTCTTCCTCGACGCTCGCCTTTTCAGCCTTGAGCTTTTCGAGCCGCTCGTCGTGGTCGGCTCCGGTCACCTGTTCGCGCTCGAGCGAATCGATCTCGGAATCGAGGAACTGGATCCGGCGTTTTGCATCGTCTATCGGAGCGGGGATCGAGCCTTGGCCAATGGCGACCTTTGCACATGCCGTATCGAGAACGGAAACCGACTTGTCCGGAAGTTGGCGGCCGGTGATGTAGCGGTGCGAGAGCTTGACGCACTCGACGATCGCTTCATCGAGGATGCGGACGTTGTGGTGGGCCTCCATTTTGTCAGCGATCCCGCGCATCATCGCGATGGCCTTAATTTCGTCCGGTTCATCGACCTTGACCACCTGAAAGCGGCGCGCAAGAGCGGCGTCTTTCTCGAAATATTTCTTATATTCGGCCCAGGTCGTCGCCGCGATCGTGCGAAGTTCGCCGCGGGCGAGTGCGGGCTTCAGCAGGTTGGCTGCGTCGTTCTGCCCGGCGGCTCCGCCGGCACCGATCATCGTATGGGCCTCGTCGATGAACATAATGATCGGCTGGGGCGAGGACTTGACCTCGTCGATGACCGACTTCAACCGATTCTCGAATTCGCCTTTAACGCCTGCACCGGCCTGAAGAAGGCCGAGGTCGAGCGAGCGTACTGCGACGTTCTTGAGCGGATCCGGCACGTCACCTTCGGCGATACGAAGTGCGAAACCTTCGACGACCGCCGTTTTTCCGACGCCGGCCTCGCCGGTCAGGATCGGGTTATTCTGCCGCCGGCGGGTCAGGATGTCGATGATCTGGCGGATCTCGAAGTCGCGGCCCAGAACGGGATCGATCTTGCCGGCACGGGCCTTAGCGGTCAGATCCTCGGTGTATTGATCGAGCGCCTTGGTCTTGCCGGGAATGCCCGATGCGACGGCCTCGCCGCCGGAGACGCCCGGAGCCTCGCCGAGAGCGACAGCGTCGCGGGCCTCGGATGAATCGCCCGTGATCTCGGCAAATCCGGATGCGAGTTTCTCCTCCGAGATGTGGTCGAATTCCTTCGAGATATCGCGTGCGATGCGTGCGGTCCGGTCATTTGAAAGCAGTGCCAGCAGGAGGTGGCCGGAACGGACGCGGGCTGCACCGAAATCGACCGAGGCGAGCAGCCATGCATCCTGAATCCATTGCGGGATGCGGTCGCTGAGGCCCGGCGTTCGCGAGTTGCCGCTCTTGAGGCGGTCGAGAGCAGAATTGATGTCCTTTGAGAGTCGATCGACATTGATCTCAAAGTGCGAACAGATCTTGTGAATATCAGTGTTGTCCTGTTCGAGGAGCTTGACGAGCATATGCTCGATCTCGACATCGTAGTTGGTACGCGAAAGGCAAAGCCCGGCCGCTCCCTCGAGGGCGTTGCGCGAGACGTCATTAAGCCTTCCTACCAGTGATTTCAGATTAACGTTCATAGGGGTTTCTCCTGCTGCTTTTTCTCACAATGAATGATGGCACTAAAATGTTTCCTGATCCTGATCCATCGCCAGGACCACCTGCCCGTCGTCCTTGGTAAAGGGCTTTGATTTCAGCCACGTCGTCCAGCCCAGCATCGGCCGCCTTACGGCCCGAGTCGTCAGAACGAGGCTCGGGACCTGCCGCTTTTCGAGGACGAGTTGGACGTCGAAATCCGTCTCAAGCCCGGCGAGGAAACGCACGATCGACCGGATCGGTCTGTTGGCGGTCCCGTCCGGAAGCATTGCCCGAAACTGGTCGAACTTCATCGGGCCGAGCGTGACACGGAACTTCGACTGCTGGTCCCAAACGCGGTCGCCGATCAAGGCCGAGCGGCCGAGCGTGCTGTTACGCAGGCCGAGGAATGTGACGTCGCGGGTCGTCAGTGCGAGCCACTGCCCGAAGAACTGCGAAAGCTTCGCCGGAACGCCAAAATAGTCGCTCAGAATATTCTCGAGAGCCGAGGCGGAGTGCGGCTTCTGCGAGATGAGGCCGACATAGGGCAGGAGCGATTCGTCCTCAAGCCCCATGCGGCCGCGAAGCCCGCGGGTTCCAAGCCCGGCAAGATCGTAAAGATATGAAGTGAACTCATCGTTTCCGCGTTCGTAGGCAACCGGGAACCTATACTTCGCCCATGCCCGGTAAAAGAGCGAGACCGAGCGGTGCGTAAAGATATCAAGGAACGCCCACATTGCCGTGTCTCGCTGGCGGATGCGTTCCATCGCAAGCTCGGTGTAGTGCACCGGCAAGGTTCCCGAGGGGCCGAGCATGCCCATGAAGTTGACGAGCATTTCGAGCCGGCGTTCGCCCGTCGCTTCGTCCTCGACCTCGCGGATCTCCTGGATCTCGCTTGGCGGAAAGTCGAGTGCCGGCCGCGTCCGGACGCGGATGGGCTCTTCCTTGGGTAGGGCTTCGCCGCCGACCGGTTTCTTGTCGGCATAGATGCGCTCGATCAGCCGCATCGCCTGAAAGAAATCAAAGCGGTACGGCTCGTTAAAGAGTTCCTCTTTTACGCTCTTATCTGTCACAAATTCTCGGCCCGCCGCGGCGGGCGGCTGCCTAAAGCAAAACCTGCTCGCCCGTTCTCGGCGGAAAGACCTTGATCTCCGCTTCACGCTGCTCGGAGCGAATGATCAGCTGGTTGAACGAATTTATCGACGAATAAAGTGCGAGGAAACGCTCCAGAACGCATGCGAAAAGGAACATTCCGCTGCCGACGAACTGTTCTTCATCAAAGGTCAGCGCTGTCTCAAGCCCGCGTACGAAGCCGGCACCGATCTTGCCGCCGACCTGGCGAACGGCCTTTCGGGTCTCGATGCCCGTTATGCCGAGTATCTGTTTTCGGGTCACCGAGGAATCGTCAAAATTATAGAGATGCAGAATTTCCTGCAGGGCCTCGGGCGTACCATTCCGGTCGGCGGTTATCGACAGATAGTTCAGATTCAAATGCGAGATGAGCCGCCACTGAAGAGCACGCCTCTGCGGCGGCCTTATCGTCTCGGTCGGTTTCGTCAGGCACCGGACGCGCGAAACGAGAGCGGTGCCCTCGACGTCAAAGTCGCTATCCTTTCCGCCAAAGGGAAGCCGGGCTGGAAGGTCGCGGTTCGTGCACGTCGCCCTCACATTGAGCACCTCAACGTTAGGCGCATAGGGGTCGAACTTCGCATCGACGAACGAGAGGAACATCTCCGAGCCTTCATCGTTCTCACGCTGCGACTGCCGCCGCGACGCGTACCAATACGACCGCTCCATCTCATCGCCATAGGCGTGGCGAAGCGAATAGAACGGAGCGAACTCACGCGTCTCGCCGGAGCGCGGGTCCGAGGCGTAGACCTCGTCGATCGAATAGATCTCGGTCGCCGATTGGCGGTGAATGTCCGGAATGATCTGATACTCGTATTTCTGCTGCGAAATATAGATCGGGTCCGAGAGTTTTGAGAAAAGATTTATCACCGGCGTGCAGCCGAGCCGAAATGTTTCGGTAACGACCGGTGCGATCGGCGGCGTCACATCGCGAAGGTGGATCAGAACGTCGAAGTGGCTTCCGAACTTTGCTGCGATCGCCCGGTCAACCCCCAAAATGTCGAAAAAGAGGAACTTGTAGGGGAATGCAAAATATTCGGACAGCAAACGATAACCCTTGAACGACCGCTTCGAGGCCGGCAGGAGTGCCTCATCATCCGCAAAACCAACCTGCCGGATCGCATCGGCGGCCGGTATCACGACCGGATCCGGAAGCTTGAGCTGGATGTTGGTCAGCGTTTTCATCGTTCCGGCACCGAGCGGCGGATCCTTCGGCCGGAACTCGACCGAGACCGCGTGGTTCATGATGATCTCGTAAAGCGGGAAGACGAGCTGCGGGTCGCCGTCAAGATAGAACCGGAAATACGAAAGCGGCGAATCGTCGGTCGTCACCTTCATTTCGCGAAGGTTCGCCCCGCCGTAGCAGGCCATGCTGAGGCGAATGTAGCAATCGGCAAACCTGCCCTGTGAGTTCTTTGGTGCGGGCGATTCGAGAGCTGCGGATTCAAGCTCTATCGGCAGAAGCTGGACGTCATAAGCCGTACGGAATTGGCACGGCGTTCCTTCGACCGGACGGGAATTGAGACGCGAGCCGCGTTCGACAACCTGAACAGACGTGATCTTGTCGTTCGGTGAGCCGAAGGAGAACTGCGTTACCGCCATCGAGGGGATCGGTGCTAGATAATGCGGATAAAGAAGATTGATGAACGACTCGGTAATTTCCGGAAGTTCGTCATCAAGCTTGAGCCCGACGCGGCCGGTAAGGAAGGCAAAGGACTCGATGATCCGCTCGACGTGCGGGTCTTCGATCTTTTCTTCATCAAGCAAGAGCCGGGCGGCGATCTTGGGATACTTGCGGGCAAACTCCGCACCCATACGGCGGAGAAAGACCAGCTCGCGTTCGTAGTATCCAAGAAGTTCGTCTCGCATTTATACAAAAAAGACCGCCGTTCGCCCGGCAGCCGCTAGCCCTCGGTCACAGAAAAATTTCCCGAGCCGGACTGCAGCACGGAGTCAAAAACGACCGGTTCCGGCGTCGGCTCGATATCAAGCACGGCTTCGATGCGGAACCGAAGCTGGCGATCGATGTTGTTGACCGGTTCCATCGTGACCTTCAGATTCTTGAATCGCGGTTCGAAGATCTTGAGTGCTTCTTCGATCTCGCGGACCATCCGCTTCTGTTCGTTCTGGTTCTTGGCGCTGACGCCTGTAAAATCCGGCAGGCCGTAGAAAGCGACCGAACGCGGGGCTTCCTCAAGCCGGTCGTCGAGCGTTTCGGTATGGCAACGCGTGTTGAGCAGCCACTCGAGGTCGCGCCGGACGGATTGCTTTAGCTCATTTACGGAAGCGGTATGCGATTTCGTTGGTTCCTCGCTGACCCTTGGGTCGAGATCGATAAGCCGGTCAAGAACCGACGGCGTGACCCTTATCTCGTTACCGAATCGCGACATTACTGGCTAAAGAGAAAAATACGCTCCCGCCGCGAAGGGCGGGAACGGATGACTTGAAAAGGAATTCGGAAAGCGGCCGAACCATTTGCCGGCCGTCTCCGGTTATTCGTGGAACCGTTAGGCTCCGCTGCCTTCGACCTTCTTGATGTCGTACTTGGTCGTGTTGGTGAGTGCCACCGAACCGTCCGCCTTCTGCTGGAAGTACTCGAAAGTGATCTTCGTGAAGTTGAACGAGATCTGCTCCATCGGAAGGGCACCCGATCCATTCGATCCGCCCGTCTGGAAGCTCGAGAGGACAACATCCTCGAACGTCACCTTGTAGTAGGTGTACGGATTGCCGTCGCCGCCCGTCTTCCGGCAGGAAAGGATCGCCTGCGGAATGTGGTTGCCCTTGGCACATGCCAGGAATAGCTGAGCCGAGGCCTTGCCGTTCTGAACCACAAAGTGGAAATCCTGAAGGGAAACCTTACCGGTACCAAGACCGGTGCCGATCCCCGATGAACCTGAGTTCGATGCTCCGAACGACCATGATTCGATCTGCATCTGCTTTTCAAAACCGGTGGCTTCTGATTCGCCCTCGATCGTGTCTATCTTCAAGTAATAATCTGCGCTTGCCATTGAGTTTTCTTTCGCTCCTTATCGTTTGTTTATGACCCTCATCTATTAGGGCTTGTAGCTTTCGTACCGCGTTCCTCGCTGTCCTACCGGCTTACAGAGGATTGACGGACATCCGTTCGGCTTTTGCCGAAAAACAGGAGAAAAACGTGTGGGAGCACATTTACGTTTACTTCGCCGGCGGCGGAAGGTCCGCAACCAAGCGCAGGCTGACCGAAAGCTCGTCGAGCTGGAAGTGCGGCCGCAGAAATGCGACGGCACGGTAGCAGCCCGGCTTGCCCGGTATTTCGGCAACATCGACACGTGCCTCGCGAAGCGGATATTTCGCCTTCTGGTCGGCCGGTGCCACGTCATTCTCGAGCACGTATTTCGTGATCCAGCGGTTAAGGAAACGCTCGGCTTCCTGCCGCGACATGAACGAACCGATCTTGTCGCGCATCATCGACTTGAGATAATGAGCGAAACGCGAGACGGCAAAGATGTACTGCAGCTGCGAGGAAAGCCGTGCGTTGGCATTGGCAGCATCGGTATCATACTTCTTCGCCTTATTGGCAGACTGCGTGGCAAAGAATGCCGCGTAGTCGGTGCCCTTGCAGTGGACCAGCGGAATGAAGCCGTTGTCCGAGAACTCCTTCTCGCGGCGGTCCGTGATCGCCACCTCGGTCGGGCACTTCATCGCGACCTCGCCCTCGTCGGTCTGGAAGGTGTGGGTCGGAAGGCCCTGAACAAGGCCGCCGCCCTCAACGCCGCGGATAGCGACGCACCAGCCGTGCATCGAGAAGGCCTCGGTCAGCCGCGTGCCGAGAGCATAAGCGGCATTGCCCCAGAGGTATTTCTTGTGGTCAGTGCCATCCACGTTCTCTTCAAAGCGGAAGCTCTCGGTCGGCTTGGTCGCCGCACCGTAGGGCTCGCGCATAAGAACGTGAGGAAGCGTAAGGCCAACGTAGCGTGAATCTTCCGACTCGCGGAAGCTCCGCCACTTCATATACTCGGCCCGGTCGAAGATCTTCGTGATGTCGCGGACCTCGGTCATTTCCGAGAAAGTGTCCCAGCCGAACATGTCGGCCGAAGCGGCACTCAGGAACGGCGCGTGGGCGGCCGCGGCGACCTCGGAGAGCTTTTCGAGAAGGGCCATATCCTGCGGATGGTTGCCGAACTCGAAATCGCCGATCAGGGCACCATACGGAGCACCGCCGAAGGTGCCGTATTCTTCTTCGTAGATCTTGCGGAAGAGCGTTGACTGGTCGAACTCAAGGGCCCGTTCGAAGTCCTTGAGCAGGTCCTTCTTCGTCACGCTCATGACGCGGATCTTAAGCTGCGGCCCGGTAAGCGTATTCTTGACCAGGTGATGGAGGCCACGCCAAGATCCTTCCAATTTCTGGAAGTCCTCATGGTGCATGATCTCGTTCATCTGTGCCGAGATCAGGCGGTCGATCTCGGCGATACGCGAATTGATGGCGACGTCCATGTTCTTGGTCATCGTCAATTCGCCGGACATTACCTGATTGACGAATTCCGAGATCATGTCCTTGGCACGCTCTTTCTGGAAGTCGTCACGGGCCATCCGGCCCTCTGTCAAGATCTTGTCAAGCAGTCCGCCTTCCTCGGCGGTTTCCACCGTTTGCACGGCGGCTTCTTCTTGTTTCTTGGCTGCCATAATCTACTATTCCTCCTTCGCCCCAAGTCCGAGCTGGTCGCTCAACTCTTTCTGTTTTCCGGCATCAGCAATGATCTCCTCAAGCATGCCCTCGAGCTTCTCGTTTCCGTCCATCTTTGAACGAAGGTCGGCGAGTTTCTGCCGGGCCTCGACGAGCTTGCGAAGCGGATCGACCTGCTGGACGATGTTGTCCGGCTCAAAATCCTCGATGTTGTTGAACTTAAGTTCAACGCCCATCTTGCTTCCGTCATCCTGCAGTTTGTTGTCCACGGTGTAGGCGAGCCGCGGTGTCATACCGGCCAGGACCTGGTTGAAGTTGTCGGGGTCGATCTCAACGAACTTCCGGTTCTTGAAGGCCGGGAGCGGCTCTTCCGGTTTGCCGCTGAAATCGCCCATAACGCCGATGACGAACGGAAGCTCCTTCAGTTCGATCGCTCCGCCGACCTCGACATCGTAAGTGATCTGTACACGCGGCGGTCGGACGCGGTCGATCTTGTGTTGCAGACTTTCTTTTGTTGGCATTGGCGTTTGTTCTCCTTATCTAAAAATAACCATGGGAGCGAAAAATACTTTTGTTTCGTCGGATCTCTATACCGACGTCTGGTCCTCGGAGCCCTGCTGCGACGTATTGAACCCGAGCGTTTGCCGGAGCTGGTAAAGGATCGTCTCATCCTTGATGACGTCCTGCAGCCAGTTCTCAAGCGGCATATGACCCCATTTGACGGCACGCTGGACGAGATAGGCGACCGGGCTGTGCGGCTCGGTCTTGCGGAAAAACTCGGCGATCTCGTCGAGGCGTTTGAGAGCATCGCGGCGGTTCTGGATAGCACCTGCCGGGACGGCCGCACCGGCGACAACGGTAACCGTTCCGTCTTCGTTGACGATCTCGGTCCCCTCGGCCTCATCGCTCTCGTCCGGCTCCTCGGCTCGCTTTTCTTCGAGAAGCTTCTTGATGAGAAGTTCGATATCGTCGAGCGATTTCTTAAGGTTGAGAAGGCTCGGGACCTGATTGCGGTCGTATTTGTCATCAACGACCGTGATCAGGGCCTTGAGGCTTTCGAAGCACTCTTTAATGACAAAATTGACCTCTTCGGCGAATGCTCGGCGGGTCGCGGCCCATTCCTTCCGCCACATGTCTGCCGTTACACGGCGTTCGCGCTCGGCCTGTTCGCGGAGTTGGTTGTACTTGACCTGATCTTCGGTGCTGAAGCTTTCGAGGCCCTCGGGAATATCGAAAACCTTCGAATCTTCCCAATCGATGTAACTATAGCCGGCACTTCCCGTGACCTTAGCACCCTTGATAGCGAGTCCGCAGGTCGATTCGAACCAGGAAATGGCGTTCGCCCGGCCTTCCATATCGCCTTCATCTATTTCGGGATGGATCGATTCCCAAAAATGCTCATGCAGCAGCCGCAACAGGTCGAGTCCGTCGCGGAGGCCAACGAAGCCGTCCTGTTTGACGAGAGCCTCGCAGAGCCACACGGCAAGCTGAAGGTCTTTGGTCTGGGTCGAGAGGGCGGGAATGACGAGGTCCTTCACCTTGCGGTAATCGGCGACCTTGAGTTCGGTCTGCCATTCACCGAGGTTCAGGTTGTCATCGGCCCGGCGGGCCTCGGCAACCTCATCGTAAAGCCCCGAGTAGCGCAGGCTTTCGCCTGACGGAGCTTCTTCAGAAATAGGTGAAAGCAACGCCTCAAGATCGATCACACTAGGTTTTCGCAGCTCTTCGCTCATCGAAAATTATCCCCGGACGCATCGGATGCGTCATCAAAATTTGGTATCACCTGGTGCTTTTACGCACACATCATATACGAAACACGCGAATTACAGAAACAAAAGCGAGCAAAAAATCCGCTACGCTTCGGCAGCTGCCTCATGATGGAACTCGATCGTCTGGATATCCAGGATCGACTTATCCCGGCCGTCCATCCAGAAAAGCTTGGTTCCTTCGCCCTGGAAAAGGTCGTCGCCGAGGTCGCGCCAATCGGTCATGCGGCCGAGCCGGACCTGGTCGTTCTCGCTCTTCCACGTGCCGGCATAGAGAGCCGGGACGAACATTTCGCCGCCGGTGCCGTTCTTGAGCTCGATGTTCGCCTGGATCCAGTAAAGATCGCGGAGCGTGCCGGGTTTCGGGAACTCGATCTTGATGATCTGGTCCATCGGCAGCCAGATATAGGCGTCCTTGTGGATCACCTCGAAGACGCACATCGTGAGGTCGTTATAGTCGCGGAAATCCGAAAAGCCTTCGCCATTGACCGAGCACCTGAAGGCGGGCCGTGTTTCTTCGACACGGTCGAGGATCACTCGAGCTTCGGCCACATTGCCTTCGCGGACGCGGTTGTTGGCATCCATCAGTTCTGTGACGTAGGGCGGCACCGCCGTCATCGTCTCGGGCTTCAGGCCATCGGAGAAATACTTCAGGCGGTCGCGTTCCGCCTTGAAATTCTGCTGGTAGATCTTTGAGCCGATCATCGCTGCCGTGTCCTGGTGGCCGATGAAATCAAGCTGCTTTTCGGCCCGTTCCCAGTCGCCGGAGAAGCAGGAAAGTTCGAACAGGAAAATCCGGGCCGCGGCGTCGGTCGGGTTTGTCCGAACCAAATTGATCGCCGATTCGACAGCTGATTTCAGGTCGCCCTTGTCCAATGCTAGTTTTGCGTCGTTCATCTTCTTTCCTCCGGCCGGAGATTCCTGTTCCGGCCTGTCTACCGCTATTTCAAAGCCTTGTCAGGAGCTTTGACCTTCTGGAATGTTTGCTTGTCGAACAGGTCGCCGCTGCTCGATTTGATCGTCGCCCCGATCGACTTGCCGCCGGCCGAAATGCTCAACAGGTATTCGCCGCTGGCCTGTTTCTGCGGCTTCGAGGCCTCAACGAACCGGAAGAGTCCCCACTTGCCAGCAAATGGCGGCGCCGATGTGGCGGTCGTAGTTCCGGTCGAGGTGTTGGCCGATGACGCGGCGGTCGAGACCAAATTGATCGCGACGCCCGTCTCGCTTGATTGAGCGGCCGGGAAGGTTCCGCGGATCGAGCCCGTGCCCTCGGAGGTGATCTTCTGGCCGTCGATCGAAACCTCGATGACAGCGTCGGGCGAAGGCTTTAGGCTGAACTCGTAGTCGAACTTAGGTGTCGGGCTTGAGCCAAAGAACGCCCGCCGCAGTGCGAACGCATTGTTCAGGTAAGCGACGAATTCGTCCGTGAACTGCATGTCAGCCGTGTCACGCAACTTGAGCTGTCCGCCGACCTCTTCGAAGTAGTTCTTGAGCCGTTCGTCATAGAACTTCGAGAGCTTGCCCTCGGTCGGGCTCAGGAACCGCGAGATGGTCTCGAAATCGGCTTCCTGCTGGCCATCGGCAAAGGGATAGAGAGCCTCGAGGGCCTTCGCATCGGGCAGAATGCTGTCACGCCAAGTCCGTTCTATCTGCTGCTTGACGCCGGCACCGAGCAGGTTCTTGAGGTTCAAGATCGGCTGCTGGAGCAGAGTTGCTACTTCCTGGCCTGCGGGCGTTTCGTTAAATGCGGAAACGAGCCCGTTGACGGCCTGCTCGCGCTTATTGACATCGAGCGGATCCTTCTCGTTCGCCATTTCCTCAATGGCCCGGCGGAACTGGTCGTCATTGACCGTACTCAGCTTGGTATAAACACGTTGGAGCTCGGACTGATACTTCTCGATCGGGGCATTTTCGCCCTGCTCGGGCTTGCCGACAAAGGTCGTCACGGGGCGGAATTCCTTTTCCGGCTGGGTGTTGCCCGGGCCTTCTTCTTTCTTCTTTGAGAAGAAACTGAAGATCCAGTCGAGCCAGCCGCCGCCATCGATCTTTTTCGAAAGATTGGTGTTGTTCTCGACCTCGATCACGATCCGCTTGAGCGGCGAATTGGCCGAGGAGAGCACCTGGAAGGCATCGACCGCGTCGGAACGCTTCTCGAACGATCGGAGCTGCGTCCCGCGGACGAATTTTCGCCAGTGGTCAGCGTAATCGCGGTAATAGAGGTCCTCGAGCTTGGCGGCATCGGTCGCCTGAGCCTGAACAAGCTGGCGCTTGCCGAGTTCGCCCATCACCCAATCGTCTTCGGCGAGTTTCGAATCCGCCTCGGCGATGGCCGTTTTCATCAGTTCAAAACCGGGCCTGGTGAATGCACCCGGAACCCGGTAAGTTCCGGTCAACAGGCTCGTATCAGCACCGCCGCGGGCGACCATCGATTCGACCGTCGTCGGGCCGATCTTGTCGTCGATCTCGCGGGAAATGCGGCTGACCTGATTGCTGTAATAGCGATTGACCGCCGGGAAGGCCTGCAGTTTTCGCCGTGCTTCATCGACGAGCTTTGCATTGAGCTGGATACGCGGAAACTCGCCGAGCCCTTCGGCACGGTCGATCTGTCGTGACCAGAAGTCAAGATGCATCTCGGCCGTCGCCTTCATATCGTTCGGGACCTTCGACTCGGTTAGCCAGTATTCACGGAGCGTCGCGGCTATGTGCGTCGCTTCGGCCTTTTCGCGGTAGCGAACGGTCTTTCCGTCGATCTGCTGCGACCCATCCGAAAGCATCAGATACGCTTTGAGCAGATTGTAATTCTTGTTGAGGCTCGCTTCGCGTTCGATGTCGTCGCGGCCGGCGAGCTGGCCGCTCTCGGCAAACTGCTTGAGTTCGGCCTCGAGCTTACGGATCGCGGGCTGTTTGAACCTCTTTTCAACGAGGTTCATGTAGAGCGGCAACAAGCTTTGGAGATAAATGCCGTTGCCGGAGTACATCCCCATCCGCATGTACAGCGGGGCACCGTTGCGGTTGTTATCGTCCAGCGTTGCGAGCATCGGCCGCATTCCCTCAAGGACACGGAGCTCTTCGCGGACCTCATCCTCTTTCTTGGTGAGGATGTCGCGGTTCAGGTCGGCACGACGGAGGGCAAGGCCCTTGTCGCCGACGCTCGCCGCTTCGTCGAGCATTTGCTTGTTCGAAACGAGCGAGACCGCGGTCAGCCCAAGCAGTCCGAGGACGATCATCGCTCCGATGAATGTCAACACCCAACCGAAGATCGGGGCCCGCTGCTGCTGAGCCTGAAAGGTTCGTACGACGTCGCGGTCGCGGAGTATGACGTCCTTGAAGAGACGCTCGGTGAAATAAGTATTACCTACGGTGACGGGGACGTTGCCACTGCCCTTTGTTCCCGGTGCCGATGTGAAATAAAAGCCGCGGAAGAACGGATTCTCGCTGAACGGGTTCGGCCGGAAAAGGGCATTGACGAACGAACCGAATTTCCGACGGGCCGCACCGAAATGGAGCGGGAAGTTGAAGATCCTCAACTGGCGGACGGCCGGAAACGGTGCCGAAAGCCGTGAGAGCCGCCGCCGCATTACGGCATCCTGCAGCACTTCGAACTCGCTGTCGAAGGACGCTTGTGCGTTTTCGCTTTTCTCGATTGGGATCGTCGCACCCCAAACGAGCGTCTTGTCCTCTTTCTTTGAGGCGGAGAACGAATCGCGGAAGCCTTCGATCGAATCGGCCTGCGTAAAGACCAGATAGACCGGGAACTTCACCTTTAGCCGTTGTAGCGTATCGTCGAGCCTTGCCCGGAGCACCTTTGCGTGCTCTTCGTTCTGCCGCTCGTCGCCTTTGGTGATGGTGTTTACATCAACGGTCAGGATAAAGCCGTCGATCGGCCGGTTTGGGCGATATTTGCGAATGGCCTCAAGCAGGGCGGCCCACTCTTCGCCATCAATACCCTCGCTACCATAACGACCGGCTGTGTCGATGAAGACGCCTTCGCTGGTGACGCGCCAATCCACGTTAGGTGTCGGGCGGACGATCTTGAGCTCAGATTGCCGCTGGCTCGGAAGGTTCTGGAAATTGAGGTTCGAGCCAATTACAAGCGAACTCTTGCCGGCCTTTGGGGCACCAGCGACGAGATACCATGGAAGTGAGTAGATCGCGTCCTTGCCGCCGCTGCCAAGATTTGACGTCTTAATGAACTGAACGACCTCTTCGAGGCCCGCGAGAGCGGTTGCATCTGCGGCGACTGCCGATGCTGCCGTTCCGGCCGCTGGTTGAGCGGCCTGCTGGCCTTCACCGGCTTTTGCCTCGGCTTCTGCCTTTGCTTTTTCCTCTTTTTTTCGTGAACGTCGGGCTGCTAGGTATCCGCCCAACAGCGTGAACGGCATCGTGAGCAGTACGAGAACAATCACGACGATCTTCTGGTTACGTCCGACGCTGCCCTCGGGCATCATCATCACGATGAACGTGACGACGCCATAGAACGACATTATCGAGCCAAGCCCGAGTGCGAACTTAAGTTGTCCGACGTGCCAATTGGACATAGAAAGGACACAAGCACACTCCCGAAAGCCGGGACGTGCAAGTGACGTCCGCCTGACGGGAAGAAATTGTTGCTCACAGCATCAGAACGCGAGGATCGAACCGAATTCTGATCACATCGCGAGCCGGTTTATCGCCTGCTGCATGAACTGTGACGACATTACGAACATCACAAGGTAAACGATAATCCCTAAACCTAGACCGCCAACGGCCCCGATTTTTGCCCAAACGGGCATTCCGCGTTTCTCGGGCGGCTTTGGCTGGTCGCTTGAGAGCCAGTGCGGTGAGAGGTCGACCGGCCTGATCCTTCCAACCTTTACGAGTGCTTTTGCGGTCTGCTCCATCGTCGCAAGAAGCTTTTCGTGTTCATAGATCGCGTAGCGGCCCTTAAAGCCGAGGAGCATGCAAAAATAATAGACCTCGACGGCCTCCTGCGTGACCTCGATCTGCTTGATCATCGACTCAAGCTTCTCAAAGAATTTGTTTCCGGCAAGCTGCTCGCCGAAGTATTCAAGCTGGAGCGGGTTCTTTTCCCACTCGTTCTTGAGGTGAAAGTCGTTGGTCAGGACCGTTTCATCGACAAATGCGGCGAGGGCAAATTTTGAGACCTGGACGATCTTGTGATTGAACCGGTAGCGCTCGGCACGCTTTTCGAATTCCTCAAGCATACCGGCGATCTTCGGACGAAGGTCATTTGACGGCGCGACGATGCCGGCCTTAAGCCGGAGTATCAGGTCGAATATCGGCCCGGCGAATGTTATCAGATCTTTTTTAAGGACACCTTCTGCCATTTATCTGATCGCTTACGGTTTTACTGCGTAAAGCTCGAGCTTTTCGTCCGGTATCTCGTTCGGGACATAGACGGCGACCACCTTTGACCCGGCGATGCCGTTCCAATAAGGCCCGATCGAATCGAGCTGAAAATACTTAAAGCCGACGCGGGCCGGGATCGGTGCCGGCGGCGGGCTCGCGTGTGTCAACACTACGCCCGGCAGAGCGGAGCCGATGACCGAATCGATGACGTCCCGCGAGGCTATCTTCACTACGCGTGGAACGCCCTCGATAAGCTTCGATTCCGGCATCTGTGCGCGGACGGCGAGGTAGAAACCGGCCTCTTTGAGAAGGCGTTCGTCGTCGATCCGGCCGACGTAGAGCGTATCGCGCGTTTTCTCAAGCGGGATCTGTACACAGCGGCTCGGGATGACCGTTTCAAGCAGGTCGCGAAGCTGCAGCGAAAGGCTGTAGAACGTGAAATACAGGTCGTCGTGGTCGTATTTTACGATGTCCTTCGGGTTGTGCTCGAGCGAAAAGGTCATCAGCTTTCCGGCAAGTTCGCCCATCTCTATATAGAGCTGCTCCGGGTGGATGAGCGGCGACCGAAAGTAATGCGACATCGTCGGGATCGACGAATTTATCGTATGAAGCAGCCAAAAGACGGCAACCTCCGAGGTCGTAAAGTCTGCGAGCGAGGCATTCCGCTGCCGCCGCTGCTCGCCGAGGCTTCCGCTCTTGGTGATCAGGATCTCGACCATCTGGCGAAGCATGTTTACAAGCCATGTCGAGGCCGTGACTTTCAGTATCGGCGGAATATAATCGTCTGAGATCTTGATCTGTCCGGTCGGCGTTCGCTGAAGTTCGGCGATCTTCATTGAGGTGAAGCCGTCGCGAAGTTCGTCGTCAAAGATGATCCGAAGATTGCTTTTTGCGTAGGCTATCGGCTGCTCGCCGGAGCCGGTCGTTTCGTCCTTGACCATCGCTCCTTCCTGCAGAAAGCGGAGCGTTGAGCTCGGTTTTGCACCGTTTGCCTGAAAATTTGCCTCGCCGGCCTTTTTCGCCGGTATCGCAAGATGGACGCCAAGCTTTTCCTGCTCAACACGGAAGTGGTCGCCAACGGGCCGCATATCCGGGACCGCTTCGGCATCAGGCACATTGACGAACAGACCGTCCGGCATTACGGCACGGCAGTTTATGAGTTGAAAGTTGCCGTTCGCGATCGCTTCATTGCTGACCTGAAGCTCCAGAACGCCATAATCATATTGCTTTACGGCATCGACCCGCGAGTTGAGCAAGCCTTCGAAGTAGTTGTCCCACTGCTGGAAATGATGCGGGGTCAGGAGCATCCCCTCGTTCCAGACGACTTTGCGGTATCTGCTCATAAAGTGAATCGACCTAAATAGTAGAACGACTTCGGAAAATAGTAAACAGCGCCGGGCGTAAGTAGTTAAATCTTTCTAATTCAATGCCTTCGGCCATTGGTGCCGGATGTGCCCGCCGGTTTCTTTCGCGCCGAGTCCGGTATCTCGCTGTGCGTCAGCATCGTAAAGAAGTCCGCCATCCATTTCTCGCCGGTCTTTTCTACGAACTTTTCCGGGAATTGTTCGGCCAACTCAAGCGACCTGATCAGCGGCAGCAAAGCTATGTTTGCGAGCCGACCGGTATTTCCAACATTTGTCAGCGTTTTTGAGGGCGAAATGCCGATCGGAACGCGGTCGATGGTCTCGGCCGTCGGCGAGGAACAGTTCTCGGCCGGGCTTGTTACGAGATACTCGCGGCAGGCGACCGGACGGTCCTTGTGGATCGAACAGCTCTCTTCGAACAGGAACGGACACGCGACGCCCTCGCGGAAATACTCGGTCGTCAGCTCGGAAAGCTGCCGCATTCCTTCTTCCTTGCCGTCCTCTTCGACCACTTCTCGGATCTGCTGAACGCGCCCGAACCAATCGATCGAGCGAAAATGTTCCATCGCATCGCGGAAACGCTGTTTTACCTCTGTCCGCCGCGGTTCCGGGAGCGATTCAACGACCTCGGCGAGGTGATAGACCTCGATCTCAGAGACCGGCACCGGCTGTCGGCAGCATGCGCCGCATCCGGCCTTGCAGGAGATGGCCTTACCTGCCGATTCGACCTCCGAAACGCCCATATCGACGAAGGTGTTCGACATCTGCTGAAAGATCGGCAGCATACGGTGCGGCTTCACGCGATTGGCCGGGACGGTCATCGTCATCGAGAGCGGCTGGCCGTTGATCGAGATGGTCACATTGCCGGTGACCCATTCATTTTCCTGCATAAGTTGAAACCCCCGGCCGCGGAGCGAAACCCGGGCCTAATCGCTGAGCGGCTCTGAATTGACGCCGAAATCCTTTGGGTTTTGCATCAGCGTCCCGAAGGCGAGGAACCGAAGTGCATTATCGAACTCAGCCTTGGTGATCTTTTGCTTCTGCTCGAGGAACCAGATCGACCTGATCTCACGAGAGCTTTCGGGAAAGTCGGTCGCAAGCTTTTGGAGCATATTCCGCATCTTCAGAAAATCGCCCGCGACGCCCTGCTGATAGGCGGCAATGAGAACGGCGGCGTCATCACCGCGTTCAGCGCCGACCTGTGCGTTGAGCTTTGCCAGCACTTCAACCATGCCTTGGGCGGTCTGGAGCACGTCGCCGCGCGAGGTGCCGAGTTTACCCAACGCCGCAGCTACCAGGAACTGCGGCTTGAGGCCATTCGCATTGGCAAGCGAGGAAAGGCTTGACGAGTTTTTTCTCGCAGATTCGAGATTTGCCGCAACTGCGGGCGAACCGGCCATTTCGCGGATCTTTGCCTGGACGCGGCCGGCATGCTCAGATGTGATGAATGCTCGAGGATCGTTGCGGGCAGCTTTCCGCATAAACAGGGCGGCATTTCGCTCGACCTTTCCGAGTTCGGAGTCCGGCGGCGTAACCGTGCTGTTCACCGGAGGGGGCGTCGTTCCGGAGTTTGTGCTCGAAGAACTGCTCGAGCTACCGCTGTTAGTGTTCGGCCTTGGCGAGGAACTCGAACTTGAACTTGTTCCGCCGATGTAGTCGTCTTTTGAGTTCGATGGTGAGTCATTGTCGAGGTCATCCGCGAACCGGTCGTCAGAATTGCTGACAATGTCGCGGTTCGTTTGCCCGCTCGTGTTCCAGAGATATAACCCGCCGCCGATAAATGCGAGCAGAAATACCGCCGTAAGCGGGGCAAGCACGGCGAGCCAGATCATATTGCTCCCGCCGGCTGCCGCCGTTGCCGGTGCGGGGACGGGAGCGGACGACGATGCCGCAGGAGTGCTCTCCATTGGTGCGGTGGAGACCGTGGCCGCCGATGCCTCAGGTGCTGCAGGCCTCGGTTCTTGCGTGAATGCAGCCGCTGTTGCGATGTCAACCTCCAAGATTACTGAATCGCCGACGTCGATCTCGTCGCCGTTATGCAATGTCTTGAGCCCAACTACGGGAATGCCGTTAACTTTCGTGCCGAAGCTCGAGCCAAGATCGCGGATTATGAAATCCGGGCCGCTTCGTTCGATCATCGCATGCTCACGGGAAACGCCGGGGAATGGAAGCACGAGGTCGGAGCCGGGTTGCCGGCCGAGAACGAACTCGTCCGTTTCGACCGCGACGGAGCGGTCAATGCCATCCTGATCAACGAATTTGAGCCGAAGTTCGCTCATCATCTTTCTCGGCGGGCCTATTTCGTGTAGGTCGAAACCGGCTGAAGCTTTAGACCGAAGTCCTGCGGAAATTCTCCAACTATCGCCGCGGCAAAGAATTTGGGGACGTATTTGAAATTCTCTGATTGAAACTGCTTGGAGAGCATATCGCCTTTCGAGATCAGCGTCCAAAAATCTCGCGGCAGGCCCGAACCTGATTCGAGCGCCTTCACCAGGTTCGAACTGAGGCCGCCCTCGCCGCTGTTATATGAGCCGATCGCGAGCGGAACACTTGCCGGCCCGGTGCCATATCTTCCCGTCAGAGACTTCATATAAGACGCAGCCGCCCGTGCCGAGGGCTCCGGCTCGCAGCGTTCATCCGGGTTATTTGGCGAGGCACCGCTGATCGTCTTCAACCCGTGATTCTCGCCGGTCGCCTTAGTGAACTGGAACATTCCGAGCGGACCGGTCGGGCTCTGGAGGCAAACGCAATGCTCGGATTCGATCATCGCTAGATAAAGACCGATCCGCGGGTCGATGCCGCGGGCGTTGAACGCCCGGACGATGAACGGGGCGTTCTTGCTTGCCCGCTCGTAGGTCGCCTGCAGGTTATCGCCAAAGCGGCAGCCGCCGAGCGGCTTTACATTGATACGCTTGGCATAGGCATCGGTAAAGCTCTTGATCTTTTCGACCGCCTCGGCGGGGATCGTATCGCTGGAACTATTGCCAATGATGGCGGCGATACGCATCGAGCGGTCAGCTACGTACTTTCGCTTTTCGTCTTCCGAAAGGTCGAGATACCGCTTGCCTTGAGGAATTACACTCGGCTCGGGCTTTGACGATTCGGGGGTCTTGATATCGAGCGGTTCGTTCGAGTTGGAATCGCTCGATGAGGTCGAGCCTGACGTTGAGCTTCCCGAGTTCGATGGGGAATCGGGCGTTTTTTTCGGGTCGCTGTCGCGAGAACTTCGCGGCTCCGGATCGGAAAATTCGACATCGTCATCGGCTCGAACAACGGCGGGTTCACCCCAACCGAGAAGCTTGTAGCCGATGAGTGCAAGCGAGAGCGAGACGATCATGAATGCAAAGCCGATCATCACGATCGGCAGCAGGCCGAGTCCGGAGGGCACACCGGAAGAAGCTGTGATCCCGGGAGATGCCGCCGCAGCTTTAGGAGCTTCCGCCTTTGCGGGAGCTGCGATCTCGACCATCAGAACGGTGTCGTTGCCGAGTTTGATGCGGTCGCCATTTGCGAGAGGTTTTCCGACGGCCGGAACCGCATCGCCATTTACGAACGTGCCGTTCGACGAATTATCGTCAACTATCCAAACACGGTCGCCCTCGCGGTAAAGCGTTGCGTGGAGCCGCGAAAGGCTGTTGTCCTCAAAACGCTCGTCGGCGTCGCTCCCGCGGCCGAACGAAATGCGGCCCTCGGCGACCGTTATTGTACGTTCGCCTTCCGGGCCTTTGCACTTGAGTCGAACCTCGAGCATCCTTCTCTTATTTTACATCGCGATGCGGTAAAGTTCAGACAGCGGCCGCTCATTTGCGAGGCCGAACCGCTGCGGATTTTCAGCCACGATACCGGCCGCAAGAAAGCGGACAAGCTGTTCGCGTTCGGCCGGCGTCTTAATAGCGTTCCAGAGATCGGTCCGGTTCTGCGGCAGAGTCGCTTTCCATTCGCCGGCTTCCTGCGGCGACTTGCCGAACGCCGCGACCGCGAGAAGAACATCGCCTTCGAAAGCTCCAAGAACCATAGACTTCATATAGAGGCCGGCGGCGAGTGCGGCGCAATCCTGCTTCGGGTCGGCTATGGTCTGCCCGCCGCAGAGGCCGTCGTAAGCATTTGCCTTGACGAATTCTGGCGACATCCGCCAGAGGCCTTCCTCCGTACCCTGCCGTGCCGGATCGAACCGGCTGCGGCTCATTGCAAGGAAAAAGCCGAGCGGGGCATCGAGGTTCTGCTCGCGGACGAAGGCGACGTTGATCACATCTTTGAACTGCGATGCCTTAGCCGAATATCCGGGTTGTGCGTAATCGGCCGTCTTTCGCTGAACTTCCTGTAGAAGCTGGCGGTTCGAGATGTTGTAACGGTCGCCGCCCTTGAATTGGGCAAGAAGCTTGCGCGAAAGATCGTGGACCTCAACAAGGCTCGGGCCGCCCGTCTTTGCGGGCCGCTGCGGTTCGTCCGGTTGTGTCGTCTGATCCTTCGCCACGTCGTCGTCACGCTTTACTGCACGCGTCTCAAAAGCGAGAAGAACCGGCGGGCTGGTCGTAAATTTAACGCCCTTTTCGTCCTCAAGCACGATGCCGAGCGGATGGTCAAAACCATCGGCAAGGTCAGCGAAATCGGCGGGGTTGAGCTCAACGGTGTACGGCGAGCCGGTAACGCTGGCGAACTCGAAACCGTCAACGGTAAATGCAACGCGGGAAACGCACTCAGAGTTCTCGATCTCAACCTCGATCTCGGTCGGCTTGCTTATCGTATCGCCGGGTTCGGGTGAGATGATGACGGCCCGGGCGTTGCAGCTCGTATCGCGCAAAAAGTAGAACGCGGTCGCACCGGCACCGAGAACCAGCGAAAGAGCAAGAAAGCCGCCCGCCGCGAGAAAAAGCCCTTTGGAGCTCGAGCCGCCGGCCTCGGTTTCTGCCGCCTGCGGAGATTCGTCTCCCGGTGCAGTTTCTTCCGCGGCTGTTTCAGTTCCCGACGCTGCCGGAACTGCCGTTGCCGGTGCCTCGGCGGAGCCTTCCTTTACGTATTCAAGGGTCAGTGCAGCAGAACCGCCGAGCAGTATTTCATCGCCATCGGCGAGATATATTTCACCCTCGACGGGGGCACCATTTACCGTAGTTCCGTTGCTGCTGTTGAGGTCGATGAGGCAAAACTCTTCGCCGCGGAGCTCGATCTCAACGTGGTAGCGCGAGACGTTGCTGTCGCCGGCGAACGAGATGGAGTTGTCCGTGGCACGGCCAATGGTCACCAGGCCGGAACCGAGAAAGAACTCGCGGTCGTCAAATTTGAGCTTCGCTTCAGGCATTTACCTAAAAACCGGGCGTTACCCTTTCATCAAAATCGGCCGCAAGCTCCGTCGTAAGGGCAGCGGCCGCGGCACTAACCTAAATTTTTGACGCGCCGTGAGCGGGCGTTTTGCGTTCCTAGAAGGCTCCGTCACTTCCGGCCCGGAAAAACAGAAAATACACGCCGACCGAAAAGGCGATGACAAACACCGCGATGACGAAGAGCGTGACGACCGCCCAAACAGCACTCCGGCCGCTCTTTTCCTTTACCGGCGAGGAAGCGGGCATGGCCGCTACCGGCTCATCAGGAACAGCCTCGTGAAGGTCGGGCTGAGGCTCGATGTCGAGCCCGCCCGGCATTGATGCGGGCGGAGCGGCATCGGGAACAGCTGCGGCCTGGCCTCGCTGCGGCGTGTATCCGCTCGACTGGCGAAAGACCGGCTGCGGCATCGACCAACCGCCCGCCGCGGCGCCGGGTTCCGGTCGCGATTCGGGCCGTTCGGTCGGGATATCGTCCGGGGAAGAGATATCACGTTCTTGCATTTCTGCAGTTCCGTCGTTCATTTCGGACCACCTCCGGTCTGAAGTGTTGGGCACGGTGCCCCGGATCAGCTAGAAAGATCCAGGACGTCCGAGCGGGTAATGATCCCTGTAATTCGCTTAAAGTCTTCTATCACAACAGCGGGCGATTCCAAAAGCTTCGTCTTTATCTCATTTATACTCGAATCGACCTGTACGACCGGGAAGCTCGGTTCCATGATGTCGCTGACCTTTGCTTCGAGCAGCGAACCATCCGCGAGCAGCTTTGCCAGGACACGGCTTTCGCGGAAACTTCCGACCGAGCGGTTGTCCTCGATCACCGGCATCTGCGTGATGCCGTTATCTGACATACGAGAAAGTGCGGCGGTGACCGTCTCACCGGGTTCGGCAAAAACGAGCTGCCCGGGTGAGCTGCCGTTCTTGGTCTCGATTATAAGTCCTGCCGTGATCTTTTGCGGTTCGAGCAGGAGCTTTTCCTTCATCCATTCGTCGGAATGGAACTTCGTTAGGTAGTGCTCGCCCGTATCGCAAACGATGAAGACGATCACGGCATCGTCGTCCGCTTCTTTGGCGATCTTTAGAGCAGCGGCGAAGTTCGTGCCGGTCGAACCGCCGCAGAAAATGCCTTCTTTCCGCGAAAGCTGGCGGGCAAGGTCAAACGATTCGCGGTCGGTGACGTTGATGACCTCGTCGATCACGCTCATATCGGCATTGCCAACCGGCAGGCTTTGGCCGATGCCTTCGACGAGGTATGGGGTCGCTTCCGGCACGCGGCCCGAGTCCTTGTAGGTCTTAAAGATCGAGCCGTAGGGGTCGGCGCCGATGATCTTGATGTTCGGGTTTTGTTCTTTAAGATAGCGGCCCGTTCCGCTGATCGTTCCGCCCGTTCCGATTCCGGCGACAAAGTGCGTGATCTTGCCTTCAGTATCCCGCCAGAGTTCGGGACCGGTTGTCCGGTAGTGTGCCGCCGGATTGGCCGGGTGGTTGTATTGATCTGGATAAAAGGAGTTTGGCGTTTCCTGCGATATACGCTTTGCGGTTTCGACGTAATGGTCCGGCGTGCCGGGCTTTGCAGCAGACGGGCAGACGACGATGTCCGCTCCAAGCGATTTCAAGTACCGCATCTTCTCGACCGAGACCTTGTCAGTAAGGACAAAGATGCACTTATATCCGCGGACCGCCGCAACAAGTGCGAGGCCGATACCGGTATTTCCGGATGTTGCCTCGATCAGGGTGCCGCCCGGCTTCAGGACGCCTTCTTTCTCGGCCCAATCGACCATTGAGATACCGATCCGGTCCTTTACCGAGTAGCCGGGATTGAGGCTTTCCATCTTGGCGAGGATAGTCGCCTTGACACCGAACTGGCGGGCAAGATTATTGACCTTCACCAGCGGGGTGTTTCCAATAAGTTCAAGAACGCTTTCGTAATATTTCATTTATCAAAGGATAAAATAAACTAATTGATTGTGCGATGCCCTAATCTTAAACCCACTTTAAATTCCTGTAAACTTGAAACGAACAAATCGGGGTTTTCGTATAGAAACACAGAAATTATGGGAAAAAGGCGGTTTTTTGAACTCAATTTCGCAGCCGGGCTGATCATTTCGCTCGGCATTCTTGTCTTTACGGCCGACGCGCAGATCGCGGCAAACGCCGCCCAACGGGCGAGCGACGATGCGCAACGGCGGATAGAGAGCTTTGAGAAGGTCTGGTCAACGGTCAATGAAAAGCACTACGACCCGACGTTTGGCGGCGTTGATTGGGCGGCGGTCCGGGTGAAGTACGAGCCACTCGCCCGAGCAGCGAAGACCGACGACGAACTTCACGGTGTTCTTCGCAGGATGCTAAGCGAGCTAAAGCTTTCGCACTTCGGCATCCATTCGGGTAATCCGGAGTTCGGTTCGGGAGCGGGTGAGGTTGGCGTTGAGCTGAAATCGCTTCGCTCCGGGATGACCGTCTTTCGCGTCGACAAGGGCTCAGCGGCCGAAAAGGCCGGGCTCAAGCCCGGAATGGTGATCACATTCATCGACGGAAGATCTTCAGCAGAGATCCTCGAAAAGCTCGAAACCGCGATCGCCGGCCGCGACCTGACAGATGGTACCCGGCGTGCATATCGCGAACGGCTCTTTGAGGCTTCGCTTGGCGGCGAGCCCGGGACCGAAGTCAAGATCGGCATCAGCGAACCGGGAAAGGCCGCTCGAACGGTGACGGTCGTCCGCGAAGAGTTTGCCGGTGAATATTCGCAGCCGCTGGGCAATTTTCCGGCACAGCCGATGAAATACGAGTCGCGGCGGCTTGAGGGCAATATTGGCTATATAAGCTTTAATATGTGGGTCATCGCCCAGATGCCAAAGCTGCGTGCCGCGATGCGGGAGCATGCTGATGCGGCTGGTATCATAATTGATCTGCGTGGCAATCCCGGCGGAGTCGGCGGAATGGCAAGTGGGCTTGCCGGCATGATGCTGAAAGAGGAGCTATCGCTCGGATCGATGCGTTCGCGCGAAAGCGTTATGAATTTCTCGGTCTTTCCGCAGCCCGGTGCATTCGGCGGGCCGGTCGCCGTTCTGATCGACCACGGTTCGGGCTCGACCAGCGAGATCTTCGCCGCTGGGCTTCAGGATGCGGGGCGAATAACGCTAGTTGGTGAGCGGACCGCCGGAGCGGTCTTGCCGTCATTTTTTGAAAAGCTGCCGACCGGTGCAACATTCCAATACGCCGTCTCGGATTACCGGTCGCCAAAGAATGTGCTCGTTGAGGGCCGTGGAGTTGACCCGGACGTTAAGGCCGAACTTGATGGTGAAGCCCTGGCTAAGGGAATCGATACGCAGCTTCAGCGGGCGGTCGAGGTAATACAAAAAAAGGGGAAATAAATGAAACTGAATAAATATCTCTTGATGCTTCTAGCACTTGTCTTTTCAGGTTCCGCGGTTGCTCAAAAAGCAGGCGAAGGCGGCGCGAAATCGAGCCTTCCGTCCGCGTCGGAGATAGTTGCGAAATACGTTGCCGCTATCGGCGGACGCGAGGCGAACGCGAAGTTCAAGTCGCGGATCACCACAGGAAAGGTTTCGTTCTCGCCGATCGGGCTGAGCGGTACTTACGAGCAACTCGCAGCATCGCCGAACCGGTCAGCTTTAAGGATGGACCTAGCAGGTGTTGGCCAGTTCCTGGACGTTACCGATGGAGGAACCTCGTGGGCTAACGACCCGATCCAGGGCTTTCGCCAACGCTCGGGCAAGGAACTCGAGCAACAAAAGAACACTGCTCTATTTGCACGCACTTACGACCTTAATGCGGCCTATACATCGCTTGAGGTAAAGAGCATCGAAAAGGTGAACGGCAGCGATGCCTACGTTGTGATCGGTAAGCAATCGGGCCTGCCGGATGACACGATCTATTTCGACGTTGCGAGCGGGTTGATCGTCCGGACCGATTCGACCTCGATCTCACCGCAGGGCGAGATCAAGACCCAGTCGTTTCCGAGCGATTACCGCGAGGTGGACGGCATCAAGATACCGCACAAGGTTCGTTCGGTCATCCCGAACATGGAAATAACCCTGACCGTTGATAAGATAGAGCATGACGTGGCCGTCAGCGAAGAGAAGTTCGCTAGGCCGAAGTAACTGCGGTTTTCAGTTCGGTGACCCCAAGAAATTCTTCACGTTTTTTGAGGAGTTTCGCGGGGTCATTGGTTATTACGGCCTTGACGCCAAGCCGTGCGGCACGCTTGACCCAGCGGCCGTGATCGGCGGTCCAGATGGCAACGGGAAGCTCGGCCTTTGCGGCTTTTTTCATCAGCTTTTCGGTCGCAAGCGAGTAATGTACCGAAAGCTCATGGGCACCGATCTCTTGGGCGAGCCGGACAAGGTGCTTTTCTTTGCGGAGAATGGTCTTGATCTTCGGAGCAAAGAGAGCAGCGGTCCGAACCTCGGGGAGATTTTCGCGAAAGAAGGTCACGACCGGAAGACGAAAGCTCTTGACGATCAAAGTGCCGGTGACTTCGGCCCGTTCAATGACGGCCGCCGTAGCCCGGGCAAGCGGGTAAAGGTCGTCATTCTTGCACTTTAGCTCAACGTAGATCTCGCCGCGAAAGCACTTCAAAAATTCGAGTGCGGAGGCGAGTGTTACGATCCTTTCGTCGGCAAACTCGGCCTTCATGCCATCTTTTCCACTCCGCGAGAACCAACTTCCGACATCAATGTGCGAAAGCTCTTCGGAGCTGTATGCCGCGACCTTGCCGCGTCGGCCGGCAGTCCGCTTGAGCGATGGGTCGTGGATGACAACCGGGACGCCATCGGCTGCGAGCCGGACGTCAAACTCGATGCCGTCTGCCCCAAACTCCATCGCCCGACGAAATGCGGCGAGCGTATTTTCCGGAGCGACGGCGCTTGCGCCGCGGTGGGCGATAATAAGCGGAACAGGATGAGCCGGGCCGGTGAGGTCGAAGATCTTCATCGGATTTTGTTCGGGTCAGATCTTTTCAAGCAGAAAGATCGTTTTTGACCACGCAATAGGTTCATTGAACGGGAACCTATGATTGCCCACTATCCTAAAATACTGTTGTGAAATCCGTCTTACATCTTCGAGCGGATGTATCTTGAATTTGTAAAGAAATTCGAGCATCGACCCGACAAGGGAGGGCTTGACCGGGATAAAGACCAGCTTTGCTCCAGGGCGAAGGACGCGAGCCATTTCGGCAAGGCCCGATTCGAGCGATACATACTCGAGCACGCCGCAGGTAATGACCAGATCAAAAGTTTCATCGGCGAACGGAAGTTCAAGGACGTTTCCCTGGACTACCTCGATCCGCTTTTCATCGGTCTTCTTGTCCCGTCGAAATTCGCTCCGGGCGATATCAAGCGAGCGGTGCGAGAGGTCAAGGGCGACGGTTCCGCGGTGCGGAATTCCCGAATCCTCGAGCCCCAGAGTGATGATCCCGGTGCCGCTTCCGGCATCAAGCACTAGCGACTCGGGGGTCAGCCCAAGGTCGAGCGAGCGGATGTATTTCGCGACCGAGGCACGGTAGCCATTGACCCGAAGAGCAACGTTATGGACGTCGGCAATTCGGTCGTAGAAGCTCTCGGTCTTGCTCTTCGAGCGTTTATCGGCGGTCTTAGCGGGGCTCATTGTTCAGCGAGAAGCGCCTTTATGCGGCGGTGCATCTCCTCCATGCGGCTCGGGCTCGAACCGGATTCGATAAAGCGTATTGTCCCTTTCCGGTCGATCAGGACCGCGGTCGGGAGGGCCGTTGCCCCGTATTGAATCTGTGCCTGCTGGTCGCGGGTTACGACAAAATCATACGGCAGGCGATACTTTTCGCGAAAGCGTTTCAGGAACTCGATCTCGTTCGGATTATCGACGTTGAATCCTTCGGCACGCCCATAGTAACGGGTGACGCCGAGGACGACAAAGCCTTTGTCGCCGTAGTCACGCTGCCATTCGGTCAGGTGCGGAAACGCATCAAAGCACGGCCCGCACCACGTTGCCCAGAAATCGAGAAGAACGACCTTGCCGCGGAGCGAGGCAATAGTTTGCGGTTGGCCCGGAAACCAGCGGTCAACGCCGGGAAGTTCCAATGCGGGCTCGGCCATCAGTTTGTAGTGCTTCTCGCGAGCCTTCAGCCGGCGGATCGCGTCATTGGCCACGGCCTTGTTGGAGAATGCCTTGCCCGCTTCGATGAGGGCGGACATATAGCCTTCCATCGCAGCAGACTTGCGGCCCTGATCGATAAGGTAAACGAGCAGTTTGTCGGCCGCGTAAAAATAAAGGTCGGAGGCACCAACGCCGGCAGCAACGTTCCGCATATCGGTCAGGGCGGTTTCCGCTTCGGCCGCTTTGCCGGAATCGCGATAGCTCTCGAAGAGCAGCATTCCGTTGTCGAGAAGTTCATCAAGCCCGCGGGCCTTAAGACTCGGGTCGGCAAGCATTGACTTTGAAGTGCGGTAAGCACGGTCGGCAAACTGGACTGCCTTTGCCGGGCTCGCAGCCGCGAGGTAAGCCTTTGCCAGTTCATTGTTCATCCGCGAGACTTCAGAAGCACGCCGGGGTTCGCGGCCGTCGTATTCGACAAGATAACGGGTCGCGTCCTCAAAGTTCTTCTGCTTTGCGTAAATGACGACAAGGAGCGAGCGGGCGGTCTGTGCTTTTTCACCGACGGTATCGGTGCGGGCAAGGTACTCAGCGAGCGAGGCGGCGGTGCGTTCGAGATTCTCCGAGATCCAATGTAGCAGTGCCTTATAGTAAACGTCTTCGGTCGAGAGGTCCGTACGCTCCTCGGCGGCCATTGCATATTTCGCCGCGAGCTGCTTCTGCTCACGCTCGGTCTCTAGCCTTAGTTCCTCGGAATAAGCGATCTTCTTTTTGGCATATTCCTCGAACTTGTTCCGCCGGAAGGCATTGGCCTCCTCATACATTTCGCGGACAGGCCGTTCGGTTCGGTCGGCCTCCGATGCGGAACTTGCGGCCGGGCCGGTCCTTGAGCGTCGCGATTGGGCGGACATCTCCGCCACGGCGAGTGAAAAAAGAATGAAGAGAATAACTGCCGATCTCATAAGTGGGTTACGATGCCGTTGCTTCCTTGCCGGATGCCGGAAGAAATGGGCGGCCGATCTCAGGGGCCGAACCCTTCAGTACCGCATCGGCGATCAACCGAGCCGTCACCGGTGCTAGCAAAATGCCATTGCGATAATGCCCGGCCGCGACGAAAAGCCCGGAAACACCCGGGACGGCACCGATGACCGGTTCGCCGCCCGCAACGAACGGCCGCAGCCCTGCCCATTTGTCGTCCGGTTCACGTCCGGCAAGCCCGGGCAAGAGCCGCTCGGCTGAATTACGCAACGATAGTACACCATCCACAGTAACGTCGGTGTTAAAACCCGCATCCTCAACCGTTGCCCCGACCAAAAGTCGGCCGTCTCGCCGCGGGACAAGGTAACCGCCGGCACCGTAAACGACATGCCGCAACGAAGAAACACGTTCGTAGGCGATGACCTGGCCCTTCACAGGTGTTACAGGCGGGCAACGGACATTGGCCTTATCAAGCAATTCCGATTGCCACGCCCCGGCGGCAATGACAACGGCATCGGCCTCGAGCGACTTGCCCTTGACCGAAACGCCAACGGCCTTTGCGTTCCAGATCACCAACTCATCGGCCGTGGAATTTTCGTGCACCTCGATCGAATTCCGTCGGGCAAATTCCAGAAGTGCGGCGACGAGCTTACGGTTCTCGACCTGTCCATTGTCCGGATAAAGCACGCCGCCCACAACATCGCGGGAAAGCGAGGGCTCGAGCCCGGCAATATCATTCGATGAAAGCAACTCGGCATTTATTCCAGCAGTCTTCTGAGCTCCCATTCGGCCACCGAGATGTTCGAGATCTTCATCTGACAATGCAACGCAGATCGTGCCCGTGCGGTCGAGTTCAATTTCGATGCCGGTCTCATCGAAAAGCGACGCCGCGAACTCAGGATAAAGCTCATTCGAACCCCGGCAAAGGCGGTACATTGCATCGACCGTCTCGGTCTCGGCATCCGGGGCAAGCATCCCGGCCGCCGCCCATGACGCCTCGCGGCCTGCCTGTCCTTTTTCGAGAACGGTAACACGCCCGGCACCGGCGAGACGCAACTCGCGTGCAGCCGCAAGGCCGATCACGCCGCCACCGATAATGAGAACGTTCATAAAGCGAAAAAATATTATAAGATATCAGCATATAAATTCGTATGAAGCACAACATCACATTGATCCCCGGAGACGGCATTGGGCCGGAGATAACGTCGGCAACGGTTCGCATTATCGAAGCGGCGGGCGTCGACGTTGAGTGGTCAACGCATATCCTCGGCGCACAGGCACAGGAGAAGTACGGCACGACGCTGCCGGATGACGCCATTAGCTCGATCCGACAGAACAAAGTAGCTCTCAAGGGGCCGATAATGACCCCGGTCGGGAAGGGATTCACCTCGGTCAATGTGGGCCTGAGGAAGGCTCTTGATCTTTACGCCAACGTCCGGCCGGTAAAGGCTCTGCCGAACGTGCCTTGCCGCTACCCGGAACTCGACCTTGTAATTGTTCGCGAAAACACCGAAGGGCTTTATTCGGGCATTGAGCACGTGGTTGTGCCCGGTGTGGTCGAGAGCCTTAAGGTCATCACTGAAAAGGCCTCGCGGCGGATCGTAAAGTATGCCTTCGAGTTTGCCCGCGACAATGGCCGCAGGAAAGTGACCGCCGTCCACAAGGCAAACATCATGAAGCTCTCAGACGGGCTTTTCCTTGACCTATTTTACGAGGTCTCGAAGGATTTTCCGGATATCGAAGCCGACGATAAGATCATCGATAACTGCTGTATGCAGCTTGTGATGAGGCCGGAGCAGTTTGACGTGCTCGTTATGGAAAACCTTTACGGCGACATTCTCTCGGATCTTTGTGCGGGGCTGATCGGCGGGCTCGGGCTCGCACCGGGGGCAAACATCGGCGAACAAGGAGCGGTGTTTGAAGCGGTTCATGGATCAGCACCGGACATCGCGGGGCAGGGAATCGCCAATCCGACAGCGATACTGATGTCCGGGTTGATGATGCTTCGCCACATCGGTGAAAATGACGCAGCCGAAAGAGCGGAAAAGGCAATGCTCGCGGTTTTTGCCGAGGGCAAATACCTTACTCGCGACCTCGGTGGAACGACCAACACTGCCGACTTCGCTTCGGCAATAATCGAAAAGCTTCGTGCCAATGAGACTGCTGCTGCTTGAAGAGCCGCAGGATGGATCGGGGAGCCCGAACAATTAGAGGTTGCGACGGATCGCAACCTCTTCTTATTTGTTCTGTTATCGTCCGTGTCAATTTACCGGCGTTCCAACAAAGTCAATATCTAGCACATTATCGTCGGCAGAGATTACCCGTGACGACACCGGGAAATCGACGCCTTTTGCCTTTGCGGACACGATATAGCTTCGCCCCGCAGGAATATCGGGTACCAAATAGTGGCCGAACGAATTGGAAACGACCGAAACGCTTACTCCGGTACCGAGTGCCGTCACGGTGATCGATGATCCACTTAGCCCACGGCCGTCAGTATCGATTATCCGACCCCCGATGACGATCGGAGCTGCGGTCGGAGCCACATTGGCAAATACGACCTGTTCATTCGAATTCCCGTACTCGCCGCCAGGTCCGACCGCAGAAACAGCGAAATAATACCTCCAAGATGGCAGGCCATTAAATGACGCACTGGTGGCATCGGCGCCGTAATCGAATGTCGCGGTGTAGATTCCCGGAGCAAGGCCATACTTGACTCGATAGCCGGTCGCGCCTGGCACCGGGATCCACGAGATGTTTGCCGTTTCGCTTCCGCCGCTCGATTTGACGATCATCGGTGATCCGAGGCCGGCACCGTATTCGACCTTCACCATCTCCGCCACGGACGGTACGCCGTTTTCGTCAATGAGAAAAAGCATGTAATAGCCCGGTGGTGCAATATTGGCATTTCGCGGAGCTTTCACAGAAAGCCCGCCCTCGGACACAGAAAACTCAAGCGGGATCCGTCTCTGTTCGAAATTGACCGAGTGCGTAACTGATGAAACCCGCATCATGACGACCTGTTCGATCGACCCAGCATCAGGTGTCGCGACCGCGAATACCTCATCGAAATCTACTGCTGAGGGGGCACCGCTGATCTCCGGCCTCGGGGCGAGATTGCCGGAACCGTTCGATTCGTAGAGATACGGAGGTGTGAAGATCTCCATATTCTTTTCAAGGTATCCTACTGTATAGCAGTCGCCGCAGATCCCGCCGCCCCCGGTCAGGACTCGGCCGTCGGGCAGAAGCAGTGACGTGGAGTGGTACTGTCGCGGTCGCGAGGCATCGCTCAGAGCCCGCCATTCGCCCGTCTCCGGATCCATCAATTCCGCCCGGAATACGCTGGCGTCTAGATCGACAAGGCTCGCACCACTGCTGAGCCCGCCGGTTGAAAGAACCGATCCATCTGGAAGGGCAGTCAGGTTGTGCTGACGCCTTCCAAAATCCATGTTTTCGATCGCAACAGAGGTTGGCGGGGAATTCGGGTCGCGAAAATCTAACTTTACAGTTTCCTGCTGCGAGAGCCATCCACCGCTCGCGATGACCCGACCGATGTCGTACATTGCGTACGAGCCATAGTACCGCCATATACTGTCTACTCGCCAACCCGCTCCTTGGATCGAGCCAGCTCCGGCCGGATCGATGTAGTACATATCGGGTTCCGGGCCGAGCAGGAACGCCTTCCCGTTCGGAGCGGCCTGTATCCACGGATAGATCGGCATTGTATGGGTGAAGTTGCTTAATGTACGTATCGTTCCGTCCGTAGCATAAACCTCATGTCTCGACGGTCCACCCGACGTTATCAACATCTCGCCGTTTGCCAGCGGCGTGACCGACGGATACCATCGCTCGAATTGCATGTCCGGCCCAAGTGACCAGGTATTCGTATCCGGAGCGAAGAAATGGGTTTTCTTGATCCCTTCAAGGCTTGAATTCTTGTTACCACCGGCAAGAAACGGAGTTCCATCGGGTAGATGGGCAAACCCGGCACAGAAGAGATTGTGTCCGGTTTGGTCATTATCAACATTTGTGACAATGTTCGTAACAGGATCCCAAACCGAGGCACGGGTGAAATTATGTGTCGGATAATCTTCGGTCGGCCGATCTCCAACTGAATCCCACATCAGTACTTTGCCATTTGTGAGCAGCATTACATGGATCGGCACGAGCGGCAGTTGATAAACAGGTGACCACGAGCCGACCAGGTGGCCGTTCGGATTGAACTGCCTTTGGGCAGCTTCGCCAGACTTGGCGAGGTTTATCCAATTGGAGAACTGCTCGAAGCTTTGCTGAAGTTCAACATTTAGCCGGTCGAAGCCTTTGAAGCCAAAGTCAGTTTGTCGGTGCTTTTCGACCTCGGCATTTGTTGATTTGTCCTTTAGATGGCCCTCGTGGGGAAAGGCCGACAAAACTAGTGAAAGAAGAACGAGTGTGGCGCACGAAAGCCTGCAAAGTGCGGGCAAGCAACGAAAAAAACTCATAACAACTCCTCAGGCTGGGGGCAGCCTGAAAATCAAAAACCCATGGAGCAGAGCTCCCGAATTCACAGGTGTCCCGAATGATACACCACTTATGCGAAGTTGTAAATAGCTATTTTCGCCAGAATTCCTGAGACTCGGACGATTTCAGCGATTCGGTGCTGAGAGGACCATAAGTACCAGCAGGAGTAAAAAATACGGCACGAGAACCGCGGCTCCGGGGTAATCCTTGGCGATCCGCTGGCCGAAGAAGAGTGCCGTAAGCGACGCGGCCCCGAGCACGCCTGCGGCGAAGACGACGATAAGCGAACCCGTAACGAGAAAATATACGATGCCGGTTGCTGCCGCTAGACCCGTAACGATCTCCATCAACGTTATCGTGCCGAGCATCATCGGCACCATCCTGGCAAGAAATGTCTTTGAGAAATGGCCCGTCAGCCACTCGAGATTTCCCTTCCAATCAAAGACCTTGTCGAGCCCCGATTGAATAAACAGGATCGCGACGAAGAGCGCCGCGAAAATGGCGGGAAGGTTTCTGATGATGTCGTCGATGCTCGTCATACCTGCGTAAATACGCCCTTACTTACGTGCGGGCTTCCGCATTATCGCCTCGATCTCGTCCGGGTCTTTCGTGACCTTTGCGGTGAGGTTACGGTTGCCGTTTTCGGTCACGAGAACGTCGTCCTCGATGCGGATGCCGATGCCGCGGTATTTTGCCGGAGCGGTCTTGTCATCCGGCGGGACGTAGATGCCCGGCTCGACAGTCAGCACCATTCCCGGAGCGAACGGCCGCGAATGTTTTGCCTCCTGGTCGCTGAAATAGCGGCCCGCGTCGTGGACGTCAAGCCCGAGGTAATGCCCGACGCCGTGCATATAATATTTAAGGTACGCCTTCTTCTTTACAAGCTCTGACGTCTTGCCCTTGAGCAGCCCGAGCTTGACCATTCCTTCGGTCAAAAGGTCGATGGAATATTCCTGCCGCTTTTTGACCGTGTTTCCGGTCTTCGTCGCCTCGATGCACTTTAGCTGAACGTCGAGCACGACGTCGTAAACCTCCCGCTGTGCCGGCGTAAACTTGCCGTTGACCGGGAAGGTCCGCGTGATGTCCGAGGCATAGCCTTTATACTGAGCACCGGCGTCGATGAGGATTAGGTCGCCGTCCTTAAGCGGCATGTTGTTCTCAACGTAGTGAAGGATGGTCGCGTTGTCGCCGCCGCCTACGATCGAGTTATACGCAACGCCGCTTGCGCCTTTGTCCTTCATATAGGCTTCCATTAGCGCCTCGACCTGGCCTTCGTTCATTCCCGGCTTTACCTTTTTCATCGCCAGGATGTGAGCCTCGGCGGCGATGTCGGCCGAGATCTGCATCAGTTCGACCTCGTCTGAGGTTTTGTGAAGCCGCATTTCGCCGGTGATGATGGTCGGGTCGATGATGGTGTGCGGCGGGTAAGCGGTCTTCAACCGGCGGACGCGCTGGCCCGAGAGATACTGCAAGATCTGCTGGTCGAGCGCCTTATCGACCGAGAAGCGGTAATACAACTTGTCGTGCCCATCGAGCAACTTCGGCAGGTCGGCGGCAAACTTTTCGATCGAGAAGGCCCGGTCGGCCCCGTAATTCTTGACCGCTCCCTCGACGCCCTGTCGACGCCCATACCACGTCTCCATCAGCGGATCACGCGGCCTAACGTAAAGCGTGTAGGGCGATTTCTTGTTCTTCGGGTCGATGACGGCGATCGCGTCCGGCTCAGGAAATCCGGTCAGATAATAAAAATCGGGGTCCTGCTGAAACTTGAACTCCGTGTCGTAGCTCCGCGTAACCTCGTGGGCCGCCGGAATGACCGCCACCGAGTTCTCGTCCATCTGCTCAATGAATCGCTTCAATTGCTCTCGCATATACCCGAAGTGTAGCCGAAACGGAAAATAGTTTCCAGAGTTGCGAAGTTGCCAAGTTTCGGAGTTCTGAGTCCCGGCTTCGGCCGGCGGTTCCGAATTCCGAAAGCTCCCCTCCTTGATAAGGAGCGGTGGACGCCGCCTCGGCGGACGGGGTGGTAGACGGTTTCGTGTTCCGGCTTGCGAGAGTTCCGAACTCGAAGATGAGCCCTTGCTGACGCGCGAGCCTCCGACACTGCATTCCGCATTTCTTGGCGTTCTGTTTTTTTCGGGCATCGGGCGTTCGCGGAAACACCGCGAACAGCGGAAACAACGGAAACATCGGAAACATCAGAAACATTGGAAACATCGCGAACAGATGGGACGCATGGGAAAGATGGAACACGCGGCCGGGCCTGGGGATTTGCGATGTGGGATTTCGGATTTGGGATTTGGGATCGGCATCGTCGCATTGTCAATTGTTAATTGGATCATAGGGAATTGGTTAAGAATGGACTTTGAGATTTGGGCTTTGGTTTCCGGCTAACAGCTTACGGCTAATGGCTTAGAGCTGATCGCTACAAATATCCAGCAACCTCTTTCCGGCCTCTGCGATCTCTGCGGGCTCTGCGTTAAGATCGTCCTTCCGCAAAGCCGCAAAGGCCCCGCAAAGTTTCTGCTCGAAGAACTATTGACGTTTTACGATTCACGATTCACTAACCTCCGCCGTCCATTCTCTTAGGACTCCAAGCCAAAGTGAACGGCGATCCGTGAGAGGCGGAAGATATGGATGATATGGAAGTTTTGGATAGTTTCGAAGTTGCGAAGTTTTGAAAGTTGCAGAGTTGCGGAGTTACAGAGTTGCGGAGGGGTGAGGTCCAGATTCCGCATTCCGAATTCGACCCTCGTCACCCGTCACTCGTCCCTCGCCGCTAAAACGTGCCCTCCCTCACGTTCGGGCCACTGACACTATCCCGAATTCCGCATTCATCTGGTCCCGGCTTTAGCTGCCCGTCGGAGTCGTCGGAGACGACGCCACTAAAGTAGCCCGCGTCGGAAGACGTGGGTCGCGTCTCCTATTGAACGGGAACCGTCGGAGACGGTGGCATTCAGACCATGAGATTTTTCAAACCACGGGAGAAGAAAATCAGAAAACAAGCAAACCGTCTGTGGCTCTCGTCGGTGTCTTCTGTGGGCTTTGGATATCAGACCCATAACCAAAAAAACACGGAATAAAAACCGAAGTACATAGACCGGTCGCGGCTATTCAGGCACCGTTGGCGGTGTTTCCCAGCGGTGAGATGTTCAATAAACCCGTCTCACCCTGATTCCGTTTGACCCGGAGATCGGGTCGGTTCCACTTGACACGACTACCGTGACTGACATATACAACGACGCGCAGCAATCTGCTAACAGCGTCAAGGATGAATGTTAAAGGACGTCGCGTGCTACTAGACAGCTTGCACTTCATCAGCCGTACAGATTGGTCGTGATTGGAACGGCTTGTCGCCCAATGTCCGTTGGACGGTTCTCATGTTGAGGATTCTCGCAAGCGTTGGTTATCAGTCTTCGATAGCTGGATCCTTGGATTCATTCGGATAAGGCCCGCTAAACGTTTTCTTTGAAGGCGGGTGACGGGATCAAGGCCGAACATTAGTATTTCGGAGTCTCAAAAAAATGTACAAGCGAACACAGAGAACGCTTTGGTTAGTTTCCATGATACTGGCACCGTCGTTGCTAGCGATAAGTCAATTCTTTTGGGTCGATGGTGTGTTGACATCTACTGCAGGAGCCCTTCAGGTATTGTCGTTTTTGTTTTGGATATTTGCCTTCCAAGGAATGTTTGAACAAATTCGGGATGACTATCCACGGTATGCGGTTTGGGGTTTTTTTCTTGCGGTTTACGGCTGCCTCGCGGGGAACAACTTTGGGGTTGACGGGATCTTTAATGATGCCTTCAGGAATGTTGTTTCGGATCCGGCCATCAAGTTTAACGGGAAGTCAGGCCCCGCCGCGTTTTTCGCCTTTTTTATTCCAGGGGGACTCGCTCCGTTAAGTTGGTTGGTACTAGGGGTCCTATTCTTGATCAAGAAGAAGGTGCCAACATGGATAGGCGTGATGCTGATTATTGCGGGTGCTGGGTTTCCTTTATCAAGAATACCAAGGATCGAGTTGTTGGCTCATATTGACAATGCCTTGTTGCTTCTTAGCATGGTCATCATTGCTCTCAAGTTTTATAGTCCAACTGAACGAGAAACGGCGATGTGAAAGAGTGTTCATCGACTCCGAGGCAATCATTCGACGCGAACTGAAAATTATTGTTGGATTCGTAAATGAAAATCTCGCCTGACTGTTACCAATCTAAACTGGAGTTTTCGGGTCTTGGAGAACTGGTGAGGTACTGCGACGAGGTACGCGGCCGCTTCGCTGCCGTCGATCCGCTGACGGCGAGCGGCTCCGCCGTCGGGCCCGGATTTTCTTCTTTTCTTCTTTTCTTCTTTCGTGGTTAAAAGTATTTCGACGACCAATGCCACCGTCTTCGACGGTTCCGGGTGTGGCTCGGTACGCGACCCACGTCTTGCGACGTGGTTTAGATCACCAGCGTCGTCTTCGACGACTCCGGCGGGCCGTTTGAAGTCGGAAATCGAAACGTTCTACCACTCTGTCCGCCGAAGCGGCGGCCACCCCTCCTAATCATTGAGGGCAGTTTCGGCAGCGAATTCCGCATTCGTCATTCATTCTTCAGCCTTCAGTTGTCATCCTTCATCCTTCATCCTTCATCCTTTAAGAGGCACCCTCCTTACCGGTCGGGTTTCTGCCTGTGTGGTTGATGGACGGGCGAAATCTAAGTCGGATGAACCGCCCTTACTGACGTGCGGGCTTCTGCATTCATCGTTCATCATTCATCATTCATCATTCGAAGAACGCCCTTACTGACGTGCGGGCTTCTGCAATGGAGCCCTCCCTCACGGTCGGGCCTCTGACACGGGCGGGCTACTGACACGAGCGGCGAAAAGTTTGCTACTTATCTTTTGCGGCTAGGGTTTGGATCTTTTGGATGAGCTCCCACTCGCTGTAGGGTTTGACGAGGTAGTCGGCGACGCCTTGTTCCTCGGCCTTGGCGCGGTGCTTGTCGCCGGCGCGCGAGGTGATGACGATGACCGGAATGTGCCGGAGGCGTTCGTCGGCCTTGAGTGCGGCGATCATGTCATAACCACCCATACGCGGCATCTCGATATCGCTGAGGATGACGGAAGGCAGGTCTTCGAGTTCGCGGAGCGATTCGAGTGCGTCGAGGCCGTCCTTTGCGGTCAGGGCGAGCCAGCCGGCGTTCTTTACGACCTTAGAGGTCAGCAGGCGGACGCTCGGGCTGTCGTCAACGATCAGAACGGCGAGCTGCTTTTCGACCGGCGGCGGCTCGGCGATGGGTTCATTGCCGGCCGGGCGGTCGCGGAGAAGGTTATCGAGGTCGAGAATTGTGATCGCGTCGCCGCTTGCGAGGGTCGAGACACCGAGAAGGCCGGGCATCCGATCGAGCGGGCGGCCAAGCGGTTTGACGACCAGTTCCTCGGTACGGACGACCGAGTCGACCGTGACAGCGAAGTGTTCATCGCCGCACTCGACGAGCAATGCGTTTGCCGACTTGGCAAGTGCTTCGCGGTTCGGAAGTCCGGTAAGGTGTGCGAGCGAATATGGCTTGAAGCGATTGCCGGCGTGCTCGATGGAGCCCTCGCCTTCGGCGGCGAGCCCGAGGTCCTTTTCGACCTCAACAATATGCTGGATGGCATTGAGCGGGACGGCAAAGACGTCGGGGCCCGAGGTGACGATGAGTGCCTCGGTGACCGCCAGCGGAAGCAGCATCCGGATGGTGAAAACAGTTCCGGCGTGCGGCGTTGACCGCATCGAGATGGTGCCTTTCTTCGATTCGACGCTCTCTTTGACGATGCTCATCCCGACGCCGCGTCCGGCATTTAGATTGAGCTTTTGCGAGGTCGTCAGGCCCGGGCGGAAGATGAGCATCTGAGCCTCTTCGTCGGAAATTCGGTCGGCCTGTTCGCGGCTCATGAGCCCATCGATGACCGCCTTTTCCCTTAGCGCACCGGTCGAGATGCCGCCGCCGTCATCGGCGACGGTGAGCACGACGTGTGTCTCATCAAGAGCAAGCTTGACCGTTATGCGGCCGGCCTCTGGCTTGCCGAGCAGGCGGCGAAGCTCGGGAAACTCGATGCCGTGAACGACGGCATTCTTGAGCAGATGGAGCATCGGCTCAATGAGCGAATCGAGGATCTTGGTGTCGATCTCAAGATGCGGATTTTCGAGAACGATCTCGGCACGTTTGCCTTCCTCATCGCAGGTAACGCGGACGGCACGTTCGAGCCGCGTCCGCAATGCGCCGAACTCGACCAGGCGGATGCGCATTACGCGTTCCTGAACGCCATCGATCAGCCGACGTTGCGATTCAAAAAGGACATCGAGGTCGCCTTTGAGCTGTTCGAGTGCGGTGTTGATCGAGAAGGTGTCGTTCGAGGTCTCGCTGAGTTCACGGATCGCCTGGTGAAACTCTGTGTAACGGTCGTATTCGAGCTCGTCGAAATCGCCAAGCCCGTTTCGCGTTCCGGAAACCGCACTGCGGTCGGCAGAGACCCGCGAGCCAAGCCCTGCACCGAGCAGCGAGGCTTCGAAGTCGACCTCAAGCTTACCGTTCATCGCCTGCAGGCGGCGGGTCGCATTCTGCAGGTCGTCGATCTGGCGGTCAAGCTCGAGAAGCCGCTGCTCGACGGCCGAGCGGTTGATGACCATGTCGCGGACGATGCCGACGAGTTCGTCGAGCTTGTCGAGCGAAACGCGGACGATCGAGCGATTGCGGCTCGGGTTCTCGGCCTCGGGCTGTGCGGCATAGACCGGAACCGGCTCGGCGAGCTTGTGCGTCGGGAGTTCGATCGGTGTTCTTCGCCCGGCGGCGACGGCCGGTGCCGGTGTCTCGACGACGTCCGGTTCGTTGTTCTCGATGGCGGCGAGCATCGCATCGAAATCAGCCGAAAGCTTTTGCGAAAGTACGGCCGTTTCCTCGCGGCGTTCGCCGGAGACCATCGCCTGAAGGCAGGTGTTCGATTCGATGAGAAGCGGGATCAGGCCAGAGCGCGGCTTTCCGCCGGATTCGGCCAGCTTATCGAGGAGGTCCTCGATGCGGTGAGCGAACTCGCTGAGCTGCTTAAGCCCGACGATCCCTGCCGAGCCCTTGAATGTATGGGCGTTGCGCCGGATCTCCCAGAGAGCGTCCTTGTTGTCCGGATTCGCCTTCAACTCGTCGAGGCTTCCGGAAATGTTCGAGAGCAGATCAGCGGCCTCTTCGGCAAAGACCTCAAGAAGTTCTGCGTCGATCTCAAACTGCGAAAAATCGTCCTCGACCGAAGGAGCCCCGCTAGGCGGTTGCACAGTTGCCGCGGCGGGCGACTTGGGGTTGAAGGTCGTATCGACCAAAAAATCGAAATCGGGCTCGGGGCCATCGGCCGCAAGCCGAATTCCGGCAAAAGCGAGTTCGACATCGGCGACCGCGTCGAGAGCTCCGCGGAGGGCTCCCTGGATATCGCGGCCATTGCGGCTCGCTTCGATAAGACTGGTCAGGCTGCCGCTCACCTTCGCACAAGCATCGGCAACTTCGCGGCGGCCGAGCGGTTCGGAGCGGTGCCGGAGTTCATTGATGCGGCGTAAAGGCACATCGAGGGCAGACACGTCTGCCGGAGACTGAGCGAAAAGGAGGATGCCGCCGCGAATGCCGTGGAGAATTATCTCGGCCTCATCAAGAAATATTTGTATCTCGCGGTCGTTCATCTTAGTTCACAAAGCGGTTGTCCTGAGCGGGCTGCGGTGCCTCTCGGCGGGCCTCAGGCGCGGGAAGCTTGAAAGGAGAAACGGCGAGTTGCACATCTGAGACCGAGCGGGCGAGGTGGCCGAGCTGATCGGAGAACTGGGCCGAGCTCATACGGACAAGGTCGGCGACCTCGGCGATCTCTTTCATCGAGGCGGCGGCGGATTCGGCATTAGCCGTTTGTCCGCGGGTTGCCGTAAGGAGTTCGGAAAGAAGCGAGGTGAGTTCCTGCGTGCTCTTTTCGATGTCGAAGAGCGAGCGGGCCGAACGCTCGGCGGAGACTGAACCGAGCGAAACCTGGCGGACGGTCTCCTCCATCGATGTGACGAGTTCCTTGGTCTCGAGGTTGATCGCCTGCGTCATCGAGGCGATCTGCTGGGTCAGCCGCGTCGAGCGGTCGGCAAGCCGTTCGATCTCTTCGGCGACGGTCGAGATGCCGCCGCCAACTGAAGTGGGCAGAGCGTTCTGGCCTCTCTGGAGCGAAGCGTTGAGGGCAAGGATGCTGGTGCGGTCGCTGAGGTCGTCTATCTGCGAGACGATCTGGCCGATCTCCTGCGAGCGTTCGCCGAGCCTCTTGACGCGCTTGGCCGTTTCCTGGACCTGCTTGCGGATGGCCTCGGTCGCGGCGATATTGTTGCTCGCCGAGGCGGCACCGGAGCGTGAATTGCCGAAGACGGTCGTCGCGATGCCGGCCGAGCGTTCGGCAGCGGCGGCTATGCGGCGCATCTCGGCGGCGAGCGACTCAAGGGCCGTTCGGGTGCGTGCGGACTGCGACGCCTGGGCGTTGCTCCCGCGGGAAACGTGTTCGGCGGCCTCGGTGATCGAGCCGGAAACAGAGACTGCCGTGTCGGATGCTTTGCGGAGCCGGCCGACGGTCGCGGAAAGGTTACCGGTCAGGAGATTGAACGCGGCCGTCACTTCCTCCATCGCCTCAAGCCGCGTTTCGGAACGGAGCGAGAGGTCGCCGGAAGCGACGCCGGAAAGGTCGGCGGAAAGGCGGAGCAGCGCACGCTCGAGCTGAGCGAACGCTTCGTCGTTCTGGTCGTTGGCCGAAAATCTCGTCGCGAGGGCGGCGATGGCGTTGCCAAGCCGGTCGTCCTGGCCGGCGGGCGAGAAGCCGCCCAGACGGCCGTCGCGGGCAAGGGCCTCGAGGGCCTTGGCGTTCTGAGAAAGGTAGTTGCCGATCGAGCGGAGCGAGGTCTTAAGTTCGTCGTCGGCTTCAAAGCCGGCAGGCCTGCCTTCGGCGATGTCCGCAGCCGCCGCGGCGGCCGAGGCAAAGCGGCGTGCGTTCTCGCGGTCCTGCATCGTAAGCATAACGAGGGCCGCGATGGTGATCGCCGAGCCGAGAGTTAGCGACATCAGCACGACCGGGCCATCGGCGATCGCTCCGGCCTTGGCAAGCATGACGAGCACAATGCCAAGCAGCAAGAGGCCGCCGCCGATGAAGGCGAGCGACCTGACGATCAATTTTCCGAATGATGAGTTCATTGGACGAGGGCGTTTTCCTGCGGTATCTCGAGCATATCGGCCGGTGATAGCGGGTCCTCAAAATCGGTCGAAGGAAGGCTTTCGCGGTGCGGGCCGTTGTATTCGTCGGGTTCGATCTCAGGTTCAGCAGCGGGCGGTTCCGCAGGGATCGGAGCCGGTGCAGGGGACTTTTCGGCGATCTGCTGTCTCGACCTGAGTATCGCCGACCGGCTTTCGCGAATGCTCGAATCGACCGAATCGAGTTCGCCGACGAGCCCGGCGAGCTCGAAATGAAGGGCGGTCAGCCGCTTGAGCAGATCACTGCGTTCGGCCGAGCGTTCTGCGACGAGCGACGTAATTATTTCGGGAAGCCTTGCGGTGACGGACAGAAGCGGAGCGACGGAGGCGGCGACCTCGGAGAACTCGCGGGCTTCCTCACCGAGCGAGGCGGCACCGGTCTCGATCCGCTGGAGGAGGGAATCGCTCTCGGTGATCCGTTCGGCATGGACGCGAAGGGCGTTGCCGCTTTCGATAGAGAAACGGCCGATCTTTTCTGCCATCTCGATCAGCTCATCGGCGACCGACTGGGAATTGGCCTTGCCGCCGCCGACGCTGGCATTGAGAGCGATCAGCTTCAGCTTGCGGGCAAATTCGTCACTCTGGCGGGCGAGGTTCTGGATCGAGAGCGAATTCTCGCGAAGTTCGCGGATCGTCCGGTGCAACTCGCCGACGTGGAGCCCGAGGCCATCGACTCCCGCCTTGAGGCCGCTGGTCGAGTTACGGCCAAGTTCGAGAATCTTCGGGTCGCCCGACATTGCCCGGAGTATTGTCAGCGATTCATCTAGCTCGGGACGTGGCGTAAGCGGCGAGCGGAGCCGGGCGATGCTTTCATCGAGGACGCCCTTGCCGGCAGCGGAGCGGCCGCGGGCAGTTGATGTCCTTTCAGCGAGCTGGGAAGCAAGGTTCTCGGAAGCGGTGATCGCACCGGCGAGTTCGCGGCGGCTTTCTTCAAGCTGCAGGCGAAGTGCATTGACCGGGCGGGCGACCTCGGCAAGCGGGCCGGAGGCGGCGACCTCGGGCACGGGCGAGCCGCTGACCGCCGGTGAAAGGTCCTTTGAGAGCCTTTGGATCGCGGTGCGAAGTTCCTCAAGCTCGCCGCCGGCATCGACCGAGCCGGTCACTTTCGCGATGAGTTTCTGTGCCGAGGCGGTTACGCGGTCTGAATACTCGAAAGGTTCGAGGGCCGCATTGGTGTTGCCGCTTGCGACGTCCTCCATCAGCTTTATCAAGTTGCGAAGCTGGTGGCCGTTGCGTTTGATGCTGGCCAGGATCTCGTCAGTTTCGGCGGCACCGGTCGCGCCCGGAATGTCGCCGTTCGGGTTGCGCTCGAGGCTCTTTGAGGCGAGAAGTGTCTTTTCGACCGGCTGGATCGCGTCATCGGCAAGCCATCTGCCGTAAGCGGCGGTGACGGCGGCTCCGACGACGATCGCCGCGATGAACGGTATCTCGAACGAAGAGAAAATGTAGGTCGCTGCAGCGAATCCGATCAACCCGACGACCGCATTGAGAGCCGCAAGAATGCAAACCGCAAGCCAAATGCGGTTGCGGAGACTCGAGGCGGCTGGTTCTGAGGTTGGGCGGTTCATCGATCAAGAGAGTGAGGCGGAACGTGGATCAACGATCGAACGGATCGCATTCGGCAGGAGCAATGAGACGGCCTGAGGCGAGCCGCCGGAGAATGTACCGGCAACGAGCTTGCCGCCGCCTGCGGGTACGAACGACGCCGCATCGGCCGAGAAGACCTCGCCGACGGCATCGACCGGAAAGGCGATGTTGGTTTCTTCACCAACGGCGGCGAGCCGAAGCATTTTCGGTTTGCTTTCGGGGCCGGGCCGCGATTCGCTAAGCAAGGAACGAAGATCGACGACGAGAGCGATCTCGCCGGTGAACGAGGCAACGCCTAGCACATCTGCAGGCGACTTTGGCAGCCGGGCCAGGTCAAGCGGATGAGAGACCTCGACGACGGCATCAGCCGGCACGCAGTATCTGCCGCCGCCGATGACGAACGAAAGGAACCTTGAAAGGGAGCTGGCCGCCGGCTTTGTCGGGTCGCTTACAGGATGTGAGGCTGCCTCATGCCGTTCGGGGGAAATTGAAACGGTTTCGAGGGTCATTGTGCATACTCTTCCATTTCTGCGGCCTCGGCATCGCCGGCAAGGTAGCCTTCGACCACCTTCATAAGCGTCTCGGGGCCGAAGGGCTTGGTGATATAGCCTGATGTGCCGGCCATCCGGCCGCGGACCTTATCAAAAAATCCGTCCTTTCCGGAGATCATAACGACCGGGATGTCCTTGGTTTCCGGGGCACTCTTGATCGTTTTGCAGACCTGGTAGCCGTCCATCCGCGGCATTGTGATATCAAGGAGAATGAGGTCCGGTTCGAGTGCCTTGAGCATCTCGAGAGCCTCGACGCCATCGGACGCACAGAAGACCTCGTGGCCGCTCTTTTCGAGCTTGCCGCTGATCAGCTTGCGGATGGTCGGGCTGTCGTCAACGACGAGGATCGTCTTGCCGCTGACCTTTGCACCATCGTTGCCGAGCTTCTGTTTGATCTCTTCGATGCGGATGTGGAGCGAATTGACGTGGCTTGAGAGGACAACGTTATCAGGATTGGCCTGTGCGGCCTCGACCAGATAGAAGTAGCCCTTATCAAACTCGCGGAGATTGATGTAGCCGATGCCAAGATTGGTGAGCTCGACCTCGTTGAGATGTCGCTGGCTTCGCTCGCCTTCAAGTGCAATGAGCGACTGGCGGATTACCCATTGCTCGGCACTCTGGTTAGCGAGAAGCATCTCGATATCGGAGAGCGAAAGCACCGCAAAGCAGTTTCCGCAAACGACGGAGAAGACGTCGTTCTCGGTCGTGCAGAACGGGCACGGGCGATGGGTCTCGACATGCTGGTGGCCGTTCTGCGAGCGATCGTCAACGGTTGAGGCGGCCTGATGCTCGGCCGGGGAGGTCTCGGGCCGGGGGATCTCATCGCCAAAGCTCGGTGCGACCGCCGAGAATGGATCGGCGGCGGAGGTGAACATTGTCATCGAACCGAAGTCCGGCGCCGGATCCGATGCTACATCGAGAAACGGCTGAGCCGGTGTTTCGTTTTCCTCGGGCTGAGCTACTTCGGCAACGGGTTCAGGAGCGATGAAGCCGCGGGCGGCGTCAAAAACTTCATGCGGCATTGCCGCGATGGTCGAGAACGGATCGAAAGAGCCATTCGTTTCGACCCTCGTCGCAAAGGGATTCGGCTCCTCGGCCTGCGGCTCGAAAACGTGTTCTTCGGTGGGCGGAGCGATCGGGGCGTCATAGCGGACCTCGTCGATCGACTCATCATCGGCGGCCTCGACGAACGACAGCTCGGACGCCATCGGCGGCTGCTCGATATATTCTTCCGTCGGCTGAGGTTCGAACAATGCCTCAGGCTGTTCGATCACTTCTTCCTCTACGGTTTCCTGTGGTGCTTCGTAATTGGGGACCTCTTCGGTAACCGCTTCTTCGACCGGGAAGAAAGTTTCGGCCGGTTCTTCGAAATAAGCCTGCGGTTCCGCAACTTCCTCTGCGGGTTCGTTGAATTCGGCGACCGGTTCTTCGCTAACTTCCGCGACGGGTACTTCGCTGGCAGCCTCAAATGCCTCGGCGACGCCTTCGGGCATTTCCAGATCTTCGGTCGGGCTCTTGTCCTCAACTACCGGAGCTTCAAGCAGGCCGCTCTGGAGCGAGACGGACATCTCGGGCTCTTCTTCGCGAACTGCCTCTTCTGCCGGAGCTTCGACCTCCAAGACCGGTTCGCTGACTGCCGGTTCGGCAACGGGAACGCTCGGAAGCAGGGAACGGAGCGATTCGAGCCCGACACGGGCGGCGACGTTCTCCGGATTTATCTCAAGCACGCGTTGGAACGCGGCGATCTTGTCTTCGAAACCGGCGGCAAAGTGCGAGCGGAGCATCCAGGCATCTTCGGAATCCGGCATTTCTTCAAGAACGGCGTCGAGAAGTTCGTTGGCATCGGCGACGCGGCCGGCAACGGCAGCGGCTTTCGCTTCTTCAAGATAACCGGACGTCATCGACTTCCGGACATCGGCAAAGGCGGCACGGGCCTCAACGTTATCGGGATCGATAGCCAGAGCTTTCTCAAGATAAAGGAGCTTGCCTTCGTTGGAATCGGCAAGGTTTGCCAGGTTGAGCCATGCCGCGGCACAGTTCTGGTCGTGCTCGAGGGCCTTGGAAAACATATCCGAAGCCTGCTCTGTCATTCCTTGTTCGACCGCTTCGTGTCCACGCTGAAGAAACGTCTTTGCAAGCAAGGCGTTAGTCGCCGAGCGCCATTCGAGGGCGCGCTGGTTTGCCGGATTGATCTCAAGGACGTGGTTCAGAAAGCCTAGAAGTTCCTCGGGGTATTCGCTGATCGAAGCGAGCCAGAGCCAAGCATTCTCGGAGCCGGGATTGAGTTCGACCGAGCGGAGAAGTGCTACGCGGGCATCGTTCCGATTGCCGGCCTGCGCGTTCCGAATGCCCTGGCGTAGGTAATCCTCGGACTCGGAAAACAGGTCGCCCGGCGAACTAACGAAAGGCGATTCTTCAGTAACGGAGTTTGAAGCGACTGCGGGTTCTTGTTCTAAGATCATAAGCCTCTAGTGCCAAATTTGAAGCGGAATAACGAGCGGTGCGGTCTTGGGAGGCCGGGTACCGGAGTTGGTAAACCCACTGGCGAAGGAGATTCAACAGCAATTACAGTGCCAGCCGGAAAGCAGGTCAGTCGGACTTGGATTCGCGGCGGTGCGAGCCTAAAATCAAGTTCACAAAGGGCTTTGGCAAGTAAGAGAGCTTTGCCGCCCGAAGCTCCGAATTCGGCTGAAGTGACAAAATCTGTCAACGAGCCAATGACAGAAAGCGGCAAGACGGATCGTGCAGAGCCACTGCAAAGACCGGAGAGAAATATGGAAACGAACCCGGATGTGGTCGTGATTGGCGGCGGGCCGGCAGGCCTTTCGGCCGCGGCATGGTGCGCCGACCTTGGGCTTTCGGCCGTTCTGATCGAAGAAGGCGACGCGCCCGGCGGGCAGCTTCATTCGATCAACAACCCGATAGTGAACTATCCCGGGCTAGAGGCCGCGAACGGACGCGAGTTCGCCGCGAGCCTTCTGAGATGGCAAGAGCAATTCGCATTCCGCCAGATGCTGGGGACGCGGGTCGAGTCGATCGGGGCCGAACCGCTCGCAGTTCGGACCGAAACGGGCGAGGAGTTTCGGCCGTCGGCAGTGATCCTTGCGACGGGCGTCAGCCGAAGGAAGCTCGGTCTTCGCGGCGAAGATGAGCTCGTGGGCAAGGGTGTTCTTCGCTCCGGTGCCGGGCAGCGTGAGGAAGCCAAAGGCAAGCACGTCATCATTGTCGGCGGCGGTGATGCGGCGATCGAGAATGCATTGATACTCGGCGAGCATGCCGAGCAAGTGACGGTCATCCATCGGAGCCGCGAATTCAGGGCGCGGCCGGAGTTTTTTGCGAAGGCGAAGGCGGCCGGAAACGTCGAGCTACGAACAGAATCTTTTTTGACCGCGATCCGCGGCGAGGAGCGCTTCGAGGGCGTTGACGTTGCCGGCCCGGGCGGAACCGGAGATTCCATTGACGCGGATCTTCTTCTTGTCCGGATCGGCTTTAAGCCGAACTCAGAACTTCTCCGCGGGCTCGCCGAACTCGATGTCTCGGGCTATGTTCATGTCGATGTCAATTCGGAGACGAGCATCCCGATGATCTACGCCTGCGGCGACGTCGCTAACCCTATCTCACCGACCATTTCGACCGCCACGGGAATGGGGGCGACGGCGGCAAAAGCGATCGCCGCCCGGCTTTCTGACAGATAAAAATTCCGAAAATTTGAATAAAAATCGAATTTCTGATTAAATCTTCGCAGTTCGCTATCGACCAAACGCACAAGCTGATATCGGTTCGGTCTCGCTAAACCATTGTGAATAAATGGGTAAGCCGAATTCTTTCCCGAAATCTATGCGGCATCCCGACTGAAGCCCCGATGGCACGGTTCGTGCGTCATTTAAAGATGTCGAATTGCCTTCCAATCCGAAAACAAAGGCTCCTACTCTTGTTCCGAAGATTGGACAGTCCTTTTCAATTTACTTGCTAGGAGGAACCTATGAACAACAAAGTGACGTTCAGAAGCGGGCTTTCAATGGCCGTTTTGAGCTTCGTTTTTGTAGCTTTGTTGGGCGTCCAAGGTTTTGCTCAGGCCGGCACCTCAACGGTGGCCGGAACCATTTTCAACGAGCAAAATGAGGTCGTCCCGGGAGCTACAGTTACGCTTGTAAGCGTGGCTCAAAACACCCGTCGAACCGCAGTCACAAACTCACAAGGAAACTACTCATTCTCGCTCGTCAACCCCGGTCCGTACAAGATCGAGGTCGAAGCCCAGGGCTTCAAACGGGCAGTGACCTCGGAGTTTCAGGCCCTCGTTGACAAGACCACACAGCTTCCGATCACACTGGAAGTCGGCGGGGTCGATGTCACCGTTACGGTCGATACCGGAGGCATTGAGAACATTGTCAATACTCAGGACGCGAGTCTTGGAAACAACTTCGTATCAGAGCAGATCGTTCAACTTCCGCTCGAAGGCCGAAACGTCGGTGACCTGCTCAGCCTTCAGGCTGCAGTAACCCCGGACGGTTCGGTAGCCGGCGGACGAAGCGACCAGGCGAACATAACGCTCGATGGCATCGACGTTAATGAACAGCAGAATGGTCCGGCCTTCACGCCGGTGCTTCGCGTTACACCGGACTCGATCGAAGAATTTCGCGTAACCACCTCGAACCCGGATGCAAGCCGCGGCCGCTCGTCGGGTGCCCAGATCGCACTCGTAACGAAGGCGGGCTCGAACCAATTCCGCGGTGCTCTTTACGAATATCACCGAAATACGGTTACGACAGCGAATAGCTATTTCAACAACCTCGCCGGCATCGAACGCCCGAAACTCATCCGAAACCTCTTCGGCGGTTCGATCGGAGGACCTATCGTAAAGGATCGCGTTTTCTTCTTCTATAACTATGAGGGAATGCGCGAATCGAAAGAGGTCTCGGTCAACCGGTTGGTCCCGCTTGCGAGCATGGGCCAGGGCCAGTTGCGCTATCAGAATACGGCCGGACAGAACGTCACGCTTTCTCTGGCACAGCTGAACAGCTTGGTCGTCCCGGCCGGCGGTACCGCTCCGGGAGATGTTGTCGACATGAACCCCCTGACGATCGCTCTTTTCCAGAGTGCCGCGTCACGTTATGTTGCGAACAACTTCCAGATCGGTGACGGCTTCAACACGGGCGGCTTCCGCTTCAACGCACCGCTCCCGGTTGAGCTAAACACGCACACCGCCCGTTTTGACTGGAAGGTGACCTCGGACGAAAAGCACACGATCTCCGTCCGTGGTAACTACCAGCAGGACCTTTTCGCGAATGCTCCGGCCTTCCCGGACACGCCGGGAACGGACACCTGGAGCCATCCGCTCGGATTTCAGGTTTCGCATACGTGGTTGATCAGCAATAACCTGACAAACCGGTTTAGCTATGGCCTGACCCGAAATGCGTTCAGCGATCAGGGCGACTCGGCCGACAATGCGATCACTTTCCGTGATGTATTCTCGCCGGCACTCTTCGCTCGTACGTTCAGCCGCGTGACCCCGGTTCAGAACATAACAAACGACGTTAACTGGATCACCGGTGATCACACGTTCCAGTTCGGTGTTAACTTCCGCATTATCCGCAACAAGCGCACGAGCTTTGCAGCCGCTTTCGACAACGGCGTTGCTAACTCGTCGTTCTACGCGGGTGCAGGTGCCGACCTTACGCGTGCTATCGATAACCTCGGAGCCGGGTTCGAAGTCGCACCGGCATTGCGGCTTTCGATACAGCGTGCTCTTACGGGACTCATTGGCCGCTTGTCGCAGTACGGCGCTAACTTCAACTTCCGGTTGGATGGCCAACCGCAGGGAGCCGGAACGCCGGTCGTTCGCGAATGGGCAGCGGAAGAGTATGACTTCTATGCTCAGGATTCGTGGAAGATCCGTCCGAACTTCACGCTGAACCTCGGTATCCGCTACGGCCTCAGCACTCCGGTGTATGAGACGCAGGGTTTCCAGGCAAAGCCGAACATTACCCTTTCTGAATACCTGCAGCGACGTATAGATGCCGCGGAACAGGGGCAAAACTATACCGAGCCGCTTCAGGTCATTTTGGCCGGCAAGGCGAACAATGCACCGGGCTTCTACAAAATGGATTGGGACAACTGGCAGCCGCGCATTTCGGCCGCATGGTCGCCCAACTTCAAGTCCGGTTGGCTTGGCACGATCTTCGGCACGAACAGTGAATCGGTCATCCGTGGCGGCTTTGCCATCACGAACGACTACTTCGGCCAGGCTCTCGCGGTGAACTTTGACGGCAACAACCGTCTTGGATTCTCCTCGAACCAGACCATTTCAGCTAACACCTACAACATCACCACGAACCCGGCACCGCTTTACACGGGTTCGGGTATGGCGATCCGCACGCTTCCGGGCATCACTGTTCCTGCAGCGGCAACGTTCCCGCAGCAGCAGCCGTTCAACGACTCCCGCCGCATTGAGGGATCGCTCGACGATGACCTGGTCTCGCCGATCAACTACTCGTGGAACGTCAGCCTCGGACGCAGAATGCCGTGGGGAATGTACGTCGAAGCTTCCTACGTCGGCCGTCTTGCCCGCAATCTGCTGGCCGCACGTGACGTAATGGCTCCGAACAACCTTCGTGACCCGGTTTCCGGACAGACCTATTACGAGGCCGCACAGGCACTCGAATGGCATCGCCGCAATGGTACGCCGGTAACGCAGGTTCCGAACCAGCCGTTCTTCGAGAACATGTATGCACCGGGAAGCCTCGATGCGTTGTTCTTTGGAACGGGCCTCTCGAACAGCCGTGCCGTCTATGGCATCATGGCAAACTCGCGTTCGCCGGGCTGTGAACCCACCAATCCGATCACCTTCGGATGTTACGAGTTCGGAACGGACTGGACGTTCCTTCAGGACGTGTTCGACCGGTTTACCGGCAACCGCTATTTCTATCAGCGGCAGTACGGTGCCCTTTCGGCCTACGGAACCATCGGCAGCTCTGACTACCACGGTGCGACCCTTTCGGTTCGTCAGCGGTACAAAGGCTTGACGTGGGACCTCAACTACACGTTCTCGAAGTCGATCGATGACGCTTCGGGTCTTCAGACCTCGGGCGTTTACGGAACGGCGTTCATCCTGAACCCGCTTCGTCAGGAAGACAACAAGGCGGTTTCGGACTTCGACCTCCGCCACGTTGTCAACGTCAATGCGATCTGGGATGTTCCGATCGGCCGCGGCCGTACGTTCTTTAGCGGAATGAACAAGATCGCCGATGCATTCCTCGGCGGATGGCAGTTCTCATCGATCTATCGGTGGAACACCGGCTACCCGTCAGGCCCGTACTTTGACGTCGCCGGTTGGCCGACCAACTGGAACGTACGAAGCAACATGGTCCAACTTCGTCCGATCTCGCAGACTCCGTCAAGGACAAGCGGAACGGGCGGTGTGCCGAATGCTTACACGAATCGGCTCGCAGCTTATCGTGCATTCCGAAGCCCGGCACCGGGTGAGTCGGGAGACCGAAACCAGCTCCGCGAACCCGATTTCTGGGTGATGGACATGGGACTGCAGAAGGCATTTAACATGCCCTGGAACGAGAATCACAAGATCAAGATCCGTTGGGATGTGTTCAACGTGACCAACTCGGTTCAGTTCTTCGGAAATGCGGATCCGACATTCGGACTTGATCCGGACATCGTCGGCGCTCCGGGCCCGTCGTTCGGCAACTATGTCGGCACGCAGGGACCTGCCCGTGTAATGCAGTTCGCCTTTAGGTACGAATTCTAGTTCGTATCCTTGAGACAGACAAAAAAGCCGGCTCTCGGGCCGGCTTTTTTATTTGCGATCAGGAATGCCTCAAGAATTATCCTTTACGTACTGCTCGATCTTCTTTCGCTCAGGGTGCTCGCTAACCTTTTCAAGGAAGGCCTTGTATTCTGCTACCGCTCGGTCCTTAGCCCCGGCGGCATGATAAAGGGCAGCGAGGCGTAGGTGAACTTCTGCCTTTTCTATGGGTGCAAGCTGGATCGCTTTATTGAGGTAGCCGACCGCAAGCGAGCCTTTCCGGGCCTTGAGGTATGCCTCACCGAGAAAATGATTTGCTTCGGGCGAGTTCGGCTCGGCGGCAACGGCCTTTAGAAGCGTGGCGATCGCTTCATCATTCTTGTTCTGCGAGAACTGTACCTTGCCGAGATTGACCAGGGCAATGGCAAAATCGGGCTTTAGTTCAAGGGCCTTGGTGTACGCTTTCTCGGCGTCGCTGAGTTTATTATTGCCGAAGTGGAGCGTCCCGATCTCGGTCCAGGCAACAAAATCCTTCGGATCCGCAGCGACGACCTGGTTAAAAAGCTTGATCGCGTCTGCGTTCTTTTTTGCCTTGGCGGCCGCGGCCCCCTGGTCAAAGAGCTTACTGTTCGCTTCACTCCGGCCCGTGTAGACATCCTTGACCGAAATGACCCCGGGCGAGCTGGTGCGGCCGAAATCCTCGGACCAATTGATCGTCATGTCATAGCGTTCGCCGCGGGACGACGTTATCGGCTGCCGGCCGATCTCCGTCCCACCAATGTTTACAACAAGGTATTGCCCGTCGCGGGGCCTTTCGAGAAAATAAAAATAGCCTTCGTCATTGATCTGTGTCCGTCCCCGCTCAACTCCCTCGGCGAGAAGCAGAACACTTACGATCGGACGCTTGGTCCCGGATGGGATGCCTTGGATATCGATCTGTCCCCAAATAACGGGCTGGCCAGCCGGGATCGGAAGGCCCGTGACAGACCGGACGTCCTGAGCCGATGAGCCCGAGACGAAGAAAACCGCGATAAGGAAAACCGCGGCAAAAAAACTACTTGATCTCATAGCAATACCTCAAGGAATGGAATTGCTCAATTGTGAGTTCTTTTAACGTGTGAGTCAACGGACGCGAGGCTAACGGGCGGCGAAGGAATCGTTTCCGGTGATGTCGAGCAGGTGGCGGGTGTCGTTGATGGCGAGGACGCGGATGTTCCGCCGCGGGCGGATCTCAAAGCGATTGATGCCGCAATTTGAGGTGACGATCCAGGGCGTCCGCTGCGTCCGGCGGTTGATGGCGCCCATCAGGTGGAGCGTGATAAAGCAGATCGCACCGGTATGCGAAAAGATGGCGACGCGCTCGCCTTCGTGGCGGCGGATGATGTCCCAGAGTTTCTTTTTGGTGCGGTCAAGGAGTTGGGAATAGCTTTCGCCTTTCGTGATTACGTGGTGGACCTCGCGGTTGACCAGAGCGTAATAATCACGGGGATGATTCTCTCGTGACTCGTCAAACGTCAACCCTTCAAGCACGCCGACGTGCCGCTCACGAAAGGCCTTGGTCTTGTTCACCTCAAGCCCGGTCAACTTTGCGAGTTCGGACGCGGTCTCGACCGCACGGTGAAGGTCGCTCGAATAGATTGCCGAGATGCCCTCTTCGGCCAAGTGCCGAGCCGTGGCCTCCGCCTGCCGCCGGCCGAGATCGGAAAGCGGTGTCGGGCCATGCCCGCCGAAACGCCCTTCGGCATTGCCGGCAGATTGCCCGTGGCGGATCAGGAAAAGTTTTGTGCTCGCCATCGCTTTTGTCTATTCGGCTCCGTCAGGATAGTTCTCGATCATGTCGCGAACTGCGGTCTCAAGTTCTCCGAGCTTGTTTTCGACAATGTCCCAAACGATCGTTAACTGAACGCCGAAATACCGATGGATCACATTGTCGCGAAACCTCGCAATTTGTTTCCATTCGATCTCGGTCCGCGTTGCAAGGAGTTCGGAAGGAATATTCTTGACCGCTTCGCCGATTATTTCGAGATTTCGAATGACAGCGTCCTGCGTCTTCTTATCGGTCACAAATTCGGCAAATGTCTGACCGTAGGTGTATTCCTGCACACTCTGACAAGCTTCGAGAATGTCGTAGAGATACAGACTATAGTCCCTTGACATAAACAGTTTCAGATAAGATCCGATCTCGTATGCGAGGCTTAAGCGAGTTCTTTATGGCGAGATCGACCTTTTTGCCGAAGAGGTCTTCCAGATAAAAAAGCAAACCCATGTAGTTATCGAAGGTCTCCCTTTCCAGATCGACCAAAACATCGATATCACTTTTCTCCGTTTCCTCACCGCGAGCCACCGAACCGAAGATGCCAAGCTGTTTGACCCCGAAAGCCTTGATGCGTTCGAGGTTATCTTCAAGTATCTGTAAGGTTTGGAGCCTCGTTCTCATTCCGACATTCTATACCGAATTTGCTTCAGCCTTCAATTTTTCGGTCTGGTAGTGCGTTCTGAGTGCTTCGACGAACTCATCGATCTGGCCTTCCATCACCAGATCGAGCTGATAAACGGTCATCCCGATCCGGTGGTCGGTGACGCGGTTTTCCTTGAAGTTATATGTCCTGATCTTTTCGGAGCGGTCGCCGCTGCCGACCATCGATTTTCGCTCGGCCGAGAGTGCGGCCTGCTGCTTCTGTTCTTCGATCTCCTGCAGCCTTGCTCGGAGAACGCGCATCGCCTTTTCGCGGTTCTTGATCTGCGACTTTTCATCCTGCATCGAAACGACGAGCCCCGAAGGAAGGTGCGTCAGGCGAACGGCGGAATAGGTCGTATTTACCGATTGGCCGCCCGGCCCAGAGGAGCAGAACGTATCGACGCGAAGGTCGTTCGGATTGATCTGGATATCGACCTCTTCGGCCTCCGGAAGTACGGCGACCGTTATCGCCGAGGTGTGGATGCGGCCTTGGGTTTCGGTCTGAGGCACTCGCTGAACGCGGTGGACGCCCGATTCATACCGCAGCTTCGAGTAAACGTTGTCGCCCTCGATCATCGCGATGGCTTCCTTGATGCCGCCGACGCCGGTATCGGCCGTTTCCATTATCTCCATCCGCCATCCCTGCCGCTCGGCATAGCGGGCATACATCCGGAGCATCTCCGCAGCGAAAAGCGTGGCTTCATCGCCGCCGGTCCCGGCACGGATCTCGAGAATGACGTTCTTTTCGTCGTTCGGGTCCTTCGGGAGAAGCAGGAATTTGAGTTCCTCCTCGGCGGGCGGGAGTTTTTCCTCGATCTCGGCGATCTCAAGCTCGGCCATCGCCCGCATTTCATCGTCATCGGCGGTGTCGAGAAGCTCTCGAGCACCGGCGAGGCCCTCGGTGAGTTTTTTCACCTCGCGGTATTTTTCGACGATCTCACCGAGCGTGCGATGCTGTTTCATCAGCTTCGCATACTGCTGCATGTCCGACATGAACTCGGGCGACGAGATCTGCTCGGTCAGCTCCTCGTAGTTCTTTTCGATCTGTGCCAATTTTTCAAGCATAAAATTCTTGCCACAGAGAGCACAGAGAAGTGAGGATCGTGTCCCATAAAAGACCTTCTCGGTGGCCTCTGTGGCTAAATCATTCAGGAAGCGGGTTCGAGCTTCAGCGATTCGTTTAGGGCGATGATCGCCACCTCGAGCTGCTCGTCGTCCGGTTCCTGAGTTGTGATGTTTTGCAGCCAAATGCCGGGAAGCGTCATGAATTTGAAGATCGGCCCGGATTCTTTCTTGGCTGCATAACGGATGACCTCATAGGAGAGGCCGGCGACGAGCGGCATCAGAGCGATCCGAACGACAAGGTTGAGCCAGGTCTGCTCGAATGCGATGACCGAAAAGAGCACGATCGAGACAAGCATTACTACCATCAGGAACGACGTTCCGCACCGCGGATGCTGGCGACGCTGCTCGGCCGCATTCGCCGGTGTAAGCTCAAGCCCTTTCTCCCAAGCATAGACGGTCTTGTGCTCGGCGCCGTGGTATTCGAAGACGCGGCGGATGTCGCGCATATACGACATCGACCAGATCATCGCGATGAAAAATATCATCCGGACGATACCGTCCACGAGGTTAAAGGCGATCCACGAGTGCGGCTTTGTCTCCCAAATATAGGCGTATAGCTTTGTCCACCAGACGGCATCCGGCGGGATCGCCGGTGCCTCGGCCCAGCCGAAGGCGATGAACGCGACGTTCGTAAGCAGGAGCGGGGCAACGACGAAAAGCAGGATGTTGAAGGCGAGTGCGAAAATGATCGAGCCGACCGTGCTTGCCGAGCTGCCTGAACTTTCTTTGGCTTTTTGCTTCGGCATCACCACCTTGGTGCGTGCCTTAGTAAAGTTCTCGTCGGTTGTCCCTTCGACCAGTGCGGCCTCGAGTTCGAACGCCTTTTCTTCGGTAAGTTCTTCTTGGGCTCGCTGGTCATCTTCAAAGACCTTTGCTGAGAAATTCAAGGCCTTGATGCCGAGGGCCATCGTCTGGATGAGCGTCGCACCGCCGCGGAGCACGGGAATGTTGAGCCACTTGTATTTGTCGCTCCATTTCGGGAGCGTTTCGGCGGTCGTGACGATCGAGCCATCCTGCTTGCGGCAGGCGATGGCATAGGCCGACGGCGTTCGCATCATTACGCCTTCCATCACGGCCTGGCCGCCGACGATCAGGTCCCGCTCGACGGCAAAGACCGTATGAATAAAACGCGTCAATCGTCGCTCGAACGCTCTTTTGCTTTTCATGCTGCTCCTCTCAGTACGGTGCTTTGTCCTAAATGAGAACGACGCCCTGTTCGCTTTAACCTGCCTATGTGTGGATCTGTCACACAAGAAGCGTTCGGCGCGAACGGGCGTCGGTCGATGTTGTTCTAATAAAGGTGTTTTCTCGCGCTTTTCAGAGCTTTACCTTTGCCAATTACTTCGCGGCCTGTGCTCCCCTAGCGTAACGCTTGTTGAAGCGGTCAACGCGTCCGGCGGTATCGACCAGCTTCTGCTTGCCGGTGAAGAACGGGTGGCACTCCGAGCAAATTTCGATGTGGAGTTCTTCGCCCATCGTTGAACGCGTCTGGAACGAATGGCCACATGCACATGAGACCGTGATCTCGTCGTATTTCGGATGTATTTCAGCTTTCATTACGGTTACCTGCCTAATAATAAAGACAAACACTAAGAATACCTGCAGATTGGCCGATTTGTCAAAGAAAACCGGGTATTGTCGGAATTCGCTTCGAAATCAGATGAAAGAGGCCTGAAAGAGTGAATCTGGCCACGACGCCTCGGCGAAAACGTTCACGAACAGTAAAAACCAAATCTTCAAGGGGGATACATGATCAAAAAAACAATTCTTGCCTTTTTTTCACTCGTGCTCGCCTTTTCGGCAGTGAACGCTCAGAAAACTGAGGAGGGCTTTGACCCGAACTCGACGACGAAACACGAAGCCGTCGGAAACTTTGACGGCCAGATCAATCTCGCTACCGGTTTGACGAACGTCCGCCTTAGCAACGGATTCGTCCTCGCGGCCCAGTCGCTGAACATCGATGTGATGTCTTCGACCCGGATCCGGATCCGGCGCGGTATCGCGTCCTTCCCAATAACCGGAGCGACGCTTGATTCTCAAACGCTCCGCGGCGAGATCCTTCACTCGAGCGGCCTTATTTTCGAGCGAGGCTCCGCAGCGGTGAAGATCGAAAGGTTTGCGATCGACACGACCGGTGCCCAGCCCATCATCACCGGTCTCGCATCGGCCAACGGCTCGGTGGTCGGGCGCATTCCGCTTTTTAATCTCGACCTCAGCAACGCACAGGTTTCGGCTAATGGGCCGTTCATTTCGATCGCCGGAGTCGGCGTGACGCTTCGTTCGGAAGCGGCCGGGGCGTTGAATGCGGTGTTTGAAACCGACGCCTTCGTTGAGGGCTTCAACATCGGCAACGCGAATGTGATCGGTTTTAACTTCTAGTGAGATCGATCCCACACCGATGCAAGAGGCTCGGGTGAAAGCCTGGGCCTTTTCTATTGCGTGCGGGTGCGGATTCGGCTATCATCCGCTTACGGTCAAGCTCCACGCTCGCCGCTACTTGAAATGAAAAAATCACATCTTTTCGCCATTCTGGCGATGCTCTTAGTAAGTTCCTCACTTGTAAATGCTCAAGCCGAACTGCCCGCAGGTTGGAAGGCGTACGACCTTTTGGACGGCAAGGTCTCACTTGCGATGCCGGCCGAGCCCGAATTGGATACTGCCGAGGGTTATCCGATGTTCACTGCGGCGAACCGACAGGGCGTTGTTGTGTTTGCTCGGCAAACTGATATCGATATCAGCGATAATAATGCGGCGGCGGACCGATTGACGTTCTTCCGCGGTTTTCGGGACGGAATCGTAGGTTCGTTAAAGGAAGACAAGTCCGGACTCCTCGATGCCACGAAACTCGAACTCGGCCCGGAAAAGAAGATCACGTACGCGGGCATGCCCGGATATGACCAATCATTTACAGCGGGCGAGGTTCGGGGACGCTTTTGGTTTGCGAACCGCGGGCGGGAGATCTATGCGTTCTTTTGCCTGACCTTGGCGGGTGCGGAGCGGCCGATAGATGAGGTTGTCTTTCCTTCCTTTAAGCTGAAATAGCCTGTGCGGAAAGCTCGGTGGCGAGCCGCTGTTCGGTGATGCCGTAGCGGGCCATGAGCTCGGCTGCGGCGTTCGCTATTTCGGCGTCGGGCTCGCGTTCCTTTACGGCGACGAGCATGTTGTTCTTCGGCGTGTGCTCGGTCGCGACGAATTCAAATAGCTTGGTCGCGTAGCCGCGGCTTTCGAGGAGCATCGAGCGGAGGCCGTCTGTGAGAGTTTCGGCCGTCCGTTCGAGCAGAACCGGGTGCTTTAATATCTCGGCAAGCTCCGTGGGCGGTTTGAGCTGCTTGCGAACCTGCTGGTGGCAGCACGGTGCCGCTACGATAACGGTCGCCCCGGCGGCAACTCCCTTTGCCAACGCATCGTCGGTCGCCGTATCGCAGGCGTGGAGTGCGATGAGGATATCCGGACTGCCGACCTCGGCTCCGGCAATGTCGCCGACACGAAAATTCAGCCCCTCGAAGTCGCAGGCCTTGGCAATGCTCTCGCAGGTTTCCATCAGGTCCGCACGCCGGTCAATGCCGGTTATGGTGGCCGCGATGCCGCGGTTGTTGACCAGATGGTCGTAAAGGGCAAAGGTCAGGTACCCCTTTCCGCAGCCCATGTCTACTGCCGAGATCTCGCCTTTCCCTATAAGCCCCGAACGCTCGATCAGGCCGTCGACCACCTCAACGAACTTGTTTATCTGCTTCCACTTATCGCGTTGATCGGCGCGGATCTTCCCGTCCTCTGACGAAACGCCGAGTGCCCGCAGATACTCAGAGCCGGGGTCGATGAGGTGGTGTTTCTCGCGGTCGTGGTGCTTCTGAGGGAGCTTACGGAAGGTCGGCTTGCCCTTGTTCAGCCGGGCGTTTCGCTTGCCGATATCGAGCTGAAAGTCGTTTTCGGTCGTAAAGAGGTGTGAATTTCGAAACCCGGAGTCGAGATACTTCGCAAGCCGTTCGCGGGCCTCGTCGAGCTCGTAGTTCTTTACGACGTCGCGCATATCGTAGCGATACTGGAAAAGCATCCGCTCGCCCTTGCGGGTCGTTATCCGGCGGAGGAATATCTTTTGCAGATGTTCGTCCGTGCCCTTATAATTCCCGAGTGTAAGCTTGACGAAGGTGCCTGCCTCGAGAGCATCGGCGAAAGCCCTGATGAATTCTGTGATCCTTTCGTTCACGGCGGTTGAAGGAATAAGTATAAATGAACGAGGCAAAATACAATATCAGCGGTGAGGATCTTGTCCGCGACGTGCTTTTGGTGCTCCGCGAGACCTTTGAGGGTTCGCCGGACGGCGAGGGCAGCATTTACCTTGACCGCGGCATCGGTGTTCTTTCTACGCTTGGTGAGCTTAGTGCTGAACAGGCATCGCAACGCTTTGAGGGTTCGACCATTGCGGCACACACCGAGCATCTCAAGTTCTACGTGGATCGGTTGCTCGAATTCATCGAAGGACGGACGGCACCGGTCAATTGGGAGGACAGTTGGCTGATCGAGACGGTAAATGAGGACGAGTGGGCAGCGCTTCGTTCGAGCGTCGAGCGTTCATACAGGTCGGCGACCGAACGGCTTGCCGCTGTGACGGACTGGAAGCCGGACCGGATCGGCGAAGCGATCGCGATCATCGCACATTCGGCTTACCACTTCGGAGCGATCAGGCAGATGGCGAAACGCGTTTGACGCGCGGAAACAAATATATGGCAACGATCTTTCATCTGGCATTTCCGGTCGATGACCTTTCGGCCGCACGTGAGTTTTACGGCGGTGTTCTCGGCTGCCCCGAGGGCAGAAGTTCGGAGACGTGGATAGACTTTGACCTTTACGGCCATCAGATCGTGACGCACCTCGCACCCGAGGGCGGCGGTGTCAGGGCCCGCAACGAGGTCGATGCGGACCACGTCCCGGTGCCGCATTTTGGGATAGTTTTGCCGATGGCGGACTGGCGCGAACTCGCCGAACGGCTGCGGTCGAAAGGCATCGAATTCGTAATCGAACCGAAGATCCGATTTGAGGGCGAGGTCGGCGAACAGGCGACGATGTTCTTTATGGACCCGAGCGGCAACGCACTTGAGTTCAAGGGATTCAATGACCTCTCGCAGGTATTTGCGAAATGAAGTTCTTCACTCTTCTTTTTCTCCTGGCGGCTACTGCTTCTTCGCTCGCCCAGCGGCCGGATCGACGTATAGCGGTTACTATCGACGATCTGCCGGTCGTTTCCACCCGCAAGGACATTGAGAACCGCCGAAGCATCACGAGCAAACTGCTCGGCCACATCACGAAGGCCAAGGTCCCGGCGATCGGGTTCGTCAATGAGAACAAGCTCTACAAAGACGGCAAGCCGGCCGAGGAAGAGATCGAACTGCTCGAGATGTGGCTCGAGGCCGGACTCGAACTTGGGAATCATACCTATTCACACCGGAGCCTGAACCGCATTGAGCTTGTGGACTACAAGGACGATGTCACCAAGGGCGAGGAGATAACCCGCGGGCTCATAGCAAAACACAATGCGAAGCTCCGTTACTTTCGGCACCCGTATTTGCAGACGGGCAGATCGATGGAAGTCAAAGCCGAGTTTGCCGCGTTTCTTCGCGGCCGCGGTTACACCATCGCCCCGGTCACGTTCGACAACGGCGACTACATTTTCGCACGGGCGTACGACATCGCGTTTGACCGCGGCGATAATAAGCTGATGCGGGAGGCGGGCGATGCCTATGTGAAATACATGGAGGCAAAGCTCGATTATTGGGAGCGGCAGTCGGTAGAGCTCTTTGGCCGCGAGGTGGCGCAGACGATGCTACTTCATGCGAACTTCATCAATTCAGATTACTTCGACGACCTTGCTCGAATGATGAAGAAGCGCGGTTACCGCTTTGTCACGCTTGAAGAAGCTCTGAGGGACGAGGCGTACAGGCTTCCGGATACTTACACAGGGCCGGCCGGTATCTCGTGGCTGCACCGTTGGGCTCTGGAGCGGGGCAGGGAGTTCGTGGTCAAGGATGAGCCGCGGGTGCCGGAGTGGGTTTTGAAGCTCTCCGGATTCGAGTCCGAATAGCGGGTTCGACCGACGGCTGATATAGTTAGCTTTCGGCGTTCGCGTGAATTCACAGGTGCAATGATGCTCCACACAAAAACACTTCCGGCGGGCTGGCTCGGCTTTGACCTTAACGTCCTTCGTCGGCTGAAATTCGGCTCGGTGGCGATGCCTTTTTCGTCCGATCCGCTGCTCGGCACTTACCTTAAGCGGCACGGTGCCCGCGTTGCGACGAACGACGTGCTCCGTTCAGCCTGGACGCGATCGGTCGCAGCCATACAGAACAACAATGAACGGCTCACGGACGACGACCTGAACACGGTGCTCGAGGACATCTACATTCCCGGCCACCGGCTCAGGAATCCGGCACTTCGGACCTGGTTCAGCGAGACGGATTCGTGGTGGTTCGATAATGCACGGCGGAACATCGACCGGCTCGAATCGCCCTTTTCTTTCGCGATCGCGTCGAGCCTGGTGATGGCGGTCGGCGACTACGCACGTTCGTTCAACGACGACAACGGCGAACTACGTCAACCGCTTTCGAACGCATTCCGCCGCTTCTGGAACTCGCTTCCGTCGCCGGTAAATAACGGCCAGACCAACACATGCCAGAACCAGCGCGTTAAGGAGTTCATCGCCGAGACGCGGACGGACCTGCTCTTTCTCCGCCTGCCCCCCGCCCGAACCGGCACCCGGACCGGCTACACGGACGACCTGATGTGGAAAGAGGAATGGCTCCGCGAGGGCAATGATTTCTGGCCGGAGATCGATGCGATGCGGTCGGGCTCGCTTGGTATGCCGGTCGAGACGAAGTCGCAATATCTGCAGCTCCTGTCGAGCTTTCTCGGCTCGGCCGGCCACATCCGCAAATGGGCGATCGCCCATGTCGAAACGGGCTTTGTCACCGCTCAGGACCTCGTCGATACGCTCAACCCGATCCGAAAGGTCGAAGCGGTTTACACCAAAGACTTCTCCGAACTCACCGGCACCAAAGCCGTCATCATCACGGCCTAGATCTCGACCTGCTCGCCAAGCTCGACGACACGGCCGGGCGGTATCTTGAAATAGCTGGTCGCGCTCCGGGCGTTACGTGACAAGAACGCGAAAAGCCGTTCACGCCAGCGTGTCATTCCGGAATGTTTTTCCGAAGAGATTATCGTCTCGCGGCCGAGGAAATAGGTCGCGTTCGCGATCGGATACTTGGGGCCGAGCTCGAGGCGGGCGGCAAGCTCACGCGGCACATTCGGCTCTTCCATATATCCGTACATAAGCCGGACGCGTGTGAAACCATTGCCGAGCGGCTCGACGACCGCACGTTCACTCGAATCAACGTACGGGAACGGAAGCGTCTTCACCGTAACGAAGATGGTCTTTTCATGCAGGACCTTGTTGTGCTCAAGGTTGTGCATCAGTGCCGCCGGGGTCCGCGTCGCGTTGCCGTTCATAAAGACGGCGATACCCGGAACCCGTTGGATGTTTTGGTGTTCGATGCCGTAAAGAAACTCCTCAAGGTCCTCAGTTTCGTCCTGTATCCGCTTGAGAAGTATGCGACGGCCTTTCTTCCAAGTCAGCATCACAGTATAGATCGCGGCAGCTAAAGCGAGCGGGAACCAGCCGCCATCAAGAACCTTGATAATATTGGCTCCGAAGAATGCGAGATCAACAAACAGAAATACGCCGCAGAGCGCAAGCGTGGGTAGCTTGCCCCAGTTCCAGCGATGGCGGGCAACGAAATAAAACAAAACGGTCGTGATGACCATCGTCGATGTGACCGCGATACCATAAGCGGAGGCGAGGTTGCTCGACGTCTGGAACGTCGCCACCACTGCGATGCAGCCGATCATCAATGCCCAATTGACGCCCGGAAGATAGATCTGGCCGATCTCACGGCTTGAGGTGTGCGTGATATTCATACGCGGCAGCAGGCCGAGTTGGACCGCTTGCATCGTCAGCGAGAAAGCACCGGAGATGATCGCCTGCGAGGCGATGATCGCGGCGCAGGTCGCGAGAAAGATCATCGGGTAGAGCGCCCATTCAGGAGCAAGCCGATAAAAGGGATTTACGGCAGCGGTCGGGTCTTCAAGCAGCAATGCACCCTGGCCAAAGTAGTTAAGCAAGAGCCCCGGAAGTGCCACGGTAAACCAGGCCAGCCGGATCGGCCGCGTTCCGAAGTGGCCCATGTCCGCGTAAAGAGCCTCGCCGCCGGTGACGACCAGAAACACAGAACCGAGAATGACGAACCCGTGGAGGCCGTCGCGGGCGAAAAAGCCGGCGGCATGGGCGGGATTGACAGCAGCGAGCACCTCGGGTGCCTGAACTATCTGGGCGATGCCTAGCGTGCCGAGAACCAGAAACCACAATAGCGTCATCGGGCCGAAGATGCGCCCGACGCCGGTGGTTCCGCGATGCTGAATAAGAAAAAGGCCAACGATGATGGCGATCGTAACCGGGACGACGAAAGGAGTTAGGGTCGGTGTCGCAACGGTCAAGCCCTCCATGGCACCAAGGATAGAGATCGCGGGTGTCAGCACGCCATCCCCATAAAGCAGAGCGGCCCCGAAGACGCCGAGTGCGAGAAGTCCCCAGCGTTCGGTCCTGCCGGAGGGCGAGATCGGAGTCGCAAGTGCAGAAAGCGAAAGAATGCCGCCTTCGCCGCGGTTATCAGCTCTTAGGACGAACGCAAGATACTTGATGCAAATGACGATGACCAGCGACCAGAAGATCAGTGACAGTACGCCAAGAACATTGTCGCGCGTTAAAGCGACGGCGTGCGGCCCGTGAAAACATTCCCGTATTGCGTAAAGCGGCGATGTGCCGATATCGCCGTAAACAACACCGAGAGCCGCGAGAGAAAGAAGGGCAAGATAGCGGCCTTTCGGGGGCTCGCGCTCGATCCTGATATCGCTAACGGTGGTATGGATGTCCGGCGTGAGATTGTTTGAGCTCATAAGATGTTCTTGTTCATCAATTAACAGTGTCGCTCGTGAAGCGTAAAGATTTCATAAAGGGACGGATCTAGAGTTTCCGCAGGATCTCGTCGATGCGGTCGAGCGCATGTGCTCCGATGAAGGAGCATGCGAGCGATAGAAGAAGGAAACTGACCGTCAAACTTGCCTCGGCGACACCGCCTTCAAGGACGGAAGCGGCTGTAAGAACCGATATCGCCGTTCCGGCCAAGAAAAGGGCGAGGCTAAGAGTGAATGCGGCGTGAGCAACTTTACGCCAACGCGAGAGCTTCCACTTAGCTGAGCGATCATGCTCATGGGCGTGGGCGGAGATTAGTTTCTGCTTTTTGGTGTCCATTGGCCTTGACGCGATCATTGACCGCTATTCAAAGCCTAAATTGAACGGAATAAGACGAAGCTAAAAATTAAATAAAACTTTCGTAAAGGTCAGCCTTTGGGAATGAACCGGTAGCCGACCCAGGGTTCGGTGAGAATGTATCGGGGATCTGTGGGATCGGGCTCGATCTTTTTTCGGATGTTGCCTATGAATACGCGGAGATACTCGGTCTGCTCGGTATAGTTTCCGCCCCAGACCTTTCCGAGCAGGACCCGATGGGTGAGTACGCGGCCGTTGTTCTGGATCATGAATGCAAGGAGTTCGAATTCCTTCGGCGTGAGGTGCAATTCTTCGCCGCGAAACGAGATCTGATGTTCGCCGAGGTTCAAAACGAAATCGCCGGCTTCAATCACCGGGTCTTCATCATTTGACGGCTGTCGCCGAAGAGCGGCCCTGACCCGAGCAAGAAGTTCGTTCATTCCGAACGGCTTCGTAATGTAATCATCTGCACCGGCATCGAGAGCTTCCACTTTCGTTCTCTCTTCGCCCTTGACGGAAAGGACGATGATCGGAATTTCGGATTCCCGGCGAATAGCCCGGCACACCTCGATCCCGTCCATTCCGGGCATCGAGAGATCCGTTATCACGAGGTCGGGTTTGAAGTCGCGGAAGAGTTCGATACCTGCTTCGCCGTCCGATGCGGTTCGAACGCTGTAGCGATGAGCGTCAAGGCTGCGCTTTAAGACACGCACGATCTGATACTCATCGTCGATGACCAACACACGCTTCTCGTTCATAAATTCTCCGGATTCGACGCCGTGTCAGCGATTTGCGGAGCGGCCGGGATGGTAATAATGAAACGTGTCGTGAAGCCTTCCCGCGGAACGCCGATCCGAATACTGCCGTGCTGAGCTTCAAGAATTCCACGCGCAAACGCAAGCCCGAGCCCGAGCCCCGATCCGCGTCCGTCTGCACCCGATCCCGCTCGGACGAACTTCTCAAAGATGCGATCGCCTAGTTCAGCCGGTAAGCCTTGGCCCTGATCTTCGACATCGATCGTTACATCATCGCCGGTCCTTGCTGCCGTAATGCGGATAAGGGCCGACGGGCCGGAGAATTTCGCAGCATTATCGATGACGGTAAACACGGCCTCGGAAACCGGGATCGAGTTTACCGCGACCGGCGGGAGGTCTGCCGGGATCACGACTTCGACCCTCCTTTGCCCAAGCAAACGGGAGGCCCGGTCAACGGCATTACGGATTATCTCGTCGACCGATCCCGGCTTCTCCGGGCGAACAGCCTCACCGGCCTCGAGCCGGGCGATGCCGACGATCTTTTCGATGAAGTCGTTCAGGCGGTCCGTCTCTTCGTTAACGATCTCAAGTAGTTCAGCCCTGTCTTCCTCCTTCATCTCCCGGTCATCGGGGTCATCAAGCAGTGTCGTAACGGCGGCTTTGATGGAGGTGAGCGGTGTTCTGAGGTCGTGCGTGACGGCGTCGAGCAGTGAGGACTTCAGCTTTTCGCTGCGGCGGAGGGCTTCCGCCTCGCTGGCTTGCTCGAAGGCCTCGGAAAGTTCCTTGTACAGGCGTTCGATCTCAAGCCGCCGCTGCTCAGATTCGTGTGCCTGGCGAAGGGCGTAGCCCGAGAGTTGGCCCGAGACCAACGCGGTGATCAAAAACGCCCCGAAAGCCACCCAGTTCTCTGTACCGGCGATGTTAAAGGTGTAGTACGGCGGAAGGAAAAAGAAGTTGAAGCTCAGGATGCAAAAAACAGATGCCGCAAGGCCCGCCCGGCTGCCGAAAAAGGTGGAAGCCGCAAGGACGACCAAAAGCAGTCCCAGCGCGACCTCGGTCGAATTAAGGCTGGGGCGAAACGGGAGAAGGATAAGAGTGAACGCCGCGACGGACATGACCGAAATTGCGATACCTATCCAACCGTTAATTGTCCTGATCCGTTCGAGCACAAGACGACAATCTATACTTCAGGGACGAAACAGGCAAGCCGACTTTGTGTGTCGGCTTAGGGCCTGACTGGCGGGGCGGAAGCGGTGAGCATTTCGACCTCGGGGCCGCCGGAGCTCGGGCGGGTCCTGAGGAACCAGACGACGCCGGCCGAGCCGGCAAGCAAGCCGGAAATGACCGTCAGAGTCTGCGGCGAAATGGCATAAACGGCGAGGCTCGCAAGATAGGTCGTCAGGCCGTACATCGTAAGCTCCGCACCTCGGTCGAGCGTTGAGATGCGGCCGCGGATGTAGTCCGGCAGGCTCCGCTGGAACATCGTCTCCTGCACGGCATATTCGACGCCGATTATCGCCCGCGAAATGAATGTAAAGAAGAGCAGCAGCCAGAAGGCCGGCATCAGCCCGCCGACGGCGAACAGCACGCCGTGGACGATCAATGCCCAGCCGATGAACTGCCGGTTCGTGCCCTTGCGGTCGAAGTAAATGCTTGCACGGTGAGCGAGCATCATCCCAAGAAAGAGCCCGAGCCCGGCTGCCGTCCAGAGCAGGCCGACTGCCATATCCGGATTCCACGCGTCCTTTTCGGCGAAGTAAACTCCGCCCATCCGTTCAAAGACGATGTTGATCGCTCCGCCGCCGGTCGCCCAGATGACGTTGAGCAAAAGTATGGTCAACGCGAAGTGGTTCTTTACCGTATAGACCAAACCTTCGCGGATCTCGCCGATGAAGGTCGTCTCAGGCTTGCGTTCGGCGGTCGCGGCCTCGCGGACGGCATCTTCAGGGATCAGCCAGACGGTATATGCCGAGACGAGAAATGAGATGGCGTTAATGATGAACGAGATCTCGTAGCCAAAGACCGCCGCCGCCCATCCGCCGAGTGCCGAGCCGACCGCCATCAGCAAAAAGCGGGTCGAGAACATCAATGCCATGCCGGCGAGCAGGCCGTCCTTGCCGGTCAGATTCGGGGTCGCGGCATTCTTTGCTCCGTCAAAGAAACTGCTGAATGCCGAGAGCAGAACGGTTGCGATGTAGGCGATCCAGAGGTCGTCGCGGCTAACGACGAGCAGTGGAAGCAATGCGACCGCCGCCCGGGCGAGGTCGGTCCAGAGCATTATCTGCCGCCGCGAGAAGCGATCAGCGAGGCCGCCGGCGATCGGGGCAAGAAGTGCAAGGGGAGCAAGCCGGCAAACGAAGATGATGCCTGCCGCTATTGGCGAAGCATCAGACATCACACGAACAAGACCGAGCACCGCGATAAAATTGAACCAGCTGCCGAGTTCGGAGACGAACTGCCCGGCCAGCAGGTTGCGAAAATCACGATTACCGCGGATAAGTTGTCCGTACGTCAACGGCTGCATAGAACGCTATATTGGAGCAACGGCGTTCAAAATTCCACTCCCTACAATATAGACGCGAAAATGCGGTGAAATGGGAATCAGCGGTCAGTTGTTTCAGGTGATCTTTTGGTCAGTTCGGACGATCTTTCCGCGGAGCCACTCGCCGAAAAAGTCGAGCGTTGTGACGAGTATCAGGATGAAAAGCAGAACGGTCGCGAAGCGGTCCCACTGCCCAAATTCCTGATAGGTATGCAGCAAGAGCCCGATGCCACCCGCACCGACGTAGCCGATGATGGCGGCCGAGCGGATGTTGTATTCGAGCATCCAGAGGGCGTGGCTCATCACGAGCGGCTTGAGCTGCGGGAGCATTCCGTACTGGAACGCTTGAACCGGATCAGCCCCGAGCGACCGGAGCCCGTTGCTGACCGAGGTATCGACCGACTCGAAAGCGTCGCTAAAGAACTTACCGAGATATCCGATGCTATAGAACGTCAAGCCGATGACGCCGGCAAGCGGGTTCGGCCCGACCACCGCGACCGCGACGAGTGCCCAGATGAGCGAAGGAAGCGTGCGGATAACATTGAGCACCATTCGTGTGCCGATATTGAGCCACTTTGGGGCTACTGTCTGCGAGCCTGCGGCGGCAAGCGGCAGTGCAATAAGAACAGCGATAACGGTCGCCATCACGGCGATCTGAATGGTCTCGCCGAGGGCGGAGAGGACCTGCGGCGTTACCGACAGATCGGGCGGAAAGAACTGCGAAGCAAAGCGGCGAAGGTTCTCAAGATAGCCAAGGTCGCGGCCCGAACCGCGGAGTGCCGGCAGCGAGATGATGACAGCAACGGCAAAGAGCAGCAGCGTCGCCCGAAACGCCGTAAAGCGTTCACGCCACGAAAGTTTTGGAGGTGCGCCGGTCATTCCGTGTCCGCGACCCTCCTCAATTCCCAGCCATTCGGAAGATCGCGACCGAGCCGAAGCTCGAGGTCGGCATAGCGGCCGACGAACTCCGTGTCGTGCAAAATGCAGATGGCGGAGCGGCCGCCGGTCTTGCACTCGCGGCGGAGCATCGCCATCACGCGTTCGGAGAGTGCGAGGTCGAGGTTCGAGGTCGGCTCGTCGGCAAATATCACGGCCGGCTCCTGAAAGAGTACGCGGGCGATCGCCGTCCGCTGCTGCTCGCCGCCGGAGATGTTGCGGACGGGTTTGTGGCATAGATGGCCGATCTCAAGCTCCTCAAGTTTTTGAAACGCCGCCTGCTTTGCCTCGTCCGGGAAGCCGAAAAGAGTTCGCCACCACGGGAACTGCCCGAGCTTTCCGCAAAGCACGTTGGTCAAAACGCTCAGCTCTTTCGTGAGCCGAAGGTCTTGGAACACAATGCCTGCGGAACTAACGGCGGCGGGTCGCTCGATATTTCCTGCTTTCGGTTCGAGCATGCCGGCAAGGGCGGAAACGAGGCTCGATTTACCGACGCCCGAAGGCCCGGTAACGGCAAGAAATTCGCCCGCCGCAAGCGTCCAGGACATATCGGAAAATAGCCTTCGGCCGTCGCGGTCAAGGGACAAGCCCTCTACCCGGACGGCCGTTAGGCTTTCATTCGGAGCGGTTTCCGCCATCTATTTTGGAAGAACTGCCAGGGCCTCGCGGAGCGGCTTGAGGTGAGCTTCCTGCTCGGCCTCGACCAGCTTTGACGTGAAGAGGTTGTCGCGAAGCTCGGTGTTGGCACCTTCGTTCATCGCGAGCAATGCGGCCTTGAGCTTATCGCGTTCCGGGCCGCTTAGGCTCTTGCGGATGGCGATGATATGGGTCGGAACGTCGCCCTGCTCGGCCACCTTTTTGAGCTTCGCACGCTGCTCGTCGGTGAGGTGCTTGTTCTCATCAAGAACGTAGTAGCTGACAGCCGCGGCTTCGGCCTCGCCACTGAGGACGCGCTCGACCGCCGAAACGTAACCCGTTCCGAAAAAGACATTGCCCTTGCCAAAGAACTCTTCAGGATCAGCCTTCTCCGAGATCAGCCCTTTTTGCCGAAGGTCCCAAAGCGGCATCACATAGCCCGAGGTGCTCGTCCGGCTGGCGAAGGCGATCGGTTTGCCTTTTAGGTCGTTAACGCTCGAATAGGGCTTTTCTTTCAGCGAGAGCCAATAGCTCTTGTAGGTCGTTTTGCCGTTGATCTCGCCAACGAGGAGAAGTTCGGCGTCCTTGGCGTTGATCAGGTCGGTGCCGCTCAGGTAGCCGAGGTCGATGGTGCCGTTCGAGAAGCCCTCGTTAATGACCGCGGCTGAAAGCGGAATGATGACCTCGACCGGGCGGCCAAGCTTTTCCGAAAGGAACTTCGCTGCGGCATCGCGTTCGGCGATCATCTGGTCCGGGTTCTTGTCGGGCTTCAAGGCAACGACGAGTTTTTGTCCGGCTGCCGCATTGCTGTTTGCCGTGTTCGAGGGCGACTGTGTCGAGCCGCCGCATCCGATCGAGGCCGCGGCAATTGCGGCCGCCGCGAAAAATAGCAGGATCTTTGTAAACATAATATTTTTCAAATCTAACATTTTAGGAAAGGCGTTTTCCATCGAATGGGTTCTGTTTGCCCCTTAGAACGTGACGTTGATGCCGGCCTGCACGAGCCGCGGCATTGAGGGCAAAATGCCGCGTGTGCGGTCAACGATGAGCGTTTTGTCGCCGAGGTTCTTGGCCGTAACGAAAAAGGTCGTCTTCCACCGCTCGACCTTGTAGTTGGCGGTCGCGTTCCAATACGTCTGCGCGCCTACGGGGCCGATCTGGCCATTCGTCGTCGGGGCAAATGCATTTAGGTCATCGCCGAATTGGCCACTGATGTAAACGTTCTCAACGAACGCCTGAAATCCCTTGGCATGCGAATAGCCGAGGCTGGTCGTTGCCGTCGTCTCGGGCGTATAGGGTAGCCGGTTACCGGTGATCGAGCACTGCGTCGAGCCGAGCCGCCGCGATGGCGGGCAGAAGGAATTCAGGATGCCGGAGTTCGTTATCGAGCTGAGTCGGGTGCCGCGAAATTCGGCGGTCGGCAGCCAGGTGAAAGCGGTGCGGATAAAGACGTTGTGCCGCGAGGCGAAGAAGGCATCCGAATCAAGCCGTCCGCTGAACTCCAGCCCCTGCTGGAGAGTCTCGCCGCCGTTGGTCAGTGCGGCACCGATGCCGCCGGCGATGCTTGCGGGCACGATCTGGTTCTCGTAATCGAGTCGGAAGAACGTGCCTTCGAGCTGAAGTCCGCGGATCGGGTTGGTGCGTACGCCCGCCTCGTAGTTCCAGCTTCGCTCGGGGTCGAGTTCAACAACGCCGCCCGTGTTCGAAATGATGTCCTCGGCCCGAGGCGGCGAAAATCCGCGGTGAACGCCGGCGAAAATGGTCGTCCGCGGAAGTCCCGAATAGGCAAAGCCGATACCGGGAATTGTCTCGGTGGCCGTGGCCCGGCCTTCGAAGATCGGGTTCGTTAGCAGATTCCGCCGCTCGATCTCGATCCGCTCGAAACGGACGCCTGGAGTTACGGAAAACTTGCCGAAGATGAAGCGGTTCTGAACGAATGCAGATGAAGCGAAGTTGCGGCGGATGTTTATCTCGACGGGAATGCCGTCACGGCTGGTCGGTGTGTCGCCATTGAGCTGGCGGCGGTTCTGCTCTTCCCAATGGAGCCGGCCGCCGATCTGGATTTCGCCGCGGAAGCCGGCTCCGGAGCTGTACTGATAGGAGAGCTGCGGAGCAACCCCGTAGGTGTCGAACTGACGGAGCCGCCCTTCGTTGCCGCAGGTCGTGTTGAGATCGGCCATCGAGAGGCAATCCGGATCGACATTCAGTCGGTTCGGCCGCTGGCCCGAGTTGGAAGATTGCCGCCACCAATGACGGCGGAAAAAGTTGTAATAGGCGTTCGTCGTCAGTGTCACCGATGAAGAAAGAACGGCCGAGTGCGAGAGCGATGTGCCAAACCGGTCGCCGTAGAAAAAGTCGTTGCGGAAAGGATTCTGCCGCGGGTTCGTGGCATATTCTGCTTCGGTCAGGCCGGAATAGGTGACGTTCGAATCTTCGCCGTAGTGGCTGAACTTGAACGTTAAAGCATTACGCGAGTTGAGCGTTTGGACGATCTTGACCGATGTATCATCAAGCTTGGAATTGATGTTCTCGCGTGCCCCGTCGCCCTGCCTGCGGGCGTAATTGGCAAAGATGCCGGTGCTTTTGATCGTCCCGCTGCCGAAGACGCTCCCGTTGAAATAATTGCGGTTGCCGCCCAAAAGTCTGATGCCGAAGGTCGGCTTTTCGGTCGGGTTTGGCGTGATGTAGTTAATAACGCCGGCGACGGTCTGCGGGCCGTAAACGATCTGGCTGGAGCCTTTGAGTACCTCG
>JAHBSG010000029.1 GCA_019639235.1 Acidobacteriota bacterium | reverse complement strand
GGTCACGAACGGCCCATTCGTGATCAGCGAGGCATCAGCGAAGATTATCCGGCTGACGCGGTCGGAAACCTATTGGGGACGCGAGAGCGTTCGGCTTGAACGCGTCGATATGATCGCCGCTGAGACGATCGAGTCGGCGCTCGATGCTTACCGAGCGGGGCAGATCGATGTGATCACCAATGCCGAGTTCTCGCCGGTTCTGCTGAAGCTTTTGCTTCCTTACGACGACTTCCGGCGGACGCAGTTTGCGGCATTGAATTTTTACGAGGTGAACGCCACAAAGCGGCCGTTCAGCGACCGCCGCGTTCGCGAGGCTCTTGCGATCGCCATTGAGCGGGAGCGGCTTGCCGAGGGCGAGCTTGAGGGTTCGACGACTCCGGCGTTCAGTATTTTTCCGTTCGGGTCTGCGGCGGCCTCGAACCTTTTGCAGGACAAGATGCGCGCTCGCGAGCTGTTGCGCAATGCGGGGTTCGAGAACGGACAGGGCTTTCCCACGGTCCGGTTGATCGTCAACCGCAACGACACGCAGCAGCGCATTGCCCGCAGCATCGGGGCGATGTGGAAAGAATCACTTAATATCGAAACGGAGATCATCGTGCTCGAGGCCGCTGAGGTCGAACGGGCTCGGGCGTCGGGCGAGTTTGATCTGATCCGCCGCGGGATGGTCCTGCAAACTCCTGACTCTCATTACAATCTCGGGGCGATCTTTGGCCCCAAGTTCCGCTCTCCGCTCGTGCCGGAGCCTTCGCCGTCTCCGACACCGAATGTAGCAAATGGCGGCAGCAATACTGCGACGCAGGCAACGCCAACGCCGGCTCCAGCCGTCATATCGACTGAAGAGGACGCGCTTTACGAATTGACGGCGATACCGCTTTATTTTCCAACGTCCTATTCCTTGGTTCGGCCTTACGTAGGCGGGTTCGCTCCGAACAGCTTTGATGTCCAGCTTCTGCAGCGGGTTTCGATCGAGCAGAGCTACTCGCCCGCCGGTGCGATCGGGCGAGGCACGAAATAAATGGAATTGTCCACGCTACTGCGGGTGTGCTACAATTCACGGAGATTAGAGTATTCTCCTCGTGAACGCCTACAGGACGTTCTACTTCTTCCTAGTTTTTTGGCTAGTTATTGAGAGCTAATTAGGTTTGTCAGGCGATATCGAGCAATCGTTGAAAATATTTACAGATTCAGTAGCAAGACTATTAAGGCTTAGGGGTAAGGGCCTGACAAGGATGCGGTAATTTGCGCAGGCCCTTTTAGGTTAATTACAGAGGTTAGTGCAACACTGACTGCTGCCGTTGCAGCCTGAACCCGGATCTCTGAGGCAATAATAAATGCAGCATTGGGTCGGATCCTTATATGGGCACTGGGAATTCTGAGTCGGAGCCGCAAATCCGATAATGACTGTCGTAACCAGAAGCACGACAAATGCAACACTTATCTTTACTGACGACGTTTTTCTCATACCTATTTCCTCTCCTAAGTGGGCAGGTGAAAACCACAGGGAAACGGACGGATTATACTGACTAACGTTCGATTTAGCAAGTATTTTCAAAAGTGGATTAAGTTAGGAGTGAATTTCGTCATTGTAATTCTTAAAGGGTGTTAGTAACACGCTCGGTGACGGGCAAAACGAAGGATGAATCTGGATCATGCGACGACGACAATTACGGCATTCAAATTTCCCTACATGCTCTGCATGGTGTTATTTTCTATTGATTCTACTTGGCGTTTTTTTAAGTGGGAGTTGTGTAAGCTCAGGGAGCCGGTTTTACGGAGAAACTTCTATTGCAGACCCTGGTACTTTACGGTACATTTCCGGTTCGGAGCCGGAATCTTTGGATCCTGCGATACCTTCGGGACAGCCGGAGGCACGCCTTTTGATCGCTCTTTATGATGGACTTGTAGAGTATCACCCAAAAACGATGGAGCCGATACCTGCGATTGCTGAAAGGTGGCAGGTAAGTGAAGACGGGACCGAATATACCTTCTTTTTGCGCGAGGGGGCTCGATTTTCGAATGGCCGTATGATCACGGCGAAGGATTTTGAGTATTCCATTCGTCGCGGTTTTTCACCTGAACTCGCTTCAAAGAACGCTAAACTTGCTTATTACATCAAAAACTCCGAAGCGTATAACTCGGGCAAGGTGTTTGCTCAACGATTAGATGGTTCGTTTATTCTTGAACCAAGGACATCGGAAGAGCGGAGCGTTGAGCGGGCGAAAACTAGTTTCTCCGATAATGCTCTGCTCACGGAACGACTGGCTGAACTTAGGAAACCGCAAAGGCTGACATTACCCAGCAACGAAAACAAGCGAGCTGAATTTATCGAAAAGAATCCAGAACTTCAGCCATTGCTCATTGGCGCAAAGTTCATACCAGTAGCGGCAGAGGATATAGGTGTCGAAGCGGTTGATGATCGAATTCTTCGATTCAAACTCAACCAACCGGCCCCATTTTTTCTTGGGCTGCTCGCTCATCAATTTTTCAGAGTGGTTGACAAGGAAACCGTAGAGAAGTTTGGAAAAGATTGGACCCGTGTCGAGAATATCGTAACGTCTGGAGCGTTTCTGCTCAAAGAGCACCACCCTTATGATCGAATCATAGTTGAAAAGAACCCAGGATACTGGGACGAAGAAATGGTTAGACTGAAAAGAATCGAGTTTTATCCACTTGAAGAAGCCACAACTATGATGAATCTCTACAAGTCGGGATCTGTGGATGCAGTCTACAATCATGTTCCGCCAGCAGCTTGGGTAGCCAATTTGCGGAAGTTTGAAGATGAATATCTGGATTTTCCTGAAGTTGCGATCGAATACTATACGATCAACGTGACAAAGCCGCCTATGGACAAACTGAAGGTTCGACAAGCGTTCGCTTTGGCGATCGACCGCGAAACACTGTCAAAGTTTCGGCAAACAACACAACCACTGATCGATTTTACGCCAGAGGGAATTTTTCCCGAATATGAGAAGGCAAGGCAAAGGGTTTACCGCGAGAAGTTAGCCGCGGCGGGTAGTTCGCTTGAGGAGTGGAAGTCCAGAGTCTTTGATCCGGAAAAGGCTAGAAGGCTGTTGGAGGAATCTGGTTTTCCGGTCCTACGCTCGGGAAACGGATTTTCGTGTCCTACGTTCCCTGTGGATCAGGTTGACCTAACATACAATACTTCGGAAAGTAACAAAGCGACCGCCGAGTTTATTCAAGCCCAGTGGAAGCAAAACTTGGGTATTACGATTCCTCTGAAGAACATGGAGTTCAGAACATGGCTTTCGGAGCGCAGCAAGCTCAATTATAACGGATTTGGTAGAGCCGGCTGGGTCGGTGATTATATGGATCCGAACACATTTCTAAACTTGTTTTATACCTCGCGGAACGACAGTTCAACAGGATGGTATGATGCTCGTTTCGATCAGCTGATCGATGCGTCTAACCGGGAACTTAATGAATCTAAGCGTTTCGAGTTGATGGCGGAGGCAGAGCTATTGATGATGCAGGGTCAACCTGTGATCCCGCTCCAGACGCAGGCAACGAACTGGGTCAAAAAACCGTATGTTAAAGGGCTTTACCCGAATCCTGGCACATTGCACTCTTGGAAGTTCGTGTATATCGAAACGGATCCGACCAAATGGGATCGTGAGGTTCGAAACATAATGAATAGTCAAGACGAATGGGTTTACCGGAACATTGACCGTCTTAACGCGACCACCAAGTCAACAAGCGATTGATGTCTTTCTGATGAGCGATAATATTTGGTTCGCTGGCTGTTAGTACAATAACGGAACCCATATAAAATATGATCGGATTCATTCTCCGAAGGCTTCTGATAATCATCCCGATGGCGTTGCTCGTCGTCTCTGTTACCTGGGGATTGATCCGGCTGGCTCCGGGCAATTTCTATTCGGACGAACGGGCATTGCCGCCGGCGATAGAAGAGAACATCAAGCGCAAGTATGGCCTGGACAAGCCCATTTATCAGCAGTATCTGATAATGATGGGCAATGTCGTCCGCGGTGATTTCGGCGATTCGCTCAAATATCAAGGGCAATCGGTCAATGAGATAATTTTCCGCCACTTGCCGTATTCGGCAACGATCGGCGTACTAGCTTACCTGCTCGCGCTCTTCATTGGGCTCGCGGCGGGCATCATTGCGGCGCTGAGGCAAAACTCTGCGTTCGACTACGGATCGATGGCGACGGCAATGCTCGGGCTTTCGGTGCCAAATTTCGTACTTGGGCCGATCCTCGTGATCGTCTTTGCCTTGTGGCTTTACTGGCTCCCGCCGGCGCGCTGGGGCGGCATCTCTCACTTAATACTTCCGGTCATAACGCTTGCGGCGATATATGCGGCGTATATCGCCCGGCTGACGCGTGCAGGAATGCTCGAGGTCATGCGGTCGGATTATATCCGCACGGCGAGGGCGAAGGGGCTCGACGAAAAGACCGTTCTGCTCAAGCACGGGCTTCGCGGCGGCATAATCCCGGTCGTTTCGTTCACGGGCCCGGCGCTTGCCCACCTGCTTGCGGGCACGGTCGTCGTCGAGCGTGTTTTCGCGATACCGGGGCTTGGCAACATCTTTATTCAATCCGTGCTCAACCGCGACGAGCCTCTGACACTGGGCATCGTCGCATTTTTGTCGATCCTGATAATGATCTTTAACCTGGCGGTCGATATTTCATACGGCTTCCTCGATCCGAGGATCAGGTACGAATAGGCTCTTCTATGATCAAGGAACTTAGCTGTCCAAAATGTTCGGCACCATTGAGCATCGGCTCAACGTCGCAAAGGCTTGTTGTTTGCTCTTTCTGCGGGGCAACTTCATTGGTCGATACTTCCGGCGGTGAGCCAAAGCTCCGGCTCGACGAATCGGGTGTTCTTGAGCGTTCATCGGGCGAACTGGTCGCCGGTTCCTCGCTCTGGAGAGATGCGTGGAAGCGTCTGCTGAAGAACAAGCTTGCCGTTTTTGGGATGATCGTCCTCGGCGTTATGGTCGCTGCGGTCATCATCGGCCCGCCGATCATCCGGCTGACGACAGGCTTTACGCCGGATTACATTCCATCGGACATTGACGGCGGTGCAAGGGTTCAGAGCTTTCCGCCCTCGCTGCAGCACCCGATGGGCACGGACGACAAAGGCCGCGACCTGCTCGCCCGCGTGCTGCAGGGCGGGCGGATATCGCTGATGGTCGGAATTATCTCGACCATCGTTTCGCTTCTGGTCGGGGTTTCGTGGGGAGCGGTTGCCGGCTATATCGGCGGGCGGGTCGATAACCTGATGATGCGGATCGTTGATATCATTTACGCGATCCCGTATATCCTGATCGTCATCGTTCTTCTTTCGGTATTCGGCGGGCCGAATACACCGGATTTCATCGATGCGATGTCATCGTTTTTTGGCGGGGCGGGCAATCAGGGCCTGAGCCAGATCTTTCTGCTCTTTCTCGCTCTCGGGCTTGTTTCGTGGCTGACGATGGCGCGGGTCGTCCGCGGACAGATACTTTCGCTCAAGAATCAGGAATTCGTGCTTGCGGCAAAGGCGACCGGCGTTTCGACCCCGGCGATCATTTTCCGCCACTTGGTCCCGAACGCGCTCGGCCCGGTGATCGTTTATGCGACGCTGACGGTCCCGAGCGTGATGCTGACGGAGGCATTCCTTTCGTTCCTCGGGCTCGGCGTGCAGGCACCTTATGCGAGTTGGGGAAGCCTCGCGGCCGATGGCATCAAGAACATCCAGATCTTCCCGTGGCAACTTATTTTCCCGGGTGTAACGATGGCCCTGACGCTCTTCTCGCTTAACTTTCTCGGCGACGGGCTCCGCGATGCACTCGACCCGCAGACGCGGAAGTTTTAGCGGTATTTTACGGCCGGGTCCGATCATGAAAGCTGAACTGAAATCTAGAACAAAGCTTTTATCGGCTGCGGCGGCGGCCATCGTCTTCTTGTTCGTTCAGCAGGCCGTCTCGCAAACAGAAGAAATAACGGTAATTCGTAAGGAACTTCAATCAGAGGTTCAAGCTGGGCGTTATGAGCAAGCAGTAAAGGTAAGCGAACGGCTGATCGCCAAGCTCGAAGCAACTTACCCGGAACCGAACGAGCAGCACGTTGCCGCTTATACCAATCACGGCATGATACAGCAGAGCATGGGGCAGCACGCGAGTTCGATAACCACGCTGCGGAAAGCTATGGAACTTGCGTCTGTAGTCCCAAGCGTCAAAATCGAGCGCCGGCTAGAAATTATGCGGCTGCTTGCGTCGGGCTATGATCGTTCAGGCGATAGCAAATCTGCCCGAGATGCTTATCTAAAGGCGGTCGATTTCGCCGATAAGCATGGGCTAGGAAAATCCGCGGAAGCTTTCCAGGCGATTGTCGGAATCGCTAATGCGTTTGCACGAGAAAACAATTTCGACGAAGCGCACGGATATTACTTGAAAGCCCTGCGCCTGTCGTTTTCGCTCTTTGAGATCGGATCCGAGGGTCGTAATAGGCTTTCAATTTCTAGGCTGTGTCTTGTCCCGAAGAATTCTCGAAATAGGAGATTGCTTGAGGAATACGACGCGCTCGCCAAAGAGTTGTCGGAGAATGAAAATAAGGAAAAGAACGTTGTGCATGGGAAGGCGATAAGTCTTGGCCGTCCAAGTTATCCGTCGGCCGCGCTCAACGATCGAAGGACTGGAACGGTTTACGTCAGCGTAAGTGTTGATGAGAAGGGTAATGTGAAGGACGCAGTCGCCGTTTGCAGTCCCCGGCCGTTTTGGAAGGTTTCGGAGGACGCGGCCCTGAGGTCGAAATTTGAACCAACTACGGTAAACGGAATTCCGATTCCGGTAAAGGGCGTATTGACATTTAATTTCTTGGTTCAATAACTTTCTTGCACCGATAAATGGTTTGGGTTTGGGTACAGACGAACTCTTGAGATGGCTAGGCCTTTTTACTCGAAAGTTCCCTCATGTTTGGTTTAGTGGGTACGAAAAATGGGCTACGAGCGGAAGCTCGGTCAAAATCGAAAAACCTCGGTGTGCTCCGTGGCAAAATAATTTGAATGACGAATAACGGCACAATTCTCTCTGTCAATGACCTTCGCACTTATTTTCAGACCGAAGATGGTGTGGTGAAGGCGGTTGACGGCATTACTTTTGAGCTCAAGAAGGGCGAGACGCTCGGGATAGTCGGCGAATCGGGTTCGGGCAAATCCGTGACGAATCTTTCGGTGATGCGGCTTATCCCGGAACCGCCGGGCAAGATAGTCGCGGGAGACATCATTTTCGACGGCATCGACGTTCGGTCGCTGCCGATCGATGAGGTCCGCCGCATCCGCGGAAAGCGGATCGCAATGATCTTTCAGGACCCGATGACCTCGCTCAATCCGTTCCTGCGAATCTCAACGCAGCTTATGGAGGTGACGCAGCTTCACCTTGGCCATACGAAAGAGCAGGCCTACAAGCACGCGATCAAGATGCTCGAGACGGTCGGCATACCGGACGCGGCCAATCGCGTCGATGGCTATCCGCATGAGTTCTCCGGCGGCATGCGGCAGCGGGTTATGATCGCGATGGCACTCGCCTGCGACCCCGAGCTGCTGATCGCCGATGAGCCGACGACAGCTCTCGACGTAACCATTCAGGCGCAGATCCTTGAGCTTATCAAGGACCTGAAGGCACGGATGGGCACGAGCGTTATCCTGATCACTCATGACCTTGGTGTTGTTGCCGGCATGACGGACAAGATCATCGTGATGTACGCCGGAAAGGTCTTTGAACAGGCGCCGACCCGCGAGCTTTTTGCGACACCTGCAAATCCATATACCAAGGGGCTTCTGCGGAGCGTTCCCGACCCCGCCCACGAACAGGGCAAGGAGCTTTACCAAATACCGGGCCTGCCGCCTGACGTCGCTCACCTGCCGCCGGGTTGTCCTTTTGCCGAGCGGTGCGACCGTGCGGCCGATATCTGCCGGCGTGAGTATCCGCCCTTTGTAAAGATAAATGAGGACCACCACTCGCTCTGCCATTTTGCCGATCAGGTCTATGCCGAATCGCAGGCGGAAAGGGAATTGGCCTAATAGCTCGCGGTTAGCCGATGTGATCAAGTCGTAAATATTGTGACAGTGGAAAATAACAATCTCATTCAGCTCGATGACCTTCGGGTCCACTACAAGCTCGGCGGCGGGCTTTTCAGCCAGGAAAAGGTCGTAAAGGCGGTCGATGGTGTTACGCTCGATATCGAACGGGGCGAAACGCTCGGGCTGGTCGGCGAATCGGGCTGCGGCAAATCGACGCTCGGGAAGGCGATCCTCCGGCTGACCGAGCCGACCGGCGGAAAGGTCTTTTACAACGGCCAGGATCTCGCCCATCTGCCGCAGAGCGAGATGCGCGAGCAGCGAAAGCACCTGCAGATGATCTTTCAGGATCCTTACGCCTCGCTCAATCCGCGGATGAACGTTGGGCAGATCATCGGCGAACCGATCAAGACCTTTGGCCTGGCTAATGGTGAGAAGGTGGACAAGCTGGTCGGCGACCTGATGGAGACGGTCGGTCTCAGCCGGCGGTTCATCAAGCGGTATCCGCATGAATTTTCCGGCGGTCAGCGGCAGCGGATCGGCATCGCCCGGGCGTTGGCCGTGGCGCCGGAGTTCATCGTTGCCGATGAGCCGATCTCGGCGCTCGATGTTTCCATCCAGGCGCAGATAATGAACCTGATGGAGAAGCTCCAGGCCGATAAGGGGCTGACCTATCTTTTCATCTCGCACGACCTCAGGGCCGTTCGGCACCTTTCGGACCGCGTCGCGGTGATGTATCTCGGCAAGATCGTCGAACTCGCACCGGGTAAAGATATCTACGCCGGCCCGCTTATGCCGTATACGCAGGCGCTTATCTCGGCCGTGCCCGTGCCGGACCCGGAGGTCGAAGCAAAACGCGAACGGATAATCCTTGAGGGCGATGTGCCCTCGCCGATCAATCCGCCGGCGGGCTGCCATTTCCACACCCGCTGCCCGTACGCCATCGCCGAGTGTAAGCAGATCGTCCCGCAGCTTGTTGAGATCAAGCCCGCCCACCGGGCCGCGTGTATTCGCATCAACCCCGAGAACCCGGACATAAAGGCAAACGTCGCCGCCGGCCTCGGAGCCATCGGCGTGTAGAAGTCGGCGATAGTTTCCAAGTCTCGAAGTATCAATTGAAACGGCCCGGCCGGATGCAGGTGCCGGCGGGCCATTTTCCCCCTTGGTGCTTCTCCCCCTTGTGCGGACTAACTAGCTTGCTGCCTTTTTGGCGTTGGCCACGTCGCGGAGCGCTTTGACGCGGTCGTGTGCGTGCAGGACCTTCGTGTACTGGTTCTGAACCACCTGCCTGATCACCTCGGGAAGCGGCTGCTCGAGTGCCGAGCTGTATTGCTCCTTGGCGATGTCCTCGCCGCGTTCGCACTCATTGAGGATCGCGGCCTCGTCCTTGCCGGTAACGGCCGCTTTGATGTTGATCCAGCCGCGGTGCATCGCACCCGTTATCGAACCGGTATTCTCCGGGTCGCCGCCGAGCCCACGGACAACGTCCTGAAGCTCGCCGACAAAGCTCGCCCGCTCCTGTGAAAATTCGTAGAAGAGCGTTTTCAGGTCATCGCGGTCAACGCCCTCGGCTGCCTGCTTAAAGCCTTCCTGCCCGTCGCGGCAGGTCTCGATAAGGCCGTTGAGCCGCGAGATAACATCGTCATTGCTCATCGCCTGTGGTTGATCAGCCGCCGTCATCGGTTTTGCCGCAGTAGTGTTTCCAAAGTTGTTCATCATAATTACTCATTCCCTCCTTGGGTAGTTAAACGTCATTCGAAATCGAACGACCAAAAAATATGCTGTCTCTTATAGTAGTTACAAGCTGCGTGCCGTGGCGGAAAACCCTGGTTTGCGGTGTTTTTACGGTGCCGCGGGCGTGGAAAGTGAATGGATAGGGAACGGTCGTGTATGGATGTGTTACAGGTGGAGAGTCCGGTCGTGCCGGGAAACGGAACCGCTTTTCGCGGCGGTAAACATCTATGCAATAATCAAGCTTTCGTCCACAACCGTTGCGAGAAATTTAGTGAAAATCGGCGCCGATTGAGACTATCTTGCATCGAAACGAATGCCCTTAAACCGTGCCCGGACAATGATTTTCGGGCAAATTGACCGAAATTGCGGCCGAAATTGGCTGAATGAGCGATAAGCGACCCCCAAAGTTCAAGTTCCTCGAGCGCCTTGCCGATGAAAACGGCGTGGCCATTGCCGTTTTGAATGAAAACGGCGACGTCACCGCCGCTGCGAACGATAATTCCATCTGCAAGACACTTTACGGTTCGGCGGCTTTCGGCCACCGATGTGCGGCCGAATGCGGCACCGCATTCGATAGGGCTGAGGCGGCCGGCGGCCAAGTTGATTTCACCTGCCACGCCGGGCTGCGATGCCGGGCAATGCGGGTCGATGACCGCGGCCGGCCGTTCGTTGCGATCGTCGGAAGGACATTCACATCAGTAACCAAATATCGCGAAGCGACCGAACGGGCGCTCGGCGGCGAGTGGCGGACGCTCCCGCCCGCGGAACTTTTCGCCAATGTGCTCATCAGCGGTTCGGACGAGCCGATCGAAAAAGCAGCAGCCGAACTCGAGCGTTTTGCACCAAAGCCGGAAGAGCCGATCCTCGAACTCGAACCGCCTGCAAAAAAAGTAGACGCTGTTGAGGCTCGTCCCGCCGCGACACCGACGGCAGAGACGGTCGAGCCGCCGGATGAGAACGCGATAACGAAGCTGATCGAGGAGTTCAATCGCCGAACTATAGACCCGGTCGAGGTGATGCCACAGGAGCGAAAGGGCTCAATAACGGCGGAGGCCGCAGCCGTTGCGGAGTTTCGTTCGCTGCTCGGGCGGATGATGGAACTTCGCTATAAGCAGGCAGCGATCTCGGTCGTCGAGTTCATCGGGTCGCGGTTCGGTATTGCGTCGCTGGTTTGGCTTGAGCGCAATGGCGATGGCTACAAGAGCGTCGCGGCGACCGGAGAATTCAAAGGCAAGTCGATCCGAGTTCGGCTCGACCTCCCGAACGAGGAATTGGCCGAGCATGCCCTCGCGGGCGAACCGATCGACCTGCGTGAAAAACGGGCCGAAGCGGGCGAACGCGGGCTGCGGGTCTTTCCCGTATTGGTCGGCAGCGAGGTCAGAGCCGCGCTCGGTGTTCGCGTCCGAACCGGTACCGAAATGGCCGAGAAACTACCGGAGATAATCGCCCGGCTGGCCCGTGCCGCTGCGCCGCAGATGGAGATACTCCGGCTCCGCGATGAGGTGATGCGGAGCGAAGCGGTGGCGGCCGGCCTGCGGCGTTTCAACGAAAGCTTGCGGCATGCTGATTCGAACGAGTTCTGGCGGTCGGTGGCCGAAAGCGCCGCCGAGGTGCTTGGCGCCGAACGCGTCTCGATCTTGACGCCGGCCGATTCGAGCGGCGAACTGCGGGCTCGTTCGATGATCGGGACGGGAGTTGACCTCTCGGCAGACCGGAATATCGGCGGGCGGATCGCCCGGACGGCGCTTGAAACCGGCAAGCCGATCGTTGCGGAAGACCTCGCCGATCTCGGCATCGCGCGTTCGCCGGAATCATGGAATTACCGGACTGCGTCATTCATCTCGTTTCCGATCGGTATTGGCGAGAAAAGGCTCGCGGTGCTGAATGTAGCCGACCGGGCCGATGGCGGCTCGTTCACGGCCGATGACGTCGAGATACTTCACGCGCTGGCTCCTCAACTGGCGGTCGCGATCGATCGGCGGCAGCTAGAGATCCGTGCGGTTGAGCTTGAGAAGCGGTCGATCACCGATTCGCTGACCGGGCTGATGAACCGCGGGTACATCGAGGAGCGGCTGATCGAAGAAATGAGCCGGGCGAACCGCTACCGGACGCAGATGAGCCTGCTGATGATCGATGTAGATAATTTCAAATCGTATAACGACACGTTCGGCCATCCGGCGGGCGACGTAGCACTTGTACTGGTCGCAAAGGCGATGAAGGACACACTTCGAGCGGCCGATGTGGCAGCTCGGTATGGCGGAGAGGAATTCGCGATCCTGCTCCCGCAGACAGGTGCGGACGAGGCGGCCTCGATAGCTGAGCGGCTTCGCCAGCGGGTCGAGCGGACCGAGTTTCCGCGGCGGCAGGTGACGATCAGCATTGGCTTTGCCGAGTTCTCGTCAGAATTTTCGGAGCCGCGAGATTGGATAACCGCCGCGGATATGGCACTTTACGATGCAAAAGAGCTCGGCCGGAACTGCGTCCGGAACTATGCGGACCTTGGCCGTTCGTTCAGAGAGAATGTTCACTAGATGACCGAGGAGCGAAGCACGAGAATTTTGGCAAGCAGGCGGCCGTCGGGATTCGTCGGTCGCGACGCCGCGCTTGCGGAGCTTGCCGATAATGCACGCGGCAAGGGCTTCCGCGGTAAGGTTCTTCTTCACAAGCCGCGATCCGGAGCGACCGAGTTGCTCCAGCAGTTCTTCGACCGGCAGTTCTATTTTGCCGCCGGGCCGGCTCCTGTTTTTTTTGCTTTTCCGCGAAGTGGCGAGCCGATCGAAATCGCCAGAGCCTTTCTTAGCGAGTTTCTGATCCAGACGCTGGCATTCACCCGGCGTGACGCGGGCATCATCGCCCTTCCGCCGTTCGCGAACGAGATAAGTGCCATCGCGAATGCCGGCGATGCGGCGTTCTTCGATGCCTCGGTGCGGCTATTGTCGGCGGTGCCGCTCGACCACGAAAGGGAAACCTTCATCCGGCGTTGTTTCAGCATTCCGCTGGCAGCCACGGCGGCAGGTATTGCTTCGTTCGTGATGATCGACAATGCAGAGCGAGTAAGCGGCGATGCGCGATTTGCTGGCATCATGCGGGCTTTTGAGACGCTTGCCCGGGGCGAGAGGTTTCCGTTCCTGTTTGCCGCAAGAAGGAGAAGCGGCTTCGCGATCGCCGATGTCCAGCGGGAATTGCTGCCGGAACTCGGCCGCGATGATCTCAAAGAACTCATCGCGGCTGCGTCTGCGGCGGATAGCGTTTCGATCGGCGAAGCCGCCGCTGACCTTTTAGCGATCCACACCGGCGGCGACCTTACCGCGATCCACGGGATCATCGATTCCGCACAGCGAGACCGTCTCTCGCTTGAGGACTTCAACGGCCTCGGCTCGGCCTACGTCGATTCGGTGTTCGGCGGCGTGGTCCGCGAGATATTCGGCGAAATGCTCGAGCGGGTTTTCCCGGTAACTATTACCGAGCGAGAGGCAATTCGGCTGCTTCACGACTCGGCACGCGAGGGTTCATTTATTCCTCTCGATGTGTTTCGGTCCCGGCTTGATCTGACGGACGACGTTGCGGTCGCGGCGGCGGAGACGTTAAACACCGAAGAGGCCGTGCGCTTCACATCGGGCAGGATCGAGGCCGCGAAGGAGAACAAGATGTTTCGCGATTTTCTCGTTTCGCGATACCGGCTTGAAGGGCGGGGCGAACCGCGTGCTCTTGTTTATGCCGAGACACTGGCGGAGTTCCTTGCGAGTGCGCCTATGGAGATGGCAAGCGAGTACCGCCGGACTGCCGCGGTCGGCGTTCGCGGCCTGATGGCCGAGTTCGGCGGCCGCGAGGTCCCGGCGGCGTTGTTCGATTACGGCCGATTCAAAGAGAACTACAAGGGAATTCCGAGTGACGAACTTGCGGGCCTGCTCCGCGAGGACGAGCGGCTGATCTCGCTGCCAAAGATAGTTTTTTCGGCACAGGCCGAAGCATTCTATAAAGCGATCGGAACGATCTCAGAATCCGAAAGAGCGGCGGTCGCGGTTGGCTTTCAGGCGGCCGAGCGGGGCTCGGAACCGATTGCCTGGATCGCCGCGGAGATCGATTCGAAGCTCGAGGCCGAGCGTGCCAAGGCAGAGTTCTGGTGTGATCGGCTCGAGGCGGCCGCGATCAATTGCGGGTTCGAGAGGTACAGGCTCTGGCTGATCGCCCCTGAGGGCTTCGATGACGAAGCTCTTGCAGCGATGAACGAACGCGGTTGCTATTCCTCGAGCCGGCTGCAGGCCGAATTACTTCGCAGCGTTCTTGAGGGAGGAGACGGTGAAGCGGCCGTTCCGCAAGCGGACAGCTACGAGATCGTCATCCCGATCGACGAGGATTCGGAGATCGTAGCCGCACACACGCTTGAAGACATCGCCCGCCGGCACGACATTCCGGCAGCACATATCAACCAGATCAAGACGGCGCTCATCGAGGCCTGCATCAACGCAGCCGAGCACAGCCTCAGCCCGGACCGGCGGATCCATCAGAAGTTCGTCGTCGCTCCGGACCGCATCACGATAACGGTCTCAAATCGCGGACTTCGGCTCGCCGACCGTGCAGTTCCTTCGGCCGAACCCGCAAATGGGCGACGAGGCTGGGGGCTCAAATTGATCCGCGTCCTAATGGACGAGGTGCGGCTCGAGGACGTCGATGACGGCACCCGGCTGACGATGACCAAATACTTCCAGCCGCCCGAGCCCTCAGCGGCCGCGGCCTGATGCCCGGCATTTCGTATTTCCCGCGTTCGACAACCCTTCGGCGAAAATAGAAAATATCGATTACTTGTCCTCACAAGCCGATATGAGACTCAGATGGAGCTTTGGCATAGTTGCCGCTATCTTCCTGGCCGTTTTTTGCCTGTATCCGCAGGCAAAGATGTGGTATGCCCGCGGCGGCGAATGGAACGGCCATTATGCCTATAACGACATTGATGAGGTTGCGTACGCAGCCTACGTGCGGGCACTGATCGACGGCCGGCCGCGGAAGAACGACCCCTACACCGGCCGCGACCACACGGCAGAAACACCGCAGCCCGAATCGCTTTTCTCAATTCAGTTTGCAGCTCCTTATACACTTGCGATACCGGCACGGATATTCGGTTTTGGTGCACCGTGGGCGATGATCCTCTCGGGAGCGGTCGCCGGGTTCTTATCTGCGTTTGCCGTCTTTTGGCTGCTCGGGCGGATGACGGGAAGTTCATGGTTCGCAATGGCGGGAGCCCTCGCGACGTTCTGTTTCGGCTCTCTGGCGGCGGGTGAAGGGGCGATCCTTGAGGTCCTTTTCGACGGCTTCTCCTACCCTTATTTTCCCGGGTTCCGGCGGTACATTCCAGCGATGGCATTTCCGGCTTTTTTTGCGATGCTAGCTTTGCTTTGGAAGGTGTTCGTCGAAGGGGCAAAGGAAGAGACACAGGATGACCGGCGTGCCGGTGGAAATAGGAACTTGATCTTGACCGCGCTTGCGGTGCTCGCCTTTGGCTACGCGGTCTTCAGTTACTTTTACGTTTGGACAACGGCGGCGGCGTTTCTTGCGGCGATGGCCGCGGCATGGCTCGCGGAGCGGCCGGAAGGCTGGCGTTCGCAAATCAGGGAAGCCCTGGTGCTTGCGGGCGGCTGTGGTCTGGTGCTCGTGCCTTATGCCTATCTTCTCGCTCAGCGGGCGACGACGATGGACCACGTCCAGTTGCTCGTGCATACGCGCCTGCCGGACCTTTTCCGTTTTCCGGAGTACATCGCCTTCGGTGTTTTGCTGATCTTGATCGCGGGAATGGCCGCGGGCAAGTTTCGCCTCGGCGACCGCGACGTGCTTTTCGTTTTCGCACTTACGCTCGTTCCGTTCATTGTCTTCAATCAACAGATCGTGACCGGCCGTGCTTTGCAGCCGATCCACTACCAGGTCTTCATCGGAAATTACGTGGCCGTCCTGGCATTGCTGGCGGCGATCGGGCTCTTCATCCGGCGTGCGAAAAGCGTGGAGACCGCAAGGCTTAAGGCCGTGTGGGCGGGCCTTGCCGTTGCCTCAATTGCCTGGGGTTTTGTCGAGTGCCATTACACGGTCCGAGTGCTTGATTGGGCAAATGAACATCGCGACAAGGGGCTTGCGGTAGCCAAACGGCTGGAGGAATTCGCAAAGGCTTCGCCGGATAAACACCGGGAAACGGTCCTTGCCTTTGACGGCATTCTCGCCGACGACCTGCCGACAGTGGCTCCGCAGAATGTGCTCTGGGCAAGGCATCAGCACGTTTTTGCCGGCCTTTCATGGCAGGAAAGCAAAGAAAGATATTACCAGTATCTGTATTACAACGGCGTCGATGCCGAAGGGCTTGACGATCTGCTTCGCCGCGATTTCGTCTCGATAATCGCTCTGTTTGGTTGGGGTCGACATACAGACCGGCTCAACTCGGAATACAAGCCGATCACCGAAGGCGAAGTAGCGGAGGAGGTCCGGCTCTATCGCGAATACATCGAGCGGTTCGACGCTCGAACGGCTGGCGAGCCAAAGATCTCGTATGTTGTAATAGCCGACGACGACGGCAACGACCTGACTAATGTGACGAGGTGGTACGACCTTTCCGAGGCCGATCGCGTTGCCGGGTATACCATCTATCGTGCAACGCCGCGAGCGGGTCAATAAAAAGACCGCCCGGAAGAAAGGGCGGTCAAATATGTAATGCTAAATTAGTACTACTTAAAAACTACGCGGCTAGAAGGTCGTTCGAGGTTTCCGCGAAAACGCGCCTGCCGTTCAGAGCGTCGTCAATAATCTCGCGAACCGCCGAAGCGTCCGGGTTCACATCCATCTTTGCACATGCCCGAAGGTGCCTGATGATACCTTCCGAGGCGATATCGACCGCTTCACCCTGTAACTTAGCGAAACGGCGAGCCTGAATATGATCGATCTGCAGGATGCGTTCCTGCAAGGTCATGGGTTTAGCTGCTGCCACTTCCAATTCTCCTTTCTTTTCGAATTTTAGAACTTTCATTACTACTAAAGCTGTGAGCTAAAAACAAAACGCCCGAGGGAAACCTAGAATTCCCTTTAAGGCTGCGGGCTCGTTACAACCAAAAACAGCAAGTCGCACGGGAAAAGAAACCCTATATTGCTCACCTCTGTAGGAAGATATTAACAGAAAGTTACCGGCATGTCACTACTTTTTTTTGCCGAAAAGTGACTTTTTTTCAAAGGAAAAGGCCGCCGAATCGCTTCGGCGGCCTTATGCATAACTTAAGCAAATGCTTAGCTTACGGCATCTTTCATCGCTTTGCCGAGACGGAACTTAACGGTGGTCTTGGCCGGGATCTTGATGGTCTCGCCGGTCGCGGGGTTGCGGCCTTCGCGAGCCTTGCGGGTCGCCTTGACGAGCTTGCCAAAACCGGGAACGGTAAACTCTCCGTTCTTCTTAACTTCCGAAGCGGCGAGGGCCGCCAGCGAATCGAACATGCCCTTAACGTCGGCCTTTTTCATTCCCGACGATTCAGCCAAGTTGTTGATGATCTCCGTCTGTGTCATTCGAGCCATAGTGTTTAAGTAACCTCCAAGGTGTCAATATTAGAAATGTTAGATCTTCCGTGCAATTCAACGTTGCCTGCGGTCGAGCTTAGGGTGGCGGGCAAGAGTTCGAAAACCAAGCAACGATTTTGGTCGGGGCGGCAAGATTCGAACTTGCGGCCTCACGGTCCCAAACCGTGCGCACTACCAGGCTGTGCTACGCCCCGTTTGATCCGCCGCAAAGCGAGTTCAAGTAGCGGATTTTACAGGCGGAATATGGTTCGGTCAAGTCAAACCCCGATAAAATCGAGGAAAAATCGCATAAATGCGTCTGTCGCTCTCGCCCGATGGCTGATCGATCGCTTTACGGCGTCATCGAGTTCGCCAAAGGTTTTGACGAATCCGGCCGGTATGAAGATCGGATCGTAGCCGAACCCGTTCGTTCCGCTGGGCGCCGCGGCAAGCTCGCCATCGCAAATTCCCTCCGCGGTCCAGATGATCTTGCCGGCCGGATCGGCAAATGCCATCGAGCACACGAAGCGTGCCGAGCGATCATCCGATCCGGTCTCGGCGAGTTCGGCAAGCAGGGTACGGATCTTGGTTTCGTAACCGGCGGATTCACCCGCATACCTCGCTGAATGAACTCCAGGCCGCCCGCCGAGCGGCGACACTTCAAGGCCTGAATCGTCTGCAAGCGAATACATACCCGCGGCGGCTGCGTATTCGGCGGCCTTTTTCGCGGCGTTTTCCAGGAAGGTGGTTCCGGTTTCGTCCACATCAGGAAGCATTGGCAGATCGGCCAGTGTCATGGCGGCAATGCCCTGCTGGCCGAGCATCGCAGCTATCTCTCGGATCTTCCCCGGGTTTCGTGTGGCGATCAGTATGCTGGCGATCTGTGGCATAAAGGCGGCGGATGAACGTCGATCGGACGATTTTCGTTGCAAGCTTACCCTAATACGATGTATAAAAGAAAAGGGCGTTCCTTCCTTCCTTAATAAGCCCGCTCCCAAACCTTAGGAGAAATTTCTTGCAGACGACGAAAGAGGAACCGACAACTCCTTTTGCCGAGACCGTCTATACCGGCGACGCACTTGTGTCCGCATACCTGCCCGAACCGCGGCCGGTAGAGGACGCCGTGGCGGAGCTTTGGGTTTGGGTCCAAGGGCTTTCGAGCTTTCTTTCGAGTTACGACCGCGTTCTAGGCGATTCGAATAAGGCGGTTGCCGTCACACGCGACCGGCGGGCGGAGTTTCACATAACGATGGAGGTCTTTATCAGGCTCTCCGGGCTGCTTGCCGAGATCGCGAATTCGGATCAGGAGGAGGTCTACGGCGTCAGGATCGAGCGTCGGGTTTTTTCGGAATTATCGTCCTTCGTCCAGGATCATTCGGTCCTTAATACGGCATTGCTCAAGGGCGACAGCCTAAGCTATTTCGAGTGGCGGAGTTGGCGAAAGCTCCTCCGTGAAAAGCTTGTCGGGCTGGAGGCACTCGAGTTGCTCGAAGATGCCGCGGCCGAAGCGGGCGTTCAGAACCTGCCGGAGAAACTTCGCGGGCTGGCAGATAACCCATCGTTCTCGCTTTCAGACCGTTCAACGATACGTTGGTCGATGAGCCGGCTCGGCCGTATATTGATGAGTCTCGGGGCGATCTCGCAGATGTTGAAGAACGACGATCCGCTCAAGCCAGCGATGGCGATCTTCTGCGGCATTCACGATCAGGTGCGGACAATGAACCGCCGGATCGGCGATACGCTCTCGCGTTGGAAGGACGAAGAGGCCGAGCTTTTCGGAATGCTTGACGGAGCCTCATACATGGCCTCACTCGAGTTGAAGAAGGCATACAATCAGGAGCTGGCGGGAATAGTTACCCTGCGTTCCGCTTTGGTGGTTTACGCACGGGTCGAAACGGCATTCGCTCTTCTCAACGATGGGTTTCAGGAGATACTGACCGGCTTTGTCCGGCTTGTCGAACCGCAGGTGACGGTAGGCGATGTTTTCCCTGAATTTCAGCACAAGCTTGCAGAGTCACTCATGCTCCGCAATCACCTCCACCAGGTCGTCACCGCGGTCCGCAATTCGGAGGAGAAGCCGACTCCGGAAAACGTTGAAAGCCTGCAAACAATTCTTTCGACCTTTCTCAACGAACCTATCGAGTATCTTTACTACAAGGACCGCGAAGCCTTTGAACGCTTTTGCGAGGAGATCAATGCCTCGATCGACGGCAACGAGCTCGTCCCGCTCCTGCACCGGTTCTCGGCGTATCTAGAAACGCTCTTCCGGCAGGTGAGCATGCGGGCCGTTCTCGTCGACCATCCGTTCGAAGCGTCGATCTAGGGCTATTGCGACCGCAATATCGATAGCGGCTTTTTGAAGATCACGTCAAAGCTCGCAGCCGTGCCAACGAACATAACGATAAGCGTTGTGATGCCGATCCCCGCTAGCGTCCGAACCCAGTCAAACTCCCATTCGATATCAAGAAGAAAGTAACTTACCGCAAACGAAAGAGCGACTGCAAAGACCGAACCGATGACCCCGGCGAGCAGTCCGAGCAGTCCGTATTCGAGCATCAGGATCGCGCCAAGCGAATGCCTCTCGGCTCCGAGCGTTTTCAGCACTGCGTTTTCGTAGATCCGGTGCGATTTCGTCAAGGCGACGGAACCGATAAGTATTAGTATTCCGCTCAGGATGACGAAGCCGCCGACGAATGCGATCGCCAATACGAAATTCTCGACGAGTTCGGTCACGGTCGCGACGATATCGGCTACGTCAAAGACCTGCACGTTCGGATAGGCGGTTACGACGTCACGCTGCAGTCGCTGGCGGTCGGTCGCCCCGATCCGGCTGAGAATGGTCGCGGCGTAGCTCTGCGGAGCGTCCTCAAGCACGCCCGGCTTGAAAACGAAGACGAATGCCGTTCGGGTATTTCGCAGGTCGATCTGCCGGATATTTGCGACACGGACCGTGACGAGCCGGCCTGAGATATCGAAGGTCATCGAATCCCCGGGAACTACTTTTAGCGTATTCGCCATCCGATCCTGGATCGAGACCTCCGGTACATCGGCCGCTTCGGGCCGCCACCATTCGCCGGCGACGACCTTTTCATTGATATCGAGCCCGGGCCGGTAGGTGACGGCAAATTCGCGCCCGATCTGGCCCTGCATCTGGCGGGTCTCGGTTTGGCTATAATCGATCGGCTTGCCGTTTATGTACGCGATGCGGGCGCGGACGGTCGGAGTCGTTTCAGGCTCCTCACCAGTACGGGCTTTGATCGTTTCAACGAGTCCGTTGATCTGGCTCTTTTGAACATCGATGAAAAAGAGCGTCGGGAGCCTTTGGTTCCGGCTGAAATCGAACTCGCGGATGAGGTTGCTCTGGAGCGATTGAACCGTAAACACTACGAACGCACCAAGCCCTACGGCGAGAAGAATGATACGGGTCTGATTTCCTGGCCGGTGAAGCGAGTTGATCGCCTGCCGGAGAGAGAAGGAACGCGAAGGGCGAAGTGCACGAACGAGCTTTGTCAGCACGACCGCGGCCAAGTAAAGCACTAGCGACGTGACCGCGAGCCCGCCGAGGAAGAACGCCCCGACGAGCAGCGAGCCCGCTTGCCAAACCGCAAGGCCAAGCAAGGAGGTGAGGATCAACGCGCCGATCAACCATTTCTTCCAATCAAGCCTGCGGATGCTTGCGTTGTTCTCATCGCGGAGCAACAGCCGAGGCTTGATATTGCGGATCTGCATCAGCGGCAGCCCGGAGAAAAGCAGCGAGACAAGGACGCCGAGAACCGCTCCCTGAAGGCCGGTCGAGAGCGTTACGGCATAGCCCATATTCTCCGGCAGTTGTTCAGAGAATCCGGAGCGGACGCCGAACATGCCGAGCTGAGCGAGCAGAATCCCGAAGAGACTGCCAATCAAGCCGAGCGTGAGGATCTGCAGGAGATAGACCGAAAGGATCCGGCCGCCGCTGGCACCGAGACACTTTAATACGGCGACCGTTTTGCGTTTTTGTTCGACAAAGGCACGTGAAACGTTCCAGACACCGACCCCACCAAGGACCAAAATAAGCAGGCCGGTCAATGCGAGATAGTTCTCCGTTCGAGTGAACTGTTCACCAAGCCGTTCCTGGGTTTCGCGGTAGGACTGGACCGTGATGGTGCTGCCGCGAAGCTCTTCGCGAAGGCGACGAACGAGTTCGGTCGGGTTGTCGGTCGTACGGTAGAGGATTCGGCGGCGAACGCGGCTCGAATTTCGGGTGATGCCCGCGTCGTCGAACGCGCTCTTTTGGACGAAGACGCGCGCACCAAGGCGGAACCCGCTCGAGCCGCCGGGTTCGTTGTCGAAGCTCCCACGGATCTCGAACTCGCCCTCGGCGATCTTGAGCTTATCGCCAACCTTAACGCCGAGTTCTTCAAGCAGAATGCGAGCAACGAGAGCTCCGTTATTTTCAAGCAAGCGGTGGTCGAAAGGCTTTCCGTCGTCGAGAATGAACTCACCGACGAGCGGGAACGGTGGCTCGACGCCTTTCAGTTCTACAAGGCGGACGCGTTCATTGGCCGGGTCGGTGGGCCGTGCCATCGATGAGGTAGTGATGGCTTCATTGCGGCCATCCGCGATACCCGAAGCATCTACGGCCGCTTGGATCTTTTGAAGATCCGTCGGCGAGAAGTCACTGTTCGATCCGATCTCAAGGTCGGCGGTCAAAAGAGCCCGAGCGTCAGTGCCGACGGCCGCAGTAAGATTCTGGATCAGCGAACGCAGGGCGACGACCGAGCCGACACCGAGAGCGATGCAGAGAAAAAAGAAAACAAGCCGCCGCCAGGAAGAGCGGATTTCGCGAGCAGTGAGGTTAAGGATGAAATTCATTGTCCGGAGTTATCAGCGATGACCTTGCCATCTTTCAGAATGACCTGCCGCTGCGCTTTGGCTGCCAGTTCCTGGTCGTGAGTTACCAGAACAAGCGTCACATTGTTGCCCTGGTGGAGTGCGGTCATAAGTTCGAAGATGTGCCTTCCGTTCTTCGAATCTAGGTTACCGGTCGGTTCGTCGGCAAGGAGGATCTTTGGCCGGTTGGCAAATGCCCTGGCGATCGCGACCCGCTGCTGTTCGCCGCCCGAGAGTTCAGTCGGGTAATGGTGGCCGCGGTTCGCAAGGCCGACCTCATCGAGCAACTCCTTCGCCCGGTCATGGGCATCGCGGGCACCGGCGATCTCCATCGGGATGAGCACGTTCTCGTAGGCGGTCAGGCTTGGTATCAGATGAAAAGATTGAAAGATAAAGCCGATCTTGCTGCTCCGGAGCGTTGCGAGGCCATCCTCGCTCATGGTCGTGATCTCGTCCCCGTCGATCGTGATCGACCCCGACGAGGGTGAATCGAGGCCGGCGAGCAGGCCGAGAAGCGTCGATTTTCCGCTGCCCGAGGCTCCGGTAAGTGCAACGAATTGTCCGTCCGGTATCTCGAGCGAGACGTCTGAAAGAATGGTCAGGTCTTCGGTCCCCGAGCGGACGGTCTTGGTCAAGTTTGAGATGCTGATCATAAAAAATGCTTGCGGCTGAGCGTCACCAGTGCCTGCGGCGGCCGCTTGCTAAAATCTTGTTCAAAGGTTTTGATTATAAATGAATCTAATATCGGTTGCCGACCGTAAAACTCTTTTGTCTTATGCACTTATTCTTTCGCAAAGCGGTCATTTTAGGTTTCATCGCGGCGGCTCTTGCCGCGGCTGGTTGTTCGCGTGCCGCATCTTTCAGTAACGGAGAATACGAACTCGACCGCCCGTTGGTTCTGCCTGAGACAACAGCTTCGAGGAAAAAGATCATCGCGTTGGGCGATAGCCTGACGGCAGGATTCGGGCTCGCGGAAAACGAATCTTATCCGTATCTTTTGCAGCAGAAGCTCAAAGCGGAGGGCTACGAATACGAGGTGATCAACGCGGGCGTTTCGGGCGACACGAGCCTTGGGGGCTTTGAGCGTGCCGATTGGGTGCTGAGCCAGCCGAATGCCGAGATCCTGATTCTTGAACTCGGGGCCAACGACCTGCTTCGCGGCATGCCGGTCGGTAGGATGAAGAGTAACCTCGCGGGGATAATCGAAAAGGCGAAAGCAAAGAATATGAAGATACTTCTTTGCGGTATGCTTGCTCCGCCCTCGATGGGCTCGGACTACGAAACGAACTACCGAAACGCGTTTCCGGATCTGGCGGATGAATACAACGTCGCGTTCCTGCCATTTCTGCTCGATGGGGTCGCGATGAAGAAAGAATTGAACCAGGCCGACGGTATCCACCCGAATGCAGAGGGTACACGGCTCATGATGGAAAATATCTACGCAGAGTTGAAGCCTCTGCTTACAAAATAGATTTCGATCGAGCAATGGGTAATGATATGAGAATATTTTTATTTCTTTCTATGTTTTTTGTCGCCGCGGCTTCATCTGCGGCTCAGCCGATGATCGGTAATTCGGTCGGTTCCGCGATCGCTTGCTCCGGCCTTGCTACCGCCGCCGAACCGAATGCTATTGAAAAGCCTGCGATAGATTTCCCGGCTGAGGTTCCCGTTGACCGGGAAAAGACGGCAATGCTGCCGCAGACGGCTAGCGGTTACACGCGGCCGGACGCGAAAAAGCGTTTCCGACGCTATGTGAATTCGACCATCGGCCCCTTCGCTTTGCTTGGCAATGGGATCGGTGCCGGGTTTTCGACCGCTTCCAACGAGCCCGAAGAATGGGGCAAATCTTGGGAAGGCTATGGCCGCCGATTCGCTTCGAACGTCGGCCGCAACGCGATACGAAATACGATCACGTACGGCCTTGACGAGGCTTTGAAACTGGACAGCCATTTTTACCGCAGCCAGAAGCGTGACGTCGGCTCACGGGTCTCGAACGCTCTGCTTTCGGTCGTTACCGCCCGTAAGCCGAACGGGAAGCGGACGATCGGTGCTCCGAGGCTGATCGGAACTTATACGGCGAACGTGGTAGCCGCTGAAACTTGGTTTCCCGAGCGTTTTAGTTGGAAGGACGGCGTCCGGAGTGGGACGATCTCGCTCGGCTTCACGGCAGCGTTCAATCTTTTCCGTGAGTTCATCCTGAAGTAGTATTTGCTTGCGCATTTTCGGTGCGTTTCGTCCGAGTGCAGATGCCTTTTTCCGCGAGCTTCAATTTGTTTCGCGAGTCGTTCTCTTTGGCGTGGGACTCGGTGCGTGCCAATCGAACGCGGTCTGTGCTTACGATCTTTGGGGTTACGGTCGGTGTCGCCGTTGTAGTGATAGTCGCTGCGCTTCTGCAGGGGGCTCAAGCGTTTATTGTCGATTCGGTGGCCGCATTCGCGCCCGACGTTCTTCGGGTCGAAAAAGCCTCTTTTCAAGATTTCGGAGCCGACGGCCAGGCCTTTGCCGAGGCTCAGGCAAAACGTCCCGATCTACTTGTCGAAGACCTCGAATACCTCGTTGAAAAGCTCGGTGGTCAGATCGAAGTTGGGGCGCAGGGTAATGCGTCCCTACCGGTTCGCCGACTCGGAAACACACTCCTCGGCGTATCTGTTCAGGGTGTTACGCCAAACATCACAGAGCTTACAAACCTTAAGATCGCATACGGCCGAGGGCTGACATCGACTGATGACAGTTTCAGGCGAAATGTCTGCGTTATTGGCCAGGACCTGGTTGACGAACTTTTCCCGACGACCGGTGCTTTAGGGAACGAATTACGGATCGGACAGGACCGCTACACGGTGGTCGGGGTAGCTGAATCTCGCGGTTCGTTGTTCGGGTCTTCGCAAGATGGTTTCGTTCAGATACCGCTCGGGACCTTCACGCGGGTCTTTGGCTCACGGTCTCGATCGCTCGCGATTCTCGCCAAGGCAAAAGATACAGAAAAAATGTCGCTCGATGAAGTTGAGGAGCAAGTGCGTGTTGCGATCCGCATCCGGCGAAAGACCATCGGCACGAGCGAAGAGGACGACTTCAGCGTTGTTACAGCAAAAAGCATCCAGGCATTTTCCGCCTCTTTGACCGGCATTGTCGGAACGATCGTATTTCCGTTAACGGCGATTGCCCTTTTTGTTGGTGGAATTGTCGTAATGAACATGATGCTGGCGTCCGTTACCGAGCGGACGCGCGAGATCGGGGTCCGCATGGCGGTCGGGGCGAGGCGCAGGGATATCCTGATTCAGTTTCTCATCGAGACAACGACATTAACGGTCATTGGAGGCCTTTGGGGCATTATTGCCGCCGCTGGGATCGTTTGGCTGCTAGCGTGGGCCACCCAACTTCCGTTGACGCTGCCGATCTGGGCTGTGGCCGCGGCGATCGCGGTATCATGCGCGGTCGGAATTATTTTTGGCGTGATCCCCGCTCGGCAAGCGGCGGCCCTCGACCCGATCGAGGCACTTCGTTCGGAGTGATCTTTCGAGTAAACGGTGAATTGGCAACGCACAACCGATACATGGCAAACCGTGATCGACTCGATCCGCGGGAACAAACTGCGGTCGGCTCTCACACTGACCGGGGTCATTGTCGGGACGGCGGTCGTTGCATTGGTCGGCGCCGTGCTAACGGGCTTGTCCCAACGCGTACAGGAAGCCTCCGAGAAAAGCGCACCGAACGTGATCTATTTCACCAAACAGGCGCGGATCGGTCCTTCGCTTCAGCAACCGACGGCCGAAGAACGTCAGCGGAAGGACTTCACGCTCGAAGATGCGATCGCCGCTTCGCAGCTCAGTTCGCCGCAGGCCGTGTCTCCGCAAAAGGTTCGCGGAAGCTACGGGCCTTCAGCGGACATTCCGAAAGTCACAGCCCGATCACGTGAGGGCATCAATCCGCTGATTCTTGGCGTCTGGGAAAACTATCCTTCGGTGATCAACGTATCGATCGAAAAAGGCCGCTTTTTTACCGAGACCGAGCGGCGTGCGAGGGCATCGGTCGCGGTGATCGGTTTTGGGATCGCTAAACAGATATTCGAGGATCTTGAACCGGTCGGCGAAGAGATCAAGATCGACGGAAAACTTTTTCGTGTGATAGGCGTGCTTGGGCAATCAACGGGCGAAGGCGTTATCGGCAGTGACGAACTAGACGAGCGGACGATCTATATACCGTTTGAGACCTCAGAAAAATTTTATCCCGAGATCGAGGAGACGCTGATCGCGGTGCGGGCTCCGAACGGACGTGTAGATGAGGTCACCGACGAGGTGACATTTCTTTTGCGGCAGCGACGCGGATTAAAGTCCTCCGACGCGAACAATTTTGGGGTGAATCGCTCCGAGCAGGTTTTCGAGCTCGTTGACGATGTTATTAGCGGGCTGGGCGTTGTCGTTGTACCGATCGCCCTCGCAAGCCTTTTTGTAGGCGGAGTGGGCGTGATGAACATAATGCTGGTCTCCGTTAAGGAGCGTACCGCCGAGATCGGGATAAGGCGTGCCCTCGGCGCTACACGGAGCGGAATTCTGTCTCAGTTCTTGATCGAGGCGATGACGTTGACCGGGTTAGGCGGTATCATTGGGATCGCGGTGGGGCTCGTTCTTGCGTTTGCCGTTCGGGCCATCATTAGTTTTCCGGCCGCGGTGCCTTTTTGGGCGATTGCTGCCGGTTTTGGAGCCTCAGTAATGGTAGGACTGGCCGCAGGATTTTATCCGGCTCTCAAGGCGTCGCGGCTAGACCCGGCCGAAGCAATGCGCCGAACATAATATTTTTTTATGAACGTAACCCATCTTGAATGCGCGCTTTGCGGGCTCCAGCATGAGGCTCGAAAGCTCCAGAACCTTTGCACCGAGTGCGGGAAACCTCTCCTCGTCCGCTATGACCTAAGGGCCGCGGGCCAAACGCTATATCCCCAGACCTTGAAAGAACGCGAAGCGTCGCTCTGGCGATACCGGGAAGTTCTGCCCGTAGATGACTGGGCGAATGTCGTTTCGTTCGGCGAGGGCTGGACGCCGCTCCTGAACGCCGACGCGATTGCGGCGAAGCTCGACAAGCCAGTCACGCTCTACATCAAGGATGAAGGGCAGAACCCGACCCAGAGCTTCAAAGCACGCGGGATGACGGCTGCGATCTCGATGGCGAAGGAACTCGGCGTCCGCAAGGTCGCCGTGCCCTCGGCAGGGAATGCGGCCGGTGCTATGGCGGCATATGCAGCACGAGCCGGGATGGAGGCAAATATCTTCATGCCCGCCGATACGCCGCGGGCGAACATAATCGAATGCGAACAGACGGGTGCGAACGTGACGCTGGTAGACGGGCTGATCACAGATTGCGGCAAGATCGTTGCGGAACGGAAGGACGCCGAGGGCTGGTTCGATGTTTCAACGCTTAAAGAGCCTTACCGCGTTGAGGGCAAAAAGACGATGGGTTACGAGCTTGCCGAACAGCTTAACTGGGAATTGCCGGACGTTATTCTTTATCCGACCGGCGGCGGTACGGGGCTGATCGGGATGTGGAAGGCGTTTGACGAGATGGAAACGATGGGCTGGATCGGCTCGAAGCGGCCGAAGATGGTCTCTGTCCAGTCATCGACGTGTGCTCCGATCGTCCGGGCCTTTCATGCCGGCGAACGGTTTGCCGAAGAGTTTGAAAATGCAGCGACCGTTGCGTCCGGGCTTCGTGTGCCAAAGGCGATCGGTGATTTTCTGATCCTTGACGCGATCCGAGCTTCAAACGGAACAGCCGTTGCGGTCACCGACGAGGAACTCGTCGCTGCCGTCAAGGAGATCGGGGCCCTTACAGGCATCTTCACTGCCCCGGAAGGTGCGGCTTGCCTGCCTGCCTTAAAACAGCTAATTGCTGATGGCTTCATTGAAGGCGGCGAGACGGTCGTTATATTCAATACCGGTGCCGGTGTGAAATACCTGGAGTGCTTTTAGCGGGCGAGCAATTCTCTGAAACTCGACTTCCAACTTTCCGGCAGCGAGTCGAGCTCGAGGGCCTTTTCCATTGTTTCGTGATCGTCGCGTTCGAAGGCAAAGATGCGGACGATGTCTCTTACGGAGATCTGGGTGGCGTCGCGTGAAACAAACTCTATCGTGTCTCCGGCCTGGAGTTCACCTGTTTTTTGAACGCCGAGGTAAAAACCGCTTCTCAGGCTTTGGAGAAATCGCCGAATGATGTCCTTACGGCCGAACCGGACACCGAGTTTGTAGCAGGGCATACGGGGTTCGGTGACAACAAATTCGGCAGTGCCGACGCGGAGTCGATCGCCGATGAACAGATCGCTTTCAAGAAGCCCTTCGGTCGTAAGGTTCTCGCCGAAATTCGCCGGTTCAAATGCATGATCCGGCATCTCTTTCGCCCAAAATTCGTAGTGTTCTGAAGGGTAGCAATAAACAGCCTTCGTCGGACCGCCGTGGACTCGCAGGTCGGCTTGGCCGTCGCCCTCGATGTTCAGTTCTCCGACTCGAACGGTGCCATCAACCGGCTTCTTGAATATTGCGGTCGTGACAAAGTTCTCATTGCCGGCATCGACGATCTGCGGCAAGCCGACTGAAACATACTTTACTTTCATACTCCCTCGCGGCCTGCTTTGGGTCGCTTGCGACTCGATCTACCCACGCCCCCGGGGCCGAACCCGACTCAGAACAATTTGCTTTAACATTCTCGCGTTTTTTGTTAGCCTCTTCAAAAGGATTTCGGTCGAAAAGAAGCAATATGTTCAGCGATAATTTTAGGCGAGGCGAAGGAAAGACGAAAGGAATGGCCGGTTCAAAGGCCATTTCGAAGATGGCCGACCTAGGCTGGAAGGCGTTTCAGGCGGTCAATACTGCGCTGCCCGAGGGCAAGTCGATCCAGCCGGAATGGGCCGCGGAGCCTCTGCTCAAGTCTTATGAAAGGACCTCGCCGCCGCTCGGGTTTCCGCGCGAGACGGACAGCCTTTGCCCGGCGTGCGTCAAGACGGTGCGAAACGGCGTGATCTCCGGCGATATTCCGCTCGACATTCTGATGAATTCGCATCCTGGCGAGATCAAGGCACAGATCGTCGAGGAGAACGGCCAGGTGATAATGCGGAAAACCTGTCCGACGCACGGCGAATTTGAGGACGTGCTTGCTACGGACGCGGATTTCCTCCGGCGGATCGAGGGGCTTTTCTTCGGCCGTGACTTCAAGGCCGCCGAGGACTCTCATGTACATCACCATGGCACAAGCGACATCAAGTTCGGCCGCGGTGCGGTGCTGACGGTGGACCTGACGAATCGCTGCAACATGATGTGCAATCCGTGCTTTATGGATGCGAATCAGGTCGGATATGTGCACGAGCCGACGTTCGAGGACATCAAGGCGATACTCGACCGGGCGGTCTCTTTCAAACCGCGTCGGCAGATCATCATTCTCTTTTCGGGCGGCGAGCCGACGCTTTCGCCGTTCTTCCTCGATGCGGTCGCCTATGCTAAGAAGATCGGCTTCTATCGGATCCTTGCAGCGACGAACGGCATTCGCTACGCCGAAGATATCGAGTTTGCCAAGGCCGCGAAAGACGCCGGCCAGCACGGCGTTTATCTTCAATTTGACGGCACGAACGAAGAGGACAACAAGCACCGCGGCGTCGGGAACCTTTTTGATGTAAAGCTGAAGGCGATCGAGAACCTCGCCGAGGTTGGCATCAAGGTCACGCTTGTTACGACCATCGTAAATTCGTGGAATAACAACGGCATCGGCTCGATCGTCAAGTTTGCCGCGGAGAACATCGACAAGGTTCAGACCATCGCCTTCCAGCCGGTCAGCTTCACCGGCCGCGACGAGGACGTCTCCGACGCCGACCGCAAGAAGCAGCGTTATACGCTTGCCGGAATGACGCACGACCTCAAGGATCAGCTCGGCGGAGTGCTTGAGCCGATGCGTGATTGGTTCCCGCTCTCGTCCTATTCGGCGTTCACATCGGTGATGGATATGCTTCAGGGTGCGGATGCTCCGTGGGGCTGGTCGTCGTGTAATTGCCACCCGAACTGCGGGATCTTTACGCTGATGGTCGTCAATAAGCGGACCAACGAAATACGGTCGCTCTTCGAGTTTTTTAACTATGAGCAGTTCATGCAGGACGTTGCGAAGATCACCGACACGGCCCGCGGCAAGAAGCTGACGATGGCGCAGCTCGGGATGGCGATAATGCGCAATTACGACGCCTCACGTGCACCGGAGGGCTTCCCGATATCGCAGATCATCAATCTTTTTAAGCCTTCGTCAACCACCTCGAACAGCGACCGCAACGACCGGATGCAGGTAGAAAAGAAAGACGACGACATCTGGCGGGTGCTTTGCGTTGAGGGAATGTGGTTCCAGGACCTCTTCACCTACGATTTTCGCCGAACGGAGATGTGCGTGATCCCGTACGGCACTCAGGAAGGCGAGATCTCTTTCTGTGCCTACAACACCGGTGTCGGTTGGCGGCAGATCATCGAGGAGATGCACAAAACGGCGTCGCTGAGCGAATGGTATCAGGAGCATGGCCGCCACGCGGTTTATGCAAAGGGCAAGGCTGTTCCGGGCATCGGGAAGAGCCGGTCGCTTTCGCTGCCGGTGATCGCGAAGGTCCTTGAAGCGGACATCGACAAACCCGCAGTGTCGCCCTACCTCGTTGAAGAGGACGAGCACGAAGCTGCGGTTGTCTAGCCAGGCTTACATACAGCGAACGCAGCGAACGTCGGTCCGAAACAAGTCGAGATAGTAGCCGGGTTTGATGTCCCAAGTAAGCTCAACTCAGCGTTCTCTGCGTCGGTCTCCGCGCGCTCTGCATTTACCCGACCTTAACACAGAGCCCGCCAAGCGTTTCGCAGAGGAAGCGGACAAGGGGCCGTTCATCTCAATAACTAACTTTTCAACTTGGGCGGTTTCGTGTCAGAATCCTGACTTATGAAGCCGCTGATCTTCCTTCTTTTCGTTTCTGCTTTTTCCACGTTTGCAGCCGCACAGGATTGTCTTACCAACGCTAGAGTTCCCGATCAGCAGGTGCCGGAGAGCGTTCGGCTTGAGTATTCCCGCAATCTGGAGATCGCAGCCCGTAACTACGCGGCCGAACCGACCGCCGACAACCTGATCTGGTACGCCCGGCGGAAGGGTTACCTTGGAAAATACAAGGACGCGATCGAATCGCTGACCATCGGGATCGAGAAGTTTCCAAACGATGCACGGATGTATCGCCACCGCGGCCACCGATTCATAACGATCCGCTGCTTTGACGAGGCGATCCGCGACCTTGAAAAAGCAATGGCGTTGACCGTCGGCAAACCAGACGAAGTCGAGCCGGATGGCCTTCCGAATGCGAAAGGAGTACCCACAAGTACTCTTAAATCGAATATTTACTATCACCTTGGCCTTGCTCACTACTTGAGAGCAGATTTCAGCAAAGCCGCTCAGCATTTCATGAATAGTTACAATGCCGGAAGTGCGGCCAAGAGCCCTGACATGATGGTGGCTGCGGCTTATTGGGTATATATAAGTGCTGCCCGATACGGAATGAAGCTGCGAGAGGATGCAGATCGGTTTTTAGTCCGTGAGATACGAGACGACCTAGAGTTGATCGAAAACCACGATTACTACAAGCTTATTAAGCTAAACAAGGGACTTGTGAAACCTGAAATCCTACTGAGCGAGATAACGGGTGAGGCGAATACGCTCGGGTCTGCGTCGCTCGGCTATGGTATCGGGAATTATTTTCTCTACAACGGAGATAAGTCGAGAGCGGCTGAGGTTTTCCGCAAGATCGTTGCCGGCGACCAATGGGCGAGCTTTGGTTACATTGCGGCTGAAGCGGACCTCAAACGAATGAGCAAGTGAAATGGACACGATAACGGTAGCTTTGGCACAAATTACTCCGGTTTGGTTCGACCGCGAGAAGACCCTCGCGAAGGTCGCGGACAGCATTTCGGAGGCCGCGGCAAGCGGTGCGGACCTTGTCGCATTCGGCGAGGCTCTTGTTCCGGGATATCCATTCTGGATCGAGTATTCGAAGGAAACGGCGTTCAATTCGCCCTTCCATAAGGCGTTTCATGCGGAGTACGTAAAGCAGGCGGTCGTGATCGAACGCGGCGACCTTGACGGCATCTGCCGGCTCGCTGCGGAGAAGAAGATCGCCGTTTATCTCGGCATCATCGAACGGCCCGGCGACCGCGGCGAGAGCGTTTACGCCTCGCTGGTTTACATAAGCAAGGCGGGCGAGATCGGCTCGGTTCACCGGAAGCTGATGCCGACCTACGACGAGCGGATGACGTGGGCCGTAGGTGACGGCAACGACTGGTTACACGCATCGATAGGGCGAGTTCACGCATTGTGCCGAGAACTCTGCTGGGAGAACTGGATGCCGCTCGCCCGGACGGCTCTCTACGCACAGGGCGAGGATCTGCACGTCGCCGTGTGGCCCGGCAGCAAGCGGAACACGAACGACATAACGCGGTTCATGGCACTTGAGGGCCGCTCGTTCGTCGCTTCGGTCTCGGCGCTGATGAGGCGGAGCGACCTGCCGTCGCATTTGCCGGGCATTGAGCGGGTGATAGAAAACGCGCCGGAGTTTCTGGCAAATGGCGGATCGTGCATTGCCGGCCCGGACGGTAACTGGATCATCGAACCCTTTTGCGATGAAGAGAAGTTGCTAGTGGCGACGCTCGATCACACCCGTGTCCGCGGGGAGCGGCAGAACTTTGACGCGACGGGCCACTATTCGAGGCCGGACGTGCTTGAGCTTCGCGTGAACCGGGCAAGGCAGCGGGTCGCTAACTTTGAGGATTGAGCCAGCGTGCGAGCATTGCTTCCTGCAGGTGGAAAGCGTGCTCGGGTTTATCGGCCTTGGACATCGGCAGCTTGAAAAAGACTGCGAGCTGTTCCTGAATGCCGCCTTCGCCTCGCCGTAGGGCAAGGTCAAGGCAGCGGGCGATCTCGATGGCGAGCGGTGCGGCGAGGATCGAATCCTTACAAAGAAAATTCACCTTTATCTGCATCGTCTGCCCGAGAAAACCGCGGATATCGATATTGTCCCAGGCCTCTTTGTTATCGCCGCGAGGCCTGTAATAGCGGATATCGACGATGTGGTCCTCGACCGGATAGCCGAGAATATCGTCGAGCACGCTCTGCTTCGTCTTTACCTTCGAGGCGAGCGACTCTTCATTTGAAAGAGCAAGCCCGTCGCGGTTACCGAGGATGTTGGTCGAATACCAGCCATCAACGTGGAGAGCACGGCTCTTAAGAGCCGGGGCGAGAATGGTCTTGATGAACGTCTGCCCGGTCTTGCCGTCCTTGCCGGCGATTGGCACGTTCTGTTTCTCTGCAAATTCAATAAGAGCAGGAATATCGGCAGCAAGCGACGGCGTGAAATTGCCGTACGGAACGCCTTCGGCGATCGCGGCGTAGGCGTAAAGCATCGCCGGCGAGATCGCGGGCGAGTTTTCGTCCAGACCTTTTTCGAACGCATCGAGCGAGTCGAATGCTTCATTGCCTTCGGTGGCGAGCTTTTCGGTCGAGGCAAGATTTATGACAACTACCGAATCGCAGCGGCCCTTGAATTCGGCAAGGTTCTTCCTTAGCGTATCGATCACGTCGCCATGTCCGCCCGCGATCTTGTTCTCCCCATCGATCAAGGAAAGAAAGCGCTCATCGCCAATTGCAGGCCAGGGTTTGATCTTCGCGAGTTCGCTTTCGACGGCTACGTGCTGTTTATAGGTCAGTACCTCGTGGTTCGCGGCAGCCTTGGCGAGATCATCGGGGAAAAGATCCCAACCTGCGAAAACGATGTCGGAATAATCGGCAAGCCTGTCGGCCTCTGCCAGCGGCAAGCCTTCCTTTCCGATCAACCCTTTTTTCAGCAGTTCGACACCCGCGGCCATGGTCGTCCCGACCGCTCCGCCAAGCCCAACGACCGCAATACCTAAAGTTCGCTTCGCCATATGGAAACGCTAAGTTTACAACAGACCGCTTCAGGTGCCATAAGCGGGAGGTAAATAAGCGTCGTTTTCAACATAGTAGAGAATCGCTTCCGCACGCTCTATCAAACTGGGTTCTTTTCCATTCCTCCACGTCCGCCACGTGTCAATGATATCTTTGGCGATTTGAACCTCAAGAAAATAGGTTAGATCTGCATGTTCACTGCTCGAATTCTCCAGTTCCTCCAACGGTATTAACGCCGCCGCAGCCTCAAGGTTCCAGCTTCCATTACGAAATGCGAAGATGACAAGATCGTCGGAAAAGGTATCGATGGAGTTGAGAATGTCACCTAACGTCATAGTTATTGAATCGGCGTGTTTACGTGTCGGTTCTTGGTGATCAGTTTCCCGAGTTCCCGTTTAAGTAGTTTGCCGGTCGGGCCTTTCGGGATGTCATCGACGAAGTGAACGGTCTTCGGGCATTTGAAGTCGGCGAGGTGGAGTTTACAGAAGTCGATGATGTCCTCCTGAGTGATGAGAGAACCACCCCGTCCGCCCGGAGCGGCGGCCACCCATCCTTCGCAAGGAGGGGAGTTTTCAAATCCGTCTTTGAGCACGATGAAGGCGGCGACCTCTTCACCGTAAAGCTCGTCCGGGACGCCGATGACGGCTGCGTGGGCGACCGCGGGATGCGTGTAGAGCAGGTCGTCGATTTCCCGTGGATAGATATTCTCACCGCCGCGGATGATCATGTCCGATTTGCGGTCCGCGATGTAAAAGAAGCCATCGGTATCTCGGTAGCCGATGTCGCCCGTGTGGAACCAGCCGCCCGCGAATGCCTTTTCGGTCGCTTCGGGGTTCTTGAAATATCCCTTAAAAATGTTCGGGCCGCGGAGTACGATCTCGCCGAGTGTGCCGTCCGGAACTTCGTTATCCTCTTCATCGACCACCCGCATTTCGTTGCCGATCGGCAGTCCGCAGGAGCCCGGACGGCGATTCTCATTCGGTGGGTTGAACGTCGAGCGGCAGGTTGATTCGCTCAAGCCGTAGCCCTCGATCACAAGCACGCCGAAGGTCTCTTCGAACTTCCGCAAGACCTCGGCAGGAACCGGAGCGGAGCCGCACATCGCGAAGCGAAGCGAAGTGAGCGGTGAGCGGCGAGCAGCGAGCAGATCGTTGTGGTCGCTGCTCACATTCAAGAGCATGGAAAGCATCGTCGCGACGGAGCCGAAGGACGTGATGCCGTATTCTTCGATGATGTCCCAGAATCGCGAGGCGGAGAACTTTGGGCTAACGACGGTCGAGCCGCCGGCGTAAAGAGCCGTCATGGTCGTAACTGTGACGGCGTTCATGTGGAATAGCGGCATCACGCTCAGCAACCTGTCTTCCGGGCCGAAGCCGAGCCATTCTGTTATCTGCCGGGCATTCGCGATCAGGTTGCCGTGGGTCAGCAGGCAGCCTTTGGGTTTACCGGTCGTGCCCGAGGTATAGATGATGATCGCCTCGTCGTTTTCGGATATGTCGGTTTCAGCAAGTTCGCTGCTCTGGCCCGCGGTTGCAGCTTCGACGTCGTTGAATTCGATTGTTGGGACCTGACCGACACCCTCCCTTTCGCTCGGTTTTCCGCCTATGCTGGCGGTTAGGAGGAGCTTGGATTCAGAGTTGTTGACGATCCACTCGATCTCTTCGGATTTGAGCAAGCTGTTGACCGGCCCGGCGAGGGCGCCGATCTTCCAGCACGCGAAATAGGCTATGATGTATTCGGCAGAGTTCGGGAGCAAAAGGCTGACGACATCGCCCTTCGCAATGCCGCGGCCAAGCAGCATATTCGCCGTCCGGTTCACAACCGCGTCGAACTCCGCGTAGCTCCACGAACGGCCATCGGCCGCTGAGAACAGGAACTGTTTGTCCGGATCGTTCGCACAGCGGTTCTCGAGAAGGTGTCTTAGGTTCTTGATCTCCATCACTGACTCAAATATAGGCAATTTTGCAGAAAGTGGTTAGCCATGTCGAGCGGAAGAAATTGCGTTTTCAGTCGTTATCAAATATATTCAGCACACCTCGACCTTATGCAAATATTTCGTAGTTTTATTGACGGTGATTGGCTTAGATCGGCCTCCGGCAGGATCGTCTCAAATGTAAATCCGGCCGATACGAATGACATCATCGGAACGGTCGAGCTGGCCTCGCGAGAAGAATCTCGTCGGGCGGTCGAATCTGCTTTCAATGCTTTTCGTGATTGGAAGCGAACGCCGCCACCGGCACGCGGAAAGATCGTGGCACGTGCGGCGAGGTTGATGGAAGAGCGGAAAGAGGAACTCGCGGCGGCGATCACCCGCGAGGAAGGCAAAACGCTTGCGGAGGCTCGCGGCGAGCTGACACGGGCGATAAACGTGGTCGAATTCTGTGCGGGCGAATCGCGGCGGATGGTCGGCGAGACGATCCCGTCGGAGCTTCCCGCGAATTTTGCTTATACCATCAAAGAACCGCACGGCGTTGTCGCCGCGATAACACCGTGGAACTTTCCGGTCGCGATCCCGGCATGGAAGATCGCACCAGCGTTGGTGGCGGGCAACACGGCCGTCTTCAAGCCGGCGACACTGACGCCGAAGACGGCGGTGATGTTGACCGAATTGTTCAACGAAGCGGGTTTGCCTCCGGGCGTTTTGAATCTTGTGCTCGGGTCGGGGAGCGAGGCCGGCGACGAGATCTTGAATCATCCGGCGGTCAAGGCAGTATCCTTCACAGGCTCTACCGAAACGGGGCTGAAGATCTATGCACAGGTCGCTCCGCGGGGAGTGAAGGTGCAGGCGGAAATGGGCGGGAAGAATCCGGTGGTCGTGCTTGAGGATTGCGACATCGCCCTTGCAGTGGAATCAACCGCACAAGGGGCGTTCGGCTCGACCGGGCAGCGTTGCACGGCGACGTCACGTGCGATCGTGATCGATAAGATCGCGGATGAGTTTGTTGAAAAGATCGTCGAGCGGGCAAAGAGCTTTAGGCTCGGGCCGGGCGATGATCCGACGACGGACATCGGGCCTTCTGTCGATGAATCGCAGTTCAAAACGGTGTTGAAATACATCGACATTGGCCGCGAGGACGGTGCCGAACTGCTTTGCGGCGGGCGGCGTGCCGAAGTCGAGGGGCTTGAGAATGGCTGGTTCGTTGAGCCGACGGTTTTCGATCGTGTCACGACGGATATGCGGATCGCCCGGGAAGAAATTTTTGGCCCGGTGCTTTCGGTGCTGCGTGTAAAGGACTATGAAGAGGCGATGGCGGTCGCGAACGACAGCGAGTACGGGCTCTCGTCGTCGGTATTTACGAATGATGTGAACTCGATGTACCGGTTCATCGAGGATATCGAGACCGGCATGACCCACGTTAATTCGCCGACCACCGGCGGCGAAGCTCACATACCGTTTGGCGGGATCAAGAACACCGGGCTGGGAGCACGCGAACAGGGCTCGACCTCGCTCGATTTTTACACGGAACTCAAGGTCGTTTATATCGACCACACGGGCCGCAAGCGGGAAGGGAATTTGTACTAGGCAGGCTCGCCCCAGATGGCACGGAATCCTTGGAGTTTTCCGACTGCAATAAAACTCTCTGTGAACTCTGTAGCAAAGACTTCAATGAACTCAAAAGAACAAAGATCGACCGTATCGGATGCCGTTCGGAAGCACAAGGAATTTTTGTTTCCTGCGGTTGCGAATTACTACCAGGAGCCGATCGCACTTTCGCACGGCGAGGGCGAATATGTTTGGGACGATCAGGGCAACAAGTACCTCGATTGTTTCGGCGGCGTGCTGACCGTCAGCCTTGGCCACGCGAATCCGCGGGTTAACGCGGCTTGGAAAGAGCAGGTCGATAAGATCGCCCATACCTCGACGCTCTACGCCAATCAGCCGCAGAGCGACTTGGCGGAAAAGCTGGCAGCGATCTCGCCCGGAAGGCTCACGAAGTCGTTCTTTTCTAATAGCGGAACGGAGGCAGATGACACCGCGGTGCTTGCGGCAAAGCTTGCGACGGGCAATCAAGAGATCATTGTACTGCGGCATTCTTATGCTGGACGGTCGGCGACGGCACTCTCCTCGGTCGGGCACAAGACGTGGCGGCCCGTTGCCTCACAGGTTCCGGGGATCATTCACGCGGCTGCACCGTATTGTTATCGCTGCCCGTTCAAGCTCGAATATCCATCGTGCGGTGTGGCCTGTGCCGACGACGTTGAAGACATAATCAACACGACGACAACCGGCAATATCGCGGCATTCATGGCGGAGACCATCCTCGGCGTCGGCGGGTTCATTATCCCGCCAAAGGAATATTTTCCTCGCGTTGCGGAGATCGCCCGCAGCCACGGAGGATTGTTCATCTCCGACGAAGTGCAGGCCGCATGGGGTCGGACGGGCGACAAGTGGTTCGGCATCGAGCACTGGGGTGTCGAGCCCGACATTATCACATCTGCCAAGGGTATGGGCAACGGCGTGCCGATCGGTTGGACAATCGCGACGCCCGAGGTTGCGGACGCATTTCCGGGACTAACCTTTTCGACCTTTGGCGGCAATCCGGTGTCGTGTGCAGTCGGCCTCGCGGTGATTAATGTCATCGAGGAAGACGACCTGCGGACCAACGCCCGCGTCGTCGGCGACTATCTCAAACAGCGAATGCTCGAGTTGCAAGAGAAGCACGCTTGCATCGGTGACGTCCGGGGCATGGGTTTGATGCTCGGGATCGAGCTCGTAAAGGACCGCGAGACGAAAGAGCCGAACCCCGAAGCGGTGCTCCGAGTATTCGAAGAGACAAAACGCCGCGGCGTTCTTATAGGCAAGGGCGGCCTCTACGGCAACGTCATCCGCACGGGAATGATGTTGAATACAACCACGGAAACCGTCGATCGGTTGACCGAAGCCTTGGATGCAAGTTTGGCGTCGGTAGCTTAGCGATGAAGAAGCTCATATCGGCATTGCTCTCAGTCGGCGCGTTTTTCGCTTTGATATTCGTTGCCAGGCAGATGATGGGCGGCATTGCGGTGGTCGCACTCGGCTTTCTCGGATTTGCCGTTCTGATCGTATTTGTAGCTGTATTTTCAAAGGCCTACAGGAATTGGCCATCATAAACCTAGTTTTCACTTTCCTTGAACCATTATGCTCAAGATCCTTTCCGTCGCCTTCGTCGCCGTGTTCTCGCTTTCCGGTGTCTTCGCTCAGTCAGCATCTGACGAGGTCGATAAATTTGTGCTCGATGAAATTGAGAAACAAAAGATCCCTGGCGTCGGTCTCGCCGTGGTCAAGGACGGTAAGCCGATGATCGTAAAAGGCTACGGCTTTGCCAATCTCGAGCACCAGATCCCGGTAAAGCCCGAAACGATCTTTCAGTCAGGCTCGGTCGGGAAGCAGTTCACCGCGATGGCTGTCATGCTGCTTGTCGAAGACGGCAAGATCGGCCTCGACGACAGTGTCGGAAAGCATCTCGGCGAGGTTCCTGCGGCATGGGGAAATGTGACCATTCGGCATTTGCTGACCCACACCGGCGGGTTTACCGATTACGGACGCAATTTCGATTTCCGCAAAGATTACACCGAAGACGATCTGTTTAAGATCATCAAGGAAACACCGCTTGCCTTTTCACCGGGAGAAAAGTGGCAGTACAGCAATTTCGGTTATGTAACTCTCGGTATCATTGTTCGAAAGGTTTCGGGCAAGTTTTACGGGGACCTTTTAAAAGAACGCGTTTTCGGACCGTTAGGGATGACCACGGCACGCGTCATCAGCGAGGCGGATATCGTGCAAAATCGTGCCGCCGGCTATTCTCTCCGCAACGGCGAGGTCAAGAATCACGACTGGGTCTCGCCAACGCTGAACACAACCGCTGACGGTGCCCTTTACCTGTCGCTGCTCGACATGATCAAGTGGGACGGCGCTCTCCGCGACCGAAAGCTGCTGAGCAAGGCCGGATATGATGCGATGTGGGCGAAGGTTAAGCTGAACGATGGGACGGAGCACCCGTACGGCTTCGGCTGGGGTATTCGCGAGGTCAATGGCCAGCCCGTCGTAGAGCACGGCGGCGCGTGGCAGGGCTTTAAGGCACACATCGGCCGCTATCCGGATAACAAACTGACGGTGATCCTGTTTGCGAACCTTGCTCAGGCGAACGAATCGAGGCTGGCCAACGGCGTCGCGGCGATCGTCGACCCGCAACTCAAGCGCAAGCCGGTCGCCGATCCCGATCCAGCTTTCACGGCTGAGGCCCGCAAGATCATGGCCGCAGCCCTGGAAAATAAGCTCGCCCCAGAACGTTTGACGGACGAAATGCGAGACACGCTGGCGAAGCGGGACGATCGGCTGGCAGCTTATATTCGAACTCTCGGGCCGATCCAATCGTTTGAGTTTGTTGAACGCAATTCGATCGGCGATGGAATGCGCCATCGCTTTCGTGTCGAATACGGCGCGATGAGCCTGTTTTTCGAGTTGGTCATAAACAAAGACGGCAAAATCGCCGGCCTGTCGCTTCAGCCTGAATGAACGTATGACAAGACCTTCTACTTTCGTTCGTTTTGCCTGCTGCCGTAACACGCTGGTAAAGGCGTCGATCCTCGCGTCCGTTTTCGCAGTCGCAATCTTATTTTCAGTGATTTCCGTCTGCGGACAGCAAAGAATTCTGGCCATCACCGGTGCGACAGTGATCGATCCGGTAACTGGCAAAGGCACCGATCAAACCACGATCCTGATCTCCGGCGGCAAGATCGTAAAGGTCGGCAAGGACCGAAGCATCAAGCCGCCGCGAAATGCGGTCGTGTATAAGGCAGACGGGAAATTTGTCATTCCCGGTCTGTGGGATATGCACGTCCACGCCTTCAATAATTTCAGCCCGTCACGCAGCGGCACCGACAACAAAGATTCCTATTTCCCACTCTTCCTCGCGAACGGCGTAACCGGCATCCGTGATATGGCGTCTGACTCCGAGGACCGCAAGCTTGCAGGGAAATGGCGTAGCGAGATGAACTCCGGCGGCCCCGGCCCACGTGTCGAGGTCGGCAGCAACATTATCGACGGCGACCCGCCGTTTTTGCCGGGCCCGGTCGCGATCAAAGACCCGAATGAGGCACGCGCCGCCGTTCGCCGAATGAAAGCCGATGGCGCCCAATACATAAAGATCTACTGGATGCTTTCGCCTGCAACGTTTGACGCGATAGCGGACGAAGCAAAAAAGGTCGGGATCCCGATCGTCGGGCACGTGCCGTTTTCGATGAGTGCTTTCGCGGCTTCGAACAGAGGCCTAAAGAGCATCGAGCACCTTACCGGCACGCTGGAAACGTGTTCGAGTAAAGAGGACGAGCTTCGCGCAAAGGAATGGACGCCAGAGGTCGACAAAGAGATGAAGGCGACATTTGATATGCAAAAATGCCGCCGTCTTTTCAGTACCTTCAAACGCAACGGTACGTTCAGCGTGCCTACAGCGGTCCTGCACCGCGGCATGCTGCTGTACGATGACTATGGCTTCCGGACGCGGCCGGCGCTCGAGTACATTTCGGCAACGGAGGTCGCGGAATGGGAGGCATCGCCGCAATTGGTAAGAGGTCCTGATCTCGCCGACCGGCAACGCGATTTCGAACTGTTGCTCAGGGTCGTTGGAGCGATGCATGAGGAAGGCGCACCGCTCTTGGCAGGTACCGACAACAATAACCCGTTCGTCGTTCCAGGATTCGACCTGCACGACGAACTTGAGATCTTCGTACGCGCCGGCCTTACGCCGACCGAGGCTCTTCGAACGGCGACCTGGAATCCAGCGGTCTTTTTCGGGAAAACGAAAGAGTTCGGGACCGTCGCCGCAGGAAAGGCTGCTGATCTGGTGATACTGACCGCCGATCCGAGGCTCGACATCAGAAACACGCGAAAGATCGACGCCGTTGTCAGCAATGCGGTGCTATTCGATCGCAAAGAACTCGACAAAATGCTTGCGAAGGCAAAGTCTTCGCCAAGGAAATAACCCTGCTTTCGTAACCGGAGTCATTATGTTCGTTATCGATAAAAAAAGGACGTTTGCGATGCTCGCGACCGTTTGTTTACTAACGGGAGCGCTTTTTGCCCAAGTCCCTGAAAAGGATAAGGTCGTTGCCGGCGCCGAGCGTGCGTTCGCAAAGGCCGCTAAGGCCAACACCGGGCCGGCTCCGGGCTGTGCCGTCGGCGTTTCGCTTGCCGGCGAGTCAGTATTTGAAAAGGCTTTCGGACTTGCCGAGATCGAGCACAACGTGCCTAACACGCCGAACACGATCTTCGAATCCGGCTCCGTCGCAAAGCAGTTCGTCGCCGCTGCACTTGTCCTGCTGCAGCAGGAAGGCAAGCTAAACCTCGATGACGACGTCCGCAAATACGTGCCTGAGCTGCCGGATTACGGTTCGAAAATGACCATCCGCCATCTGCTCAACCACACGGCGGGGCTTCGCGATTGGGGTGCCGTGATGGCCCTGACGGGCGTTGGCCGGGGCGATCGCGTTATCTCGCAAGAGGTCGCGCTTGATGTCGTATTTCGCCAGAAAGGCCTCGATTTCAAACCCGGCGCCGAATATTCCTACTCGAACAGCGGCTACCAGCTCGCGACGCTCATCGCCGAACGCGTTTCGAATCAAAAGCTGCCCGCCTTTATCGACGAACGCTTCTTCAAGCCGCTCGGCATGAAAAACAGCTCTTGGCGCGACGACTATCAGCGTCTCGTGCCGGGCCGTGCGCAGGGCTACTCACGCCAGGGCCCAAACGCCCCGTGGCGGCTCGATATGCCGATCATGAGCGTCTATGGCAACGGAGGAATGCTGACCACCGTCGGCGACTGGCTGAAATGGAACGCGATGCTCGATTCGGCCTCGATGGGTAGGCCGCTGGTCGACGCATTAGAAACACGCGGCGTTCTCAACGACGGCCGGAAGATCGAATACGCACTTGGGCTCGTTGTCAGCGAATATAGGGGCATGCGCGACGTCTCGCACGGCGGTTCGACGGCCGGTTACCAGACGTTTCTCGCTCGTTACCCTGACCAGAAGGTTTCCGTCGCGGTGCTTTGCAATGGTACAAGTCCGAGTGCCGGCCGGATCGCAGCCGATATCACCGACGAGATCTTCGGCCCCTTTCCGCAGCAGCCTACGAATTCGGCACCGGCCGCGGCTGTCGCTCCCGAAACTTTGCAAAAGTATGTCGGTCTCTGGCGGAACGAGCGAACTCGTTACCCAAGCCGGACAACACTCGAGAACGGCAAACTCTTGCTCAACGGCCGCCCGCTAACCCCGCTTCCGGATGGCTCGTTTCAATACGGACCGAGCAAGGTCACGTTCAAGCTTGCCGCTGGCGGAAAGCCCGAATATGCTGAGGTCGACACCAACGGCGACGCCGTTCGCCATATGTTAGAGGAAGCGTGGACACCTTCGGCCAACGAGCTATCGGCCCTCGTAGGGGTTTGGCACAGCGAGGAAGCCGAAGCGACTTTCAAATTTGTTGTCGAGGATGGAAAGGCATTTTTGACACAACGCCCGACCACGAAACTCCCGCTTACCCCGCTCTACAAGGACCATTTCAGTATCGGCGGCGTCAATGCGGTCGCGTGGGTCATCCGCAATAGGGAAGGAAAGATCGTCGATCTTCATGTCGGCGGCGCGCGGATGCGGGATATGCCGTTCACCCGGGTCAAGTAAAATATGAAATTAAAAGTTCTGGTCCTGTTTTTACTCATTGTCGGTATCGCTTCATTTGCGGCCCAAGCTCAGGCAACCGAAGAGGCTGCGGTTGACGCTTTTGTTAAAGCCGAGATGGAGCGGAAGACGATCCCCGGAGTTTCAGTTGCCGTGATCAAGGACGGCAAGCCGGTTGTCGTCAAGGGATACGGCCTTGCGAACATCGAGCACAACGTGCCGGTCAGGCCGGAGACGATCTTCCAGTCGGGCTCGGTCGGGAAGCAGTTCACGGCATTCGCGATAATGCTGCTGGTCGATGAGGGAAAGATCGGCCTGGACGACAAGATCGGCAAGCATCTCGGCGAAGTGCCGGAATCCTGGGCGAATGTTACCGTCCGACATCTGTTGACGCACACCGGCGGCTTTACGGACTACTCGAGAGGCTTTGACTTTCGAAAGGATTATACCGAGGATGAGTTGCTCAAGATCATCAAGGAAACTCCGCTCGCCTTTGCTCCGGGTGAGAAGTGGCAATACAGCAATTTTGGTTACGTTACCCTCGGCATCATCATCCGGAAGGTGAGCGGAAAGTTCTATGGTAATCTTCTCGCCGAACGCGTCTTCAAACCGCTCGGGATGACAACCGCCCGGGTGATAAGCGAGAGCGATATCATTCCGAACCGTGCCGCGGGTTACGTGCTCCGCAATGGCGAGGTGAAAAATCAGGAATGGGTTTCCCCGGTGCTGAACACGACTGCCGACGGTGCCTTGTATTTTTCCGTGCTCGATATGATGCGCTGGGAAGAAGCACTTGCCGGTAGAAAGCTACTGAGCAAGGCCGCCTACGACCATATGTGGACGCCGGTCAAGCTCAATGACGGCCGCGAGCAGCGGTACGGGTTCGGTTGGGCGCTTCGGGACGTAAACGGCTTTAAGGTCATCGAGCATGGCGGTGCATGGCAGGGATTTAAGTCGTTCATTGCCCGCTACCCCGACCGCGGGCTTACGGTCATCGCCCTTGCGAATTCGGAGAACGCAAACCCGGCCCGGCTCGGTAATGGGATAGCAGAGGCTGTCGATCCGGCGGTCAAGCCGAAGCCAATGAAAGACCCGGAGCCCGAGCGAACCGCGGGCTTCCGAAAAGTTATCGAAGATATCTTGGCTGGAAAACCGGACGAGAAAAGGTTGTCGCCACGGTTGTATTCGGCGCTCAGCGATCCGAACGACCGATTGATCGGATACCTGAAAACGATCGGCCCGATCACGAAGTTCGAACTTCTGGAACGAACCGATATCGGCGAGGCGGTGTTGTACAAATATGCTGTCGAATTCGAAAGCATGAACGTCATATTCGAGATCGGCGAGGACAAGAAAGGCATAATCGGCTATCTTGAACTGCAACCGGAGTGAGGTGCTGTAACGATGAGAACACTGATCAAAAATGGCCGGGTTGTGACTGCGGTTGATGATTACGTCGCGGATATTTTCATCGACGGCGAGACGGTGACGACGATCGGCAAGTCGCTTGATGTTGAAGCGGATGTGGTGATCGATGCGAGCGGCAAGATTGTCATTCCCGGCGGGATCGATCCGCATACGCATATGGAGTTGCCATTTGGCGGGACACAGTCGTCTGACGATTTCTTTACCGGGACGCGGGCAGCGGCATTTGGCGGGACGACGACGATCATCGATTTTGCGGTGCAGACGAAGGGTGAATCGATGACCGCGGGCGTCGATGCGTGGCACAAGAAAGCCGAGGGCAAGACCTGCATCGACTACGGATTTCATCTGATCACGACCGAGTTTGAGGACGGCACTGAGAGAGAGATGTACTCGCTTATGGAAGAGGGCATCACGTCGTTCAAGCTGTTCATGGCGTATCCGGGCGTGTTTTTGGCGGACGACGCGACGATCTTTCGTGCGATGTCGGCGGCGGGCAAATGCGGCGGCCTCATCTGCATGCACGCCGAGAACGGCATCGTCATCAACGAGATCATTAAGCGCTTTCTTGCCGATGGGCGTACCGCTCCGAAGTATCATGCCCTCACGCGGCCGACGATCGCCGAGGCAGAAGGCGTGCATCGTGCGATCGCCATTGCCGAGATGGCGGAGTCGCCGGTTTACATTGTTCATTTGAGCTGCACCGATGCTTTGAATCAGGTGCGACAAGCAAGAGACCGCGGCATTGCGGCTTTTGCGGAGACGTGTCCGCAGTATCTGTTTCATTCCATCGAAGATTACGGCGATGGGTGGGACGGTGCGAAGTACGTAATGACTCCGCCGCTTCGCGAAAAGCACAACTGCGCTGACCTTTGGACCGGCCTCAAGATGGACGACCTTCAGGTCATCTCGACCGATCATTGCCCGTTCTGTATGAAAGAGCAAAAGGAGCTCGGCCTTGGCGATTTCACAAAGATCCCGAATGGAGCTCCCGGCGTCGAGAATCGCCTCGCCCTCATTTACAACGGCGGTGTCGTCGAGAACCGCATATCGCTAAATCGCTTTGTCGAGCTAACCTCGACCGCAGCGGCGAAGATGTTCGGGATGTTTCCCAAAAAGGGAACAATCGCCGTCGGTTCAGAT
>JAHBSG010000028.1 GCA_019639235.1 Acidobacteriota bacterium | reverse complement strand
AAGAAACGCAGGGCCCGCGACACCGGCCGCGACGCCCGTGACGACGAAAATGCCCGCACCGATGATCGCCCCGAGCCCGATGCCGACGGCATCGAAAAGTGTGATATCGCGACGAAGCGAAGCCGGCCGCTGATCTCTATGAGCGGCCGCGATCGGAGGTTTCGGATTCTGCGTTTGGCCCTCGATCACTCTTCAACTAAAGTTCTTATCTGCTATCCTGCGAGAAGTTTATCACGCTCCGGCAACAGAAATATGCATCTCTTTGAACTAACGAAGGCACTAATGGCGATCCCGTCCGTTTCCGGTGAAGAAGAAGCGGTCGGGCATTTTCTGCGCGATCATCTGATGTCGCTCGGATGGATGGTCGAGCTGCAGCCGGTCTCAGAGAATCAGAACAACGTCATCGCGACGCTGAACAAAAACCCCAGGGTTTGGATGTCAACCCACATGGACACGGTGCCGCCGTTCATCCCGCCGACCGAGGACGATGAAAAGATCTACGGCCGCGGGGCGTGCGATGCGAAGGGCATAATCGCGGCGCAGATATCAGCAGCGGAGCAGCTAAGAAAAGAAGGTATAAGCGACATCGGCCTGCTTTACACGGTCGAGGAAGAGCGTGCATCGACCGGTGCAAAGGCCGTAAACGATCATCCGCTGGCAGCCAAATGCGAATATATGATCAACGGCGAGCCGACGGACAATGACCTGGCGATCGGTTCCAAGGGCTCATTTCGGCTGATGATAAAAACGAAGGGAAAGGCGGCCCACTCGGCCTATCCGGAAGAAGGCGATTCGGCGATCGAGACGCTGCTGGATATTCTCGACGACATCCGCCACACCCATTTCCCACACGACGATTTCTTTGGCGAGACGACCGTCAATATCGGCACGATCAACGGCGGCCTTGCTCTGAACGTCATCCCGCCGCGGGCCGAAGCCGGTTTGCTCATTCGACTGACGACAAAAAGAGAGCCCATTGAACAGGCTCTCGAAAGCGTCGTCCGCGGCCGCGGCGACATCGAAGTATTGTCGTGCAGCGAACCGGTAAAACTTCATCCGGTCGAAGGCTTTACCCAAAAGGTCGTCCGCTTTACTACTGACATCCCGCACATGCCCAACTGGGGCAAACCTCTTCTCCTCGGCCCCGGCTCGATCCTCGTCGCACATACGAAGGACGAGTTCGTGCTGAAGAAGGATCTCGAATCGGCTGTCGATCTGTACGGATCGCTCGTCAGAAAATTGTTACCGATAGCGGTCACGGAGACCGCCGAGGAATAGTCTTTACAGACACGTTGCCCTCTGTGGCAAAATCGCAGTTATGAGAATCGCTCTAATTGGTTACGGGAAGATGGGGAAGCTGATCGGGCGGTTGGCTGCGGAACGCGGACACTCGGTGGCGGTGACGGTGAGCGAATCGCATGCGGGGCTCGCGGCCGAGGAACTTGCCGAGACGCTGAAGGCCGCCGACGTCGCGATCGATTTTACGGTGGCGGATGCCGTCGAGCGGAACGTTCGGGCGTGTATGCTCGCCGGTGTGCCGATCGTGGTCGGGACGACCGGTTGGGACGCACAGCGGCAGGAGATCGAAAAGATCGTGGCCGGCAGTAATGGGTCGATGGTCTATGGAGCGAATTTCTCGATCGGCGTAAATCTCTTTTTTCGTATCGCCGAGTATGCCTCCGAGCTGCTCGCCCGCTTTCCCGAATACGAGGCCTTTATCGAAGAGCAGCACCATTCGCAAAAGAGGGACAGCCCGAGCGGGACGGCCCTGAAACTGAAAAGCGTGGCCGAAAAGCACGTCAAGGTCGGCGAGGTCGCCGTGACCCGTGCCGGGAACATTCCGGGAACGCATCGGCTCGGCTTTGATGGCCCGGCGGACCAGATCCTACTCGAACACATCGCCCGAAACCGCGAGGGCTTTGCTTACGGGGCAATAATGGCCGCGGAGTGGATAGAAAACAGGAAAGGCTTCTTCGAGTTTACCGAGGTGATCGCGGAACAAATGGGGGTTGACGTTGGCAAACATTAAACTATTCGAAGATCGAAAAGTGCGTTCTGTTTGGGTCGAGGGCGAACAGAAGTGGTACTTCTCTGTTCAGGATGTTGTCGAGATCCTGACCGACAGTGTTGATGTAAAGCAATACATAAAACGATTGTTGAGCAGGGACAGCAGCTTAAAAGCCAACTGGGGTACAATTTGTACCCTGGTTGAAATGGAGGCCGCAGACGGCAAGCGCCGGAAGATCCAATCTGCCGATGCCAAAGGCATGCTTCGCATCATCCAGTCGATCCCGTCACCTAAAGCTGAACCATTGAAGCTTTGGCTCGCCCAGGTTGGTTCGGACCGGCTCGATGAGATCAATGATCCGGAGCTTGCAATGCAGCGGACCCGGGAGCTTTACAAAGCTAAGGGCTATCCCGACGACTGGATCGAGCGTCGGATGCGGAGCATCGCGATCCGCGAGGAACTGACCGATGAGTGGCATAAGCATGGCGTTAAAGAACGGGTCGAATACGCGATACTGACCGCCGAGATTTCAAAAGCTGCGTTTGGCCTTACGCCCTCGGAACACAAACGAGTAAAGGGACTCAAGAATCAAAATCTCCGCGACCACATGACCGATCTCGAACTGATCTTTTCGATGCTTGGCGAGGCTTCGACCTCTGAGATCGTTAAAACGCAAAACCCGACGGGCTTATTCGAAAACAAGAAAGCAGCGATCCGCGGCGGAAAGGTTGCCGGTGACGCTCGGAAGGCACTCGAGTTGGAGACCGGAACAAAGGTTGTTTCAAGCAGCAACTTTTTAAGTGAAGCGCCGAAGTCGAAGCGTATTGCGAAGACGAAGAAGTGATCATCGGCGTTTATCGATAAAGCCCGAAGGATCGACCCATCCGTAGCTTACCGGGCTATAGCCGACGAAGACCATATCCCATGACGGACAATGCCGCTCGCGGAGTTCGAAGTGGAGATGGCAGATGTATCTTCCATTGCCATCACCAATGGTGCCAACTTTCTCCCTTAAATTGATTGTCCCTGACGTTTTCTCGATGGCCTTGAGATGGCCGTACAGCGACTGGACCTCGGTTCCATCGGGGAGCGTGTGGGTGATGATCACTACGTTTCCCCAGCCTGGCCCGGCGTCGGCCGCGTAGGTGATCTCGCCGTTTGCTATCGCATAGACCGGCTCGCCGCAATCTGTGTTCCCGCCCGAGTTCTTGTTCCAGTCCTCGCCAAGGTGATTGTTCTCGCCAAAGTCCTGGGCGTCGTACCATTCGTCCTTTTTGTCGCGAGCCCGCGTGACGGATTCGCCCGGCCCGACCGGGTAGGCAAATCGGTCTGCGATCAACCGCGGTATTTCGGGCGCCGGACCGTTCGCAGGTTGGGCTTCAGAGCATCCGGCAAGTGCCATTATGCTGAAAGCAATGCTTATGGTTGCTATAAATCGAAGCAAAGTGATTTTGTAACTCCCTCGTCCCTAAGCATATACTTAACGGGAATTTCGCGGAAAGAGAAAATTTGCTATGAGAGCAAGAACGAATTGGATGACGGGTTGTGCAACTGCCTTGGTTACGCCGTTTCGGAAGGACGGTTCGGTCGATGAGGAGTGCTTCCGGCGGCTCGCGGAGCGGCAGATAAAGGGCGGCGTAAAGCTGCTTGTGCCGTGCGGAACGACGGGCGAGAGTGCGACGATGACCGAGGCGGAGCGGCTTAATGTGATCAGGCTCGCAGTTGAAGTTGCCCATCGTCGAGAGGCGAAGGTCATCGCCGGGACGGGGAGCAATTCGACCGGTGCTACCATCGAATTCACCCGAAGGGCCCGCGAACTTGGCGCCGACGCGGCATTGATCGTCGCACCCTATTACAACAAGCCGACGCAGGCCGGGCTCTATGCTCATTTTTCTGAGGTCGCGAAGAGCGTCACGGATTTTCCGATAATGCTCTACAACGTGCCCGGGCGAACCGCCTCTAACATCTCGGCCGAAACGACGCTGCGGCTCGCCGAGGACAATCCGAACATCGTAGCGACCAAAGAGGCCTCGGGTGACCTCTCGCAGGTGATGGCGATCTTGGCAGGGCGGCCGAAGGGCTTCAAGGTCTTTTCGGGCGACGATGCGACGACGCTGCCGCTGATCGCCCTCGGAGCCGATGGGCTCGTCTCTGTCGTCGCAAATGAAATGCCGCGTGAGACGTCGCGAATGGTCGAGAAAGCCCTTGACGGGGCATGGACCGCCGCCCGAAAACTGCACTTTCAGCTGCTGCCGCTGATGGAGGCAAACTTCATCGAGGCCTCGCCCGCACCGTGCAAATTTGTGATGAAAGAATTGGGCCTGCTCGAAGAGAACCTGCGGCTCCCGCTTGTGCCGGTGACAAAAGAAACTCAAGGGATTCTCAAAAAGGTGATGCTGGACGTAGCGCTATCATAGGAAAGCAAATTGGCAATTGAAAATTGGTTAATTGAGAATTGGGAACGGGATTTCTCGCATCCAATTAACAATGGTCAATTCGCCAATTTACAATTCGCGATAGACATTGTGATCTGATAAACCGCTGTCTTTACTAATCAAATGGAATTGCAAGAAAAGATCGAGGCGTTGTTTGCGAAGACGGAGTTTGAGCCGGCAGATCGCGAGGTTTATGAGGAGTTCAAGCTCGCCTTGAGGCGTGGCGAGATACGCTCGGCGGAGAAGGACGCGGAAGGGAACTGGCACGCGAATGCCTGGGTAAAACAGGGTATTTTGCTCGGGTTTCGGATGGGCAAGATGGTCGAGATGTCGCAGCCGACCGAGACGCTGCGGTTCTTCGACAAAGACACGTTCCCTCTCCGGCCGATGTCGCTCGAGGACGGCGTTCGGATCGTCATTGGTGGTTCGGCGATACGAGATGGTAGCTATGTTGCACCGGGCGTGGTGGTCGTTCCGCCGGCGTATATAAACGTCGGTGCCTTTGTTGATGAGGGCACGATGGTCGATTCGCACGCTTTGGTCGGCTCGTGTGCACAGATCGGGAAACGGGTGCATATCTCGGCGGCGGCGCAGATCGGCGGCGTGCTCGAACCGGTCGGTGCGGTGCCCGTCGTTATCGAAGACGATGTGATGGTCGGCGGCAACACCGGCGTTTATGAAGGAACGATCGTCCGAGAGCGGGCAGTGCTCGGGACGGGCGTTATCCTTACTCGCTCGACTCCTGTCTTTGATCTGCCGAACGAACGCATCATCAAGGCCGAGGGCGGCCGCCCGCTTGAGATACCGGCCGGTGCGGTCGTGGTCCAGGGCTCGCGAGCCGTTACAAACGCGTTCGGCAAGGCAAATGGCCTCTCGATCTACTGCCCCGTCATCGTAAAATACCGCGACGACAAGACCGATGCCTCTACAAAGCTCGAAGACTATCTGCGATAAAAGAACTGCCGCAATACCGCCTAAAGCGAGAGAGGATGTAAACTTATAAGTATGAGTAATGATCATGAAGTGCCGAAAGACGATCACGAAGAGCATTCGTTAAAGGAAAAGATCTCGGGCCTGGGGCAGAAGATCATCGGCGAGGTCGAGATGATCGGCGGGATTTTGACGGGTGACCCGAACACTGCGGCCGAGGGCGAGTTTAACATTGAGGTCGGGGATGCCCGCGAGGAACTCGAAGAAGATCTCGAATCGAGCAAGCCGCCGCACGGCGAGACGGCTGAGGATGAGGCGTAAGCGATCTGGACATGACAGCTGCATTTGAACAAAGAGAATTTCAATTGCCGAAGCGGTTGCAGGGCCTGCAGCCGACGCTGATCAGGCAATTTTTCGAGCGGGCGTTGCCGGATTCGATAAATTTCGGATTGGGCGAGCCTGACCTGCCGACGCCCGACTTTCTCCGCCGCGAGGCAGCACGCGTCGCGACCGAGGAGCAGAACGGCTATACATCCCACCCGGGGCTGCCGGCACTTCGCGAAAAGATCTCCGAGCAGTATCCGCATCTTGGCCTTGGGCTTAAGGATATCGTCGTCACGTGCGGGTCGCAGGAGGCGATGACGGCGGCTTTTCTTTCGATAGTGGATATCGGCGACGATGTGCTGCTGCCGAACCCGAGCTTTCCGGCTTACGATGCTTGCGTACGCATCTCGCAGGGCAATCCGGTCTATTACCGATTGCCTGCAGAGACGGAGTTTGCCTTCGACATTGAGGAATTTAAGCGGGCAATAACGCCTAAGACAAAGGCCGCGGTCGTCATCTCGCCTTCGAATCCGACGGGGAAGATCTTCACGGAAACGGACCTCCGGCAGATCGCCGAAGTGCTTGAGGGCACGGGCATCTATCTTATTTCGGATGAGATCTATAGCGATCTTTATTTTGGCGAGCGGCCACATTCGGCCTCGGAATTTTACGAACGGACGGTGATCGTCAGCGGGCTTTCAAAATCGCTCAGCATGACCGGATGGCGACTCGGTTGGGCGGCAAGTTCGCGGCCCGAGGTGATGCACGGCATCCAGGTTCTTCATGGCTTTCTGACGGTCTGTGCCTCGGCGATAACGCAGAAGGCGTCGCTGCTCGGCTGGTCTGCTGAGGCCGAGGAATTCAAGGCTCACGCCCGCGAGGTCTATAAGAAACGCGGCGATTTTCTTGTCGATCTATTCGATAAAGAGCTTGGCCTCAAGGCGACGGCTCCGGAGGGAGCGTTTTATACCATGCTCGATGTCCGCTCTGTTGGCGACGACATCGAGATCGCCGAGAAGTGCCTGCAGAATCGCGTGATCACGGTTCCGGGCGTCGCCTTCGGTACCGAGGCGAAAGGATTCCTGCGGATATCCTTCTGCAACTCAGAGGAACGCATGGCCGAAGGCGTCCGGCGAATGAAGGAAGCCATCGGAGTTTAGCAAAAGCTTAAATAGTGTCCGTCCTTAATCTTGTTGAGAGAACAGGAGGCAGTGATGGTACGTTATCCGCTGGAATACAACAAGATACTCAATACAACGAAATACAATACTTTCGGTTGGGTCCGAAAACATAAGGATGGCACCCCGAAGTTTCACAAGGGCTGGGATCTGGTGGCCCCAATGGGGACGCCCGTGTACCCGGTCTCGATCGGAACCGTTGTCGGCGTGCAGCGTAACGACGTTGGAAAATACGGCAAAACGATCAATCTGAAGTTCTCGCACAACGGCAAGACGTATTACGCATTTTATTCACATCTTTCCGAGGTCTGGTGTTCCGAAGGCCAGGAGATCACGAATATAAACTCGATGATCGGTGCGGTCGGCGATACGGGAAATGCAAAGGGCATTGCGGCAGACAAGGTTCACCTTCATTTCGAATTTCGAAAGCGTCAGCTTGGTGGGCACGGAACCGATGATCGGATCGATCCGGCAGAGTTCCTCGGCAGCCCGCCCTATCACGGGGTCTACGCCTATGCATTTGATGACGAACTGGTCACACCGTAGCGTACAAAAATAGATAACTATCGAGAGTTGCCCGCTGAGCCTTTGGCCCTGCGGGCATTTTGCCCTTATTTTGAGAAAGTGAGAACATAAGGGCTTGTTGATTTATGGCACGTAAATACAGGGTCGGAATTCTTGGTGCGACCGGGACGGTTGGGCAGCGGTTCATTCAGTTGCTCGAACATCACCCGCAGTTTGAGATAACTGCGCTTGCGGCCTCGGACCGCTCGGCGGGCAAATCGTTTGCCGAGGCGTGTGCATGGAAGTTGGCGGGCGACATCCCGGAAGGCGTTCGCGAGATCACCGTCCAGCCGATAGAGCCGCCGATAGATTGCGACATTGTTTTCTCAAGCCTGCCGTCCCCGGTTGCCCGCGAGACGGAGGAGGCATTTGCCCGTGCCGGTTATCCGGTGATAAGCAATTCATCGGTTTACCGAATGGACGAGGACGTGCCGCTCCTGATCCCGGAGATCAACCCCGATCATCTTGGGCTGATCGAGGTCCAACAAACGAAGCGCGGATTCAGCAAGGGATTTATCGTAACGAATCCGAACTGTGCGGTCGCGAGCTTTGCTCCGCCGCTTGCCGCACTTGACCGCAAGTTCGGCGTCGAATCGGCGATCGTGACAACGATGCAGGCGATCTCAGGTGCGGGTTATCCCGGCGTTGCATCGCTCGATATCATCGACAACGTCCTGCCTTACATTGCCGGCGAAGAGCCGAAGGTCGAGACCGAAGCGCAGAAGATATTGGGCAAGTTTAACGGCACCTCGATCCAGAAGGCCGATTTTACGGTCTCGGCACAGTGCTTCAGGGTGAATGTGATCGATGGGCACACGGCCTCGGTGAGGGTAAAGCTGAAAGGAAATTCGACGCTTGAGGAAGTTATCGCGGCGATGCAGGAGTTCCCGAGCCTCGGGCTTCATTCTTCGCCGGAGCGGTTCATCGAGGTGCTTGATGAGCCTTCGCGGCCGCAGCCGAGGCTTGACCGCGACCGCGGCGACGGAATGACGGTTACTGTTGGCCGGGTGTTTCCGGATAATATTTTCGATTACCGCTTCGTTGCCCTAAGCCACAATACCGTCCGCGGTGCGGCGGGCTCGACCATTCTTAACGCAGAACTTTTGGCAAGCAAGAACCTTATCTAGACGATGAACTCAGAGAGCTTTCAAGAGCGTTCCTTTGCCGGCAAGGTGCTGGTGACGGTCGGCATTGTTCTGCTGATCCTGCTTCTTCTCGCTCTCGTTTATTACACCATCGACATCCTTTTGCTGATCTTTTCGGCGGTGCTGATCGCGATCTTTCTCCGCGGGCTTGCGCTGCCGATCTCGGAAAGGCTCAAGATCGGCGAGGGCTGGGCCGTTCTCGGTGTTTCTATCCTGCTGGTGCTAGTTCTTGCGGGCTCCATAGCTATTGTTGCCCCGAGCGTTGCGGAGCAGGTGCAACTTCTTCGTGTCAAGCTTCCGGAATCGGAACGGCTAATCATCGATTTCGTCAGCAGATTTAGTTGGGGGCAGTCGATTATCAACCAAATGCCGAGCGTCGACGCGATCATCCAGAAGATAGATACCGGCCAGGTCGTCTCAGGGGTCGGCGGAGTGTTTTCATCAACGGTCGGAGCGGTCGGAAACTTCTTTGTCGTTATCTTGCTCGCGATTTACATTGCCGCTGAACCAAGGCTCTATTCGAGCGGGCTGATCAAGCTCTTTCCGGTCGCTAGCCGGGCTAGGGCTCGCGAGGTACTTGATACGACCGGCGAGACGCTCGGCTGGTGGCTGATCGGCAAGATCGGCTCAATGGTCTTTATTGGGCTGCTGACCTGGATCGGGCTATCGATAATCGGCGTTCCGCTGGCGCTGACGCTCGGGTTGATAGCCGGACTGTTGTCGTTCATCCCGAACTTCGGCCCCATCATTTCGGCATTGCCGGCCCTGCTGCTTGCTTTTATCAATAGCCCGATAACGGCCGTCTATGTGCTTGGGCTTTATGTTGGCGTGCAGTTGATCGAATCGAACCTCGTTACGCCGCTTATCGAACGCGAAACCGTCGAACTGCCGCCTGCCTTGACCATAGTCTTTCAGCTTGTCTTTGGCGTAATGCTCGGCGGGCTTGGGCTCGTGCTCGCGACGCCGCTGCTTGCGATGCTGATGGTCGTGGTGCAAATGGTCTATGTCGGCGATGTACTAGGCGACCGCGAAGAGGAACTGCACCTGTCCAAAGCTTCCGGTGGGGACAACGTCGCCGAGGAATGACAAGTTTTTTATGATCGAAAGATACACACTTCCCGAAATGGGCGCGATCTGGTCGCTCGAGAACAAGTTCAAAAAATGGCTTGATGTCGAGATAGCCGTCTGCGAGGTTCATGCCGAGGACGGAACCATCCCGGCCGATGCGGTCGAAGAGATCAAGGCAAAGGCCGCGTTCACGGTCGAGCGGATCAATGAGATCGAAAAGACGACCGACCACGACGTCATCGCCTTTACGACCAATCTTGCCGAGAACATCGGGCCGGCGGCGAGGTTCGTCCATTACGGGCTGACGTCGAGCGATGTGGTCGATACGGCAAACGGCATCTTGCTTCGCGAGTCGTGCGACATTTTGCTCGCGAAGATCGACGCGATGCTGCCGGTGCTAAGGCGGCGGGCGTTCGAGTTCAAAGATACGCCGCAGATCGGGCGGACGCACGGCATACACGCCGAGCCGACGTCATTCGGGCTTTGCTGGGCACTTTGGTATGCCGAGATGGAGCGGAACCGCGAGCGGCTCGCCCGTGCCCGTGAGATCGTTTCGGTCGGGAAGATCAGCGGAGCGGTCGGGGCGTTCGCCCATTTGGCCCCGGACGTTGAGGAACGCGTTTGCGCAAGGCTTGGCCTAAAGGCCGCCGCGGTTTCAACACAGGTCATACAGCGCGACCGCTACGCCGAGTATCTCTGTACGCTGGCGATAATCGCTTCGACGCTCGAGAAGATCGCCCTCCAGGTGCGGCACTGGCAGCGAACCGAGGTTCGCGAGGCTCAAGAAAAATTCAAGGCCGGACAGAAAGGCTCCTCGGCGATGCCGCATAAACGCAATCCGATACTCTCGGAACGCATCTGCGGAATGGCTCGGACGGTCCGGGCAAACGCCATCGTCGGGCTTGAGAACGTAGCCCTCTGGCACGAGCGGGACATCTCGCATTCATCGGCCGAGCGGATCGTGCTGCCGGATTCTTCGGCGACGCTCGTTTACCTGCTCGCAAAGGCGACCTCGCTGCTTGATACGCTCGTCGTTTATCCCGAAAACATGATGAAGAACCTCGAGATAACCCGCGGGCTTGTCTTCAGCGGGCAACTGATGCTTGCCTTGACGCAAAAGGGCGTTTCGCGTGAGGACGCTTATGTTTACACCCAGCGGAATGCGATGAAGGTCTGGGACGAGGGCGGCGAGTATCGTGACCTGGTAATGAAAGACGCGGACATCTCATTGCACCTTTCGGCAGAAGAGATAGCCCGCGTCTTTGACCTGAAACACTATCTACGAAACGTAGATGTTGTTTTTAAGCGTGTGTTTGGTTAGGCCCATTTCTCGGCCATATCGCCGACAATGGGAAGCTTGAATTTCTGGCCCTGGTATCCCTTGACGCAGCCGAAGATCATAATACCGAGGAAGGCAATAACCACCGCGAAGAACAACAGGCTGAAAAGGAGACTGATGATCGCCGACTCAAGTGCGATCGCGATCCCGGTTCCGATGACCTGAAGAACGATAATCAGCACGATATAGATCACTGAGATCAGAAGCGACTGAAATGCGTGGAAACGGACGAACTTGTTGTCCTTGTCGGAAACTATGACAATGATGCTGTAGATCAGACTGACCAAGCAGATCGGAAGATAGCACAGGAGTGCACCCACGTTAGTATCCAACCCGAGGGCGGTCTTGCCGCCAGACATATTCTGCATATTTCTTTTTGATTCTCCTTAGTAGACGTTTGCGAATGATAAAGCTCGCGCAGAAAAAAAGACTGCGGGAAACTTAACATAAGATGTTGCCAATGACAAGAATTTGCGTAACAATCTACAATTTATTTCGGAGACGAAAATGAAGGCAAAAGTATTCGTAACGCTAAAACCCGGAGTTCTCGACCCGCAGGGAAAGGCCATTCACCACTCGGCGGAACTGCTCGGGTTCGGGAATATCGCAGACGTCCGGCAGGGGAAATATTTTGAGGTCGAGGTGAACGGCGGAGCTACGGCGAAAGAGGCCCGCGAGGCCGCCGAACGGCTGGCGAAGGACGTTCTTGCAAACCCCGTGATCGAGGACTACAAAGTGGAGTTGGAGGCCTGATGAGGTTCGGCGTAGTTGTTTTTCCCGGTTCTAATTGCGATCACGATGCTTATCACGTGATCTCAAAGCACGTCGGACAGCCGGTCGATTTCATCTGGCACAGGCAGACGGACCTGAGCGGTTACGACGCACTGATCATTCCGGGCGGGTTCTCTTACGGCGATTACCTGCGGGCCGGTGCCTTGGCGCGGTTTTCGCCGGTGATGCAGTCGGTAAAGAATTTTGCCGCCGAGGGCAAGTTCGTATTTGGCATCTGCAACGGGTTTCAGATACTTTGCGAGGCGGGCCTGCTTCCGGGGGCTTTGATTCGAAATGCGGGGCTCCATTTCATCTGCCGGCATGTGAACATCCGTGTCGAGAACAAAAACACTCCATATACCAGCCAGATCGACGAGGGGACCGTACTCTCGATCCCGATAGCACACGCCGAGGGCAACTACGTCTGCGACGACCCGACATTCAATGCACTTGAGGAAAATGGCCAGATCGTTTTTCGCTATTGCGAGGATGACGGCGAGATCACGGCCGAAGCGAACCCGAACGGTGCGAGGTCGAACATCGCCGGAATTTGCAGTCCGGACATGAACGTCCTCGGGATGATGCCGCATCCGGAGCGGGCCTGCGAAGAACTGCTCGGCTCGAACGACGGGCTTGGGATATTTCGTTCGCTGACGGCGGCAATTCAGTCGAACTAAGAAAAGTGCGAAAAGAAAAATAGAAGGGACCCAGGGAAGAGTAGCGGTCTGTGTCTTCCTTCTGTGCGTTCTGTGGTAATGCCCGCAAGGCTAGAGAAAGCTACCACAGAAAAGACACAGAGTAAGAATTGAATACACAGACCGCTTTTTTGTTCTTAGTACTTTATTTCTTCGGCGGTGCTGATCTTGATGCCGCCGTTCGTTGTTTTTACGCGGATGGTCGGGCCGCCGCCGTTGATCGACGTATTGATCTGTTTTGCACGGGAGCCGCGGCTCCAATCACCTTTGACATCTTCCGTCGTTATGTTCAGCTCTGGGATGTCGCTCTTGAACCCGCCGTTGACCGTTCCCGTTTCGATGTTTGCCGCGTAGCTCGCGGGCAGCTTGAGGCTGACGCCGCCGTTGGTCGTCAAAACGTCAAGCCCGTTCCCACGCCATGCCTGGCCGTCGAGTTTGACGCTCACGCCGCCGTTCGTCGTTCGGCCGCGAACGCTGCCGCCGAGATTGCTTAGCGCGACACCGCCGTTGACCGTTTCAAATTCAACGTTGCTTTCGACACCGCTGATGGCGATGCCGCCGTTCTTGGCATTGAGTTCGAGGTCGGTGTTGCGCGGAACGACGAGCGAGAACGAGACGGCCCATCCCTTGCCGTCGGCCGGCCCTTCGGCAGAGATCGTCCCGGACGTGTTGACCCTGATGGACGAAAGCACGCCCTGAGCCTCGGCGGCCGATTCGCCCGACGCCGTTACGCATGCCCGAAGTTGAACTTCGCCAACATCGCCGCCCTTAACGGAGATGCCGCCGTTCTTTCCCGCATCGACCGCGACGCGGCCGGTTGCCGGCAGCTTGAACTCGCGGAGTTCCGCAGCCGATTCCTTGCTGCCCCACGAATAATTCTTGCAGTCATCGCCCGCCCCAAAGGCCTCGGTTGCCGCCGAGCCAAGAACGAATGCAAACATAAACAACGAAACTGAGAAAATGGAAATGAATCTACGCATGAAAATGCCTCCCGAAATTTTAGTTAAGAAATCGCTTTCTTGAACCAAAACACCGCGAGGCGGCAGATTGTGACACGTTGTCGGCGTTACCAGGAGATCTCTATCAAATGATCGGCGGCACCGCCGCGGCTGTCGCTTATCTCGACGATCGCGGTGAAGTCATTTGAGGAATCGGGCTGCTGTACGACGGCCACGGTCCCACGGCCGTCCTTTCTCAGAGCGCTGACCTTTACGTTGTCGCGGGGAAGAGGAGCGGTAAAGCTGAAGTCGCCGGCCTCCATCGCCCGGCCCGAAATGGTCTTGGTCTCAACGGTCAGGCCCTTGATGACGAGTTGAACCTTGTCATCGACCATTCCGCGCCAGAAGACCTTGCCCGGAGCGATCTGGCCAGAGGCGGCAGCAACACAAACGAGAACGCAAACGATAATAGCGGATCGTTTCATCTTGATCTCCTAAATTGTAAAAAAAGGCCGGATGGTGAACGTGCCCCGATATTAGCGCCACTCGGCCGCGGGGACAAGGGCTAGCCGGAGGTTCGGATGCTTAGTCCCTCGGTGTTCAGCCGCCACCCGAGCACCTCGACGCCCTCCATTTGAGCGATCGCCTGTTCGACGCTCCCGCGTTTTCCGTCCTCGCAGAAAAAGGCAATGCAGCCGCCGCCGCCGGCTCCGCAGACCTTGGCCGCTATCGCACCGTTCGCAAGGGCGGTGTCAATTATGTCGTCCATGTGCGGCGTTGTGATGTGCGGCGAGAGCCGTTTCCGGAGCGGATGTGCGTCACGAAGGATCTCACCGACCGCATCCCAATCGGCCGCAAGCATTGCCTCGCGGAGCCGCAAAGCACCATCGCGAATGCCTTCGAAGATGTCGAAGAGCTCGTTGTCGCCGTCGATGTGGCGTTTGGTGATCTCCCAGTTGTTCGTGCCGGAGTTCCTTGGCTCACCGGTGTAGCAGACCGCGATCCGCGATTCGAGCACTGCGGTATCGACGGCCAATGCTTCACGCTGCATCCCTTCGACACCGAAGTGAATACACGCCGGGCCGCCGTATTGGGCGGAATAGTAATCCTGATAACCGGTCGGAACCCGGATCACCTGGCATTCGACCGCAGCAGCGATCGGGATGAACCGTTCGGGGGCATAGCGGCCGCCGACGAGCGTATTCAAGGCACCGATGCAAGCGATGTTGAGCGTCGAGGAACCGGCAAGGCCCGCACCGGCCGGAGCCTCGGATTCGGTCGTCATATTGAAGCCGACCTCGGGCATAAAGAAATGGACGAGCTTTGCGAGCAGCTCGAGCCTCGGTTCGTGGCGGAGCTCGTGAATGCGGCGGAGCGAGGTCTCGTAGCTGAGGCCGCGGTCGATCGATTCGAGCACGATGCGGTCATCATCGCGCGTCTCGATCCGGCACTTGCCCAGCAGGCTGATCGCGAAATTGACGGTTGCGGCCCCATCGTGAAAAAGAAAGAGCGGCGGTATATCGATAGTGCCGCCGGCAAGGTCAACCCTGGTCGGGGCGGAAGATTCGATGATCACAAGTTATGTCCTCTGTTGATGGCAAGCAGACTTGCCGGGGTGAACGGGTAGTTTAGCTTATTCGGCGGAAAAAAGCGTAGCCGAGCAGGTCACTTCTTTGCGGCTTTCGTGCTTGCCGGTTCAGCCTCGCGGTTAGGCGGTTCGGAGCGATGAGCGTCGCGGGTCAAATGGAGCCTTTCGGTCAGGTCGTGCAGCTTTTCCTGAGCTACTTCTTCGACATGATGCAGTTTTTCCTCAAGCTTGTGGATGGTCTCGGGGTCAGCCTCCTCGACCTTCTCCGAAAGCCAGTAGCGTTCGACCACATAAAGGAACACAACCGCGAAGAGAATGACGAAGAAAAGTGCGATACCGATCTGCTGGAAGTCGCCGATGATCGACGTGATAGCTCCGCTGAAGAAATAGCCAGTTCCGGCGAGGACCAGAACCCAAAGGAAACAGCTTATGAAATCGAGAAAAAGAAACCGGGTGAAGGGCATCTTGCCAATGCCGTAAAAGATGCACATTGCCGCCCGGATGCCGTAAATGTATTTGGAGATGATGATGGCGAACGCGCCGAATTTATCTATGAGCCGTTCGACCCGCGGCTGGGCCATTTGATAGAAGCGATAGTGCTTGGCCTTTTCGTGAAAAATGCGGCCGATGCCGTAGCCGATATGGTCGCCGACCATTCCGCCCAGAGTTCCGAAGAACAAAACCTTGAAGAAGCTGTAATCCCCGAAAAAGCCCGAGTGTGCGAGAGCTCCGGAGATGAGAAGGGTGATGTCGCCTTCGACCATGCAGAGGGCGAAAACAGCATAAATGCCGTATTGCGCTATCAGCTTAGAAAGCTCATCCATAAACCGCAGAAAAGCAAAAAAGGAATGCTTTTGAAGGCAAAGGACAGGTTAACCCTCGAAAGGAAGTGAGTCAAACCCGGTCAGCTGCGGTCGTAGTGGTACTTCGGCGAGGGTTAGGGCAATATCTCGACCTTAACGTCAAAGGCTCCGGTGTTGTCATCAAGGTTGCCCTCGTTCAGTCCAAGGAAAAGGGCTCCATCGCGTTGGGCGGTAAATTCACGCGATGCTCCGATGTAAATGAACTCATTGTTGTCGTCACCGATAACGGCGATCAGGGCTCCGGTCGCAACCGCACGCATCAGCTTTTCAGAGTCTTCGATGTCATCGCGGCCGGCCGGTCCGGTCGAGCGGTTGGCGCCGAGCGAAACCTGTCCGCTGCCGGTTATTCGGATCCGCTGGCCTTTTTTGACGACCCATCCGGAGTGCGTCCAGCCGTTTGCGGTGTTATCGGCGAGAACCTTTACGTTGAGTTCGATCGGCTGTGCGGGCGAGACGGGCTGGTCGTTTCGAGCCGCGGTCTCGCGGGGAAGCGGCGTGGGCCGAGGCGTTGTTGGCGGCACCGGCGCCGGTTGCGAGCGGTTATTTGCGGTGGTATCCGTGGTGATAACCCGCGGATTTGAGGCGGTCGTATCGCGCGCGGGCGGTAAGTTATCAACGACCCGAACGGTCGGCACATTTCGCGAAGCAGTGTTCGCGGCGGGAAGCGTTCCCGGAGCATCGAACTCGATCGATTCGACCTCATCGGCCGAGTAATACAGCGTCCGCTGGCGGCTGCCCTCGCCGATGACGACGGTGAACCGCCCGCCTGTGAAGCCGGTGATCTTGCCCTTAATGATGCTGCCGTCCTTTAGCCGGATGGTATCGGCAAAAGCAGAAACGGCGAGCACGAGCGTCAATGCAGCAACGGCGATTTTATTGAAGATCTTTGGGGTCATCGTTCGATTCTCTTGTTTTGGGCACATCCGGCCGTCCACGCGGCCAACGCCGAAAAGATGCTCTCAGTTCGCGGATGGTTGCAGATGAAATCTTTGTCCCGCGAACCGCAACGATTATACAATACCCTGCAAGCCGGACGCCCGAAGTTCGTTCCTTTAAGTGGCGGTCAGACGTGTGCCGAATGGCACCTGCCGCCGGATGAACCATGAACAGGGGAAAAGATATGATCAAGCAAATTATTTTCGGTGTGGCTATGCTCTTTGCTTTTGGAGCGGTTGCCGACGTTGTTGCACAGCCGGCCTCGCTTACGGGTAAGCGCTGGTCGCTGATGGAAATGAACGGGAAAGCCATTTCGGGCTCGCGTGCCTTTATCGAATTTGCCGAGGATGCGAAGCAGGTCAGCGGAAATGCCTCGTGCAATCGCTTTTTCGGCGGCGCCGCGGTCGGAAGCCGCACGATGAAGTTCAGCGGCATGGGCTCGACGCGGATGTTCTGCCAAGGGCTGATGGAAGCCGAACAGGAATTCTTGGACGCGATGAAGGGCGTTACGCGTTACCGCGTTCGCGGCTCGGTTCTGACGCTTTACGCCGGCAGGAAGGCCGTGCTTAAATTTGACAGCATGAAGAACGAAGACGCTCCGGAGCCGCAGAAGTTCGGTCTCGGCGACCGCAAGTGGCTGCTCGATACGATCGGACCTAATGAGAAGGTCGCGGCAACCTACGGAGCCTTCATCAACTTCGACACGGAAGAGAAGACGGCCGGCGGCAACACGGGCTGCAACCTTTTTGGAGGGAACTACTCGGCGGAGGGCGGCAAATTCTCTTTCATGAACACGATCGCGACGCTTCGTGCCTGCATCGAGGACGACCGCAATGACATCGAGCGGAAGATGCTCGAGGCAATGGAAAGCGCCGACCGCATCGAGATCTTCGAGGACCGCCTGACGCTTTACAGCGGCAGCCGTGTAGTGCTGGTTTTCCGCGGCAGCGATAAGTAAAACTTTCGGTAAAAGCTAGACGGGAAGGCTCCGATCTTCGGAGCTTTTCTCGTTTTTGGAACGATGATGCGGTAAGATGAGAAATATAACGGAGACATTATGAAAAGAGCATTTTTTCTTTCGCTTCTTGTCCTTGGGATGCTTGCCGCCGGCGCTCAGGCACAGACGTCAGTCGCCGGTGACTGGGATGTGGTTTACAGCACGCCCGGCGGTCCGCGTCCTTTCAAGCTTGTGCTTGCGGTTGACGGCGAAAAGCTGAGCGGCACGGCCAAACGGCCGAACGGCGACGTTCCCGTAACGGGCACGATCAAGGGCAATGACATTACTTTCAGCTACACGATCGTTTACGGCGGTAACGAGCTGACACTTACATTCAGCGGCAAGGTCGATGGCGAAGCGATGGCGGGCAATGTCTCCTTCAGCGGCCGTGCTGAAGAGCCCTGGAGCGCAAAGCGGGCCGCGAAATGACGCCCGAGTTTCAAATGATGCTCCGCGACCCCGACCTTCAATCGGAGAGCGGGCCGGGCGGCACGCTGATCTTCCAAGACGGCGGCCAATATTGCGTTATCGGGCCGGAGTTCGTGAGCATGGAAGAAAGCGACTGCTACGCCTTTGGCGCAACGCGGGTAGAAGCCCTTGCCAACTACGCCGCAAAGGATGCCGAAAATGACCGGAGATGAATTTCGGACAATGGCGCTTGAGTTCGCTGGAACCGAAACGGTCCCGCATTTTGAACGTATCGGTTTCAAGATCGCCAAGCGACGAATGTTCGCTACCTATTTCGACAAGGACAACACGGCGAACATTTTTCTTACACCGGAAGAACAGAAGACTTTCTGCAAAATAGACACGAGCCATATCTATCCTGTTGCCAACAAATGGGGTGAGAAAGGGGCGACGACGTTCGTGCTGGATGAGGTTGAACCGACGATCGTTCGTGAAGCTTTAATGTCCGCATATACAGACACTATCGAAAAGCGAAAGTGAAATGCGGGTGGTTGTCATTTCAAGCCAAGGAGAAACAATGGAACGCAAGACCGCAAACGAATATCCGCAAGAGTTACTCGACCTTTTTCACGAATATCAGCACGGTGAGATCGACCGCCGGGCCTTCTTGCGCGGGGCGGCACGCTTTGCGGTCGGCGGCGTTACGGCTGCGGCGATCCTTGAAAGCCTTCGGCCGAACTACGCCTGGGCGCAGACCGTTGACCCGAAGGACAAGGACATCAAGGTCGGCTTCGAGTCGGTCGCTTCGCCCGAGGGCAATGGCTCGATCAAGGGCTATCTCGCCCGGCCGGCAAAAGGCAGGAAGTTTCCGGCCGTGCTGGTGATCCATGAAAACCGCGGACTGAATCCCTACATTGAGGACGTCACCCGCCGCCTGGCGAAGGCGGGCTATGTTGCCTTTGCTCCGGACGGGCTGACCTCGGTCGGCGGCTATCCGGGCGACGAGCAGAAAGGAGCCGCTGCGTTCAGAACGGTTGACGGCAAGAAGATGACCGAGGACTTCGTCGCCTCAGCGATGTGGCTTAAGAAGCGTTCCGACTCGACCGGAAAGCTCGGTGCCGTCGGCTTCTGCTTCGGCGGCGGAATGGTCAATCAGCTAGCCGTCCGGCTTGGCAAGGACCTCAATGCCGGGGTCGCGTTTTACGGCAGGCAGGCCGGAGTTGCGGATGTGCCGAAGATCACCGCCCCGATCCAGTTTCACTACGCCGGGAACGACCAACGGATCAACGAGGGCATCGCCGCATACGAGGCCGCACTGACCGAAAACAAGAAGAAGTTCGAATCCTACGTGTACGAGGATAAACAGCACGGCTTTCACAACGACACTACGCCCCGCTACGACGCCGACTCAGCCAAACTCGCCTGGGAGCGGACTCTCGCTTTCTTTAAGAAACATCTGAAATAAGCTGTAAACGGCTGAATCGTTTGTGGCTCAACGGGCCGACGACGTTTTGCGGCGTGGCACGCGGGGACGCGTGCGGTCCAGTCGTAATAAGGCCTCATTTCATTGATTCCGGAAACTCGCCAACAAAGCCACTCCCCAAACTTTGAGACCCCAAAACCTCGCAACTTCGGAAACTTTCGAAACTCTCGCAACTCGCTCGTGATAGTTTTCTTGATCTTCGAACGCATTCAATTGTGGCCGGTGAATGCGGCTGAAGAATTTAAGAGGGAGAAATTATGAAGAACATATTAACGGCATTGGTTTTAGGAATGATGGTGGCGGGGGCGTCGTATGTTTACGGGCGTTCGGTCGGGGCTGCAGGAAAAGCAGGTGTAGTACGGTCGGCGGGAGTTAAGACGGCGGTGGTCGAGTTTACGCCCGGGCCGGGGGCTTCGGCGATGAACGACCAGGCGAAGCGGGGATTGCAGACAATGCTTTCGGCAAGGCTAAACCACACCCGCAAGTTCAATGTTTACGACACGCGGCACTCGCGGAACGCCTCAGACGCAAGTCTTGAAGCGATCAACGGCGGAAGTTCAACAGCGGCGGCGGTAAAGCTCGGGAAGCAGCTCGGCGTTGCGTACGTCGTCACCGGCCGCGTGACCGAATACAACACCGGCGGCTCGGCAACGGTCACCTATCGCCTGATCGAAGTGGCAACCGGCAAGGTCCGCCACTCTGGCGAGATCGCACAAACGGCAACAATGAAAATGAACGGCAACGGCTCCGCCGCCGAAATGCAGTCAAAGGTGATGAGGCCGCTCATCGATAAACTGACCGAGGCACTCGCGGAAAAGCTTTAGTTCAGAAAGTTCTTGCGGAGTTCGACACCCGCACAAGACATAAAAGGCCCCGGCGTGTGCCGAGGCCTTTTTTTGGGCATGGATTATGTTTGACCGGACGCTTCAAAACCGCCCGGCGTTATTCTATTTCCCCGATCTGTCGCCGAAGGTGACAGAGATAATAGCCCAGGGTGCAACCCTGGGTTTGCGTCCCAGATGAACACGCGTCCCTGAAGGGGACGAATATCCGCGTAGCGTGTTGCTCCCCTTCAGGGAGTAGATCATTGTGTAACGGAAGTTCGTAGGGTTCCACCCTACGCTATTGGATCTTTCCCTTTCAGGGAAAGAAATGACGCGGTTCAGGGCTGAGCCCCATTCGCAGAGCGGAAAGGCTCTGCCCCCGCCGAACCGGGAGAATTCAACAGTTGCCGAAGAGAGTCTCGGCACAGCCGAGGAATGAGGTACCTGATCCCGTTGGAAACTCAATCCTAGAACCGCCGTATCGCAGGTCCGAGTATTTAATTTATGAAATTGGCTGTAGGAGCGAAGAGATGAGGATAAGGGCGATAAAGAAGAGTGCTATCCAAGCCGCGCCTCGCGACACCATCCGTTGGATTGCCGGATCTGAAGGCGTCCACATCCATTTCATCCTTTCCGGCTTTGCCGAGAGCCAGAACGAAAAGGCGGCGAAAGCCAAAAAAGCAGCGATCATGGCGATCGTCTCGATCATCGACCGCTATTGTAGCGAAATCCCCCCGAACCCACGAGCAAAGACATGACCGACACTCCCGGCCTTCACGGATGCTACGGCCGCGATACGTGGAAAAATGGGAATTAGGCGACGTCTACCGCTAAACCCCAGCCCTCCAAATGAGCCCCTACTGCCATGCCTTAGACCTCTAGCAGGATCTTCGGGTTCTTTTTCGCGATCGATAGCAGCTTGAGGCTGGCGCCGTTGGGCTTGCCGAGGCCTTGTTCCCAGGACTGGACGGTCTTGGTCGAGACGTTCAGATAGCGGGCAAAAACTGCCTGCGAAACGTTAAGCTGGCTGCGTACCTTCACGATCTCGTTTGCAGACATTTCTTTCGGCGGCCGGGGAAGCGTAGTCGTGCGGAGGTCCTTGCGTTTACCTTGGGCATGCCCGATCGCCGCCGACAATCCCGCTTTAAGCTCTTCAAAAAATTCGTTGTTAGTCTCAGCCTTTTTCGCCATAAACCCTCTTTAATTCCTTGACGGGCCGCAATTCATCATGTTACTCGATGTATCAATTAGGATTCTGATCGCCATCGGGGTCGCGGAATCCGATCACGCGGAAGGGAGTTCAAATCGATCGGTTTGCCGCCTTCTGTAAGAAATGGCGGCTGCTTAGTGTGCACATTCATAGTGATCAGATTGTTTAGAAATCCCTTTGGGTTGCGAATTCCTTGAATGAAGCTCTTCCTTGTATCGCCTTTGGTGCATCTTGCGACCCACTTCCCCAAATAGGTGCCAAGCGTCAGCAATTGCGCATTCCTAAAGGGGAAACGAAGCTCGCTAATTCCTCTCGTAACAAGAGATGTAGCCTGAACAGCGTAAAAATCATAATTCGTTTGTCCTAAGAGAATACTTTGATCCGAGAGCTTTAGCATATCTTCAAGCTGTTGCTTTAGTCGACTCGCCTCTCTTCGGTTCAAATTGAGCGACCTTATATTTTTATATTCTGGAAATCGCTTAGCCTGAAAGAAAACTCCTTTTTCAACTACCTCGTTGTTGTTGGTAATTGTAACTAAGAATCCGCCATCGGCCCCGGTTAGCGGTTCCTCTTTTTGTTCTAAGAAGTTTCGATAGCCGAACGACACAGTAGTATCGCCAACGGAAAGCCTCTTACCATTGAGTTCTTGGCCTAGTGCTGCAGTTAGACTGTTCTCGTTGCCATGAGCACCGAAATTGGCTATGACACGGTCTGTCGCCACGTTTATGTAGCTTGCGATACGATCCTGAGTCGAATCATCGATTAACCACCATTCAGCCATACATCACGGCGTTGCATCTGGTTTGAGGAGCTCGTCCAGTACTTCGTTGACTGGATCGCGGTAGATCAGGTTGCTGTGAATGATCTTGACCTTGAACTCGAAACTGCACTCGGGGCATTCGCCGGTTGTAGTACAGTAAATTCCGATCTGCCCTGTACCTGTCTGCAAGAAATAGTCATTTCCCCAAACTTCGCCGGCGTCGTAATTGGCGATGTAGTCCTTCACACTTTGATGAAATACCATGTCGTAAACGTCAAGCAACTCGTCGGCTGATTGAAGAAAACGATAGTCGGAAGGCCTTGGATCTGTGTAGTACTTGACTCGCAGCGGATACATCATCATTCCGGCGACTTCTTCGCGGCGATCAGCGGCGACGCTCGTCTGGAATTGGCGAAAGAAATCTTGGGCTTCGGCTCGTTGTCTTTCCCAGGGGAAAGTTGCCGATGCTTTTTGTGCTTCCAGTTCCCGGCATTCGGTCGCTATCTGGGCGGGCAATGTCTCTTTCCAGCACGGCGGGCCTGGATCTATCCTCGGCAGCTCCGTGCCAATAATTCCGATCACAAACGCCGCCATCCCTATCAATACTGCAACAACGGTAATGTATCGATTTCTCGGACGCATTTACTCAATTATACACTGCGTGAAAAATCAAAAGCCCCGGCGTGTGCCGAGGCCTTTTCGTAATGCTACCCGGTCGCGCGTGCTTCCGGCTCTTGGCGGAATAGAGAACCACCCCGTCACCGAAGCGGTGACACCCCTCCTTCGTAAGGAGGGGAGCTAAGGCGGGCAAGCCCGCCTCTGAAGGGTGGACGCCGCAAGCGGCGCGGCAAGCAGAGATGCTTACCGCTCCAGTCTTACATTCCCATGCCCATGCCGCCCATGCCGCCGGGCATGCCGCCCATTTCGCCGCCCTTTTCTTCGGGGGCGTCGGCGATCATGGCTTCGGTGGTGAGCATCAGGCCGGCGATCGAGGCCGCGTTTTGCAGAGCGGTGCGGGTGACCTTTGCGGGGTCGATAACACCGGCTGCGACGAGGTCTTCGTACTTCTCGGTCGCTGCGTTGAAGCCGAACGCTTCGCTGTCCTCAGCACGGATCTTCTCGACGACGACGGCGCCTTCCTTGCCTGCGTTCGAAACGATCTGGCGGAGCGGTTCCTCAACAGCACGCTTGATGATGTTGACGCCGATCTGCTCGTCGGTGTCCTCGCCTGCGTTGAAGTTCTCAAGCACCTTCGAAGCACGGACGAGCGTAACGCCGCCGCCGGCAACGATGCCTTCTTCAACCGCAGCACGGGTTGCGTGCATTGCATCTTCGACGCGAGCCTTCTTCTCCTTCATCTCGGTCTCGGTGGCTGCACCGACCTTGATAACGGCGACGCCGCCGACGAGCTTGGCAAGACGCTCCTGGAGCTTCTCGCGGTCGTAGTCCGACGAGGTCTCCTCGATCTGCGTGCGGATGGTCTTGACGCGGCCGTCGATGGCTTCGGCAGAACCGGCACCTTCAACGATGGTCGTGTTGTCCTTGTCGATGGTGATCTTCTTGGCCTTGCCGAGGTCTTCGATGGTGATCGACTCAAGCTTGATGCCGAGGTCTTCTGAGATGACCTTGCCGCCCGTCAGGATGGCGATGTCCTCAAGCATTGCCTTGCGGCGGTCGCCGAAGCCCGGAGCCTTAACGGCTGCGACATTAAGCGTGCCGCGGAGCTTATTAACGACGAGCGTTGCAAGGGCTTCGCCCTCGACGTCCTCAGCGATGATGAGCAGCGGACGGCCCGATTTTGCGACCTGCTCGAGGATCGGCAGAAGGTCGCGCATGTTCGAGACCTTCTTTTCGTTGATCAGGATGAAGGGCTCATCAAGAGCGGCTTCCATGCGGTCCGGGTCGGTGACGAAATACGGCGAAAGATAGCCGCGGTCGAACTGCATACCCTCGACAACTTCGAGAGCGGTGTCCATCGTCTTCGACTCTTCAACCGTGATGACGCCGTCCTTGCCGACCTTGTCCATCGCCTCGGCGATGATGGTGCCGATGGTCTTGTCGCCATTGGCCGAAACCGTGCCGACCTGTGCGATCGCATCGCCCGAAACCGGCTTGGCAAGACGCTGAACTTCAGCAACGACCTCGGCAACTGCCTTGTCGATTCCACGCTTCAAGGCCATCGGGTTGGCACCGGCTGCGACCGTGCGGACGCCTTCCTTGAAGATGGCCTGTGCGAGGACAGTAGCGGTCGTCGTGCCGTCACCGGCGACGTCCGAGGTCTTCGAAGCCACTTCGCGGACCATCTGTGCACCCATGTTCTCGAGCGTGTCCTTCAGCTCGATCTCTTTTGCGACGGTCACGCCGTCCTTGGTGATGGTCGGCGAGCCGAACTTCTTGTCGATGACGACGTTGCGGCCTTTCGGGCCGAGCGTCACCTTGACCGCATCCGCAAGCTGGTTAACACCGCGCAGGATAGCGGAACGTGAATCTTCTCCGTGAACTACTTGTTTTGCCATGATCTTTTAATTTCTCCTTCGTCGAAATCGTGTGAGCAGTGAGCAGTGAGCGGTGAGCAGTGAGCAGCAAAAACTGCTTACTGCTAACTGCTTACGGCTTACTAGTTAGCGGCTTCGCCGGCCCTTGAAATGATGCCAAGAATCTCGTCTTCGCGCATGATGAGGAATTCCTCACCGTCGAGCTTGATCTCGCTGCCGCTGTATTTGCCGAAAAGAACGCGGTCGCCTGCTTTGACGTCGAGCGTCTGCCGGGTGCCGTCTTCCTTATACTTGCCTTCGCCGACGGCGATCACTTCGCCTTCCTGCGGCTTTTCCTTAGCAGTGTCCGGGATGAAGAGCCCGCCTGCCGTCTGGTTAACGTTATCTTCGATCCGACGCAATATTACGCGGTCATGAAGTGGTTTGATGGTAGTTGCCATAATCGTGTACTCCTTTGGTAATGTACCTAATGGTATTAAAATGACGCCTTGGACCCCGGGCCGGAAAGTCGGTTATTAGCACTCAGTGTCCAAGAGTGCTAATTTACAAAACGCGGTTAAACTTGTCAAGAGGAAAATTCCGGGCTTTATGGCAATGTAAGGAAATATGAGCGTCACCGTATCAACCTGAACGGTTCGTGCTGAAAGACCTTAATGAGTGCGTCTCCTCCAACTGTTGTGAGAGATTGGCCGGTGTCGGACCTTTTAGTTGCGGGTCTTCTAACGGTTATTTTGCCTGGTATCGTACTCGTCGCAGGTTGGTTTGAATACGGGACGATGCTTTGGGCATTCTCGGCAGCAATATTTCTTTGGTTTGCGGTTTTCTCTGCTTTTCGCCTTGCAAGGGCCACATTTCGTGATATTACGGTTTATAACGATGGGATCTCGATAAGCGAATGGAAGTTGTTCCGGCAGGCCGATGCCGAATCTCTGATATTCTGGAACACAATTACTTCTACGGCGGTTGAATTAAGTGATAAGGGCGACGGCGAGACCTTTTCATTTGTGATCGATTCAAACGGGCGTCGCCGTGTGATCGTCGAGGAACGCACTCATACTGACGCTAAAATGGAAACGATCGTGAACTTGGTAAACAAGCACACGCCCCACATTCCGTACACTTGGCAAATAATGGGCAGCGGGTTCTTGAAGGTCCCGAGAGGGTTAGTCATAGGTGAAGACCGGCAATGATGGAGTTAAAGGAAATTTCGATCTATCCGATCAAATCGCTTCGCGGGAATGCCGTATCCGGGGCGTTGGTCGAGAAGCGAGGGCTGCGGCACGACCGGCGGTGGATGATCACCGACCGCGAGGGAATGTTCCTGACGCAGCGGGAGTTTCCGCGGATGGCCTTGATCGGTGTCGAGGTCGGCGAGGAACAGGTTGTGCTCCGGGCACCTGAGATGGCCGAGCTTACGATACCGCATCGGCCCGCGGATGGCCCGCGGCGGCCGGTCACGGTCTGGAACAGCACGGTTGAAGCGGCGGAGTACCCGGACGACGTCAATCAATGGCTCTCGGAGGCGGTCGGCGGCGAGTGCGTTCTTTTCGCTATGCCGGCGGAGGCGGAGCGGCACGTTAATCCGCTTTTTGACCGCGGCGACGATCTGGTGAGCTTTGCGGACGGCTATCCGTTACTGCTGATCGGCGAGGGTTCGCTTGAGGAACTCAATCGGCGGATCGCGGCCAACGGCGGTAATGGCCCCGTTTCTCCTCTTGAAATGCGGCGGTTCAGGCCGAACCTTGTCGTCGCCGGCTCTGAGCCGTTCGAAGAAGATACCTGGGCCAGGATAAGGGTCGGCGAAGCGGTCTTTCGTGTGGTGCGGCCATGTGCCCGGTGTGCGATCACGACCGTCGATCCGGACCGCGGCGAATTTGACGGCAAGGAACCGCTCAAGACTCTTGCCACGTTCCGGATGGCCAAGGACGTTTTCCCCGATAAGCTTGAGGAGCTTGCTCTTCAGCCGAACTACGTCCTTTTTGGTGAGAATCTGATCCCGGAAAATCCGGGCGTGACCATCCGAACGGGCGATGAGGTCGAAGTGCTTGAATACCGCAGTTAGCGTTTGCGTAATTTAGGAAGGGGCTTCGCGGGCACTTTGACGCGGGGCTTTTTTGTTTTTGCCTTTAGCGGTTTGGGCTTCGGTGCGGCCTTGTAATCGGCGACGCGTTTTGAAAGTGTGTTTCGGTGAATGCCGAGCGCATCGGCGGTGTTAGAAAGGTGCTCGTCGTTGCGTTCGAGCGCTTTTTCGATATAGATCTTCTCGAACTCGGCGACCGCTTCATTGAGCAGAATGCGGCCGTCGAGCAATTCGTCGATCAGGTTTTCCATTAATGCGCGCACGTTCGTGATAGAGGCAGGCGATCCGAGATCAATCGACCTTGAGCTTCTCGCCGGTCAAGAGTTCGTATGCCTTCAGGTATCGTTCGGACGTAGCCTCGGCCACTTCAAAGGGAAGCGGCGGTGCGGGGGGCTGTTTGTTCCAATCGAGGGTTTCAAGATATTCGCGTACGAACTGTTTGTCAAACGAAGGCTGTTTATGGCCCGGTTCATATTTCTCCGCGTCCCAGAATCGCGACGAATCCGGCGTGAGGACCTCATCGATCAGAAGGACGTTCCCATCCTTGTCCTCGCCAAATTCGAACTTGGTATCGGCGATGATGATGCCGCGCTCAAGCGCGTATTCGCTTGCTTCGGTATAGAGCTGTTTCGAGATCGACTTCAGCTCGGCGGCGGTGTCGTGCCCGACGGCCTGCATGAATTCGACCTGCGTGATGTTCTCGTCGTGGCCGGTCGCGGCCTTGGTCGCCGGCGTGAAGATCGGCGAAAGGAGCTTATCGCAATGTTTAAGGCCCGGCGGGAGTTCGCGGCCGCAGACGGTCCCATCGACGAGGTAGTCCTTCCAACCCGAGCCTTCGAGATAACCGCGAACGACGCACTCGACCGGAAAGACCTTTGTCCTCTTAACGAGCATCGAGCGTCCGCGGAGCACCTCGTGATTGCGGATATCCTCGGGCATTTCGTCGAGCTCGGCGGTGATCAAGTGATTAGGGACGATGTGCTCGAGCCGCTTGAACCAAAAAGTCGAGAGTGCGGTCAGGACCGCACCTTTATACTTGATCGGCGTCGGCAGCACGCAGTCGAATGCCGAAAGGCGATCGGTGGCGACGAGCAGGAGCATGTCGTCGCCGGCATCGTAAACATCGCGGACCTTGCCCTTGTGCAGCAATGGCAGGCCGGTAAAAGTAGAATCAGAAAGAGTAGTTGCTAAGGCCATGTGAAGAAGCGCGGGAGGCGCAAAGACCTTACCTTATAACGTATCGGCGGCGAGGTAAAGCGAGGAGACTTCGGTTGCGGATCTACGCTAACGGGAGCTGTGAGTCTGCACGCGTTTCGCGGTCATGAAGTGCGATCAAGTCGCGAAACTCGCCGACGGTGCGGTCTGTGCCTAGCTCTTCGATAAAGCGGCACGTCGCAAAAGGCAGGCACGCGTTGTTGTAACCTTGCTCCCAATTTCGATACATCGCTTCCTCATTCTCCGAGCCGAAGGGCCAGCGGCCGCGGGGCGATTCGTAAGTGCAACGCCAGTGCTTCGGCGTAAGGCGTGCGCGGAAGCTTTGCTGATTTTTGCAAAGCCGCTGATATAGGCTATCGGAACTGAAGTTATAGAGCAGCGTTTCGCTTTCGCCGCCGGTCGGGTCGATGCGTTTGTTGGCGACGGCGAGGCGAAAGCCGGCGGCCGTGCGGTAGACGCGAAAGGTGTATTGCGGCGATCGGGCGGCGGTCGCTCGGATGCGTTCGAGCGCGGTGTCGAACGCGTCGGGCGTCTTGATCCCGAAGAGAAATTTTATGGAAGTGAGCAGGCTTGGGTTTTGCCGCGGTACGTCGATGTCAATGAACATCAGCCGGGAAGTATTGAGCACGAGAGAGCCGAAGATATTTCGCGTGATCGCGGCGGACAGCGAGCCGTCCTCGCCTGCGATCTCACGAATTATCTCCTCGCGAGCCGGGCGGTCAGGGTAACCGTAGGAATCCGGGAACGGCCCGCCGGCGGCGATCCGGGCGGCCAAACGCTGTGCGGCCTCTTCGGCACGGCTCTGGGCCTCTGCCGGGTCGTCAACCGACCAACCCCAAGCAACGGCATCTTTCGGCCGTCCGTCGGCACCGGTTACGACCAAACCGGCACGCTTCCAGTATCTTGCGATCTTCATCTATCGTGCGGTCAAATCGCGGCTAATGATCTGAATGGACGTAACGTATCCCGGCATTGGACCACGAGAATTTATCTCTTCCCAACGCTTTCTCGTCGTTGAAAACTTTTTGCGGAGAAAACCCGTAGTCAGATTTTCATTGTTATTGTTCACAAAGCTAGAAGCGATCACGTCGTTGTTGACACCTATCCGTAGATAGAAAGAAGGTTTTTCATTATCCAATTTATGATCGGGCTTCGGGCCGAATTCTTTAATCGGTGGCAGCTTTCTTCCAAAAGCCCAAACAAAAGTCTTCAGTTCGATATCAAACATTGAATCCAACTCGTTTGGCGACAAAAAAGGATTATCGTCTGAAAAAGGGTCTTTTAGATCTGCTCGGATCCATACAAGCTTTTCGTCTTGGAAATACAAATCGACCTGTTTAAAATTTGCAATGTTCTTGTAGATATTTCGCTTGAAAGCCTTTCGTTTCGCGTTTTCGCCGAACCAGTCTTTGAACCAGTTTGCTCCGTAATCTAATTCTATCGCGACATTGGGACGACTAATGGCGGGTTGTCCTAACTTCTTTCCAGTTTCATCGAGAGTCGATTTCCCGACTTGTAAATCCTCGAAGGAATCGGTGGTGAATGAGTTAAATTGACCGAGAATCGGAGCCCCTCCTAAAGTCAGGGAGATTATTCCTGTAGCTAAGAGATAAACAAATAAGATCTTCATTTTTTCCGTTACTATCTTGATAAGTATGCGTTGAAATTAACTGCCCGCAAGGAACTATTGAGAAACGCGAGCTTCCCACGTTTTTTTATTTCGAGTTTTCATTTGGCTATTCCGGCGCGGACCCTTGCGATCGTCTCCTCAAACGGCAACGATCCGATAAGGCCGAGCCTGTAGGCCTCGATCCTTCGTTCGACCTCGTCTAACCAGGCCTTTTCGATTTCGGTTTCGACTTCGACCTCACCATTTTCGTCCAGATCCTCAAGCAAACTCCGAACTAGGGCGGAGCGTTCTTTCGGGCTTAGCTGTTTTGCCGCATGCTCGATGGTTTCGAAGGTTAAGTTCATACCCTAGATTATAATTGTATTTCGTTTTAATGTGAATGCTTTTCATCGGGGTGCGGAATTCGGTATCATCTAAGAAATGCAATTTCGTCTCATAAGTGAAAACACGCCGAAGGGCGATCAGCCGGAGGCGATCCGGCAGTTGGTCGAGGGGGTAAATGGCGGAGCCAAAGATCAAGTTCTGCTTGGTATTACGGGCTCGGGAAAGACGTTTACCATCGCGAATCTGATCCAGGAGACGCAGCGGCCTACTCTCGTGCTGGCCCACAACAAGACACTGGCGGCACAGCTTTATCAGGAGTTCAAGACTTTTTTTCCGGAGAACGCGGTCGAGTATTTCGTTTCGTACTACGACTACTACCAGCCCGAGGCGTACGTGCCGGCGGCCGATCTTTACATCGAAAAAGAAGCGACGATCAACGACGAGATCGACCGGCTGCGGCTTTCGGCGACGCGAGCGCTCTTCGAGCGGCGAGACGTGATAGTTGTCGCGTCGGTCTCCTGCATTTATGGCCTTGGCGACCCGGACGCCTATTTCGGCATGCTCGTTTTCATCGAGCCCGGGCAGCAGCTTCGCCGAGAGGATTTCCTGCAAAAGCTGGTCGAGCTTCAGTATGAGCGGGTGAATGTCGATTTCGACCGCGGTACCTTTCGCGTCCGCGGTGATGTGGTCGAGGTCTATCCGAGCTATCAGGACCAGGCCTATCGGATCGAGTTTTGGGGCGATGAGATCGATTCGATCGCGACCATCGATCCGCTGCTCGGCGAGGTGCTGTTCAAGCACGATTCGCGGCTGCCGATCTACCCGAAGACGCACTATGTGATGTCAAAGGACACCATCAAGCGCGCGGTCAAGACGATCAGGGCCGAGCTTGATGAATATGAGCAGGTGCTGGTCGAAGCGGGCAAGATCGTCGAGGCACAGCGGCTGCATCAGCGGACGATGTATGACCTCGAGATGATCAAGGAAATGGGCTTTTGCCGTGGCATCGAAAACTATTCGCGGCACCTGACCGGCAAGAAACCCGGCGAGCCGCCGCCGACGCTGCTCGATTATTTGCCAAAAGATGCGTTGATGGTCATAGACGAATCGCACCAGACGATCCCGCAGATCGGGGCGATGTTCAAGGGCGACCAATCGCGAAAGGGGACACTCGTCGAGTACGGCTTCCGGCTGCCCTCGGCACGCGACAACCGGCCGCTCAATTTTGGTGAATTCGAGGAACGCCGCGGGCAAACGATCTACGTTTCGGCGACGCCCGGGCCGTTTGAATTGGAGAAAACTCAGGGCGAGGTGATCGAGCAGATCATCCGGCCGACCGGTTTGCTTGACCCGGTCGTCGAGGTGCGGCCGGTCAAAGGGCAGATCGACGACCTGCTTGAGGAGTGTCGCGTAAGAGCTGAGCGGAACGAACGCGTGCTGGTGACAACGCTGACAAAGCGGATGGCCGAGAACCTGAGCGAATATTTTGCCGAGGTCGGCGTGCGGGTGACATATCTGCACAGCGACATCGAAACGCTCGACCGCATTAAGATTCTCCGCGATCTTAGGCGCGGCGAGTTTGACGTATTGGTCGGCATCAACCTGCTCCGCGAGGGGCTTGACCTGCCGGAGGTCTCGCTCGTCGCGATACTTGATGCGGACAAAGAAGGTTTTCTTCGGTCCGAGCGTTCGCTGATCCAGACCATCGGCCGGGCGGCGAGAAACTCCGGCGGAAAAGCGATACTTTATGCCGATAAGATAACCAAGTCGATGGACTACGCCATCAGCGAAACCAATCGTCGGCGGGCGATACAGGAAGCATATAACACCGAGCACGGCATTACGCCGACGACCATAGTCAAGCCGATAGAGGCGACGCTTGTTACGGCATACGAGGCCGATTACTTCAAGGTCCCGCTCGACCTTGAAGGCATCGAGGAATACTCGCCAAAGCAGCTCAAAGAGACGATCACCCAACTAGAGGCCGATATGCGGGCCGCGGCGAAGGAGATGAAGTTCGAACGCGCCGCCGAGATACGAGACAAGCTGAAATATCTCCGCGAACGGGAACTCGAATATCGGTGAATTGCGGTTCTTGAACGCGGATCGGGCGGATTAGGCGGATATTTGCGGATAAGATAAGATTTTTTTGGAATTTCAAAACCGCGCTAAAGAGATTTCGAGGCTGCTGGCAGCAAACGGGAGTTGACCTGAATATGGTCGATAAGGAACTTAAAGGCGAGGTAATTAAGATCTTTTACAAGGTCTATAATGCGCTCGGTTATGGTTTTCTCGAAAGCGTTTACAAGAACGCAATGATGATCGAACTCGCCACCGCCGGGCTGGCCGCAGAGGCGGAAAAGCAGATTGCCGTCCATTATGCCGGACGAATTGTTGGAAATTACGCCGCCGATATTGTTGTGAATGACCGTCTGATCGTTGAACTGAAGGCGAGGGAAGCGCTCTCTGAAGCTCACGAGGCGCAGTTGGTAAATTATTTACGTGCGACGCAGATCGAGATAGGCCTGCTTTTCAATTTCGGAAAAGTGCCGGAATTTAAGCGCAAATATTTCTCAAATCAAAACAAGTCGCGGAATTCAAATTCATCGGAGAACGGGTTGCTCGCGGCGATCTTTCAAGAAGATCCGTTTCGATCCGCTTGATCCGCCGGATCCGCGTTCAAAAAAATGCAAGTGAAGACGCAGGTTGAGGACCTGCAAAATTATCTGACCGATGCGAGCAACATGCCCGGCGGGCATGCGGAGAGGCTTTTAGTGCCGGAGACGGCCGATGAGGTTGCGGCGGTGCTTCGCGAAGCGAACGAAGCGGGAGCATCGGTCACGATCTCGGGCGCTCGGACCGGAACGGTCGGCGGTGCGGTGCCGTTCGGCGGCTATGTCATTTCGCTCGAGCGGTTGAATAAGATAAAGAGCATTGACCGAGACGCGAAGTCGGCGACGGTCGAGCCGGGCGTTGTGCTCGCGGACCTGCAAAAGGCGGTCGAGGCCGAAGGGCTGTACTATCCGCCGGACCCGACCGAGTGGAGCTGCCAGATCGGCGGAACGGTCGCGACTAATGCATCAGGTGCGAGGAGCTTCAAGTACGGAGCGACGCGTGAGTTTGTCAGTGCGTTGACCGTCGTGCTTGCCGATGGCGATGTTTTGCGATTGCGTCGCGGTGAGGTCTTTGCAAATGAGGGCGTCGTTGATCTTGTGACCGAAAGCGGACGCAGCATTTCTGCACAAGTACCAACGTATAAGCGGCCGAATGTGCGGAAGAACGTCAGCGGATATTTCAACGAGACGCCGCTCGACGCGATCGACCTTTTCATCGGCAGCGAGGGCACGCTCGGCGTGATCACGGAGATCGAGCTGCGGCTTGTGCCGAAGCCCGAGGGCTTTTTCTCCGGCGTCGTGTTCTTTGAAAAGCACGGCGATCTGCTGGGGTTTGTTGATGAGGTGAAGGCGGCGAGTTCCGGAAACGCCCATGCAGATACGCTCAGTAGTGAAGATCGAGGAAACGCCCTTACTGACGTGCGGGCTTCTGCAAGGGTGCGGGCCTCTGCAAGTTTGGTTGAGTATTTTGATGACCGGGCGTTGAGCTTTATCCGCGAGAAGTTCCCCGAAACGCCGGAGGCGATGGCGGGTGCGGTTTATTTCGAGCAGGAGACGACGGCCGAAACCGAGGACGCCTTGTTCGAGGCGTGGAACGAAATGCTCGAGCGGCACTTTGCGGACATCGACCGCTCATGGTTCACGACGACCGATGCCGACCGCGAAAAGCTGCGGGCATTTCGGCATGCGTTGCCGGTCGCGGTGAATGAACGCGTTGTCCGAAACAAGCAGAAGAAGATCGGGACGGACATGGCCGTACCGGACGAAAATTTCCCGGGTTTCCTGAAGTATCAGAAGGAAATGCTCGACGCGAGCGGCATCGACTACGTCATTTTCGGCCACATCGGCGACTGCCATCTGCACGCGAACCTGCTGCCGAAAACGGACGAAGAGGCGACGCGTTCGCGGCATATTTACGGGCGTTTTGTCGCTCAAACGATAATGCTCGGCGGCTGCGTTTCGGCCGAGCACGGCATCGGGAAGCTGAAGTCGAAGTATCTTTACGTCGCGATGGGCGAGCGGTACCTGAACGAAATGGCCGAGTTGAAGAAGGCATTCGATCCGAAAGGCATCTTGGGCCGCGGCAATATGTTTGACGCCAAATTCGTGTGATCCGGGCGATTCGCGTAAAGATCTCGCGGTAACAACTGTCGAATGTCTGCCGACAATAGCTAGATGTCTGGTGACATTTGTTAGATGTCCGGCGACATTTTCTTTATGTCTGGTGACATTTGTTAGATTTCCGGCGACATTTTCTTAATGTCTGATGACATTCGTTAGATATCCGGTGACATTCTTAAAATGTCCGGCGACACTTGCGAGATGTCTCGCGACATTTGTTAGATATCCGGTGACATTTTTAAATTGTCGGGCGACATTTTTTAGATTTAACGGCAAAATCGGCGAATTTCCGCTGAAAATCAGCCGGAGTTGTATCGAAAGAACAAATTTATGATCAAAGCAGTCTTGATGGATTGGAACGGCGTCGTTATTGACGACGAGCAGGTGCAGTGCGAAGCGTATCGCGAGGTGATGAAGCCCTACGGCATCGACCTGACCGACGAGGATTATTACGCGCGGATGGGGATGAACGACCGCGTGTTCGTCCGGTCGGTGTTTGAGGCCGCCGGGAAGGAGATCTCGGAAGACGAGATCGACTCGGTCGCCGGAGCGAAAACGGCCCGGTGGCGGGAGAGCGTTCAGCAAAGCGTGCCGCTTTTTGAGGGCGTTGAGAACTTCATCAAGAAGACCGCAACCGAACTCGACCTCGGAATCGTCAGTATGGCAAAGCGAGAGGAGATCGAGCTTGTTCTCGACCTGACCGGGCTCGGGCCGTATTTCTCGGTCGTCCTGACCGCTGAGGACATTCACACTTACAAGCCCGATCCGACTTGCTACCGCGAGGGCTTTCGGCAGATCGATCTGGCCCGCGTCGCGAAGGGCGGGCTGCCGATGGTTCACGAAGATTGCCTCGTTATCGAAGATTCGCCGGCAGGAGTAAAGGCCGGAAAGGCCGCCGACCTGCAGGTGCTCGGCGTGGCAAACACGGTCTCGGCCGATGAACTGCGTGCCGCCGGGGCAGATGCCGTCGCCAAACGGCTGGATGACTGGATGCCCGAATCGCTCCGCCGAGTTTTCAATTAGATTTGCCACAGAGGAAACAGAGACATTGAGGTTTTCGGTCCGTTGAGTCGTCTGTTGCGGGCTCGGCGGATCCTGGCTCGATCTGCCGACAGTCTGCTCGGTTCTCTCTGTGACCTCTGTGGCTTAGAACATTATGTCTGAAAGATTTGTGACAAGGGCCGCGGCTGAGGCGGATGTGTTGGCGGCGGCGGCTTTTATTGCGGAGCGGATGCCGCAGAGCGATGACCGCTCGGAGGCGATCTCGGCGGTGGTGCCGCGGTTTCTCGCGAGGGGCGAGGTCGATCTCGCCGCCGGGCTTGCCGATACGGTCGATGATCCGCACGTCCGCGACCGGCTGCTGATCGCGGTCGCGGCAAAGTGCGCCGAACTCGACGACGACGAATACGCGATGCAGCTTGCCGAGGCGATCGAGGAATACGGGCTGCAGTCGCAGGCACGCGAGGCGATCGCTCTGATCAAGGCCGCGAAAGGCGACCTCGAACGGGCCCGCGAGATCGCGGCCGAAGTGCTGCATCCGGATGAGGTGCTTGCCGGCATCGCGATCAAGCAGGCCGAATCAGGCGACGAAGAAGCCGCGACGGAGACTCTCGCGACGATCGATTATCCTTCTTCGTCGGCTGCCGCACTGATGGCGATGGCGGCGATGCGGCTCGCGAAAGACGACACCCTGAAGGCGGCCGAGTATCTGGAATCCGCGGCGTCGCTCGGGCTTGAGATCGAGCACGAGGAAGAGCGGATCCGCGTGCTGACCGATATCGGCAACGCTTTCATCGACGCAAAGCGGGGCGACAAGGCGATCGAGACCTTTGAGCGTGCCCGCGTTTTTGCCGAGGAGCTGGACAACGTTCATCGCGATGCTCTTCTCGCGGCCGTCGCTCAGGGGCTGATGCGTGCCGGGAGCGTTGACCTCGCGGACCGGACGCTCGACGCCGTTGCCGATAAGACGCAGATCGCGAATACGCTGCTCGGCTTTGCCCGCGAATATTGGCGGCGGGACGAGAAGGACGAAGCCCTAGAGGCACTCGACGAGGCTTACGAGGTGCTGCGTTCGCAAAAGGATACCGAGACCCGCGACAGCAAGGCGAAGTATGTACTCTTCGGCTCGATCGCGGCTCAGTTTGCGGGCTTTGAGAAAGGCGAGCGGGCGATCGAGATAGCCGAGGCGATAGACGACCACGACTATTCGATGTCCGCGCTTTCGCAGGTGGCGCAGGTGCTGACGGCTCGCGGGAGCGACGATCAGGCCGAGCAGGCGATGCGGGCGATCGGCGAACCCTATGAGCGGATGATCGCGAAGATCGGGATGAGCGACGCCGCAAAACGCGAAGGCCGCGATGAGCTAGCCATAACGCTCCTCAATGATGCCGTCGAACTCGCCGAAGAGGTGCCGCAACTGACCGCACGGGCAAATGCCACGATCGAAGCCGCGAAACGCCTCAGCGCACTCGGGCAAGACGCCCGGGCAAGCGAGGCCGCTTCTGCCGCACTCGGGTTCATCTCCGAGATCCGCGGCGAAAGCAGCCGGGCAATCGCTCTCGCAAATCTTTCTGATCTTCAGGAAAATGCAGATACGCCGCTTCCGGAAAACGATGCCGAAGCACTCCGGCAAATCCTTGTCCAAAACCGAATTTCGTGAGAACCTTTAGGAGTATGACCGCAGGTCATACCGGAGGGCCAGATGAGCACTGAGAAAGTCACAGTTTCGATCGACGCAGCAATACTCCAGCGGCTTGATAGGCTTGTAAAGGATGAGATCTTCACAAGCCGCTCAAGGGCGATCCAAGTTGCGGTCGAAGAAAAGCTCGAAAGGTTTGACCGGACCAGGCTCGCCCGCGAGCTTGCGAAGATCGATCCCGCCGAGGAGCAGGCAATGGCTGAACTGGGTTTTGGCGACGACGCGGCAAAATGGGATCCGTACTAAGAGGCGACATCGTTTGGGCTCAACTAGACCCGACGGAAGGCCATGAACAGGCCGGGCGGCGGCCGGTCCTGATCATCAGCGTGGACATCTTCAATGCCAAGTCGGGTACGGTGATCGCGATCCCGCTTACGAGCCAGCAACCGCGGGTTGGCTTTCCGCTCGCTCTCGAGATCGTAACCGCAAAGCTACCAAAACGGTCCTGGGCAAAGCCCGGTCAGATCCGAGTTCTCTCAACAAATAGGCTTGGAAGAAAGCTTGGAACCGCAACCGAAAAGGAAGTCGACGAGGTCGTTGATGCACTCAACGAGATAATCAGGTAGGTCGTGAGTCACTTTCTGGAAAACGGCTATCTCATTTCGGAGAAGGTCTTCGAGGCCGCCGAAATGGATTCGCTGTTCAAGCGGCTTGGGGTGCTGATTGGAGAGCCGGAGCGGCCGGGCTATCGCCACCTTATGGCTGACCCCGCGGTTCGCATTTTGGCTCGTGACCGGCGGTTGACCGCGCTTGTCGAGAATATTACCGGCAAGCGCTTGATACCCTTCAAGGCGACGCTCTTTAACAAAGCGGGCAAGGCAAATTGGCTTGTCGCATGGCACCAGGACACTACACTTCCCGTGGTCCGGCCGCCGAGTTCCAATGACTGGGGAATTGCGACTATAAAAGACGGAATTACATTTTGCCAGGCTCCGGCACGAGTGCTTCGCGAGATAGTTGCCCTTCGTATTCACATCGATGATTCGGGACCGGACAATGGCCCGCTACGTCTCATCCCCGGTTCGGACAAAGAGCGATTATCAGACAAGGAGATCGATAGGGCCGTAACCGACGGACCGCAGGTTACCTGCACGCTAGGAAGAGGCGGGGTCATTGCGATGAGCCCGTTGATCGTCCACGCTTCTTCAAAATGCACAAGCGACCGGCCGCGGCGCGTTCTGCATATCGAATATGCACCGTCGTTTGATATCGACGCTGGGGTTCGGCTCTCTATCGCCTAGATTGGGACAGAACTTTTTACCTTTGCCGAGCGTAATCTAGCACACGAAGATGTTTCCACGATGAGAGAGGTGCTTCCATATGTCCAAACAAGAGTTGAGCGACCTGGATAACTTTCGAAAGCAGGTTTTCGAATATGTTCACTACCTTGAATCGCTCAACAAGCCTTTCGAGGAAATACGTGCTGACGAAGGCAAGCAGGGCGGTTGCCTTGGGGTCATCGTTAAAGAATTTGCCGGGTCGATGTTACGGATCGGGCGGCGAAAATATCGCCAGAGCTACGACCTCGTGCAACACGAACGCCGGGCGATACGTTTACTGCAGGATGATGAAATAAAGTCGCGTCTTTGTTCGGTTCTCGCTTCTTCGGACGTGCTCCCGCTCGATGTCGCGGTCAAGATCACACCGCCGCTTTACGAACTCGCAAATGAAGACCCGAACCGCGTCCCGAAAGAGCCGATCTTCTTCGCCGTCATCGCCCGAAAGATCGCGAAAGACGGTGCAGAAAACTACTGCAATGGCTAAAGGTCGCTGGCGATCAGGTCTTCGAAGGTGTCGCGGCGGCGGATGAGTTCGGCGGTGCCGTCGGCCTTTGTCAGGACAACTGGCGGCAGAAAGCGGCCGTTGTATTGCGAGGCCTGGGCGAGCGAATAGGCACCGCAATTGAGCAGGGCGAGCAGCTCGCCGGGCTCAACATTGTCAGGCAGGAGCCGGTGGTCCGGCAGTCTTCCTTCTCCCTCTATATCAAAATAGACATCGCCGCCATCGCAGAGCGGGCCGGCAAGTTTGTAGGGCGTTTCGTGCGGCTCACCGGCACGCTCGGCTGATATCAGATGGTAGTACCATTTGTAGGTCTCCATCGAGAGCAGGATGTTGAAGCCGGCGTCTGTGAGGAGCCAGCGGTCAGTGGAGGACGTAGCAGTGGATAGTGGATAGTGGACAGTGGACAATTCTTCGGATTGTCCATTGTCCGTTGTCCGTTGTCCGTTCGATACGGGCCGTTGCTTGTGATTCCGCACTGTTGTGAGGCAGATGGCGGCGTCGGCGATAATTGATCGGCCGGGTTCGAGGAGAAGCGTAATGCCCTCGAGCAGATCAACGACGTCCTCGGCTTCGGCCTTTTTGCGCACCTCGGCCCATGCGAATTTCATCGCCTCGGCGGGCTCGAAATCGGCGGCAAACATCTCGCGTTGTTCGGCAGGGAAGTCGTCGGCCTGCGAACCGTCGCGGAGATAATTTACCGGAAAACCGCCTCCGAGATTTATGTGCTGCAGGCGAATGCCGGTCTCGCGATAAATGCGGAGCAATGCACCGAACATCTCGTCGAACGCTTGTGTATAGACCGCGGGCGAGGGGTTTTGCGAACCGACGTGGAGATGGATGCCGCTCAGGTTGAGGTGTTCGGAATCTTTATACTTCGCGAAGGCTCCGAAGGCTTCGTCGGGCATCATTCCGAATTTCGAGGTGAGCATCGCCGTTTGCAGGCCGGAATGCGTATTCGATTCGATGCCCGGCACAAGCCGAAGGCTGACGTTCGCTTTTTTTCCGAGCCGCTTGGCCGTTTCTTCGATCAGCGAAAGCTCGTAGAGCGAATCGACCTGGATCGCATAGACGCCATTTTCGATCGCGAGTTCGATCTCCCAGGCCTCTTTGCTAAGGCCGTTGAAGTTCAGTTGGTCGCCGCGGAAGCCGGCCTTCAAAGCTTTCCAAAGCTCGCCGCCCGAATTGACCTCGAGGTCGCAGCCCGCGTCCCGCACCGCACGAAGCACGCCGAGCGTGGACATCGCCTTCGCCGCATAGCAAAGCTTGAACCCGCAGCCGACGTTGTCACCAACCTGCTTTAGGCGGGCGATATTGTGCCGGATCCGCGACTCGCTATAAACAAAGAGCGGCGTGCCATATTCACGCGCCAAGTCAACGGCATCATGGCCATCAATATGCAGCCGGCCATTGCGGATAGTTAGGAAAGTTTCAATTTGCCAGGTTGATGTCATTTGTTGCGAAACCGCAAAGACGCTGAGACGCAGAGCGAGATCTAACAAGATGCACAGGATGATCAGGATCGAAGATACGTCGCGATGACCGATTTAACATCCTGTGTATCCTATCCATCCCGTTTGAATTCCTCTGCGTCTTTGCGTCTCGGCGGTTAGTTCTTCACTTGTTGTATTCCGGTGCCGCGTGGGTGAAGGCCCGGGAGCGATATCGGTAGTTTTCCGGTGAACTGCTGTTGGCCGAGCAGGCCGCGTGCCGATGCTCTCTGCAGGCTCGCCATGTCGCCGTAAGCGACGATGTACGTTTTCATCTCGGGGAACGATGACAGAATATACGGGTTCCCGAAGCTAACGCCGATGACCTGCTTCCCGGCGGCGAGTGCCTCGCTGAGAATGGCGGCACCATTCTCCGGAATTCCGACGCTGTTCCTCGCCCCTGATCGAACCCGGCCGTAGAGCCCGACAATCACGACATCCGCTTCCATAACGGTCTTGCGGGCCGCGGCGGCCTGCTCGGCAAGCGAGTTTTCCTGTAAATATGCCTGCCCGAACCGAAGGCCAGCCGAGCGGAGCGTGCCGGCGAAGGGGCCCATGGTCGAGGGGCCATCGAAACCATTCGAGACGCCTAGGACCGCTATCTTCTCCTCCCGGTTGACCGGCAATGCTCCGGCTTCCTGGCGGACCAAAGTGATAGCACGCTGTGCTATCTCGTCGGTCAGCTTTGTCGAATCGGGCCCGCTGACGATGCGGTCGATCTGGTCGAGCGGCGTGATCTTTTGCTTGGCGAGTCCGACGGCGTGTTTCCAGGCAAGCTGGCGGCGGACCGATTCATCGAGCCGAGCCATCGGGATTCGGCCGCTGGCGACGGCGGCTTTCAGGCCGCGGATCATCGCATCGACATCCTCGGGCTTTTCGAGTATGTCCGTCCCGGCGAGGAATGCCCGAACGCCGGCTTCCTCCTGCGTGAAATAGAGCGTCAAGCCGCTCATCGACATCGCGTCCGAGACGATCAGGCCCTTAAAGCCCAGCTCGTTTCTTAGTATCTCTGTCTGTACTTTCTGCGATAGCGTGGCCGGAATGGTCGCCTTTTCGCTGACGATCTCGGCACCGGGTTCGGCATCGCCGCCCTGATATTCCTTGAGCGGGCGGATCTCCTCGCCATCGATCTGCGGCAATGCGATGTGGGCGATCATTACCGATCCGATGCCGCCTTCGACCGCACGGCGAAACGGCACGAGCTCAAGCGAATCGAGCCGCGACTTCGGGAGGTCAATGATCGGAAGCCCCCGGTGCGAATCAACATTCGTATCGCCGTGGCCGGGGAAGTGCTTGGCGGTCGCGATGACCCGCTCGCTCTGCAGCCCCTGGGCAAAGGCGACGCCGAAGCGTGCGACGTCCTCGGGGTCTTCGCCAAAGCTGCGGACGTTGATGACCGGATTATCGGCGTTATTGTTTACGTCGAGCACCGGTGCGTAAACGTGCTGAATACCGATAGCTCGTGCCTCGCGGCCGGTGATTGCTCCCATCCGCCGGGCAAATTCGGGCTCGCCGGTAGCGGCAACGGCCATCGCCCACGGGAAATTCGTCGCGTCAAAGAAGCGCATGCCGATGCCGGTCTCAGCGTCGAGCGACATCAGCAGCGGGATCTTTGCCGCCTCCTGCATCCGGTTGGCGAGGTGGGTCGTCTCATAGATCGGAGCGCCAAAAAAGATAACGCCGCCGATCTTGTTCTCGGTCACGTGCCTGCGAAGCTCTTTGAAGAACGAGCTTTCCTGATGGGCAAAGCGGGCATTGATGCCGACGTGGATGAGTTGGCCGACCTTTTGATCGACCGTCATTTTCTTGAGCGTCTTATCGGCCCAGTCCCAGTCCCTCTTCGAGGGTGCAAACTGAGAAACGGCGACCTGGTCCGGCGGCGCGGCAAGCGCCACCGGGGCCAAAATGAACGAAAGCAGCAGGCAAAAACTAGTGAGGAATTTCATCTTTCTTTCTAATGATCAAAGTTGCGATAAATGCGACCGAGACGGTGACGGTACTTCCGATGAGCGCGTACCACGGCCAAGCGATCTTTGTCCCAAGTAATACATATAACATCACGGCGATGCTCGCGAGCATTCCCAAAAGCGCGTGCACCTCGCGGGCTCCCTTCAAGAACGCCCCGACCAGAAAGACGCCGAGGATCGGGCCATTGATCAGCGAAGCGACGGAAAGTGCCATACCGAGAGCGGAGCTGTTCGCGTTGCGGAGGCTGATGGCGATGGCTATTTGCACAATACCGACGATGACGGTCAGCAGGCCGGCGATCTTCATCAGATGCCGGTCGGACTTATCCTTCGCATAGGGTTTGTAGATGTCATTGACCGCCGTGGCGGCGATCGAATTGAGCGAGGACGAAAGCGCCGCGGCGAATATAGCGGCGACGACCAGCCCCGAAAGTCCGGTCGGCATCTTCTGCGTAATGAAATCGGGAAAGACCTTGTCTCCGCCGGTGAATGGAAATGCCCCGGTCGCGGTCGCGTAACCCTCCATGTTGTACGGAGCATAGAACGCGAAGAGCAGGACGCCGATGAAAAGGAAGCCGATGAACTGCCCGAGCACGACGGCGCCGGAGGTCATCAAGGCGGTGATCGCCGCTCGCGGTTTATCGGTGCAGAGGTATCGCTGAACCAGGAATTGGTCCGTGCCGTGGGTTGACATCGTAAGGAAACAGCCGCCGATCACTCCGCCCCAGAATGTATAGGTCTTCGTAAAGTCGAGCGTGAAGTCGAAAAGGCTGAATTTATCGAACTGCTGCCCGGCTGCGATGGCTCCGCTAATGCCACCATCGATGTTCTGCACAAGCACGACCGCCGCGGCGATCGCCCCGCCGATGTAAATAACAAGCTGAACGACCTCGATCCAAATGACCGCTTCCATCCCGCCGTAAAACGTGAAGACGATCATCACGATGCCAAGGATCAGGATCGAGCCGATGATGACCACTTCCGGCGAGGTCTGCGGATTAAATGCCGTATAGACCGCGGCGAGCACGATGGCCGTAAGCAGCAGGCGGATGCCATCGGCGATGTTGCGCATTATTACGAACAGGCCCGAGGCGAGCATCTTGACCTTCCCGCCAAAGCGGTCGCCGAGAAGCTGATAGACCGTTTGCAGCTCGCCCTTGAAATAAAGCGGGATGAAGACGAGCGAGATGACCACGCGGCCGAGCATGTAGCCGAAGACGAGCTGGAGAAACTGGAAGTTGCCGCCCTTGGCAAAGGCGATGCCCGGCACGGAGATGAACGTGATCGTGCTGGTCTCGGTCGCTACGATCGACATTGCGATCGCCCACCACGGCACGTTGCGGTCGCCGACGAAGTAATCCTCGGTCGTTTCCTGCTTGCCGGCATACCAGATGCCAAAGGCGGTGATGCCGATCAGATAGCCGAAGATGATGACAAGGTCGAGTGTCTGCATTTGGTTCTATCGCCGTGCGTAGTACATTCCGATATTCTTTAGCCTGCCGATGTGTTGGCCTTCGAGCCAGGGAAACTCTTCGGCGGCGAGGCGGGTAATATCAGATTCTGATATCTCGCCCCTCATTTCCATTTCCGCGATCTCGTAGATACGATACTCCGCCTTCCGTACAAAGGCTTCGATCTCAGCGATCTCGGCCTCGCTCAACTCAGGAAATTGGGCAAGCATCCGCTCCGCGATCGGCTTGCGGAAATTCTCGCCCCATTCAGTAGCAAGCTCGAGAGCGGCGTTAAGAACTTTTGGGTCATTTACAGGGTCAAGGGGCTGCATTCATTGTTCGCCAACGGACGAGAGAACCTCGGCAACGAGTCCCGGGCTTATCCAAAAACCCGCGTCTGTAGCTAGCTTTTCAAGTTCCGGCTTAATGAGTTGGAGAAGTCCAACTCTTTTCGCCTCGACAAGAACGCCGGCAATTCCGATGATGTCTATTCCCAAATTGCTCGCCGCCGCACGGCCATCACGCTCATCGATCAAAAGCAGGTCAGCCGAAAGCTCAACAGAAAGCCCGATAGCTTCGGCTTCGCCTTTGTCGAGAGTTTCAATAAGTAATGTGTATAGTGCTTTGTCTCTAAGTTTGACGGTTTCGATCCAATCGAGGTTCTCAAGTGCCGTTCGATGTGTCGCGATCACGCGTAATTCATCTGCAACTGTTTCCGGAATAACGACGCGTCGATACAACTGCCGAAGCAAGTCAATTCGACCAATGATAAGCAGATTGCTGATCGCGGATGTATCACTGACTACGATCATCGTTCATCTTGGGACGAATCCGTTCGAGCGTTTCGAGATCTTTTTTGAACTCCTCTACGTCGTAACTGTGATAGACATTTCGTTTCTTCATTTCCTTTTGAAATGAAATAACGTCTAAACCCGCAAGCTCCCGTGCTTTGCCCATCGATAGGCGGCCGGTCGCGTAAAGATGAACAGCGAGATCGATACGCATCTCGTCTTCAGACATTCCCGCACTCGCGAGAAACTCTTTTGGTACTACAAGGTCAGATGTCGCGATCATAGTGGCATCTTACAACATTTCCAGACGGCACCGGCAAAAATCGGTTCTCAAAACGGGTAAATTCGTGCCCATGTTCGGAACCAGAACGAATCGAGCCGATCCATCACCGATTTTGCCTCTTCGGCCTGCTTCTTGTTCTTCATCTCCAAAACATATCCGTAATTGCAGCTATCGACTACGCGATTCTTGTCTGCAAAGACCAAAAGCGTATCGCCTTTTTTGGGCAAGAGGTAACGCGCTGGGCAATCGCAGATCTGGCTCATGTACAGTACCAATTCTCCCGAGCGTTGCCCTTTCCATGACTTCTCGATCTTAAAGCGGACCGGTGCAAGGGTTTTCCAATCCTTCTGCAGTTCGGCCGGGATATCTGTGCTGGATCGCTCTTCAAAATCAATTAGTTGCCCCTCAAAGATCACACTTGATTCACGAAACTGCTTACGGAGCCCGGATACGACGGCGACACATCCGTAGGTGGTCTCGACGCAGAGTAAAAATGCAAGGACAAGTATCGCCGTGAATCTCATAAACCGAAATCTTGCTCGGTGCCCGCAAGCGCGTAGAGTCGGTTATCCGAGTGTAAGCGAAACCATGGGAAAGACCACAGAATGCACAGACCAAAAACCGAAAAACACAGACAGCCACCCGTAAGCTAAACTGCTTCTTCGCCGTTGACCTTCGATCTTGGCCGCAAAAACGGCCTCACGAGCCAGCCGGCAAAACCCTACTCATGAACTACCGGCAACGGCCCCAGAGCCTTCTCGACCACGTAATCGGAACGCTTCAATAGGCCTTCGGCAACCTCTCGATCAACCGAGCCCTTGTGCATAACGAGAGCGACGCGGAGGTCGCCGCCGGCGGTTTCGATCAACTCTCCTGCTGCGATCTCATCGAGGCCGGTTTCTGCCGTCAGGATACGCAGGCTGCGGTCCTTTAGTTTTTCGTTCGAGGGCTTTACGTTCGTCATGCGGTTGCCGCGGACGTAGCCGAGGCGGATCATCGCGGCGGTCGAGATCATGTTCAGCACCATTTTTTGGGCGGTGCCGGCTTTCATACGGGTCGAGCCGGTGATCGCTTCGGGGCCGACGACCGGGACTATGGCGATCTCGGCGGCCTTTTCAATTGCCGAATCGGGCGTGCAGACGATGCAGGCGGTGAAGCAGCCCATCTCGCGAGCATGCTCGACCGCACCGATGGTATAGGGCGTCCGACCCGAAGCGGCGATGCCGACGACGGCGTCTTTCGCGGTGACGCCGCGTGCTTTAAGATCGCGGATGCCGGCCTCGCGGTCGTCCTCGCTCGCCTCGCTGGCCTTATAAAGTGCGTCCCAGCCGCCGGCGATGATGCCCTGGACCAGGTCATACGAAACGCCGTATGTCGGCGGTATCTCCGAGGCATCAAGCACGCCGAGCCGTCCGCTCGTCCCGGTGCCGATGTAAAAAAGACGGCCGCCGGCCTTCATCCGCTCAACGACGCGATCGACCGCCTCGGCGATCTGCGGCAGCACACGCTCGACCGCAAGAGCGACCAACTTGTCCTCATCATTGATCAGCCGCAGAGCATCGAGCGTCGAGGCCTCATCGATCTTAGCCGTTCGCGGATTCTCTTGTTCAGTAACTGGAAGCATCAATAAAGAGTGAAGCTGTATTCGACTGTTCGGGAAGTTGTAACGGGCTTTCCACCTTCTATCCGGGGTCGAAACTGAATCTTTTCGGCGGCCTTGATCGCATTTTCAGTAAGTCCAAAAGGAAGTCGCCTAATTGGGGTAATAGCACCGATCCGACCATCCGCCCCAAAAGTGACCCGCACTAGCACAGATCCAGAAACCGAATAAACCCGTGCTAACTCCGTAAAGTTCGGTTTGGGTCTAGAGGTGATCGTGAGCGACGAAACTCTCGTAGTCGCTGGGGCAGTTGGTCGGATCGCCTCCCCACCAGGGTTCAGGATCGGATCTCTGGCCGGTCCCGAGCACGATGCAAAACCTGAGCCGGTATCGGATTTCCCGTCTTTTGCCGGGTCTGTTACGTCGGGCGAAAAAACGTTGACGGGATTCCAAAGCGGTTCAGGAATTTCTTCCTCGATCCTAACGGTTGAGAAAAATCGCTTGACCAGCGGGTCATCGGGGCTTAGGCTGACGGTATGAAACGAGTAGATCCTTTTATTTGTTTGGGTTAGCATTATCCGGTGAAAGAAGCCATCGCCGGAGTCGAAGGAATATGAAGCGAATTTCCCATTTGTCGGTATTTCACCTACCTGATCAGATGTGTATGTTGAAACAGCGAGTCTCACATTCGTGTGTCCGTCGCCATCCTCGATATCATCCGAAAATATGAAAAAATATGTGTCTCCGAGGCGGCCCTGGTAACTCTGTTCGAAGACGATAGACTCAAAGCTATTCGTAACAACATCCAACTCCATAGGGACATCTACCGAGAACTCTTCAGATTCCGGAGCAAGATTCCGCCACTTCGGTTCGTTGCCTACGGTCTGACCAATCGATCCGGCGACAAGTACAAAAAGTCCGACTACGAATACGAGAATACGGGTCATTTTGCTCCTCCGTTCTTTGAGTTTACCGCATTTCTGAGAGCCATTAGGGCGGCGGCGTTGGCCGGCGGCATTAGGGGCTCGGTCAAGTAGGCCTTTGGGGCAATGGTTCGGATGACCTCGGTCATTGGGCCGGTCAGCAGTTGGCCCGCTTTAAAAATGCTGCCGACGCATCCGATCGGCACTTTGTTTCGCCGGAGCCCGAGCTTTTCGATCACGGCACAGGCGGCGAGCCCAAGTTCGAAGCCCGCTTCTTTTACGATATTTCCCGCAACGGCGTCGCCGTCGGTTGCAGACTCGACGACCATTTTGGCAAATCCGGCGATCCGGCTGTTATCCACCTGCGGAGAGTATATCGCAACCATCAGGTTCTCCGGTCCCGATGCCCTGAAATACTCCGATGCCCGGCGGCTCAAAATGGTTGGGATGCCGCGGCCGTCCGATGCTTTTGCTACTGCCTGCAGGGCTTGGCGGGCAATGCCGACCCCGCCGCCTTCGTCTCCGGCAAGCGGCCCCCAACCGCCGGCGATCGCCGTTTTGCCCTTGGCGTTCATCCCGAGGCAGACCGAGCCGGTTCCGGCGATGACGACCAGGCCCGGCTTGCCCTCGGTGGTCGCGTAAAGGGCGATCTCGGCATCGGTCACGACAACGACGCGGTTCGCCCGGATCCGCTGAAGAAAGCTCTCGCGGACGCGCTGCCGAATGTCCGCACGCCTGACGCCGGCCAGGCCGAGCGTTGCCGCCTCGATATCGCCGCGGGAGAGGCCGCTTTGATCGCAGGCCTCGTTGATCGCCTTGATTATGTTGCCGACGGCCGTTTCAACACCGACGCGAAGCGGATTCGACGGCCCGGCAAAGCCCTCGCACTGCAGCTCGCCGGCGGCATTGAGCAAGGCGATGTGGGTCTTCGTACCGCCGCCGTCAACGCCGAGATAGAGCGCATGCGGCGGAGGTTTCGCGGTTCGTCGTTTGGCCGGTGACGCCATAGGGGAATAAAATCATCGGACAGAAACGCCTACAGTGTCCGCGAAGCTTGACATATAATCAAATTTAACAGATTTTATGTTATCAATAAGTATGTGTGATACGGCGATTTCGGCCGATCGGACCGGTTCTACAAATTAGGCCCTGCAGCTCCGCAATTTTCTTATGGAGATCAGACAACTAAAAGCTTTTCTTGCGATAGCCGAGGCAAAGACCTTTACGGCAGGTGCCCGGCGGGTCAACGTGACGCAGGCGGCCATCTCAATGCAGATACGCCAACTTGAGGAAGAGGTCGGGCTGCCGCTCTTTACGCGAACGCCTCGTCGGGTGATCCTGACCGAAGCGGGCGAACACCTGCTCGAGCGTGCCCGCAAGATACTACGCGAGCACGACGCCGCGGTCGCCGAGATCGCAGAGATCGCCGGGAGCGAGCACGGCCGCCTGAGGATCGGCTCGGCCTCGGGCACGTTCGCGATGAACCAGCTTCCGGTCATCCTGCAGGAAATAAGGCGAAAGTACCCGAACTCGGAGCTGACCGTAACGGCCGGGACGAGCTCGCGGCTGGTCGACCGCATTTTGCATGGCGAGATAGACACGGCCTTCGTCTCGCTGCCGGTCGATAACCTGAGCATCAGCACCGAATCGCTTTTTTCGGACGAGATCGTTGCCGTCGCCTGGCCGGGGCATCCGCTGGCGAAGGAGAAATACATCTCGGCGGCGACGCTCGCGGGCGAGAACCTGATACTCGGCGAACGCGGCGGAAACACGCGGCGGATGATAGATGAATTCTTTGCCGCGGCGAACGTCCGGCCAAACATCACGATGGAGCTTTCACGCCAGGAAGCGATAAACCGGATGGTCGAAATCGGGATGGGCGTCGGGATCGCGGGTGTGAAATCGGTCGCGAAAGAGATAAAGGACGGGCGGCTCGTCTCATGGTTCATCGAGGGTGCGGAGATCAAGTGGGAACTCGGGCTTGCACGCCTGAGAGGCGGGCACTACTCGCCGATAGCGAAGGAATTTGTGAGGCTCTGCAAGGCGAGCTTCGCCGAGCGTGAAAAGGAGCTTAAGGCAAAGCGGTAGGTCACCGCATTGACGCAGCGAGTTTTACCGCAGAGACGCAAAGACGCAGAGGGAAGGGAGTTTTTGATTTTCTTATGAAACGATATTCCAGTTACAGCAGGCTCAGATTTACGAGCAAAGGAACCTTAGTTTCTCTTCTCTTTTCTCTGTGTCTCTGCGTCTCGGCGGTTCGAGTCTATTCACAGGGGTTGCCGGTGGCGGCTCCGGCTTCGGTTGGGATGAGCGCGGAGAAGCTTGCCCAGATCGACGCGATCGTCAACGGCGATATTGCTGATAAGAAAATGCCGGGAGCGGTCGTCATCGTCGGGCGAAAGGGCAAGATCGTTTATCGGAAGGCATTCGGGAATCGCTCGCTTGTCCCGACGGTCGAGCCGATGACGATCGATACGATCTTTGACGTCGCTTCGCTGACGAAGCCGGTCGCGACGGCGACCTCAATAATGATCCTCGTCGAGCAGGGCAAGCTCCGGCTCAACGACACCATCGGCAAGTTCATCCCCGACATCGATGACCCCGAAGCGAAAAAGGTCACGATCCTGCAGCTCCTCACCCACACCTCAGGCTATCGCCCAGACTTCGACCTCGGTGAAAAATGGACCGGCCGCGAAGGAATGCTCGCGGCGCTCAAAAAAGAGAAACTCCGCAACCCGCCGGGAACGAGGTTCGTCTATTCGGATATTGGGTTTATTGTCTTGGGGGAGATCGTTCATCGGGTCTCGGATTTAGAGCTATTTCAATTTTTCTCCGATACTGTTGCGAAAAGAGTGGGCCTGTCCGACTCGCACTTTACCCCTAAGACCGTAGCGGTTGGTAATGATCCGATACTTAAGCATATCGAAAAAGGACCGTATCAAAGGTACGCGCCCACAGAGAACATTCGCGGGCAAAATAGTTATTTGGGCGCCACCTTCGACGGTAGCGAGGATTTAGGCAAGCAAATTTTGCGTGCCATTGTTCACGACCCGACCGCGTTCCGGATGAGTGGCTTTGCTGGCCACGCCGGACTTTTCTCGACCGCCGATGATCTTGCACGCTACGCCCAGATGCTGCTGAACGGCGGCGTGGCTCCGCCTCCGGTGCAGAAGCCCGCGCGTCAGCAAGGGCGTAGTGCACAAGTTGGCGGAAACGCCCTACCTAACGGGCGGGCCTCGGCAACAAGAATTCTCTCCGCACAGACCGTCGCCCGGATGACACAGCCTTATGTTGTCAGCGAGGATGGGGCGACGCGTGGTTTGGGTTGGGACATGAACACGTCGTTCTCGTCGAACCGCGGCGAGTTTTTCCCGCTGGGCTCGTTTGGCCATACCGGGTTTACGGGAACATCGCTTTGGATCGATCCGACGTCAGAAACATTCGTCGTATTTATGTCAAACCGCGTCCACCCCGACGGCAAAGGCGATGTTGTAGCGACACGAGCTCGAGTTGCGACCATCGCCGCTTCCGCCATCGAAGACATGCCGATCGAACGATGGAAAGAGGCCGAGGCGAAGTACAACGCAGCCGTGGCGGCACAGATACCCAGGTTCCGAGAAGGAGTGCGGACACTCCTGTCCGCATCGCCGGTTCCTCCGGCGACAACAGTCACGGCCAACGAAGCGTCGGCCGTTGCGGACAAGAGTGTCCGCGCTCCAGTCTTGAACGGCATCGACATTCTCGAGAAAAACGGCTTCAAGGAACTCGAAGGCAAGAAGGTCGGCCTCGTGACCAACCATACCGGCCGCAACCTCGCAGGGAAATCGACGATCGATATTCTGCACGAGGCGAAGAACGTCGAGCTTGTTTCCATCTTTGCACCGGAGCACGGCATTCGCGGCGAGCTTGATACCGAAAAGATCGACGATACCAAGGATGAGAAGACGGGCCTCGTCGTCTATTCGCTTTATAAGGATGGAATGCGGCGGCCAAAGCCGGAGCAGCTTGCGGGGCTGGATGCGATCGTTTACGACATACAGGATATCGGGGCGAGGTTTTATACATACACGGCGACGCTCAAAAACGTGATGGAAGAGGCCGCGAAGGCGAAGATCCCCGTTTACGTTCTTGACCGCCCGAACCCGATAAACGGCGTCGATATCGAAGGGCCGCTTGCCGAGGAGGACAAGCTCTCGTTCATCGCCGCACATACGATCCCGGTCCGCTATGGCCTGACGATCGGCGAACTCGGGCAGATGATGAATGCCGAGCGGAAGATCGGTACGGACCTTCGCGTCATCAAGATGGAAGGCTGGCGGCGGCCGATGTGGTTCGACGAAACCGGCCAGACGTGGGTCAACCCCTCGCCTAATATGCGTTCGCTGACGCAGGCGACGCTTTATCCCGGCATCGGGCTGATGGAAACGACGAACGTCAGCGTCGGCCGCGGCACGGACACGCCTTTTGAGCACGTCGGTGCACCTTGGCTTGACGGCCAGCGGCTTGCGAATTATCTTAACGGGCGAGGCTTGCCGGGAGTCAGGTTCGTGCCGGTCCGGTTCAAGCCGAATGCGTCGGTCTTTAAGGATGAGCAGCTCGGCGGCGTGAACTTTATTATCACTGACCGCGGGCGGTTCAATTCCGTAAGAACGGGTATCGAACTCGCGGCCGCGATTCGTTTGCTTTACCCGAACGATTGGCAGGCGGACCGTTACCTCCGGCTGCTTGTTAATCAGGATGTGCTTGACCGGCTAAAGGCCGGCGAGAAGCCCGAAGCGATCGAGGCCTCGTGGAAAGCGAGCCTTGAGGATTTCAAGCGGCGTCGGGCATCGTATTTGCTTTACTGACGGTAAATCCAAGCTCATATTTTTGGGCGGATTCACATTTTCGTAACAAAGCATTTGTTTTCAGCAAGTTGCGTGAACTTGTCGAATTTCGTGTAGCCATAGCAATAACGAAAATTTGGATAAAACTCCAAAAACGTAAATGATTCTTATGGCAAGCCATACATATTTTCCAATTCTCGAAGCAAAAGGAAGGACTAAGATGAAAGCCAAAAAACTCAGTTCCATACTGTTCGCGCTTTCGCTCCTCTTCGCCGCGGCCACGGTCGCAATGGCGCAGGAGGTGACGGGCTCGATCGTCGGAAGTGTTCGCGACGCAGCCGGAGCGGCCGTTGCGGGGGCGACCGTTTCGATCACGGACCCGAGCAAGAACAATATCGTTGTCCGCACGGTTACGACCAACAACAGCGGTGAGTTCTCGGTGCCGAACCTGACCATCAGCACCTATGCCGTGACGGTCGAGGCGCCGAATTTCAAGAAGCTCGTTAAGACCGATATCAAGCTTGACGTCGGCCAACGGCGTTCGGTCGATGTCACGCTCGAAGCGGGCAACATCGATGAGGTCGTAACGGTCGAGGCAGACCCGATCGCTGTCGATCTTACGTCATCGACCAGCGGTACGGTCATCAGCGGCGACCAGGT
>JAHBSG010000027.1 GCA_019639235.1 Acidobacteriota bacterium | reverse complement strand
TGTCAGCCCAAAGTACAAGATCCCAAATTTCATAATCTGCCTCTGAAGTCTCTATTGAATCGGGTCCGGACTCTAAGTACACCCATTCTTCTGCAAAATCTCACTTATTTTCGGACTTGCCCCTCGAGCTGTCCAAATTGCAGCGACCTGCAAAATCAAGAGGGCCGTTAGTAAGCAGAAGAACAAGAAGTCTAGCCAGCCGACAATGTATAAGGCATTTGTGCTGTTTCGAAGCGTCTGGCCCGGTAGGGACCCGGGTTTTGGAATCGCAACTATAATGTGGAGCGGAACGAGCAGAAGACCGAGCAAGACCACTTGGAGGAACAGCTTTTGGCTGTACTCAACGATTAACTTAAAGCCGACAAGGCAGATCGTAACCGCCAAAAATAACAAGAGAAGATAAAAATGATCGAACACTTCTACCGATTCGCTAAAGACAAAGTTTGGCCTGAGGATTTGCTTCTCGACGAATATCATGTGCTCAATGGCCGCACACGCAGAAGCAAATCCACAGATAAAAATTGCGTAGATCAAGCCAACTTTAGCGAGAGCAAGCCTAGCCAGATGCAGCCATTCGATACTCATTCTGAACCTCATAACTATCTACCGTCGGCCAGCGTCTGCTGCACGCCGGAGCCGCTCGCGTCCTGATGCACGAACCGCAGGATCTCATAGGGCGTCTGCTGATACTCGATCACTTCCTGCTCCGCAAGCAACGCCCCATTCGCCTGGACGAACGTCAAGGCCTCCGTGGCGGGGCGGTGATTCTTGGTCGGAGTGGGCGGTTGCATGGTCTTAATGAGCAAAGATGCCTGAACGGGCGGATCGGTTTGCTTGTTGGGACGATTGTATCAGGGGTGTCAAGGGCATTTGGGATTGGGGAATGGTGAGTGGTGAGTGGTGAATGATGAGTGGTGAATGATGAGTGGTGAATGATGAGTGGTGAGTGGTGAGTGGTGAGTGGTGAGTGATGAATGGTGAATGGTGAGTGGTGAATGGTGAATGGTGAGTGATGAATGGTGAGTGGTGAGTGGTGAATGGTGAGTGGTGAGTGGTGAATGGTGAGTGGTGAGTGGTGGATTCCAAATTCGCTACGAGTCCCTCGTCCCTCGCCACTAGAATGAGCCCTCCCTCACGGTCGGGCCTCTGACACGGGCGATCATCATTCATCGTTCATACTTCATCATTCCAAACGGCACCCTCCCAACAGGTCGGGTTTCTGCCTGTGAGGTTGACGGGCGGGTGGGAAATGCGTTGGATGAACCGCCCTTACTTACGTGCGGGCTTGTGCACAATAGCTCTCCATCACACTTTGGGGGTTGATCAAATCACTTTTCGGTCGGTTAGGGAAGAAAAACCACGGAATAAGAAAAGAAGAAAACGAGGAATTTCAGATTCATCGTTCATCGTTCATACTTCATCATTCGAAGTACGCCCTTGCTGATGCGCGGGCTACTTCACAAGAGCCCTCCAACACACTTTGGGGGTTGATCAAATCATTTTTCGGTCGGTTAGGGAAGATAAACCACGGAATAAGAAAAGAAGAAAACGAGGAATTTCAGATTCATCCTTCATCCTTCATCCTTCATCCTTTAGGACGCACCCTCCCAACAGGTCGGGTTTCTGCCTGTGAGGTTACGGCGCGGACGCGAAGTGCCGTTGCTTTACCGCCGTGCGGCGCCTTTGTAAACGGTCCCGCCTTTCATCACAAATTTCACATCTTCGAGGAGTTTGATGTTGGCGATCGGGTCGCCCTCGACGGCGATGATGTCCGCGAACTTTCCGGCGGTGATCGAGCCGATCTGGTCGCTCATGCCGAAGAGGTCCGCGTTGTTGACGGTGGCTGCCTGGATCGCGGCCATCGGCGTCATGCCCCACTGGACCATATACGCAAACTGCTTGCCGTTCATGCCGTGCGGGTAAACGCCGGCATCGGTACCGAAGGCGATCTTGACGCCCGCCTCGACCGCTTTTTTGAAATTCTCACGTTGTTTCTGCCCGACGACCCGCTCTTTCTGCAGAACGATCTCCTCAACGCCGCGTTTAGAATACTCGCTCAGGATGTAGTCGCTGACGTAGATGTCGGCCGAGAGATACGTGCCGCGCTGCTTCATCATCCGAATGCCTTCGTCATCGATCAGGCTGCCGTGCTCGATAGAAGCGACGCCGGCCTTAACGGCCATCTTTATCGCGTCGGTGCCATGCGAGTGGGCCGCGACCTTAACGCCAAGCCGGGTGGATTCATCAACGAGTGCGTCCATCTCCTCTTGCGTGTATTTCGCAACACCGACGACCTTTTCATCGCTGAGCACGCCCGAGCTTGCTCCGAACTTGATCACATCGGCACCGAGACGGATATTCCAGCGGACCTTTTGGCGGATCGCATCGGGCCCGTCGGCAACGCCGGTCATCTCGGGCGGGAGTTTTGATCCGGTAAGCGGCGAGCCGCCGCCGATATCCGCCGGACTGCCGGTCGCCCCGATGTAGTAATTAGCGACAAGCATTCGCGGGCCCGCAACGCTGCCGGCATCGATCGCACGCTTGAGCGCGAGGCTGACGAACTCGATGGAGCCGAGGTCGCGAACCGTGGTGAAGCCGGCAAAAAGTGTCCGGCGGGCAAAGACATGCGAGGTGGTCGCCAACTGAACACCGGACAACGTGGAGCGGCTGCGGATGCCTTGAGTTGGATCACCGGAGATGTGAACATGCGCATCCGAAAGCCCGGGCAGCACGGTCATGTTTGAGAGGTCGATCACATCGGCACCTTCCGGAATAGCAAGGCCGGGGCCGACCGCCTTGATCCTCTCGCCTTCGATGATGATGACCTGGTCCTTAAGAACGCGGCCGTTAACGGTATCGATCAGGCTGCCGGCCTTGATCGCGATGAGTTTCGGCTTTGCGTCCTGAGCTGCAGCGGCAAATGAAAAGAGAGAAACGAGAGCGGCGAGAACGACGATTTTTTTGAACATATTGTTTAGCGATAGTGAACGAGTTGTGATCGATAAACTCTAAAGCGGGCGGCGGCATGGCGTCAAATCCGGCGGGTATGTCGCGTATTGCCTGAAAGAAAAGGCGGCCCGTTCGCCAGGCCGCCGCATTTTACGGTCGAGGTTTACGATGTGACCTTATCGTGCATCGAAACCGTTGACGGAGAAGTCGCCGTTCAGGCCCCAGTTGATGACCGAGATCCCGGCGAAGCTGCCGTAAATGAAATATGCGGAATCGCTTCCCGAGTTCGCACGCCGCCATATCGCGACATCAGTTTTTCCATCGCCATCGTAATCACCCTGGGTAGGTACGTCTGAGGAAATACCGAATGGCACCGTTCGAGTTTGCGAATTCGAGCTCTGCAGGATCCACCAAACCAGCGGCGACGTTCCGCTTGCGCCCGTGCGGGCAACGGCATAGTCGAATTTCCCGTCGCCATCGTAATCGCCCGGGACAATGTAGTCAGTATTGAAGTTCCCGAAAGGTTGATACGTGACGCCGTTATCTGAACTCCGACGGACGATGAAATAGTTCGCCGGTGCTTGCCCGAACCGGTAAACCGCGACATCGAACTTCCCATCGCCGTCATAATCGCCGGGGATCGGGGTGTCGAATGACGTGGTGCCATTACCGGTCGTGCCGAACGGAACAACCTGCAGCGAGTTGGTTGAGCTGCGGAGAATGTACCACTGGGTTTGATCCGTGGCCGTAGCTCCGCGGCGGAAGACTGTGAAATCCGTTCGGCCGTCGCCGTCGTAGTCGCGGTTTATCGCTTGGTCGCCATTCACGCCCCAAGGCACCCATTGGATCGTCAGGTCGGAACTCCGTAAGGTGATAAAGAAGCTCTGCTGACCTGCCGATGCTCCGGCCCGATACATACAAAAGTCGTCCTCACCGTCGCCATCGTAATCGCCGGGACACGGGAAGTCAGTGTTCGCATTGCCCCATTGAACCGTTTGGTTTGAGGCGAATCCCTGGCTGTTGCGATTCCACACGGTGATCTGGGACACGCCGGGCGGGGCAACATTGGGAAACCGCAAGATGCTAAGGTCGGTCGCTCCGTCGCCGTCAAAGTCAAGCACTCTGCGGAGGGCGACCTGCCCGCGGATCTCACCGCCCGGAAAATTGGCCGAGTGGATGTTCACATAGGTCTGATTCGATTTGAGCGAGGCGATCTGCGTTGGCGTGATGCTCCGTGTGCCGGTGATGGTGCCGGAGGTTCCGCCGACCGCGCCGAGGTCGATAAGCACACCGGCGTTGGTCCCCACGCCCGCCGCTCCGTGAATGTGTGAAGCGGTCTGGTTAGCGGATAGGCCGGTAAATGTGACCGAGTAGGTGATAGTACCCGCGGCTTCATCAAGAAAGATCCGGGCAAAGCCCTTGCCGGTCGAAGAATTCGTCGGCACCTCTTGGGCCGAGTTGATAAAGGCCGTGAACGTCTGGCCGCTTGCAGCGGAGACGAGAACGGCGAAACAAAAGGCGATTGAGAAAAGCCTCGCAAAGCGCTTCATAGAAACCTCCGGGTCGTGAACTAAATTGGTTTATTCGAACAGCTAACTCTCGCACGATTGGGCCCGATTGTAAACAAATAATTTCCCGGTTATGGGCCGTGCGGCCGAAAGGCAAAACCGCCGGCAATTTTCGGGCGAATATTCTGTTAGAATTAATGAAAGCGATGAAGATCACATTTGATGAAAAACTCGTAGAAATAGCCTTTAAGGTCGAGGACGGCGAGCGGCTTTCGTTCGAGGACGGCCTCGCCCTTTTCAACACCACGGACCTGAATGCGCTCGGGAAACTGGCGGACACGGTCCGGCGGCGGAAGCATGGCCTGACGACCTATTACAACGTCAACCGGCATTTTAACCACACGAATATTTGCGTGGCAGACTGCAAATTTTGCGGATTTTATAGACGGGCTCGGCAGGAAGATGCATATACACACTCGATCGAGGAAGGCATCGAGATCGCCCGCAATGCGGTGGCCGAAGGTGCGACCGAGCTGCACATCGTCGGCGGGCTCAACAGCAAGCTGCCCTTTGAGTATTACACCGATCTTTTCTCGTCGCTCAAGCGTGAGTTTCCGAAGCTGCATCTCAAGGCCCTGACGATGGTCGAACTCGATTTCTTCGCACGGTTTTACAAGATGTCGGACGAAGACGTGATCGAAAAGCTCAAGGCCGCCGGGATGGATTCGTGCCCGGGCGGCGGTGCCGAGATCTTTGCCGAACCAACACGCTCGCGCATCTGTGACCACAAATGCGACGGCGACCGCTGGCTCGAGCTGGCGGGAAAGGTCCACGCCGCAGGCCTGAAGACCAACGCTACGATGCTCTACGGCCATATCGAATCGATCGAAGACCGCATCGATCACCTCGTCCGGCTCCGCGAACAGCAGGACAAGACCGGTGGCTTCCAGTGCTTTATCCCGCTCGCGTTTTACCCGCCGGGCACCGCACTTTCATCGCTCCCCGGCCCGGACGCGATCGACAATCTCAAGACCATCGCCGTCTCACGGCTGATGCTCGATAACTTCGACCACATCAAGGCCTATTGGGTGATGCTCGGCAAAGCCACCGCCCAAACCGCGCTCCACTTCGGCGCCAACGACCTCGACGGCACTATCACCGACGGCGGCGAACTGACCCACGCCTACGCCGCCGAAGGCGAAGTGAAAATGACCAAAGCCGAGATCATCACCATGATCCAAAACGCCGGCTTCGAAGCCGTCGAACGTGACACCGTCTACAACCGCGTGGAAAAGATCGCGGCCTGATATTGACGTAGTTACAATATGTAGTTACACTCCTTATGGAGTTTGCCTGGGACGAGAACAAGCGGAAAGCCAATCTCCGGAATCACGGGATCGATTTCGTCGGGATCGAGGAGCTATTTGAAGGCGAGACGGTCACGATACTCGATGATCGGTTTGATTACGGAGAACAGCGGTTCGTGACGTTCGGAACGATCGAGGGACGAGTTGTCGCGGTCGCCCACACGGAGACCGACGACACGATCCGGGTAATCTCCGTAAGGAAAGCTACAAGAAATGAAGAAACGAGTTACTACAAAAAGATCAGAGACTGACTGGAATCGTGTGGACGCAACGAAGGATGAAGACATCGATACGTCCGATGTGCCGCATGTGTCGCCGGAAATGTTTGCCCGCGGCATTGTCCGCCGAGGCCTCAAACCAGTCTCGGCCAAACAGCAATTGACGATCCGTATCGACCAGGACGTATTGGATTGGTACAAACGCCAAGGCCGCGGCTATCAAACAAAGATCAATTCCCTGCTTCGGGCGTACATGGAGGCCCATAAGGCATAATCACCTCAGCGGCACCATCAACGACGGCGGCGAACTAACTCACGCCTACGCCGCCGAGGGCGAAATAAAATGACCAAGCAAGAGATCATCGAAATGATCGAACGCGCCGGGTTTGAAGCTGTGGAGCGGGATACGGTGTATAATCGTGTGGTAGAGGCCGCGGTCTGAATTTTGATCAGGAGGCAACTAAATGGGCTTGGACAGAATAACATTTGATGCAAACGTTATGGGAGGCAAACCGTGTATTCGCGGGCTTCGTGTAACGGTTGGAACGATCGTCGGTCTCATCGCCGCCGGAAAGTCTTTCGGCGAGATTCTTAAGGCATATCCATACCTCGAAGAAGAGGACTTACGCGAAGCTTTGGCGTACGCCGCCTGGCGTGTCGAGGAGATCGAACTTCCGCTCGCGGTCGCATGAAGATCCTCATCGACATGAACCTGTCGCCCGACTGGACCGCTGCTCTTGCCGCAGCAAACATCGAGGCAGTACATTGGTCAACAGTTGGCGACCCGCGAGCCAAAGATATCGAAATAATCGAGTATGCACGCTCGAACGGTTACATTGTTTTCACGCACGACCTCGATTTTGGAACGATCCTGGCATTGACACATGCGTCCGGCCCCAGCGTCATCCAGGTTCGCACACAGGACATTTTGCCATCAAGTTTAGGCAGCACGCTTATTTCAGTCCTGCATGATAACGAGTCTTCACTTGATCAGGGAGCACTGATCGTCGTGGATAAAACACGAGCAAGAATTCGGATACTGCCCCTTGAAAGAAAAGTTTGATTGATCTCATCAGACACCAGAACGACGGCGGCGAACTGACCCACGCCTACGCCGCCGAAGGCGAAGTGAAAATGACCAAAGCCGAGATGATCACGATGATCCAAAACGCCGGCTTCGAGGCCGTCGAACGTGACACCGTCTACAACCGCGTCGTAAGCGCTACTCAGTAAGAATTAGACACCGAAAAACGGTGCTTGTACCTATGCAATTTGAAATTGGTCAGGTAATTGAGATTCCGTTTCTCGTCGATAGAATAGACGGTGACTCCAATGGCTATGAAATCCAGGCGATTCATAAGGGTGGAATGGGAATCTGTTTCAAAGTGCGGAACGTGGTTTCGGGTAACTTTTACGCTCTAAAAACTGTTCAGCGACAATTCTTTGAAGACAACGATATTTGGCGGATGTTTCTTGAAGAAATGAAGACTTGGATTACCGTTTCGGCATGTGAGGGAGTTTCTGAAGCATTCTGTTTGACGAGGATCAACGAAGTACCTTTCGTATGCGCTCGTTGGATGGAGGGCGGCGATCTGGGCTCAAGTGCGGCCTTGATCACACCTCACGGCTTCTATGTCAACGCAATCAGAATCGCTCGAACGATGGCATGGGTACATATCAAACACGATATGATTCACCGGGATTTAAAGCCGGAGAACATACTTCTCGACAACGACCGTCATGCATACGTAACTGACTGGGGTCTTGCCAGACCGATAGCTGTCGCAGATTCGGGAACAACGCCCCAGTCCAGCCGACCGCGAATCAATCTGACCGAAGCGGGACAATTCAAGGGAACTATAACGTACGCCTCGCCTGAACAGATTCTGGGTGAACAAGATATTGACCATCGTTCCGACATCTACAGTTTTGGTTGCATTCTGTATTTCCTCGAAACTGGCCGTTCTCCATTTGCTGGAGGAAGTGCCGAAGAAATCGCCTATAAGCACCTTTTCGAAGAGCCTCCACCGCTGATTGCAAACAGTCGATTCAAAGCCGACAAAGTAATTTATCGTTGTCTGGCCAAAGACAAGAACGAACGTTTTGCTGATTGGAATTCGTTAGCGGAAGCATTGGTAATTCTCGCAAACAAATGCAACATTCATCTTGAGCCGTTTGTTCCCAGACTTCGATACTCGATTCCGAAAATTGGAGAAGATGAGTTTTCTAACAAGCTTCGGAAAGGTGAGCTGAAACACTCTACCGGTGACAAGGGCATAACTATTCTTGAGGAACAGGACGTTATGCCGTTTTTAAAAGAGGCGGAAATATTGTCGGACCTCGGAGAGTGGCAGAAAGCCTCGGATATTTATTCTCGATTCTTTCTTCCTGAAATTATTGAGAAGTTTCCTGATCTACCGTTCCATCAGACGTTGGTAGTGAATTATGGAAACACCCTTATCCAATTGGGCGAATCGACGAAAGCTATTTCTGTCTTCTCGTCAATCGCGAGAGCCCCAGATAAGCCGGACACGTATTTTGTAAACCTTTCTCTTGCATACCTGCACGAACATAGGCCTGAATTGGCTGAACGAACAGCTCGCTCAGGAATAGCGTTGTACCCCAATGATAAAGATTTATTGGGAAATTTGACTATTGCTCTGATTCATCAACAGAGATTCGACGACGCATTGCACTTTGCGACACAACGCTTGGAACTTTCCCGTGACGTGCATAGCCTAGAAGAATTGGCGGTGATCCACCGCTCGATTGCGGACGATCTGAATGACCGAGACCTTCCGTTAGCCGTTGAACATCTTAAGACTGCTCTAGATTTGTTGTTGGAGGCCAAAAATCAGAATCCCCGATTCTCGACTGCACGTTTGAGCCTAGCAAAGACACTTTTCGACCTCCGTCGCTATGCGGATGCGGCAGACGAGCTGGTCGATATGCTAAATAACACAACCCCACACGAATCAGTCAGAGAACTTGCCGTGGTGAAGTTTGCAGAATGTTTAGATGCAGCCGAAAGAAGCAGGTCTTGCCTGGATTTTTGTGATAAGCACATTGAGACCTTCCCCAACAGCACTGGCTTGAAGCGAATACGTGCACAGAATCTAGTCGACGTTTTTGTGATTGGAAATGTTCAAGACGGAGTTCGGGTTGTTGAACGATCATCGTTGGAGTTTTTTGAAACGATTTGTAATGACGAAACACGTCGAACGCCCCCAGATCTTTGCTACTTGGCCCGGCTTTATGAGTGGATGGGAAAACTCAATGAGTCTCTTGTTCTGCTGGAAGAAGCCGAACGAATGAGTCCCGAGTTTTGGGAGCCGCCATACGACCGTGGAACAATCTATTGGAGGGAAGGTAAGTTCAGTGAGGCGATCCCCGAGCTTCTTCGAGCTTCAGAACTGGCTCCTTGGCGACGGCAGCCGTGGTTCGTTCTGACTAAAATTTACGAAAACCTTGGACGCTCAGAGGATTTGAAAACCGCTAAATCGCGAATGGATGAGTTGGAGGAGGTGCTTGACAAACTTTACGATGCGAACTTTTAGAGTTCGGGGATTACGACGCGGTGCAAGTCCCTCGCGAAGGCCTACAACTTTCTCACGAAGCCGTTTGAGTGCCTTACGAAGCGGTTAAAATAGCTCGCGAAGCAATACCGGTTCGATCCGAACCACAGTAACTCGTTCCTGAAGCGGTTTAAGCCTCTCGCGAAAGTAAAAAAGTTCCTCCCAAAGTGCGATGTTTTTTTGATACCGTGTCCTTCCGCGTCCGGCTAAAAGACCAAACCGACGGGCTCGACGGCCGCACCGGCGACGTTTTCACATTTCGAAACGGCAAAGTAACCGAATTCCGCACCTTCGCTGAAGAAAAGGACGCACTCGAATACGTCGGAATTAAGTAGACGTTTTTACTCCAACCGTGAAACCCAACAACTAATTCACGAAACCGTCCGGTTGCGCTTGACATATGCAACCGATTGGTTGCATACTTGCGCCCTGTCGATATGAAGAGGGACGTTTTTCAGGCAATTGCTGATCCTACGCGAAGGGCGATCATTGCTCTTATCGCGATGCAGGCTATGACGCCGAACGCGATCGCCGAGCATTTTGACACGTCGCGGCAAGCGGTTTCGAAGCATCTGCGGATACTCGCCGAATGCGAGGTCATATCGCAGGAGCAACGCGGGCGAGAGATCTACTATCAGCTTGAGGTCGACAAGATGCGGGAGATCGACGAGTGGCTTGAGCAATACCGAAGGATATGGGAAACGCGGTACGAGCAGTTGGACGAAGTGCTTGAGGTAATGAAAATGCGGAAGCCCGCGGAAATGCAGAAGCCTGCACGTTAGTAAGGGCTTAACACCCAACTTGACTGATACGCCCTTGCTTACGCTCGGGCTTCCGCACTGGATCGAATGACCTAGGGGCCAATATGGAATTTACTGTCAATAAAGAGACAAAGACCGTTCTGATCACCGCCGAGTTTGATGCAGAACGCGACCTCGTCTGGGACGCTTATACAAAGCCGGAACTGCTCGACCAATGGTGGGCGCCGAAACCCTGGACATCGCGGACGAAGGTGATGGATTTCCGCGAGGGCGGCCGCCGATTTTACGCGATGGTCAGCCCGGAGGGCTTGGAGCGTTGGTCGGTGCAGAAGTACACGTCGATCACTCCGAAGACCAATTTCAAGTTCTTCAATGCCTTTTCGGACGAGAACGAAAACCCCGAGCTTCCAGGCTCAGATTGGGACCTTGATTTCAGCGAAGAGAACGGAAGAACTACGGTAACGGTCGAGATCTACAACGAATCACTCGAACGCCTGGAAATGATGATCGCGATGGGCTTCAAGGAAGGATTCACGGCGACGCTGGGCCACCTGACGGAACTGCTCGCAACGTTGACGCAGGATCGAAATTCCTAAGTGCGGATCGTGATTTGGAGAAGAATATGAACGTAAAGCATTCAATGATCACAATAGCAATGACCGTCCTTCTCGTCGGTGCCGTATCCGGTCAGCCAAAACCGACGACGGGTTACGCGCCGGTTAATGGGCTCAAGATGTATTACGAGATTCACGGCGAGGGCGAGCCGGTCGTGATGCTTCACGGAGCGTTCATGACCATCACCGGTTGGGCGGATTGGGTCAAGGAACTTGCGAAAACGCGGAAGGTGATCGCGGTCGAAATGCAGGGCCACGGGCGGACAGCCGACATCAAACGCGACATGAGCTTTGAAAACCTCGCGGACGATGTGGCAGCACTGCTCGATCATCTGAAGATCCCAAGTGCGGATGTGATCGGCTATAGCATGGGCGGCGGTGTCGCGATGCAAACTGCGATCCGGCATCCGGAAAAAGTGCGAAAGGTCGTCGTTATCTCGGCCGTCTCCCGTTATGACGGTTGGGTCAAGGAGGGACGCGACGCACTCCCGAGCATCACGGCGGAGGTCTTCAAGGGCTCACCGGTGGAAGCCGAGTACAAAAGGCTGAGCCCGACACCGAACGAATTCCCGGAGTTCGTCAGGCACGTAATCTCGTCGGCTGCAAGACCGTATGACTTTGGCGCGGACAAGATCAAGGCGACCAAGGCGCCGATGTTCTTTATCCATGGGGATGCAGACGGCGTGCGATTCGAGCACATTGCGGAGATGTACGCCCTCAAAGGCGGCGGAAACATCCACGGCGATATGATGCCGCGTCCTCAGTCGCGATTGGCGATCATTCCGGACACCACACACGTCACTCTGATGAGCCGAATGTCGATGATCGTCCCGATGGTGGTCGATTTTCTGGACGCGAAGACTGCAAAGCAATGAAGGAGAATCGACCATGAGGCAAGTAACTGCGTGTGAATTCATAACGCTCGACGGCGTTATTCAGAACGAGGAGAATGACGGCGATGGGTTCAAGTACGGCGGGTGGTTCTTTGGGTATGCGGATGAAGAATCGGGCGCGGTGATTCAGGAGCGGCTGGCGAAGCAGGTCGATCTGCTTTTGGGGCGAAAAACGTTCGACATTTGGGAGCCGTATTGGCCGGAGCATTCGCACTTTTGGCCGAATGTGATGACCGCGACGAAGTACGTTGCCTCAAACACCCGCACGTCGAGCGACTGGCAGCCGAGCGTTTTCCTTGGCGGCGACCTCGCTGAAAAGGTCCGCGAGTTGAAAGAAACCGACGGGCCCGATCTCCACGTTTTTGGCAGTGCCGATATGCTGCAAACGCTTTTCAAAAACGACCTCGTCGATCGGCTGGAGCTGATGATATTCCCGATCACATTGGGACAGGGCAAACGTCTTTTCCAAGACGGAACAATCCCCGCGGCCTTCAAGTTAACCGAAGGCCAGGTCACGCCGAACGGCATCATCATCGCCACCTACGAACGCAACGGCGAAGTGAGGACCGGCACACCCCAGATCGAAGCGGATGAAGAATAGGGAATTCACCACAGGGAGCACAGAGTCTTTTGAGGTCGGTTGTTTCGGTGAGGCTGATTTGAATCGAGCTTATCTAAAGCATAACGAGCGATTCTCCGTGACTCTGTGGTGAGTTTTGGTCGATAATGGCATATGGTCGATCGGCGAGTAGTTGCTTATTGGGTCGCGACGCTTTGGCTTTGCGTCGGGATGCTGGCGAGTGCTGTGTTGCAGCTCATCAAGATGCCGGAGGTCTTGCATAACTTCGGCCGGCTTGGGTATCCGCGGTATTTGCTGGTGCTGCTCGGCGTTTGGAAAATTCTTGGCGTGATCGTTTTGATCGCACCGAGAATGCCGCTCTTGAAAGAGTGGGCGTATGCGGGTTTCTTCTTTGTTGCGTCGGGCGCGCTTTTCTCGCACATCGCGATCGGCGATGGCTTTGTCACTTTACTCCCGACAGCCGTGCTGCTTGTCCTAACCGTCGTCTCCTGGTACCTAAGGCCCGAAAGCCGACGGCTCGCCTAAGCGAGCCGCAGCAGGAACTGAACGAAATGTCTTTCCGCTATTTCTTCGGAGCGATGCGCAGCAACTCGCCGTTCGATTCGTCCGTGACAACATAGAGAAAGCCGTCCGGGCCTTGGCGGACGTCGCGGATGCGGCTTCCGCGGTCGGTCAGCAGATGTTCCTCGCCGGCGACGCGGCCATCCTTCATCACCAGCCGCACGAGCCGCTGCGAGGCGAGCCCGCCGACGAAAAGATTACCCTTCCATTCGGGAAAAGCCGCTCCGGTGTAAAACTCCATCCCCGAAGGTGCGATCACCGGGTCCCAATAATAGACCGGCTGCTCGGTGCCTTCCTTAGCGGTGATGTCCGAGATGGGTTGGCCCGAATATTCTTCGCCGTAGGTCGCGACCGGCCAACCGTAGTTCTTGCCCTTTTCCGGCATGTTCAGTTCGTCGCCGCCTCGGGCGCCGTGCTCGACCGTCCAGAGCCTTCCCCGGTCATCAAAGACCGCCGACTGGAGATTGCGATGGCCGATGGACCAGATGTCGCCTAACGCCCCTTCTTTACCTGCAAATGGATTATCCGTCGGTATCGTGCCGTCTGGATTGATGCGGACGACCTTGCCGTTATGGGCTTCAAGCGACTGCGCCAGCGGCCGCATGGTCCTGAGGTCAAAGCGATCGCCGAGCGTGATGAAGAGTTTGCCGTCGGGCGCAAAAGCGAGCCGCGAACCGAAGTGCAGGCCGTTGTTATAGGTCGGCATCGCCCGGAAGATGACGCGGACGTCCGAAAGCTTTCTGCCGTCGGCACTCAGGACGCCGCGTGCGACCGAAGTGCCGCTGCCGCCCTCGCGTTGTTCGGAAAAGCTCCAGAAGATCGTGCGGTCCTTTGCAAAGGCCGGGCTGAGCGCGACATCGAGCAAACCGCCCTGTCCGCGAGCGGTGATCGGCGGTAAGCCGCCCTGGCCGCTCTCGGCCGTAACTCCGCCCTGCGCAACCGGCGTCAGGCCCTCGATCGGCTCGCCAACCTTGCCAGCGGCCGAGACGATCCGCATCCGGCCGGGCTTTTCCGTAACCAAAAAGCTGCCGTCCGGGAGCGGCTCAACAGCCCAAGGCCGGTCGAGCCCTTTAGCGAGAACGGTCACCTCGATGGCCGCCGCGGTCTTCACGCCGCAGGCACGCGTCTGGCCCGCAAATGCAGGCTTCTGCTCGGGCGAATTCGCGGTTCGCGTCTCAAGCGGCTCGCAGCCTCTTCCTGACTCACCCGTTCTCGTATCAGGCTTCTGCGCACACGCCGTCGCCGCAAAGATCACCGAAGCCGCCATGGCGGTCACAAAATGCACTCTCTTCATCGATTCGTCTCCTCCTTGATGCCGGCCGCTGCCGCTTGCTCGCTATGAATTTCGCACTCGCCCGTACGGACAGATTCGCCAAAGCCGCAGAAACCGTTTCCTCAAGTTTAACAAATCCACCCGTCGGGACGAATGTTTCCAAACTCCGGATGAGTTTATACGTTATAATGAGAGGATGATTACAACAATTGAAACTAGTGTTGTATCGGTTTCGCCCGACGTGATGAGTGGGGCTGCGGTCTTTACAGGAACGCGAGTCCCGGCACAAAGCCTTCTCGACTACCTCGCTGCGGGCCATTCGCTCGAGGAGTTTCTTGTTGATTTCCCAACGGTGACGCGGGAACGGGCGGTCAAGTTTCTTCAAGAAAAACTTAAGGTACATTGAGGTGATGATCAGAACTTTATTCATCCTACTTGTTTGCATGCTCATATTTTCGGGCGTCTGTGCTGCTCAAGAAGTTCCGTTCGCAAGTTTCGAGAGGGCCGTCCGTGAGGAAAAGGGCGGATTCGCCGGCGATAAGAGCAAGCTATCGAAGGTTTTCCAAGATGAGCGGAACCGTCTCGGGAAGGATTTTGAAAGCGAGCTCTGGAAGTATCTAGGCGATGACGCTGATAAACACTTCTGGATCGCCGCTTTTTTGACGAGCACTTCGTACCTTCACGGGAACCCGGCGATGCCGGAGCTTGCATTTCAGATAAGGACCAGAAATCTAAAGTTGTTAGAGGGGCGAACGGACAATCGTAGCCGCGGGCGTGCGGTTTCGATCAACCGCCATCTTGCCATCTCGGCCAAGCTAGAAGGGAAACAGACGGATGCCATGATGTATCGCGACAAGGCTGAGGCGATCTTGGCAAAGGACCGCGATGGGCTATGGGCGTACGTCTCCGGGCAAACCGATTTTAGCCGCTGCGTTTACGAGAATATCGAGGGCAGCATCGCAATGTGCGACCCGAACCCGCCGCCCAAGGAACGCATTGTCTCTGCGGGCTGGATGAACAGCCGCGCGTTGAACTTCGCTGATCCCGCTTATCCTGCCGGCGTTCCGAAAAGCAAGGCGGGTAGGGTCGACGTCAGGATAGTCACTGACGTCGAAGGTGCCGTTATCTCCGCGGAAATTATCCGCGGGCCCGCCGAACTCCACAAGGCCGCTATCGAAGCCGCCAAGAAACTAAGATTCCAGCCAACCCTCCTATCCGACATCCCCACCAAAGTCTCCGGCTGGGTCTCGTTCGATTTCCGGCCTTAGAAAGGTGATAAAGCTCATGCGATTCTCGTCCCCATTGCGATCGCAATGCAACTGAAATATGGATCCATTGTCCTTGTCAACTACGAGCTGGCTGGAAAAGCTCTTTTCATACGATGTTTTCTTGGTCAATCGACTCGAGTACTTTCCGCTAAAGAATGAATTCGTACTGGAATTCTCTAATCCCGAAAACAGCGATTCGACGCTCTCGATATTGTTCACAAAGGTCGAGGCATTTGAGGACGCCATCCACGATCGAAAAGAATTCGATCAATCCGCCGAAGGAGACCTAACCGATGACCCGATCGACTTTAAAGAGCATAGGAAAGAAGGCATTACCGAATACGTGTTGTGCACAACGTTGCGAGAAATTCACTGGCAGACAAATGAACCTCCGATAATCAGAGGCTCCAAAGGGCAAATAGATAAAAGCCCAAGTGGGCGGCAACACGCGAGCAAAAATGAATTTGAGGGATGTGATTATTAATAGCTCGTCGCTGAACGACGATCTGGTCATATATGCCAAGCGGGTCAATGGCCAATTTCTGCCAACCTCAGAAGCCGTCCTATTTGCGTTGAGTGATGACGAGGAGGCAATGAAGCCGGATGAGTTCGCTAGCCGAAACTGCCCCGGATTTAGTTACTGCATTGAAATGTTCTTACTTAATGAGTTACTCGAAGACCTAGAAGCCCGAGGTGAGAATACGACCACCGATGAAGTGGTCGAACGTGTGATTTACTACTTAGAGAACGACGCATACCTCGAATAGAATCTAGGATGAAAACTACCATGAGTGTGCAGAAAAAATTGACGCAAGCAGATCAACAAGAGTTACTGGTCGAATTCAAGAAACGGTTTGAGGCGAATATGAACCGCCACGAGGGGATCAAGTGGGGCGAGGTGGAGGAGCGGCTTGGGGCCGAGCCCGCAAAGCTTGCGTCATTGTTTCAGATGGAAGCGACGGGCGGTGAGCCGGACGTCGTCGGCCGCGATGAGACTGAAGTTTGCGCCGACCATTCTTTCGGGCGAACCGACCAAAGTTTCAGGCTGGGTCTCTTTCGACTTCCGGCCATAGTAATTTAGAAAGGATTACCCTTCAGCCTAATTCCCAATGAATGCGTTATAGGCGGCTTGGGCTTCGGGGCTGTCGAAGAGTGCGGTGTGGCCGCCGTTGGCTATCTCGACGAATTGGCGGGACTGGCAGGTCGTGCAGTCGGTGATCTGTTGTTTGAAGGCCGGCCATGAGGCCAACTGGATCTGGGCATCCTGAAGCCCCTGGACGAAAAGGATCGGCGACCGATGGCCGGCGGTAAAGTTCAGGAGCGACCGAGCCATGTAGGCATCGGGATTCTGCGTGGTTGTGCCGTAGGTTTGCCGCATCAGCAGGCAGACGGCGCTTTGCCCGATCTGCCCGGCTTCCTCGAGGCCGCAGCGAAGTACAAGGTTAAGCGGGCCCGGAGCATTAGCGATGACGCCGTCGGTCGCGTGCATCGTGTTGAGGCGGGTGACGACATAGCCGCCCTGCGAGTGGCCGACGAGGTAGATCCGCCGAACCTTCTTTTTGAGAACCTTGCGGCTCTTTTCCTTGACCCAAAGCAATGCGGCCTCGGCCTCGCGGATGCCCTCGCCCATCAAGCGGCCTTCCTGCGGATAGGCGACGCTGACGATCATCATATCGTCGCGATCGGTGATCTCTTTTACGCGGACGAGAGTGTTCTGGGCCGCGGCGAGTATTTGCGTGTCAGACATCACCGTCCCGTGGAACGCGACGATGACATCGACGATCGGGTTTGCGGGCTTATCGATAACGACATCGACGTTGATGTTGTTATATGTGATCCGCCTGACCTGCTGGCCGCTGAATTCAACGCTCAAAAGCAGCATTGCAAAAAGCGTCGCGAGGCATATACTCTTGGTTCTTGATCGTGCGGTCATTGTCTCTATGCTCTTTGCCCTGGGCAGACGAAACTTATTTGACGTCAAGACCTCGGCAAAAGCCGAAAAATCGACCAAAGCCAAACGCCAACTTTCTTACCATGAAACTCACCAAAGCACAGATCAATGAACTCATCGGTACGCTGAGCGAACGCTTTGCATCGAATCCGGGCCGGCACAAGGGCGTCAAGTGGTCGGAGGCCGAGGAGCGGCTTCGGGCCTCGCCGGCAAAGCTTGCGTCGCTATTTCAGATGGAAGCGACGGGCGGCGAGCCGGACGTGGTCGGCCGCGATAAAAAGACCGGTGAGTTCATCTACTTTGATTGCTCGGCGGAGAGCCCGAAAGGGCGGCGGAGCGTTTGCTATGACCAGGCGGCGCTCGATTCGCGTAAAGAGCACAAGCCAAAGCACAGTGCTGTCGGCATGGCGGCCGAGATGGGCGTGCGCATCCTAACGGAAGAAGAGTATCGGCATCTGCAAAGCTTTGGGCCGGTCGATACCAAGACGTCGAGTTGGATCGAAACGCCCGCCGACATCCGCGAACGCGGCGGTGCGATCTTTGGCGACTGGCGCTACGGCCATGTTTTCATCTATCACAATGGCGCTGAAAGCTATTACGGTGCCCGCGGATGGCGTGGTTCGCTGCGGGTTTAGGCTAGTTTTTTCTCACAATTGTTGTGCAACCTTTTCACCGGCCTGCTATACTAACAGTGTTGAACATATTTTAATACGGCGCGGGGTAATAAGATGTACAAGCTGATTTTGGGTATCGTCACAATTGGGGTTCTGCAGTTCGCTTTGATGATGTATCTGCAAACGCAGGAGCCTGCCGAAAAACAGGTGGCGCAGCTTCGGCCGCCGTCAGAACCCGTTCGCCCGGTCATCGAGTTTGACGACAGCGGCGAGGCTGAGATTGCTCCGGTGCCGGAAAGCTTCAGCTCCGACGAGCCCACGGGTTCGCGAATTGCCGAGAGGCGTCACTTCCGCGGATGGAAGCGGCACCTCTCGCGGGCAGACCGTTCTGACCCTGTACGTTCGGGCCCGGATGCCGAGTTCGAAACGGTAGTGATCAGCTACAATGTCCCGCCTGCAAAGCCCGAATGCGGATCGCAAGAACCGGAAACGAAAAATGCCGGCGAGCGATCGCAGTTTGCCGAAGCGAAATTTCCACGCTGGAAAGTGGTGAAAACTGACACTTTGAGTTTTGAATAGATCCTAAGAACCGGAATTAAAGTAAATCAGCGAAAAGAAAGAGGCGGCCCGTCAAAAGGCCGCCTCTCGCGTTTTAGGTTTGCCGGTCGCTTATGCAAGGTCGAAGCGGTCGGCGTTCATCACCTTGTTCCAGGCGGCGATGAAGTCGCGGACGAACTTCTCTTTACCATCTTCGCAGGCATAGACCTCAGCATACGAACGAAGCTCTGAGTTCGAGCCGAAGATCAGATCAACGCGAGTTCCCGTGAACTTCGTCTCGCCGGTCGTGCGATCGACACCGTTGAAGACCTGGCCGTCGCCGTTGGCCGATTCCCACTTGGTGCTCATATCGAGCAGGTTGGTGAAGAAATCGTTGGTAAGCGTTCCGGGGCGGTCGGTAAAGACACCGTGCTTTGAGCCGTCCCAGTTTGCGTCAAGAACACGCATACCGCCGACGAGCACCGTCATTTCCGGAGCGGTCAACCCGAGCAGAGCGGCCTTATCGACCAGCATCTCTTCAGCAGGCGTTTTGTGATGGCCTTTGCGGTAATTGCGGAAGCCATCGGCCTGCGGCTCGAGGAACTGGAACGAATCGACCTCGGTCATCTCCTGCGTTGCATCGCCGCGGCCCGGAGTGAAGGGCACGGAAACGTCGTAGCCGGCATCTTTCGCTGCCTTCTCAACCGCAGCACATCCGCCGAGGACGATCAGGTCCGCAAGCGAGACGTGCTTTCCGCCGGCGTTGAACTCGCTCTGGATAGCTTCGAGCTTCGCGATAATTCCGGAGAGGTTAGCGGGCTTATTGACCTCCCAGTTCTTCTGCGGCTGCAGCCCGATTCGGGCACCATTGGCACCGCCGCGGTTATCGGTTCCGCGGAACGTCGAGGCCGAAGCCCACGCCGTACGGACGAGGTCCGATACCGAAATTCCGGCTTCGAGGATCTTGCCCTTGAGAGCCGCTACGTCAGCATCGTCGATGTTCGAACGGGTATCGGCCGGGATCGGATCCTGCCAGATAAGGTCCTCGGCCGGAACCATCGAGCCAAGATAGCGTTCCTTCGGCCCCATGTCGCGGTGCGTCAGCTTAAACCACGCACGTGCGAAAGCATCTGCAAACTCTTCCGGATTCTCGAGGAAGTGCCGCGAGATCTTTTCATAAGCCGGATCCATACGCATCGCCATGTCGGCGGTGGTCATCATCGGCAGATGCTTCTTGTTCGGGTCGGCCGCATCGGGAACGTTCGGCTCGGCATTGACCGGACGCCACTGATTTGCACCCGCCGGGCTCTTGGTCAGCTCCCATTCGTTGCCGAAGAGAGTCTCAAAGTAGCTGTTGTCCCACTGGATCGGCGTTGGAGTCCATGCACCCTCGATGCCGCTCGTGATCGTATCGGCACCCTTTCCGGAGGCGTAGGTGCTCAGCCAGCCGAAGCCTTGTGCCTCGATCGGCGCACCCTCGGGCTCGACACCGACGTTTGCGGCATCGCCGGCTCCGTGTGCCTTACCGAAGGTGTGGCCACCGGCGGTGAGGGCAACTGTTTCGTAATCGTTCATCGCCATCCGGCCAAAGGTCTCGCGGATGTCGCGGGCCGAGGCGAGCGGGTCGGGATTGCCGTTCGGGCCTTCGGGGTTGACGTAGATCAAGCCCATCTGGACGGCCGCGAGCGGGTTCTCAAGTTCGCGGTCGCCGGTGTAGCGTTTATCGGCAAGCCACTCGCCTTCCGAGCCCCAGTAGGTGTCTTCCTGTGCCTGCCAAACGTCGGCACGGCCGCCGCCGAAGCCGAAGGTCTTGAAGCCCATCGATTCGAGGGCTGCGTTTCCGGCAAGAATAAAGAGGTCGGCCCAAGAAAGCTTGCGGCCGTATTTCTGCTTGACCGGCCAGAGCAGGCGGCGTGCCTTATCGAGGTTGCCGTTGTCCGGCCAGCTATTGGTCGGAGCAAAGCGCTGCTCACCGTTGCCTGCACCACCGCGTCCATCGGCGACGCGATAGGTACCGGCCGCGTGCCATGCCATGCGGATCATGAACGGGCCGTAATGTCCGTAATCGGCCGGCCACCAGTCCTGCGAATCCGTCATCAGTGCCTTGAGGTCTTCCATTACGGCGTTTAGGTCAAGCGACTTGAACTCTTCGGCGTAATTGAATTCCTTGCCCATAGGGTCCGCAAGTTCGGAGTTCTGCCTGAGGATCTTCAGGTCAAGAGCATTCGGCCACCAGTCTCGGTTCGAGCGCTTGGTGCTGGTCGTAAAGCCGATCGAACCGCCCGTAAAAGGGCAGCGGCTTGAGTCGTTGATCTCCAGCGCCTCGCCTTGGTTATTGATTTCGTAGTTTCCCATCTTTTTTTGTTCCTTTGTTTTGATTTTTGAAAATTACAGGTAGTTGGGGATCTGCCGGCAAAGAGCGCCGGGCAGGCCCCGGATCTTTTAGCCGCTGCACTCGGGGCAAAGCCCGCGGAGCGTAAATTCGATCTCTCCCGGCTTGAATTTCGATCTCCTTGCGGCTTGCTTTATGACCTCGGGCGGGATGGCCAGTTCCAGGTCGGCAAGCCGCCCGCACTCGGTGCAGATCGCGTGGTGGTGCGGGTCAAGGTTGCGGTCGTAACGGGTCGTATCGGACCCAAAGCGCACCTCGCCGATGAGCCCTTCGCCCTTGAGATAGCGGAGCGAATTATAAACGGTCGCGAATGAGATCCCGGGAAGCCGTTTCCGGGCATCCTCAAATACCTCGTTCGCTGTCAGGTGCTCGTGCGATTCACGTATGACCTCAAGCACCGCCTGCCTTTGCTTTGTATATCCTGAACGGTCTAATTCCTTCATCGTAATGCTGTTGGAAAGTTAGGTTTAGAATAATTCTATTTATAAATTGTGTCAAATCATGAGGACTTACGACGGCTCATTTTCCCTGACGCCTGAGAGCGGAAAGGATAATCTTCGGCTGTTCGAAGCCAAATCCGTGTATAGTCTTTTGAGAGACTGCAGCCTCGGCTGCCGCAGAGAAACAAATGTCGGATGTCCCGAAAAAGCAATTGACCGCCGAAGAGTATCTCGAGTTTGAACGAAATTCTGAGATCAAGCATGAGTTTTACAACGGCCGCATCTACGCGATGGCCGGAGCAAAGCGCAATCACAACAAGATCGCAGCTAATCTTCATGGTTTGCTGTGGCAGCATTTGAAGGGAAAAAAATGCGAGTTCTACCCTTCGGAGATGCGCGTCCTGGTGGCAAGGTTCGGGCTTTACGCTTACCCCGATGTTTCGGTCGTCTGCGGAAAGCCGGATTTTCAGGATGCGGTTTTGGACACTTTGCTCAACCCTGTTCTGCTGATCGAGATACTTTCGGATTCGACCGAGAGCTACGACCGCGGCAAGAAGTTTCAGCACTATCGCAGCATTGAAAGCCTTCAGGAGTATGTGCTTGTTTCGCAGAATGAAGCTCGGATCGAAAAGTACATCCGCCAGGGAGACGGTTTCTGGGTGCTCTCTGAAGCGGTCGGCATCGAGTCGTCGATAATGTTCGAATCGATCGATTGTCCGATATCGCTCGCGGAAGTTTACGACAAGATCGACTTTGATGAACCGGAAGAGGACGAGGCAGAGTAACCCTTCTCCAAATTCATACGAAAAAGCCGGCCGGGAAATTGAATTCCGCAGCCGGCTTCTTCATTTTTGCGAAGGATCATTTCGATCCTTTGCCTTCCATCGGGTAACCGGCCTCTCGCCAGGCGGCCGTTCCGCCGAGTAGTGCATAAACGTTCGTGAATCCTTTTTTCTTCAGTTCGTGTACCAGACCGGCACTTGAGTTTTCGGCCGGTCAGGAACAGTAGGCAATTATCTTCTTGCCTTTCGGTAGCGAATCGGCCTTGGCGATCTGGTCCGGCGGAATGTTGATCGCACCCTTCACATGCTGCACCTCAAAGCTTGCAGCCGAGTGAGTATCAACGAAAACGGCCGAACCGTCGTCGAAGGCCTTCTTGGCTTCGGCGAGCGGAATACGCTCAACGTCAGGGAACGGAATGTTGCGGGCCGCGGGCGGTGCGGCGGGAGCGGCCGGAGCTGCATTTACGGCCGGCGATGCGTTTGTCGCGGGTGACGCGTTGCGGGCGGTGTTCGTGCCCGTTTCGGCACAGGCCGCCGCAAACAGGCCGGACGCGGCGAGTGCGGTCAAAAGTCCGAGTCTTTTTATTTTCATAAGCAGTTAATTCCCAAAGGCGGCGAGTACCTCATCGGCGTGTTCGCTAACCTTTACCTTATCAAATTTCTTGACGATCTTGCCTTTCTCATCTATCAAAAATGTCTTGCGGTGTGTTCCCATGTACTTTTTTCCGTACATGCTTTTCTCGCCCCAAACGCCGAATGCTTCGACGATCGATTTGTCGGTATCGGCGATCAGGTCGAACGGCAGTTCGTATTTCGAGATGAACTTCTGGTGTGACTTTTCGTCGTCGATCGAAACGCCGACCACCTCGATGCCGGCCTTTTTCAGCTCGGCAAACCCGTCACGAAGCGAACAAGCCTGCTTGGTGCAGCCGGGCGTGTCGTCCTTCGGGTAAAAATAGAGTGCGAGCTTTTTGCCCTTAAAATCACTTAGCTTGACGGCCTTTCCGTCCTGATTCTTGCCCTTGAATGCGGGCGCTTTATCGCCTTCTTTAAGCATATAGATCCGAACTCCTCTTTCTAAAAAGATACAACAACCAGACCGAAGTTCGCACGCTTGCCTGCCGGCGGATTCGCTCGGGGCGTTAGTTCTTCTTGCCAAAGTTCCATCGCATGCCGGTCGTGAAGAAAAAGTCGTTGCGCTTCGTCGTGCCGGTCGGGTTGTTGTTAAATCGGTTGCCGACGGTAAACTGCCAGCCGATCTTTTTCGTTATATCGACCGTCATACTTGAATCAAAAATGAAGCGGAACTCGTTGCGGTCGGTCACGTTCTGGTAGAACGAGAATGCCTGCTGAAGCCGGAGCCGGCCGTTGAAGCGGTGCTTGAGCGTGTTGCCGGCAAGTGCTTCGGGCGTGTCGGTGTTCGGGCCGACCTGCCAGGTTCGGTTCCAGCCGCCGCCGACGAGGACATCAAGCTCGGTCCGGTCGTTCTTGATCAGATGATGGCCGAGCCCGCCGCCCGGCACCGACCGGAAATAGAGCTTTCGCGGCCGGTCGCGTTCGAAATCGTAAGAGATAAAACCAAAAGTTTTTTCGCTCAAGCGGCGGTCGTAGCGGGCGCCGCCCCAAACGGCGTTTTGCGTAGTGCTGACCGTCGCATTGCGGTTGCTGTTCCAGAGGCTGCGTGAGTAAACCGTGAGCTTGTCCTTGGTCCCGGTCTTCGTTGCCCGGAGCCCGGTTGTCATCTGGCTTGTCCGTGAATTGCCGGTCGTGAAATTAAATCCGACGGCGGCATTACCCTCCCAGCCTGTAAAGAGCCCGAACATCTCGCCGCCGAAAAGCCGCGGCGGCTCTTTACGCTCAACGGGCTTTTCCGCGACGGCGGTCTTTGGAAGGGGCGTTGAAACTGCTTTCGATGCCTTTTCCGTTTCGGCAGCCTTTGCCTCGGCCTCCGTGACCGAATCGACGAACTTTGCATCGATGGTGACCTTGCCCGCATAATCGGTCTCAAGCGTGATGGTCTCGCCCTCGCGAGCGACGATCTTGCCGGAGAGGCGGTCGCCGTTCTTGAGCTTGACCTCGTCATTGAAGATGGCCTGAACCTCGGCTGCGAAGAGGGATAAAAGCAAGATGGCTGCAATGATCTTTGGGGAAATCATGATGTTTCGTTGTTTCGGCCTCCGGAACCCGTGTGCGGGCGGCACGCGAAAATCATTAGCTTAACATTATGAAAACAGGATGTGAATTACTCGGCGTTATGCCGGGCGAAGGCTTTGCGAGACAATGAAGCTGATCTCAGAACAAAAGGCGATCGAACTTGCGAATGCGAGAAAAGGCGCGTTTGCAGCCAAGATCGGCGAGCGGTTCGAGCACCGGGCGAAGAGCTGCGCAACCTGCGAGGTGAAGGGCTCGTGCTGCACGGACGTGCATTTTGTCAATGTCCGGATCACACGGCTCGAGGCACGGGCGATCAACGCTGTGCTCAGCGAATTGCCCGAAGAAGCACGAACGCGGGTCACTGAACGAATTCGCAATTCGGCCGAGCGACTCGAAAATGAAAAACGGGCAGAGGCGAAATTTGCCTGCCCGCTATTTGAACGTGATTTGGGATGCCTGGTCCACGGAAAGGCGAAGCCGCTGCCGTGCATAACGCACGCCTGCTACGAGCGGCCTCAAGACCTACCGCCCGATGAATTGCTGGCCGCCGAGGAGGCTCAAATGCTCAGGCTCGAACGCCGTGCATACGGGCGGAACTTCGCGGCCCTGCCGATCCCGCTTGCCCTCGAAACCTACGGCTGAGCCTCGGCCGGCGGCGGTGCGGCGGCCGGAAACGTCTTGAGCTTTGCCCCGAGAAGCGTCATCGGAATAAGCAGGATCAAAAAGATCGCGTGGTACCAAACAGGGATATAGCTCCACGCCATCACCTGTACCATCAGTCCGAAAGCCAGGAGCAAAACGCCCAGGATCAAACCCGACCGATTGTTCTCGCCGGCGATGACCGCTGCCAAATAACCCGAAACGATCGAAATGATTATGCTCCGGACGATGTGCATCACAAGGATGGTCGTGTTCGGCACGAACTCAGTTTGATTGAACATCGCCTTTTCGAAATCGAGCTGATGGGCGCCGTACCATCCGGGCGAGAGCGACATCAGCACCTGATCGCTGCCGATCCAGAGTATCGACCATGCGATAAAACCCGCCACGACCCCGAGAATGATCCTTACCATTTGTTATCTCCTTCTGCTTGGGTTGAAAGAACTATTTCGGTTGAGAGGTATATCAACTGCGCCGGTTGCGACCCAACGAGCGCAGGCGGATTATAGGCGAAAGCCGGGCCGAAAACAAAACAGGAACCTAAAGTCCGGGCGACTCTGCCGACCGAAGGATGTTGAATTTCCGCTTCGTGCGCTTTGTGCAGAAACTCCGCGAGCTTTGTGTTCACATAATGATCAAACACAAAGGCCGCAAAGGCGTTGCACAAAGGTCTCAAAGAAACTCGCTCCCGTAAACGAAGCACCCGTGCGAAAAAATGATGGACTTACCGGCCGCCCGTGAATATAGTAATAAGACCGTATGCGTGTCGTCTTTTTTCTTTTGGTGTTCGCTTTCGCCTTCTCGGCCCAGTCCTTTGGGCAGGTTGATGCCGAATGCCCCGAGATCAAGGTACTGGGTCCGTCCAGAATAGTTATGCCGGGCGGCAAGGCGGTGTTTGTCGTATCGGTCACACCGGTAAAGCACGATGCGGTTCTTCAATGGACGGTGCAAATCGGCGATCGGGAGGGATCGATAGAATCAGGACAAGGGACAGCGAAGGTCGTTGTCAGTACAACGAGAAAAGATGCGGGCGAAGAGATCAAAGCTCGGGTCGTGATAACGGGGCTTCCGAGCGACTGCTCAAACTTCGCAAGTGATTCGGTTGTGATCGATTCCCTCATAGAGGGGCAGCCAGTGGACGAATTCGGTGATATTGATTCGGACGATATGCGTGCCCGGCTCGATTCATTTTTTGTCGAGCTACAGAACAATCCGAAGCATTCAGGCTTCGTTCAGGTCTACATCGATGATGAAGAGGGCTTCGATCTTGGAAACAAAAGGATAAAACTTTTTGTCGAGCACGTTAGGTTTCGCAATATGGATATAACGCGATTTCAATTCGGGGTAAGTCGGTTGGGGATTCGGAGCATGAAGCTTTGGAGTGTGCCTCCCGGAGCGGAGAATCCTAATTGCGATGGATGTGTTTTGATCAACGGAAAGGACCTGAAATAGACATCACAAGAGACAAGGTGCGAGGCTGTTCTTCTATGTCTTCTTCTGTGCTCTCTGTGGTAACACCTGGTCGCTCTTTAGGCGTCACCACAGATCGCACATATCGAAAACCAATTTACTTGATCTCAAACTCAAAGGGCAGGAGCATCATTGCTTCGCCCCGCTGCATGCGGTCATACATTTCGGCGTAGCGGAGTGCCCGGCGAGCGTCTCTCGGCAGAGAGTCGGCGAGTGCTTTTTGAGCTTTCTGGTCGGCGGAGACGGTCGCGTCCTCGCCGCTTCCAAGCAAGGTTTGGAAGAATGGTTTCGGAGCCGGGAAGACGACCCGCCTAACGTCCTTATCGGCCGGCAGCCCGGCAAGTTCCTTTGCGATATCGATCGCTTTCTCAAGCCCGCCAAATTCATCTACAAGCCCGTTCTGCTTTGCCTGCGTGCCGGTCCAGACGCGGCCCTGGCCGAGTTCGTTGGCCCGCTCAACGTTCATATTACGGCCGGCGGCGACCTTCGGGATGAAGTTGTTGAAATAGATGTTGTTGGCAAAGTCCTCCATCTTTTTCCGCTCATCCGGGTTCCACTTTTCCGTCTCGCGGAAAATGCCGGAGTTCTTGCCGCGGAGGATGTACTGATTGGTTATGCCGAGCCAATCGTAGAGCCCGCGGACGATCGGTTTGCCGACAAAAACGCCGATCGAACCCGTGATCGTCGATGGTTGGGCGACGATCTTGTTGGCGTTGGTCGAGATGTAATAACCGCCCGAAGCCGCGACGTCCGCCATCGAAACGACGACAGGCTTCTTCGCCTTTGCGTTCTCGATCGCACGCCACATCAGGTCCGAGGCGAGTGCCGAACCGCCGGGCGAATCGACGCGAAGAACGATCGCCTTTACGGTCGTATCCTCGGCCGCGGCATTGACCGCCGAGACGACGGTGTCCGAGCCGACCATCTGCCCGCCGAATGTGCCGTCGCTCGACTTGCCGGAGTTGATCGCACCGCTCGCAAAGATGACGGCGACCCGCTCGCCGGTGTTCAGGCCAAGCGAATCCGAAGGCACTTCCTTATACTGTCCACCGCTGATGGTCCGGAGCTTTTCCTCTTCCTTATACCCGAGCCGCTTCTTGATCTCGTCATACATCTGGTCGGGATAGATCGCGTCGTCGATCAGGCCAAGTTCCTTTGCCTGTCCGGCGTTATAAGGTGCGTTGTCGATCAGGGCTGCGATGTCCTCGGGCGATTTCTTGCGCGATTCGGCGATGGCACCGGTGAACCGCGACCAATACTCGTCGAGCACGGCGTTGATCACCTCGGCCTGGCCTTCGCCCATTTCCTTGCGGGTATATTGGTCGGGAGCGTTCTTGTATTTCGGGCCGATCTGGATCACCTCGGCCTCGACACCGAGCTTATCGAGCGAGCCCTTGTAGAACATCGCCTCGGCAGCAAAGCCATTGACCCAAAGATCGCCCGGCGGCGGCAGGTAAATTCGCTCGGCGGCGGTCGCGATGTAGTACTCGCGATTTGTGCCCATTTCCATATAGGCATAAACGGGCTTGCCGGAGTCGCGAACGCTCTTGATCGCATCGCGGAGTTCATCGGCCTTTGCCCAGCCGATGCCGGGGAAGTTGATGTTGAGCAGGACGGCGCCGACGCGGTTATCGACCTTTGCCTTGCGGAGCTGCGTAAGCAATCCGGTGAAGCTCTGCTGCTGGCCGATGCCGAGAGCCTTTGCGAACTCGTCCTCAGGGACGTAGTCCGGCAGCGCGCCTGAAACGTTCAGCACGAGCACGCTATTGCTCGGTACGCTCGGCCGGCCGATCATATCGGCAAAGAGGATCAGCGCGATAACACCGACAATGAGAAGAATGAAAAGCCCTGCGCCGATGGCAAGAGCGATCTTTGTACCTTTTGAAGCCGCCATGATCTTATCCAATAGGCCGGAAATATTGACGCAAAACGCAATTAGATCTACCGGCCATGTATCCGTAAATTATACGACGAAAAAGAGAAAAGGTTTGAACAAATGGGTTTTCCAGAAAAGGCGTCCCTTTCTTCATGCCGGATTTTCGAGCACGATCAGGTTGACGATGCCGGCGAGTTTGCGGCGGTTCTCGACGAGCCGCAGGCCTGAGGCAACGGCAGTTTCGGCGGTGCGGCGGTTGAAGTGGTCGTCTATCAACGCCACGGTCGCGAAATTGAGCAGGTCGAACAGCATTCCAAGCAATCCGGGCGGTCGGACGTGTTCGAGCAAAACCACGCGGCCGCCAGGGCGGACAACGCGGCGAAGTTCTGCAAACGCATTTTCGGGCCGCGGGATCGAGCAAAAAACGAGTGTCGCAAAGGCCGCGTCAAACGAGCCGGTGGCGAAAGGAAGGCTTTCAGCATCCGCCTGAATAAGGGCGTTCCCGCGGGTCTTTTTTGCGGCGAAGGACAGCATCTCGCAAGCGAGTTCACTTGAAATTGCCTTTTCGGGCGACGCATAAAACTCGAAATTAGCGCCCGTGCCGGCCCCGAGCTCGAGCAAACGCGAGCCTTCCGGAATTAGCGAGAGCGTTTCCCGCCGCCAGCGGCCAAGGAACCGCCGCTCGGCTGGTGCGAAAAGCCGATCGTAAAACCTTGCAAAGCTGTCGTAAACCGCCATTTCTTGCCTTTATCTTACACCCGAACCGCGGATCGGCATCGCTATCGGGCACGAAAACATTCCGCTCCGCTTGCGGCAACGTATTAATGTGGTTAAATCTCTAATGTTACGCATATGGCACGAAAAGGCACCGTACTCGTCTGCGACGATGAAGAGATAATGCGCGACGTGCTCGAGACCATTCTCTCGGGTGCGGGCTACAAGGTCGAACTTGCCCGGACGGGCGAGGAAGCGCTCGAGCTCTATCCGACCCAAGCCTTCGACATCGTGCTGATGGACGTCTCGATGCCGGGTATGGGCGGGCTGACCGCGCTCGAGGAAATGATCAAGCTCGACCCCGAGGCGGTCGTGTTGATGGTCACGGCGTTTGCGACGTTCGATACGGCGATCTCGGCATGGGAGAAAGGTGCCGAGGGCGTTATCCGCAAGCCCTTCCAGAACGAGCAGATCCTCAACCTCGTCGCCAAAGGCATCCGCAAACGCAAGAAGGAAGAGGAGCGGCAGTCGCTCCGGCAGGCGATGACGCGTTCGGTCAGCCGCGATGCGATCGTCGGCCGTTCGGACAAGATGGAAGACATCTTCCGCCTTGTAGAACGAGTGGCACCGGCACGCTCGACGGTGCTGATCACCGGCGAAAGCGGTACGGGAAAAGAGCTGGTCGCAAAGGCGATCCACGAAGCGAGCCCGCGGGCCGACAAGCCTTTCGTCGTGGTCAATTGCTCGAACATTCCCTCGGAACTTCTCGAATCGGAGCTGTTCGGCCACACCAAAGGAGCATTTACCGGTGCGGTTGCGGCCAAGAAGGGGTTATTTGAGGTCGCTGATACGGGCTCGATCTTTTTGGACGAGATCGGCGACCTCCGGCCCGAAACGCAGGTCCGGCTCCTGCGAGTGATCCAGGAACGCGAGTTTACGCCGATCGGCGAGACCTCGCAGGTGAAGGTCGATGTCCGGATCATCGCCGCGACGAACGTTGACCTGAAAGAAGCGGTCAAGAACGGTACATTCCGCGAGGACCTTTACTATCGGCTTTCGGTCGTCCCGATCGAGCTGCCGCCGCTCCGCCAGCGGCCCGAGGACATTCTCCCGCTGACGCAGCATTTCATCCGCAAATACAACGCTGAGAACGAACGGGAGATCTCCGAGCAGCTTTCGGCCGAGGTCCTTTCGCTGCTTGAAAATTACAACTTTCCCGGAAACGTCCGCGAGCTTGAGAACATCATCGAGCGGGCCGTCGTTATCGCCGCGACCGACGAGATAACGGTCGAGTGCCTGCGTCCCGAGGTGCGCTCGCCCGAGCTTGTGCTTGAGCGGATGTCCGAGGCCGAAGGAGCGTCCGGCGATATCGACATAGCCCGCGGAGTTAACTTCTACGACGAAGTAAAACGCTTCGAGATCGACCTGATCCGCCGTGCTCTGGAGCAGACCGGCGGCCATCAGTCGCGGGCCGCCCGCCTGCTCGGCCTGAACGCCACCACGCTCAATTCAAAGATCAAGGGATATCATATTCAGGTCCGCCCGTGAGGGCCTTTTTCGTGAAATCCAAAAATCCGAAAAAAATATCAAGATTTTCGTAAGCTGACCGATCCGTCTTCAATCGGGTTGTCCGCAGAGGCCGCGAAAAGATTTCTTTACATTCCGCTAAACCCAATACACGCATACATTTAACCTACTTGTATTGTTTTGATACGCCTTGGCAGTCAAAATGGCACAGTGCTTGCCTTTTTTAAATACGCTTCTCAACCTATGAGTAACAATATCCAATTTGGAGGACTAGTAATGAAAAGACTTTTTGGAGCAACCCTGCTTCTGGTCGCTCTGGCCCTCACTGCTATCGCACAGTCGAACACGGGTAACCTTGTTGTTAACGTGTCTGACGCTTCGGGTGTCATCCCGGGTGCGACGGTCGTCGTCAAGGACGAACAGACCAACGCAGAGAGGACCTTCACGACCGGTAGCGGCGGATCGATCTCCGTACCGCAGCTGGACGTAGGTACGTTTACGATCACGGTCTCAGCACCGGGACGTAAGACCAGCCAGACCACGGGCGTGAAGATCGACATTGCACAGACCACAGTTCGTAACGTCGTCCTTGAACCGGGCGAAGTGACGGAAGTCGTCGAGGTCGTCGCGGGCACTGAAGTTATCAACGCCGCTAACGCAGAGCTTGGTAACACCGTCAGCAGCCGCCAGATCCAGGAACTTCCGCTCAACGGCCGCAACCCGCTTACGCTGATCAACCTGCAGGCAGGTTCGTCATCGAACGGTGCGACCAACACGGTAATCAACGGACAGCGTTCATCGTTCACGAACATCACCCGTGACGGCCTTAACGTCCAGGACAACTTCATCCGTGCTAACGCAACGGACTTCGTCCCGGATCGCCCGAACACGGATGACGTTGGTGAATTCACCATCACCACGCAGAATGCCGGTGTTGAAGCCGGTTACGGTGCTTCGCAGGTCGCACTTGTGACCCCGCGTGGATCGAACCGCTTTACCGGTGCCGCTTACATCTACAACCGCAACTCGGTCGTCGGTGCAAACACCTTTGAGCGTAACCGCCTCGGCCAGGCTCGCCCGTTCCTTAACCGGAACCAGTTCGGCGGCCGCGTCGGTGGACCGATCCTCAAGAATCGTTTGTTCTTCTTTGCTGCTTACGAAGGTTTCCGTCAGCGGCAGTCGGCTTCGGTAACCCGTACGACGCTTCGTCCGGATGCCCGCAACGGTATCTTCACCTACATCGATAATGGTGGAGTGACCCGCACGCTGAACCTCTTTACGGCTCAGCAGGGCGGCGGTCCGGCAGTTGTTGGAATCGACTCGGTCATCCAGAGCCGTATTCTTTCAACCCTTCCGACAGGAAACAACACGAACGTCGGTGACGGCCGCAACACTATCGGCTACACCTTCTCGCAGAAGCAGAACCAGGATCGTGAAGCTTTCTCGACCCGTATCGACTACGACCTGAATGCACAGAACACCATCAACGGTGTTTGGTCGTATCGTGAGGAGCTGCTTATGCGGCCCGATATCGATGGTGCTTTTGGTGCCGGTTTCACGGATATCCCGTTCGGTTTCCAGGATGCACAGACCTACACGGGCAACGTCGCATGGCGCTATACGCCGAGCGCAACGCTCACCAACGAACTTCGTGTGGCTAACCAGCTTAGCCGTCCGGCGTTCGGTTCTACTGCCGAAGTTCCGGCATTCTATTTGACGGTGCCGCTCGTCAGCAGCCCCGAGGTCAACTTCGAGCCGCAAGGCCGCGACACCTCGACCTGGCTTGTTGCCAACAACGCCGTTTACACCTGGGGTGACCACACCATCCGTTTTGGCGGCCAGATCTACTGGTTCCGTATCAATCCGTTCGGACCGGGCCTCGGTGCCATCACGGTTCGCCCGCGTCTTGCCATCGGCACGAGCGCGAGCACCCCGACGATCCTGAACAATGCGACCAACTTCCCGGGCGGTATTTCGACCGCTCAGCTTGGAACGGCTAACGCATTGCTCGGCCTTCTTGGCGGTATCGTAACGACGGCTCAGCAGAGCTTCAACATCACAAGCCGTGACAGCGGCTACGTTGCCGATGCTCTCCCGAACCGCCGCCTCCACTTCGAGAACTACTCGTGGTATCTCGGCGATTCATGGCGTGTTAACCAGCAGCTGACGCTCAACTTCGGCGTTCGCCACGAGATCTTCACGCCGGTCAGCGAGCCGGATGGACTTGTTCTCGAGCCGGTCATCAATGGCCGCGGCATCCGTGAAACCGTTCTTGACCCGAACGGAACTTATGACTACCTCGGAACGAACCACGGTGACAACCGTATGTTCCGGTCGGATATCGATAACATCGCTCCGAGCATCAGCCTCGCATGGGCGCCGAACTTCAGCGGCTGGCTTGGCAAGCTTATGCCGGGCGAGGGCCGTTCGGTCATCCGCGGAGGTCTGTCGATCAACTACGTTAACGACGAGTTCATTCGTGCGGCTGACAACGCTCTTCTCGGTAACGCCGGGTTGAGTGCATCGAACAGCCTCACCGGACTCAATGGACGTCTCAGCTCGTTCAACGCGACGGTGCCGACACCTGCTTTCCAGGTTCCGCGTACCTACGCACAGAACAATGCTCTTGCCGGAAACTTCGGAACGGTCTTCGCGGTCGATCCGGAGATCGAGGCTCCGAGCCTGATGCAGTGGAACATCGGTGTTCAGCGTGAGCTTCCCTGGAAGACCGCTCTCGAGGTCCGCTACGTTGGCAACAAGAGCGATAATCTGGTTCGCGGTTTCGACTTTAACCAGATCATCATCAAGGAGAACGGTTTCCTCGCAGATTTCGAGCGAGCCCGTCAGAATATGATCGCGTCCGGCGGAGCCTCGGGTAACCCGAACTGTGCTCCTAACCCGGGCTGCGTGCCGCTGACCTTGCTTCCGACCCTTCCGAACGGCGGTCTTTTGACCAACGCTACGGTTCGAAGCCAGATTTTCAGTGGAATTCCGGCCGACCTTGCGTTCCTTTACGTCACCAACCCGGGCCTCTTCCCGGGCGTCAGCTCGCTCTTCCTTCCGAACCCGAACACGGGTGTCGCGGACGTCCTGACGAACGGTGCCGAATCGAACTACCACTCGCTCCAGATCGAGATGCGTCGCCGCTTTGCGGACGGCCTCTACTTCCAGGGTAACTATACCTTTGCGAAGGCCCTGAGCGATGCGGCAGGTACGGGCCAGACCCGTTTCGACCCGCTTATCGACAACGATCAGCAGCGTAATGAATACGCCGTCGCCGACTTCGATCAGCGTCACGTATTCAACTTCAACGCCATTTACGAACTTCCGTTCGGTAAGGGCAAGCGCTTCCTGAATCAGGGCGGCTGGGTCGATCAGGTGATCGGCGGCTGGCAGCTCACCGGTATCCTCCGGTGGTCGTCAGGTGCTCCGTTCTCTATTACTGATCCGCGTGGAACGCTCAACCGTTCCGGTCGTTCGGGACGCCAAACGGCTATCTCGAACCTGACCCAGGGGGAGATCGCTAACCTGATCCAGATCATTCGCACGCCGTGCGGTGTTTACTGGATCAACACGTCGGTGATCAACATCAACCAGAATGCGTTGAACTCAGGACAGTGCTCGAGTCTCGGACTCGGCTCTGCATCTCAGGCAGGTCAGCCCGCGTTCTCCGGACAGGTGTTCTTCAACGTTCCTTCGGGACAGACCGGTACGCTTCCGCGTAACGGCTTCCGTGGACCGGAGTTCATGAACATTGACCTTTCGATGTTCAAGAACTTCCAGATCACCGAGCGTATCCGCTTCCAGGTTCGCGGTGAAGCGTTCAACCTCTTCAACAGGGCGAACTTCTTCATCGGCAACACGCCTGGCAACATCAACAGCACGACCTTCGGCCGTGTTGGTTCGACCTTCGATCCGAGGATTTTCCAGTTCGTCGGACGTATCGAGTTCTAAACTCAATAGGCTTAACGGCCGATCTTACAAGGACGGGAGCCACGTGCTTCCGTCCTTTTTCTTTTTCTAGCCATGCCGGAACCGGAAAATGGGGTGTTCAAAAACGCCTTTTTGCGGATATAATCTTCTAAACACTCCTGATGTCCCTTAGCCACGGCAGCCCGCAAAACCTTTCGATCGTACCGCTCGGTGCGGGCGATCTGATCGACCGTGCGATCCGTTTCTACCGCAAATATTTCACAACGCTCTTTTTGATCGCGGCTCCGCCGGTCGTGGCCGGAACACTCTTTTCGGTCGGTTGGCTTTTCCTTGCTCGAGCGCTCTTCTTCACCGGCGATGGCTACGACCCCTTCGAGAGCGGTGCGTTCGCGGCGTTTACCTTCGTCGGCGGGCTCGCGATCTGGTTCACGCAAACCGTGGCCACGCTGGTCGTTATGGGCGGAGCCTCGCGAAACTTCGTCCGCCATCTTCTCAACGGCGAGCCGATCACTTTTGCCGACACCTATCGAAACGCCTGGAGCCGCTTCTCGGGCCTAACGGTCGCCTCGGCGATCATCGTCGTCGTTCTGTCGCTGATCGGCTCCATCGTTTTCTTTGTCGGGGCATTCGTTTGGCTCTTTATCATCGGGCTGCTCTCCCTTCTGTTCGTGAGCCTGCCCTCGGCAATGGCTGTCATCGGCGTCATCGTGGCGGTGGTCGGCGTCATTACGATCTTCATTGCGTTCGCGTTCATCGCCTGCCGCTTTGCCTATGTGCCGCAGGTGATGCTGGTCGAGGACGAAGGCGTTTTTTCGTCGATCGGCCGAAGCATCAACCTCGCCAACGGCACATCGCTTCGTTTTGCCGCATTGCTTGCGTTCACGATGGTCGCAACGTACTCGGCACTCGCCGTGCTCTATATTCCGCTGCTTTGGTATGCATGGTTCGCCGGAATCGATTTCGGGCCGATGGCCGAGGCCGTTACGCCCGCCTGGTTCGAGATAGCCTCGCAGCTTATCGGGCAGACAAGTCTGATCGTGCTGACGCCCGTTTGGATGATCGGGCTGTGCCTGCTTTATGTCGATCAGCGCGTAAGGCTTGAGGGCTACGATATTGAGCTGATGGCCGCCCGAAGGCTCGGCGAGATACCGGACGTGCCCGATCAGTATCTTAATCCGCTGCAGCCCGCCATCGGTGCCAAGGCCGAGCCAAAGGGAATGCCGTCGCAGCAGCAGGGTTCGCCCGGAATCACAACGCTTGGGCTTAAATGAGGATGAAGCTTTATCGACTGTTCATCTTCATATTTCTTGCAGTACTTGCCGGCTCGGCGAGCGGGATGAGCCTTGCCGAGTATCAGAAGGCGGTCGAGGAAGCCCACGGCCACGCTTACGACATCATTACCGAGATAAACGACGGCGGCGAGGGAGACACGGAATACGATGACGAGTGCATCTCGGAGATGCGTCGGCTATTGCCCGCCGAGCTTGAGGTGGAGACCGGCTTTGGCAAGGAGAAATTCTCGCACATGCGTTTGCATGAACTTCTCAAGCAGTACGAAACCGCCGGCGACCGAAGGATACGGGCGATCTTTGCCGAGGAGATCGAGGAGACGCTCTCGGCCGCTCTCTGGAAACTGAAGGAGATCGAAAAGGCCGCCGAGTCGGAGCGGTCAAAGGACGAGGAGAAGCGGAAGCTGGCCGAGATCCTGACCCGCGAAGAGTATCAGAAGAAAGCGGGCGAAGAGGAAAGCTTCATCGGCCGGCTGATCCGTGAGTTTCTTGAGTGGATCGCCGGTTTGCTGCCGAGCGGCGGGCGGCGGCCGAGCGTTTCGGGTTCGCCGGTACTTGCCCTGCTGCTTCAGGTCCTGGTCATCGGTGCGGCTGTCGCGGCCATCGCTTACGGGCTCTATCGCCTTGCCCCGGTGATCTTCCCGCAGTTCCGTCGCCGTCGGCGGAAGGATGATGGCGAGCGTGTGATCCTCGGCGAGACGATAGGCGAAGACGTTACGGCGAAAGACCTGCTCGCAGAGGCGGAGGCACTCGCCGCCGCCGGCGACCATCGGGGTGCCATCCGCAAGGGCTACATCGCGCTTCTTTGCGAGTTGAGCGATCGCAAATTGATCGGGCTTGCCCGCCACAAGACGAACCGAGACTACCTCCGCGACCTTCGCCGCGAGGCGGAAATTCACCGGCGGATGCAGGGCCTTACGGGCATCTTTGAGCGGGCGTGGTATGGCTCGGCCGGTGCCGATGGCGGTGCGTGGGCGGCATTCAGAAACGAGGCGAGGGAGGCGATCCGGCAAACGTAGCGTAATGAAGCAGAGGCTTTTCATCGTGCTTGCTCTTCTCGTGCTCGGCCTGCTGATGGTCGGGCTCAACGCCGTTTCCTACGTTCAGCAGGTACGCGAGCCCGATCAGGAAGCCGCGCCGATCCGCTCGAGCTATCACCCGGGAGCGACCGGGACGAAGGCCTTTTACACCTTGCTTGCCGAGACCGGGCGCGAGGTTACGCGGTGGCAACGGCCGCCGGCCGAGCTGATAACCGAATACCGCAACCCGCCTTCGACCCTGGTGATGATCGGCCCGTTTCGCCGCGAGGTGAGCGAAGAGGACGCGTCGATGATATTAAGCTGGGTCGAGAGCGGCGGCCGGCTCGTCATCATCGACCGCCTTCCGCCGAAGCAGTTGCTAACGACGTCGCTTAGTTGGACGCTTGAGGCAAAGTACGGTACCGAGGCGGGCATTCTTTCCGTCGACCCGGCAAACCCGGCCCAGATGACCGCCGCCACGCCGGCTTACAGGCCGAACCTTCCGAGCCTTTTGACCCGCGGGGTCAATGCGATCCAGCCATCGCGTTTTGCGTCAACGGTCGAAGCGACAAGGATAAAGCCGCCGAGTATCGATGCCGAGACATACGAAGGCGAGACCTATCAGGCGCCGGCCAGTACGGGAACCGGCAGCGATTCCGGTTCGAGCTACGGTCCGCCGCCGTCCCCGACGCAGACGCCGTTCGATTTTTATGATGCGGGAACGGGACAGGGCACCGGGGTTGGCCAACCGCCTCCGCCTCCGGCGGCAGCACCACCACCGCCCGTTGCCGCCGAGACACCGCAGGCAGGCGAACCGGATCAGACTACCGAGCCGCCGCCCGACGATGCGAGAACCTGGTTTGTTGCTCCCTTTGTTCATTTCACCGCTTCGGGCCGGGCGTTTGCACTGGACTTTCCGTATGGCGAGGGCGAGATAGTTTACGTCGGCGACCCATACATCGTCGCCAATGGAGGCATAACGGCCGCGGACAATGCGCAGTTTGCGGTTAACCTTGCGACAGCACGGCAAGGCCTGATCGCCTTTAACGAGTATCATCACGGCTATGGCGAAGGGAACAACCGCGTCTTCGAATATTTTGCCGGGACGCCGGTCGTTGCGATCCTCTTGCAGGTCGTTGTGCTCGGGCTTTTCGTGATCTACTCGCAAAGCCGGCGGTTTGCCCGGCCGGTTCCTGCACCTGATCCGGACCGGCTTTCGAAGCTCGAATACGTCGGGGCGATGGCCGAGCTGCAGCAGCGGACGCGGGCTTTCGACCTCGCGATGGAGAATATCTATGCCGATTTCCGCAGGCGGGCGGCGAGGCATTTCGGAGTAGATAACACAGCGACCTCACGGAACGAACTTGCGGCGATGATCGGCGAACGTACAGGCCGCGATGTGGCCGAGGTTGCGAAGTTGATGGAGCGATGCGAAGACATTGTCCACGGCGACCCGACTGATAAGCGCGAGGTGCTGAAACTTACGGCGGAGCTTCGCGAGTTTGAAGATGCCCTGCGGCTCTCGCGGACCTCAAGGCGGAGGGTTTAGCCGCGTGGGAATGCAGGCGCTCATCGCTCTTATCGCATTGTTCTTTGTAACGAGCGCCGTTGGGGTCGTGACCGGGAGCAATTCGCTGATCACGGTGCCGGTGATGTTCCAGTTCGGCATTGATGAGCGCGTCGCGGTCGCGACCAATATGTTCGGGCTGACCTTTATGGCGATCGGTGCGACCATCCCGTTCCTTCGTTCGGGAAAGCTCGAGGTAAAGCGGCTCTCGCCATTGATCGCGGTAACGCTCGTCGGTTCGGCGATGGGAGCGGGACTCGTCGGGCTGATTGCCGGAAGCGGACTGAAGCTGATCGTCTCGGTGGCGATGATCGCGATCGTGCTGTTTACGCTGCTCGGGCCGCGGCATAAGGCCGATGAAGGCCGGGGCGGCGAATGGTCGCTTTCGGCGATTGGGCTCGGGGCGACGTTCCTTCTCGCTATCTACGGCGGGCTATATAGCGGCGGTTACGTTACTGTGCTGACGGCCGCATTCGTTGCGTTTTTCGGGATGAGCTACGGCGGGGCGATCGCCGCGACAAAGCTCGTAAATGTGTTTTCCTCCGGTATTGCCACGCTCGTTTTTATGTGGCAAGGTCTAGTGGATTACAAGCTCGGGGCGGTGCTCGGCGTTACGATGTTCGTTGGAGCATACGCCGGTGCCCATTTTGTGACGAAGATGAACGAGGCGTGGCTGAGAGGCATTTTTCTCGCGACCGTGCTCTTGCTCGCGGTCAAGCTGATCGCTGATCTGATCTGAAAAAGATGACACTGCAATATACACCCAATACTATCGCACATGTTTTGAACGAACTTCGGAAGACCATCGTCGGGCAGGACGAGGTCATCGAGCAGGTGCTTGTGGCGATCCTTGCCGAAGGCCACGCATTGCTTGAGGGCGTTCCCGGGACGGCGAAAACGCTGATGGTCAAGACGCTGGCCGAGATAATCGGCGCGCGGTTCTCGCGAATTCAATTCACGCCTGACCTGATGCCTTCGGACATCACCGGCACGAACGTCTTCAATATGCAGTCGTCCGAGTTCACGCTCCGCCACGGGCCGATCTTCACCGACATACTGCTCGCGGACGAGATAAACCGCACGCCGCCCAAGACGCAGGCCGCATTGCTTGAGGCAATGGAGGAGCGGCAGACGACGATCGACGGCGACAGGTATCAGCTCTCGCCGCTCTTTACGGTGCTCGCGACCGAGAACCCGATCGAATACGAAGGCACGTATCCGCTGCCCGAAGCCCAGCTCGACCGTTTTCTGCTCAAGATCATCATCGATTATCCGCAAGAAACGGACGAACGCGAGATCGTCGCCCGCTGGGACGCGGGCTTTAACTCGCATCATCTGGAGCGGCTCGATATTCGCCCGCTTGAAGATGCCGCGGCCATCTCGCATTGCCGGCATGAGGTTCGCAATATGCGGATGGAGCCGGGCGTGCAGAAATACATCGTCGATATCGTAAGGCGGACGCGAAGCCATCCGACCATACTCTACGGCGCCAGCCCGCGTGCCTCGATCGCCCTGCTGCTTTGCTCAAAGGCTCTCGCCGCCATTCGCGGCCGCGATTTCCCGACGCCCGACGACGTCCGCGACATCGCCCGGCCGGTGCTCCGCCACAGGCTCGCCCTCAGGGCCGAGGCCGAGCTCGAAGGTGCGACGACCGACGCCGTCATTTCGGATATTCTTAAAACAATAGAAGTGCCGCGATAGCGAAGTTGGCTTCTTGAACGCGGATCAGGCGGATGAAGCGAATCGACCGGACCTTATCCGGTTAGTGTCGCTTGATCCGCCTTCCATATTTAGGCACGAGTTACGAACCGGGTTGGTCGCCGGCGGTTCCGCTGTTCCGGGCCGGTGTTGGCGTTCGAGCCGGAGCCGGAGTCGTTCGAGGCGAGGCAGCCGGGCTTGGCCGCGTTGCCGGAGCGGAATTCGAAGGGGCCGAGTTCGCAGGCGGCGTCGACGCGGGGCGTGCGTTCGCGTTCACGTTCGCGTTGCGGCCGGGGCTCGGTGAGGCGGCCGGCTGCGTGTTGGAATTTACCGGAACGGGCACGAGTATCACGCCGCCATCCGGAGGCATAAAGGGGCTGCCGGTCCGCGGGTCGATGTTATACATCTCGCCGCCCGGCGGTACGTAGCTCGGTGCTCCCGGCGGCGGTACGCCTGTCGCCCAGGGGTTGTAGCCATCGCCGCCCGGAAGCGTGTCCGGAGCGGTCAGCGCCATATTCGAATTGCCGTCGATCGAGTACGCCGGCATCACGGCGAGCTGCTGCTCCTCGGTGCCGGTCGCCGGATTGATCGGCTGGACGGGCATGCCATTGGCGTCCGGCTGCAGAACGGTCGCCGGGTCGGTCTTCTTGCTCCAGGTCGCGTAGATCAAGGCACCGCCGAGAGCGGCCGTTCCGATCAGCACCATTGCCGCGGTCGCCCAGAAATTATTTTTCTTTACGGGTTCACCCGCCGCGGCCGCGTCCGGTGCTCCGCCGAAAGCCGCCGCAAGCTCACCCATCAGTTCCGCTCCGGATTGCTGTCGCATCTCGGGGCTCTTCGAAAGTGCTTTCAGTATCACCGGCTCAAGGGTCGGCGGCAGGTCCGAACGAAATGCGGAAAGCGGCGGCGGAGGTTCTTCAATGTGCTTGAGCAGCACATCCGTCGGCTTCTCGCCTGAAAAGGGAACCGTGCCGGCAAGCATTTCATAAATGATGACGCCGGCGGAATAGATATCGGAAAGTGCATCGGGCGAATCCGTTCCCGAGCAAAGTTCCGGTGCAAGATAGGCAAGCTCCGATGGGGCGGCCTCGAGTACATCGCCGGTCCGCTCGAGCGGGCCTTCGGTGCCGATGCCGGCGACCTTGGCGATGGCGGCGGATTCGGCTACCTCGGAGAGCAGAATGTTGTCGGCAGTCAGGTTGCCATGTACACGGCCTGAGGCGTGGAGCGTTTCAAGCGCGGCGGCGATCTGCTTGCCGATCTCGACCGCATTCTCGGCCGGCATTTTTCCGCCGCGGGCGATCGCTTGGGCGAGCGTCTCGGGATTTGATGCATCACAAACGGCATAGGAAACGCCCGAAGCGTCTATGCCGAAATCGAGCACGTTGAGCAAGTTCGGGTGCTCGGCCGCTGAGGCCGCCTTTGCATTCTTACGGAACTGCTCGCGTGCCTTCGCTTCCGCATCGGCCGGCAAGACGAGCAGCGTCACCGGCTTTTCGATCAGAGTGTTCTCGGCGCGGTAAAGGTCGCCCGCCGGGCCGCTTTTTACCAGCCCGATCAGCTTGAATTTCTCGGCAACCATCTGCCCTGTAAGGTCGTAAGCCATTTCCTATTAGAACGATAATATCCTAAGCGGGTTGCATTTAACACGCAAAGGCAGCCCGCAGATGTGGCCGGATGTGAAAGAAAATGCGGACCCAAAGCCTTGAAGCCCGGGTCCGCATCCATCTTTTCGGCACTTTTTGCCGCCTTCGATTAAAGCTTAACGAAGACGATGAGCAGTGCGAAGAGCACGAGCGACTCGATAAGAGCGAGCGCGATGATCATGATGGTCTGAACGGTCGAAGCTGCACCCGGGTTGCGGGCGGCGCCTTCGGCCGCACGCGAACCGACGAGTCCCTGGCCGATAGCGGCAAGGCCGGCGGCGAGTCCGAAGCCGAGTCCGGCAGCGATCGCCTTGTAAGACGAAACGGTCGATTCGTTATCGGCAGCACCCTGTGCCATTGCCGGCAGGGCGACGAGAGCGATGGTAAGCACCGCATATGCGATCTGTTTGATCTTGTTCATTCTAATAAGTCTCCTGTTCTATTTATGTTCGATCAGGAAGAACCGTCCGTGGCCTGCCTTGCCGGTATAAGTTCGCCTCGCTTCCGGTATTGCCTGATTTATACTCTCGTTGGAGTCAGGCCGCCTGTCGCGTGCGGGCATATCTGCTATAAAACGCAGGTTCCCGGTCGGGTTTCTTCCGTTGTTTTACGCCCTTGGGCGTTCCTTGCGGAGCAAACAACGCCCCGCAAAAACTTTATGCGTGCGCCGCGGCTGCTTCGCCGTGGCCTTCTGCATGTTCGCCGTGGTCGCCATGGTCGTCGTGGTGGTGCGTCACCTCGCTAACGTATATCGACGAAAGCAGGGTGAAGACCAGAGTCTGGACAAAGGCGACGAAGACCGCCAGCACGAGCAGTGCGGCCGGCAGCAATATCTGTGTATAAGGCGGATAGAGGTTCGAGATCTGGAAATAGATCTGCTCATCCGCGTAAAGGTTCGCGAAAAGCCGTACGCCGAGCGTCAGCGGCCGGATCATGTTCGAGATAAGCTCGATCGAAAAGATCAGCGGCGTTATGAATATCGCCATCAGCAGCGGCAGCTTCGGGCCGGCGAGGTGGCCGATGTGCTTCAGGAAGCCGTTCTCGCTAATGCCGACGTAGTTGTAATAAACGAACGACGCGATACCGAGAGCGAAGGTGACATTGACCGAGGCCGTCGGCGACATGAACATCGGGAACGTTCCCATCAGGTTAGAGATGAGCACCAGCACGGCAAAGGTCGCGATGACCGGGAAATATTTCATCCCGTGCGGCCCGATGACGTTCTCGACCAGGTTCGCGACCGCAAGATAGCCGGCCTCAAGCGTCATCTGGCTCGGCTGCGGATCGTCACCCGAGAGCTTGCCCTTCAGCAGTCCGATTACCGCCACCGCGAGAATACAGGCGATGACGAACATTATCGTGTACCAGGGAACGGCATTTTCGGGGGTATAAGCACCGAACATCGCTTCGGGAGTCGTCCCGAACTTCGCGAAGAACCACTTCCAGAACTCGTAAGTGGTCTCCATTTGAATTTTATGGAGCGGCTCGCCGATGTAATAATTGACGAATTCGACGATCAGCGGTGTCGGGTGCTCACCTGCAAATAAAAGCATTATTAAATTTCCTTCCTGTTAGAGAAGCTTAAAAAAATCTGTATCAGCCCTTCGGCGACAACGGCAAAACCGAACGATGCCATCCCGAGAATTACCGGGACGATCGGTAGGATCTCGCTCAAATAGATCACCGCGATAACTCCGCCAAGAGCAAAGTAGCGGCCGAGATATCTGAGTGCCGAGATACGCGGCCGCTCGCCTTCGGGCGTGTTTTCAAAAACCTTCCTGAGCGAATAGCGAAGCCAGAAATAGCTGACGAACGCGAGCAGAACACCGACCGCAAGTCCCGCCCCGAACCTAACGGAGCTAAATACGGCCCCGGCGATGGTCCCTAATGCACCAAGCACGGCCATCAGCACAAGAAGCCGCCGATGCTGGCTCGGTATCAGTTCAGCCGCGTCCGGCGTACGGAGATCGTCCGGTTCGCTCATTCAAACCCTCAATTTTACTTTGCCTTTGTTGAAAGTTCAATCCTCGCGGGGCAGATAGTCCGGGCGAGGCGGAACATCGGCCGGGGTTTCGGCGGGCGGAAGAAGGATCGGCGAGGGTTCTTTGGGCGGCTCGGCGGCATCGGCGGCCGAAAAGAGCGTTGTCGTCTCGGGCGGAGCCGCATTTCGGCGAAATATCTCGCGATTGATGCGGAAAAGCTGAACAAAGCCGATGATCGAGCCGATAACCACGCCGACGACGATCCCCCAAGGCGATGTTCCAAGCAGCGTATCGGCCAGCCAGCCGATGACGAGCATGAAAACTATTGAGCCAAAAAGCGTGATGCCGACCGACCACGCGAGGCCCGCCATTCGGACGCTATCGCCTGCGGTCGGCGGCTCGTAGGGCAAGAGGATGGTCGGGGCCGGCGGTTCGGCTGGTTCGCGGCGTTCGTAAGCGGGTTCCTCTTCTTTCGGCAGTTCGATGGCCGGCTCGGTCGGACGCGGTTCGCCGAGTTCCGGCTCCATGCCGAAAATGCCAAGCACTTCGGGCTCGCGGCCGCGGGTTTTCTTTTCATCCGCGGGGTCGGGCAGGTCGCTGTCGAGGAGATTCTTTATCATTACGGGCGGAACGTTCCGCTAATTTGCCGCAACGGGCGTCATATATCCGAAGAGTCTATCCTGAATGCCCAGATTAGTCACCAACCGCGTATGCGTCTCACACTGAAAGATCTCAGCCGCGATCGGGACGACGGGCTCGCCGCCGCGTTTCAGCGTGCTCTCGCCGGCGAGCGAGCGTTTTGTCACAACGCCATCGCCAACCGCAAAGAGCAGCTTTTTCAGCTCCTCGGCTTCGATCTTGGTGCCGTCGTCCCGCTTGAAGGACTTTGGCTCGAACTGCGTTATCCAGCGGTCTTTTTTCCCATCCTGGCGGAGGATGAACGCGTTCGGCGTTTCCTTGCAGTCCGCGCCGAGCAGGTAGAACGTTACCGGAATATTGTCGCGGCCGGGACGCGAGATCGCCGCCTGAAAGTCCTTTGCCCGCTTGAGAGCAGCACGGAAATAGGGCCGGGCGTTGCGCTGCTCTTCCTCGCTGAACTTGTCGTCAAACTTCTTGTCCTTCCAAATTGCCCAGTCATATTCTTCCCAGGTTTGCGGGTCGAAAATATCGAGCTCGATCGGCTTGAGTTCCTCGTCGTAGGCCATCAGGCTGCCGTCGTGCGGGAGAAGCTGATAGATCGACTGCGTCGTAAAGACATCAAAGCGGTCGATGTCGCGAAAGAACGGGATGTTTATGCCGTTGATGATCGAGAGCCCGTTGATCAGAGCATCGAGCGCCCGGACGGAGCCCTCATTCGGCGTACCGAGGAGGAATATCTTGTCGAGGTGCTTCGCCCCGGCCCAGGTCGGGCGGACGGTGCCGCTGCGGAGCTCCGCATCACCGTACATCGCGGCATAACGCGAGATGAGCCCGCCCATCGAGTGGGCGACGATATTGAATTTGAGGTCGGGCTTGCCGAGCTTTCGCTTTAGCTGCTCGACGTCGCGGATCAGTTTGCGGGCGGTCTCTACGTTGTCGATCCGCCAGTCGTACGGGAAGACGTAGAATGTGTCCTGAACGTCGCCGGGCTTCGGGTCGTCCCACTTCGCTTCGCGGTAGCCGCCGCGTTTCTCGAGCGACTCGATAAGTTGATTATAGATCTCGACCTCGGGCAGGAACCGAAGGAGCCGAACGCCGCGGATGATGTCTCCCGCGACGAGCGAATCGCGGTTCTTCTTGAGGTCCGGCGAGATCGGAAGGCGAATGTCATCGTCCTTGTCGCGGCCGCGGGTGAACCAGACGAGTTTGTCCGTCTTCGAGTTCTTGAGCTCCGACCCTGTAATACCGGGAATGATTATTATCGGTGCCTTGCCCATCGGCGGCGTGGGCGGAGCCGGTGCGGATTCGGCCGGTTTGTTCTGTGCAAAGGCCGCCGGAGCCGCGAAGAGCACCAGTACAAAAAAGAAGCGAAAAATGGGCATGGCAGGTTTCATTGCAGTCATTACGCGTGAGCGCTATCAGTTCCAAAAGGAATATACCACCATTTGGTGCGAACCGTGCCAGAAAGGTTGTTATCGTTGAGCTTCGGTCATGATCTCGGTCTGCTCGGGCGAGGCAAGCCTGTAGCGGGTTCCGCGCCAGACGATCTCACGCGAGAGCAGAGCGGCGACGCAATTTGCAAAGAAGATCGCCGGCGTAAAGAGCCAGAGCGTGTACTGCGAGAACCGCTGGCGGCGAAGCTCGGGCCCGAACTGCGGCAGGGCGAGCCGGACGGCGTAGAGACGAAGCACGGCCTTGCCGACGGAAAAGAATGAGACAAGAAAGAGCGTGGCGAGAGCCGCCCAGACGGGAACGCCGTTGGCCTTGCTCAGAATGGCGATCAGGATCGCCGCGGCCATGACGAGGTTGAAAAGCCCGGAGCCAAAGAACGACATCAGCCAAAGCTGCGGCATATAGACCCGGGTGATCCTCATCTGGCGGTTGGTGAATTCGAAAAGCTCGCGGAAGGTGCAGCTCTCGACCGAAGCGGTCAGCGCCTGCGGGACGAAGCGGATGCGGAGGCCGGCGGCATGCATCGCCCGCGTAACGGCAAAGTCGTCCGAAAGCGTGCCCTGCCATTTCTCGCGCATCCCGATGCGTTCAAATGCGTCTCGGCGGATGGCCATCGAGCCGCCCCAGGTGAAATTGCTTTTCTCGTTTGGGCCGAGCGCCGAGGCGATGGAGGCGTTCCATGCGGAGCGGAGTTCGGAGGCGAGCGTCGGCTCTTCGGAGATGAACCAGCGATAGCCGGTCGCGGCACCGATGGTTTCATCGCGGAGCGGAGCGATCAACGCACGCAGCCAGCCGGGCGAGGGGCGTGCATCGGAATCGACAAAAACGAAGACTTCGCTCTTCGGGTCGGCGTGGAGAACGCCTTCGCGAAGGTTCTCGACCTTTTGGCTCGACGAGGTTGCTTTCGGTGCGACGACGAGCTTTACGTGCCGCTCGGCTTCCTGCCATGCCGGTTCGATCACGCCGGCGGCCGGGTCGTCGGGGTCGTCAATGACAAACACGACCTCATACTCGGGCAGGTCCTGACCAAGCAAAGCGTCAAAGTTCGCCAGCATTCCTTCATCAACGCCCTTGCATGGGGCGATGATCGTGACCATCGGCTCCCATTCCGAAGGCGGCTTCGTCAGCTCCTCACGAAAGAAACGCAGATACTCGACCCCGCCGCGGAACGACTTAAAGCTGAACCAAACGAGCAAAGCGGCGAATAGATAGAAGACGAGGATCATTTATAGAACAGTTAAAAGTTCTAAGTTGAAAGTTATCAGTTTAGAAAATGCTTTAGAAGTTCGACGGTGTTCGCGGTCGCACCGCGGTTTGCTTCCATAACGGCCCGGGCGTTGCGGGCAAGTTCGGCGCGTTCCTCGGGTTCTTCGAGCAGGTCTGAGATTTGCATGAAAAGGTCGTCGGGAATAGCCTCATTCGTCTGTTCGGGAAGCTGGACAACGGCGTTGTTCTCAAGGAAAACGCGCACCACGTCGGTGAAGTTGAATGTGTGCGGCCCGGTGATGATGGCGTTGCCGGCGGCCGCGGGTTCGAGCACGCTCTGGCCGCCGTGCGGGATGAGCGAACCGCCGACGAAAGCGATCGTGGTCAGCCGATAGAGAGCACGCAGCTCGCCGATCGAGTCGAGCAGGATGATGTCGGCCTCGGCGTCCGCTTCGCTTGGGGCCTCGCTTCGGCGGGCAACGCGGTAACGCTTGTATTCGCAGGCGTCATCATCGCGAAATTCGCGAAGAAGCCGTGCAACATCGGCGAATCTTTCCGGGTGCCGCGGTACGATGACAAGCCGCGGCTTTATCTTCGCATCGCCCGCGAGAATCGAGCAGAACGCATCAAGCAGCCAACGCTCTTCGGGGTCGTGTGTACTTGCGGCGGCGATAACGGTCCTGCCGTCATCGAACCGAAAACGCTCATTGAGCGCGGCGGCTATTTCCGCATCCCGGGGGTCATCGGCGACGTCAAATTTCATGTTGCCGGTGACTTTCGCCTTTGCGGCGGCAAGCCCGAGCGAGATAAGGCGGTTGGCGTCGTCGCCGCCCTGCATCAGTGCAAGATCGACATCGGCAAGCACGCGTTTCAGAAAGCCGCGGACCTTCTGGTATCTGCCGAACGAGCGTTCCGAGAGCCGGCCGTTGACTATCGCGACCTTTGCCCCGGCGAGTTTTGCTTCATGGATGAACCGCGGCCAGATCTCGGTTTCCATCAACAAAACGGCCGAAGGCTTGAAGTGGTTCAGCGCCCGCCGGACAGAGAATTTCCAATCGAAAGGAAAATAAAAAACCCCATCGGCCTTGCCAGCAAAGATCTTCTCCGCGAGTTCCTGCCCGGTCTTTGTTGTGGTTGAGATCACTACTCGATGGCCGGGAAATTCGCTGAGCAGTCCATCGACCAGCGGCCTTGCGGCATTCGCCTCGCCGACCGAGACGCAATGGAGCCAGATGACCTTGCGGCCGTCGTGTTTGAATTCGGGATAATTGCCAAGCCGCTGCTTGAACCCGGCGGCATACTTCTCGCGCCGCAAGAGGAACAGCGGCAGCATCAGCACGAATGCAGCGGAGAGCAAGATGCTGTAGATGAAGTACATTGCCGCGGACGGTCTAGGAAGTCATGTCAGTCTGGAAAGTCTAGAAAGTCTTGTCAGTCTAGGAAGTCACGTTAGTCTAGGAGGTCCAGGAAGTCCAGGAAGTCACGGGGTATTGAGGCAACGTGCTTTGTTTAAGACTTCGAAAACTCTCTATTGCAATAAATCACCAGACTGACAAGACATCCTAGACTTTCCAGACTTCCCAGACTACTTAACTCTTTCCATATACCGCGATTCGGTCGGGTTGACCTTTATCTTTTCACCCTCAGTGATAAATGGCGGGACCATCAGCGTTACGCCATTCTCAAGTGTGGCGGGCTTGTTCGAGTTCGAAGCGGTAGCTCCCTTGAGCTGCGGCTCGGTCTCGGTCACGGTCAGCTCCATCGAGGCCGGAAGCTGTACGCCGATCGGCGTGCCGTTGTAGAACTCGACCTCGATGGTCAGGCCCGGCATCAGCCACTGGGCCGCATCGCCGAGTTCCTCTTCGGTAAGCGCCACCTGTTCAAAATTTTCCTGGTTCATGAAGTGGTGGTGCGTGCCGTCCGAATACAGATATTCCATCTTGTGCTGCTCGAGGATAACGCGTTCGAGCGAGTCATTTGACCGAAAGCGGTACTCGAACGAATTGCCCGTAAGCAAGTTGCGAAGGCGTGCTTGAACCATTGCCCGCAAGTTGCCGGGCGTGTGGTGATGAAAGTCCATCACCTTGACCGGTGCTCCTTCATGGAGGATCACCATTCCTTTTCTGATATCGTTTGCTGAAATAGCCATAAAAGTTTCGTCAGATAAGATCTTAAATTCGAATCTAAAAGTTTATTGAATGCTGGTGAAAAAGTGAAAACGTCAAAAAGTGAAAACGCGGTGAAAGTGAAAAAAGGGAAAAAGGTAGGAGTTTAGCTCGGAAAACTAACACTTTCTGCCGGAGAAGTGGACGCTCCGCCCCTTTTTCACCTTTTCACTCTTTCACTTTTCTACTTTGGCCCTCAAGCCCCTTCTTTCTTGAAGGGCAGCGGTGCCGGCTCTTCGCCCGGCTTCGGGTATTCCTTCTTCATCATCTCGTAGATGCCGATGATCTGCTGCTGCCATTTCTTCGACTCCTCGTGGTTCGGGTCCAGCTTGAGTGCCCGGCGGTAGTCGCCGAGTGCCGAGGCGTATTGCCGGGCCTCGGTCAAGGCAAATCCGCGCTTGAAGTAAGCCTCGACGGCTGCGGTTTTTGCGGCTGCATCGCTCGGCTTTGCCTTCAGGTTCTTTTCGGCGTCGGCGATCGCCTTGTCAAAGTCGGTCGTATCGATCGGGTCGCCCGCGGCACTCCATTTTCCTCCGGTCGGCTTTACGGGCCCGGCGGGTTTTTCGGGCATATTCTCGAAGGTATGCTGCGTTGTCGGTTCCATCCGTTCGGAGCGCATCGGAGCATTTGCGGTATTGTCCGCGGCGGCACGGTCCGCACCGGCTGAATTACAGCCGGCTGCGAAAAGCGAACCTGCAATAATGGCCAAAGAGATCTTTCTCATAATCGTCTCCAAAAAATCAGCTAAATCTAATCGGCGTATGGCCGTGTTTGAACTACGTATATTCTACCGCGCATTATGCCCCATTCGATATCCTGCGGCACCGAATCGAACGCCACGGTTATCAGCTTTGCGGCATCGACGAGCCGCTTTACCTCGGCATCGCTGATAACGCGGCCGCCCGGGCCGGCACATTTATCGACAACCTGCTTGAGGTCGCCGCGGGCATCAAAGCGAAGGGCGTTCTCCTGATCGGAGAGCGTGACGACCGAGATCGAGCTCGTTTCGCCGAGGAAAAGTATCTGCTCAGGGATGCCGCTGTTGTTGACCACACGCGAATTATGGCCGCAGACCGAGCTGATATAAACGGCATCGCCCTTCACATTGTTATACGGGTCTTTGGTGATCAGCACGCCGCCTTTTTCCATATCGACACCGACCTGGATCAGCGCCGACATATAGACGTCGTCCTGGCTCACGTAATTGCGAGTGCGTGATTCATAAGCCCGCGCGTTCCAGAGCGAGCCCCAGACCTTCTTGATGCCGGCGAGCATCTGATCCGCCGTTCGGATATTGAATGCACTCGAGTAGAGCCCGGCACCGGAGAAATTGGGCAGGTCCTCGGCGTTCGATGAGCTTCGGACAAATACCGGCGCATAACGCAACTGCGTCCGCCAGCGGGCAAGCACCTGGCGGCGAAGAGCGGGGTCAAACTTGCCGTTCTGGATAGCGGTTCGGAGTTCTTCGAGTTTCTCTCTTCGGTACCGCGGATTGTGGATGAAATCGTAATCCTCGAGCAGCTTGTCAACGACCTTGTCGAGGCCGTTGTCCTTCATGAATTTGTCGTACCAGTAGAAGGGGATCGAGAAGCCGTCCGGGACCGTGATGCCGGGGACTTTTGCGTGGAATATCTCGCCGAGATTTGCAGCTTTAGCACCGAAGGCAACGCTGTCAGTCCGCCGCATTTCCTTGAGGCCCGTGAGCTTTGTCACCTCCATGTTGACCGGCGGTATTTGCTGGTCCGGCGACTTGAATTCGGTTCGCAGTAGTTCTGTATCGGCGGGCCGAAACTTGTATTCGGTCATCGTCGCCTCAAGCTCCCAAACAAACGAATGCTTGTCCTTGAATAGCTTGTCGGCGTCCTTGATGTAAACGTTTGGCACGTTCCAGCCCTTGGCGAGGATGTTTACGTGCGAGAGCGGCGACGAGGGCTTTGCTACGATGATCCCGCGGACGGGCGGCAGCGACATCGGCAGTTCTTTCAGAACGACTATCTCGTTATCGCCGATCTCGACCGTGTCATCCAGCTTTTCGATCACGTGGATACGTCCGACGGCGCGTCCGGGGTTAAGAGCTACGTACTCCTGATTCTTGATTATCTCGCTCTGAAGCACCCGCGGAAATCCGAGCCCCGCGGAAAGCTCTTCCTGCCGCGTCGAGTTTGGCTTATAGGCGACCTCGGTGAAGAACGTCCTGTTGATCACCTCGTGCGCCGTTCTCAGGTGCTCGGCCGTCGCCATATCGCCTTCCCATATTTCCCATGTGTATTTATCGACCGTCCGTTGAAAGGCGACCGTCCCGACAATGAACCGACGATCCTCATCGATATAGATCGGGCCAAAGACGTCGGCACCACGCGGGACGAGATACGTCGCCAGCAGAAAATCCTTGTGAAAGCGATAGCGGTTCGAATCGGCGTAGTATATTCGGTTGCCTTCCTTGCGGTCGATGAAGAACATCGCGTGCGGAAGCGAATAGGGCGTTTCGGGGTGAAGCGTCCGGGCGACCTTGGCAAACTCTTCGGCGGATGCGACCCGAGGAAGCGAGAATCTAGCGGCGATCTCGTCCGGATCGACCGGGGCCTCTTGCGCAAAGAGCGGGAACGCTCCCGCGAGTGCCAAAAAGAGCACGAGGAAAGCCGCGATCGGCGGTCTGACGCTGAGTTGTTCTGCCCGGAGTGTTCGCATAACGCTAAAACTTAATCTTAGCGTTTACGATGCGGAGTTTAAAACTTTCTCGATGCGGTCACAGGCCGCAGCCGTTCCGCCCTCAGTGGCAACGACGGCCGCTAGTTCACGGGCTTTTGTTCGATAGGACGGGTCGCCGAGTAACCGGTCGATCGTTTTTGCGGCAGCGTCCGCGGTGTAATTGCCTCGCCGAACGATCTCGGCGACGCCGGCCCGGCGGCAGCGAGCAGCGTTGTCCGGCTGGTCGTGGCCGTAGGGCATTATCACGTGCGGCACTCCGGCTCGAAGCACCTGCCCGGTCGTACCGACTCCGCCCTGATGGACGACACATGCCGCTCGGGGAAATATGAGCGAATATGGCGCGTAGTCAAAACCGACAACGTCATCCGTCAGGCCCTCCGGCGGTTCGTTGAAAATGCCGTATACCATTACCGCCCGCCGCTTCAGCTTTTTCGCGGCCTTAATGCTCTCGTTAAAGAACTCGCCCGGGTCCATTACAGCCGCCGAGCCAAGTGTGAAAACGATCGGCGGCTCGCCGGAATCGAGAAAGTCTTCGAGGCCTTCGGGCATCTTGCCGCTATCGGCCTGCCCGTCGTAAAAGCAAAAGCCGGTCTGCAATGTATGCGGCGGCCAATCGGGCTGCGGCTCGCCAAGCACGCTTGAAAACATCGCAAGGTGAGCGTCTCGCGAAAACTTGCCCGCAAAGATCGGGTCGTGGTCCTCGCTAAGGCCGAGGCTGCGGCGAAACTTCCGGTAGTCTGCGAGCCACGAATGTGTCTGCCTTTTGGCGAAGGAGAAGACGAGCCCATGAAATGCAGGCCCGAGAAATCGCAGATTCTCAAACCACGGTGCCGGCGGCGGCACCGGCGGGTCGTAATTTGAAAAGAAAGCGATCGGCGAAAGCGTCGTCGAGACCCATTTGATATCGGTCGTCTCGACCAGCGATTTGATGGCGTAAGTGATCTCGCCCGAGATGACGAGGTCGGCACCGGCGGTCGCCGCGACAAGGTCGTCGTACATTGCCGGCAGGCTCGGCATTATGATCTCCCGCAAGATGGTCTCCGACCCCGTGTCGTTGTCCATCAGGTCCTTTGCCAGCGAATCGTCGTTGGGGTCAAGGTGCGGCGCCATCGGGTGAAAGCCGAGCCCGATCTGGCCGATCTTTTCGCGGTAAAACTCCATCGCGGCGATGGAGACATCGTGGCCGCGACGCTCGAGTTCAATGCCGAGAGCTATCTTTGGGTGAAGGTCGCCGAGCGAGCCGAAGGTTGCGAGGACGATCTTTGCCATAAATCATTGAGACGCGGCCGGGGCTGAAATGCGGAAACCGTGTCTAACTTTGAACGCGTCAAGACAGAGGCAGAAGTCTCATTGGCCTTCTTCGCCGGGCGACTGATCTTCAGCTTCTGCGGCCAAGCGCTCGGCTTCTCGGACGCGGTTGCGTCCCTTGACCTGTACCCGAACGCTCAGAAAGAACGCGACCGCACCCAATACACCGGCGGCAAACGTCCAATCTGTATTACCGGCCCAGAAAAAATAAATGGCGGCCGCTGCCAGCAAGACCGCCATCGCCTGAAATGCTTTTTCCCAATTCATTCGCCCTTGAGTTCTTCCTCGATGATCTTCGCCGCGGTCATCCGCCGCCGAGCCTTTCTCCAAAAGTATCGAGAGATAAGGTATGCGGGCAAGCAGATGAACAAAAGAAACGGTAATGCGGCGATCAGGACCGTGATCAGGCCGAGAACGAAATCAAGTGCGGAATCAAGGCCCGTATTGATCGAATCCGTCAGCCGCGTGAAGAAGCCCGGGCCGCCCGCGGAAATGACCGCCGGTGTGCGGATGCGGAGCTTGATGGTCGAGAGGCTCGATTGATTCTCAAGGAATCGCTTGCGGCCCTCGATCTTTTCGATCTCGCCGCGGACGACGGCAAGCTGCCGCTGAACCTCGAGCGCGTCTTCGACCGTATTGGCACGCTTCATTATCTCAGTAAACTGAGCCTCGAGAGCCTGCTGGGCCTTGAGCCGTGCCTCGATGTCGATGAACTCCTGCGTTACGTCTTGCCCTTTCACGGACTCAACGACGACGCGGCCCGAGGCATTCCGGATCGCTTCAAGCGTTTCGCCAAACTTTGCCGAAGGCACACGAATGGTCATCGAAACGATGTCGCGGCGGGACGAACGAACATCGCTCGAGCTTTGCTGCGATTCGACGACAAAGCCGCCCATTTGCTCTGCTATCGCAGTGATGCGGGTCTGGGCTTCGTCGGGAGCTTCGGATTCGAGGTCTAGCTCGGCATTGCGGATTATCTTGCGGTCGGCCGGAACGGTCGTTTGCTGCGAGGCGGATGCCTGATCGACCGAGATCGTTTCGGCCGCGGGCTCATTTCTTCCACCGCCGCCTCCGCCGCCTGTCTTGCGGGCCTGATCGGCAACGCTCGCCGGAGCAGTGTTTGCTGAGGAAGCGTTCTGATATTCAGGTTCGCTCGTTACAGAGGTCGGCGAGCCCAAACTACCAGAGCGTTCGCTCGCACCACAGGCTGAGAACAAAAGGGAAGCAAGAAGAAGGGCGGCCAGAGAGAGTCTTTTCATTTCTATTCCTCCATCAGTTCAGACGAACTATGTGAATAGAACGGGCCAGCCTAGCCGGCCTTGCGTGCAACGTCAGATAAAGATTCGCCGCGAACAAATGCCCGCACACCGCG
>JAHBSG010000026.1 GCA_019639235.1 Acidobacteriota bacterium | reverse complement strand
GCTGCAGGCTTCAATTTTTCCGATACCACCACGGTCGGACAAAAAACTTGAACTGACATATACGCAGGTCTTAAGGGCTGATTCGGGAACGGTTTCATACCGCTATCCGCTCGGCACGGGACGCAATCTGTGGCGCGGACGCGGCGACGCGGGAACGGCAAATGTACAGCAAAGTTTCGGAACCGTTTCGGGAAAGATAACCATTAACGGCGACAAGGAACTGCGTAACATCTATTCTCCGTCACATGCGGTCGAGGTCAGCAAAAGCGGAGATAAAAAAGCGACCGTTTCTTTCGAAACAAAGGACAACGATAATGACCTTCAGCTTTTCTACGGCGTTTCGGGCGATGATCTGAGCGCTTCGCTGATGACCTATCGTGAACCAGGAAAAGACGGATATTTTCTGTTGATGCTGTCACCGCGTGACGATATATCCGAACGCGAGGTCGTAAATAAAGATGTTGTCTTTGTTTTGGACACAAGCGGATCAATGGCGGAAACCGGAAAGATGGAAAAGGCTCGCTCAGCTCTTCTTTTCGGCATAAGGACGCTGCGTGACGGCGACAGATTCAACGTGATCAATTTCGCGGGCGAAGAGCACCTGATGGAAACGGGGCTTATCAAAGCCGATGCCGCAGGGAAAAAGACCGGTGAAAATTTTGTCGAAAAGCTGCGGCCAAGCGGCGGCACGAACATCCATGTCACCCTTATCGCGTCGCTCAAACAATTTGATAACAGCAACCGGCCAAAGATCCTGGTCTTTATGACCGATGGCCTGCCGACGGTCGGCGAGACGAACGCGACGAAGATACTTTCGAACTTCAGGGCCGCTCGGAAGATCGACGTCCGCGTCTTTCCGTTCGGCTTCGGCTACGACGTTAATACGGCGTTGCTCGATAAGCTCGGAACCGAAAATGCGGGTATCTCTGATTACGTCCAGCCGCAGGAAGACCTCGAGGTCAAGGTCTCGAATTTCTTTGCACGCGTTAGCTCGCCCGTGCTCTCGGACGTCGAGATCGACCTCGGGCCGATCCAGGCCGAGATGGTCTATCCGCGAAAGCCGGGCGACCTTTTTAAGGGAATGCAGACGACGCTCATCGGCCGCTACCGCAACGAAAGCGACTTGCGGGACGTGGTCGTGACGCTCAGCGGAAAGACCGGAAACGCTCCAAAGGCCTATGAATTCCGCGGGCTCGATTTCCCGCGTAGGGCAACGGACAACGATTTTCTGCCTAGGCTCTGGGCCACGCGGCGGGTCGGTTGGCTGGTCGAAGAAATTCGTGCCAATGGCGAAACGAAAGAGGTGAAGGACGAGATCGTCGAACTCGGTACTCGCTTCGGCATCGTGACGCCCTATACATCCTATCTCGCGACCGACGGCAGCTTCGTCTCTGCACGCCGTGCCGGAAGCGGACTGATCGCTCCGCCGACTGTCAGGCCTCGTGCCCTGGAGATGAGCAGCGGCCGCGATGCCGTTGCCCAGAGCGTGCAGCAGAACACGCAAAAGGCGAACGTCTCGCTAGCCGAGAGCAAGGAAATGCGGGCGGAAGATCAGGTGACCGTAAAGCGTTCGGCAGAGAACCAGTTCGTTGCGAACCGAAATTTCTTCCTTGAGAAAGAGGTTTGGGTTGATGCCGACATCCGGCCTGAGACCAAGCTGCCCGAGACGAAGGTGCAGTTTGGCAGCGAAGAATACTACCGCTTGATCGGCCGCGAGCCGATGCTGGCACAGTATTTCGCGATCGGCGAGCAGGTCGCCGTGATCTGGAATGGCCGCGTCTATCGCGTCGTTAAATAACGCGATCGGCAAAACAGGACAGTTAACGCCGTCCAATAAAAGGTGATTTTCACTCGGGATTCTTGTATCCTTAACGGAAATCACCTTTTTCTTTTCGCTTTCGAAGGAGGACAACTGGTGCAGAGCATTTCCCGCAGGGCCTTTCTAATACTCACAATTCTCGCGTTTTCGGGCTCCGTCGCGGCCCAGCAGGGCTGGCAGCCGCGTGTTTCCGGGACTACCGAAGACCTTGTTTCGGTTTATTTTGCCGAGAACGACAAGGGCTGGATAGCCGGCGACAACGGCTTTCTCGCCCATACTACCAATCGCGGAGCTACCTGGACGAAGGTCGAACTCGACACGACAGAGAACATCAACGAGATCTATTTCCGCAATGAAAAGAACGGTTACTTGGTTGCCGGAAAGGAAATGTTCCAGACCGATGACGCCGGAAATTCATGGCGAAAGGTCTCGCTGTATCGAGAGGTCGAGGCGAAGGGAACGCCGGAATTTCTTAGCATCAAGTTCGCCGACCGCCGCCGGGGAATCGCTGTGGGCTCGATCCTGAACAGCCGCGGTGCCGTTATCGATTCGCTCGTACTCCGCACCGAGGACGGCGGCGAAAGCTGGCAGCGAGTTCCAGTTCCGCTCAAAACGGAACTGTTTCATCTCGACTTTGTCGGGAGTTCGCGGGTCTGGATAGTCGGTGACCGCGGCGTGGTCTTGTTCTCCGATAACGGCGGCGAATCGTTCAGGCTCCAGCAAACCGGTGTCGAACGGGCACTTTATAATGTTGATTTCCGCGACAGCAAGGAAGGATACGCGGTCGGTGGACGTGGAACTATCCTAAGAACGGAAGACGGCGGAGCTTCTTGGGAAAAGGTAACAACGAGCTTTCCGGGCACATTCATGCGGGTCGATTTCGCCGATGATAAGAACGGATGGATCGTCGGCCATGGCGGGCTGATCCTTCGTTCAAACGACCGCGGGAAAACGTGGATTAAGCAAGATAGCGGAATCGAGCAGCGTATCTTTGGCTTGTTCATAAATAAGCGTGTCGGATGGGCCGTTGGTGCCTTGGGAACGCTCCTCGAATACATCAGATAGCCGGTTTTTCCAGTTTTCTCGTCTTTTCATTAACACTTTTGTAAAAGCTGTGCTATCTTACATCATAATTTCTTCACATTGGCCTTTTAATCATAAGGAAAGGTTATACAACTAAAACTAAAAATTGGAGGAGTATGATGGGCAAACTACCTTTGGCGAGAGCATTATTGGTTCTCGCTGTAACCTGTTGCTTCAGTTTGCTGGTGTCTGCGCAGGGCACGACGACCCGTTTTACCGGCACGGTAACGGATTCGTCGGGCGCCGCAGTCGCCGGTGCTACCGTAACACTTACCAACGAATCCACGAACGTTTCTCTTTCGACAACAACTAGTGCGTCGGGAGGGTATGTTTTCGATCTGATCCAGCCGGGAACCTACACGGTCTCGGTCGAAAGAGAAGGGTTCAAGCGATTTGTATCCAGAAACAACTCGGCTTTCATCAATCAGCCTGCCGCGGTGAACGTATCGCTTGAGGTCGGTGACGTCTCTGCCGTGGTCTCCGTCGAAGCGACTGCGGAGCAGGTGCAGACCTCGACGTCAGGCAACGTCGGTTCGACCATCGAACAACGAACGCTCGAAAGCCTTCCGATCGTCGGACTTCGCGGCCGCAATCCGCTCGATCTTCTTAATTATCAACCTGGCGTTGTCGTTGGCTCGAACACGGGCGGCGGCGTTCACGTCAATGGTTCACGCGACCGTGCGTTCAACTTTACGCTCGACGGCATCGACATCAACGAATCTACCGCCGGCGGTTCGAACTTCACCCCGCTCCGGCCTAATCCGGATTCGGTTCAGGAGTTTCAGATCGTCACCAGCAACGCTACTGCCGAGCTTGGCCGAAGCAGCGGAGCGCAGGTGACCTTGGTCACTAAATCCGGAACCAATCGGTACTCCGGCAATGTGTTCGAGTATTACCAAACGCCGCGGTTCAACGCCAATGAGTTTGAGAACAATCTTCTCGGGATCGGGCGTCCGCAGTTCGTTCAGCACATCTACGGCGGCAGCTTTGGCGGCCCGATCATCAATCCGGGATTTGGCGAAGGAACTCCATTCTTCCAGCCCTTGAAGGACCGAGCCTTCTTCTTCATCAATCTGCAGCGTTTGAGCGCGGTTGAAACTCGTCTTGCTCAGCGTACGGTTTATACGGCAGAGGCACGCAATGGCCTTTACCGTTACATCCGCGGCCAGCGTAATGCCCCGGCCGGGACGTCGACTGCTTCGGTGAATGCTGCGGGTGCTCCGATCTACCCGGCATGTAGCGCAACCGTTACAACGCTGTGCGTTGAGACCTACAACATCAATACGCAGTCGCCGATCTCACAAGATCCGTTCATCGTTGCGCTTCTTAACAGTTATCCGCTTCCGAACGACTTTTCACGCGGTGACGGCTTGAACTCAGCCGGATTTAATTTCAACGCACCGCAGACGGAAAAACAGTGGGACCTCGTGATGCGGTTTGACATCAATGTGACGAAGAACAGCAGTTTCTACGTCCGTTGGGCACAAGGCGCACAAGATACCATCGGCGATAGCGTCAACGGTGGACTACCGCCATTTCCGGGTTTTCCGAATCTTGTAAACACGATTCGCCGGCCGAAGAATTTGGCGGTGAATTACCGCTGGTCGCCGACGCCTCGGTTCACGAACGAGTTCATTTACGGCTACAGCACCTTCTCATTCAGCTTCGCGACCGAGGAGCCGCGGGCAGATGTCCCGTTCATTTTGAATACGGTCACCGATGCGTTCACGAACTTTGCTTACAACGCTCGTGAGGCAAGGACGTTCCAGATCGTCGATAACATGACGTTCGATTTCTCGCCGCACACGATCAAGGCCGGATTGAACATCCGTCTCGGCCGCCAGTTTGACGACCGGTCGTCGGCGGGCGGCTCGATCGAGCCTACTATCGGCTTTGGGGCAGGACAGAGTAACTTCACCGGATTTGGGCTTCCGACCGCCGGTGGGGCGACGGGCATCAACTCGTCGGACCTTGCACTACTCCGGTCACAGATCAACAACTGGATCGGCCGCATCGGCAGCTTCGCTCAGGGGTTCGTGGTCTCTCCGGAAAACCCGAATGCGTTTGCTCCGGGCGGTACCCGTTGGAATTGGCGTGCTTACTATCCTGAATATGACTTTTATGTCCAGGATACGTGGCGTGTGCGTCCGAACCTGACGCTCGATCTCGGATTGCGGTATGAGCTAAAGCTTAGCCCCAGTTCGCAGGACATCCCGATCCTCAGGCCCTCACAGCCGTTCACCATCGGTGCTGCACCTTCAAACGCGCTTCGGTGGGAAGAGGGTGATCTTTTTGAGAACGACACGAACAATTTCGCTCCGTCGCTCGGTTTTGCGTGGGATCCATTTAGCAGCGGCAAGACCTCGATCAGGGCGAACTATCGTCTCTCCTACGACCGTTTCCCGTCGCAGGTATTTGCGAACAGTGTTTATCAGAGTGCCCCGGGTAATACCTTTGCATTCTCTGATACAAGCATCGCACAGCAGAACCGGTTGCTCCGTGACGGAATCCCGGTCGTGACGCCGCCGTCAACGCCAAATGCTCTGCGGCAGCCGCCGTCATTTGGTTTGAGCACGGTCACGGTTGTCGACCCCGATACACGTTACCCGGAGAGCCATCAGTGGTTCGTCGGTATCCAGCGTGAGATCTGGGACGGAAATGTGATCGAGGTGAACTACATTGGCCGCCGGGGAACCCACCTGTTCGGTGGATATGACTCGAATCAGGTCGATATCCTGGCACGGCACCCGTCGTGTCCTGAAAATTTCCTCGAGGCGTTCAACACGCTCCGCAACGATACGACCGCAAATTCGTGTCTGATCAATCTGCTGTTTACCGGCAATCCGACAAACAATGCAGGTACGACCACCTTCCGAGGCATCGGAACGATCGCAACCACGCTAGGTTCTGGTAATACAGGCGGCAGCGTTGCAACGGCAGCACAGGCCGTTTCGCAGCGGACCGTTAGCGGTCAACAGATGATCGCGAACACGATCAATAACCCGTTCTTCTTCCAGCGATATCCGCAGTTCGGAGTTGTCAATGTTCTCGATAGCAACGACTATTCGCGGTACAGCGGGCTTGATTTCATCTTCAAGCGGCGTCTAAAGGGCGGGCTGGGTTTCCAGGTCGGCTATACCTGGTCGATCTCAAAGGACACCCGTTCGTTCGACCCGACCTTTACGACCGTCTCGCGTGCCAATAACCAGTCAGCCTCAAGCACTCCGTTTGACATCAACGATCGGAACTTGAACTATGCCTGGTCTGATTTCGACCGCCGCCATGTGATCAACGGTACCTACGTATGGGAGATCCCGATCGGACGAGATCGTGCCTACGGTAAGGACATGTCGCGTGCTCTCGATTTCCTCATCGGCGGTTGGCAGCTTGCCGGTACGTACAACTGGGGAACGGGACGGCCTTTCACGGTCTACTCCGGACTCAACACGGTCAGCAATGTGAACCAGTCGTTTGCGAACTGCAATGGCTGCTCACGTGACCTCGGGGAACTCGTTGAAAGGAACGGTACATGGTACTGGTTCTCGCAGGCGGCCGAAGGGCAGTTCTCGCAGCCGGCTCCGGGTGAACTCGGAAATACCGGCCGCAACTACTTCATCGGCCCGAGCCGTTTCCAGACCGATGCGTCGCTTTCTAAGAAGCTTCGGTTCTCGGAACGATATAGCCTGGATCTTCGCGTGGACGCTCGTAACCTGACGAACACCGCTTCGTTCGGGCTTCCGACCGCTACCTTCAATTCGTCCGTATTTGGGCGGATCAGGACCTCGGTCGTTAGTGCCTCACGCCGTATTCAGCTCTCAGCCAAGTTCAATTTCTAGAACTGGGTGAGACATTAGTAAAGCCCCGGCTCAGATGATCGAGTCGGGGCTTTTATTTTTGCGATCCGGGCAACCGGTGTGAATTTGGGTGCATCAAGAATTATGCGAATAAGAAGTGCGGGCCTTTGGCATCTTTTGCCGGCTGTTCTCGTTCTTTCTGATTCCTCCTGTTTCTACCTTAGCCCGTCGGGTATGCGGCCCTGCGGGCTTTTTTCTTTGCGGGCGGAGTTTGACCGGACGTCGGCGGCACGGTCCTGAAGCTGTTCGGCATCGGGCAGCGAGCGAATGGCGGCGGCAACGACCCTGTCGGTTTCTATCCGCGCCTTCGCTGCGCCATCGGTTCCAAAAAGTGCCATCGCCATATACCAGCGAAATTCGGCAAGAACAGCGGGCGTTATCTCGGCCTTTTCAGTTGAGCTCATCACGCGTGCCAGATGCGTCCTCAACTCATCTGCACTCAAGATCTCACGGCCGAAAATAAGCGACTGCCGAAGTTCCTCGGGAGATAGCTGCCCGGCGAGCCGTCCGTTTGCCAGGTCGCGTGTCAGGAGGAAAAGGGCGTCCGAGACGGCGTAGTTGCTGTTTGCAGTTTGGGACGCTGAGACATCCGGCGAAATGCCGTCGCCTCCGTGTAGAACGCGGTCTGTGATGGTCCTGACGGAGTAAGCGGGGCGATCGGTCAGCCCGGCCTTTCGGATGCCGCGGAAGTATTCGTAAAGCCCGATGTCAGAATAGTCGCGTTGGATCGAGCGGCCGGTCGGTGTGTAGTAGCGGGCAGCCGTCAGGGCGAGTGCCGAGCCGTCCTCGAGCTCGATTATGTTCTGGACCAGGCCCTTGCCGAAGGTCTTTTCGCCGATGATCAAGGCCCGGTCATTGTCCTGCAACGCGCCTGCTACGATCTCAGCGGCTGAGGCTGTCTCGCCATCCACCAGAACAGCAAGCGGGACGGTTACCGGCAGGCGATTCGCCGAACGCCAAACGCGGTCCTCATTCGGATTACGGCCCTGCTGTGAGAGTATCTTCGTCCCAAAGGGCAGAAACCGCTCGGCCACGGCCACTGCCTGATTGACGATCCCGCCAGAATTGCCGCGAAGATCGAGCAGGAGCGATCTCATTCCGCGGGCCCTGAGCCTGAGCAATGCGTCATCGAGTTCTGTGACGGTCGTGTAGCTAAAACCGCCCGAGAGGTCGATGTAACCGACGCCTTCGTCGAGCATAAACGTGTGCGGGATCGTTTTGTGGGCAACGCGGCCGCGGGTCATCGTCAGATCTGTTTGGGTGCTGTTCCCGGCGCGCTCGAGCCGGATCGCGACCTCGGTGCCGAGTTCGCCGCGCATCATTTCGCGCACCTCATAGGAATGAAGTCCGCCGATGGTCTTGCCGTCAACGCTGATGATCCTGTCGCCAAACTTCAGCCCGGCGGCCTCGGCCGGTGAACCCGCCGCGACCGAAAGCACATATGTCTCAAGCTCGCCGCCGCTCTTTGCTGAGATGATCGTCGCACCGGTGCCGAAGTACTGGCCCTCATGCTCCCCGACGAGTTCGGCGAACTCTTCCCGGTCATAGTATTTCGAATGCGGGTCGAGCGTACGGAGAGCAGAACTCAGTGCCGAAGCGGTCAGAAGATCGGGTCGTTGGGCGTTTGAAGACGCGTGGTGCTGCGAGATCAGGCCGAGTGCCTCTGCGAGGTCTTCGGATAACGCCGCGAGCGGCCCGGGTTGGTTAGGTTTGTTCTTCGGAGCGGAACCGGTCGCCGAAAAACTCGATCCCTGGTCGATCTTGAAGTCGCCGCTGTCTTTCGGGAGCGAGATGGTCTGTGCGGCCGCGGGTGCTAAAAGGGAACCGATCAAGAGTGCTATTGCCGTCCGCCGCATAGAAATCCTCTACCTGCGGGGCTTTTCGGTAAGCGGAGCCCGGTCTCATCCCGTGCTCCGCCGTCCAATTGGCCTGCCGCTTCTACCTTCCGAGCTGTGATTTGCCCAAACGATACACACAATTCGATCAAATTTCCACAACTTTTTTCTGTACGGCAGGTAATTGGTGCTGCGGCGTTTATCGAGTAGAATCCCACTATGCCCGGGAGCGAGAATACAGATCTGGACGCGAAACTCCGACGCGTCATCGAGACGATAGATATCGGAAATCTGCTGGTCGAGCCGCTGACGAGATCGATCGAGCAGCTTCTGTCCGCCTCGGCGGCGACGATGGGTTCCAACGAGGCCTCGGTGTTGATCCGCGACGGCGATGAGGGCGACCTGCGCTTTCTGGCGGCCATCGGAGAGGTTGCTGACCAGCTTCGCGATATGAAGGTCCCGGCCGGGAAGGGCATTGCCGGATTCGTGCTTTCCTCCGGCCAGCCGATGGTCGTTTCGGACGTCGGCGGCGAAGAGACATTTTACGCCGAGGTCGATAAAGCAACCGGCTATTCGACGCAGATGATGCTTGCCACGCCGCTTCGTCACAATGATGAAGTGATCGGCGTGCTTGAATATATAAACCGCTCCGGCCCGCCGCCGTGGCAGCCTTTCACGCCCGCCGAGATGGACAAGGCCGCACTTTGTGCCGATGCTCTTGCTTCTCTCGTCAGTGCCTATGAATCGGCAAAGTTATTCCGCGACCTCGGCGACCGGCTGATGTCCGAGGACAGCGACGCTCTGGTTGACGTACGTGCCTGGCTTAGCGGCGTTCGTGATACGGCCGAGCACAAAGAAATGATGGAGCTTGCCCTGTTGCTACGGGAATTGGCAAGCCGCGGCAATGCCGAAAGGGCGATGTGCCGCGAGCTTCTTGACGCGGTCCTCCGCTTCTCCGACACACGATCTGAAACGAGCTTTCTTGGTTACTGATCTTCTGTTATGACGACGGTCACCGGCATTGAAGAAACGCGAACCGGTTCGCAGATGACCTTTTTTCAGCTCGACGACGAATGGCGTTCGGCGACGGGCCGGGGTGTGTCTGTCGCGGTCATCGATAGCGGGATCGATACCGCCCATCCGGAGATAAATGGCCGTGTCAAAGCTTCATTCGAAGCGAGGGTCGACAACAAAAAGGTCGTTTTCGATCCTTCTGAGGCCGGTGATTCCGCCGGACACGGAACTGCGTGTGCGGGGATAATCTCGCGGATCGCACCGGAAGCCGAGCTTTACAGCATCAAGGTCCTCGGTGCGGGCGGGCTCGGCGATGGGCACGCGTTTCTCGCGGGGCTTGAATGGGCTGTGAAGAACCGTTACCGAGTTATCAACCTTAGCCTTGGCACCACGAAGCCTCAGTTTTTCTCGCCGCTGCATGACCTGCTCGACCGCGCATATCAGGCCGGCTGTATCGTGGTGGCGGCGGCAAATAATCTGCCGCAGCCGAGCTTTCCGAGCGTCTTCTCGTCGTCGCTGATCTCGGTGATCAAGAGCGAGGAAACCGATCCGATGAAGTTTGGGTTCCATTACGGCCAGGTGATCGAGTTAACGGCTCCGGGTGTCAATGTAAGGACCGCATGGCCGGGCGGTGGATATCGTAACCTTACGGGAAATAGTTTTGCCTGCCCGCACATCGCGGCGATCATCGCCCTTCTGCTTGAAAAGCATCCCGGCCTGACGCCTTTTCAGGTCAAATCTGCGCTTTACGCAATCGCACAAGAGAATCAGGAAGCGAAGGCAACCGACTAGAGTTTGGGAGCACAATGCTTTAAAAAGCGAGAAGGGCCGCGATTACGTCTCCCACACCGCAACCTCAACCCTTCTCTGATCCGCAACGAACGGTTTTGGGGCCGCCCGTATACGAACCGTATGTGAAATTACCGCAATCTGAACGAAATTGCAAATCGGTCACTAACTAAAATTAGGTATTCTTTCGATCAGAATTCAAGATAGTTCATATCGAGTAGGCTTATCACTTGCCCCACGGAACTCTTCGACCCCAAACTCTTTTTTGGTTCCCACTCCGCATAATTGTAGAAAAGGCCGCTCGGGCTGATAAACTTATCATATGTCGATGAAGTTTGAATTGCCGTCTTTAGATATTGAGGAATACAGGCTTGAGAACGGGCTGCGCGTGGTCCTAAATCGCGATGAGTCCGTACCGGTGGTCGCTGTCGCGGTTTACTATGATGTTGGCTCGCGGAACGAACGTGAGGGCCGAACGGGCTTCGCCCATTTGTTCGAGCATATGATGTTTCAGGGCTCGGCGAATGTGCCGAAAGCCGGGCACTTTCAGTACATCATGAAGGCCGGCGGCACGATGAACGGCACGACCTCGAGCGAGCGGACGAACTACTACGAAACGATGCCGGCGAGCCAGCTTCCTCTCGCGCTTTGGCTTGAGTCCGACCGAATGCGGTCGCTCGCCGTTACGCAGGAGAATCTCGACAATCAGCGAGAAGCCGTGAAAGAAGAAAAGCGGCTTCGCTACGACAATCAGCCCTACGGGCAGATCTTTGACATCATCACGTCGATGATCTACAGGAACTTTGCCAACGCTCACTCGACCATCGGCTCGATGGAAGATCTCGATGACGCGACGGTAGAGGATGTGCAGGAATTTTTCCGCATGTATTACGCGCCGAACAACGCGGTGCTGACGCTTTCGGGCTCGTTCGATCCGGCGACGGCGAAGGAATTGATCGAGAAGTACTTTGGCGATATTCCGGCCCAGCCGGCGCCGCCTTCGATCGACGTCAGCGAACCGGCCGAGGTTGCGGACGACTATCGCGAATGGCACGACCCGCACGCACCGCTCCCGGCGTTCCTGATGGGCTGGAAGATCCCGCAGCGAAATACGCACGAATTCAAGGCTCTCTACCTGGCCGGCAAGCTGCTTTACGACGGCGACAGTTCGCGGCTTTATCAAAAGCTCGTGAAGGGTGATGAATCGGTCGTGCAGCTTTTTGGGTTCACCGACGAACGCCGCGGCCCGTCGAGCATCTACATCGGCGCGATCCCGAAACCGGAGGAAGACCTGAGCAAGATCCGAACCGTGATAATGACCGAGATCGAGAACATCGCTGCCCACGGCCCGACCGCCGACGAGATGCAGAAGCTGCACAATCAGCTTTTGAACGATTCGGTGCGTCTGCGGCAAAGCTCGATGGCCAGGGCCCAGCAAATCGCTGAATACGCTCTATACGACGGCGACCCGAATCTGATCAACTCAGAACTCGAAGAACTTCTTGCGATAAGGCCGGACGAGATCAGAAAGGCCGTTTCGGAATACCTGAACACGGAAAATCGTTCGCTGCTTGATGTTGTCCCCGCAGGACGGGGTTAGGCTTTTGCCCTGATTATAATTTTGGATCCAAATATGACGCTTGACAGAACCAGACCACCCGAACCGCTTGAGCCGATGCCATTCGGCGTGCCCGCCGCGTTTCGGACAACAATGCCGAACGGCCTTCGCGTTGTGATCGTTGATGATGAACGTATCCCGCTCTGCAATTACCGCCTCGTTTTCCTGACCGGCGATGCCAATGAACCGCGGAACGAGATTGGGATAAACTCAGCTCTCGCTTCGATGCTAACCGAGGGCACGGAAAACCATTCGAGCAGGGAACTTGCGGAGAAGATCGAGCGGCTGGGCGCGAGCCTTTCGGCAAGTTCGGGCGACGACTTCACCTTTATCTCGGCGTCGGCACTTTCGATGTATTCGGCCGATATTATCGAACTTATCGCCGAGGTCGTATTTGCCTCGACGTTTCCCGAGAGCGAACTTGATCTTTACCGCCGGAATACTATCGAAGGGCTCAAGTTCCAACGTTCTCAGCCGTCATTTTTAGCGAATGAACAGGTTGCCCGGCTGCTTTACGGCGAGCATCCGTATGCAACGACATCGCCGAAACCGGCCGATATCGAACGGCTGACCCGAGAGGCCCTGGCCGCAGCACGTCGGCGCGAGTTCGTGCCGAACAATGCTGTATTCATCGCCGTCGGGGATGTCCGGAAGGACGAGCTCCTGCTCCAGCTCGAAGATCATTTCGGCGATTGGGAAGCGGGCGACCGCCATATGCACGAATTTGCGGCTCCGCCGGTGCGGGCGGCGAAATCGCTGACGATAGTTGACCGGCCGGGATCGGCTCAGGCGAATATCGTGATCGCGAATCGGGCGATCCCACGCAACCACAAAGATTACTTTCCGCTTCTGGTGATGAACCAGGTGCTCGGGGCCGGAGCATCATCGCGGGTCTTTATGAACCTCCGCGAGGAAAAAGGCTACACGTACGGAGCTTATACTAGGCTTGATACAAAGCGGTTCGACGGCTCGATCGAGGCGACCGCCGAGGTCCGAACGGCGGTCACCGGCGATTCACTCAAGGAGTTTTTCTACGAACTCAACCGCATCCGCGACGAACGCGTTCTGGAAGAAGAGATCGATGATGCGAAGAACTACCTGACCGGCGTTTTCCCGATACGGGCTGAGACGCAGGAAGGCCTGACAAGCCTGGTCGTCAGCCAGGAGCTCTACGGCCTGCCGCACGATTACCTTGAGACGTATCGTCAGAACATTGAAGCTGTAACTGCCGATGATATTCAACGGGTCGCAAATGAATACATCAGGCCCGGGGAAGTGGCGATCGTGATCGTTGGTGACGCCGCCGAGATACTTCCGCAGGCACGCGGATGGGCCGATTCGGTCGAGATATTCGATAAGGACGGCAACGAACGCCCGGTCTCTGAATACGAAATAAGTGCCGAGGCCGAAGCTGCCGATGTTTCGGGCGAGTGGACGCTTGCTCTAAATTTCATGGGCAGCGATGTCGAGATCAAGATGCACCTTGAGCAAGACGGCAGCAGCGTTAGCGGAAAGCTTGTGACGATGCTTGGCGAGGGAACCATCAGCGGCGGCCGCGTGCAGGGAAGCAAGATATCGGCGACGGCTGTTACCGAACTGCAGGGACAGGAAGTTGAATTCGCGATCACCGGGATCGCGGACGGCGGCTCGATGGCCGGTGCCATCACCTCGGCGATGCTGCCGGGCGATCTTGAATTCAAGGGAACACGTGCCGGCTAGGCGGCGGCAAACTGTATCAAAGCAAAATGTGCTCCGCACGGGTCTGCACAGAGAACGATCCGGCCAACGCCGGGAGCATCGAACGGGCCATGGTTAACGGTTCCGCCGTTCGCCTTGATCGCTTCAGCGGTCTCGTCGGCGTTCTCCACGGCGATATAAGCCGTCCAGTTCGAGGGCGGCGGTTCCGGTCCCCAGCTCTCATCGATAGCCATCATTCCGCCGACCGCACGGCCGCCGATATGTATCTCGTCGTACGCCACGGGCGAGACCTTGCTCTTCGCAAGCTCCCAGCCGAACATCTCTTTGTAAAAAGCCTTTGCTGCCTCGAGATCACGTGAGGCAAGCTCGTGCCAGCAGATCGTGCCGTGCGTTGGTACTGAAAATTCCGCCATTTCAATTCTCCTCTACGCTCGTTCGAAAACGGTCTCGACCGCCCAGTCCTCTTCGCCCTCGGGCGAGATGTTGAACATTAAATATTTGAAACTTTCCTCGCCCGGGACGATCTCCGTCCGCCATCCCCAATCAGGATGGCCGGGCACCGAGTAATGTCCCATCAGGTTGATCACCCCCTCGCCCGAGATCGTTCCCTTGCATTCCATCAGCACGTATTTCGAGTGCCACGAATCGGTCCAAAATGCCGAGACCGAGTTGTCCTTCCCGCTGCCGGTGATCAGGATCACGCCCTCGTGCTGCTCGCCTTCGTAAACCCAAGTATAGGCGATCTCGAGGCATTGGCCCTTCATCCGCTTCACTGCTTTTGCCGTTGAGGGCGATTCGAATATTGGGTCGGGTAAGAATGAAAGATTGAGCCGGTTCGTGCCTTTCCATTCGCCGACAAGCATTGAAAAAACGTCTTGTATGGTCATTGTTTTGCTCCTTGCTGGCCGAGTGCGATCATCGCGAACATTGCCCCGCTCGGGTCGGTGAGAAAAGCCATTCTTCCTACGTTCGGGATGTCCTCCGGGCCTTTCAGGATGGCCGCACCAAGCCCGGAGGCTTTCGCGGCGGCAGCGTCGCAGTCATCGACAGCGATGTAATGTGCAATATGGGCCGGCGGCATCGGTTCGCCGCCGAACATTTCAGGCGTCATCGCGTAAAGTGCGCCATCGGGCTGTCCAGAGCCGCATGACGAGAACTCAAGGTATGGAAAGTCCTCGCCGGCGGCCTGGCTCCGGTTGAACTCCCAGCCGAAGACGTTGCTATAGAACGACCGGCACTTTTCAAGGTCGGTCGAGGCGATCTCGACCCAGCAAAACTCGCCGTGTGCATGCATCGGGCCGTAACCTTCTGAAGCTTCAGACATAAAGGTCCTCCAAATACTGATAAGGCCGACAAAATATCACCGGCCGCGGGAAAGGTAAAACTAATACGGTGAGGAGGAGTTTTGAGTTGCGTTAAATGAGAGACGGCCGTTCCACGATGCAGGGAAGCCGGCCGCAACCCAAAACTATTGGCGGCGGGAGAGCAAATCTATCAACCGGCCATCCGCATCTGTGCGGCCGGCTGCATCGCTTGAAGCTTATCAATGAGACGCGATGCGGCACGCCGAGAAAGTTCGGTCACACTGCAATTGAACTCAGCCGAACATTCCGCTTCCGCATTGACGTGAAGTTGGCGGGCAAGGCCGCGGATCATTCCAAGCTGTTTCGATGTGACCATATCCGACAAGCTGGCCGCGACCGGTGAAACCTCGGCCTTTTCCTCTTCTGCCGGAGCTTCACGCGATCGTTCTTCGTTCTTGTAAAGATCGCGGGCAATGCCGAATTTGACCGCCGCCCGCTTTAGAGCATCGTGCTCGGCCTTTTTGATGCCGATCTCGCTCTTTGCAGAGCCGGTACCGATGCCCTCTCGAGTAATGCCGCCGATTGTGATGGCGACCGTGACGATCGCGATCTCGCCGATCGTCCTGATGTCCTTAACGCTGTGGCTCCAATCCGGAGCGGTGGTGTCGAGTATGTCGGCGACCGTATGCCATTCAACGTAGTCGACCGTCCGGGGCGAGCCGTCCTTTGAATGCCAGCCTGTCCGTTGGCGGAGCATTGCCGGTTCGAGGTTCTCGCGGAGCTCGCGAAGCGTCGTCGAAAAGCTGTAAACATTATCCGATGCGGCATTGGCCGCGGTCGGGGATGCGTTCGAGATGTTCAAGGTCGTTGCTTCGGTGTTCATATTTATCTCCTTCTAAGCGGCAAGCGTGCCATCGATGAAACACTGTACCATGCCAAAAGAATTGTTGCAAGAGTGAAACTAGGTGTTGCAATTAAAATTTTATCGTGTTATGTTTTATCCGTGAAATAAAAAGTGCATTTGTGACACTTCAAACTCACGGAGGAAAAATATGGCGTTCAGCAACGAAAAATTTTTGGATACGGCGGAACTTGGACGTGCCGTAAAGCGGCGCAGGGAAGAATTGAGGCTCAGCCTTCGCGACGTAGCAGACGAGACAGGCGTTTCGGCGTCGACCCTTTCGCGTATCGAAAACGGAACGGGAAAGCCGGATTCGGACAACATCGCGAGGCTCTCGGCTTGGCTCGACATGCCGATCGACCGGCTTATGACCAAGAAGTCCGAAGAGGTCGAACCGGTGATCTATTACCCGCATGAGGCGACGCCCGAGATCGTCGAAGCACACCTGAGAGCGGACAAGAACCTTAACGCGGAAACGGCACAGGCTCTTTCGGAGCTTTTCCGGGTCGCTTACAAGCAGTTCAGCGCACCGCAGAAGACCAAGAAATAAGGGATCCCTAGAAAGATAAGCGAGGTAAGCGAAGATGATGGAGCAAGCACTTGTAAGGGCAGAGGCGGCTGAAGAAGCCGGCGGCTTTCATTCGGTCGATACATCCATAGTCCTTTTCTTTTTGGCTATGGAACTCGCGGCATCGGCAGGCGGCAACGGTTTGGATCTGGGGCTTTCGCTGTTGGCGATCGCTGCATTTGCCGTCCTGCCGTACTTTTTGCCCGGCCGCCACGAGGCGATGCCTTTCCTGCATTGGCTTGGCGGGCGAACTGCGATTGCCCTCGTCGGAGCTTTTGCAGGGCTCGGCTTTGCCTTTGCGATCGCTCCGGCGGCTGCACCGGCTTATGCCTCGCTTCCGATGACGCTACTCATCTTTGCGGCGTTCGTCAGCTGCCTGGTTCAACTATATGTTATGATGAAAGTTAGTTTGGCCCGATAGGCAAAAGGCGTCAAACAGAAGAAAGTTCCGCATACCGCTCGGGAATGGTATGCGGAATTTTTTTCTTGCTTTTATGTTATAACAGTTGTAATAATATCGACGTATGACATACAAGCTCAAATTGCGACGTATCGGGAACTCGACCGGCGTGATAATCAATAAGGAATTGTTGGATAAGATGCGGGTCGGCGAAGGCGATACGATCATCGCCGTTGAAACTCCATCCGGTTTTGAACTGTCGGCGTACGATCCCGCCGTAGCCCGGCAAATGGACGCCGCTGAGAAAGTGATGCGCAAACACCGTGAAGTACTGAGGAAACTTGCCGAATGACGAGGGAAATTGAGTGGATACGGCTAGAGTCCGTCCACGCAATGCACAGTCGCCAGATCGCGGAGCACGGTGGTTCGGGAGGGACACGTGATGAAGGCCTTTTGCAGTCCGCCCTTGCGCGGCCCGAGAACTTGTTTGCCTATGGCGGCGATGAGGTGGACGTAGCGGCACTGGCGGCTAGTTATGCCTTTGGTATCGCCAGGAATCACCCCTTTTTGGACGGAAATAAGAGAACGGCCCTTGTGGTATCCATCACATTTCTCAACTTGAACGGATACGACTTAGACGCGACTCCGGCTGAAACTTACGCGGCATTTCTAGGGCTCGCCGAGGGAACTGTGTCCGAGGACGAGCTCGCCGAGTGGTTCAGGACCAGATTATATCGGATCTGATCTCGAGCACCGTTCTAGCTCGCGTTGATCGTGGCCGCCGACTCATTTTCCGATGCGACGGACGCATGAACACGCTTCACCCGTTCGTATAGCTCTGTGTATTGCTCGGGTGTCAGGGCCTGTGCTCCGTCGCAGAGGGCTTCCTCGGGACAGGGATGTACCTCGATGATAAGACCGTCCGCGCCGACAGCGGTTCCCGCAAGAGCGAGCGGCTCGACCATATAATTATGGCCGGTGCCATGCGAGGGGTCGATTATTATCGGCAGGTGCGAGAGCCTTCGGACCGCCGGGACGATCGATAGGTCCATCGTGTTCCGGGCGTGGTCGGCGAAGGTACGGATGCCGCGTTCGCAGAGGATGACGTCGTAATTTCCTTCGGCCATGATGTACTCGGCGGCCAGGAGAAATTCGTCCAGCGTGGCGGAAAGCCCGCGTTTTAGAAGCACCGGTTTCGAGGCCTTCCCGGCATACTTCAGCAGCGAGAAATTCTGCATATTGCGGGCGCCGATCTGGATGCAGTCGCCGTATTTTTCGACGAGATCGATGCCGTGCTCGTCCATCGCTTCCGTTACGATATTCAGCCCAAAGCGGTCGCGGACCTCGGCCAGGATCTTCAGCCCATCCTCGCCTTTGCCCTGAAAGGCATAGGGTGATGTACGCGGTTTGAATGCACCGCCGCGAAAGAATTGGGCGCCGCTGGCGGCTACGGCCTCGGCAGCAGCGAAGACCTGCTCCGGGGTTTCGACTGCACACGGCCCGGCGATCATTGCGAGGCTGCCGCCGCCGATCGATGCGGTACCGACCTTTATGACCGAGCGGCCCGGCTTTAGGTCGCTGGAGATGAGCTTATACGGCTTCGTGACGCGGATCGCCTCGGCGACCCCGGGCAGATTCTCAAAATGCGTCGGATCGACCGACCCGCGATTTCCGGTAATGCCGATCGCAGTACGGCTTTCGCCCGGCATCGGGTGGCCTTTGAAACCGAGCCTTTCGATCACCTGTACAACTCTTTCGATATCCGACTGCGAGGCGTCGGGCTTCATTACGATGAGCATAATTCGCGTCCTTAATACAAAGCTATGACTTTAGTTTTCCGTGCCTGCATTTGCAACCGCGGGCAGCAAACTGGCAACGAACGCGCGGACGCGCTCGGGCACATTTCCAACCGGGATCGAGCGTTCGATCTCCGCGACTATCGCCGAGCCGACCACGGCCGCATCGGCATATTCCCAAACCTCTTCGATCTGTTCGCGGGTCGAAATACCGAAACCGACCGCAACCGGAAGATCGGTAAATTTCCTCGCCCGTCGAACGAGTTCCTCTGCGGCCGAACTCGTCTCCAAACGGGCACCGGTCACACCTGCCCGCGAAACGGCATATAGAAAACCACTCGCATTTGCTGCGATCTTTGCCAGCCGCTCATCGCTCGTTGTCGGGGCGATCAGTGAGATGAGGTCAAGCCCGCTGTCACGAAGTATCGACCCTATTTCCGCCGCTTCTTCATCTACGGCGTCGGTGACCAAAACTCCATCGATCCCTGCGTCTGCGGCGTCCGATGCGAGTCGTTCGAGCCCATATTGATAAAGCGGGTTGAGGTAGCTGAAAAGCACGATCGGAACTTCAGACCTTACCCGAATTTGGCGGCTCATTTCGATCACATCCTCAAGCCGAACGCCATTGTCCAAGGCCCTCATGGACGAGGCCTGGATAGTCGGGCCGTCAGCCATCGGGTCCGAGAAGGGAACACCGAGTTCGATGATGTCGGCGCCAAGCTCGGCAAGAGCGAGAACGATCTCAAGAGAAGTTTCGAGGTCAGGGTCGCCCGCCGACACGAACGGGATAAAGCCTTTCCGCCCGGCCGAATGCAGCTCTGCGAATTTCGATGCGATCCTGCTCATTATTCCGACCTCCGGTTTTCGTATTCGGCGACCGACATTAGGTCCTTATCGCCGCGGCCGGATAGGTTTACGATCATCGATGAACTGCTCGGAAGTTCAGGGGCGATCTTGATCGCGTGGGCTATTCCATGGGCCGTCTCAAGCGCCGGAATAATCCCTTCGGTCGCCGAGAGCTCCTTGAAAGCTGCGAACGCGTCCTCGTCGCTTGCCGAGGCATATTCGACGCGGCCGATCGAGCGAAGATACGCGTGCTCAGGGCCGATCGAGGCGTAATCCAGACCGGCAGAGATCGAATGCGTTGCCGCAACCTGTCCCGCGGCATCTTGAAGCACGTAGCTCTTCGTACCCTGCAAAATGCCGACGCTCCCACCTGTAGCGAAGCGTGCGGCATGCATCCCAAGCTCATTCCCGCTTCCGCCGGCTTCAACGCCGATCATGCGGATATCATCTTCAAGAAAGGCGTGGAAAAGCCCGATCGCATTCGAGCCGCCGCCCACGCAGGCAACAAGAACATCCGGTAGCGAGCCCTCGCGTTCGAGAAACTGCTCGCGGGCTTCACGCCCGATCACACTTTGAAAGTCCCTTACCATCAGCGGATACGGATGCGGGCCAAGCGCCGACCCGAGCAAGTAATAAGTATTGCTTACATTCGTTACCCAGTCGCGTAAAGATTCGTTAATAGCGTCTTTCAGCGTTCGCGAGCCCGAATCGACGCCGCGGACCTCGGCCCCGAGCATTCGCATTCTGAATACATTCAGCTCCTGCCGGCGGATATCCTCGGTGCCCATATAGATGACGCACTCAAGCCCGAACCGGGCGCAAACGGTGGCGGTTGCAACGCCGTGCTGGCCGGCACCGGTTTCGGCGATGATCCGGGTCTTGCCCATCCGTCTGGCAAGGAGTATCTGTCCGATAGCGTTGTTTATCTTGTGTGCCCCCGTATGCGTCAGGTCCTCGCGTTTGAGAAAGATGCGGGCGCCGCCAAGCTTTTCCGTCAGCCTTTCGGCAAAATAGAGCGGCGTGGGCCGGCCGGCAAAATCACGGAGATAGTAGAGAAACTCGCGGTGAAACTCGGCATCGCCCCGTACGGCGAGATAGTTTTCCGTCAGTTCATCAAGCGGTGCGACGAGCGTCTCGGGGACAAATCGCCCGCCAAATTCGCCCCAATATCCGCGTTCATCAGGTTCGTATTTGCTCATATTCCTCTTGCGTTTCGGATGAACGCCTTTATCTTGATCGCATCCTTCTTCCTCGGTCCGGCCTCGACTCCGCTCGCCACATCAACGGCGTAGGGCCGCACAAGCTCAACCGCCTCGGCGACGTTTTTCGGCGTCAGACCGCCCGCGAGTAAAATCCGATCTGTGTGTTCCTTTGCGGCAACAGCAATGTTCCAATCGAACCGTTCGCCCGTGCCCCCAAAAGCCGCCGGAGAAAAAACATCCAGCAATATCGAATCGGCGGAAAATTCGCGGATCAACTTTACAAGGAAACCCGGAGAAACACGCAATGCCTTTATCACCGGCGTGCCGCAGGTTTCAGCCACCTCGTGGACAAACTCCGGCGTTTCATCGCCGTGGAGTTGAACAGCGGTGAGTCCGGTCGCTTCAACGGTTCTTTTGATGGTATCGATATCGGCATTTACAAAAACTCCGACCGGATCGATGCGGCCATCTAGGCCGTTAATGATCTTTGCCGCTACTGCGGGCTCGACGTATCTCTTGCTCCCTTCGTAAAAATTGAAACCAAGCATATCTGCCCCGAGATCAGCCGCCGCGAGAGCGTCCTCAAGATTTGTGATACCGCAGATCTTGACCTTCACCATCATTACGCTCCCGCCGTCTCCGTCGCTTTGAGTAGTCGTTTCAGTTCGTCTGCCGGATCGCCGCATCGCATCAGAGTTTCGCCGATCAAGAAAGCATCGAAGCCGAGCCCGTGGAGTTCGGCGATCTCTTCGGGGTTTGAAATGCCGCTTTCGGCGATCATCAAAACGCCTCCGGACCGGAGCTCAATGAGCGAGCGTGACACATCCAGCGAGACCTGGAACGTCTTCAGGTTGCGGTTGTTAACCCCGATGATCGATGCTCCCGAATCGATCGCGATTTCCATTTCCTCGCGGTCATGAACCTCAACAATTGCATCGAGCCCAAAGCTCTCTGCGGCCGCTCTGAGGTCACGAAGCTGAGTCACATCTAGTGCGGCGACTATCAGCAGGATCGCTGCCGAACCGGCCGCCGCAGATTCGACGATCTGAAATTCATCTATCGTGAAATCTTTCCGGAGTACCGGTATCGCTACCGAACGCACGACCGACTCCATATCCGCGAGCGACCCGGCGAAAAACTCCTCCTCGGTCAGCACCGAAACCGCAGCCGCACCACCGGCCTCGTAGGCTTTTGCGGTCTTGACCGGATCGAGCCCACTATTGATCACACCTTTCGACGGCGAAGCCCGCTTGAACTCCGCGATCACCGACGGGCCCGGTTTGCCGAGAGCCTCGGCCAGCCTGCCCGGCCGCTTAGCGTTTTCGTGGGCACGCGATTCCAGCTCCGCCATGTTCGCGGTTCTTTTCGCGTTAGCGATCCGCTCCTGCTTTGCAGCGATGATCTTGTCGAGTATGGTGCTCATACAATAGGTGCGGCCGCGGCCAAGTCCTCCAGTTTCCTATGTGCGGAGCCCGAGGCAAGGCTTTCGCGGGCTATTTCCATCGCGCTTTCAAAGCCGTCTGCTGCGCTCGAGATATAAATTGCTGCGGCGGCATTCACAAGTACAAGGTCCTCGGCACTTTTAGAATGCGGCCGGCCGAGCAGAACGCCGCGGATCATTTCGCCGCTATGCGCCGAATCCCGCGAGCGGAGCCCGCTAGGTGTTTCGGCATCGACGCCAAAGTCGCCCGCGGACAATTCGAACCGGCTCACACTCGTGCCATCAACCTCGGCGACCAGCGTTCGCCCCGCGAGAGCGATCTCATCAAGCCCGTCCTCGCCGTGGACGATCCACGACCGCTTTGTTCCCAAACGGGCGAGAGCCTCGGCCATTTTCGGCACGAGTTCCTTGTTCCAAACACCGATCAATTGGTGCGGTGCGGAAGCGGGATTGCACAGCGGGCCGATGCAATTAAAGATGGTCGGAAAGCCGAGTCCGCGGCGGACCTTTGCCAGAGTTGGCGAGAGCCGATGGAAATTCGGCGCGAACATAAAGCAGATGCCGACGGTGTTCAGGCAAGCTTCGGCGGTTTCGGGCGAGACCGCCGGATCGATTCCGAGCACCGATAGGACGTCAGCACTTCCCGAGTTGCTCGTTGCCGCTTTGTTGCCGTGCTTTGCTACCGCAACGCCCGCACCCGCAACAACGAACGAGGCCGCGGTCGAGACATTGAACGTCTTGGCCGAGCTGCCACCGGTCCCGACTATGTCAACGAACGTCTCGTGAACCGAATTTACACGCTTCATCCGTGACCGCAGAATGCAAGCAAACTCGTAGATCTCGTCGGACGAAACACCCTTCGCGCTCCAGGCAGTAAGCACTTCGGCGATAGGCTCCTCTTCCGTTTCCGTAATAAGAGCATCAAGCAAAGCCTCGGTATCGGCCGCCCCAAAGGAACGGCCGGCCGCGAACTCGTCACGATATTTCTTGAGAAGCAGGCTCATAATTCTCGTTCGGCGATCTCTATCGCCTTCAGCAATGCCGCGGCTTTGTTCACCGTTTCCTCGTATTCAGCCTCCGGGTTCGAGTCGGCGACGATCCCGGCGCCGGCCTGGACCTCCGCAATTCCGTTCTCGAGAACGATCGTCCTTATCGCGATGCACGTGTCCATGTTCCCGGCGTGGTCAAAATGGCCTACCGCACCGGAATAGATCGAGCGTTCATCCGGCTCGAGTTCGCGTATGATCTCGATCGCTCGCACCTTCGGGGCTCCGGAGACCGTCCCGGCAGGGAAGCACGAGGCGAGTGCATCGAAGCGGTCGAGCCCCGGGCGAAGCCGGCCCGCGATGTCGCTGACCAAGTGCTGAACATGCGAATATTTCTCTACCGCCATTAGCCGCTCAACCCGCACAGAACCGTATTCGGAAACGCGGCCAACATCGTTTCGCCCGAGGTCAACTAGCATTTGGTGCTCAGCGACCTCCTTCGGGTCTGCTGCCATTTCGTCCGCCAGCCGCCTGTCCTCGGCTTCGTCGCTTCCACGCGGCCGCGTGCCCGCTATCGGTCGATAGTGGACCTGAGAATCGCGAACCCGAACAAGCATCTCCGGCGAAGCACCGACCACGGACCGCTCCGGCGTTTTGATCAGGAACATATAGGGCGATGGGTTCAGCGAACGGATCGCCCGATAGAGCGACACCGGGCCGGCCGTGGTCGGACGAGAAAATCGCTGTGATATCACAACCTGATAGCAATCGCCGGCAGCAATGTATTCCTTTGCCCGGCCAACCGCGTCGATGAATCCTTCACGGGTGAAGTTCGAAGCGACCGAAGTTTCTCCTTCTCGCAAGGGTTCGGATCGGGGAACTAGGAGTTCCGAGGATTCTATCTGTTCGCGAATGCGGGCATTCGCGTCGTTTGCATCGGCAAGCGATCCCTCATCATCCGCTTCGGCGTTGGTGATGATCAATATCTGCTGCCTCGCATGGTCAAAGGCGACGACCGAGCGGAAGAACATCATCATCCCGAATTCGCGGTCCAGCCCCTTCGGCCGAGCGAGCGAATGCTCAAACCATTCCGCGCATGGGAATCCGAGATAGCCGATAGCACCGCCGGTGAAAGAGGGAAGGCCGGCCTCGGGCTCGACGTTAAAATTGCCGAGTTCCTCGCGGAGAAAGTCGATAAGGCCGATCGGCAGCGTTTCGCCCCGCCCGCTGCGGTCGATCACTACGGAACTTCGCCGACCTCTGGCGACGAACTCCGGTCCCGCACCGATGAATGAATAGCGGGCAAGCGTTGCACCGCCTTCGACCGATTCGAGCAGGAATGAATGCTCCTCATCGGCCGCAAGCTTCAGGTAAACCGAAAGCGGCGTGTGAAGGTCGGCGGGTATCCGCTCGACCACCGGCTTTAATGTTTTCATCGCTTCTATTTTCACAAACAAAAAATGCCGCCCATCGTAAGGCGGCATCGGATCAGATCTTTTCGAACTCGGGCTTAGCAAACACCTTGGCTAAGCGGCTTGATCTCCCAATACCGCGAACGACATGTGCCACCAACCCCAATGGAGCTGTGATGTCATGAGCTTTACGGTATCAGGTTTCATTTCCTTGACGATAGAGATAGCAAAACGACAGCACGGCTGTCAACTACATCTTTTCGGGTACCTCGATGCCCATCGTCGCGAGGGCCGCGGTGAGGGTATCGCGGGCACGCTCGGCGACCGTCAAGAGCACGGCACGTTTCGTTTCATCCGGCTCGGGCAGGATCTTGTGGTTGTGGTAGAAAAGATTGAACGCCTTTGCCAGGTTGAACGTGTATTTGGCGAGTATCGCGGGCTCATTCGCCGCGGCCGCCTGCTGTACGGTCTCCTCGAGCCTTGAGGCAAGCGTGAGCATCGCCCAAATGTCATTCGCCTCCGCCGAAGAAAGAACTTCGCCAAGTTTGTCCGACGAGGCTAATGCCGATCTGATCTGCTCGATATCCTCGCCCCGGTCGGCCAGCTTTCTGAATATCGAATTTGCCCTGACGGCAGAATATTGACAGAAGCAACCCGTCTCACCGTCGAACGAAAGAGCTTCTTTGAAGTCAAAAACGATGACGGTCGTCCGCGTGAACTTGAGCAGAAAATATCGCAAAGCACCGACGGCGATCTGATGGGCGATATGTTTTTTCTCCTCGTTTGAGATATCCGGATGCCGCGATTCGACCTCGGCGAAAGCGTTCGCTTCAAGCCGGTCGATCAGGTCGTCGGCCTTTACCCCTAGCCCTTTCCGGCCGCTCATTTCGATGAAGGTCCGCCTTTTGTCCTCCTCTGAGAGCTCAAAGCCAAGTTCTTCGGCGGCTGCTGGCGATAGCGCGACCATCTCATAGGAGAGATGAACGCTCGCTTTTTCGCCGCGTTCGGGGTAGATCGCCGCCACGCCCTTTTTCACGATCTCCTGCGGGTACGATTGCCGCGTGTCGATAACGTTGTAAACCGTCTCGCCGTGGCCAAACTCGGGAACGCCCGCTGCTGCCTGTGCTGCGTCAGCGGTCGTTATCCAGACCTCTTTTCCGTCCGAATACTTATGAAATAGCCGATAGTGGAAATCGAGCCCGAGTATGCCGAGCTTCCACATCTGGTAAGCGATATCTTTGCCCGTGTAGGTGACCGTGCCGTTCGAGCGAACGAGTATCTTGTCTGAGTCGTGCTCGTCGGTGCCGGCGTGTTCTTCGAACGGCATCACCCAGCAGCCGGCGTTCTTTCCTTCGCTCTCATAATGAACGACGCCGAGTTGCTTCATCTGCTCGAACGCCTTGTCCCAAAAATGAAGGTGCAATATTTCAGACTCTCGCGGCAGCAGGTCATATCGGATGCCGAACCGTTCCATCGTTTTAACAATACATTCGACATTTCGGGTCGCGACGTAGTCGGCGAGTTCGGCCGTCGGATTATCGCCTGCCTCGATAAGGTGAAGCACCTCGGCCCGTTTCGCCTTGAGTTCCTCATCCGCCTGATAAGCCTGGCCGACCCTTGCGTAGAGGTCCCAGCAGTAGTAATCGAAGGAAACACCTTCACCGCTAAGTTGTTTATCAAGAGCCGTTATCTCATCTAGGTTCATGTGTTCGATGAACATAAAGCCGACGACCACATCGGCCACCTGTACGCCGGTATTATCGATGTAGTTCTGAACTTCGACCGCCTTGCCGTTTGCCTTCAGGATGCGGACGAACGTATCACCGAGGACCGAATTTCGGACGTGCCCGATATGTGCGGCCTTGTTGGGGTTGACCGACGTGTGCTCGACGCAGACCTTCGCTGCCGTTCCGCTTGGGGCCGCGATCGGGGCCGAATTGAGATTTTCGACCAGAAAACGGGTACGGTCATAGAAGACATTCAGGTAGCCGGGACCCGCGATCTCGACCCGGGCGACGAAATCGAAGCTTTCGATACGGGACTTAAGTGTTTCGGCGATGGCCCGCGGGTTCTGCTTCTCGCCGGTTGCCTGCTTTACGAGCTTTGCAAGTTCGAAGGCTGCCGGAAAGGCAAGGTCGCCAAGTTCGGTTTTCGGCGGTATTTCGGCAGCGATGTTCTCAAGCGAGATGCCGAATTCCTCGGATGCGGCCTCGTGGATCGCATTACGAAGGGCTGATTGAAGTTCGAGCAATGTCATTCGGTTACCTTTCCCAATGCAGGGATAAAACCGAGATTATACGTTTTGCCCGAAGCGCTTAGCAAAAACGGTGTGTCAGAGTATTGAAACCGTCAATGAAAACGAGGTCGCCCGATTGAGGTTATCGACGCAAATGCTCTGATCGCCGGGATATTCCACGTCGAGCGTATAGCTTGTTTCGCCGCTCTCGAAGATGTTCACTTTGCCCGAGCGTGAGCTAACAGTTGCCGTCAGGGTTTGGCCGCGGCGTGCATTGGCGAAGTAGCAGACGCGGCCGCCTGCCGAGAGCGTTCCGGCGACGGTCGCAGACGTGCGGCCCTTGGAAAAGCGGATCTTCTTATAAGGCTGGGCAAAGGCCGAATTTGCACCGAACAAGATGGTGGCGATGATGAGAATGGTTCCGAGCGTTCGCATATTTGACCTCAAAGCAGTTGTCCTTCCAGAAATAGAACGCGTCGGGAATCAGTAAAACCTATCATCCGGCATTTCATCGAGTTCAGGGGAAACGATAAGATTTAGTGGTAATGCGCACTTTATATTTTGATTGCTTTGCCGGAGCAAGCGGCAATATGATCCTCGGGGCTTTGCTCGGCCTTGGCCTTGATCGCGGTGAGCTTGAACGCAGACTCGCCGGGCTTCGGATCGAGAGCTTTAAGCTGAAGGCCGAAACGGTCGATCGCTCGGGAATTTCGTCCTGCCACGTTGATGTGATCGTGCCGGAGATCGACACGCACCGGCACCTGCATCACATCGAGAAGATCATCAACGAGGCTGAGCTATCGGACGGCGTTAAAGCGAGGGCGATCAAGATCTTCACGCTCTTGGCAGAGGCCGAGGCCCGCGTTCACGGCATCGAGGTAAAGAAGGTGCATTTTCACGAGGTCGGGGCACTTGATGCGATCATCGACATCGTCGGCGCGTGTATCGGCTTTGAGATGCTCGGTATCGAGCAGTTTGCCGCGTCGAAGCTGCACGTCGGGAGCGGTTTTGTCACGATGGCCCACGGCAAGTTTCCCGTTCCGCCGCCGGCCGTTGCCGAACTCCTTAAAGGCAAGCCGATCTATTCGACCGAGATCGAAGGTGAGCTGATCACGCCGACCGGGGCCGCGATCATTTCAGCGGTCTGCGAAAGCTTCGGCACGATCCCCGAAATGTCGGTCGAGGCAACCGGGTATGGAGCGGGAACGCTTGAATATAAAGACTTTCCGAATGTTCTGCGGTTAATGGTCGGCGAGGCGGCCGAGTTCGGGAAGCGGCCTGCGAAAGATCATGACGATCTGGTGCTGATGGAGACGAACATCGATGATTCAACGCCGCAGGCGATCGGGTTCGTTATGGAGCGTGCATTCGATCTTGGCGCCCTTGACTGCTGGTTCACGCCGGTGCAAATGAAGAAGAACCGCCCGGGCGTTATTGTCTCGGTGCTTGCCTCGCCGGAAAGCAAGGATTCATTGCTCGAAATGCTTTTTGCCGAGACTACAACGATCGGTGTAAGGATTTCGCAGGTTGCACGCATAAGCCTTGACCGCCGCTTCGAGACGGTCAACACTCGGTTTGGCGAGTGCCGCATAAAGATCGCTATGCGGGAAGGCCGCGTGATAAATGCAATGCCGGAATACGAGGACGTGCGACGTTTGGCTTTGGAGAAAAATGTGCCTTTTCGTATCGTATGGGAAGCAGCGTCCGAGGCTGCACGAGAGAAGGCGACGGCTGTCGGGGCCTAACAATAGATAAATGGCGAGAACAAAAAAACGAACGGTCGATACCGCGAAGATCGCTGCAGGCGTGCGGCTGATGCTCGAGGGAATGGGCGAGGACCCGGACCGCGACGGGCTTAAAAAAACACCCGAGCGGGTCGCAGACTTTTACGTCGAGCTGACCGAGGGAATGTGGCAGAACGCGAAGGAACACATTGTTCCTTTGCCGGGCGACTCGCACGACGAAATGGTGTTGGTCAAGGACATCTCGATCGCATCGGTCTGCGAGCATCACTTGGCACCTTTCGTCGGGAAATGCCATATTGCGTATATTCCAAAGGGCGGCCGGATTGTCGGACTCTCAAAGCTCGCCCGCATTGCCGAGATCTTTTCCCGCCGTTTGCAGGTTCAGGAAAGGCTGACGCAGGAGATCGCCAATACGCTTTTCGAGGGGCTCAAGCCGCTCGGCGTGATGGTCGTTATCGAGGCCGAGCATACCTGCATGACGCTCCGCGGCGTCAAGAAGCCGGGAGCGATCACGATAACATCGGCTGTTCTCGGCGGCTTCCGTCGCGACCCGCGTACGCGTGCCGAGGCGATGGCGCTTATTAAGGGCTAACTTTAACTTCAGAGACTTGTTTAGCTGTCGGGTTCCGACACTTCAGACACAACTTTAGCTATGAAAAAGATACTTTTGTTCGTTGTTTCGATGTCCGTTCTGGCCGCCGGGCTCCCGGCGCAGACGATGGAGGGCAGATTTGACGGTGCCAAGATGCGTGAACGCGTCAAGCGGCTTTCGGCCGACGACTTCGAGGGCCGCGGGCCGGGAAATGCCGGCAGTAAGAAGGCGGCCGACTACATCGCCGCACAAATGAAGGCCGCCGGCATCAAGCCAGGCAACGGCAAGAGCTATTTTCAGAACGTGAAGCTGGTCGGCGTAAAGGTCGATCCGGCGACGCAGTTGACCGTCAGCCGCGGCAGCAATTCCAAGAACTTCAAATTCGGTGACGACTTTGTCGCGACGACCGGGGCACAGCGAAGCAACGTTTCGGTCGATGCCGATGTGGTCTTTATGGGTTATGGCGTCGACGCTCCTCTCTATAAGTGGAACGATTACAGCGGCCCGGCCGAAGATTACCGCGGCAAGGTCCTGATGATCATGGTCAACGACCCGCCCGCGACCGCAGAGGAACCGAACCTTTTTGGCGGCAAGGCGCTGACATACTACGGCCGTTGGACCTACAAGTATGAAGAGGCCGCTCGTCGCGGAGCCGCCGGCGTGATCCTTATCCACACCAACGAATCGGCCGGTTACGGATGGAACGTTGTGCGCACATCTTTCGGCGGGCCTCGGTCAGAGATACTACGTGCACGGGGCAGCAAAACGCCTTATCTCGATCTGATGTCCTGGGTGACGAATGATACCGCTGCGGCGATGATGGAGCAGGCGGGAGTTGACTTCGAAGGCCTTCGGAAAAAGGCCGCGACCCGCGACTTCCGACCCGTAAAAACGGGGCTCAGGGTCAAGATCGACCTTAAAGCCGAAACTAGCACGTTCGACTCACCGAACATCGTCGGCAAGATCGATGGAAGCGACAAGGCCCTCCGCGATCAATACGTGCTATACACCGCTCACTGGGACCACCTTGGGATCGGTGAGCCCGACGCTACAGGCGACCGCATCTACAACGGAGCATACGATAATGCCTCGGGGGTTTCTGCGGTGATCGGTATCGGCGAAGTGATCGCCAAGATGAAGAAGGCCGAGCGGCCGAAACGCTCGATCTATTTCCTCTTTCCCGCCGCCGAAGAGCAGGGCCTGCTCGGTGCCGAATACTTCGCCCAGAATCCGCTTATTCCGCTCAACAAGATCGCCGGAAACGTCAATATCGACGGTGTCAACTTCTTCGGCCGGACGAAAGACTTTTCCGCACTTGGCTCGGAGCGTTCCACGCTCGGGGCATTTGTTCAGGAAGTTGCTACGGAGCGTTCGATGACTCTTGAGGGCGATATGCGTCCCGAACAGGGCTTCTTTTTCCGCTCGGATCATTTTCCGTTCGCGAAGGTCGGCGTGCCGGCCGTTTCGCTTCGCCACGGTGACGACTTCGTAAAACCGCTGGAGGGAACTGCTCTCGAGTTTTTCAGCAACTATACGGCAAAGTACTATCACCAACCTTCGGACCAATACTATGACTGGTGGGACGCCGCGGCGATGGTGCAGAATGCCGAACTTGGGCTTGCGATCGGGCTTAAGATCGCAAATGCCGCTGCAATGCCGCGGTATCTTGAGACCGATGAGTTCGCCGACGCCGATAAGAAGCGGATCGGCAAATAGTCTCAAACCCGAACAAGCAAAAGTGTAGCGTGTGGCGAAAATTGCCAATAAACGCTACACTTTTTATTTTTCGCAAATGAACTCGTTTTACGTCACAACCCCGATCTATTACGCCAACAGCCTGCCGCACCTCGGGCATCTTTACACGACCATCGTCGCGGATGTCCTGCACCGCTACAAGAAGCAGCGTGGGTTCGAGGTCTTTTTTCTCACAGGCACCGACGAACATGGTATTAACATCCAGCGGGCGGCCGAGAAAGCGGGAAAAAGCCCGCAGGAACAGGTCGATTTCATCGCGGGCGAGCTTAAGAGGATGTTTGCCGACTTCGGCCTCGGACCCGAAAGCGGCGGTTACGACATCTTCATGCGGACGACCGAGCCCTTCCATTACGAAGGCGTCCGGCATCTTTGGGAGCGGATCGTAGAAGGGAAAACGCCGAAGGGCAACGACAATATTTACAAGGGCCACTATGAGGGCTGGTTCTGTGCCCCGTGTGCGGCATTCAAGCAGGAAGATGAGTATGTAACTCCGGAAGGTTCAGATGTGCCGAATTGTCTTATCCACGAGCGTCCGCTTGACCGCGTCTCTGAAGAAAGCTATTTCTTTCGGCTTTCGGACTACGACGAATTCCTTCTTGCGACCATTGAGGGCGATCGAGAAATACTTAAACCGGATTCTCGGCGTAACGAGGTTATTTCATTCATAAAAGGCGGGTTACAGGATCTCTCGATCAGCCGCGAGAAGCGGTCGGTCGCGTGGGGCGTGCCTGTTCCGGGCGATGACGATCACGTGATGTACGTCTGGCTCGACGCCCTCTCGAACTACATCACGGCCCTCGGATACGGGAATGAGCGCGAAAATGCCCCCGGATTTGAGAAGTTTTGGCAAAATGCCGTGCATCTGGTCGGAAAGGACATTCTTCGCTTCCACACGGTCTATTGGTTCTCGTTCCTGAAAGCCGCGGGGCTGCCGCTGCCAAAGACCGTCTATGCCCACGGGATGTGGCTAGATGCTGACGGCCGCAAGATGGGCAAAACGCTCGGCAATGTGATCGACGTCGATCTGCTCCACAAGCATTTTCAGGTCGATGCGGTCCGCTATTTCTGCCTGCGGGAAATGGTCTTTGGGCAGGACGGCAAATTTGGCTACGAAAACCTTATCGACCGGGCAAATGCCGACCTCGCGAGTGGGCTTGGCAATCTGCTAAGCCGTACCGTCTCGATGCTTCATAAATATCGAGATGGCCGCGTGCCAAGCGGGAAGATAGCGGAAGAGAACTACATCCACGCAAGGCGTGCGGGCCTCGACCCCGATGGCGGCGAGATAGTTCACGTACTCGAACATGCCCGCGATGAATTTCTGCGTCGGTTCGATAATTTTGATTTCAGCCAGGCACTTGAGGGCATTTGGGCGGTGATTGCGAAGATCGACAAGATGATCTCGGACGCAAAGCCCTGGGAGCTCGTCAAGGACGAACGTCAGGCCGAGACGCTGAACGCCGTGCTTTACAGGGCGGCCGAGACGCTCCGCTGGATCGGGGCGATGGTCTATCCGGTGATGCCTTCATCGGCTGAGCAAATATTCGCCCAACTTGGGCTCGGCGATGATCTCACGCGGCTTGACCCGGCAAGCTTGAAATGGGGCGGACTCGAAGCCGGAGCGGCGATCGGAGCTGCCGAAGGCATTTTCCCAAGGATCGATAAAAGTAAAATAATGAGCGAAATAAAAGAAAGCATACCGTCGGAACCAACTTCGTCTGTTAACGTCCAGCCCGAACTTCCTGCCTCAACGGGCGGCCCGGAAGAGCAGGCCGACTTCATCACCATCGAGGATTTCATCAAAGTTGAACTTCGGGTCGGCGAAATAAAGGTCGCCGAACGCGTGCCAAATGCCGACAAGCTTCTGCGGTTCGAGGTCGATCTGGGCGAAGAAAAGCCGCGGCAGATCCTAGCCGGTCTCGCGGAGTATTACGACCCCGAGCCGCTCATTGGCCGCAAGGTTGTCGTCGTCGCAAACCTCAAGCCAAGAAAAATGCGAGGGCTCGAATCGCAGGGAATGATCTGCGCCGCCTCGCTCGAAGACGGCACCGGCGAAAAACCGGCCCTCGCTACATTCATTGAGAACGTAGATATCGGAGCGAGATTGAAGTGAGTTTTTCCCAAGTTGCTATTGTATCGTTCGTCTTGTTGGTTTCGTTTGCCATCGGATCGTTCGGCCAGAGTCCAAGGTCGCCTGTCGCTCTTCCCGAACGATCGGTCGCGCCTCATCCAACCGCGATTCTTGGATCTCTCGATGGCAGGACCTATCGGAATCAGGTGCTGAAGTTTAGTATTACCGTGCCCGATGGGCTAGTAATTTTGAATCAGTCTGACTTTGACGCTCTAGCCGACGCTACTCGCCAAGCAGTGGACCGAAAGGGACGAGAGGGCGAAAGGTCGTTTTCGGACGGCCTAGCTTTCGAAAGGGCTCTTTCGAACACTATTCCGTTGCTCGTTGTTGGCCTCAAGCCCCTCGGATCCGAAAAGAATGCTGCATTTGAGGTTGTCGCAATTCGACAGAACGGACGCGTCGAGGCTAAAGCGGTCATGGATGCAACTGTACGAACAATGGAAAGCACAGGCTCGTTCAAGCTTGTCAAATCTCTCGATTCCGTGAAAATCGGCGACCGGGACTTCGTTGGCGTCGAAATGGAAAACAGTGCGTTCGCCGCTCCGTTCCGCCAACGGAGCTATTTTGCGGTTCAGGACAAATTTGCGATCGCGATCACGATCGCTTATCACTCTGAGGAACAGTTGCTAGAATTTGATCAATTGTTCAGGACTTTTTCTTTTGCCGATGGAGACTAGCTCATCCTCGTTGGTCTTTTTCCGTCCAACTCTATCGGTGTTTTTCCATTTGAGGCGATGCGATTTGAGTGGGACACAGCTAAGTCCGAAAGTAACCTTAAAAAGCACAGAGTTAGCTTTGAAGAAACTGCCACCGTTTAGGAGGATCTATTTAGTATTGAGCTGATAGATCACGATCATTCGACAGAGAATCGGCGATTCTTGATGGTTGGAGAATCCTCAAACGGGCGGTTTCTTATTATTTCTTTCACCGAACGCGCAAACAAGGTTAGAATAACCAGTGCACGGCAACTAACGCCCAGGGAGCGACGAGTTTATGAACACTTAGACTTCGAATGATGAACTAAAACCGGAGTACGATCTGACCAAGTACAAGGTACGGCGTGTAGGCGAGGGACGTTGGCTAATGGGCCAGATCAAGCTTGATGTCGACGTTGCCCGGGTCTTTCCTGATTCTGAGTCCGTTAATCAGGCTCTTCGAACGCTTATTCGCCTGTCGGAAAAAGGCGAGATCGTCCCAAGAATCAAATGATCGTGGTTCTCCGAATCACGGCCACTGCAACTCTTTAGAAGGTAGTAGTATCGATGAATCAAGTTGTATTGCTCTCGCTTCTGCTTTTGACGCTTGTCGGCGTTGGTGTTTCCCAAGCCCCACCGCCACCGCCTCCGCCCCCGCCTTTGATATATGAACCCCCATCGAGAGATAACTTCGTCGATTTTATGGCAGATGACGGGTCCTTCACGGTGACGTTTCCCGGCGAACCGACCAAAAGGGTCGAAAAGCAGGGTCAAGCAACGATCACCACATACCGAGTCTACAGAAAAGGATCAAATTCGATCGTTGGCACGACATCGCTGTCGGCAGATATGACCGGAAAGAGTGATCAATTGTTCTCGGCGATCCGTACAGCGATCGGCCAGCGGCAAAGTACCAAGATCGTTGCCGAACGCGACATCGAACTCGGCGGATTCATGGGTCGCGAATTCGAGGTCGATTATGGGCTACGGTACGGGATCACACGGGTTTACATCACCGGAGCGAAGGCCATCGAAATTCAATGCGATGTTACGAATTGGTCTTTGCTCAGCGACAAAGTTAAGGCCGATTGGCGGACCGAGGCGAATAGATTCTTTTCATCCTTTATCATCAATAAGTAATGCTTGTCGATTCGCATTGCCATGTTGACGGGCCGCAGTTTGATGAGGACCGCGACGAGGTTATCGCTCGGGCGCGGGAAGCGGGCGTCGCGGCGATGCTCAATGTCGGCACGGGCGATCCGCATTCTGATGATTTCTGGCGTGCGGTTCGCGTTGCGGAAAGTTATGAGAATGTCTGGGCGAGCGTCGGGGTTCACCCGCACGACGCGAAGCTCTACGACGACCGGGCGGAAGAACATTTGCTCGAACTTGCCCGCGGCTCTCGGAAGATCGTCGCTTGGGGCGAGATCGGGCTCGATTACTACTACGACCACAGCCCGCGGGACGTCCAACGCGAGGTTTTTCGCCGCCAGATCCGGCTCGCGAAAGAGCTTGACTTGCCGATCATCGTCCACAGCCGCGACGCCAACGACGACACGGTAGAAATACTGAAAGATGAATACTCGCTGCCGGCGAAAGCTAACGGCTTAGAGCTTACGGCTAATAGCTCCGTTGTTGAAAAAAATAGCCGTAAGCCATTAGCTCTTAGCCATAAGCCGGGCGTGATGCATTGCTTTGGCGGGACGCCGGAGATGGCTTTGGCGTTGATGGATGTAGGGTTTTTTATATCTTTCGCGGGAAATGTGACTTTTAAGAAAGCCGAGGAGCTTCGCGAGGCGGCTCGTGTCGTACCGCTCGATCGGTTGCTGGTCGAGACAGATTGCCCGTATCTTACGCCTGTGCCGCACCGCGGCAAGCGGAACGAACCGGCGATGGTCGTGCATACGGTGCAGTTTTTGGCAGAGCTCAAGGGTGTTGAGTTCGATGTGCTCGCCAAGCAAACCACCGAGAATTTCTCGCGTCTTTTCGGCGTCGATCTATCTGACGTTGCAAGCTAGTCCGGCAGAATACCTTCTCTCTCCGCTCTGTGGCAAAATGATCTTATGGCAAAGGAAAATTCATTCGACATCGTTTCTAAGACCGATTACGCGGAGGTAACGAACGCGATAAACCAGACGACCAAAGAGGTCTCGCAGCGGTTTGATTTTAAGGGCAGCAAGGCGGCGGTCGAGCTTCAGGGCAAGGACCTGCTGCTCGCGGCCGAGGATGAAACGAAGCTCCGCAACATGAACGACATCCTTCAGGGCAAGCTCGTCAAACGCGGCATCTCGCTCAAGGCGCTCGACTATCAAAAGGTCGAACCCGCCGCGGGCGGCACCGTCCGGCAGGCCGTCAAGATACAGCAGGGGATTCCCGGCGACAAGGCAAAAGAGATCGTCAAATTCATCAAGGACGGAAAGTTTAAGGTCCAGGCCTCGATCCAGGGCGAGACCGTCCGCGTCTCCGGCAAAGACCGCGACACGCTCCAGGACGTGATCGCAAAGCTCAAGGCGACCGACTTTGGCATCGATATGCAGTTTGATAATTATCGTTCCAACTGAAGAGAATGCAGACCTTTGCCACTGCCAAAAAAGAACTGTTTCCCGATGCGACCGCACGGCGTATCTTCGGGCTGATCAAGCGCGAGATGGCTCTGGTCGAGGACGAGTTCGAGCGTCAGGCGGCTTCAAACATTCAGGTGATCAATTACCTGGGCGATTACCTCCGCTCCTCGGGCGGGAAGCGGGTGCGTCCGGCTCTTTTAATATTGACTAATCATGCCGTCGGCGGCCGCGGTTCGGCGGAAAACGTGATCCGGCTGGCGACCGTGATGGAAATGCTCCACACCGCCACGCTCGTTCACGACGACATCATCGACAACGCCGACCTCCGCCGCAACCGTCCCTCGGTCAATGCCCGCTTTGGCAACCAGACGGCTGTCCTGATGGGCGATTGGCTCTATATGTCGGCGTTCGAGACGTCGCTTCGCGAGCGTTCGCTCGAGATCCTCGATATCCTCACGCGGCTGACCCGCAAGATGACCGAAGGCGAGCTGATCCAGCTTACGATGATCGGCAACGTCGAGATCAGCGAGGACGAGTATTACGACATCCTTCGGCGGAAGACTGCGTTCCTTTTTTCCGGCTGCTGCGAGATCGGAGCGATACTCGGGAATGCGCGGCCCGAAGCGCAAGTTGCGATGCGTGAATACGGAATGAATCTAGGCATCGCGTTCCAGCTTGCGGATGACCTTCTTGACCTCACATCGGACGACGCCTCGCTCGGGAAGGCTGCCGGTTCGGATCTTCTGGAAGGCAAGGTCACACTTCCGCTGATCTTCCTTATGCGGGAACGGCCCAGCCTCCGGGCCGAACTTGAAGCAATAATGTACGCTGGCCGCTATCCGGAGGGCATTCGCGAAAAGCTCTCCAGCGAAATGCGGTCACTGCAAATCCTTGACAAGATAAGGGATATCGCGGCAGAGCACGCGGCGGCCGCAAGAAAAAACCTTGAAATTCTACCAAAAAACGAGTATCGTGAGTCTTTGAGCTCGATACTTGACTACGTTATCGAGCGAAATCGCTAAGATCTCAGCGCCGGAAAGTGCCGGCCGCCGTCCCTCGATAGTCAATTTCTGATGCTAGACGAATCCCTGATTTCAACGCTTGAGCAGAGCCTGCGCCAGACGCGCAGCGCCCAGCATCGGCTTATGGCTCGCCTTAATGAGGTTGAGGGCGAGGCCGAAAAGCTCCGCCGCGAGATCCGCGAGCTTGAGAATCTTGCATCGCAAACCGAAGGCTCGATAGACCGCCTTTTGGTATCGATGGGCTCTGCGGCCGCTCCGAAAGGGCTCGGCACGACCATCCAGATCGAGGACGATGTTTCGGAGTTTGAAGCGAAGCTCCCGCGGACGACGTATTCGGGCCGAAGCACCACCGAAGAAAATCGCGACCGGCACGGCTCAGTCGCTTACCTCGATCAACATCGCTCGGTTCCGTCGCGTTCGGCAAACGTCGAGGCCGTAAGCCAGCGGTTCGCCGACAGGACGATAACGCAGGCCTGCACGCTTCTGCTTCGCGAGGCCGGCCGTCCGCTCCACGTAAATGAGCTCTATAATCTTCTGGTCTCGGGCGGAATGCAGTTCAAAGGCAATAACCCGACCATCTCCGTGGCCGTTTCGCTCAACCGAAACCGGCGGTTCCGGAAGGTCGGCCCGGGCACCTTCGACCTCGTGATGCGCGAGGCTCTGCAGGCCGCATCGTAAACGCGAAATTTCGGCTCGACAAGGCGTTAATTTCGACTATAATTCTTGGAGTTGTTTCAAACCTGCTTTGGAGTCTGTCCGCCCGTCCGATCGGGCCATTGCTTTTTAGAAAGCCGTAATCAAATGAAGATCTCAAGCTCGCGCCTTCTTGGCCTTCTCGTCCTGGCATTTTGTGTTTCGGTGTTTCTGCCCGCAGCTTCGTCGGCACAGAAGGTCAAGCTCCGGTCGCAGACCGTTCCGGCCTGTGCGACCGCGTCGTCGCTGAAATATGCCGACCTTCACGCAGACGGGAACATCGCCGTGCTCGGCAGCTTCAATTGCCGCGGCGTTTTCATCTTTGATATCTCCGATCCGGATAACCCGACCCTCGCAAGTTGGTATAATCCCGGTGCGAATCTGCAGTTCCTTGAGGCTATCGTTATCGGCAACCGCGGTTATTTCGGCACAGGGAACAGCAGCGGAGTACACATTGTCGATCTGACAAACCCGGCGAGCCCACAGCTTCTTGGCATTGTTAACGCATCAAATGGCGGCGGCTATCCGACGATCCATGAAATGATGGTGTTCGACCAGGGCAATGCACGGTATCTGCTTGAGAACTCGAATTCGACGTCTCTCAGGCCGCTCCGCATAATTGATGTAACGAACCCCGCGGCCGCAGTTCTGAAATGGGAATTCAGCCACAGCGACAACGGTTGGGTCCATGCGATGCACATCCGCGGCAATCGGCTCTATCTTTCCGGATTTTCCAGTTCAACGCGGACTGACATCATTGATATTTCGAACCTTGCAACTCAAGCACCATCTTTCCTCGGAACGGTCGCCGTCGGTCTCGGTTCGAACCACAGTTCTTGGACGAGCGAGGACGGCAACTATCTTTATAGTGCCCGCGAGACGACCCAAAGCAACGGTACATCCCCGGGTGACATTCGGGTTTACAACGTCTCGAACCCGGCCAGCCCGACGCTTGTTAACCGCATAACGATGACCGACCTCGGCATCAATGCCGTCACCCCGCATAACCCGGTCGTCATGGGCAACAAGCTTTATGTTTCGTGGTATCAAGCGGGCTTGCAGGTATTCGACATAACCAATCCGGCGAATCCGGTCTGGATCGGGCAATACGACACCTACACGCCGGCCTTCGTTCCGGAGGAATCGGTGCTCGACAATTCGGTCGAACCTTGGGACATTTTCTGCGGCCGCGACAGCTTTGGAATGACGCTGCCGACGACCTATGCCGGGCTTTGGGCGGTCTATCCATTCCTTGGAGAGGACAAGGTCATCATCGGCGATCTCTCGTCCGGACTGATCTTTGTGGATGTAACCGGCCTGAACGCCCCTGCAAACAACCGCGTAACGGACTTCGACGGCGACCGCAAGACCGACCTTTCGGTTTATACTCCGGCCGCGGGCCTTTGGCAGGTCGAAACGAGTTCGGACCAGCAGATGACCTCATCGTATTTCGGTGTTGCCGAGGACCGGCTTGTTGCGGGTGACTACGACGGAGACGGGAAGTCGGACATCGCCGTTTGGCGGCCTTCGACCGGAACCTGGTACATCCTTCCGAGCACGGGCGGCTTCCGGGCGGTTCAATTTGGACAGAACGGCGACGTGCCGGTCGCAGGCGATTTTGACGCCGACGGGCGAACGGACCTCGCGGTCTGGCGGCCCTCGAACGGCGTCTGGTACTTGAATCAGAGCACGCTTGGCCTGCGATTCGTTCAATGGGGCGTTTCCACTGACATACCTGTAGTCGGTGATTTCGAGGGCGACGGCAAGGCCGATTTCGCCGTCTGGCGGCCTTCGAACGGCGTCTGGTATGTTAATCAGAGTTCGTCGAGCCTGCCGATCTACACTCAGTTCGGAGCCTCGGGCGATAAGCCGCTCTTTGGCGACTTCGATGGCGACGGCCGTGCCGACTACACGGTTTACCGGCCTTCGACCGGGGTTTGGTACACCCTTCGCAGCACGAACGGCAGCTTCACGGCCTATCAGTTCGGAATTGATGAGGATATTCCGGTGCCCGGAGATTACGACGGCGACGGCCGTGCGGACATCTCGGTTTACCGCCCGAGCACGAACGTCTGGTATCGCGTAAACAGCGGTGATCAGGGAATTTCGGCCCGAGTATTTGGTTCGCCCGAGGACCGGCCGGCACCGACCTCGGTCCAGCCGCAGTAGTTTCGGGACGATCACTAAAAAATCAACCGGCCCGGTGTCAGGCGATCTGCTTGACATCGGGCATTTTCTTTCTATCATTGCCGTATGCATCTCAAACTGACGATCACGAGCGGCGCGCTTTCGGGCCAGTCGTTCGACCTCGATACGGGCTTTATGACCATCGGCCGCGGGCAGACGTGCACGGTCCGCTTTGACCCGAACAATGAGCGCATCGCTTCCAAGCAGCATGCGATCATCGAGGCCCGGCCCGACGGTTTCTACATCGTTGATAACAACAGCACGAACGGGACGATCGTCAATGGAACGCGGGTTCAGCGTGAGCTTTTGAAGCACGGCGATACGATCCAGTTCGGCCGCAACGGCGTTACCGCGACGGTGCAGATCGACGCGTTCGATTCGGTCCCGACCGCGACCGCACAGGTCGATTTCCGCGAGATGCAGCTTCGCGAATTCGAGCAGGCCGCCGCCCATAGGCCCGAGAGCGTTCAGACCTCGCTCGCCAATATTGGCCTTGGCCAGATCGAGATCAAGCCGCCCGAGGCCCCAAAGAGCAATGCATTGAAGATGCTCGGCATCGGCATCACGCTCTTTGCGATCATCTTTCTTTCGCTGATCGTCATCGGGCTGATGTTCCTCAGCGTCGGGCCGATACCTGCGGTCATCGCGGCGGTCGTCGCCTTTACGCCCGCGATGTTCTATCTGCTGCCGCTGATCTGGCTTGACCGCTACGACCCCGAGCCGCTTTGGCTTCTCGCACTCGCGTTTGCCTGGGGCGGGCTGGTCGCGGTGATCGTTTCGTTCATCGTAAACACGGGCGTCGGCATCGGCATCGCGCTTGGCGTTGGCGGGCAGGAAGGAATGATCCTCGGCGATATCGTCGGTGCCGTTATTTCGGCTCCGGTCGTCGAAGAGGCTTCGAAGGGAGCCGGGCTGCTCGTGCTGCTGATCTTCTTCCGCCGCTATTTTGACGACATTCTCGACGGCATCGTCTTCGCGGGCGTCATCGCTCTCGGCTTTGCCACGGTCGAGAACGTGCTTTACTACGGCCGGGCACTTGGCCAGGCGGGCTTCGGCGGACTCTTCATTCTCTTCGTGCTTCGCGGAATACTTTCACCGTTTGCTCATGTGACCTTCACGGCGATGATGGGCATCGGCTGCGGCATCGCCCGCGAATCGCACAACACATTCGTGAAGGTCCTGATGCCGTTCCTCGGCTATTTCGGAGCGGTCTTTCTCCACGCTCTCTGGAACGGAATGGCCACTTTCCTCGGGCTCGAGGGCTTCCTGATCGGCTATTTCATCCTCGAGATACCGTTCTTCCTGATCTTTGTCGGGTTCGCGTTTTACGTGATGTACAGGCAGGGCAAGATACTGAAAGATATGCTCGCCATCGACGTCGCCCGCGGGCTGATCCCCGAGGAACACGCGAAATATGCGACCTCGGCATTTAAGAGCACCGGCTGGCTTCTTGGCGGTCTTTTCTCGGGCAAATATCTTGCACGAAGCCGGTATTTACGGGCCATGGGCAGCCTCGGCTTGAGCTATTGGCACATCCAGCGAGCAACCGCCGCCCAGGGCCAAACCGGCAGCTTTCAACAAAATCCGCTCCTCCGCGAAGAGGTCCTCAAATGGCGGGACAAAGTGTAAACGGTGGATGGTGGATGGTGAATGGTGAATCGCCGTGTCAGTAGCCCGACCGTAAGGGAGGGCGCACCTAAATGCGGAATGCGGAAATTGAAATCTGGAATGAGTAATCCCGCACCTCCGTAAGGCCGGTAATTCGAATCCTCAGTTCGTAAATACCAATTTTGATAGCTAATTCCTCGAATAGCGGCGGTAAATCGTGATTGTCCGCCCGAAATTGCCCATTTACGACAGTAAATTGCGGAGTAACAACGCCGATTGTTAGAAAAACTATCGCGATTGTTACGCAAACATTCACGACTGTTAGCCAAACATTTGCGATTGTTAGCCAAACAATCACAATTGTTAGAAAAACTCTCGCGATTGTTTGAGAAACATTTGCGAGTGTTAGAGATACAAAGCCGATCGTTTGCCTACCACTGGCGATTGTCAGGCTAGGAATTACGATGGTAAGAGCACAAAAGCCTGCTTTTTCACCGGAATTCGCGTGTTTTGCATTGCGAGGCAATTACAGAAAAGAAAAGGCGTGACCGAGCTTTTCGATCACGCCTTATGTTGTAGCACATTCGGTTTGTGCGGTTTTGAAAATGGTAGGCCGAGCAGGGATCGAACCTGCGACCCGCGGATTAAGAGTCCGCTGCTCTACCGACTGAGCTATCGACCCAAAGCCTGAAGTATAGCAACTCGAAATTCGTCTTGCAAAGCCCGGCGTTAACCCTATAGAAACACAACTGCTTTCGAGGATTTTTCCAAATAGGGCCGTTCTGGCGTAGAATTAAGGTTTGCGGTCGCGAGACGTTTTCCCCGACGCCCGCGGGCGGTGCCGCCGAATGAAAGAGTGCCCAAAATGTGAACAGTGTTACCCGGATGCCGTCGCCGTTTGTCCGCAAGACGAGACGCCGACGAAATACAGCCTGCCGGGAACGCAGCTCCTCGCCGACCGCTATTTGCTGATGAAGCGGCTCGGCCGCGGAGCGATGGGGCAGGTCTATCTGGCGAACGACAACAAGTTCGCGGCCCGCAAGGTCGCCGTCAAGACGGTCCGGCAAGACATCCTCAGCAGCGAAGACCTTCAGGAAGGCGAGGCGATCGCCCGCTTCGAACGCGAGGCACAGGCCGCGGCCTCGATCCAGCATCCGAACACGGTCAGCGTTACCGACTTTGGCGAATCAAGCGAGGGCATTTTCTATCTCGTGATGGAATATGTCGAGGGCGAAACGCTCCATCGCCTGCTCCGACGCGAGGGCACGCTGCCGGTCAAGCGGAGCGTGAAGATCCTGCGACAGATCGCCGATGGCGTCGAGGCGGCACACGAGATCGGCATTCTCCACCGCGACCTCAAACCGGCAAACATTTTTATAATGCAGCGGGGCAAGGGCGATGGCTTCATCAAGGTCGGCGACTTCGGCCTTGCGAAGATCGTCAATCAAACGGTCACCGACCTCAGCTCACAGGCAACGCCCTCTTCACGCGGCATCATCGGCACACCGGAATTCATGGCTCCCGAGCAGATGCAGCCCGAAACGGGCGTGGACGTAAGAGCAGATATCTACGCACTCTCGACCATCGCCTACCTGATGCTCGGCGGGCGGACGCCCTTCGCCGGCGACATGATGCAGCTTGTTATGCAGAAGATAATGCACAAGCCGCCGGCACTTTCGACGCTCCGCACGGACCTTCCGGGTTCGGTCGAGTCGGTGATAATGCGCTCGCTGGCGATCGAGGCGGCCGAGCGGCACGCGACGGTCGGCGAGTGGATCGAGGACCTTGAGAGTGCGGCACTTGCCGTCGGCGAAAGCCGTGCCGATGGCGGCAGCCGCGTTATCGTGATGGCTCCTGCCGGTGCCGAGGTCTATATCGACGACGAGCGAAAGGGAAGCGTCGGGCGTTCGGGCCGTGTGATACTTTCGGGAGTTCCGCCGGGGCAGCACATTCTCCGCGTCTCGAAGCCCGGCGAACGCGACGACGAACGCGTTATCGAGGTCCGCGAAGGCGGCGATGAACAGGTCATTCAGGCTCAGCTTCGGGCACCGCGTGAAGCCGGCAGCCAGCCATCGCCCTCGCAGGGAGCGAGCAGCAGCGGCGACTCGAGCCTGATGCCGGGCATCGTCGCGTGTACGCAGTGCCAGGCTCGCTTTGCCGAGGGCGTCAAGTTCTGCGGCCGGTGTGGCAATCGGTCTTTCGTGCTCGTTTCGCCGGGCGATGCACCGAGCGGTTTCCCATGTCCGCGATGTTCCAATATGCTCGCTGAGGGCTCGCGATTTTGCGGCCGCTGCGGATTGAGCATCAGCCAGACGTCGGCGACCTCACCGCTTCGAACCGTTGGAATTGCGGCGATGCCGCAGCCGAGTCTCCGGGCTTGCCGCAACTGCGGTTCGGCTTTCCCGCCCGAGATCCGTTTCTGCGGAAAGTGCGGCGGAAGCATGGCCTGAACCAGCCTTTCCGCGTTTCCACGACCTCCGAACTTTTCCATCTGGCTGTCGTAAATTCTGTTTCCGGAGGAAATTGCGTATAATTACCCAACTCCGGAGGCTTTGCCTCCATTCAGGAAGAAAAGAATGAAGAGCTGCCCGACTTGCCGACGAACATACCCGGACCACGGCCTCAATTTCTGTCTTGAGGATGGAACACCGCTCGTGACTGCGTCCGATGAGCCGCCCGCGACAATGGTGATGAACACGCCGCCGACCAATCCCGGCGGGCAGATGGCCGCACCGCCAACGATGCAGACAAGCTGGGACGCAAAGCCGAACTACTCGCTTCAGCCAAAAAAATCGCGAGCATGGCTTTGGGTGGTCGGCGTGCTCGGCATCGGCCTGCTGCTTTGCGGCGGAGGAATTGCCGGCCTTTTTGTCATCGGGATAATGAACGAGCCGCAGGGGAATACGGTCATTTCGACAGACCCGACGCCTGCCCCGACCGGTTCGCCGGCGAGGAATGACCGGGCAAACGTTGAAAAGCTTGATCTTTCAAAATGGGTCAGGGATTCGTCCTCGTTCGGCACAACGGAGTTCACCGGCGGCGAGTTCCTAATGGCGGCCCGGCAGCGTGGCTATTACTACGTTTTGGTCGCCCCGGCTGAGAGCACTTCGGAGAATGCCAGGGCCTCGGTGACGCTCCGCAATATGAACGACGCCCCGTCGAACCTCGGCTACGGTTTGATCTTCTTAAGTAACCCGACGCCATTGGTCAAGGGCTATGCGTTCCTGATCGATACGAAGACGCGGCGGTATAGGGTTGTCCGGCATGAGCCGAGCAAAGAACTGCCTGTCGTGAACTGGGCAAAATCCGACCTCATCCGCCCGGGAACGGCCGAAAATACGCTTGAGGCCGACCACCGTGGCGACAATATAGACCTTTACATAAACGGCCAGAAGGCGACCTCGATCCGCAACGTGCATGGGTATCAGGGCGGCGTTGTCGGGCTTTATTCGGGTGATGGCGTCCGGATAGCTTTTAAGGACCTCGAGATCAGGCGATAGCCGAAACTACTGCGAATGAAGACCTGTCCGCGTTGCGGCAAACAATACACAGAGCCCGGCATCAATTTCTGTCTTGAGGACGGCGAACTGCTATCGCACCTTCAGGAAATCCGCGATCCGTCGCTCTTTGCCGATGATCAGCCGCCGACGGTGATAATGGATTCGACGCGGGCGACCCGCGAAACGAACTGGCCGACGATGGACCCGGTCATGCCTTACAGTTCGCCGGTGGTCCAGTTTCCGAACCAGTCGGTGCTTTCGCCGATCTCGCAGAGCAAAGATCAAACCCTTCCGATAGTTTCGATGTCTCTCGGCATCGCGTCGCTTATTTTTGTTTGCTGCTACGGCGGCATTTGGCTCGGTGCCCCGGCTGCGGTCGTCGGCTTTCTGGCGATGCGAAATGCCGACCGCGACCCTTCGCGCTACGGCGGCAAGGGGCTCGCAACCGCCGGGCTCGTCATCGGGATCATCACATTTGTCCTCTCGATCCTTTTCATCTTTCTCGGTCTAGTGGCACAGGTATCGTAAATTACTTATACTCTAAGCGATGCGGGTTACTCTGAATGTCGTGGCCGGGCCACAGACCGGAAGAAAGTTTACCTTCGATCAGCACGATACATTTATGATCGGGCGGAGCGAAGATGCGCATTTCTGCCTCCCGCAGGACCGGTTCTTCTCACGCCATCACTGCATCATCGAGATCGCTCCGCCGCAGTGCTTTCTACGTGACCTTGGCTCCACGAACGGCACATTCGTAAACGGCCTGAGGGTTGAGACCGCTTATCTGAAACACGGCGATCGCATTCAGGGCGGCGAGACGGTCCTCGAGGTTTCGGTCTCGGCCGATTCGACTAGCGCTCCGACCCCGTCCTATCAGGCGGAGAACACGGAACCCTCGATCATCACCGTCGCCTGCCTCAATTGCGGCAAGATGGCAAAGGCGGAGAGCTCACGGCCGGACGCCAAGTACTCGTATGTTTGCGAGGAGTGCCGCGAGGTGCTTCGCAACAATCCGCAGCCGATACCGGGCTACCAGATGATCAAGATCCTTGGCCAGGGCGGCATGGGAAGCGTTATGCTTGCCCGCTCGACCAAGGACGGCCGTGCGGTCGCGATCAAGACCCTTTTGCCCGAGGTCGCGGTCAGCGATCAATCGCTCAAGCGCTTCATGCGCGAGATCGAGGTCGCGGCATCGCTTCAGCATCCGAACGTCGTCAGCTACATCGACCACGGCACGCACAACGGGATCGTTTATCTGGTTTCGGAATACGTCGGCGGGCCGGATGCGGCAAAGCTTGCCAAATCACGCGGCGGGAAGTTGAGCTACAAAGAGGTCGTCAAGATAATCGAACAAACGCTTTCGGCGTTAGAATTTGCGCACGGAAAAGGCTTCGTCCACCGCGACATAAAGGAACAGAACATTCTGGTCGATGGAGCGTTTCCGAATTACATTGCAAAGCTCACTGACTTTGGGCTTTCGAAGAGCTACAAGCAGACCGGAATGAGCGGCGTTACGATGGTCGGCGACGTGGCCGGAACGATCGCTTACATGCCGCCCGAACAGGTGAAGGATTTCAAAGAAGTGCGGCCGCCTTCGGATATTTACGCACTGGGTATGACGGCGTACAGCTTGCTGACCGGTGCCCACGCCTTGGACATCAGCCCCAAGGCGGGAATTTCCGAGACGGTCAAGGCCATCTTCGAAAAGCCGATCATTCCGATCGCGAGCCGGGTTCCTGAAGTGCCGCTTCGGATCTCTGCCGTTTTCGAAACCGCACTTGCAAAGCAGGTCGAGCTTCGCTGGCGGTCGGCCGGCGAGATGCGCGAAGCCTTGCTACGGGCCGCCTCAGAGTTCTCCTGATCCTTCAAATATTCAATAAAAAAAGGCCGTGACCATTCCGATCACGGCCTTCATTGTTTCTATCCAGCGATCATTTCACGAAGGCATTTGCAGCTGGCCGGTCGCCGGTGATTCCGAACGAGCGATAGCTGATGCTCGAATTGCTGCTGTTGTAAATGTACCAGGTGCCGCCGCGATAGACCGCCAGGTCGGCCTTGCCGTCGCCGTCGTAGTCTGCCGCCGCCGGAACATCGCCGGCAACGCCCCACTGGAATACAGTGACACCGCCGCCGGACCTAAGTACATACCACACCCCGTCGCGGAAGATCGCCGAGTCGGCCTTGCCGTCGCCGTCGAAATCCGCCGCGATCGCGGTATCGGTCGCGATGCCGAACTGATACGCGGTGTAGCCGTTCGCCGAACCCTTGATGTGCCAAACTCCATCGCGGAAGACGGCAAGGTCGGCTTCGCCATCACCGTCAAAATCGCCGGCGATAGGCTCATCGCCTTGCTGGCCGAACTGGACGATCGAGTTTCCGCCGTTGCTGTTCAGCACGTACCAGACGCCGTTTGAAGGCCGGAAAACCGCAATATCGGCCTTTCCGTCGTCGTCGAAATCCTGCGGCTGCGGAATGTCGCCCGCCACGCCCCATAGGATCGCCGAATAACCGGCTTGGCTTCGCATTATGTGCCAAACACCGTCGCGATAAACGGCCAGATCTGTTTTACCATCGCCGTCATAGTCAGCCGGGACGATCGTGTCTGTTGCAATACCGAACTGAGAAGCCGAATATCCGCCGGTCGAAGCGTCGGTATGCCATACGCCATCTGCCGGGCGGAAGACCGAGATGTCCGCACGGCCGTCCGCGTCAAAGTCGAACGGCGTCCGGTTCGGGGCCGGCTGAGCAATGTTTCCTTTTGCCAACTCGCCAACATATGAGATCGCGAGTTTGGTGAACTTCAGAGCATGATTCGCGTTGCCGTTGCTACGCGTAAGCGTATCGTTCGCCGTGTGGAGTGCCGTGTTGTATTGGGCGGCGATACCGTCGAGCGACGTGCCGCTGAACTTTGCCTCGAAGGGCATTGACGCCGGGTAGTTCTGATCGAACCATGATTTGTGGTCCGAGCAGCCGTAGCCGCACTGATCGTTCTTGACCACGAGCGTCGGCTGGTATTCGGTGACCAAATCGCGGAGAAACTGGTTCTGTGCAGCGTTCGTGTTATCGGTAATGATGACGATGTCGGCCCAGTTGCCGCCGTAGTTCGTCATATCGAGCTGAAGAGCACCGATCACGTTCTTGTTCTGTGCCCGATAGTTCTGGGCGATATTTTTTGATCCGACAAGGCCGACCTCTTCGGCAGCATAAGCTATGAACTGCAGTGTGCGCTTTGGCCGGAAGCCTTTGGCAAGCAGCACGCGGATCGTCTCCGTCATGCTTGCGATGCCCGAGGCGTCATCGTCGGCACCGGGAGCTCCACCGGTCGTTGAACCCGAGCGGATCGAATCCTGATGGCCGCCAACGACGATGATCTCGTCCGGAAATGCCGTCCCGTTGATGGTCAAGATGATCGAAGGCTGCGGCGTCAAAAACGTGTCGGGATTCGTCGGCGAGAGGTGAGCGTAAGGCATCACCGAAACGTCCGTGCGGCCGGAAGCGAGGGCAAGCTGCCGCCATTTCGACAGGATCATGTTCGCGCCGTCGAGCCCGCCTTGCTGGTCGTGGCGGCGGGTGAAGAGCGACGAAAGGTCGGTGATCGTCTGGCGAATATTCGGCTCGGCCGCCTCGGCCAGCATCGGAACAACCGAAGATTGGTTGTCGATCGTATAGGTTACGAATTCCGCGGCTGCTGCGTTTGAGTTTAGCGAGGCATCGATCGACCGCTGAGCTTCTTCATAGGTCTCGTGCCGCAGAAAGCCGGCACACTTGTGATACTCCTCGTGCATCCGGCCGCTAAGATATTGCGAGCCAAGTTCGTCAAGTTTGATGATCGCGAGGCCGCCGCGGCTCTCAACGACCTCGAACTTTGAGGTCCCGGAAAGCGAAAGGTCTTTCTCGATCAAGTGGCCGATCTCAGATTCGTCCACGGTGATCCAATATATCGGTTTATCTGCAATAGCTCCGCCATTCGGAGCGATGGTCAAATATGCGATCCCGGCCGCGGTGAATACACACACCGCTATCAGAAGAAAACGTAAATAGCTCTTCAACGGCTACCTCCAGACTTAGTTAAAAAAAATCGTACTCTAGGCAGGACCCCTGAAGTATAACAGTTTTCAAGAGAAATTAAACCTTTTCCGAGGCTTCGCGCATTCGTGCGGAAGCGAGCAGAAGGCCGATCAGGACCCAAAGATGCCGTGCGTTTTCAAATGACCCGACAAAACCCTGAGCAACAAACGCGGCAATGAACGCGACACCGAGCATCGCTCGCGACGAAGACGCAGCTTCGGATATCCGCAGCGGCAGGCTTCGTCCGATAAGAGCGATGGTAAGAGTTATCGATGCAAGAAAGCCGGGAATGCCGGCCTGTCCGCCTATGTTTAGCCAGGTGTTATGGGCATCGGTCAGCATCTGCTTCTGGCCCGACGGTGCCTCGAAATAAACACGAGCAACATCAAGCCCAAGGCCACGGCCCGTAAGCGGATACTCAAGCATCGTCTGCCAAGCACCGATCCACGTAAGCAGCCGTTGCGTCGGGTCGATCCGATAACCGAACGGCTCGAACCAGAACGGCGAACTCGATATTGGGCGTGTCGTGACGGCAGATACAACGACCGAGCCGATCGCCGCCAGAATGCCGATCGCGAGAGCCACGAACGCTAGCCGCGGCGAATTCGCCGGATCTCGAAATACCCAAACGAAAAGCCCAATTCCGAGAATGAGGCCGCCGAGCCCGGGCGTTACCGTAAAGCCCGCGGCCGCAAGATGCAAAACGAATAGCGGCCAGAACGAGCGCCGGAACCATTCCTTCACCTTCCCGAACAAGAGGAAGACGATCGACACGGTAAGGTAATTTGCGAGCATTGCAGGGTACACGAACGTACTATGAACCCGCGGATAATTACCGGGCGGCAGCGAGCCGTAATGATGGAGGGTGTAGTTCAACAGAAGGTTATCGCGGTCGATGTAGAATAAAGCAGCCGTCACGACGGCGACGAGGCAGACCAGCGAACTCGCCGCGATCCACGCAAAGACCGCGAAGCGAATATCCTTTTCTGACCGAACGATGAACGCCGTACCAAGGGCAAGCAGCACAAGAAAAAGCTCACCCGCAAGACGCGGAAAGCTCGCCGCCGGACGAACCGAAAATACCGCCGCTGACGCAAGTGTCAGAAAATAGACCGCAATGAGAACGAATGTGCGATCAGGCCGCACCGCAAACCGTTCCTTGACCGCAACGGCAATACAACCGACGAAAAGGAGGGGAAAGAGAATGTCCGTTGCCTGGAGCCGCATTCCGGAAAACCGGATATTCGGCTGCATGAACCCGAGCGAAAAAATGAGCAGGAGAAACAAAGCAAAAACAAAGGTCTCGAGCCCTGAACGGCCGGACGAGACCTCATCGCTTTCGCTGATATCTGTCATCAGATGGTTTGTGTAACTTTCTTTAGAGACCTCGGAGCGTCGGCATCCAAGCCCTTTGCCGCCGAAAGATACGCTGCGAAAAGCTGTCCCGGGACTACGAACGGGATCGGCGAGAGGAATTCGTCGATCGACTCGTCAAGCATCACCGCCCGCGAGGAAAGCTCGGCGATACGGCGGCTGTTCGTGATCGAAAGTGAATCCGCACGAAGCTCGCCAAGCCGCTCGAGCAGATCGACGTTGCCCTGCGTTACAGCCCCTTCCGGTGCAAACATCAGCACCGGAAATCGGCGTTCGACAATGGCCAGCGGCCCGTGAAAGAAATCTGCCGACGAGAACCGCTCGGCCACAACGTAGCACGTCTCCATCAGCTTCAAGGCAAGCTCGTAGGCATTTCCGTAGTTGAGCCCGCGGCCGACGACGACGCACTGCTCCATGAACGCGTAACGCTCGACGTACCCGCGGATAGTTTCTGCCGTCTCAAGGCTCTTGAAGGTAAGTTCCGGAATGGCCTCAATGCCGAGTTTCCGCCCGCCGAGGCTCTCTGCAAGCAGGTAGAAGAGAAGCATCTGTCCGGTGTAGGTCTTGGTCGCGGCAACCGAGCGTTCGCGTCCGGCCCGAATTAGCAGCGTTTCATCGGCGAGCGATGCCATCGTCGAACCCGCCTCGTTCGTCACTGCCAGCGTGAACGCTCCCGAGGCCTTCGCCTTTTCCAAAACAAGATTGATGTCCGTGCCTTCGCCCGACTGAGAGACGCCAACAACAAGTGCACGCGAGAGGTCGAGCTTTGCGTCGTATAATGTAAAAACAGACGGGGCCGAAAGCGAAACGGGAATTCCTGTCGTTACCTCGAGCAAGTAACGGCCAAAAAGGGCCGCATTGTCCGAGCTCCCGCGGGCGACCAGGACGATCAGGTCTATATCGCGTTCCTTAAGCCGGCGGCCGAGAGCTTCGGCCTTTGGCATTTCTTCTGTCAGGGTTTGTTCGAGAACTTGAGGCTGCTCAAAGATCTCTTCGATCATTATCGACATAAAATAGTGTTACGCCTCCGCCGGCGGCGAGGGCTCCTGCGGGCGTATCCTTCGGTGATGCATGAATTCCGCGTTGATAACGCCGCCGAGCATCAACGCAAGGGCCGCGATGTAGAGCCAAAACATCAGGATCATCACCGCGCCAAGCGAACCGTAGGCTCGATTGTAAGTGTTAAAATTCTGAATATAAAGCCGGAAAACGAAGGTCAGACCCAGCCAGATTATGACGGCAGCGGCCGAGCCGGGCATCGTCCACCGCCAGGAATGATCGTCAAGATCGGGCAGAAGCCTGTAGAGGATCATACATTGCAGATAGACGACCGCCACGATCGAAACCCATCGCAGGAGAAAAAGATAAATGTCCGGTCCGAGGTCATCAGCCGGCGTTCCGCTCGTAAAGCTCCAAATAAAATAGACCGCGAACGATGACAGGAGCGTGAGCGAGATCAAAAGTAGCGTGACCCCGATCGAAAGGCCGCGGGTGGTCCAGATCTGCCTTCGCTCCGGCACCCCATAAGCGGCGTTCAGGGCCGAACGGAGGCCATCGATCCCGGCCGACGCGGACCAGAGCGTGATCGCAATGCCGATAATCAGCTTTCCGGGGCTGCTACTCTGAATGATCTCCGCCACCGTCTGTTGCACCAACTGAAATGCAGCTCCCGGCATTAACCGCGAAAGATAGCCAAGGAGTTCGGACTTCATCGTGTCCGTTGAACCGAGTACCAATCCGGCGATGTTAACCAGGCAATAAAGAAGCGGGAAGAATGAGAACGCGAAATAGAACGCCACCTGAGCCGCCCGTTCGAAGGCTCCTGTGTAAATCAACCTCGTGTAATACCTTAAAAGTGATTTATACACTTTCTTATAATCTCATGTGTTACAACGGTTACGGCTGCAATCTGAGTTACCACGCGAACTTATTTAATGTGAATTCTAGGCACCCGTTGACCTATTCCGCAGGTGATCTCGTATGAGATAGAACCCGAAATTCCGGCAAGATCCGCGGCCGTTATCGCCTCGTTACCCGAATGGCCGATCAAAACAACATCCTCGCCCGGCGAAATACCGGGAATCTTGCTTGCGTCAACGCTGATCCAGTCCATCGAGATGCGGCCGAGGACCGGACAACGGACACCGCGGATCAGCACCTCGGACCGGCCCGAGAGTCTACGGCTGTAACCGTCATTGTAGCCGAGTGGTAGAACGGCGGCGGTCAGCGCATTTGTCGCCTTAAATGAACGGCCGTAACCTACTGATTCACCTGCTTTTATTCGCTTGACCACTGCAACCTTTGTAACAAGCGAGAGCACCGGCTTCAGTTCCGGGCCTGGGACGTCCCGGGGAAGAACATCATCGCCAAGCCCGTACATAATTCCGCCGATCCGGACCATGTTTCCTCTCGATTCCGGAAAAACGACGGCCCCGGGAGAATTTGCCATGTCCACGAACTCCGGGGCAATACCGGCCTTGGACAGAAGCTCAAGTGCCTTATTAAAGCGGGCCATCTGAAGCCGCGTAAAATCAGCCTGCGAAAGGTCGTCTGCGGCTGCAAAATGGGTCATTACACCCGTGATACGCAGATTGCGAAGGCTCGCGATCGCCGCGAGGAACTGCTCGACCTCGTCAAAACGGAGGCCGACGCGGCCCATTCCGGTATCCAGCTTCAAGTGTATACGAGCCTCGACACCGCATTTCCGGGCGGCGTCGTCCAACCGGATCGCCGTTTCGGAAGAGAAGATCGCCGGATTAATAAAGTGCTCGAAGAACTCCCTCTCCTGGCCGGGCCAGACCGATCCAAAGCATAGGATCTGACTCGAAATGCCGTTTTCGCGAAGTTCAAGTGCTTCTTCAAGGGTCGCAACACCAAACCACTCAACTCCCGCCTTTTCAAGGGTTTGCGAACACTCAACGGCTCCGTGTCCGTAGGCATTTGCCTTAACAACCGCCATGAACTTCGGCTCCGGGCCGATGAATTCCCGGATCGAGCGGACATTAAAGGCGAGAGCTGCGTGGTCAATTAGCGCCGCAGTAGGCCGTTTGGGGTATGTTCCGGACATTAAGGTAGTAGATTAAATAATTTGTAACTCATTGTACTGCACAAGTTAAAGAGAAAATCTGAGGCCGGGATTTAAGTGTCGTATCCCAACAATTAATGCTCTTCCTAAAGCGGAATATTGCCGTGTTTTTTTGGCGGATTGCTATCGCGCTTGTTTCTGGTGAGTTCCAGAGCTCGAATTAGCTTCGGCCGCGTAAATGCCGGCTCGATCACCTCGTCAACAAACCCCTTTTCGGCCGCTACATAAGGATTCGCGAGCTTATTTTGGAACTCTGCGATCTTCTCCTGCCTTGCGGCCTCGGCGTTTTCAGCCTCTGACAGCTCCTTTCGATAGAGAATTCCGACCGCCCCTTCCGCGCCCATAACAGCTATTTCCGCGGTTGGATATGCAAAGTTGACGTCGGTCCGAATATGCTTTGAGGCCATCACGCAGTACGCGCCGCCGTATGCCTTGCGGGTAATGACGGTGATCTTCGGAACGGTCGCTTCGGCGAAGGCGTAGAGCAACTTCGCCCCATGGCGGATGATTCCGTGGTGTTCCTGATCAACGCCCGGGAGAAAGCCCGGAACGTCCTCAAAGGTTATCAGCGGGATGTTGAAGCAATCGCAGAAGCGGACGAATCGGGCCGCCTTTACCGAAGCATCAATGTCCAAAACGCCCGCCAGAAACGCCGGTTGGTTCGCTACGATCCCGACCGAATGTCCGCCCAGCCGGGCAAAACCAACGACGATATTCTGTGCAAAAAGCTCCTGGACCTCAAAGAAATAACTGTCGTCAACAACCCGCTTGATGATGTCGCGAATGTCATAGGGCATATTCGCGTTCTCGGGGACGAGCGTGTTCAGCTCCTTATCGATCCTCGTCACCGGGTCCTCGGTCGCCGCAAATGGCGGGTCCTCCATGTTGTTTGAGGGGATGAATGAGATCAGTTCGCGTGTGATCTGCAGTGCGTGTTCATCCGAATCGGCGGCAAAATGGGCAACTCCGGACTTCGAATTATGCGTCAGGGCACCGCCAAGCTCGTCTTTCGTAACCTCCTCGTGCGTCACGGTCTTGATCACGTCCGGGCCCGTAATGAACATATAGGACGTGTCCTTGACCATTACGTTAAAGTCCGTGATCGCCGGCGAATAGACCGCGCCTCCGGCACACGGGCCAAGGATGCAGCTGATCTGCGGCACGACGCCGCTTGCCAGCGTGTTTCGCAAAAAGATGTCGGCATAGCCGCCGAGCGAAACGACGCCTTCCTGAATTCGGGCACCGCCGCTGTCGTTGAGCCCGATGACGGGAGCGCCCGTCTTCATGGCCAGGTCCATTATCTTGCAGATCTTCTGAGCGTGCGTTTCCGAAAGCGAACCGCCAAAGACCGTGAAATCCTGAGCAAAGACGAAGACCTGCCGCCCATCGATCTTTCCGTGCCCGGTAACTACTCCGTCGCCGGGAAATCGCTGCTTATCAAGCCCAAAGTCGTTCGAGCGGTGAACGACGAATTTATCAAACTCTTCGAAAGTTCCTTCATCAAGCAGGAACTCGATCCGCTCACGCGCGGTCATTTTTCCCGATGCCCGCTGTCTTTCGAGGCGAGCCTCGCCGCCGCCGAGTTCGGCACGCTCATTCCGCTCGCGGAGGTCATCCAGTTTGTTAATCGCCCGGGTTTCTGGTTTCATAGGTTTTGCAATTTAGTAACGAGTAAACCCGATTCTAACGTAAAACAGCACGCAACAGATACCCGCCCGGCATATGCAGAAGATCACAAGCCGCGATAACGAAAAGATCAAGCACGCGCTACGCGTCCGAGGCGGCAAGGAACCGGGCGAGATCTTCATCGAAGGGAAGCGGCTGGCGATGGAGGCACTCGACTCGGACATCGGGCTTGAATACGCCTTTATCTCAAGCGACCTCCTCGCTCGCGAAGGTGAGGACGAACTGAAGCGGGTTCTCGAGATGGCCCGAATTCCGGTCTACGAACTTCCGAACAAGCTTCTCGCATCGATCGCCGATACCGAATCACCACAGGGCATTATTCTCATCGGGCAGCGTCCTACGAGCGAACTGAGAGAGGCGTTTGCATCGGGCCGGCCCGGCGGGTTGCCGGTCGTTCTCCTCCTTAGCCGTATAAACAATCCTGCCAATCTCGGTGCGATACTTCGAGCCGCTGAGGCTTCGGGCGTTAGGACCGTTATCACCTCGGCCGGTTCGGCAGATGCGTTCTCGCCCAAGGCTCTGCGGGCATCGATGGGATCGGTCTTTCGGCTGCGGGTTGTTGAGAAGGCCGATGAACACGGGGTTGTTGCTGATGCTCGACGGGCCGGCTTTCTAATTTCCGGCACGACTGCCGATGGAGCCGCGGCTCATACAGCCGTCGATTGGACGCAGAAGCGGCTCTTGATCTTTGGTTCGGAGGCGTCCGGCCTCTCGCCCGAACTCGAAAGGGAGCTCGACGAACGCATCGCGATCGAAATGGAAAAGCCGGTCGAGAGCCTCAATCTAGCGGTCTCGGCCGGCGTTATATTGTTCGAAGCCCGAAGGCAGGTTTACGGTTGAGCGTTTGCGTTTGCCGGAGCGGCGTTGGCGTTTGCGGTGTTGGCGTTCGCTGTATTCGAGATGCTCTTCCTCACCTCATCAAGATCCTTCGTAATTTCGCGATTCATTGGGTCCAAACGTAGGAGCGTCATCCCAAGTGATATCTCGGCCGCGATCGTCGCCCGGTCTTTTTCATCGGCATCTGCAAGCTTACCTTTCGCGAGCTCAAATTGGCGTTTCGCCTCGAACGTGTTGCCGCTCAGAAGCAACGCCCGGCCAAGCAGGTAGTGGTCCGCGGCATCCTGCGGTGTTGCGGAATTCTTTTCCAGATAGCCTTTCGGGTCTGCATCGACGAGCCTTCGGGCTTCCTCGAGCGACGAAACCTGCACATCGGATGAAGGCTGAACGAGCGGCGGCGGTGCCTGCTGGACAATCGGGTTATTGATGTTCCAGAAGTAATATCCGCCGATTCCGATTATCGCTCCGAGCACAAGCCATACGAGGGTTGAGAGTATCCGGGAGAAGATCCCGGGGCCGGACCGCGGCGTTTCTACCTCGGCATCGCCGTTGGCCCCGAACATTTTGAACTCGTCTCGAGCCGGTGCCTGCTTCTCGGGTTCGGCCGGAACAACGAAACCCGAGGAAGAATATTCGGAGTTTGCGGTCTCGATGGTCCTACCTTGGTCATCAAGGGCTCCGAGAAACTCGTCGTCGTTCGCCGGTGCGGCGGCCTCTTCTTCAGCGATCTCTCGGCGAAGGTCGTCGAGCCCATCACTTTGCGGCTCGGCAAGATCGGCCGTCGCAACTTCTTCGGTCACCGGTTCGTCAAAAGGCGAGCGAGCCGTGGCGATGGTCTCCTCTTCGCCCGGGTCCTGGGCAGCAGGGAACACCGGCGGGCTTGCGACCGGTGCGGCCTCGGCGTGGTCTGCACGGTGCTCCGCAACCGTCGGGAGTATCTTCACGACAACCGCGGTCAGGTTGTCTTCCGCACCGCGGTCATAGCAGATCTCCTTCATCTGCATTACGAGCATTTCCGGAGCCATTCCGGTCGTCATTAGGTGCTCGAGTTCCGGGTCTTCGATGTGCCGTGTAATGCCGTCAGAACAAAGCAAGAAGCTCGTTCCGGGATCGACCATTATCGTCTTAAGTTCAACAGCTACAGTAGCTTCCGCACCAAGGGCACGGCTGATCACGTTCTTGCTCGGGTGGTTGGCGGCCTGCTCGGGCGTCATTCGGCCGGCACGGACCTCTTCTTCCACCAGCGAGTGGTCGTTCGTTTCGCGATGCAAAACGCCGTCGGGATCGACGCGATAAACGCGCGAATCGCCGACGTGTGCGATCGTCGCGATATTTCCCGAGATATGGATCGCCGCGATGGTCGTTGCCATCGTTGAAAGCTGCGGGAGTTCGGTGGACATCCGGTAGATCGCCTCATTCGCCCGCTCGAGAGCGACCTGCATAATGTCCTCTGGATCGACCGAATCGCCGTAGTGGGTAAAGGCCTCACCGAGAATTTCGACCGCCATCTGCGAGGCGACATCGCCCGCCTGGGCTCCGCCGACGCCGTCCGCGACCGCGTACAGTCCGGAAGCATCGATCGCGATGAACGAATCTTCGTTCTCGGGCCGCTTTTCGCTCAATCCCCGATCACTCACCGTTGCTGAGATCACCGCAAAATTGTTGTCCATAGTCATTGTCCCGGCTGGCAGCCAGTAAAGCGAAGAGAATATATATCAATAGGTTAGCT
>JAHBSG010000025.1 GCA_019639235.1 Acidobacteriota bacterium | reverse complement strand
CCGTTCACGAAAAAAGGCGCAGCTCTTACTGCCGGCTAAAGCCAGAGCTCAAAACGTCGGAACTTCGCAACTCTCGCAACTCTCCAGAACTTCCATATCATCCATATCTTCCATATCTCAAGCATCGCCGTTCAGTTTCGATCGAAGGACTAAGAGAATGACAACGGGAGGAAGTGAGCGGTGAGCAGCAAGCAGTGAGCGGTCGGGAAGCCGAAGGAAGTCCACCATTTAAGTTAATTAATAATTAGAAATTAGTAATTACTAATTAAACGGAGTGCTATTCGGTATTGTGAAAACGCCCATATCGAAGATCCATGCCCAAAGCCCAATGTCCATTTTTAACCAACTAACAATGGTCCAATTAACAATTAACAATGCGACGCGGCAAGTCCAAAGTCCCAAATCCCACATCACAGATCTCCGGGCCCGGCCGCTTGTTCCAGATGTCCCAGATGTTTCCGTTGTTCGCGGCGTTCGCGATGTTTTCGATGTTTCCAGTGTTTCCGTTGTTCACGGCGTTTCCGCGAACGCGCGATGCCCGAAAAAAACAGAACACCAAGAAATGAAAAATTTCGTGTCGGAGGCCCGCGCGTCAGCAAGGGCTTATCGGCGATTTGGGAATGCGGATGTCGGAATGCGGATGTCGGAATTCAAACAGCCGGCTAAAGCCGGGACTCAGAACTTTTTATCACCCCGTCCGCCGAAGCGGCGTCCCCCCCTCCTTATCAAGGAGGGGAGCTTTCGGAATTCGGAATTCGACCGAGTCGGGACTCAAAACTCAATGGCGTTTCACGCGTTTCAAGTGTTTCATTTGTTTCATTTGTTTCATTTGTTTCATGCGTTTCAACCGTTTCAGCAACACATGGCCTCTGTAAAAAATGAAACACCGATGACCGACGGCTCAATCAGCAAAGCGGAGTTCTTCGGTTATCTCGGCGACGTAGCGGCGGGCGAGTTCGGCCTCGCCGGGCGGGAGCGAAATGGCGCCGACCACGGCGTGTCCGCCGCCGCCGTAACGTTCGCATATCTCGGCGATGTTATGGACCCGCGGCCGCGGTGCCCAGGGGTTCGAGCCGATCGAGATCTTCGTCCGGAAAGAGCTTTCGGAGATCGAAATGTTGTAGGTGGTCTCCGGGAAAAAGTAATACGGAATGAACTTGTTGTAGCCCTCGATGCCGGTGCCAATAAGGTCAAAGCTAACGACGCCGCGGTCATACGAGGCACGTTCGCGGATCGCCTCGACCGTTCGCCAGTGTTCCTCAAGGATCGGGTCGAGCCGCTCTTTGATCTCCGGCCGCTCGATCATTTCATCAAGCGTGAACTCGGTGAGGCCGATGATGATCTTCTCAACGAACGCCGGGTCTTTCTCGCCCTCGATGAGCTGCATCAGTTTCAGCGCCGAGGAACGCAGCTCAACGCACTGTGCCGGCGATTCGTAGAACGCTCCGTCGATCGTATGCGCCCATTCGACAAGCTCGGCGAGAAATGGGTCCTCGAAGCCGAACTTCTCCTTCGCGACTCGGGCAAGGAACTTGGCATTCGAGGCGCAGGTAGTATCAAGAAACTTCTTGCCCGAGGTATCGGCACGAAAATGGGCTTCGTCCGACTCGGAAAGAAACGCCGATTGATGATGATCGAACCACCAGGTCAGCCGCTCATCGGGACAATATTTGAAGTCAAGAATGGCGTTCTCATCGCCGTCGAGCTGCTCGCGGTCAAAAGCGTTGTTCGCCCGGTGCATCGCGGGCGTGTAGCCGATCTCGGCGTCGGCAGCGACGACCGAGCGGTAAAACTTGGTAAAGATGGCGGCGGACGAAACGCCGTCAAAGCAGTTTCCGTGATAAATTATCCGAAGCTTCATAGGAATTGCGTCGAGCGCAAGGCAAAACATTTCAGGTTAGATGGCGAGGGTGACTTCGTCAAGGCGGGAGATATGAGGATAAGGCTTGCAGAGGCCGCAGACGCAGCGGCGATGACCGAGTTCAACCAGCTAATGGCAATGGAGACCGAGGGAAAGCGGCTTGAACCGGGCGTGATATCGGCCGGCGTCGAGGCCGTTTTCGGCGATCCGGCAAAGGGCTTCTACGTCGTCGCCGAAGATGGCAGCGAGGTTGCTGGCGGACTTATGGTCACTTATGAATGGAGCGACTGGCGGAACGGATGGTTTTGGTGGATCCAGAGTGTTTACATCCGGCCGGAGTATCGTGGTCGCCGGCTCTACTCGGATCTCTACGCATTTGTAAAAGCGACGGCCCTCGAAGCCGGCAATGTCTGCGGATTTCGGCTCTACGTCGAACGCGAAAATGAGCACGCCCGCCGGGTTTACGAAAAACTCGGAATGGCTGAGTCGCACTATCTGATGTATGAAGAAGAAATTTAAAGGCCGGAAACATCCTGAAATGCTTCCGGCCCGTAATTGGCACCCATCAACCCTAGGCCCGATGGTTGGATATGAATTGAGAATTCAAGTAACGTTCACCCTTTACGAACAGAGAAGGAGGCCTCTGAACAATGGATGCCAAATACCGCGGAATAAAAATGGGGAGTGCCTGCTATTCTTCGTGCCCACACTCGAAGATTTCCCCCAAGCAATTTGGCACTCCCCAAACTTAAACTTTATGTCGCCTCCCGGCCTTCAGTTGTCCTTCCGAAAATTTTATTTCCTTCCGATGCACTTTTCCACTAAGCAACGGCTGTGCCACAACTCATCTCGTGGAAGGAAGTCCATTTTTCAGGAGTTTTCCGGAACAAACAGGAACAATGGTATCTGGCGGATGTATTCTAACCGTACAAAGATCGAAAGCGGGTCAAAAAAAGCGTTCGGTTTTGATTCGTTTGTAGCGGTTCGTTACGCTCTTAATAACGAGCTTATGTCAAATATCAGCGAAATGGAGCTCAGGCGTATCATAGAGGGCATACGCGAGGACCGAGAAACTATCATCAAGCACAATCCTATCGGTTCTGACGAAGAGACCGTTTTGTGGATGCTTCTCGGATGCCTTTTGTCGTATTTAAGTATTGCTGAGAACGAAACTCCGTGTTTTCCCGGCCGGCCTGACGCCAATGCTTACCGTGAAGCGGTGCTTTTCGTGCTCCGCGGCCGATATGAAGGAGAAGCCGACCCGGCCGGTCTTATCGACTCGCTTTTAAAGTAAATGATCATTGCTAAGTTTGTTCTATCAATTTTTCAACAAAATTCGCGCATTGTTGCCTGCGAAAAAACGGGCCGTGCGATCGCTATCGACCCCGGTGCGGATTCATCGGAAATGGTTGAGCTGATTCGCGATAAAGGCTGGGAGCTGCAGGCGGTCGCACTAACACATGGCCATCTAGATCATGTGGGCGGGACCAAATTCCTGGAGGCGGCATTTCCCGAAGCCGAGGTTATTCTCCACAAGGACGATGAGGATCTTTACTACGAGCTGCCGCAACAGCCGCTGATGATGGGACTGCCGCAGGTTCAACTTTCAGCTCTCGGGCTCGATTACGAGCAGCCGCCGATGCTAACGCGAAATTGGGAACACGGCGAGCGATATGAGGTCGGCGAGCTTGTTTTCGATGTTTATCACTGCCCCGGGCACACTCGTGGCCATATCGTACTTGCTGAAAAGAACGAGAAAATGGTCTTTGTTGGCGATTGCCTTTTTGCAGGATCCATCGGGCGTACCGACCTGCCCGGCGGCGACTATGATCAACTAATGAACTCGATCAACGAGAACATCATTTCGCTCGGAGATGATTTCATCGTTTACTCTGGCCACGGGCCTGAGACAACCGTCGGCGATGAAAGGCAGAACAACCCATTCCTGAACGGAACTTACGCGCTCGGCCGCGGAAGATACGTATGATGCTGCAAGCTCTAAAATCCGTATCAAAACGAGAGACGAATGGTAAACTGTATCCAAATTCCACCCGGAGGACATATATGAAACAGCTTTTGACGTTAGCTATAGCGATACTTCTGTGCACCGGCCCTGCGTTCGGCCACGCCAGCTTGATCGATGGAAATGCGAAGATCATAGAACAGGCGAATTTCAGAACCGAGAAGGTCGCGGGCAATGTTTACGTGCTTTTCGGACAGGGCGGCAACATTGGCCTTTCGGTCGGGCCGGACGGCATCTTGATGATAGATACGCAGTTTGCGAACGTGGCAGACCGCATCAAGGCTGAGCTTGCGAAACTTGGCTCGGACAAACCGCGTTTCATTTTCAACACCCACTGGCACGGCGACCACACCGGCGGGAACGAGGTCTTCGGCCGCGACGCGATGATCATCGCACACGAGAATGTCCGTAAACGTATGGAAGAGGTGACGATGTTCCGCGGTCAGGCTCGGACGCCCTCGCCTAAGATCGCACTTCCGATCTTTACTTATGGCACGGGAATGAACGTGTACTTTAACGGTGAGAAGATCAAAGCAATCCATTTCCCAAAAGGCCACACGGACGGCGACACCGTGCTTTTCTTTGAGACGTCAAACGTCGTTCACCTCGGCGATGATTTCTTTGTCGGTCGCTTCCCATTCGTTGATCTCGAAAGCGGCGGGACGGTCGATGGGCTTATCCGGAATATCGGCGATATGATCCAGATGATCCCGGCCGATGCGAAGATAATTCCGGGGCACGGACCACTGGCGACGCTGAACGATCTCCGCGATTATCATCAGATGATCATCGACACCTCACTGATCATTCGCCAGGGGATGGCCGCAGGTAAGACACTCGATGAACTGAAGGCCGCCGGGTTACCGGAGAAGTACAACGAAGCAGGCTCGGGCTTCATCAATACGAACGCGTGGATCGAGACGATCCATCGAAATTATTCCAAGAAAAGCTGAGCTTCGAAGATCGTAACGGACTGGCCGGTTAGTTTTTGCGACTTGCCGGCCGGGCTGTTTTACGGAGCGTAACGACGATGGCATCGCCGATCTTGCGTTCGCCTGTTGGGTCGGATGGTTTGTTGACGACCTTTCCGTCGAGCACCATCGTTGTCGAACCGCCGCCGTCGAGGTTCATAGCATCAACCGCCCCGAGGCTTAGTAGATATTCAGCCAATTCCTGCAGCGTCATCCCAACGCTCACGCCCGGCTGCCGTCCATCGACAGTGATCATTAAGAACTTGCCTTCCTTCATCTCCGCCACTGCCGTCCGCGGATGCCGATTGAAAACAAAAGCCCGCGACGCTTTTTCTTCTTCCCAAGTGATGTCGATCTTGCCGTCCTTGATCAGCTGCGGAACGCCGTTGGTTATATCGTCAAACCCCAAAGCGCGATGCGGATTCCGATCGGAAATGTCGGCAGCTTTTCGAACAATTCTGAGATAACAGTCGAATTCTAACGGACGCTTGTTCGTACATTTAGCAAAATGGAGAATATTGTTCGATTTATCAATAGCGTTCTTCCCTATCGAGATGACAAGTCCATTTTTCGGAATTGGGTTGTTGCCCTTGCTCTCGATGATCTCTGCATTCTTACACCACTTGGAATAGTCTCTTGACTCGCAGTTCGATAATACTATTTCAATCCCGTTCCCATCCGTCCTCGTTGAATTAGCGAATCGAGGAGTAAATAGCACTATCTCATCAGGCTTTCGTTCACGATTTATACCATCGAAGGTGAACCCGCTATCGATTCCAAAGCCGGCGAAGATCTGAGTTCGGATGTGGTAGAAGTTGACGTCGGTTCGATCTTGCTTATTGTTGATAACAATCCCGATCCGGTTGTTTCGGCTTTCGGTTAACAGTTCCCCTTCGACCATCACAACTCCAGCGGGCGTGCCCGCAAACTCACTGCTGTCCAATCGAAAAAAGCCTGCATTGATCGCCGCGACGGCTCCGTGGCGGGCCGCGATAGACGATGTGGTCTCAGTGCCGACTATCTGGTCCATGCCGAGCCTTACGTTTAGCCGGACCTTAGTCAAATCTAGCCGCAAAAGATTGATTTTCACCGGGTCTTCACCGAGTTTCAGCTCGACCTGGGCGTACTCGACGCCTTGGTGGACTTGTTCGAATTCTTGGGCGAGAGACTTTCCGTGGACGAAAAAGAGAGAAAAAACTAAAAGGCAGGAAACGACGAAACTAATGTTCCGGGAAAGATGCACTCGAATTCTCATTATCGCTATGACCTCTGTGGCGATATATTAAATTTAGATGCCGATCAACGAAAGAGTACTTCAACTCAATGAAAAGCCGATCAACGAAAAGGCTCGTTACGTTCTCTATTGGATGCAGATGTTCAAGCGGACGTCGCACAACCATTCCCTCACTTGGGCGATTCGCAAGGCGAACGAAATGAAGTTGCCGCTCGTCGCTTACGAGGGGCTGAAGTATTACTACCCATGGGCGAGCGACCGTCTGCATACGTTCATCCTTGAGGGAGTCGAAGAAAAAAGGAAAGAGTTTGAGCGGCTCGGCATAAGATACATCTTCTATCTGCAAAATGACGAAAGCTCTCCCAAAAACACGGTTGCAAAACTGGCCAAGGACGCTGCTCTCATCGTGACCGACGACTTTCCATGTTTCATCATTCCCGGGCACAATCGTCACATCGCGGAGCGTGCCGAGATCGCCGTTCATGCGGTTGACTCGAACGGCATTATTCCGATGTCGAAGTTCGATAAGGAAGAATACGCTGCCTACACCATCCGCCCAAAGATCAGGAAGCTGCTGCCAAACTATCTCAAACCGTTCGCCGAAGAGACGGTGGAAATTGACAGTACGAACATAGATATCGACGCGAGCTTTGAGACGATCGTGACCGCCAATCGTATCGCCGAACTTGTCTCTCATTGTGACATCGATCATTCCGTCACACCGTCGCACGTCTATCATGGCGGAACAGCGAACGGCCGGAAGCGACTGAAGAAATTTGTCGAGGAGATCTTGCCCGATTACGATAACGCCCGGAATAAACCGGACCGCGACGGCTCCTCGCGGCTTTCGGCATATCTGCATTTCGGCTTCCTCTCGCCGCTAGAGATTGCCTTGGCAGTTCAAGAAGCTGAAGCTCCACAAGAGTCAAAAGACGCGTATCTTGAAGAGCTGATCGTCCGGCGCGAACTCTCCTATAACATGACTCGGCATAATCCGAAGTTTGATTCGCTCGCGGCCCTGCCAGATTGGGTCCATAAAACCATGCGTGTACACGCCGATGACGAACGTGAAGTGACCTACACTTTGGAAGAACTTGAAGCCGGCCAAACGCATGACGAGCTTTGGAATGCCTGCCAGCGTGAGATGGTTCGGACCGGTGAGATGCACAATTATGTTCGAATGCTCTGGGGTAAGAATGTGATAGCCTGGTCGCGGAGCTACGAGGAGGCGTTCGAAACGCTCGTCCACCTGAACAACAAATACTGCCTCGACGGCCGCAATCCGAATTCCTACGCCGGTATCCTGTGGTGCTTTGGTAAACACGACCGCCCATGGATGGAACGGCCTGTTTTCGGCCAGATGCGCTATATGACGAGCGGAAGCACGGGACGCAAATTCGATTCGAAAAAATACATTCAGTGGACAAAGATGCTCGGGTAGCTTGATACACATTGCGGCCGACCTTCGCGTTTGAGTGGTGGAGAATGTTGTTTTCTCCATCCTTAAACGCAGGAGGTTTTTCGCAATGATCAATCATATTTCTATCGCAGTAAATGAGCCCGAGCGGGTCGCTAATTTTATCGCCGAGCTTTGGGAGGGCTACGTCTATCCTTTCCCGCCAGCTCCGAATTCGTTTTTCGTCCTTGCCAATGACGGCAAAGGCACCGCCCTTGAGATAACTCCGGCCGGCACTGTACTAGTACCCGGCGAAGGTTTGCCGGACGAAAACGATCTCGACGCCGTTACGGAAGAGCACGAGGCTCAGTTCGTCCGGAGCGAATTCGTTCCCAGGTATGTTGCCACGCATATCAATATAAATACCCAAAAGAGCATCGAGGAGATCCGCGAGTTGGCCAAACGCGAAGGCTGGCGCGTGCTCGTCTGTAACCGCGGCGGCGGGCTTTTTCAGCTTGTTGAGGTTTGGGTCGAGAACACGTTGATGCTTGAGGTAATGACGCCCGAGCAGACCGAACGCTATATCGAAATCACAGACCCGAAGTTCATGGAGGCCGCTTTCGCCGACACGCTTCAGCAGCATCATCCGGCAACCGATCGCGTCCTGCCAAACGAGCTGAGCCTTATCGGCTAAGCGGTTGGAACCGAAGCGAGATCGACAGGACGGCCGCGACATTGATTCGCTGATCAGCCCGGCAATTCTGTCGATCTTGTTCGGTTCATTCATTTCGAAACTCCCGCCAAATGCCTTTCCAGTCAAAATGCTCCGTCGCCTGAAAGCGCTTCTTGTAGTCGTAGAATGACTCGCCGTCATAGGCATAGCCGAGATAAAAGTGGTCAAGGCCAAGATCGAGCGAGTGCTCGATCTCTTTCAGCAAAGTGTAGATGCCGAGGCCGGCGGCGGTGATCGCGGGGTCAAACATCGCGAAGACGCTCGAAGCAGAACGCTCGCCGAGGTCGAAGTAGCTTTCGGCGACGAGGCGGCCGGTCTCACGAACGCTCAGCTGAAGAGTCTCGCATGGTGACGCTACAGCGGTCGCCGGAACAAAATCTTCGAGCCGGTCGGGCCTGCCTTCGGCAAAGCGAAGTCGGTGGCGTTCGAACAGGCTCCTTGATTCCTCCGTCACGCCGAGCTGTCCGATCGTGATGTCGAGGGCGGTATTTCGCCGAAGGTTGCGTCGCTGGCTTTTTGAGAATGTGAAGCGTTTGAGGTCGATGCGGAGCGGAAGCACGCGCATCACCCGGCCGGCGTGGATGCCAAAGTTGTAGCGAAAGAAGTGATGCCCAAAGTGCCGCCATCCCGCGGCCCATAGAGCATCCATTGCCTCCGCCGGGGCGAAATCGCAATTGAAGCGTTCGTTGATCAGGCCGGTCTCATCAAGCAACATGGGAACACAAGTGCGTTACAAAAAATCGAACCTGCCCGAGAAGCCTTGCCGCCAATGCGGTCGGCCAATGGCCTGGCGAGCCCGCTGGAAGCGCAACTGGGACGCGGTCAAATATTGCTCCGAACGCTGCCGCCGCGAGAGCCGCCGGGCTACCAGTTGACGCTGCCTTCCTTCGAGGTGTCGATCTGAGCCAGCTCGACTCCCTCATTGAAGAAGAAGATCTTCATCTGGTCGAAGAGGAACTCGTGCGAATCGGGGTTCGAGACGTCGATCCCGAAGTGGTTGATAAGCTGGTTCTGCTTCTGAAGCCACTCTTTCCAGCAATCGCCGCAGGTCTCGGCACCGATCTTCTGCCCGAGCTCGGTCGGGATCGGCGCATAGCCGAGCGGCTCGCCCTTCTGCCCGCAGCGGGCACATTTGAACTTGTCACCAAATAAAGCCATAGAAAAATCTTAGCACAAACTCCCTAATGCTATTCCTATCCGGCGTTTCATTTTTTGCCGAGACCGCGCGTTTCTGAAACGGTTGAAACGAATGAAAGAAATGAAACGCCTGAAACGGTTGAAACGCCTGAAACGCTCCTGAGTTTCGAGTCCCGGCTTTCGAGAATTCTGGATGCCGCGTTGGCTGTGTTCTGTTTCGTTTTGGGCATCGCGCGTTCGCGGAAACGCCGCGAACATCGCGAACAACGGAAACATTGGAAACATCGGAAACATCGCGAACAGATGGGACGAATGGGACAAATGGGACAAATGGAACAAGCGACAGGGACTCGAGATTTGTGATGCGGGATTTGGGACTTTGGATCTGCATCGTCGGATTGTCAATTGTTAATTCGACCATTGTTAACTGGTTAAAAATGGACATTGGACATTGGGCTTGGGTCTTCGATATGTGCATTTTCACAATACCTAATGGCACTTCGTTTAATTATTAATTTTTAATTACTAATTAACTTGAATGAAGGGGTTCAGTTCGATTGCCTGTCGCTCGCTGCTCACGCCATACCGGCCTCTGCGATCTCTGCGGACTCAGCGTTTAAGATCTTCTTTCCGCAAAGCCGCAAAGCTGCAAGGGCCCGCAAAGCTTCTGACCCATCAACAATGACGATTTACGATTCACGATTTACTAACCTCCGCTATCCATTCTCTTAAGCTTCAAAGCCAAAGAGAACGGCGATGCGTGAGGAATGGAAGATATGGATGAAATGGAAGGTCTGGATAGTTGCGAAAGTTGCGAAGTTTCGAAGTTTCGAAAGTTGCGGAGTTACAGAGTTACAGAGTTGCGAAGTTTGTAATTCCAGATTCCAGCCTCCAAATTCATCATTCATCATTCGGTTCCGCCCCTAACGGGGCTCGGCGCCATTTTTTGGCCTGACTTCTACAAACATTTGGCTCCTAGCGGAGCTCATCAAGTTATCTATTGAGTGCGGATCGCAGGATCGGGGAATCGCGGCGAAGAATCGAGCAACCACGAATAAAGAGAGATCGGAAACCAAAGCTCAGACTTCTCCTTTATCTTTTCTCCTTTTTCGACGCCGGTCGGGTTTCTGCCTGTCCGATTGAGGCACGGACCGGGTACGGCAGCGGTTTACCGGTTACGAGAAGGACGGCGAGACTGGGCTCGATTTTGCCGAGGCACGGATGTACCAGAACAAGCACGGCCGCTTCACTGCGCCCGACCCGCTCCTGGCGAGTGCCTCCGACGCCAACCCGCAGACGTTCAACCGCTACATCTACACCGGCAACAACCCCGTCAACATCACCGACCCAAGCGGGCTTAAATGGTGCGGAACTGGCGGAAACGGCAATGGAGTAGACGATATTCAGTGGTTCAAAGACGGCGTTTGTTCGGGTGAATGGAAGGACCTTAACCTGGACATTGCGTATTCTTGCAATATTGGACCATGTACCATAGGTGGCACGAATTATGCCCAAGGCACTGTTTTCCGGTTCAGTTCGGACGGTCAATACCGTGCGGCATTGGCTGATCCCGGCCCGCGGACAGCCCCGCAGGGACAGGCCGCCGCGAGAGGACAGTCGGTTCAACAAGGCTCAACTGTTGTGTCTGGAACAACCGCGGCTGATGCAGCGGCATCAGGCTCGGGAGTGGGCGAAAGCGGAATCACGCAATTGCCGACTGCCGCCTCGACCGGCCCCCCGCTGTTGTCGCTGTGCCCCACCGGCACTTCGTGCAAACCTCCATCGGGCACGTTCTCGACGGAAAGGCTTGACATTTCGAAGAATGAGCCGCTTAAGTCGGTCGAGGGCATTGCTCGCCTCTTTGAACTTTGCTCATTGGGCCCTGGAATCGGATCGGCTTGTGCAGTTGGAGCCGCTGCAACGAGATTCGGTCAAGGCAGATTTGGAGAAGCGGGAGATAATCTCCTGAACGTAGTTCCGTTCCTAGGAATTGCTCGGAGGGCGGATAAGGCGGTTGATACGGCAAAGGCCGCAGATGATGTCGTTGAGGGAATATACGAATTTGTTTCCAGTAATGGCAAGGTGTACGTTGGACAATCAAGCAATATTCCCGCAAGAATTAAGCAGCATCTTGCGTCTGGAAAACTGCTTCCCGAGGCACTGGATACAGTCACGTCCAGAACGGTTCTTGGGGGGAAGACCGCAAGGGAGATCGCTGAACAACTTCGGATCAGGGATTTAGGGGGCATAAAGAATCTTCGAAACGAACGAAATCCGATTGGTAGAGCGAGAAAGTATTTATTGGAAGGGCTATGAGTGAAATTGACTTCGAACAGGGAAAATTTGGTGTAAAGGCAACCATCAAAACTAAATGGAAGGATTCTCTGATAGATTTACTAGTTAATCGAGATATTCGAGAACTAGAATTGAATATCGGCAAAGGTTGGCGTGGCAAGAATATAGAGTTTCTGAAAGAACTTCCTCATCTAAGGTCGCTCGTAATCGGTGATCTTACTTTGGAGTTGATCGAACCGATTCACTATCTGCATGAATTGATTGAATTAGAACTAGAAACCTACAGTGATAGTCCCGTCAATTTCAATGCGTTCCCGAAACTAACAAGTTGCTGGTTCGAATGGATAAAAGGTTCTGACTCTCTATTCGATTGTCGTAATTTGAAAAGTCTTGGGGTAAACAACTACAAAAAAAAAAGCAGTGAACCCTTTTCGAGACTGATGAAACTCGAACAACTCGCTCTACTGAATTCACCTGTTGAGGATTTGGCGGGCTTATACGAATTGAAAAACCTAAAAGAACTAAGAATTGCGCGATTGTCCAAGATTACTGATTTAGGTCAGATTTCCTTATTGAAGGAACTGAAGATTCTTGATATCGGCACGTGCAAGGGAATAAGGTCCGTTTCGGAAGTGTTTTTTCTAGGCAAGTTGAAGGCCCTTTTTCTGTCGAACATCGGCGATATTGAAACACTACGTGGAATAGAAAGTCTTACTGAATTGGAACAGCTTATCTTCGACGAATCGACAAATATTGTTGACGGTGATCTGTCGCCGATCCTGAGTCTTAAAAGGCTCAAGAAAATATCATTCCAGAATCGAAGACATTACACGCACCGTAGAGAAGATTTTGAAAAGCTGTATTTCGGTTCATAGGTCGGTTTCAACGGCAATATTGGCCAGGATGCCGCACGGCGGAGCTTTTCGTTCAACGGCAACGGGACGACAACTCTTGTTAGCGGCAGCGAACTACCCGCGCTATTGGAAAACCCGGCGGTCGAAGTTACTACCGTAACTCAGACAATCGTCTCGGCCAGTGCCTCTGAGCTCGGGACCACGATTAACCAGCGGCCGATTTCCCAGGAAGTCGTCACATCGAATGCCGCGACCCTTAGCGACCATCTCGTATCCGCCGGCGGAACGATTGCAGAAAATACCGGTGTACAGGCTCTACTCGATTTCGCCGGTCTGAATCCGCCTGAGACTGAGCACACAACTGCTGGACGAGTAATCGGACACGGCCTTTCCCTTGGGATAGCTCTGGGGGAAATCGCTGTGGGCGCAAGTCTTATCGCAGCAGGCACTGGGGGCAATTTATTCGGAGTTGGATTGGATCTGACCGGTGTTGGTGCTGCCGTGGGTGTACCTGTGCACGCAGTGAGCACAGCGGCGATAGCTACCGGCGCAGCGATCGGCTTCCACGGAGTGTTTACCGCGGGCAACACCTCAGTTAACATCTACAACCAAGCAAAAGGTAAAAACGAAGGGGTATATGAGTTTCCTGATGCTGATACCCCTGGAACCGATTATGTTGGACAGTCGAACGACACGAGTAGGCGAATCGCTCAACACGAGCGAAGCGGAAGGAAATCTCGGGATTCAAAAGCAAACGTTAAAGCAGTTCCTGGAGGAAAGACTAAACGCGAGATGGTCGAGCAAGGAATGATCGACAAAAAAGGCGGAATTAAGGGGGGTAAAGTCTCAAACATTCGAAACCCGATAAGCGAAAAAAGAAAAAAGAAGCTAGGGATAAAATAATCGAAAACGATGACGGAATTAGAACTTAAAAAGCAGATTGAAGGCCACAATAGGCGCAACAAAGAACTCAAAAAAGTCCTGCAATCGAGAGGACTGAACGAAGAAACCCTGATTGAAGCGGAGTATCATTTCTGGGCTGACATGCACGAAGATGCGATTGCATTTGCAAAACGACTCTATGACGAGGGTTTTCTAGTGCTCGTCATTGCCCCAGTCGCTGATGAAAATGGAACAACCTGGAACTTGGAGGTTCGAAAGCGTGAGACGGTAAAGGATGTAATCGGTGAACCTAAGACCGCTTATCTCGTTGAGTTAGCTAATCAATACAATGCCTTGTATGACGGGTGGGGTACTCAGGTTTAGTACTTGCGGATGAGCTTGTCGAAGTTTCTTCGGCGCAGGAATAAAGTGAAACCATCACTACAATGTTACAGGCGGCTCTTCTCAGCAACGCCAGAACATCTGTTTACAGTTTTTCTGCGAACCGCCGACGCAGACTGTGGCGGCACATAGGACGCCGCTCGCGAGGACCTCGAACACGGGTTACGATTTTTACACGGGACTGGTGACGATGGCGACCGATGCGGTTAACAATGTTTCGGTCGAAACGGAATATGACGCTCTCGGGCGATTACCTTTGTTCCGGGCAACGCATTTCCTAGGATTTCTGAAAACCCCGCCTTCCAGGTATCGGTCGATACCGCCAGTCAGTCGATCGCCTCGGCCAGTGCCTCTGAGCTCGGGACCACGATGAACCAGCGGCCATTGGCTGCAATACCGCTAACCTGCCCGGTTTCCGTCGGCTCCTGCGGTGGAGGCAACCCGCTTTATTCAAATCCCCTAACCGGAAACGGAGCGAGTGCCGAACACGTGCTTGATACTGTTCAAAGCGTCGCGGATACTCTAGGAATGCTCCCCGTAGTCGGGGAACCAGCCGACGCGATCTCCGGCTTGATCAGTGCGGCTCGGGGAGATCATCTTGGAGCGGCTCTGAGTCTATGTGCTCTTAATCCCGCCGGTGGTCAGGGATGCGGTGCAGGAAAGATAGCACGGCGACTTGCCAATGGAATTGATACAGTAAACGATCTGCGAAAGTCTAAACTTTCAAATGCTCATCATGTAATTCAGGACGCAGCAGTTAGGGATATTCCGGGTTACAATCCGAGTATGGCACCTGGAGTTCACCTTCCGGGCCCGCCTTATGGATCAACGCCCCACGGAATTGCAACGGCGGTTCAAAAGCAGCGTGGAGGAGGTACATACGGCTCAGAGAGAAGGATCGGATATAAGGCCATGCGAAAGGCCGGACTCTCGAGATGGGAGGCACGTATCAAGATCGATCAGGCGGACAAATACTTCGAATCGTTAGGTGTCACGAAATCGACACCAACTCGTATCCCAGGCGATAGACGGTGAGGGATGTTGTGAACCCAGAATTTCCGGAGCAGATTGAGGCCACGGTGCGTCATTTTATGGAGCTAATAGTGGAGCATCGGTTTTCAGAGATCGTTAGTTGGACTAGGGGGCGGTGGTATCCTGAGTCGGCGATCGTGGAAGCTATTGCTGGTTACCCTGCAACACTGACTACGCCTCCCGAAACCTTCTACAACGAACTAATTGACGCGGTGGAAATGGAAGATTGTGTTGAGCCGAGTTGGAATGTTGTTTTTCCTTTGTGGACAATCGAAGAAGGAAGATCGGATCTAAGTGTTGAGCTTACTTGCGTGGTTGGGGATGGGCCAACCTGTGGTTCGGTTGAGATCAATGCGATCCATGTGCGGTAGTTGAAAGTGCCTTCGTGGAATCACTGCAACGAACAAGAACTTGTTCAATGTCGATTTGGCGGGAGGTGTCCGAAGTGACTCTAGAAGAGGAAATTGAGCTGTTGGATAAAGCTTTTGGTGATTTAGTCCGAAAGTCTCCAAAGAACCCAGCTGACATGGAGGAGATGGAAAGCATGCGCATCTTGCGCATGAATGCCCTTCTCCAACAAGGTCGGCCTCTTGCAGATGAAGTGCTCGAAGTCGGTATAGAAATCAAGTCAGTGTGGGACTTTGTAAACAGCGACGAGAAGTATCCCGAAGCCATTCCAGTTCTTATCAAGCATCTGAGCAGGCCGTATCATCGTGCGATAAAGGAAGGCATCGTTCGGGCGCTGGCTGTCAAGGCGGCGAAAGGTCTCGCCAACAAAGCAGTGATCGAAGAATATCAGCGCCTTCCGAAGGAAGATCCTGAACGCCCTTGGATACGTGATTTCCGATGGGCTTTCGGGAACACGATGAGCGTCATTGTAGCTAAAGACGATTTGGATGAACTGATCGAGATCGTTACTGACGAAAGCAATGGGGAATCCCGGACCGGCTTTATCGAGGCTTTGGCCAAGATCAAGTCTCCAAAAGTTATCGAGGTTCTGCATCAGCTTGAGAACGACAAGAATCAAATAGTGGCCGATCGGGCAAAAAAGATTCTCGCGAAGAAAACGAAAGCCGCGGAACGTAAGACTAGGAAGAAAAAACCCTGATTTCACCTTCGGTATCTGATTTTTGACAACCAATCATCTTGGCAGCCCGAGGGTGGTGACGGATGCGGAGGGTGAGGTTATCGCGAGGCGGGATTTCATGCCGTTTGGCGGGGACCTCAACGGCGGTGTATGACTTCTACACGGGCCTGCCGACCTCCTCGACGGACGTGGATAACGGTGTCACGAACGCGACGGAATATGACGCGCTTGGCCGGTCGATCATTACAAAGACCGCGGTTGGGACGGCTCTTGAAGCGTGGACGCAGACCACCTACAACGATGTGGATCGCTACATAGTAGTCCGCTCGGATCTCGAAACCAAGGAAGACGGCCGTAAGGTCGCGGTGCAGCATTTCGATCAATTGGGAAGAGTGCGCCTTTCTCGGTCGATCGAGAACATCGCCACCGAAGACCCGACCAACGAACAGCACGGCATAAAGGTCCAAACGCGGTACAAGACGGTTGCGGGTTATACGTATCAGCTTTCGTCGAACCCGTACCGGGCCGCGACCGCCGTAACAGAGACCGACCCGACAATGGGCTGGACGCTCACGACCGCCTGGAGCACAGGCCGCCGGTCAGAGGTCCAGACCTTCTCCGGTGCCGGCCTGCCGACGGCCTTCGGCGGCTCGAACCAAAACTCCACCGGCATCGTCCGCACCGACATCGACGCCAATCGCACGCTCGTCACCGATCAGGCCGGGAAGCGCCGGATCAGCAAGACGAATGCTCTCGGGCAATTGGAAGAGGTTTGGGAGGTGCTTTCGGCGAGCGAGGCGGGTTCGGAGAGCGTCGCGTTCCCGAACACGACCGTCGCCCATGGCTTCAGGACCGCCTATGGCTACGATACGCTCAATAACCTGACGACAGTTTCCCAAGGGGTTCAGACGCGGACATTCAGCTACAGCAGTCTCTCGCGCCTGCTTTCGGCCGCGAACCCGGAAAGCGGAACCATCAGCTACCAATACGACGACGGCGGTAACTTGACCCGTAAGACGGATGCCCGCGGAGTGCGGACCGACTACGTTTACGACGCACTGAACCGTGTAAAGAACCGCAACTACTCGACTCCGAACGGCACGCCGGGGACCGGTGTGCTTGCCAATTACCAGGTCACGCCGAACGTTGAATATTTTTATGGCACGACGGCACCGGCAGTTGGTAAACTTGTAAAGGTGCAATCGAGTGTATCGACAACCGAATACACATCTTTCGACATCTTAGGTCGTGTGAAGGGGCATAAGCAGACGACAGATGGCGTTGGCTATGAGACGGAGTATTCGTATAACCTTTCGGGGGCGATGGTGGAGCAGCGGTACCCGAGCGGGCGGGTGGTGAAGAACGTGCTCGACGCAAGCGGCGATCTTTCGATGGTGCAGAGTGCCCGGTGCATGGACACCACGGCGGGCACGGACGCCGACTGCACCGCACAGGCCGGCCTCTGGAACTACGCGAAGAACTTCACCTACAACCCCGCCGGAGCCGTTACCTCAATGCAGCTCGGCAACGGCCGCTTCACCTCGGTCGATCCGCTGACGGCGAGCGGCTCCGCCGCCGCGTTCCCGGTTTTCTTCTTTTCTTCTTTCGTGGTCCGAGAACACATCTAATGGTCAGAATGCCACCGTCTCCGACGACTCACACGGGCCGAATCGGATGTTAAGCCCTTGCTGACGCGCGGGCCTCTGACACAGGGCCTCTGCATATGGTCACGCCTGAAGGCGTAACTCTTGCGGCCGGCTAAAGCCGGGACTCAAAACTGGCCGGCTAAAGCCGGGACTCGAAACCTTCTACCACCCCGTCCGCCGAAACGGCGTCCACCCCTCCTAAACAAGGAGGGGAGCTTCCGGAATTCGGATCGTGTCAGTAGCCCGACCGTAAGGAAGGGCACGGTTTAGTGGCGAGGGACGAGTGACGAGTGACGAGTGACGAGTGACAAGGGCCAAATCCGGAATGCGGAATCTGGACCTCACCCTCCGCAACTCTGTCACTCTGTAACTCTGCAACTCACAACTCGCACCTTCCATATTATCCATATCATTCATATCTCACGGATCATCATTCGGTTTGGTTTTCGGATCCAAGACAATGGCAGTGGAGGCGATTCAATGGTGAATAGAGAATGGTGACTAGAAGGTAAACCTTTGCGGGGCCTTTGCGGCTTCGCGGAAAAACGATCTTAACGCAGAGTCCGCAGAGATCGCGGAGGCCGAATGCGATGAGCTGCGAGCTGTCAGCTGTTGGCTAATAGCTGTTAGCTGTTAGCTATAAGCCGTTAGCCGGAGACCAAATCCCAAAGCCCAATTTCCATTATTAACCAATTTACGATGGTCCAATTAGCAATTGACAATGCGAAGATGCAGATCCAAAGTCCCAAATCCCACTTCACAAATCTCCGGGCCCGGCCGTTTCAGCCGTTTCACTTGTTTCAGATGTTTCACTTGTTTCACTTGTTTCAGATGTTTCAGATGTTTCAGATGTTTCAGATGTTTCAGATGTTTCCGTTGTTCGCGATGTTCGCGATGTTTCCGGTGTTTTCAGAAACGCCCGCTCTCTCGGAAAAATGAAACACCGGCCGGCCCTGCGATCCTTCGAATTTGCACGAAAAGTCGAGCGGATACACGATATCGGGCGGCGGAAGTGTATGAAAACCGTGCAAATGGCGGTGGTTTTCGGGAGTTTTTCAGCGGAACGGCAGTTGCACATCAAACCGGTGACCACACTCGAGTCCAAGCAAATTTGGAGGATCTTATGCAAAAAAGACTTGGAATCATGGCAGCTTTGGCCGTCGGCAGCGCGCTTTTTGTCGGTGCGGCGGACGTCTCCGCACAGGGACGCGGCAACGGCAAAGGCCGCGGCGGCGAGAGAGGCGGCGGAAAGCCTGCCTGGGCCGGGCAGCAACAGCAACGCAGCGACCGCGAATCTCGGCGCCAACAGGAATGGAGCGATCGAAAGTCTCGCGAGCAACAGCGTCGGAGCGATACCGAATCGCGTCGGCAACAGGAATGGAGCGACCGGCAATCAAGAGGACGCGGCGATGAACGTCGGCGGTCGGCACGCAAGGAGAACGGCACGCCGTACTGGGCAAACCGCAATTACGAACGGCCGCAAGAGAACCGCATCCGGCAGGAGATCCGCCGCGAGCGGAAGGAATATGAGAAAGCCGAGCGTCGCTATGAAAAGGAGTATCGCAAAGCAGTGAAGGAACGCGACCGCGAGTATCGGCGAACGGTCCGCGACCGCGACAGGTACGATCGCTACGATCGCTACGACCGTGACTATCGCGTGATCTTCCGGGATCGCGACTATGACAACCGCCGCGGCCGGCCGGCTTGGGCTCCGGGACCGCCGCCATGGGCCGGGCCAAAGGCGAACCGCGATCGTTACTACGACTATGACGACGGCTATTACTACGGCAACGATAACTACGATGACCGCTATTACGGTGGCGATTGGAAGGATGAACTTCTCCGCGTCGTGCTAGGGAACTTCCTCGGCGGGCAGGGCTATGACGCCGGCATGCCGGATTACGCCGAACCGCGTTATGCTCGGCCGGTCTATGCCTCGCCGATGTACACCGGCAATTATTATCAGCCGGCCTATTACGATGATGCCGGTTACTATGGCGGCAACGACCTCGGCGGAACGGGCTTTGAGCCGATGATCATTGGGCTGGTAGATCAGTTCTCGGGCGGCTACGTCAGCGACCTGCTCGCACGGACACTCGCGACCGGTTACTACGAAGGCTTGCAGGACGGAATGTATGCACGGCAACGCGGAATTTATGACGACTATTACACGGAGCCGTATGCCTACACGGGCGATAACTATAGCATGTGCTCGGTCTGCCTCGGCGAACGCCGCCGGCTGATGGCCGAGGGCTACGAACTGGGCTATCGCGACGCGATGCTTCAGCAGCAGGCCGATTACGGCTATCAGGAAACGCCGGCATATTTCGACCTTGTCAGCCTCGCGCTCGGCAATGTGCTATAACGCGATCGACGAATGAACCTGCCACACCGCCAAAAGGGACGCGAACTTGTAAGAACACGGTTCGGGTCCCTAAACTTATACCTAATGAGCGGTTACCGGCTTTTCTACTCGCCCTATTACTACGCTGAGATCGGCGAAGGCCACGTTTTCCCGATACGAAAATTCGAACTTGTCCGCGACCGTTTGCTGGCCGAGGGAACTTTGCGGAGTGACGAAGTCGTCGAACCCGAACCCGCGGCCGTCGAAGATCTGTTGCTGGTGCACACCGAGGATTACGTCACGCGTCTGAGCGAAGGGCGGCTGACGGAGAAAGAGATCCGCAAGCTCGGGTTGCCGTGGAGCCGGTCGCTGGTGCGGCGGTCGTTCCATGCGATCTCGGGGACAATAATGGCGGCTCGCGAGGCGATGCATTCCGGCATTGCTTCAAATCTCGCGGGCGGAACGCACCACGCTTATCCCGACCGCGGCGAGGGGTTTTGCGTATTTAATGATGTGGCGGTGGCGATCAGAGTGCTCCAGCGGGAGCGGCTTGCCGAGCGGTTTTTGATCATCGACCTCGACGTACATCAGGGCGACGGAACGGCATTCATCTTCGCCGAGGACGACTCAGTCTTTACATTCTCAATGCACGGAGCGAAGAACTATCCGCTCTTCAAGCAGGCCTCGTCGCTCGACATCGAACTTCCGGATGGCACGGCCGATGCGGAGTATCTTGCAACGCTCGAGAGTGCGCTTGAGCGGGTTCGTGTACATTCGCCTGACGTTATCTTTTATCTGGCCGGGGCAGATCCTTTCGCGGGCGATAAGCTCGGGCGGCTCGGGCTTTCAATTGACGGGCTGCGGCGGCGGGACAAAATTTTGCTCGAGTTTGCCCGTTCGGAGGGCTCTCCAATTGTTACGACGATGAGCGGCGGCTATGCGGCGGAGATCGAGCAAACCGTTGAGATACACTGCAATACGATACGGGCGGTGAAAGCCGTATTTTTTGGCGAACGGGCGAGCGGTGTATCGGTGTGATACACTTTTTGGCATGCCAGAGCAGACCCGCATTGCCCTGACCGGTTTCATGGGAGTCGGAAAATCGAGCGTCGCCCGCCATCTTGCAAAGCTTTTGGGGGCCGAAAGGGCCGATCTGGATCACTTTATCGAGCAGGAAACAAAGCGGCGGATCGCGGATATAATTACGGAAGACGGGATCGGCCGCTACCGCGAGATCGAGGCTGAGAGCCTCGTAAAATTGCTCAACGAAAGCTCGGCGCGGATCATTTCGCTCGGCGGCGGCACCTGGACGATCGAAGAGAACCGCGAAATGATCAAACGACACGGGCTGACGACCGTCTGGCTCGAATCTACCTTCGAGCATTGCTGGCAAAACATCCGGAAATCGCGAAAAGAGCGCCCGCTTGCCAAGGACCGCGACACCGCCATGAAGCTTTTTGAGGAAAGACAGGCCGTTTACTGCCTGGCGGACTGGCACTTCATAGTCCGGCCCGGGCTTTCATCGTACGCTGTAGCGAGTCAAATCGTTGAGGAAGTTTTTTGATTGTGCTTTAGAAAGATTTTGGTTGAAAAATCTTGGGATATGCCACAAGATAGAGGCACGCAATTTCTGACCGGGGTAAAAGAAGGGCTGCCGAGCTTTGGCTGCCGTTCACTTCGGGCAAATAGGCGTTTTGCAAAGCATTTTCGTTTGGATTTTTTTGAAACACTGAAGGGAGGGAAGATGAAAGTTAAGTACTTTACAGTTTTGGCCATCGCAGCGTTGATGTTTCTTGCGGCCTGCGGCAAGAGCGATGCTGACCTGCAGAAAGCGGTTCAGGATAGGCTGACGGCGGACGGCGTTTCGGGTGTTACGGTGGCGGTCAATGGCGGCGTTGCGACGCTGACCGGCGAGGTTGCCGACATCACGGCAAAGAACAAGGCACAGGCTTCGGCAGGAGCGGTCGAGGGCATCAAGTCGGTGACGAACAACCTGACGACGAAGCCGCTTCCGGTCGCGACACCGGCGGCACCAGATCCGGCATTGACGGGAAAGATCACCGAGAACCTCAAGAAAGCAGGCTGTACCGGAGCGAGCGTTTCGGTGGTCAGCGGCAAGGTTACGGTGACCGGCGAGGTGCCGAACGCGAAATATGCCGAGTGTGTTCAGGTAATAATGCAATCGGGCATCACGGGCATCGACAACCAGCTCAAAAAGGGAAGCTAAACAAGGAGGAAAGAGATAATGTCATTACAAGAGAAATATCAGACGCTTCTCGAACTCGCCAACCAGAACGGAACGACGTATGAACTGAGCGAGGGCGAAGGCGGCACGCTTATCGTCACCGGGACCGCTCCGAACGCCGAGGCGAAGCAGCAGCTTTGGGATGAATATGAAAGGCTCGATCCGGAATTCAACGACGGCGACTTCATTCTAAACATCCAGACGGCAGAGGCGGCGGCCGGCGGCGGAATGCACACCTATACGGTCGTCTCAGGCGACAATCTGTCGAAGATCGCCAAGGGATACGGCATCCAGTGGAAGGCCATCTGGGACCACAATCGCGATATCCTCAAGCACCCGGACAAGATCTACCCGGGCCAGGAATTGAAGATACCGATGTAGGTCGGATCAGTTTACGAAAGAAAATGCGTCGTTCGAAAGAAATTTCGGTCGACGCATTTTTATGTTCGGAAGCCGGGAAAGCGTTCCTTTATCTGCCAGACGCCGTTTACCTTTACTAAGAGAAAATGGTCCTCACTCGCGCACAATGGGGCACAGGCATAAACGAGGGAGACAAAGGCTGTCGTGCCAGTTGGGCCGAACGCTACCTGTGAGAAACGTACATAGTTTTCGTCTGGGGCTGGTTGCGATACCAAACGGTACGGCCGCGATATCCTTAAAGGAATGCTTGTGTCGAAGGTTGCTTCTTTGGCAAATACCTTCTGAAATTCATGGAGGATATCTTCATCGACGCCCGGATACATTTCCTGCAACAGTGCGACGCGTTCTGCCGGCGTAGTACGCTCAAGAAAGTCGTCGCCCAACAAAGCAGGATAAGGGCCACTACGGTAATGCGAGGACTTAGTGGCGATCGTCAATGAGGGAGCAGTCGAGGACGCGAATTTGTCTTCAATAATTGCCGAGAAAACCGCCGCAGTTTCCAGCGACCGCTGTTCCGCCGACATCTTCCCGTTTTGGCAGCCTGCCACCGCCAGACCGATTACCAGCGAAAAAATCGATAAGCGGAATAGCTTCATACGTAGCTCAAAAATATCAGGTGAGGGGGTGAACCGACAATTTCCATTTCTCTTTGCCGACGACTTCTATTCCAGATCGCGGGTGAGTTTGGTTAGGAGATCGACGGAGTGGTTGGCGTATTTGTTGATCCAGCGGTCGTAGATGACTCTGATCGGGACAGCGTTAAGGTAATTCCACCTGAAGCGTCCCTCTTTTTGTGTGATGACGAGGCGGACCTTGTTCTTCGCAAAACGCCGCCCGTTTGATTAGGCGGCGTTTGGAAACGAATTGGAGAACAACCCCAAAGTGGCGTTAGCCGGCGTTCATATGCTTCTGCATATCGCGGACCTGCTTCTGCCATTTCTTCATCGCTTTTTCCATCTCGCGTAGATGGTTCCGTTGACGGATGCGATCAAGCTCCCCACGATTCATTTCCTGCTCCATCATCTGGATACGATTGCGGAGCATTTCTCGATTTTGCTCGATCTTGCCGAGTTGATTCTGGAACCGCTGAGCCTGATAGGCATTGAGCCCGAGCCTCATTCGCTCGTGTTCCTGCTCCATGTTCTGCATTTGGTTCCGAATGCGTTCGTGCTGTTGCCGGGCCTGGTTTTGAGTGAATCCATCATTGCCGCATTCTTCGATCATTTCGCGGACCTGAATGCGGTTGCGTTCCATCATCGTGAGTTCGGCATTGACCTGGTCGCGCTGCTGATCGTTCGCCCGGATGAAGTCGCGATCCCTGTCACGGTCGCGGTCACGATCCTGATCTTTGTCCTGGTCGGGTGTCTTATCGCGGTCCTGATCACGGGTTTGGTCTCGATCGCGATCCTGTTGTGTGGTGGTCTGGCCTTTTTTGGGCTGACCCTTGCCCTGGCCATACGTGGCGAGCGAGAAGCCCATCAGTAGTGCCACGACGATCAAGACTGCTATTAAATTCTTGTGCCTCATTGTAGTTAACCTCCTTGTGATTAATGAGTACACGCTCGGAGACCTGGTCGGTGCGGGCCTCCCCGATACGTCTGCCCATTTGAGACGCAATGCTCGTTCCCTCCTTCGATGGACCGGGACATATTCGCAGGTGACCCGATGCTGTTAGGTCATGGCCGAAAAACGGAGATGAAACCGAGCCGTCTGAAGTTCCCCCAAATGCATGTGTGCATTGGCTTTAGAGTGCCGGAAATGATCGGCTCGGAAAGCGAGGGGATATCGGCGGGAAGCTGGCCGAAAGGCTCTTTACAAATCGTTACTGTCGCGGACGGGGGGTACGGTGTTCTTTCGTGCATCAACTGCGAGATTTCTCTCAGGCGCTTTGGAGATTTCCACAGCCCGAGAGCGGTTCTGGAGGTAGAACGACGATCCCATGCTGACTCTGCGGAGCCGTGAAACTCGCGCCTTGGCTGCGTGATTTGATACATTTTCCGTAATGTCCTTATCAACGGATTTCATCGTCATCGGGAGCGGCGTCGCGGGGCTGCGGGCGGCGATCGCTTTGGCCGAAGCGGGTGCCGATGTGACGGTTCTTACAAAGGACAAGGCGAGCGAATCGAACACAGAATATGCACAAGGCGGCGTTGCCGTTGTCCTTTCGGATGACGACAACGCTGAACTTCACGAAGGCGACACTCTCGTCGCCGGTGCCGGGCTCTGCGACGAGCGGGCGGTCGAAACGCTAGTAACTGAAGGCACGAAGTATATTAAACAGCTTATTGAGTGGGGAACAGAGTTTGACCGCGAGGGCGGAAAGCTCGTCTTTACACAGGAGGCGGCGCACTCACGTCGGAGAATATTGCACGCTCACGGCGATTCGACCGGGGCGGAGTTCGTCCGCTCACTGATAGCGAGGGCGGGCCGCGAAAGCCGGATCAGCCTTCTGCCGTTTGCGGCGACAGAGAGTCTACTAACCGCAGACGGGCGGTGCACGGGCGTGCGGTATCTTGACCCTATACTTCGCTACCCCCGGGAGATCTTCGCAAAGGCCGTGATTCTATGCACGGGCGGTGCGGGCCAACTTTATCAGCATACGACGAATCCGCCGGTTGCGACCGGCGACGGGATGGCGATGGCTTTTTTCGCAGGGGCGGACATGGCGGATATGGAGTTCATCCAGTTTCACCCGACGGCATTGAGCCTAGAGTGTGCGCCGCGGTTTCTGCTCTCAGAGGCGATGCGGGGCGAGGGCGGCATTCTGCGAAATGCACAGGGCGAGCGGTTCATGGGCCGCTACGACGAGCGGCTTGAGCTTGCTCCGCGGGACATCGTTTCGCGTTCGATCGTCGCGGAGATGCGGCGAACCGGTTCGCGGACGGTCTTTTTGGATATGACGGCGCTCGACGGAGGCTTTCTCCGCCACCGCTTTCCAAAGATCGATGAGACCTGCCGGGCATTTGGGCTCGAAATCGCACGAGATATGCTGCCCGTTTCGCCGGCATCGCATTACTGCATGGGCGGCGTGCGGACAGACCTATGGGGAAGAACAACGCTGCCAGGGCTATATGCTGCCGGCGAGGTGACCTGTACGGGCGTTCACGGAGCGAACCGGTTGGCATCGAACTCGCTGCTCGAAGGGCTTGTTTTTGGGGCTCGGGCGGGCGAGGCAGCAGCGATGGACAATGGCCAGTTACCGGTGGCCAGTAGCCGACCGAAAGCCGGAAATGACGTGGAGGAAGATAGTCGGAAACCTGTGCTATCGACGGCGGTTAGGAAGCGCGTGAAGCGGGTAATGTGGGAACGGGTTGGCATTCTTCGTGATCGCGAATCGCTTCAGCGGGCGATCGCAGAATTTGACCAGATCGCGAAGGCGAACCTGAGCACGGCCTCGCGCAACTTCGTGACGCTCGCCCGGTTGGTTGCGGCGGCCGCACTCTGGCGAGAGGAATCACGCGGCGGGCATTTTAGGACAGATTTCCCAAATCAGAAAGAGTCGTTCCGGCTCCATTCGATACAACGGCTCGGGCAGCCGATTAGTTCATCCGAACGCGTCGAACCGGGCGAATATAGTAGATAATTCAACGGTTTGCGGGTATCATTCTTAGAAATCTCGAAGGTAAACAGAACGACACAACGATGGAATATTCAGCCACGACACTGAACCTGGCTTCGATGCTGGACCACCACGCGAAGCTTGCCCCGCAGAAAGAGGCGATCGTCTGGAACGATATGCGGATGCCCTACGGCCAGCTCAACGCAATGGCAAACAAGGTCGCTAATGCATTGACGGCGATGGGCATCGGCCACGGCGATAAGGTCGCATTGAGCTGCCCCAACATCCCGTATTTTCCGATGGTCTATTACGGCATCTTAAAAGCTGGTGCCGCGGTCGTGCCCCTAAGTGTGCTTTTTAAGCCAAGGGAGGTCGCTTACCATCTGGCGGACTCGGACGCGAAGGCAGTTTTTGTTTTCGAGGGTACGGACGAACTCCCGCTTGGGCAGGCGGTCAAAGGCGGCTTTGACCAGGTCAATAGCTGCAAGGACCTGATCGTAATGACTAAAGACCCGGCGGGTGCAAGCCCGTTTCCGGAGCACAAGACGCTCGGGCAGGTGATCTTTACGCAGCCGGACACGTTCGAGACCTATCCGACCGCACCGCACGATACTGCGGCGATACTTTACACCTCCGGCACGACCGGCCAGCCGAAAGGGGCCGAGTTGACGCATTTCAATCTCTACACGAATGTGGTGACGACGTTTCTCGTTCACCTGCCGATGCTTGACTTCACCGATGGCGAGCAGAAGACGTGCCTGATCACGCTGCCGCTATTCCACACGACCGGGCAGACGGTTCAGATGAATACGCAGATCTATGCGGGCCACCGCGTTGTGCTGCTGCCGCGGTTCGAGCCGCAGGCGACGCTCGAAACGATGGCGAAGGAGCGGGTGAATTTTTGGGTCGGCGTGCCGACGATGTATTGGGCGCTACTGAAATTTGCGGAGGAGACCGGCTTTGACATCAGCGGTATCAAGGAGACGATGAAGGTCTGTTCGTCGGGAGGAGCTCCGATGCCGGTCGAGGTGATGAAAGGTTTTGAAGAGAAATTCGGTGTCCGCGTGATGGAGGGCTACGGGCTCTCGGAGACCTCTCCGCTCGCGTGTTTTAACCATTTTGAGAAAGCCTCAAAACCGGGGACGGTCGGGCAGGCGATCTTTGGCGTTGACGTCCGGTGCTTTGACGAAGACGATAATGAGGTTCCGCGAGGCGAGCGGGGCGAGGTTGTGATCCGCGGTGCGAATGTAATGAAGGGCTACTACAAGCGGCCCGAAGCGACCGCCGAGGCCTTTCGCAACGGATGGTTCCACACGGGCGATATCGGCATCATGGACGACGAAGGCGATCTTGCGATCGTTGACCGCAAGAAGGATATGATCCTCCGCGGCGGCTACAACATCTATCCGCGTGAGCTTGAGGAAGTGATAATGACGCACCCGGCGGTTTCGCTGTGTGCGGTGATCGGTGTGCCGGACGAACGGCTTGGCGAGGAAGTCAAAGCTTATCTGGTTTTGAAGGACGGAACTCAGCTTTCGGATGCGGCGTTCATCGATTGGTGCCGCGAGCAATTTGCGGCTAACAAGTATCCGCGGTACGTGGAGTTTCGCGATAGCCTGCCGATCGGGGCGACGGGCAAGATCTTTAAGCGTGCGCTCAAGGAAGAGGTGGCAGGACACTAGATGCCAAGAGCGAAGTTGTTTGCGGTCGCGATGTTTGCGGCCATCGGACTTGCAGGTTGTTTCGGCGGCGGCGGCGGACGGCATGTTATCGGCGAAAGCAAAGCTTATGAGGCTTCGCTCTTTCGTCAAAATTGCGCGATCTGCCACGGGCCCGAAGGCGACGGAAAGATCCTGGACGATGGAATGAAGGTGCCGAGCCTGAGGGAAGGTGACTTTAAGGCGAAGACGGAGAATCAGATCTACGACCAGATCGCGAACGGCGGTAACGGGATGGTCGGCTTTCGGCGGCAATTGAGCGAACGGGAGATGCGGCTGCTGGTTGACCTGGTCAAGCGAGATCTGCGGGGGCAATAAAGATGAAAGCACTTATTACCGGAGCAAGCGGGCTGATCGGAACCGAGCTGCAGAAGGCCCTGAAAGAAAAGGGCTGGGAGCTTTTGCTTGCCTCGCGGAGCGAACCGAAGGACGAGCGGCACATAAAATGGACGGTCGAGGACGGATTTCGAGACGAGGACCTCGAGAGCCTTGAAGGGCTCGATGCGGTGATCCATCTCGCGGGCGAGAACGTTGCCGGGCTTCGCTGGACGGATGAGAAAAAGAAGGCGATTCGCGACAGCCGTGTGCTTGGGACGCGGACGTTGATCGACGCATTTACCAAACTCAAGAACCGTCCGAAAACCTTCTTAGCGGGATCGGCGATCGGCTTTTACGGCAACCGTGGCGATGACGAAATGACCGAAGCGAGCCCGGCAGGCGATGGCTTTCTGCCCAAAGTTTGCCGCGACTGGGAAGCCGAATCGCGGCGAGCCGAGGACCTGGGTATTCGGACAGTACTGCTCCGCACGGGAATTGTCCTATCGAAGGATGGCGGTGCTCTCGGAACAATGCTGCTGCCATTCAAGATGGGCGTCGGTGGCGTCGTCGGCTCGGGCAAGCAGTGGATGAGTTGGATCTCGCTTGAGGACCAGATACGGGCGATGCTGTTCGTTCTTGAGAACGTGACCATCCGCGGGGCTGTTAATCTGACATCACCAAACCCTGTGACGAACGAACAATTTGCGAAGACACTCGGCGAGGTGCTCTACCGGCCGACATTTCTTCCGCTGCCGGAATTTGCGGTCGGGATGATCTTCGGCGAAATGGGCGACGCATTGCTGCTCGATTCGACAAAGGTGCGGCCGAAGCGGCTTGAAGACGCGGGGTTTGAATTCAAGTTTCCTGAGCTGAAGCCGGCGCTTGAGGCCGCGGTCGCATGACCACAAAACTAATAGAACTTATTCCCGTTATTCCGTCCGAGGATATTGCTCGCGACACGGCGTGGTATGAGAAGCATGCGGGCTTTAGGACATTTTATGCGGACAAGATGTACGCGGTCATTTATCGCGAACAACTAGTTCTCCACCTCCAGTGGCACTCCGACACCGACGACGATCCGCTGCTCGGCGGCTCGGTCGTGCGGATCCACGTAAAGAACATCCAGCCGATCTTCGATGAGTTCGTCGCACGCGGCACCGTCAAACCCGATGCTCTAAAGCTTGGGACTGCCTGGGATACAAACGAGTTCGGCTTCTACGATCTGAATCGAAACGCGATATTCGTAATGGAAGACGTCGAGTAGGCGTTAGTCGTCCTTCGCCGCAGTTAAAAGCACTGGTCGGCTTGGGGAGCAGTCGGAGTCAAACGGGGCGATCTGAAGGTTTAGCATGTAGTCGCCATCGGGAATCTCGTTCGGGACGTAGATCAATTCCGTGATGGTCGAGTTCATCCGCGTCTCCGAGTTCGTTTCAAATCTTCCTTCCTCAACATTCCAAAAGATGCGGTGATTTATCAGCTTGCCTTCGTCGAAGATGCGGTCGATCGAGGGCAGATCGACGAGCAGGTGTGTGAATCCGTGTTCGACGATCAGCCGCATTGCATCGGCGGTGAAATAGGGCGGAATGTTGTCCTTGCCATATTCGGCTGAGAGTTTTGCGTCGGTGTTTGGCAGGGTGCGGATGATGAGAGCATTTGAATGCGGAATACGGAGTGCGGAATTCGGAATTTCATCTTTAAAAGGCGCGAGACGCTTGATCAGTGAATCTTTGGTGATGATTTTGTCGCCCGCGAACTGGTCGCTTGCTGACGCAGGCGGGTCTGACAACGGCTCGACTGTGATGAGAACAGCGGGTATCGAAACATCGGTCAGGCAGTCTCGGACCGAGATGCGTTCGTTGGTGATATGGCCGACGCATTCGGTGTGGGTGCCGTTGCAGTGCGGGATGAAAGTGTATTGCTCGAAGTTGACGCTTCCGCCCATCCGCGTATCGCCAACGAGGCTTCCGGCACGGACCGGCTCCGACCGTGCCCGCTCGACGCCATAGGCGTTCGGCTGTGGGCCGTTGAATTTCAGCGGGATCGAAATATCGAACGTCATTATTGTCTTAAGCATTAAGCTGTAAGCTATTAGCTTTTAGCCGGAGAGCTAACGGCTGATAGCTTACAGTTTAAAGCTGAAAGCTACATTTCCAACTGCCGCAGATGCTCAGCAACTTCATTGAGATCGAGTTTGCTAACATCATCGACAGACGAACAAATATTCATCAGCAGTTCGTCCTGCGCATTGCCGCGGCGGTGAGCTTCGGAATAGGGCATATCTTCGCGGAACGTGACCATCGAATATTTCGAAAAATAATCGGGAAAGGTCTGCTCGAGCCTGGTCTCGAGTTCGCGTTTGCGTTGGAAAATGGGGTCCGCGACTCGGTCGCGCATCTCGTAGAAATTCACCTCAGCAAGGTCGGCGATGGCGTCCGTGTTGACCTTGCGGAGCTGGCCGTATTCGGTGAAGATGGCTCCCCAATCGGGCGTGCCGGCGTTTCCTATGAGCGTATCCAGTACTCGGACGTCCTCAAATGCACAGTTCATTCCTTGGCCGTAGAAGGGAACGATCGCGTGGGCCGAATCGCCGAGAAGCAATGCGTTTCCACCCGCATTCCAGGGCCAACATTTGATGGTCCCAAGTTGTCCGGTGGGGTTAGTGAAGAAGTCTTCGACCAGCGTCGGCATAAGCGGAACGGCGTCCGGGAATTCGCGGGTAAAGAAGTCGAGAACGGCGGCCGCGTCGGTAAGCCGGTCGAATCCCGGTTCAGGGACACCCTCGCTACCGCTCGGGTTTCCGCCTTTGTGGGCGAGGAATAGGGTGCAGGTAAAGCTGCCGTCGTGGTTCGGCAGTGCGATCATCATAAAGCGATGCCGCGGCCAAATGTGGAGTGCGTTCTTTTCAAGCAAGAAAGAGCCATCGGGTCCGGGCGGGATGTGAAGTTCCTTGTAGCCGTGGTCAAGAAATCGCGACGAGAAGTCGAAGTCCGCTATCTGTTGCTGCATCGCTTGACGGACGGGAGATCCGGCTCCATCGGTCGCGATAACGGTATCGCCGCGAAACGTCCGCCCACTAGCGAAGCTCGCCTCGCCGGTCGCGGTGTCGAAATCGGTGCAGCGTTCGCCGAAAATGAAGGAGACGTTCGGATACTTTTCGGCTTCATTCATCAGAGCGATGTTAAGGCCTGAACGCGAGACCGAGTTGATGTATTCGCCCTCCCGACCGCTGTAGGGCAACAATTTTTGCTCGCTGATTGGGGAATGGATCATCCGTCCGCGCATCGGCACGGCCTCGGAGAGCATAAAGGCGTCCATCCCGACCTCGCGTAGAGCGGCGATGCCGCGGTCCGAGAGTGCGAGGTTGATGGACCGTCCGGCCTCGACCCGTTCGTTTCGCATATCTCCGCGGGCCTCAAAGACCGTAACGGAAATGCCGCGGCGAGCGAGATATATTGAAAGGAGCGAACCCGCAAGGCCCGCTCCGATGATCGTTACATTCTGCTGAGGCATCATTTATTCGCCGAGCTTTTCGAGCCGAACCGCCGTTACCTTGAACTCGGGTGCGAGCGTAAAGCGGTCGCGGACAGGGCTCGTCGCATAGTTCAAAAAGACCGTTGGGTCGTGAAACGTCGCGAAGAGCTTTCCGTGCCGAACCTTTTCGGTGATCTTGACCGGAAGCGTGGCGTTGCCGTGGGCACTGACCATTCGCACTCGCTCACCGTTCGCAAGGCCGAGACGGTCAGCATCGGCCGAGCATATCATTATTTCGTCGGTCGGGAGCAATTCGATGTTTGGCGTTCGCATCGTCATTGTTCCCGCGTTGAAATGATATAGCGTCCGGCCTGTCGTTAGCAAAAACGGGAAATCTGCGGAGACGCGTTCGGGCGTTGGGCGATACTTGATGCGGCGGAGTGCTGCCCGCTTGCCGAGCGAGAAGCTCTCGCCGTGCAGTACGGTCTCGCCGGGGTGCGATTCATCCGGGCAGGGCCACTGCAGGCCGTGGTTATCTATTCGCGGGTAGCTGATGCCGCGGCCGGCGGGCCAAACGGCTCGAACTTCCTCCCAGATCTGTTCTACGCTTTCAAAAGAAAAGTGCTCGCCTTTGCCCATCGCCTTTGCCACCTCGCAGACGATCTCCCAATCGTTGCGGGAATCGCCGCGGGGCGCTACGGCCCGGCGGATCCGCTGAATTCGGCGTTCGGCGTTCATGAACGTCCCGTCCTTTTCGAACGAAGACTGGGCCGGGAGAAGAACATGGGCGAACCGCTTTGCCGTTTCGTTCATAAATAGGTCCTGAACGATGCACAGTTCGAGGCCGGCGAGCGAGCGTTCTGTTTCGTGCGAATTGGCGTTTGAGAGAAAAACATCATAGCCGATGGTCCAGAGTGCTTTGAGCTTCCCGGCCTTGGCGGCATCGACCATCTGGAGCTGATTTAGGCCTTTTGCATTGGGTATGGGTGCGTTCCAAACCGATTCGAAAAGCGGCCGGCCTTCATCGACGGCGATCGAGCCGGTGAGGATGCCGGGGTCGCAGCCCATATGGGCCGAGCCTTGAACATTATTTTGCCCGCGAAGCGGGTTTACGCCCGAGCCCGGTTTACCGATATTGCCGGTAAGCAGGGCGAGGTTAACTACCGTCATCACACCTTCGGTGCCCTGAAGATGCTCGGTCATTCCAAGTCCGTGGAAGCACATCGCGGGCTTTGCGGATGCGTAAAGGCGGGCCGCGGCACGGATATCCGTAGCAGCGACACCGCATTCCGCGGCAACGGATTCGGGCGAGTAATCGGCAAGAAACGCTCGGAACTCATCGAACTCATCGACGCGCTCTCGGATGAAATCTTCATCGGCAAGGCCTTCATCGATGATGGCGTGGGCCAATGCATTGAAGAGCGGAATGTTTGTTCCGGCATTAAGCTGCAGATGAACGTCGGCGTATTTCGTGAGTTCGGTGCGACGCGGGTCGATGATGATCAGCTTTGCACCGCGGCGGACGGCCTGTTTGATACGTGCTCCGGGGATCGGGTGATTCTCGGTCGGGTTCGCTCCGCAGATGAGGATCGTGCGGGCGAGCTCGATGTCGTCAAACGAATTCGTTGCCGCTCCGGTGCCGAGCATCATCTTCATCGCTGCGGCGGTTGGTGTGTGGCAAACGCGTGCACAGCAATCGACGTTGTTAGTGCCGAGGGCGACGCGGGCAAACTTTTGAGCTATGTAATTCTCTTCGTTTGTCGCCCGAGCCGAGCCGAGAACGGCGACGCTGTCCGGGCCGTCGGCCGCGATGTAACCCTTAAGCTTTTCCGCCGTGTAAGTTATCGCCTCTTCCCAGGTGACCTTTCGCCATTCGCCGTTTTCGCGGATCATCGGTTCGGTAACGCGGTCCGGAGCATCGACGAAGCCGTAAGCATATCGTCCCTTGACACAGAGATGGCCGCTATTTACTGGAGCATCGCTGACCGGGCGGACCTGAACGACGCGGTCGCTGCGGGTTCCGACGCTCATCTCGCAGCCGGTGCCGCAATAGGGGCAGGTCGTGCGGGTCCATTTTTCGGCATTCCCAAGGTTGATGACCGAGCGGTCTTCGAGTGCCCCGGTCGGGCAAACATCGGAACACGCACCGCATGATACGCAGTTGCTTTCGCCAAACGGGCCGAAGTTGTCCGGCACGATGAATGACTCCTCGCCGCGGCCGGCTAATTGCCAGATGAACTGGCCCTGAACCTCGTCACAGATTCGCACGCACGCGTAGCAATCGATACAGCGTGCCATATCGACCCTGATGTATGTGTGCGAATCATCGACCAGATGGCCGTTGATATTCTGGGCAAAATCGGCCGCCGTGAGGCCGTATTCGCGGGCGATGCGGTGAAAGGGCTTCTCCGGAAATTTCTCGAACGCCTCGGCCGGATAGGTGCGGGCCAGCATCTTCAGGTTCATTCTGCGGCCGGCCTCGACCTCGGCGGAGTGCGTCTCGACACTCATACCTTCAGCGATCTCGACCGCACAAGCTGGCGTTTCACGAAGCGAACCTGTGACGTCCACTAGGCAGAGGCGGCAAGCACCGGCGGGCTTAAGCCGCGGGTCGTCGCAGAGCGTCGGTATGGAAATACCACATTGAGTCGCGGCAGAGAGGATCGTTGTGCCTTCGGTGAATTCGTGGGTGGTGCCGTTGATAGTTGCGCGTAGCATAATGCCTCCTTAAGCCGGATCGGACGGGAAAATCAAAGGCTAGATGCAGGCTAAGCCAGCGGTGATAAAGCCATTTTAGCGCAAGGCTTCGCTGATGACCTCATAAAAGCGGAAGACGTCGGAGAAACTGTTGTAAAGCGGTACCGGAGCGACGCGAATGACATCTGGCTCGCGCCAATCGGCGAATACGCCTCGGGCAGTAATTGCGTCGAAAAGCTGCTTGTCGGAATCGCGGACGCGGATCGAGAGTTGGCAGCCGCGTTGCTGCGGGTCGGCGGGTGTTATTAGCTCGATTCGTTCGGTCGCGATCTGCGCTAGAAGGTACTCAAGGTAACCGGTAAGGCGTTCGGACTTAGCCCTGAGAGCGGGAACGGTCGCTTCGTCGAAGATCTCAAGCGCGGCACGCAAGGCGGCGAGCTGAAATATCGGCGGATTTGAGAGCTGCCAGCCTTCGGCACCAGCCAGCGGGACGAACTCCGGACCCATCAGGAACCGCGTCGCTTTGTCATGTCCCCACCAACCGGCAAAACGCGGCAGGTCAAAACTGCGGGCGTGGCGCTCATTAACAAAGATGCCGGCGATGCCTCCCGGGCCTGCATTGAGATATTTATAAGAACACCAAGCGGCGAAATCGACTTCCCAGTCGTGGAGTTTCAGTTCCAGATTGCCCGCGGCGTGGGCGAGGTCAAAACCGACGACGCAGCCCTTGTGGTGGCCGGCCTCAGTGATCGCAGCCATATCGAACGCCTGGCCGGTGTAATAGTTAACCCCGCCGATCATTATGAGGGCAATGCTCTCGCCTTCGCGTTCGATGAGTTCGAGGATGTCTTCGGTTCGAAGTATCGCTTCGCCCTCGCGGGGCGTGAGTTCGATCAGGCTTGAAGTCTCGATCCCGTGAAATCTCAACTGCGATTCGACTGCATATTGATCCGACGGGAACGCTCCTTTTTCGATGACGATCTTGCAACGTTTGGCCGTCGGCCGATAGAACGAGACCATCAGCAGATGAAGATTCACCGTAAGCGAGTTCATCGCGACGACCTCGATCGACTTTGCCCCAACCAGGCGGGCGAGCGACTCGGTCACGAACTCGTGATAGGGAAGCCACGGGTGATGGGCATGAAGATGTCCCTCAACGCCAAGTCGTGCCCAATCGTCGAGCTCGGTATTGATGTAGTCGCGGGCGGTCTTCGGCTGCAGGCCCAGCGAATTGCCGGTGAAATAAACTGCGTCGCCGGCTTCAGGAAGCTGCGGAATATGAAACCGCTCGCGGAAGCGGGCAAGTGGGTCGTCGCGGTCGGCGGCCGTCGCAAACTCCGGCCCGGGCATGAACTGAACATCGAGCGACATAAATTTCTGTTACAAATCTAAACCATCCGGAACATTTCGAAAACCGCCGACGTTAAGCAATCTACCTAAACGGGCGATCATTTTTTCTTCTTGATATTTTTTTGATCCGAAGCTCGCGTTAGGAGATGCGGGGCCAAGCAGACCCGACACTTTATATCGAACAAGACGGAGGCACTAATGAAAAAGATCTTCAAACTTACTTCTCTTCTCGCTGTCGCACTTTTCGCAGGAGCTGTCGCAACAAGCGCACAGACCGTTACTAAAATGGAAGCCGAGATCGCTTTTGACTTTGCCGTCGGCGGCAAAACGCTTGACGCCGGAAAGTACGAGGTCCGCGTTGCCCGCAACACGGCTGGTGGTGCGTCCGTATTTATCGTGAACGATGAAGGCAAGGTCGTACAGTCGGTATTCGCGACGTACACAGGTGACATCGCCAAGAGCCAGGCCGAACTTGTCTTCACCCGCCAGCAGGGCCGCTGGGCACTTGCGAAGGTGAATATGCTGGAATCCGGAATTGCAGTTCCGAAGGGCGCTACGGTCCGGTACTCAGCCGACGTAAAGACGGAATAAACTTTCGGCTCAAGGGCTGAAAGTACAGCATGCCTCGGGCCGGAAGGGAAAGCCGGTGCGGGGCATCTTTACGTTTGGCTGAACTGTGAAAGCGGCAGGCCGAGCCAATTGAGGGCGGCACCGTGAAAGAGCATCGACTTGATCATGTCATCGTAAGGCATCGAGTCGATCAGCTTTCCGGGCTCGAGTTCGCCGAGCGGAAAAGGATAATCGGTGCCGAGGGCGACCTGGTCAGCACCGACGAGCTTGATAAGGTAATCGAGCTTTGCAGGTTCGTGGACCAGCGAATCGAAATACATCCGGCTGAGGTATCGCCGCGGGCTGTGCGGATTATCCACCGCGCAGAGGTCGGGGCGGACGTTGAAGCCGTGGTCGATGCGGCCGATGGTCGCCGGGAATGAACCGCCGCCGTGGGCAAAGCAAATTCGGAGGTCGCGGCACTTTTCGAGCGTTCCGGAAAAGATCAGTGAGCAGATGGCCCGCGAGACCTCGGCCGGCATCCCGACCAGCCACGGGAGCCAATATTTTTGCATATCGGCTTCGCCCATCATCTCCCACGGATGAACGAATACTGCCATTGAAAGTTCCTCGCATGCCTGGAAGAACTCAAGAAACTTCGGCTCACTAAGATTAAGCTGATTGACGTTCGTACCGATCTGGACGCCGGCGAGCCCGATCGCCTTACAGCGTCCGAGCTCGGCAATTGCGAGCTGTGTCTCCTGCAAAGGGACCGTGCCGAGGCCGACAAAGCGGAGCGGGAACTCCGATACGATATCCGCGATGTGGTCATTGAGAAACTTTGAGACCTCAAGGCAATCGGCGGGCTTTGCCCAATAGCTGAACATCACCGGAACGGTCGAGAGAACCTGCACGCTGATGCCGTGGCTGTCCATTTCCTCGATTCGTTTAACCGGGTCCCAACAATTTGATTCGATGTCGCGAAACTGCTTCCCATCATCACGAACCATATGTGCCGAGCACGGCCGGTAGTGGTCGAGCGAAATGAACCCACCATAACCGAACCGCTTCTTCCACGCGGGGATGTCCTTGGGAAGAATATGTGTGTGTACGTCGATTTTTAGCACGTCAGTTCATTATCGGGTTCATTTCCGAATCCGCAAGTTCATCCGGCTGCCGGCCGCCAAGAAAAGCCTCGAGATCAGCTTGCTGATGCGGGTTTGCCGGCTTTGCGATCGGTGTGCCATCGGGTATGTAGATGATCGTCATAACTTCGCGAATTCGGTCAGCGTTATGATTCGGTCCTGCTGAATGGATGGTCCAGCCGAGGTGAAAAGTAGCATCGCCGGCCTTTAGGTTATCCGGACCGCTGATCCGGTAACCCTTCTCATTCACGAATCGGGAATAATAAGCGTTGCTTTCGTCAGAGATCTCAAGATCGGTGCGGTGTTGGTCTTTGTGCGAGCCTTCAGCGAATCGCATAAGGCCCATATCTGCCGTTACGTCTACGAGCGGCATCCACATTGTCACAGCCATTTCGGTAGCAAGCGGCCAGTAATACATATCCTGATGCCACGGAGTCGGCCCGCCCCCGGGTTCCTTGAACAGAGCCTGGTCATGGTAAATTCGAACCCGTGCTACCCCGAGAATATCCGCAGCCGCCTGAGCGAAACCGCCGTTGAAAACAAACTCCTTAACACCCGGATCCTGCCGCCAGAGGTTAGTAACCTGAAGGAATGCTTTGCCGTACGTATCGCGATCGCCGAGCGGGCGATGCTCGTTCGCGAGCCGTTCTACGGCTGCTGAGATATCCTTTCGGCCCTGCTCTACCTCCTTCGAACTGGCAATACCGCGCACGAGTGTCCAGCCTTTTTCGGCAAGACAGTGGTCGTGGGGCGTGGATGCGATTGTCTTCGCCTTAAGGGTTTCTATGGTCACAAGCGAACCTTTCCATGCAAAAGAACTATTACTTTAATATTGAGGTCATGCAACGACCGGAGGCGGCTCCATTACGGTGCCGCAGCTCTTGCAGGTCCGTAGGTCCTGGCTGCCGTAGAACTTTTCGAAGACGCCCTGGAATTGGGTCGTGATGTCGCCTAGCTGGAAATATTCTTCGTAGAGCTTTTCGTTGCAGTTTTCGCAGTACCAGAGCAGGCCGTCGAGTTCGCCTTCACGGCGTTTGCGTTCGATGACGAGGCCGATGGTATTTTCACCTCGGATCGGGTTGTGCGGAATGCGCGGCGGGAGCAAGAACATCTCGCCCTCGCGGATCGGGACATCGACCGCCTTTCCGTCTTCCTGAATTTTGACGAGCAGATCGCCCTCAAGCTGGTAGAAAAGCTCTTCGCCTTCGTCCCAGTGATAATCTTTCCGCGAGTTCGGCCCGCCGACGACCATAACGATGAAATCCTCGTTTTGATAAACACACTGATTCCCGACCGGCGGCTTGAGCAAGTGCCGATGCTCATCGATCCATTGCTTGAAATTGAAGGGACGTCGAATCATAAGGCGATTATAACTCAGATAGTTTTTGAACCGTTCGCCAGTTTCGGGCGGTGACGGCAAGATTGAGTTTCTTTTCAATGAAGCCTTTGCCGAGCAAGCTGTTGGCGACACCTAGTTTCAGGTGGCAATAGATCTCGCGGCCGAGAACGGCGAAGCGTTCATCGTTTGTTTGATTGGCTAGGAGTTGCTGCTGCTTATCAGCCGGCATTTCTTCTTTCAGAAAAAGCACGTGCATTTCCTTGTGACTTTCGAATTGGCCGGCAAAGGGATTACTTTCGAGGACCGTTTGAATGTGCCGCTGTTCGCGGACAGTTACGGGAATAGATTTGCCGAATGTGTTCTGCATGGCGGATTCGATCTGATTCGAGAGGGCAGATTCGGGCGTTGAGCCCTTACTAACGTGCGGGCTGCTGACACTGTCGAACGCAAGATTGCCGCTGTTGATGTAGCTAGCGACATTGCCAAAATGGAGAGCTTCGAACATCGCCCGAAGCTCTTGCATTTTGATCATCGTATTGCCGCCGACATTGATGCCGCGGAGAAGAGCAATGTATCTCATACGGCGTAAAAAGGTGAAAAAGGAAAAAGTGAAAAGGTCGAGGTGCTATCGGCGATGAGGTTTCAGCTTTTCCACCTTTTTACATTTATCCCTTTCGACCTATTAAGCATTCGCCATGTCGATGACGAAGCGGTAGCGGACGTCCGCCTTCACCGTTCGGTCGTACGCGGTATCGATGTAGTCCGGCTTTATCAATTCGATATCAGAGGTAATGCCGTGTTTCGCACAGAAATCGAGCATCTCCTGTGTCTCGGGAATGCCGCCGATAAGCGAACCGGCAATCGCCTTGTTGCCGAGTATCAATGACGCCTGATGCACCGTCGCCGGCTTTTCGGGCATTCCAACGACAACAAGCACGCCATTGAGCCCAAGTGCGCTGATATACGGATTGATGTCGTGGTCCGCAGAGACGGTATCGATAATGACGTTGAACGTGCCCGCAATTGAGCCCATTGCGTCCGCATCGCGGCTGACGACGAACTTGTCGGCACCAAGTTTCGCTGCATCAGCTTCTTTACTTGGCGAGGTGCTAAAGACCGTTACTTCGGCGCCCATTGCCTTTGCGATCTTAACGGCCATGTGGCCAAGCCCGCCGAGCCCGACGACGCCGACCTTCTTGCCCGGGCCAACGCCCCAACGCTTGAGCGGCGAATATGTCGTTATGCCCGCGCAGAGAAGCGGAGCGACTCCGGGAAGGTCCTCCTCAGGTGCGTTTACGTTTAAGGCGTATGCTTCATCGACGACGTAGTGTTTCGAATAGCCGCCAAACGTCGGTGTCGTGCGATCCATTTCGGTGCTGTTATAGGTCTGTGCCGAACCCTTGATGCAGTATTGCTCGACGCCATGGTGGCAGGCACCGCACTCGCGGCACGAATCGACAAAACAGCCGATACCGGCGAAGTCGCCTTCCTTGAATTTGGTCACCTCGCTGCCGACCTTGGTCACGCGACCGACGATCTCGTGGCCCGGTACCATCGGGTAAAGCGACGGGATGAGCGGTTCCCATTCGGCACGTGCCTGATGAATATCCGAGTGGCAAATACCCGCGTAAAGTATGTCGATTAGAATGTCCTTCGGGCCGACCTCGCGGCGTTGGAATTCGAATGGTTCAAACGTGGCCTCGGGGCCGGAAACTGCGAAACCGCGAGTCGCGATCCCTTCTGTTGCTGGTGCTGTCATTTTTGTTCTCCCTTATAGTCTATTTGCCCATGAGATATCCGAAGGTTTGGTGCCGGGAAGCGACCTTCGCTATCTCACATCGCCTTTAAAATCGTTCAGACAACCGTTATTCAATGGTCGCGATGACCTTTAGTTCGATCGCGATCGGCGTTGGAAGCGAGCTTATCTCGACGGTCGTCCGGCACGGACGGTTCTCGGCAAAATATTCGGCATAGACCTTATTATACACGGCGAAGTCGTCCTTCATGTTGGTAAGAAAAACCGTAACGTCAACGATGTTGTCCCACGACGATCCTGCGTCCTCAAGGATGTAGCGAACGTTCTGGAACACCGAACGGCATTGGGTTTCGATGTCGTAGGAGACGATGTTACCGGCATCGTTCATTTCTACGCCTGGTATTCGCTTCGTGCCGCGTTCGCGCGGGCCGACGCCCGAAAGAAAAAGCAGGTTCCCGACGCGGCGTGCGTGAGGATAAAGCCCGACGGGCTCCGGTGCCCGGGAAGATTCGAGGGCTGTGTTTTCGTCCATGAGTGGATTGTATCGCAGAAGCGGTTGCCTTAAAACCCCGGCGGTATGGTGCGGCCTGTTGGCTTTGCCTTAGAGATACCGCACAATCATGGTATGGAACGGATCATCCTCGAGGTCGTGCTGATCGGAGCCCTGATCATTGTTAACGGCCTTTTTTCAATGACCGAGATCGCGGTCGTGTCGGCCCGGCGGATGCGGCTGCAAGGCGCCGCGGGCGAGGGAAGCAAGGGGGCCGCAGCGGCGATCGAGCTGCAGGAGCGGCCGGAGCGTTTTCTCTCGGCGGTGCAGATCGGGATTACGCTGGTCGGCATTCTTTCGGGGGCATTTGGCGGAGCGTTTCTCTCTCAGGAGGTTTCTGCACTGGTCGCGACAGTTCCGGCTCTCGAACCATACTCGGCGAGCATCGGTTTCGGGCTTGTTATCCTTGTGATCACGTATTTTTCGCTCGTGGTCGGCGAGCTTGTCCCAAAGAACATCGCGCTCAATATGCCGGAGGCGGTCGCGACAACGTTTTCGCGGCCGATGCGATTTGTTTCAAAGCTGACGGCTCCGGTAGTTTGGCTGCTCAGCCGTTCAACGCGACTTATTCTCGGGATCTTTCGGGTTTCTGAGGCGACGGACAGCGTGATGACCGAGGACGAGATCCGGGCCCATATTGCCCAGGGTACGGAGACCGGCGTGTTTCACTCAAGCGAGCAGGAACTGATCGAGAGCGTTCTTCGGCTCGATGATCTGCGGGCGACGGCGCTAATGACCTCGCGGGTGAAGATCGAATGGATAAACCTCGAAGACGACACTGAGACCATCAAACGGCGATTGGCCGAAAGCGGCTTTTCGCGGCTGCCGGCAGGACGCGGAAGCCTGGATGAGCTTGCCGGAGTTATAGAAAAGCGAGATGTGCTCGTCCAGATGCTTGAGGGCAAGGACCTCGATCTTGCAGCATCGCTCCGAGAGCCGACGTTCGTACCCGAGACAGTCACCGTGCTCGAACTACTTGCACTTTTCCGCAGCACAGCGTCGGACGTTGTCTTTATCGTTGATGAATTTGGGTCGATAGAAGGGTTGGTGACGCTGAAGGACGTGCTTGAGGAGATCGTCGGCGATTTTCCGGTCGGCGGTGCCGTTCAGGGAAGTCTTTTTGTAAGAGAGGACGGCTCGATGCTGATAGATGGAAGCATGCCGGTCGATGAATTTATGGAGGCGATCGGCGTCAAAGCCTTACCCGCGGGCGAACGCGGGATGTATCAAACGTTGGCCGGGTTTGTGCTGACTCGGCTCGAGCGGCTACCGCACGAGGGCGACCACTTTGAATGGAACGGGCGACGCTTTGAGGTAATGGACATGGACGGCCGCCGAGTGGACAAAGTGCTCGTCTCTGCGGTTGACGGCGGATCGGCTTATTGAACGGTTGATAACATCGTCGAAATCACCTTCGTCGATGCAACCTCCGATCATAATCTTAAACAGACATTCTTTTCTTCGGTGAAAAAACGCAAGGCCTCGAACCCGCCTTCGCGGCCGATTCCGCTGTCCTTTACGCCGCCGAAGGGCGTGCGGAGGTCGCGGAGCATCCAGCAGTTTACCCAGACGATGCCGGACTCGAGTTTAGCTGAGATGCGGTGAGCGCGTGAAAGGTTTTCGGTCCAGAGCGTTGCGGCGAGGCCGTAGCGGACGCTGTTGGCGTAGGCGAGAACTTCGTCTTCGGCGTCGAAAGGCATAATGGTAACGACCGGGCCGAAGATCTCTTTCTGATTCGTACGGCAGTCGTGCGGAAGCCGCTCGATGACGGTCGGCTCGATGAACCAACCAGAAAGATCTCTAACCGCAGAGACGCTGAGACGCTGAGAAACGGTAGTGATATCTCCAGATTCCTCCTCTCTGTGTCTCTGCGTCTCTGCGGTTACGGCTTTCCCACCGCAGAGGATCGTCCCGCCTTCCTCTCTTGCGAGGTCGATGTAGGAGAGGATTTTTTCGAAATGCTGTTTTGAGACGATGGCTCCGACGTCGGTTGCGGGGCTGTTCGGGTCGCCGACCTTAAGTGCGGAAACTCGTTCGACGAAGTCCTGCTTGAACCGCTCATATAGCGGGCGTTCGACGAATATACGCGAGCCGCAGAGGCAGATCTCGCCTTGATTAGAAAACGACGAGCGGACGGTCGTCGCCAGCATTTCGTCGTAGTTGCAGTCGGCGAAGATGATGTTCGGGTTCTTGCCGCCGAGTTCGAGCGAGAGTTTCTTGAACATCGGTGCGGCGACGCGGGCGATCTCTTCGCCGGTCGCGGTGCCGCCGGTGAAGGAGATGGCCTTGATATCTTTATGGGCGACGATGGCCGAGCCGACCTTCGGGCCGGTGCCGTGAACGATATTTAGAACGCCCGGCGGCAGGCCCGCTTCGATGCAAAGTTTCGACAGCAGATATGCGGTCATTGGTGTAACTTCGCTCGGCTTTGCGACGACCGTGCAGCCCGCGGCGATCGCCGGCGCGATCTTCCAAGTGAAAAGATACAGCGGCAGATTCCACGGCGAAATGCAGCCCGCAACGCCGATAGGCTGCCGCAACGTGTAATTGATCGCGTGAACTCCGCCCGCACCGTGCGTCTCGTGCGATTCGTTGGCGAGGTGCATAGCGGCGGTCGCGTAAAAGCGGAAGTTGGCCGCGGCCCGCGGGATATCGACGCTGCGGGCGAGCGAGACGGGCTTGCCGTTGTCCTTGGATTCGGCGAGAGCGAGCGGTTCAAGGTCGCGTTCGATGAGCGAAACAAGCCGCATCAGAATGGCAAAACGCTCCTCCGGCGATGTCGTGGACCACGCCGGAAACGCGGCCTTGGCGGCGTCCGAGGCCAGGTTCACATCTCGCTCGTCGGAATCCGGTATCAGCGAATAGACCTCGCCCGTAGCGGGCTCGATGTTGTCAAAGTATTCGCCCGAGGCAGGTGTGACCATCTCGCCGCCGATGTAGTTCAAGATTTCCAACATTCTTCTGTTTATGACCGAGTTGCGTTCGCACTACCTATTTTCGAGAATTCTTTTGGCGTCATTCTGAAGTGCGTCTCGCTCTTTTGACTTCAGTTCGGCGTCTTGACCAGCCTCTGCAAACGAGTCTTTGAGCAACTGAGCATCAGAAACTGTTTCGTCGAGCACCATCTTCATCGGTTTCCTAAAAGACCTGACGATCTCGACGTCTTTCCCTAACGATTCGGCCATTAGCTCTGCAAATCTTTTCTCTTTTTGATTGGCGGCGGCAATTGCCGAAGCCTTTTTGAGTTTTGCGACCGCAGCTAATAGTAGTTCTTCCTTCTCCTGCAGCAACCGAAGTTGATTCTCCGCATGTGGTCGTAGCATTTTCCGGTTCGAAGGAAACCTCTCACGGTTCTCCATTGGAAAAATGGTGACAAATTCATCTCGCCAACTTCTTGTTATAGTAGCTTCCTGCTCGAGGAGCTGATTTGCGTGTCCCACCAGGGCGTTGACGTCCTCATCGTTGGTTTTTGAGCCGCAAGAAGTGAGCGACGACATCAAGCCGACCACGACGATCACAATCCCGATTCGAACGAATAATGGCATATCTTATTCTACAACAGTGTTGCTATCTTTAACGCTCATTCCTTCCGAAAGAGTTCGATGACAATACGGGATTGCGGTGTCTCGACTGAACGACCGTCTCGCCGCCGATGTAGTTTTCGATCTTGTGCATTTGGTTTGTGAACAGCTTTTAGCTATAGGCATTCAGCTTTGAGCCATGCATTTCTAGTTAGAGGCCGATGTAAATTTTGATCTTTTGCATCTTGTTGATGTATAGCTTTTAGCAATTAGCTTTCAGCTTTAAGGCCGAAATTTCGATCTTGTTTGCCGAGGTCTTGGTCGCCCTGGAAACAGAATTTGTTGTATAGTATCAAAAACTTAAGACGAAATCTGACCTTTTCCCACGAGGTTTCTCGCATTATCAACGGAGGACAACCTCTTCCGCTTTTTCGCCTATATGACAAAGCCGTGCCCCAAATGCAATCAGCCTAACCCCGCGGAAGCGGCCTTTTGCCTCAATTGCGCGACTCCGCTCGGTGCCCCGCCGCGGCAAGAGCCGCCGCCTTTTGTCGGGCAGCAGCCGGGAGCCCAGAACTGGGCACCGACAGGCCATGCTCAGCAGAATTCGAGCGGAGAATATGGCCAGAAGGCGGTCGCAGCGTTGATCCTGGCGATCCTGGCGCTCTTTTGCTGTGGGCCGATCTCCGGTGTTCCGGCGGCGATCGTTGGCTGGCTTGAGCTTGATTCGATCAAGAACGGCCGTTCGCCGGCCGGCGGGCGCTGGATGGCGCTCGTAGGGCTTTGGGGCGGCATCATCTCGAGCATCATTCACGTGGGCATCTATTTCCTTTGGATTTTGATGAGCATGATGTCGGCCGCATCGGGACCCTATTATTACTAATGAGCAGCGAGGGAAACGGAAATCCAATTTGCCCAAATGGCCACCGGCAAACTGTGGCGGGCTCGCGGTTCTGCATTTTTTGCGGGGTTGCGATAGACCGGCCGGTGCAGCCGCCGCAGCACTCCGTTCCTCAACCGCCCGTTCAACAGCAGCCCGTTGCGCCGCCGCAGTTTCACCAACAGCCGCAGCCGCCGCCGATCTATCAGCAGGTGCCGGCACCACCGCCGAGATGCCAAACCTGCGGAGGGTTTGGGGCGGGGCTCGCGGATACGCGGGTGATGTGTCCCGAGTGCCGCTGGCTACGGCCGCTGGTTCCGGGGTATCGGGTCGATTCGTCTGCGTTTGCATGGGCTGCGGACGCAAAAGCGATGGCCGCTCTGCGGGCGATAACGCCGCTTAATGCGGCCGCCAAGGGTGTTTCGGAAAAGGTCGGCCGGCGTTGGATCGAGGTGACGTTCAATGGGGTTCGGCTCGGTGAAAAGCAGATGCCGCAGGTGTTTGGGCAGGCGGTGCGGGCGGCAAGAATTCTTGGAATGACTCATATGCCGGACGTCTATCTTTCCGGCGAGCGCCCATGGGACATGCTCACTTTTGGCAGCGATACCGATTCGTTCATCGTTATCGGTTCCGCGATGGCGGGCAATTTTCAGGGCATCGATATGCTCTATCTGCTTGCTCGCGAGATCGGGCACTGCAAGGCCGGGCACGCGCTTTGGAAGACGGTGATCCGCTTTTTCCTCGGCGAGCAAGGACCGGCGAGGGGCGTTATGGCCGGCGGCATCTTCAATGCGATCCTCAGTCCAAGCGCTCTGATCGGCGGAGCGATCGAGATGCCGCTGCTTGCCTGGGCACGCCAGGCGGAAATAACGGCCGATAGGGCGGGATTGCTTGCGGTCGGCAGCGAGGAGATCGCCCGCCGCGTGCTGATGGCCTGGTCCCTGAAGTCCTCGCTGATGTACCGGCAGTTGAATATGGATGCCTGGATCGAGCAGCAATCCGTTGATGATGGCGATATGCTCAGGCTTTCGGAGCTTACGACCACATCAACGCCATATCTCGGGCCCCGGCTGAAGCTGCTGACGCAATATGCCAAAAGCGCGGAGCTGCAAAGCTATTTGAAGATAATCGGCGAGACGATCAGGAAAGCATCGCCGCCGAAGCCGAAAGAAGAGGGAAAGCCGCAACCGACGGTACTTAAGTTGAAGTGTTCGACGTGCTCGGCTCCGATGCGGGTGCCGATGTCCGTGCTTGAGGGGAAGCAGCAGCTTTCGGTCAAGTGCCCGGATGAGAAGTGCGGCAAGCTCACCGTTATCCGTAAAAACCCCAAGCCGGCCGCTTCGAGGGCCAAAGAAATGAATAGGATGGAGAATCAAAATTATGCCGAATGAACCCGTAATAATCACTGAAACTGCCCCGGACGGATCTGTAGAAGAATTCGAACTTTCGGCCGCAAAGGCCGACGGCACTTCCGGCTCGGTCCTTGAAGATGTCGTGAATGCCGTGTTCGATGATGGCGAACAAACTGCCGACGCGGTCACCATTACTGCCGCCGATACCGACGGCGACGGGCTTTTCGACACCGCAGTTGCCGATACCAACAATGATGGAACGGTGGACACGGCCGTGATGGACACCGATGGCGACGGCAATTTTGACACCGGCGTGTCAGATGTTGATGGCGACGGAAAGATCGATATGGTCGCGGTTGATAGCGATGGGGACGGGCTTCTTGATACTGCGATCGCGGACACGGATGGCGATGGCGAAGTTGACACTCTTATGACGGACAGCGACGGCGACGGCGAATTTGATACGACCGAGGACATCGAAGAACTCGCGGCGGATGAAGGCCTTCCGAGCGAAGAGGAACTTTCGATGAACTCCGTCGAATTCAATCTCGGAAGCGAAGGGTTCGAGGATGCGGCGGCCGTGATCCCAGAGGATAAGGGAGCGCTTGAGGCGGGTGTTGACGACGGGTATTTCGCCGCGAGTTCTGAGCCGACCGCCGCGGAGCCTTACGTGGCCGAAGCCGAGCCTGCAGCGGAACCGGCCATTGACACCGAGGCTGCGGAACGCGAGGCACAGGCTGAGACCGCACGCGAAGCACAGGCCGCGGCTGATGAATTCGTTGACAAGGGCGATTACGCGGCGGCTGCCGATGCCCGCGAACAGGCGGAAGATGCGGCTTGGGCGGCCGGCGATTCAAGCATGCTCGGGGCTTCGGATTCCTCCGACCTCGAACAGGCCGCTTATCAGCAGGAAGTTGCGGAGGACTATAGAACTCAGCAGGCGGATCTGATCGCAGAGGGCGATTACGAAGGAGCAAAGGAGGCGGCAGAGAACGCGGCCTATGCGACCAGCGATGCAGATTTCAATGCAGGCGGCGATGATCATACGGGCCAGTCCGACCAGGACGCCTACAACCTCGGCAATGCGGTCCATGAAGAAAAGAATGCCGAGTACTTTGCTGACAACGCCGAGTGGTATGCCGAACAGGGAAACATGGATGCGGCGGAAAGCAGCGCGGCAAACGCCGAGGCATATCAGGCATCGGCAGATAGCTACGCAGACCAGGCCGACCCAATGTCGACAGGATATGACGTCGATCCGTCGTCGGCGGTCGAGACCGGCGGTACATACGACGCCGGTGCTTATGATGGTGGCTATGATATGTCCGCGGTCGATACCGGCTTTGATGCCGGGGCAGTGGACACCACCTCGAGCTACGATAGCGGGCTCGACGATTCTACCGTTTGACCTGTTTGAAAGGCGCTGAAACTGGCCGTTCGGGAAACCGGGCGGCCTTTTATTTTTCGGGGCGGCCGTATTTGCGAAGGATCTCTTTCAGCTGATCTATCGGGAGAGCCTCGACGGTGCGGCCGTTGCCGGTAACGGTCGTGGCTTTGAGAAGGGAATTGATGATCGCTTCTTCGGTGGCTTCGATCGCGGCTTGGAAGAGCGGCGACATAGCGTCGTTGCCGAGAACTGAGATGCTGCGGAGGCGTTCGTCGGCGTTGATGCGATTTGCGGTCGAGAATGCGATGGCGTAATCGCCGCTGCCGTTCGTCATCGAAGAGCCGGTCCGGCCGAGGCCGATCATCGAGCGGGACGCAAGGCGTTTCAACTGGCGATGATCAAGCGGAGCGTCGGTAGCGATGACGATGATTATCGAGCCGTCCGCGGACGGGTCGGCCTGAGGCGCGCGGGCGACTGCATTCTTCAAGTAATACTGCCCAAGTTCCTCGCCGACGGGGACTCCGTCGATGGTCAGGACGCCGCCGAAGTTCGATTGAACGAGAACGCCGAGCGTATAGCCGCCGAGGCTAGCCGGCAGTCTTCGTGATGCGGTGCCGATGCCGCCTTTCCAGCCGAACGCGACGGTCCCTGTTCCGGCACCGACCGAGCCTTCATCGACAGGGCCGCTTTTTGCGGTCTTGAGGGCGTTAAAAACGTCTTCGCGGGTGATATGGCGGCCGCGGATGTCGTTGAGCCCGCCGTCGTTCGTTTCGGCAACCAGCGGATTTATCGAGCGGACATTCTCATTGCTGGGCAATGCGAGCATGTAGTCCATCAAAAAATCGGCGGTCTTCGGGACGCTGAGCGTGGAGGTCAAAAGTATCGGCGTTTCGATCTCGCCAAGCTCATTCACCTGCGTCGAGCCGGCGAGCTTTCCGAAGCCGTTGCCGACAAATACGGCACCGGGCACCTTTTCGCGAAAAAGATTTCCGTTATGCGGAAGAATCGCGGTAACACCGGTGCGGATGTTATCGCCGCGGACGATCGTCGTTTGCCCGACGCTCACGCCGGCCACATCGGTTATCGCGTTGTTCGGCCCCGCGGGAAGAACGCCGATCGTGATACCAAGATCGCGTGCCCGCGGACGTTTCTCCGAGGCACTCTGAGCCAAACCGCCCGTTACAAGGCAAAAAGTGAGGCAAAGGACGCTAAAATGGCCGTAAATGTTGGACTTCATGCATTTTTCGCGACATTTCGCAGGCTGATAATTACAAAAAAGTTGCCGAACATTTGCCCCATGTTGCCGAACATTTGCCCCATGCTGCCAAACATTTGCCCCATGTTGCCGAACATTTGCCCCATGTTGCCGAACATTTGCCCCATGTTGCCGAACTTTTCTGTTAAGTAGCCGAACTTTTCTGTTGAGTAGCCGAACTTTTCTGTAAAGTTGCGGAACTTTTCTCCGTAGCTGACTAGACTTTCGCGTAGGTCAGCCCGGTTTGGCCTTGATATTTGCCGCCTCGGTCGCTGTATGAAACGGCGCAATCCTCGTCGGATTCGAAGAAAAGGATCTGCCCGATGCCTTCGTTGACGTAAACACGGAGCGGCAGGTTTGCCAGATTCGCGATCTCCACGACCAGGCGGCCCGTCCAGCCGGCCTCGAGCGGCGTTGTGTTAACAAGCAATCCGGCCCTAGCATACGTCGATTTGCCGAGAGCGACGCCCGTTACGTTTCGGGGCATCTTAAAGGTCTCGACCGTCACGCCGAGCCCGTAATGATGCGGCGGCAGAAGATAATACTTCGCTCCGTCCTCGGCCGTTTGCAGTTCGGGCTCGACGAGCGAATATTGATCATTGAACCGCTTTGGGTCGATCTCCTTGGCGTGGACGGACGAGAAGATCTTGAAGCCGTCGTCCGCGAGCCGCATATCGTAGCCGTAGCTCGAAGTGCCGGCGGAGATGATCCGGCTGCCGCCAACTTCGCGGACAAGCTCGGGAAGAAAGGGCGTGATCATTTCGTGCTCCGCAGCCATTTTTCGGAGCCAGATGTCAGATTTAATGGACATAAAAATAGTGATAACGACGATTACGTTATCACTATTTCTTTCGTTAATTAAGTTGCGGCGAACTCAACGCGACGGGTCGAATTGCTTGATCATGAGCGTGCCGTCGCCGACGGTGAACTTGAGCGGGATCGTACCGGAGCCGGCCGTAGCGGCGATCGAACGCTCGGTGAATTGGCCGTTGCGGTTGCGGGGCTTGAAGCCTTCGTAGCCGTTCTCGATCTTGCCGGTGCGGAGGATCGAGCCGTCAAATTGAGCATTCAGCCCGGCGGGAAGTTTTAGGTCGATGGTGCCGCTGGCGACCGAAACATCGGCAAATCGCCCACGCCAGCTTCGGCTCGGGATGGTGATATCAAGCGTGCCGGCGCCGAGAGTCGCCTGAATTCCGCCGCCAACGAGGTCGATTTTTGCGTCGGATTCGATGTAGTTGACGCGAAGCATGCCGTCGATGCCGGAGATGTGAAGAGCTCCTTTGCCGCCGTTTATCAGAATGTCTGAAAATTTCGGGACGCGGACGACGTAGTTTATCCGGACCGGCATTCCGTAAAGGGCCTTCGGGAATTTCTTATCAAGTTTCCGGACGGATTTTTTGTCATGCGGGCCGACCGAGGTGATCCCGGTCCGGCCGAGCGATTCCTGCAGGACAAAGCCCGTTACCTTTTCGAGCCGGTCGAGGTCCGCTTCGGTCGGTGCCTGAATCTCGATCTCGGCCTCAAGTTGCACCTCTCGGTTCGCCCAGCCTTCAACGCGAATGGAGCCCATCGGAGCCCCGGTGATCTCGATCGTACCGCCCACGCCGAAATCAAAGCGGTCGTTCTTGTAGATCGTACGCTTCAAAAGCTGGGCCTCGGCTGCAGTAGCAAAAAGAGCGAAAAGAAGTGCGGCTATCGCTAGGTGTTTTATTTTCATTGCGTTATCAGGTGGGCTGGAAGAGCGGCCTTTGCTATCTTACGCGTTCCTTGCCAAGAAAAGCAATGTTTTTCCATTCGCCTAACGGCTGATGAAGGAGATGTTGCCGCGTTGATTCGTTACGGAGATGGTCGCGCTGCCATCACCGACGCGTCCGACAACACGCCGGCCGTCACCGGCATAGCTCATGTTCGTGTTGGCAAGAGCGCCCAGAGAGATGTTCCTTGTAGATGGTGCCGTCGCGACGAGTTTGAACGACGAACTGAACGGAATGCGGAGGTTTATGTTGCCGCGGACCGACTGGAAGCGATAGCTGCCGCCCGAGGTGATCGTGCCGTCGTAAAAAATGTCGCCAATGCCGTTCTGTGCCGAAACAGCCCGGGCACCGATGTTGGTCAGCGTAATGTCGCCCTCGCTGGTAATGTGAGCACGGAGCAGGCCGCCGCGAATGTTTGAAACGATCAGGTTGCCGACAAGTGTTTCGATGTCAACGCTAGAGGTGAACGGCACGCGGACGGTGAAGTTAACGCTGCCGACCTCGCCCCGGCCTTGATTGTCTTTGACCAGATTGATGTAGATCGTGCCGTTGGCGACCCTCGGCTCGATGGCAGCGACCGGCGGCTCGAGAAATGCCGATACATTGACCTCCTGCCGGTTCCAGCCTTCGACCGTAACCGTGCCCGAGCGGTTCAGAAGCTCGATGCGGACGTCGTTGTTCGCCGGAAAGCTGCGCGAGAAACGCCGCTGTCCGTTGGCGAACGGAGCGAACACCAAAAGAAGAAAGACCACGCCGGTGAGGATCACCTTTGCAGCCCCGCTTTGCCCGCCGATGGTGAAAATGTAAAAGAAACTTCGGGTCACGTTGTGAGGCTAAAGCTCGGAAAACTGCCTTAGCAAATTCATTTTATCGTTAAGTGCCGCATCGAGCATCTCCACGGAGAGCGAATCGTCCGGATTGTGTTCGAGCGTCCGGGTATATTCGGTTACGGCCTGATCGATCTCGCGAAGATTCCGGTCAAAGGCCTGCTGCATCCTTTGATCCCATTGGGCACGGCGGGCTCGGACACGCTTGTCCCAATAATCGATCGCGGCCTGCTGCTCGCGAATACGGCGTTCGCGTGCCTCGCGGGGCGATTCTGAAAGCCCAACGCGGCTAAGAAACCGTTCGAACGTTGTTTCGGTCTCGGCCGAACGAGTCACCATGTCCTCGGCTGCCGGTTCGAGATAGTTGCGGACCGCGACTACGGTCAGCAGAGAGCTGACGAGTGCGATACCGGCGAATGCCGCAAACGCCTGTCCGAACGAGAAATTCCAACGGCGAACGGGCTCGGCCTTCTGCTCGATGCGTTTCTCGGCGGCACTCTCGGTCTCGATGACGTTGCTGATACGGCACCAGAGTGCTTCGGCATTCGGCGGCACCTCTTCGTCTATCTCGATGCCGCGGCAGGAATCAAGCATCAGCGAAAATTCCTCGAACGACCTCGCACAGGGCTCGCAATCGCCGAGATGGAGCCCGGCCTCGACCGCTCGCTGCGGCTCAAGGTCGCCGTCCAGGTAACGGCTCATCTCGTTTTGGAAATCTGTGCAGTTCATTGCCGGTGCCAAACGGTCTTGTTCTTCTCAACCCATATAGATTGTCCGCGGCCTTGATTGGTTGCCCCGCGGAAGTCCAAAGCGTTGAAAAATCGGCACAAAAGTAGCGTTCCTGACCGGTAGTGCAGGATATTCCGGGCCCAAGGAACGCCTATGCCGACGAGTTCTCTTTTTGGAGCAGGCCGCGGAGCTTAAGCCGGGCCTTATGGAGCTGAGATTTCGAGGTGCCAACCGAGATCCCGAGCCGGCGGGCAACTTCCTCATGCTCGTAACCTTGGACGTCGTGTAGGAGAAAAACCTTCTTGTAGCCATCCGGGAGCCCGGCGACCGCGTTCTTAAGGGCGATGCGGTCAACGACCTGCATCCGGCCCGGGTTTTGCGAGCCGACAACGGCCTGCTCGGGAACGTCGCCGTCCTCGCTGGTCTTCTCGCTTTTGACGCTCCGTTTGCGGAAGTGCATCAGGCACTGGTTGACCGTCATCCGGTGAAGCCATGTCGAAAATGCCGAATCGCCGCGGAAGCTGCCGATCTTGCGGAAGAGCTGGATAAAGACCTCTTGCGTCAGGTCCTCGGCCTCGGTCTGGCTCGCGGTCATCCGCAGGCAGAGCGAATAGACCCGGCGGTTGTGCCGGTTGTAGATCAGCTCAAATGCCGAGAGGTCGCCTTCCGAAGCGAGGCGGGCGAGGTCGAGGTCCGAAGTGTCCGAATCAAAAAACTCTACCCGGCCCGGCAACGAAGCCGGAGCCGAGCCTAACCGAGCAGACTCGTCTAAACCTAGTACCAGATCGCCTTCCAGGGCCGCCGCGGCGGAGTTTGATTCCATAGAAGCTCCCGTAAAGAGGTCGCGTGCTAAAAGTTCGGAACTGGAGTTTGGAAAATCCTTGGAGCCTATGATGGTGTACCTCCCGCTCGGGGTTGCTTCGACTGCCGAAAAGTTTAACCCGAAACCCGAAAAAGGTAAAGCTTTTTTGGCCGAGGCGGGGAATTCCGAATTCCGAAAGCTCCCCTCCTTGATAAGGAGGGGTGGACGCCGCTGCGGCGGACGGGGTGGTAGAAAGTCTTGAGTCCCGGAATTCGAAATTCCCGGTGTTTCATTTTTTGCGGGGAGTGAGTGTTTCAGAAACGGCTGAAACAGATGAAACACGTGAAACGGCTGAAACACGTGAAACAACTGAAACATGTGAAACACTTGGCAGAGGCGGCTGCCGGGAGCTCCAAAGCCCGCGAGCGCAGCCCGCGGTGCCGGATAATTGCCCCGGAAGCCTTTGATCTTATCGCCGCCGCCCATAACACATTTGCCCCAGATGCCTATAATATCGTGTCGAATGCCTATATTCGTATCGGGTTTGATACTCATTTCCGAGCCGTCGCACTCGCCGGCCCGCCGCCGCCAACCCCAAAACCCCAACCTGTGTCCGGCATCCTACACCAAAACAACCGTAGCACGAACACAACACACAGGTCAAGAGAAATTTCCACCCGCCCTCCGATCCACGACCCAAACCCGGCCCCGCCGCCTCGCGATGCTGAAAGCCTCACCTCTCCGAACGGCCAATAACCCGATCGCGGATCCGCCGATCAACGTCCTTATTTGAATTGAGAAGCCAATTGGTACATCCTTTAAGCGCATATGGGACGATTTAACGATCTTGATCTCGAGAACTGGCGCGATCTCGATATCAACACCGATTCTCTTTGGCTGATCGGCGAACGGGCTAAGACAGGCAAGCATAAGAATATCTATCACGGAAACTTTATTCCGCAGATACCGAATCAGTTGATTCGCCGTTACACAAAAGCTAACGAGGTGGTACTCGAACCTTTTATGGGCAGCGGAACAACACTTTTTGAATGCGAAGAACTCCGGCGAAAATATGTTGGCCTTGATATAAATCAAGAGGTTATCGAGTACGTCCGTTCGAAGATAGATATTTCCGGCGACGATCCAGACTACTTCATCTCCAGATGCAATTCCCGGGACGGTTCTGATGTTGACACGACAGTCAATGAGGGTCTTAAAAAGCTGAGGGTGACATCCGCACAGTTTGTTTTGATGCACCCGCCGTATATGGACATTGTGAAGTTCACGGATGACCCGGAGGACCTTTCACAGATTGGCGATATCAAGGAGTTTGTCGAGTCTTTCAAAATCGTTTGCGGTAACATTTTGAGATTTTTGGACAAGGACCGATATTTTGGGATAGTCATCGGCGACGTTTACAAGAATAGCGAAGTCCTTCCCCTGGGCTTTTACACGATGGATATGATCAAACGTAATTTCAAAGTAAAATTGAAAGGAATCATCGTAAAGAATATCGAAGGCAATCGCGGAAAAATCGGGCAGAACGGCATTTGGAAGATTCGGGCCCTTCGAAGTGATTATTTTATCTTCAAACACGAGTATATTTTTCTCTTCAAAAAGTTAGGTTAAGTCGCGAAACGAAATGAACATCAAGAACAATTTTTCAACGGATGCCGCAAAAAAAATTTTTGGAAATGCGGAACAGGCAATTGAGTTTTTGCTTGAACTTCAAAAACTCAAGGGCTTTGAATTGCCCGAACGGACAATAACCCGCGGTGCAAATGCCGGACAGAAACGCGTTGATCTATCGAACTCTGAAATCTGGTCCAAAATTGTGGAACACTGGGATTACGAAGCGAGCATTGATATTGTCCGCGAAATGTTCACAAGAACGAAAAAGTACGAGTCAGGGAAGGACTCATACAGCTCGATGAAAGTACTCCTTGAGGAATGGCAGAGTATTCAATTAGGGCATATCGCTTGGCCATTTTCCCAAGGCGACTTTGATGGCTTTGTACAGCGAGTAAACTCGGAGGGAATTTCAGGATTTGCAAAGGACGAGAAAGTTAAGGTCGCTGCAGTAAAGTACCGGAGAATTAAAGAAATCAATACTGTAAGGAACGATTTCATCGAGACCCTGATTTTCGAGAAGAACAAGAATATACTACCGACCTTAAACCACAGAAGGTCAGTCGATTTCTTCATTAATGGTGAGTCCTTCGACCAAAAAGTTGCAAAAAGTCCGACGAATGAATTCAAGCGGGAATTTAGTGAGAACTGGAAATCAGTCGCCCTCAGCAATCCTGAGAAAGTCGCAGAATATTTGTATCGATATCAGGATGAAGGTCGGTTCGGCGCAGATAGCCGATTACTTGTGGTATATCTAGACGAAGATGTCTCAATCGAAACAATTGCACGAACTGTTGAAAGTACCGATTTGCAGGAACCGATCGAAATCACATTCGACTATGCACACAAGACGCAAGGAACAAAGACCTACAAGGTAAAGTGCTTTATGATCTTGCTTTCGACGGACGAGGACGGCGTATGAACTACATCGGATCGAAATATAGGCTAACGCAGTTCATAACTTCTTCAATTGAAGGCGTGGTTAGCGGAGCAAGTGGCAAGGTGATTTGTGACATCTTCGCCGGAACCGGGGCGGTTGGCCGAGCTTTCAAGCGCAGCTCGAAGAAGATAATTGCAAACGACGCCGAATACTATAGTTTTGTCTTAAACAAACACTACATCGGGAACCATACCAAGCTCGATTACCTGCCTCATCTAATCGAGTTGAATCGTTTGAATGGCGAAAAAGGCTTTATATTCCGAAATTACTGCTTAGGAGGTGGTAGCGGACGTCAGTACTTCAGCGACGAAAACAGTATGCGGATCGATGCGATACGCATGCGAATCGAACGTTGGTTTTCCAATGAAGAAATTGATGATCGTTTGTATTTTCTGTTTCTTACGAGTCTTCTCGAAGCCGCCGACGCGGTTGCGAACACGGCCAGTGTGTATGGTGCTTTTCTCAAGCATTTGAAGAAGACTGCACAAAAGGAACTTCGCCTCGAGATTCCAAACTATGATCTCAACGACGCTGAGCATGACATATTCAATGAGGACGCGAACGAGTTGATCCGTAAGATCGAGGGCGACATTCTCTATATGGATCCGCCGTATAATCACCGTCAGTACGGAGCGAATTATCACTTGCTCAATACGATTGCTAAGTATGATGAATTCGTACCCTCAGGTAAGACCGGTCTGCGTGAATACAAGCGTTCGGCGTGGTGTATGCGGAACAAGGTAGCCGATGTTTTTGAGGACATTATCAAGAATGCGAATTTCGAGTACATTTTTCTCTCGTACAATAACGAAGGTCTGATGAGTATCGAAGATGTCCGCCGCATTATGGAGCGATATGGCGAGTACGACCTGATTCAAACGAATTATCAACGATTCAAGGCCGACAAGACCGAAGCTCGTAATCATAAAGCATCGGCTACCGTCGAATACCTACACGTCTTGCGCAAAGCTCAATAACGATCGTCAAATATAGTCTCTAGAAGACGTGGCTACACGGTTGGCGGCGGAGCCGCGTGTTGTGTTGGGACGCGACGGGGAGGCTGAGGCCGAGCTTCACCGAAAATAAGCAGTCGAGGCCTGAAAACATTTCAATAGACCGTAGTTCGACTAATCTTTGCTCAGACTAATAGAAGAGATGGTAGCGAGAATCGTTTAGCTGTCTCAGTCGAAAAGAGAGGGCATCGAAATTCGATACCCTCTTGTCATTCTCCAAATAAACGAAACCCTCAGCTAACCTTTCGGTGGATGAGGATCGTTGCCGTGACTATCGGACTGCTGAATCCGGCCGTCTTTTCCATGGATCACGAACTCGGTACCTTGATTGCGGCTAATCTCTCGCCCGCGATCAACAGCTTCCTTTTTCGTATCGGTGTGTAGGGAGGCCTTTTTGCCTCCTCCGCGCGTAACGATCCATCCGCCACGCGGATTTGGAACAACATGATGTGTTTTTCGACTCATTGTGTTTTTGTGCTACCTGGCTCTTGCCTCTTGATTTAAGCCGCTAGGTGGAATATGATTTCGAACGTTCTGAGGGTTTAGAAATAAATCCACCTTGCATGCCGCTTTAATTTTTCGGAGCCTGATATGGGTAATTCGAAAGGTTGGGCGGCATTGCTTGCCTTCGACGATAGACTATATTGTGGCGATATCGATATGTCAACACAATATATGGTGGGTCGGAACGAAACACTGTCTCTCCATTTTTCTTATCTTCACCGACGATAAAACCAAACAAAATATGATCAAGTTCTGTCTGAATTTGGGCTTGCCTCCGTGGCGGGACGGAAAGGCGGGAGGCTGAGCCTCCCGGATCTGTTTTGGGCGGCGGGCCGGCGAGGCGAGCCTCGCCGCGGTGCGGTTGGGCGGGGGAGCGTATCGCAGTTGTCGGTTGTCTGATGTCAGTTCGTGCGGCTTTGCCGCTCTATTTGCGGAAAAGTTCCACTTTTCCGAAAGGCAGCTAATAAGAATGCGGCTGTGCCGCCGGCGGCGGAGCCGCGGGGTGTGTTGGGGACGCGACGGTGAAGCTGAGCTTCACCGCAAATAGATCGGCGGAGCCGCGGAGGGAATTTCGGCTTGGCCGGTGGGCATTGCGGAGAGGCTTGCCTCTCCGTGGCGGGACGGAAAGACGGGAGGCTGAGCCGGGTGGGTGAAAGGAGAAAGGATAAAGGATAAGGGAGAAGGGAGAAAGTTGGCCTTCGGTTTCTTCTTTGCCGATTGGGTGGTTGATCGGATCGTTGGTCGGTTGGTTGGGGAAATAACCACGGAATATGAAATGAAGAAATCGAGGGGTCTCGGATTCGGCATTCATCCTTCATCCATCATCCTTCATCCTTCATCGTTCATCCTTCATCCTTCATCGTTCATCGTTCATCCTTCATCGTTCATCGTTCATCGTTCATCCTTCATCCTTTAAGAGGCACCCTCCCAACAGGTCGGGTTTCTGCCTGTGTGGTTGACGGGCGGGTGAAATCTAAGTCGGATGAACCGCCCTTACTGACGTGCGGGCTACTGACACGGAGATTCTGGATTCATCATTCATCCTTAATCCTTCATCCTTTAAGAGACACCCTCCCTACAGGTCGGGTTTCTGCCTGTGTTGTTGACGGGCGGGTGAAATCTAAGTCGGATGAACCGCCCTTACTGACGTGCGGGCCTCTGAC
>JAHBSG010000024.1 GCA_019639235.1 Acidobacteriota bacterium | reverse complement strand
TCGAACGTGCGGCCCTCGCGCAACACATGCCCGAGCCGCCAATTGGCACCGACGATCTCGCCCTCCGGAAACGCCCGCGGCGCACTTCGCTCGCACGCCGCCAAAGCCATCGGCGCTCCGAGGAAGGTCTTCAGCAATTCACGGCGGGTCAAGGTCATAACGGAATATTCAAACAGGATCTACAGGATGGTCAGGATCTTTTCGTTTATGCAATCTATAGTACTCGACGCGCGGGTTGCCAAAGTTCAGGAGCAATCCCGTTTCGATCCCGGTGGCATTCAGATAATTGATGACCTGAGCCTTGTGTTCCGGAAGCAGACGCGAAACCGCTTTCAGCTCTATAAGCACCTTATCCTCGACGATAAGGTCGGCAAAGAAATCTCCGACTATGACGTTCCTAAACCTCACCTTCAAAGGAACTTGCGCATTTATGTTCAGGCCTCTTTGCGAAAGGGCGACGATAAGAGCCTTTTCGTAAACCGATTCCAGAAACCCCGCTCCGAGTTCGTTGCTGACCTCGAAACTCGCATTTATGATCGCACCAGTCAGTTCGTCGTTCACCATCCTGCTTATCCTGTCTATCCGGTTTGATATTGAATTTACTCAAACCTGCGCCATTCAACTTCGTAGTACCGGACGAGTGCTTGGTTATCGAGCCGATTGATCTCGATCTCTTCCGCGGGCAGCGTCATATCGCCCGGAAAATCGAAAAGCGATGGAAAGGATGTCGGGTTCAGGAATTTTAGTTCAATGCCGCTTCGAAGCTCACCCGGCGTTTCAAAAGGCTGCATCTTGGCTAGTGCATAGCCCCAAACGCCAAAGCTGGGCACGGTCGTTTGAAACGGCTTGACCGTAAAACCGGAGGCCTCGAGCGTTTTGATGATCGACCAAAAGGACTTGCGTGCGTAAAGCGGCGAGGTGCATTGGATCACGACGGCCGCTTCGGGCTGAAGCCGTTCGCGGAGAAGTTTGTAAAAACGGGTTGAGTAAAGCTTGCCGAGGGCAAAGTTGTTCGGGTCGGGAAAATCGACTATTGCGATGTCAAAGGGCGGTGACTTTACGTCATCAAGCCAAACGAACGCGTCGGCGTTGATAACGGAGACCCGCGGGTCTTCCATTGCATTGCGGTTAAGCTCCGCAAGCGCCGGAAGCTCTTTCGAAAGGCCCGTCATCAGAGGGTCGAGGTCGACCAGCGTAACGCTCTCGACCGACGGATATTTCAGGATCTCGCGAACGGCAAGCCCATCGCCGCCGCCGAGCACGAGCACCCGCCGCGGTTCGCCTTCATAGGCCGCAAACGCCGGGTGAACCAAAGCTTCGTGATAGCGGTATTCGTCAAAGGAATTGAACTGCAGATTGCCATTGAGGAAAAGTGAATGCCCGAGCTTCCCGCGGGTCACGACGATGCGTTGATAGGGCGAGCTTTTGGCGTAAACGATCTGATCGGGAAACAGTGCATCCTCGGCCATCGTCGTCAGCGACTCGGCCTTGATGAACGCGATCGCGAGCAGGACGAGAACGACGAATCCCTTTACACGGAGCAGCGTCAACCGCCGCCGAATTAGCGGTTCGAGCAGCCACGTGCCCCAAAGCCCGACAGCCGCGTTGAGCATCCCGAAGAGCAGCGAGGTGCGGTTCAGCCCGAGCTTCGGAACAAGGAAGATCGGGAACAGTAGAGCGGCGACGAGCGCACCGACGTAGTCGAGAGCAAGTACCCGCGAGACAAGGTCCTTAAAGTCGAGCTCATCTTTCAATATCCGCATCAGGAGCGGTATCTCAAGCCCGACAAGGGCGCCGATGATGAACACCATCGAATAGAGAATGACGGCGAAATAAGAAACGTTCGCGAAGGTGAGAAAGAGAAGCGGTGCCGAGAATCCGCCGATCAACGCTACGGCAAGCTCGATGTCAACGAACTTTGTCGCCAGATCTTTCTCCAAAAAACCCGAAAGCCATGAGCCGACGCCCATGGCAAACAGGTAGATGCCGATTATGAGGGAAAACTGTGTAACCGAATCGCCGAGGACGTAGCTTGAGACCGTCGCGGCAAGAAGTTCGTAGATCAGCCCGCAGGTCGCGATGATGACTACGTTAAGAAAAAGAAGCGGAATGCGTTTCATAAAAACGGAAAATGGATAAAGCCGAATGGAAGATGCGATGCGCCGCCGATGCTATCCATTTTCCATTCCCCGCTTTTTGCCTACTTGGCTAACCGCTGATCGCTGCCGAGACGATGAGGGCGATCCCGAGTATCAATGATCCGATAACGATCGCCAGTGCAGTGTTGTGGTCTTCCTCGATCTCTTTCCTGATCGAGAAGGGTGTTAGCTTATCGAGGGCAAAAAAGGCGATGGCGAAAACAACAAGCCCGATGACGACAAAGATGATTGTCGTGATCAGCACTTCAACCAGTTGATCGAACTTGACCACAAGGGCCAGCGGCATACTCAGGTCAAAAAGTGACATCTATTTTCCTCCACGAAATCCAGAATAAAAGAACGGCACGCCGAGCCGCGACTTGCTGCCGGAATTGGCAAGCTCCCAACCAAACCACGCTGCCGAGGTGTAAAGCACCAGCACGAACATACCGAAAATCAGATAAAGAATCTTTGCCATATTACTCCACGATCTATTCGCCGCCGCTCGAGCTGAACATGCTCTCGCTCCAGCGTCTCGACTCAAAGCTGACCTTCCTGATAAGCCCGATCACCGGAACGATGAGGAGCACCAAGAAGGCACAAAAGAAATTGACGCCGCGATTGACGCCCTGCGCGACGCTGACCGAAACGGGCATCGATTGCTGCCAATTCTGCCAGGTGCCTTCGACACGGAGAGTGTATTTCCCGGCCGGCAGCGAAGAGACGGTCGCGTCCTCGGTCTGGTTGCCTTCCGTCCACGCTCCGTCGCTGTCCGTACCGCTGTAATACTCGATAGGGACATTCACCGATTCGACCTCCTGGCTCTGGTCGTTGATCAGGTCCACGTCGAGGTCTGCCCATGAATTGCTGACCGGAGCATTGGCGCGAATACGAACATTGCGGTTCGCCTTGAGTTCGAACTGTTGGCTGAAAACAGCCTGCGGCTGGGTGGCGTTCGCCATCGGCGGCAGTTCCATCTTCTGGCTTAGCACCGTCGTGCTCGAGCCGGACAACGGGAGCATGAAAATGCCGACGATCACAAGAAGTAGCAGCGGTATCGCTCCCCAAGTGTAGTACCACGAGGCCGTGAACGGCTGGTTGGGTGCGATGCCCCATGGCCGCGGCAGGCCCGAGACGCCAAAGATCTTCTCGACCTCGTCGTTGGTCATATAAACGCCGGCCGACCAGTTCATCTCGCCCGGAGTCATCTCCTGCGAGAGCATCAAAGGAGCGGCAACGTAATCAACCGCTCGGACGGTCTCGCCCTGCTCGACCCGCCAGTAGAACTCGCCGTCAACATAGCGGACCGAGGCGGGTGCGTCCTGAAAGATCTTGAACGAATGGCCGTTGTATCCGGCGCGGGCTCCGGAACCGATCGCCGCCGGCATTTCGACCTCGGCCGGGTTGACCGGCTCAACGAAGTTCCAGTGGTTGTCCGAGTGGACAAGCCAACGGAAACCGACCATCGGGTTATAGAGCAAATACTCGTGCCAGTAATAGGTCGTGCCGTCAATAGTGACGCTACGGACCATCCGGCCGATGATGCGAAACTTCACGTCGCCCGGAAAGGTTCCTTCCTGTCCGACCTTGAGCAGAAACTGATCGGATGTCGGGCAAGGTTCGAGAGCCTTGAAGTATTTGAGGTTTCCTTGGTTTACGTCCAGCAGCGACGAGCAGTTCGGGCACGATACGCGTTCCGCCTTGTCCGGTGCAGTGAGCGAAAGCGGGCCGCCGCAGTTCGGGCAACCCATGCCCGCAGCCGCTGTCCGGCCCGCCTCTCGCTGAACGGGACGTGCATCGCCTAGGCCGATCTCTTCGAGCGTTACCTGTTTCCCGAGAAAGACCCACGGCGGCGACATACTGTAGTCGATGGTCGCAAACTGGTCACCCGTGCCGCTGAGGTCGGCATACCGCGACTGCTCATTGGGTACAAGCCGATACGGTATCTCGCCATCGGCCGCAACGGCCGTCGCAACGCCTTTCTCAAGCACCATCAGCGGGCCGTCCGACGGGATCTGAGGAACGTACTTGCCGACCTCGATCTCATCGAAGCCGGGCAGTGCGGCGCCTGCCGGTATCGGCTGAAAGAACGTCATGTAAAAACGCCCTTGTGCCTCGGCAAGCCAGCCGACCCATCCGTTCGAGAACGTCGCGTACCACTCGTCCCAGTACCCGCCAAGCTCATGCCTGAGCTGTGCACGTCCGGTCAGTTCAAATTTGTTCCCTTTGAATTCGCCTTTGAGGCCGAGTTTCAGCGGCGATTGAGAATCGGCGATCTCCGCCACCTTGCCAAGGTCCTCAAGCTTGCGGTCGGTGCGGGCGATCGCGGACCGGCAGTAAGGACAAACGAGCACCAGGGTCGAGCCCTTTTTGAACTCGATCGGGGCGGCACATGAAGGACAATTTGCGGCGAGCACGCTCATTCGGCACCTCCCGCTGATCGCGTCATCGGATCGGCTTCTTTTTCAGAGGAGGTGCCGCGTTCGATCTTTGTGACCGTAACGCTCGCGGCCGCGATCGCATCTTTCAGGGCAGTTTCCCAGTCCCATTCCGGACGCGTTCGGCAGCAATATAGGTTGAAAGTTGCTGTACCGTGTTCGGGATAGGTGTGGCAGGCAAGATGCGATTCGGTTAACGCGATCAAGCCCGTTACGCCGCCTTCGCCCGGGAATTTGTGCCAAACGCTCCCAATGCTCTTGAGGTCAAGGTCAGCAAGAACGCGCCCAAGCACATCGCGAAGCAAAGCTTCGTCCCTCAAGCATTCGGGATCGCATCCTTCAGCTTCGATGAGCCATTCAGTTCCGACGATCATCAGGGTTTTGTCACGGGCGGTGCGGCTTCCGTCCGGTCGGCTGCCGCCAAAATATTATACGAATTCGAGCGGAGTGAGTTTCCGCCAGATCTGTTCGTAGAGAAATATAACCCAAAATGTCGCGATTGTCACCAACGACCTGGATCGCGAACAGAAAACAAGAACGGCCCCGGAAATTTCCGGAGCCGCTCGCATATTCGGTAGAGCCCGCGTCGTTAATCCACAATGCGGAACTTGCCTTTGTTCTCAACGACCTGCTGGCTGACCTTGTCCTTGGTCAGGACCTTGATCTCGTAGTCGCCGGTGTCAAGAAAAGCGGTCGGCAGCAATCTGGCAAGCGTCAACCGCTGTCCCGAATCGGAAAGACCTTCCCAGTTCTCGGGCTGGCGAAGCACTTCCTTGCCGTTCTTGGTCAGAACATACTCGACATCAACCGCCGGGCGGAGCGTCGTCTGGTCAATGCCGGCATTGTAAACCTGCATATAGACGCCGACATCCTGGCCCTTCTTGTAAACGCCTTCGATGTTCGGAATGACCTTCGCATTTCCGATCACGAACATTGCCCCGATGTCGCGTTCCTCGGTCGGTCGAAGTGTTGAGGCAAGCACGAGTGTCGAGGTCGAAAGCGACTTGTCATCGTATCGCGGCACGGTAAAGCCCTGATTGATGATGCCGCGGTTGCCTGTCGCTACATCGCGGACAACGACGTCAACTTTGTACGTTCCCGGCGTCAAAGTATATGCCTTTTGATAGACCGACTTGCGGTCGCGCATTGTCGCAAGCTCTTCCTGCGTCGCATAGGTCGTTACCGCATCCTCAAAGATCCCCGAACGTTTGCCCGAAACGGCCGTGATGCGGCCGAAGATGTTGAGCTTCGCAGTTTCAAGGCCGCCCTCGTTCTCGAACTGAAGTTCTCGGTTCGGTGTTTGCACCGTAAAGGTGACGACCACCCGCTCTTCAGATTGACGGAAGAAATCGACGCGAAGGTCGAAGTTCAGCGGGTTGTTGTCGAGCACACCTGAGTCGCCGCCGACCATACTTTGCAGATCGCCGTATTTTATTGCCGGCGGCCGCGAGAGATTGTTGATGATCTCAAGCCGGCGGAAGGGCGTGTCCTGCTCGCGCATGTACTGATTGTTGATGTTGAATCCGCCGATGCGGTCCACCTTGCTCGAAAGTCCAAGCGACTCTGAAAGCGTCAGGCCCGCTCCGGGAACGTAAAGCATGGCGTCCTTTTCATTTGCGTTGCGGGCAATGCGGTATTCGCCCGTTCCGGTCGGATCGACGAATTCGATCTCGATGCCGTCGCCGACTCCGTCAAGGTGACGATAGAACCAGATCTCGAATGGATAGGTCGTCGTCGTGCCGCCGCCCTCATACGAAGGCCGGTCGTAAGCACCGCCGGAGGGACGCGATTCGATAGAATCCGGTTTGCCCCATGCGATATAGATACGGCCGCGGTCCGTCCGCCAACCGGGAATGCCCGAAGTAAAGCGTTCGTTAGCGTAAGCGATCCGCTCGTAATACTCCTCGCGAAATTCGTTCTCTTCCGTGTCCGGGTTCGGGTCGCGGCGACGCCAAAAGTTCTCAATGAAATTCTCGCGTTCCTCATCCGTCTGGAGAGCCATGAATGCACGGCGTTCTTCCTTTGTGATGATGTAGGGAACGTCCTGGTCAAGCCACCGCTTGTAAGCTTCTTTGATCTCGGGCCTGACGTTACGCGAACGCGAGGTCGGGTCTTGATTTGGTTGCTCCTTGTCACGCTGGGCCGAAACGGGAACGCTTGCCGCCAGCATCAATGCCGCGGCAAGAAAAGCGAAACGAACAAAATGGATCTTCGTCATAAAAACTGCTCCTAAACTTCAGGCGTTAGACGCAAATGTAACCTTTGAAATGGGCAAACTCCCCTATCCTAGAATTTTAGACAGTATTCTCCGCTTGTTCAAGATGCAGAATGCCCTATTTAAGGTTGCTTCAAGCTTCGGCCGGGCTGTCGTGTTGACGCTCTTTGCCGAATATCCAGGCGATGAAGATGGAAAAGACGTATAGGGCGATCATCGGCGAAGCGAAAAGGGCGAGGTTGACGGCATCACCGGTAGGTGAGATCACGGCGGCCACGATCAGGATCACAACGAGCGCTATCTTCCAGCTCCTCAGCATTAGCCCCGGCGTGATCAGCCCGATGCGGGCGAGTACGTAGGCGATGGCGGGCATCTGAAAAATGATGCCCATGGCGAGCATTATCAACGTGATCAGGTCGAAATAATCTGTGGCCCTGAGTAACAGCTTGAAATCGGCACCCAAGCCCAGAAGATATCGCGCCGCCGGCGGAAACAGAATGTAATAGGCAAACGCCGCACCGGCGACAAACGAAGTGGACGAAAGCACGATGAAAGGCGTTACATACCGCTTTTCATGCTGATAGAGCGCCGGCGAAATGAAGCCCCAGAGCTGCAATAGAAGGAACGGCACCGAAAGCGCGATGGCCGCGTAAAGCGAGACCGTTACGTAAAGCGTGAACGGTTCCTGGGCCGTCGTAACGATCATCCGTTCATCGGCAGCGGTCTCGGGAACCGCATCCGGAGCGAGATCGACCGGCAAGAGTACGCCGGCCGGAATGACCGCATTAATGGTATAAATCGGCTCGTCGGTGAAAAGCCCGATCTTTCCTTCCGCATTCTGCCCGACGACCGCACGCACGGAAGTTCCGGGCTGGACCACGCTTGCCCCGAGCGTTGTGGCACGGTCGAAAACGTAGCGGCCGCTGTCGCCGATCTTTAATGATGAAAGCGGAAGTATCCGCTCCTCGCCCGTCCGTCCGGCCACCGGAAGCTCACGGCGTTCGGCCTCGGAAAGCGCTTTTCGGATCGGTACGCTAAGAAAATCATAGATATTGTCCGCAAAGACGAAACAAAAAATAAACGCGAAGATTATGAAGATAACCGAGCGAACAATGCGCTTTCGGAGCTCATCAAGATGGTCAAGAAACGACATCTCATGCGCCGGGCCATTCACTCTGTCTTCGATCTGCTTCATCTATCGGGTGATCACACGGGAATGATTCAAAGCCAGTTGCGCTTGTCGAGTTCGTTCGCTTCTTCAAGGTCTTCGGCAGGCTCGGCCGGCTGTTTCTCGGCGGGCTGAGTCTCCGGGTGGAAGGAACTTGCATCCACCTCTTTGACCGCCGGTGCTTCGATCGCCGCCGGCCGTGACGGAGCGATCCTCGGCTCGGTCTTCTTTTCACCGGCCTCGGCCTCAATCGCATCAAGGTCGAACGCTTTAACTTCGCTTTCGAGGTCAACCTCGCGTTCCCAGGTCGAGCGGAACTCACCTGCCGTATTGCGAAGGTCGGCCATCATCTTGCCGATCTTTCTGGCATACTCGGGCAACCTGCGCGGACCGAGAAAAATAAGCGCAACGATGCCGATGAGGATCAGCTCCTGCGTTCCGATGGATTGGAAAATAAAGAGCAGCACGGTTAAAAAAACTCCGTTCAGATCACGTCTATCAGCTTACTGCCAAGCGGCCCGACCCGGCCGATAACATACGCACTGGCGACCATCGCCGTGTATTCCTCGGCCCTTTCGGCCGGGAGGCTGATCAAAAGGCCACCTGCCGTTTGCGGGTCGTAAAGCGCACTTTGCATTATGCCCGAGACCGATTCCTCAAACCTGATCGTATCGCCAACGTACTCGCGATTGTTCCGGTCACCGCGTGTCAGCATTCCCTGCTCGATAAGCTCGAGCGTCTCGGGTAAGAGCGGCACGGCCGACGACTCTATTGTAAATGTAACACCGCTCGCCTTTGCCATCTCATACGCATGGCCAAGAAGTCCGAAACCCGTAACATCCGTACAGCCATTCGCGCCGATCTCGGTCATTGCTTTAGACGCTGCGGCCGACGATGTGGTCATCGCCGCGATGCAGGCCTCCATCGATTCCCGGCTCGCCACACCGCGTTTTACGGCAGTATTGATCGCCCCGGTGCCGATCGGTTTCGTCAAGATCAAAGCGTCGCCCGGCATCGCTCCGGCATTCGTCACCACCTTACCAGGATGCACAAGTCCCGTTACCGCATAGCCGAACTTCATCTCCTGGTCATCGACGGAATGGCCGCCGATCACAACGACACCGGCCTCGTTCATTGCCATTTGCCCGCCGAGCAGTATCCGGCCAAGCACGTCCCAGTCGCCCTTCTGCGGATAGCAAACAACGGATAGCGCCGTTAGCGGACGGCCGCCCATTGCGTAAACATCGCTGAGTGCATTGATCGCTGCGACGCGGCCATAAACCTCGGGATCGTCAGCCACCGGCGTGAAGAAATCGACGGTTTGAACCAGCGCAAGGTCGTCCGAAAGGCGAAAAACGCCCGCGTCGTCGGAATTTTCAAAGCCGACGATCACATTTTCAGTTGGTTGTAACGGAAGCTTGCTCAAAACTTGAGCAAGGTCGCCGGGGGCGAGTTTAGCCACTCAACCCGCACAGGAGACCATTTCCGTTAGACGCTTGGTCATCGGTCTTTCATTCCTCCTTTCATCATATTCGCGGCGATAAAGCTCGTAGTTACAGAAGTTACACGGCCCCAGCCGTCTTGTCTCGTTCGCCCATCAGGAGCGAATAGAGGCGGTCAAGGTCCTCGGCACTATAGTATTCGATCTCGATCTTGCCTGAATTTCCCTTTCCGCTTGGGCGGATCTTTACGTTCGTCCCTAGCGAACGCATCAGTTTTGTCTCAGCATGCCGGACGTTCGGGTCTGTGGTCTGTGTAACTTGTTTATTTACAAAAGTTACACGGCTTTCTGCGGCGGCTCGCTTGACCGTCCGCTCGGCCTCGCGAACCGACATTTGCTTTTCGATGATCGAACGGGCAGTTCGTATCTGAATCGCCTTATCATCTGTGAGAAGAAGTGCTCGGCCATGGCCCGCGGTCAGTTTGCCCTCTTCAATAAGCTTTTGGATCTCTTCCGGGAGTTTCAGGAGCCGCATCGAAGTGGCGATCAGCGACCGCTCCTTTCCGACCCGTTCAGATAGCTGCTCCTGCGTAAGTCCAATGGTATCAATGAGTTTGCGGTACGCGTTGGCTTCTTCGATCGGGTTTAGCTCTTCCCGCTGGATGTTCTCGATAAGGGCGATCTCAAGGATCTTATCGTCAGAGACCTCCATGATCACGACCGGAACCTTGTGGAGGCCGGCCCTCTGCGCCGCCCGCCATCGCCGCTCGCCGGCAACGATCTGATACCGGCTCCCGGCCCGGCGGACTACGATCGGCTGGACGATCCCGTTAGCGGCTATCGAACTTGCAAGTTCATCGAGAGCCTTCGCATCAAAGCGCGTCCTGGGTTGCTCGGGATTGCCCGAGATCCGCGAGACCTCGATCTCCTTTACGCCGGCGGACGATTCCGGGGCTTCAATGACCGCCGCAGGGCTCTCGGCCGGTTCGCCGAGCAGAGCGCTGAGCCCGCGGCCAAGCGGTTTTCTAGCCATGTTCGATTATCTCCTTCGTCAATTGAAAATAGCTCTCGGCGCCCCGCGACTTCGGATCGTAAAGCAGTATCGGCTTCCCAAAACTCGGAGCCTCGGCCAGCCGGACATTCCGAGGGATCACCGTCCGAAGTACCTGCGGCCCATAAAAATCCCGAAGGTCCTTCGCCACCGCCGTTGAAAGATTCGTCCTCTCGTCGTACATCGTGAGCAGCAACCCTTCGATCTTCAGCCCAGGGTTTAGCTCGCGTTTTAGCCGAGAAAGAGTCTCGAAAAGCTCTGTGACCCCCTCAAGAGCAAAATATTCGGTCTGTATCGGCACCAAGAGCGAATCCGCCGCGGTCAGGCCGTTGACCGTCAGGATGCCGAGCGAAGGCGGGCAATCGATGATTATGTAGTGAAAATACTCGCGAATCGACTCGAGCAAGCTCTTTAGGATGTTCGCCCGGTTCTTGTCATCCGCAAATTCGATCTCAATCCCGGCGAGGTTCTTGTGCGATGGCAGGACCCAGAGCTTCTCGATCTCCGTCGGCACGACCGATTCCCGAACGGAGTTGCCGGAGATCATCGCATCGTAAAGCGAGCGGCGATTCGGGAGTTTTTCAATGCCCGAGCCCGAGGTCGCATTTCCCTGCGGGTCGGCATCTACAAGCAACACCTTCTTGCCCGCAAGTGCTAGGCCCGCGGCGAGGTTTATCGCGGTCGTGGTCTTACCCACGCCGCCTTTTTGATTAGCGATCGCAATGATCTTTCCCATTTTTGGCGAATTCAGCGAGTTTTCAGGCAAATTTGCACCGAAAGTGATCGTGAAGCTTGATTTTAGGATATGAGCGGGTCAAATCAAACCCGTCAGGCCAGCAAATGTGGAACGTTCCACAAAATTTCAGCCGCGGTGTGGAACGTACCACGATCAACTAGTTTCGATCGGTTCCGATCGGCTGTGCAGTCGTCAAGTGAACCAGAACGGTGGAAAGTGCTGCAGGCGTCAACCCGGAGATCGAACGCACTTGAGCAAACGTCCGCGGCTGTGCCCGCTCGAGCCGCTCGACCATCTCATTAGAAAGTCCGCTGATCTCGGCGAACTTAAAGCTCTCCGGGACCTTTAAGGCATCATGGTGATTCACCCGTTCGGTAGCTGCTTTTTGCTTCTCGATGTAACCCGAATACAATGAATCGGCCAAAGCGGTCTCGAGCTCGCTCTCATTTACCTCAAGCCGGATCTCGGCAGGAAGCAGCCGATGGACGAGGTCCGGCTTAACGCCCTGCCGCATTGCAAGCTGCGAAAGCGTGAACGAATCGCCGAGGTCGGCACTGAGCAATTGAGCGGTCGCGGCGTATTCGACCGAAGACCGCTTGAACCTCCTGCCATCGAGGGCGTTCCGCAGCCTAGCCAGCCGGTCGCGCTTTTGGTTAAACCGCTCCCAATCCGTATCGCCGAGCAAGCCGGCTTCGCGGCCGAGCGGCGAAAGCCTCTGGTCCGCATTGTCGTGGCGAAGCGTCAGTCTTGCCTCGGCCCGCGACGTGAAAAGCCGATAGGGCTCGTCCACACCATGACGGATCAGGTCATCAACCAAAACCCCGATGTAGGCCGTATCTCGTTGCAAAATAAAGGGTTTACGGCCTTCCGCCGCAAATGCCGCGTTGATCCCGGCCATCAACCCCTGGCATGCGGCTTCTTCGTAGCCCGTCGTTCCGTTTATCTGCCCGGCGAGGAAAAGCCCCTCCATACGGGTCGATTCCATGGTCGGTTTCATCTCCCGCGGGTCGATGAAGTCGTACTCAATGGCGTAGCCAGGACGGATTATCTGCACCTCGTCAAACCCGGGGATCATCCTTAGCAGCTCAAGCTGCAGGGCCGAGGGAAGCGAGGTCGAAAATCCATTGAGATAAACCTCGTTCGTATCGTGGCCTTCGGGTTCAAGAAAAAGCTGATGCCGGTCCTTATCAGCAAACTTGACCACTTTGTCCTCGATAGAGGGACAGTATCGCGGCCCGACCCCGGTGATCTTGCCCGAATAAAGCGGCGACTGATGAAGGTTATCGCGTATTGCCTGGTGGATCTCATTGCTCGTATAGCCAATGTAGCACTTGATCTGCGGCTGCTCGATCCGCTCGGTCGCGAACGAAAATGGCACCGGCTTCTCGTCCGGCGGCTGAGGTTCGAACGCGTCCCAATCGATCGTCCTGCCGTCGAGCCTAGGCGGCGTTCCGGTCTTTAGCCTGCCGACCGGGAAACCAAGTCGGCGTAGCGATTCGGCAAGCTCGATCGATGCCGGCTCGCCTGCCCGGCCCGCAGAAAAGGTCTGCCGGCCGGTGTGTATCGTTCCGTTGAGGAAGGTGCCGGTCGCGACCACGACGGACCTTGCCGCAAAACGCCGTGTATCCTGCATCTCAACGCCGATAACTCTATTGTTCTCAACAATTAGAACAACTACTACACCTTGCCGCAAGTGCAAGTTCGGCGTTGCCTCGAGCACCCTCCGCATCTCCGTCCGGTAGAGGCTGCGGTCGGCCTGTGCCCGTGGCGATTGCACCGCAGGCCCGCGTGAGCGATTCAAAAGGCGAAACTGTATGCCGGTGCGGTCGATCACACGGCCCATTATTCCGCCGAGCGCGTCTATCTCACGAACGACGTGGCCCTTCGCGATCCCGCCAACGGCCGGATTGCAGGACATCTGCCCGATGAGGTCGAGATTGATCGTTACGAGCGCAGTATTTGCCCCAAGGCGCGCTGCCGCCGAGGCCGCCTCGCACCCGGCGTGTCCCGCCCCGATAACTATCACATCAAACGTCTCGTCGAACATCTTTTCGATCAACCGCGAAAAACCTTGATTTTAAAGGACGGACGGCCCTTTTGCCAATAGAAATATTCGGTCGCGTTCTTCAATTCCGCAATTGCAGCTTCAGCGATCGGCTTGCGGAACCAAAATCTATTGCCCGCATTATCCGGTAATGATATAAGTTGTTTGTTCAATGCGTACCGGTTCGGTTGGAATTTTTTGCGATCTTCTTTTGCGGGGAACGCCTAATATGTGCAAAGGGTTTTCTATCTTTTTCGTTTCGTTGTTGGCGTCCATTGCTGCCATTTCGCAGGTACCCGCACCAACACCGACACCGGTTCCCGGACAACGCCCGGTCCCGCCTGTCCTCGATGATAACAACCGCTATGACCGCCTCCGTTCGATCGACCTGATCAATGAACGGCGACAGGGAAAACCTGACCATCCCCTTCTGGATTCAAAAAAGGGAATATACCGGCGTCCCGGCAAAGAGGAAACCGCCGCACTCGCCGTCAGCGAGAGCTTGCTAAAAGAACACGAAACCTTTTTGCAGCAGCCCGATACGGGCATTGTAAAGCTGAACTCCGACTCGGCATGTGCGTCGAATTCTGAAGTCGTAAATGTCCGGGAGGAGTGCCTTCAGTTTCGTATGCCCGGTGCCGGCATTGCCTTTTCGTTTCGGACGGATAGCTACCGTCTTCCGCGTCTTGCGGACCTGATGTTCCTTGACGGGTATTTAAGGGCTGATGCCGTGCTGCAGCAAGTGATCATGACCGAGCTCGCGGACGTGCCGCTCGGCTCGGTAACGCTGCAGACACCGGGAATGAAATATCTCGCAGAATTCAAGCCGCCGTCTGATGGCGATGGATTTCTCGCCTACGACCGTGAGCTGGCCGCCGGCATCGACAAGGATGGCTTCCGATATCGGAAGGGATTTCTGGCACGCAGCGGAGTTACCTATGCGATCCGGTCAGTCGCATATAAGGGAAGTTATTTTCGTTCGATCGATGGCGTCACGTACGACGAACTTGAATACGACCGGCGAAGGGATGTGGTCGTAGCCTTCCGGATAGTTGATCGGGACGCGGCCGGCAACATAACTATTCTTTGGAAACGCCTTCGCGAAACAAACTCACCGACGCTTAAGATCCGAAAGTAGCGCCTCGGTAAAGGCCATTTGTTTAATTCCACATTCCCTTTAGGGCCGTGTCCGCGATTGAATGAAAGCGGGCAAGTTTTACACGGTCAGAATTTTTGTACGTCACGAGCGGCATAAAGCCAAAATCCATCAGCTTTTGCATTGCGTTATCGTTGAGCAGAACCTCGCCGCAGGGTTTGTAAACGGTTTCCGTTCCGTCCTTGTAAACGTGGACCGGCAGGCCCTCGATGTCCTGTTGCAATGCCCGGCCCATGTCCCAGCGAGATGCGGCAAAGCTTTCCGCAAGCAGTTGGCCGGCCGCAAAGCAGCCGTTTGCCCAAAGGTAATTGTCGTGTTCGGGTAAACCGTCAAGCTCCTCGAAGTCAAACATATCGAGCGGCTCGGTCTCGCGGCCGTATGGCAAGCGGGCAAGAAAGCGCGGCATCACCATCCCGAGGTAAACGGCCTCGGATTGATCGCGGAGCGCAAGCCAGAGTTTCGATCCGGTCGAGTCGTCGGCGAGTTTCCATGCTGCGGCATCGGGCTGCCCGGCCAGCGAATGTACGCCAAAGACATCGGGACGCATATGCGAAATGAATGGAGCGTTTGCCGTGGCGGAGATCTTCGCGATACGGATCAACGTCGCGATGTCATCAATGCTCCCCTCGAAAGCATAATTGCCGAGAGCTAAAGCGAACGGGTCGCCGCCGGGAGCTTCGACAGCTTCGCGGACAAAGTGTCTATAGTAGGTCGTCCCCGAAAGATTCTCAGAAGATTTCAGGTCCTCGGTAAGCTCATCTTTTGTTGCGTCGAGCAAAAATATCTTTAGGTCAGTTGAGGTCTCCGTCCGCCTGACCAAAAAGAAAAGCCCTCGCCACGCTGCCTCGAGTTCTTGAAAACGCCTGTCGTGGAGAATGCCGCGCATCAATCCGCTGGTCGCCGCATCTACGGCCGCGGTGAGTTGTGCCTGCTCGCCCTCGTCCACCTCGACCAGATGCGGACGTACAAGATCACTTACAAGCCGTGCAAGGTCGGACGACGGCTTCGGTTTCGGAACGGCCGCACCGCCCGAAGGCTTGGCGAGGATCGCGCCCAGAAGATCATCCGCCGGCACCTCCACCGGCTCGCTTGGGGCGGAGGAAGGCTCAGTTGTCTCCGGGTTTCCGAACATCGAGCGCACCTCGCGCGCCGCCGAATTGAATGTGCTTTCTTGTCTCAACCGACGGCGCAGATCGCGCAGCTCTTCGAAAAGGGGAACGCTCTGAAATATCTTGTCCGGGTGGAAATCCTCTAGTTCGTTGAACTCGAGCCGAAGCGGTTCGCCGTTGTAATCAAGCTCGAGCACAACGCCGAGGCGTTTCATTACATCGTCGAAATCGTCGCGGTCGATCTCGATCGGACGCCTTTCGGAAAAGGGCTTTCGCTCGCCGTCGCCGGCCCAATCGCCAAGTACGAGCATCCGAAAAGGCGGTTCTTCGACAACACCGCTCTTGTCGGACTCCATGGAGAACATCGCCTCCAGCATATTCTCGTTGCTGATCATATCAACCTCAATGCAATTGTTGAGAAAGACGTCAGGGCAACCAAGGGGAAGGCAGATCCACGAGTGTTGTTCGATCCGGAGCGACGATCAGTCAGGCCGAACCTCGGCTTTCAGGAACTCTAAATGCTCCGGGCCGAGGTTGGTAAATTTGAGTCCGAATCCAAACCCCTCAAGGACATAAGCCACCTCTCCGGTGAACCTGAGCGTCCTTCCGTCGGACTTGAGCTCGAACGCGAGTTCTTCGCCGATACGGTAGGTCGAGATCGACTCAACGTAACATCCGCCCATGCTCAGATCACTGATCCGAGAGGCGCGCCGCCCCGCGGACGAGTCCAAGACTATTTCGACCACACACTGTACGCGCGTCTGCTTTCTTTCCGGTCGCGGAGGATCGCCTATCGACATCAGTCTTTCCTTGAGGATGGATGTTACCACAGCTTGCATTAGAACGGGACTCCAACTTTTTCCCGTATGAAAGTCGAAATAGAAGCTACTCTCCAAAAACCGCGGCCGATCAACCTATTCCGACAATTCGAAGAACTGTCGGCCCGGTCGCGCTGACCAGCACGCATCCGACGATCATGATCACGATGCCCGGCCAAAAGAGGTCGCCTGAACGGAGCCCGCCCTCGCCGTAAGCCATCGCATTCGGCGGTGTGCTTATATTGAACGGAATGCCGAACGACGCCGATATTGCGACCAGGATCGCGGTCGAGGGCTCCGGAATTAGTGCGGTCGCTATCGGGATCAGCATTATCACCGAAGCTGTGTTGCTCATTATCGAAGCGAAAAATGCCGCCGCGAGACATACAATGAAAAGTGCAACGGTCGGTGAATAGCTTCCGAAAGGGATCGCCTCGGTCGCCGCAGCAACGATCCCTGTCGCCTCAAAGAGTTTGCCGAGCGTTATGCCGCCGGCGATCAGCAAGAGCGTTGACCAATCGATCTTTCGAAGTGACTCTCTGTCGAGAAGGCCGGTCAGGAAAAGGGCAGCACTTGCCGCGACGGCGACTACGGCGGAAGCGATGCCATGGAGCGGTTCGGCAAGCCAGAGCACCGCAGTGACTGCCATTATCGTCAGAAATATGCGTCGTCCCTTCGCCCCTTCGCCATCGGCCGGAGCCGCGGGCTCGAGCGAATCAAGGTCAAAGCCCGTGGTGGCTTCCCTTGCAACGCGGCCGCGCGTCCGCAGCCAGAGCAGCCCGAAACCGAGCAAAAGCATTCCGGCCGTGAGCGGAAAAGCAAACGCCATCCATCCGATGAAAGAGACATGGACGGTGCCGGCGAGCGAGGCAATCGCAACTGCATTCGGCCCGGTCCCGATAGGCGTCGCCATTCCGCCAAGGTCGGCCCCAAGAGCAACGCCGATCAGGAGCGTCCGACGAAGCAAGTCGCCATCGGAAAGTCCGTTGAACGCCGGCCGGAGACAGGCGATCATCAACGCCGCCGCCGCGATGTTCGAAAGCCACATAGAGAGGAAGGCGGTGATCAGGATCACCAGCAGCAACAAGCGATAGAACGAGGTGCCCGAAACACGAAATGCGTACCGGATCATCTCGCGGTCAACTCCAAACTTCTCCGCGGCAACGCCGAGTGCAAAGCCTCCGAAAAAGAGCGCAAGTACAGGATCCGCCGCCCATGTCATTGCGCGCGCGAAATTCAGTTTCGCATCAAGCGGCCCGAGGGCAAGCGGAATAAGCGCCCATAGAAGCAGGGAAGGCACAAAGGGCGGGGTCGCCTCGCTCAACCAGAGAATGAGGCACACCGCCGCGACCGAAAGAACGCGTGCAAATAGAACGCTCTCGACCGCGAACTGCGGAACGGCCGCCGCGATCAAAATGCCGATAGCGACAAATACCCATCGCCGCTTTGCTGTTTCCTTATTCTCCACAGACAATTCCACGGCGATGGTACCCGCTTAACGAACGCCTAACAAGGCTTAGGCTGACTTGACCGCCACCTTTGTGGCTTCCTTTTCTGCTCGCTTTGTCATCGTCAGCGTCAGGATGCCGTCTTTCAGTTCGGCATTGACCGCATCTTCCTCGACTAGCGATGGGAGCTGCAGCTCGCGATAGAATCGGTCGCTTTTCCACTCCGAGTAGAACGTCTTTTCGTCTTCGCACTTGAGCTCCGAGCCCGATCTGCCGCTGATGAAAGCGCGGTCGCCTTTGACGCTGACCTCGATCTCGTCCGGACGGAAACCCGGGACGGCCGCTTTGAGCGTGACAAGGTTGTCCTTCTCCGTGATCTCGACCGGCGTCGGCCGAAGGATCTCCGATTCGGCTCTGAACCAATCGTCGAGCTGCGTCCCGATCATGTGTCCGCGCTCCTGAAAGAACTCGAAAGCCCTTGAGGCTACATCGCGGAAAAGTTCAGTTGACCGCTCGAACATCTTTTCGACGTCAACAAAGAGCGGAGCCGGTTCCGGCGATTTTTCGATCTTCTCTAATGCTTTTACTTCTTTTTCCATATTTCACTCTCCAAAAACAAAAGTTCCGAATGCCAGAAAGGTATTCACACACCGATACCGCAAACTACGTTCCGTTGGGGTTTGCGCTATAAGACTTAACAAAATCCGCCATTTCGGCGGAACGTCGGCGGCCGCAGATGCGAGATATTCAGCGCTGTCGCGTTCTCGTTCAGTATGTCGAGCCCAAAAATCTGAGCCGAAACCGGGAAAACGGCGTATATTCGTGCAGAGGGCAAGGGGAACGGGAATTGAAGCCACCAAAAGCGGGAAGATATGCAGACACAGAAGCTGATAAACAAGATCCTCGATGAACTGCGGTCAAAGCGGGGCCCGCGTTACCACGAAAAACATCGGCGGGTCATCGATAAGTTTCGCGAGCGAGAGACTATAAGCCGCGGCGTCGGCCACGCCGAACCCGACGATCGGACATTCGGTGAGCGGCTCGCCGACCGGGTCGCATCTTTCGGCGGATCATGGGGATTTATTCTCTCGTTCATGGTCGTGCTCGTCGCGTGGGTGATCGTGAATTCGTTCATCCTCGCTCGGAGCGGCGATGCCTTTGACCCCTTCCCGTACATCTTGCTCAATCTGTTTCTCTCGATGCTTGCGGCGGTTCAGGCTCCTGTCATTCTTATGTCGCAAAACCGACAGGCGGCAAAGGACCGCGAAAATGCCGAACACGATTATGAGGTGAACCTGAAGGCCGAGCTTGAAGTTCGGCTTCTTCATGAGAAACTCGACGAGCTTCGCGAGCAGAAATGGGCGGCCCTTGTAGAAATGCAGCAGGAACAGATCAGAATGCTCCAGAACCTTGTCGCTGAACTCGGCAGCGGGAAGAAAGATGCGTGATGGAAAAGAACGCAAAATCAGTTAACCAGGAAAGAAGTTTTGGCGAAAGGCCGGGTGTACTCCGTGCTGCCGATGCCTCGCTTGTGCGTGCCTGGTCGATCACGGCACTCGCGATCCGTAACCTGTTCGTCAACAAGCTTCGCACATTCCTGACGCTGCTCGGCATCATCGTCGGCGTTGCCTCGATGATCGCGGTCGTGACGATAATTCAGGGGCTGAATGAAACCGTGGCGAACACCTTCTCGGCCAACGGCTCGACAGTCTTTTCCATTTCAAAAGGCCCAAGCGTGATCACCAGCCGCGAGCAGATGCTGAGGGTCGGAAAGCGGCGTGACGTCACCGAGGAAGACGCCGAAGCCGTCGCACGCGGCTGTCCGCTCTGTTGGCGGATTGGTTACTCGGCACGCGGTGCGGAGATCGTTAAATATGCCGACAAGACCGAAGAGAACGTCATCATCCGCGGCATCACGCTATCACAATTTGATATCGAGGACATGGCCGCTGAGACCGGGCGCATTTGGACAAAAAACGAAGCCGACGCGGGCCATTACGTTGCCGTTATAGGTGCCGACATCGTCAAAAACGTTTTCGCCGATGCCCCGCCGGAAACCATCATCGGCCGCCAATTGCGCGTCCGCGGAGCCACGGTCCGCGTTATCGGCATCGTCGCTCCGCTAGGCTCGATCCTCGGCGTCTCTCGTGACAATTTCATACTCGTCCCTTACAACACGTCGCAGAAGATCCTTCCCGGCCGCGGCTCGCTGGTCATTAATGTCCAGGTCGAAGATCCCGCCCAGCTTGATAACGCGAAGGACCAGGCGGCGGCCGTTATGCGCACCCGCCGAGGACAGATCGCCATCCGGACCGGCGACGAAGAGGAATTCGACGAGGGCTTCACCATCGAATCGGCGGACGTTTTCGTCGGGCTTTACAGCGACGCAACGAGCAACATCTATTTGGTCACGATCGGTGTTTCGGCTATCTCGCTGATCGTCGGCGGCATCGTCGTAATGAACATAATGCTCGTCTCGGTCGCCGAGCGCACCAAGGAGATCGGGCTTCGGATGGCGGTCGGTGCCCGCCGCTCGGACATAATGCGGCAGTTTCTTACAGAAGCGGTGGTCATCGCGGCGGCCGGAGGTGTCATCGGGCTCTTTCTCGGTTTTGGGCTCGCGAATCTGATCTCACTTCTGATCGGTTTTCCGACGCTGATCAACGTGACGTCGGTCGTTCTCGGTATCGGAGTTTCGTCGGCGGTCGGAGTGATCAGCGGGCTCTATCCCGCATGGCGGGCAGCGCAGCTTAATCCGGTGGAGGCAATGCGACGGGAATGAGGCTTGATCATTTCAGAGAGTCGGCCATCATGGCATTCGATACCGTCCGAACGAACAAGCTCCGCTCGGGCTTGACGATCCTCGGTGTCTCTGTCGGTGTTATTACGGTTATGCTGATGGTCTCGATCATTCAGGGCCTCAACCGTTCTTTCGCACAGCAACTCGAGGCGATCGGCTCCAACATTGTCTTCATCACCAAGTTCGATTCGTCCTTCGGCCGCCAGCCGAATCAGGAAGAGCGAATGCGCGCGGATCTTTCGCTTGCCGAGGCCGAAGCCCTCGGGGCCGAACTCCGCAACATCGTCGGCGTATCGCCGATCCAGCGTACGATATCCGAAACAGTTCGGTACCGGGAGAAGCAGAGTGACACTCCGATATTGATCGGTGCCACCCGCCATTACGAAGAAGTGCATTCGCAGTTTGTCGAACGCGGCAGATTTATCACCGAGGCAGACCTTCGCTCGCGGGCGAACATCGTCGTCCTTGGCAAGGATGTCGTAAAGGCCCTGTTCCCCAACGAGGAACCGCTCGGGAAGGAAGTAAAGATAGGCGGACGGCCGTTTCAGGTGGTTGGTGTGATGGGCGATCTCGGCTCGATCTTTGGTCAGTCGCGCGACAATTCGGTCTTTATACCTCTTACGACGTTTCAGAAATATTGGCGCGACATTCCCTATCCGCAGATGGTCTTCATCATCGTCGTCCGCCCGGTGGATCGCTCTTATGTCACATCCGTTACCGACGAGACCAGCGACATTCTCCGGCGTGTCCGCGGCGTGCCCTTCGGAGAACCCGATAATTTCTACATCTCATCCCAGGACGCGCTTCTCGATATCTATAATCAGCTAACTGGCGCGACCTATCTTGTGCTTACGGCGATCTCGGCCGTCGCATTGATGATCGGCGGTATCGGCGTTATGAACATAATGCTCGTTTCAGTGACGGAGCGGACGAAGGAGATCGGCATTCGTAAGGCCGTCGGGGCAACGCAGAATGTGATCCTATCTCAGTTCCTGATCGAAGCGGTCGTGCTTACGGGCATCGGCGGGCTGATCGGATTGGTCGTCGGGTTGGTTTCAAGCTGGCTGATCAATGCCTATTCGCCGCTGCCGGCCTACGTTCCGCTTTGGACCGTGTTCGTAGGCATCGGCGTCTCGGCTCTTGTCGGCATCGTCTTTGGAATATTTCCGGCATGGAAGGCGGCCAAGCTTGACCCGATCGAGGCGCTCAGCTTCGAGTAAAGCCTTACAAAAGCAAAAAACGGAGCCCGCTCCGACCCTGCATATCGGAGCGAGCCCCTTGCTTCGCGTCGGGACCGAAGCCCCTTCGCAAAACTCTGTCCACAACGGATCAATGGTCTAGTGCCGGACCAGCGAATCGTGTACCGCGGTCGGCAACACGGACATCATGCCCATAAAGACCATCCCGAAGCAGACAAAGCCAAATGCTACGACCGCCATCACCGACATATTGCCGGTAACATAAACCCCGAGAGCGGCAGTCGCTATCACCAACCAAAGTGCGATATAGATCTTTGTCAGCATGATATCCTCCTTGAGAAGAGTGCCGTTGCCTTGATGACAAACGATTCGACCTTCTCGCCCTCGGTAAGGTGCAATGGGTGTGCCACTACGAACTACCCGTAAAATAGCGACTTGCCGCGATGCCGCCCGCGAAATCCTCCGCACTGCGGTCACCATCCGCGCGTGTTAGTTCGCAATAAAAAGGCCCGGCGGGTGCCGAGCCGTGCGTCGATGATCTGTGCGTTTTTCTACTGTGGCTTGGTGCTCCCCGGACTTCCGGCCGGCACCATCGGAACTTCGTCGCCCTGCCTGTCAACCGAAAAGCGTCCGGTCATTACGGTAGGCGTCAGCTTAAGGATCACTTCGATGTTCTCCCGGACCCAGCTATCCATCCAGCGAATGCTTACCGCCGGTGTAAGCGTCGGGTTGATCTCGGCGACAAGCTTTAGCGCCTTTTCCCGCTCTTCATGGTCGGTTACCTGAGCCGCCTCGCCCTGCACGATGACACTTCGCCAATCGCGCTTGTTCTTTACGTCTTCGAGTTGGAGACACGCCTTCGGGTTGCCGCGGATTATCTCCGCCTTCTTGCCCTCGGTCGTGTAGATGTAGATCACCGGCTTTGCCCAGGCGAAATGCACCGGAACAACGTACGGCATTCCGTTCTGCGAACAGCCGAGATGACCGTAATTAACCTCATCGAGCAACTGCTCGATCTCGCTCATCCTCATTTCTACTACTTCGATCATAATTCTGCCCCCTATGATAGCATTGCCGGCGGGAGCGGCTCGCATTTTCTCAAAGTAAGTAAAAGCAATGCCCGTTCCCGGCCGTAGTCCTTGCTTGGAACGTGGTTTGCGGTTCAATATCAGCGAGCAGAATGCTCGGAGGTTATCATGAAAGTCATAATTGCTACCGATGGGTCAAGCTTTAGCCTTGCAGCTGCACAGGAAGCCTGCCGCCTTTTCGGAAGGATGAAAGAAACCGAGTTTACTATCGTTGCGGTCTTTGAGGACGTCCCGATCGCGGCGACCGAGCCGTTTGCCCTGCCGCCCGAGTATTATCAGGAGATGACCGACGCGGCACGTAACCAGGCTCAGCACAACGCCGATCGGACGGCCGAAGCACTGCGGTCCGGTTGCCCGGACGCGAATGTCGCCGTCGAGGTGCTCAGTGGAAAGCCCGCATCGCAGATAGTCGATCTGGCCGAGAGGATAGGTGCCGAGACGATCGTCGTCGGGTCACACGGCCGCGGATTCTGGGGACGCGTTCTCGGATCGGTTTCTAATTCTGTGGTCAACCACGCGCCGTGTTCGGTGCTTGTGGTTCGCAGCGAACCGGCAGGTGACAAATGATCTGGCTGCGAGCCATTGCCGTCTGGCTGATAATGATGGCTGCCGAAACGGTCCACGGTATCCTACGTACTGTATTGCTCGCACCGCAGGTCGGTGACCTCCGTGCCCGGCAGATCGCTTTCTTCACGGGCTCGGCGATCACATTTGGGATCGCTTATCTTTTCATCAATTGGATCGAGGCTCGTTCGGTGACAGTACTGCTCGGCATCGGCTTGTTGTGGATGGTGCTCACGCTCGGCTTTGAGGCCGTTGTCGGCATTTACGGCTTCGGGTTCGGATGGGACCGCATCATCGCAGAGTACGACCCGCGAACCGGTTCGCTGATGCTCTTCGGCCTTTTCGTCCTGCTCTTCGCTCCACTTATCGCATTCAGGCTGCGCCGCGGTCAGTGATCGTCATCGTCCTTTTCCGGACGCTTGGCCTCGCTTTGCGTAGTCGCCGCATCTCCTGCCCGGATCTCGGTGTGCCTGATCTTCCCGCCAAGATTTGCCGTCCAGCCCATCAGGCCGAGCGTCACGACCGCAAGCAGCAGAGCGGGTGTCGCAGCATAACGCTGAATGGCCGGCTTGAAAAAGCCGATCGCGAGCCCGGCCGCTGCCGCAATACCGGTTACAACTGCGAAACCCAGGGCTATCTTGGCCGCGTCTTCATGGGTCTCGATAAATGCTTCCGATACTCCCGGAAGATTCTCGACGATATCTTCGGCGGGTTCACCTGTTAAGTAGGTCGGCACAGCGACCACGGCCGCCGTGAAAAAGATGATCAAGCCGGTATTCACCATCGCCTGAGAGTTTCGTATCGTTCCGTAGAGCACGATAGGAACTCCTATCACCAGGGCGAATAACGGAAAGTGATTGAGCATTAAATGTAGATGAGCGCTGTCCATTGCTTGTCTCCCGAAAATAATTTCGATTCAAGAGATCAAGAGTCGATTTCAGCTCCCGATCTCGATAGCCGAATAACAGTGCAATCGCAATACCAAAAAAGGCAGGCATCGAAGCCTACCCGTGAGGCAAATCGTGCAAAGCTCTAATTCCTAACTCGAACCAAGGATCTTTTTCAATTCTTCCAGCAAATTCTCGGCAGTGAACGGCTTTGAAAGGACCGATGTGATCCCGAGCGATTCGATCTCGCTACGCTGGTTCTCATTCATTAGCCCGCTCATCATTATCATCTTTAGGTTCGGGTCCATCTTCCGCATCGCTCTGACCATTGACGGTCCGTCCATATAGGGCATCGCAACGTCAGCTATGACGGCTGCCGTTTCGGCCCCGTGCTGGGCAAAGAGGGCAAGCCCCTCCGTGCCGTCCGCTGCGGTCAGAACTCGATATCCGAACTTTTCAAGCGTCGCCTTGGTCACATCGCGAATGTACTCCTCGTCATCGACGACGATCACCAATTCACCCTTGCCTGCGAGTTCATCGAAGGTTGTCGTCGAACTTTCTTCGATGGCCGCGGTATCTGCGACCGGGAAATAGATCGAAAACCGCGAGCCCTTACCCGGTTCGCTGTAAACATTGATGAACCCGCCGTGGCTCTTAACGATCGTCAGCACGGTCGAAAGCCCGAGCCCGGTTCCGCGGCCGATGTCCTTGGTCGTAAAGAATGGATCAAAGATCTGCTTTTTGATATCCGGCGGCATTCCGAACCCGGTATCGCTGACAGCAATCACGATGTGCTCGCCCGGAACGGCATCCGGGCTCATCCTTGCGTAGTTATCATCGATGTTGACCCGGCTCGCCTCGATCGAGAGCATGCCGCCTTCGGGCATTGCGTCACGAGCGTTGATCGAAAGATTCATCAGCACCTGATGTATCTGCGTCGGGTCAGCAGAGATGACCGGCAGATCGGCCGGAACATCGGACTTTACCTCGATATTCTTGGGCAGTGTCTCGGAAAGCACCTTTATCAAGTCTTTTACGATGTGGCGAACCTGAACGGCGACCCTTTCGCCCTTTAGCCCACGGGCAAAGGTAAGCACCTGCTGAACGAGCGAACTTCCACGCTGGGTGTTCTTCTCGATCATGTCGAGCCACTTCGCGGTCTCGGCGTCCGGGTTCCGGAGCTTTAGCATCCCGACCGACATGAGGATCGGCGAGAGAATGTTGTTAAGGTCATGGGCGATGCCGCCGGCAAGCGTGCCGATCGACTCAAGCCGCTGGGCTCGGAAAAGCTGTTCCTCGGTTCGCCGTTTTTCGGAGACGTCCGTATTTATCACGAGGATATAATCCGGCTGTTCGTGGTCGTCGCGAACGAGTGTCCATCGGCTTTCGACCACGAGTGAAGTCCCGTCCTTTTTGAACTGCCGTTCTTCAAAACGGTGCTCATCATGACGCTCAAACTCCCGCCGAATCTCGAGGATCCGTTCCGGCCCGCTGCCAAGAACGACATCATTGAACGGCCGGCCGAGGGCCTCGTCGATCGAGCGGCCATAGATGCGTTCAGCTCCCTTGTTCCAAAAAATGACGTGGTAATTCAGGTCGCAGACAATGATCGCATCCTGCGCTTTCTCGAGCAGCGACGCCTGTTGCCGGATGCGCTCTTCGGCAAATTTGCGTTCGGTTATCTCGTACCGGATGGCAATGTATTGAAATGGCTTTTTGTCCGCATCGAGCATCGGCACAATGGTCGTATCGACCCAGTAAATGCTGCCGTCCTTTGCCCGGTTCCTTATCTCACCGCGCCAAACGCGGCCACCGGCAATGGTCGTCCAAATTTCGCGGATGAACTCCTTCGGGTGGTATGCAGAGTTGATGATCCGGTGGTCCTGCCCGAGCAGTTCCTCGCGGGTGAACTTTGATATCTCACAGAACTTGTCGTTGACGTAGGTGATGCGGCCGCGTTGATCGGTGATCGCAACGATCGCGGATTGGTCAATCGCAAACTTAAGGTCCGATAGTTCCTTTAGGACATCGTCGTTCGGGGTCTCGTTGTTCGGGTGGTCGATCATTCGCTTTCGCCGGCGACAGATTCCTTTTCGCTGATCGCGTCATAGAGACCGGCCTTTCGAAGTTTATATCGTAGTTGGTCGCGGGAGATACCAAGAAGTTTTGCGGCCTGCGTCAGGTTACCCGCGGTCCGCTCAACAGCCTGCTGAGCGAGTTCCGCCTCGACCGCGTCAAGCGTTACGCCGCCCGAAGGCAAAACGATTCCGCCGATCGACGGAGCCGCCGATTCCACGTCGCCGACCATATCGTTTGGTAGATGTGTGGTCGTAACATACTCTCCGTCCTCAAGGATCGAGGCTCGCTCGATGACGTTCCGCAATTCGCGGACGTTGCCCTTCCAATCATATGTTCGAAATATCCGTTCGACCTCGGGGGTCAGCCCTTTGAGCGGTTTCTGCTTTCGTTTGATGTTGACTCGGTCGATATACAACTCGGTCAGCAGCATTACATCCTCGCCGCGTTCGCGTAGAGGCGGGATATCGACCTGGATGACCGAAAGCCGAAAGTAGAGGTCCGAACGGAATCTGCCGTCCTCGCCGGCCCGTTTTAGGTCCTGATTAGAGGCAGCGATTATTCGTGCGTCAAGCTTTATGTCCTTGAGCCCGCCAACGCGGCGAAAAACACCATTCTCGAGTACCCGAAGGAGCTTTGCTTGGAGCGGCAGCTCCATTTCGCCGATCTCGTCCAGAAAGATGGTCCCGCCGTGAGCCTGTTCGAAAAGCCCTTCTTTTCTCTGCTTTGCATCGGTGAACGCGCCTTTCTCATAGCCGAAAAGCTCTGATTCGATCAGCGTCGCGGGAAGTGCGGCGCAGTTTATCGCTAGATACGGCGCCTTCGACCGGTCAGACGCGAAATGGATCGCCCGCGCAAAAAGGTCCTTTCCGGTTCCGGTCTCGCCCTGCAGCAGAATCGAATTCACGTCCGAGTCGGCAACGCGGCGGGCGAGTTCCTTTGCCTTTTGCATCGCCGGCGATTCGCCGATTATCTCGTCAAATGTGAGGGCAACGGCGCGTTCCCTTCGTGCGGCCTTGACCTCGCGGCGAAGCTTTCGGGTTTCGACCGCGTTGCGAAGCGTTACCTCAAGCTCCTCGAGCCGAACCGGCTTTCCGATGAAATCATGTGCACCTGCCCTGAGTGCTGCAACCGTGTGCGCGACATCGACATTGCCGGTTACGATGATCGCAACGAGTTCGGGATTCGCTTCCTTAAGTTTTTTGAGCAGATCAATGCCCGAGCCATCTGGAAGCTCGACGTCGATCAAAGCGATCGAAGGTTCAAACTCCTCGAACGCTTTAGTCCCCGCTGCAATGCTCTCGGCGGCGTGCGTTTCATAGCCCCAGCTCGAAACAGCTTCGGTTAGCGCCATTCGAATGAAGCCGTCATCGTCGATTATCAGTATTCTCTCGTTCTTTCCTGACATTTAATGCGAATGAGAAACAAAGGTCGTGCAGGGCGTGTTCAGCTAATTGTATATCGCGAATGAATTCGGGCATCAAGCCCATTTTCGCGAATTTTTTCGCGCAAAGAATCAGGGCTTGTTGCCAAACCGCCGAAAGTCAACGTTACAGGCGACAAATGGCATTGTTGGCACATCCATTGCACTTTGTCGCCGTGCCTGGGCTAGAATGAAGGTTTCAAAGGCAGGACCACTATGAAGTTACTGATCGCATACGATGGCTCGCGTTGTGCCGAAGCGGCGCTCGATGATCTCAAGCGGGCGGGGCTTCCGGCCAATGGCGAGGCATTCATACTGTCGGTTGCGGAAGTTTGGCTGCCGCCGGCAGAGAGTGCGAATGGAAGCCTTACCGATGATCCTTACATCCGCAGTTTGGTCGAACGCCGCCGAGAGAAAGGCGAGCGGGCGCTTGCCGAATATGAGGCGTATGCCCATCATGCCGAGTCGCGTATGCGGATGCTCTTCCCCGATTGGAAGATCACGGCCGAGGCGACCTATGGCTCGCCGGCCTGGGAACTTCTGGCAAAGGCCGATGACCTCAAGCCCGACCTAATCGTGACCGGCTCGCAGGGTCAATCTGCACTCAGCCGGTTCCTGCTCGGAAGCGTCTCACAAAAGGTGCTCAGCGAAGCACGGTGTTCTGTTCGCGTCGCCCGCGGAAAGAATGAAGTGGATCCGTCGCCGATAAGATTGACCATCGGCTTTGACGGAAGCCGCGGCGCCCGAGCGGCAGTCGATTCGGTAGCCGCCCGAGTATGGCCCGATGGTACTGAGGCACAGCTGATCTCTGTGACCGACCCGATCTCGCCGACGGCGATCGGGCGTTTCGTCCCGCCGGTAAATGCCGCTGTCGAAGCGGTCAATGAAGCGGAGACCGATTGGCTGACGGCGCAAGCCGCTGACGCGATCAAGGACCTTGCCGCGGCAAATGTAACGGCAACCCATATGATCATCCCGGGCGCTCCGAAACGGGTCATTGTTGACGAGGCCGAGAAATGGGGTGCGGATTCGATCTTCGTAGGTGCAAATGCATTCGGCAGCAAGCTTGAACGCTTTTTGCTCGGTAGTGTTTCTTCGGCGGTCGCGGCACGGGCCCACTGCACTGTAGAAGTTGTTCGTTAGAGTTAGAATTCTTTCCTCCAAATGAAAAGCCGGGCACGGGCCCGGCTTTTTGTTGCCTTGATGGACCGATCAATTTTGACCGATCTTCTCGATATCTGATTGAAGCTTCGCGATAGCGGAATTAGTCGCATCGGCCGTTTTCAACCGCGCGAGCGTCGCCGTCGCATTCGCCGCATCGCCTTTTTTCGTATAAGCGACCGTCAGGTTCTGTAGTGCCTGAATGTGGTTCGGATTCTTCTCCAAAGCACCGTTGAGTTCTTTGATCGCCTTTTCGTAATCCGGGTTCGGGCGAAATACATATGTCAGCCCGAGGTCCGTACGGACGTTAATGTCATCGGGCTTTTTCTCAATGGCAAGTTGATACGTCTTTTCGGCCTCTTCGTACTTGTTCGAGTCGAAATAGGCATTCGCAAGGTTGACGATGGTGTTGTAATCGTCCGGCTTGATCTTTCTCGCTTGCTCAAGGAATTCGACGGCGCCGTCAAACCGCTGTATCTGGTAATACATTTCGGCGGCCTTGATCTGCGCGTCAAAGTTCTGCGGCTCCGCACGGGCCTTGTCGATCGCGGCCTGGACCTCTTGCACCGAGCCGCCTTGATTGTCACCGACACTTGGGTGGCCCGAGGGAAGCCCGGCCATCTGCTGATTGGCCTGTCCGGCCTGAAGCATCGCCTTTTGGTTCATCGAATTGGCGAACATAAAGCCGATGATGACGCCCCCGAGGAGGCCGACGATGCAGAATAGTATGTTCTCTTTGTTGATCATGGTGTTATGCGTACGAGTGAAGCCCGGGCAGCAAATAGCTTACACCGAGATACGTAAAAATGATGAATAGAAATGCTATGATCGCGAAGTATGCCGACCGCCGGCCCTGCCATCCATAAGCTACACGCGAATGGAGGAACCCGGCATAGGTCAGCCACGCGACCAAAGCACCTGTTTCTTTGGCGTCCCAACCCCAGTATCGCCCCCAGGATTCATTCGCCCATACGGCTCCGGTTATGAGCAGCAATGCTAAACCTGCAAATGTTATGCCGCCGAGTTTGTACATCAGCCCGTCCAGTGTGGCCGCGGCTGGAAGTGACTCGCGGATCCGGTCCGGCCTGGCGGCCATCAGAACGATAAAGAACGTTCCGGTAAAGGCAGTTATCAAAGCCGCGAGCTCTACCGGGTTTGCGTTAAGGCTCAACCGCAGCGAATCGCTGTTCTGGCGGATCCAGGTGTCGGCCATTCCGGCAAGCTGCATCGCCGGAACTGTCGCTATCTGCTGCGACGTCGCACCTTGCTGCTGAAGCATCCAGATGCCGAAGCGTTCGTACTGCTCAGGAGCGATCCGCGAAACAACGTTCGTGAGCGTCCGTACCTGATATACGAGCATCCCTATCGCGGCCCCCTGAGCGACTAGCGAGGCAGCCATCAGCCCAAGGCCGATATGCTGATCCCTCTTTCTGCCACTCGAAAGAAACGAAGCCCACGCCCCGAGCGAGGCCAGCAACAGAACAGCAGCGGCGACGATCAGCCAACCGACGTAGGGAAGATCGGCACGCAGCGGGATCGATGCTCGCGAGGTGCCGACAAAAACAGAAGACGCGTAGGTCGCAAAAGTGTCAAAAGAAAAAACACCGAAACGCGAAATGGTCGCGAAGACCCCGAGCACGAACGCAGCGTTCCAAAATGCCATCTTCTCGGGACGTAACCCGTCCTTCAATAGATAAAGCACCGCGACGGCGAAACAGACGAGACCGATGCCATAACTTATCGACGCGACTCCAACATGTATCGGCCGCCAATATGAATCGAGCACCGGCGGCAGGTCAACGAACTCGCCGCCGATAAAACGGGCGAGGACAAGGATTATCGCCGCCAGCGGAAGCGCGATCGCGGCTATACCGCGAAGCTCACGTCGCCGCATCACGATCAGCGTTGTCACCCCGGCACCGAACGCGAACGCAAGGCTTAGGTCGTAGAGATTCGCGAACGGCACATAGCGAAAAAGCCAAGGCATTTCCGCAGCCGAGCGGCCCTGCGACTGAAATATCGCCAATTCACGATCATAAGCAGCGACCCAGCGGACAAGCCAGCTTGCCAGGTTGAGCGCAACACCGATCCCGGCCGCCCAAAGCCCGAGACGCTCGGCAAAGCGGAACGGAGCATAGAAGTTTGTCAGGTAAAAGATCGCAGCTGTGAGATACGCCGCAAGGGCAAGCATCATTAAAGCCTCATCGCCGATGAACCGCTCGCCGCCGATTGCGAACCGAAGGCCGAAGATGGCCGCCGCTGCCGTCATCGCGATCAGGAAAGGCATGTGCCCCTGAACGCCTTTCGTTCTGTTCGCGGGCTCAACCGCGGCTGCCGCATGCGGATATGTGATCGAGTGTCCGTTCATTCCCTTTCCTCCCTGACGCCTTCAACACTGCGCATCAACTCATCAAACTGTTCATCAAATCCGTTCGGGTTACGGTTCGTATGCCCGCCAAACGTTACCTCGGAGTTTCCGTCCGCACCCTTTTCGATAGCGGCCCAAACCCTGCGGTGCGAGAAGCCAAATACCCCGGCAAGCGTAAGTGTCAGCAATCCAAATCCGATATAGACCACTGTCGAGCCCGGATCACGCTGGACGGCAAGAACATGCTGGTGTGAGACGCGTTCGAAATCAAGCATCCGAAATATGTAACCGCCGTAGGGCTTCCTTGCGGCGGGAATGTCCGCCATCTCCGGCCCAAACACGGTCGCCGTCTCAAGTCCACCGCCCCGCGGAGCAACATGAATGATCGCCGCCGGATTGGGATAAGAGGTCGTGTCCTCGTTCGGGTCCTCTGGACCGATGACGAAATCCCCGCGAAACTCACTGAAGATCAGCTTCGTCCCATCTGCAAGCTGATGCGTCCCGTCGCGCTCGAGCGTGACCTCTTCAGTTGCCCCGCTCGAAGCATTCGTAACAGCCAATCGAACGGTTCGTGCCCGCCCGATCGGTACAAAGCTCGCCTGAAAAAAGCGATAGCCGCGGTGATCGTACGGCCGGTTCATTCCGACCTCAGCAGTGTGGACGCCCGTCTCATCGCGGATGGTGAACCGCGTTATCCAGTCGATGGTATTGTTGGCGGTCAGCGGCCCGTCGTGGCGGATCAGCCTCTGCTCAATGTCTGTGCAGGTAACCTCGAAGGGAAGCTGCTTGGTTATCTGCCGCATCCGGTCAAGGTCAAAAGCCGTGTCAAAGATGAGATTCGTCGTTTGGCCCGGATAAAGCGGAAGGTTGCCGTTGCTTCCGAGTTGGGCCGTAAGGAATCCGCCGAGAAAGATGGTCAACAACGCCACGTGAACGGCGCAAAAAGCAAGCCTGTTCCATTTCCCCTTTTCGGCAAAGAAGTATGGGATCCCTTTTCGTTCGCTGCGAACCGGCTTTCCCCAGCCGGCCTTCATGAATGCGTTCTCGATCGCGGCCGCCGCGTCGTCAGGCGCCGCCGCGAGCGTTACCGACGCCGAGTTCCTCTGCTCGCGTAGCCAGCGAAGCGGAACCGTCGAGGCCGGCCGCGAAAAGTAGGGCAGTATTTTTGGCAGACGGTCGAGCGTTGAAATGATTATGTTCAGCGAAAGAGCGGCGAGCAGGGCATTGAAATACCATGCGTAGTAGATGTTGAAAAAGCCCAGAGAACCATAAACCGTTTTCTGTGCCGGCGTCAGTTCCGCGTAATAATCGGCAAAGCCATCGACATTTTGCTGCATCACCAGCATGCCGATGGTACACGCCGCCCCTAGAAGGACCAGAAGTACAATTCCGACACGAACCGACCCCGCAAACTTCAAAACCCTGTCTAAGGTTCCGCGGCGAAGCCGAACCTCGCCGACCGCTCCCATCGGTTCCGCGTTCTGGATTGCAGGTAAACTCATTTGTTCTCCGGATGTGAGGGCAAGGCCCTTCATGGCATCAATCGGCTTGTGGCAAGCCTCGTGCCGTTGATGCATTTTGCCCGGATCCGGCCCCGGACCGCAGAAAAACACGTGAGGCTGACGGAATTGCTGCGAAGTTTCTCGCAGGCAAGTTTAATCGCCGGCCTTTCCGGCGGATGTGACCTTCATCACATTAACCCCGCGTTATAGCGATTAGAATGACGTGGCTTGCGCTTTCCAATAAGTCTGCCGCTCGAGGCGAACCGATGAACAGGACCGGACGCGAACTTAGGTTGAAGCTCTTCGCCGCTGCCCTCTGTGCGGCAGCGGGATTTATCGTGTTCGCGCTCATCGGCCCGGCGAGGGCGATCCATGGCTCGCCGCTCGAAACACCTGAAGCATCTCCGCAGGCAAAGTACTCGACATTTTCACATGATGTTTCGGCACACAAGATGGACTGCTCGAAGTGCCACAACTTCCCGTCGAAGAACTGGAAAGCGGTCAGGCCGGCGGACAGTGCGTTCCCGGACATAACCGAATACCCGAGCCATGCTTCGTGCATCAATTGCCATCGCCAGCAGTTCTTTCGCGGAGCACGCCCGCAGATCTGTACCATCTGTCATACGAATCCCGGCCCGCGAAACAGCACTCGCCATCCATTCCCAAATCCGCGTGAGGTCTTTGACGCTTCTCCAAAGGGCAAGGATGCAGAATCGGACTTCGACATCAATTTCCCGCACTCGACCCACGTCGATATCGTCTCCGAGCTTCGGCCGCAAGCGGTCGAATTCGTCCGTGCCGGATGGACGCGGATGCGGCGGAGCGAGGAAAGCTGCAAGATCTGCCATCAAACGCACATGCCGCAGGGCGATAGCGATGCGGAATACGCCACGGCTCCGCCGAAGGATCTCGGCGACAATTTCTGGCTGAAAAAGGGAACCTTTAAGACATCGCCGATCGGCCATACGACGTGCTTCACCTGCCATTCGGCCGATACCGGCATCGAGCCGGCACCGACGAACTGTGCCGCGTGCCATGCGATAAAGCAAAAGCCGCCGCCGGCCGACTTCGATAAAGAGCTATGGGCGCGTGTCGGGCTCCGCGACCGGAGCACCCGCGATGCATGGTCAACCCGCTATTCGTCCGGGACATTCCGTCACGAGTTCGCAAGCCACGCTGAAATGGACTGTGCGACGTGTCATGACGTTTCGGCCCTTAAGACGCTCGATCCGCGTTCGATGAAGGTTGCCATCACATCGTGCAACAACTGCCACATCACAGCGACCTCGGACGACGGCGGGATACTTAACTTTGAGATCGATTCGCGCAAGGCCGATGCCTCATTCCGCTGCGTTAAATGCCACCTTTCATTCGGAACGCAGCCGATACCCGAATCGCACATCAAGGCCGTGGCGGCTATGGCAGGGAACTGAAAAAGTAATGGGACCGGAAGGCAACAACCCCAAAGCGAACAACTCTTCCGCAATGCGGGCGTCCAAGCTCTCGGCGGTCGCGTTCGCCGTGCTCGCCGCGTCGATCTATTTCGCTGCGTGCGGGTCGTCGCCCGAGCATACGGCGCCGAACTCAGCCGCAGCTCCAACGCCCGTTGCCGAATCGACTCAAGTAAAATTCGAGTTTCCTGAAGGTGATTACTCAAAATTCGGCCACGACAACGAGCAGCATGCCCGGCTTCCTTGCCTGGTCTGCCATACACGTGAAGATAACTCGGCGCAGATGAAGTTCTCCGGCCACATCCCGTGCGCCAGTTGCCACGTAGAGCACTTCAGGGAACCGCAGGGACAGATCTGCACCATCTGCCATACCGATTCGGCGACCGGTGCGATGAAAGAATTCCCGACCCTCCGGTCGTTCAATGCAAAGTTCGACCACGCGAAGCACACGCCGCATACCAACTGTGCCGATTGCCACCAACCGGCACGTTCGGGTGCGACGTTTTCCGTGCCGACCCGGTCAAATTCACACGCAACGTGCTTTCAGTGCCATTCGCCCAACGCTCAATTTGAAGGCAAGGATATCGCGTCTTGTACGACCTGCCACGAAGCCGGCTCGCCCGGGCCGCGGCTCGGCGGCGTAAGGGCACTTGCCGCGAATTTCTCGCACTCTGCGCACGGCTCAAAGCAAAGGCTTAGCTGCAATAGTTGCCATAACGTAAGGCCGGGTGCCTCGCGCGGAAGGCAGATGACCGCACCGGCCGCAGTGATGCACCTTGCGACGGCACGAGGGCAGAACTGTGCTACCTGCCACAACGGCAAGCGGGCGTTCGGCGGGGAGGATTTCACCTCGTGCAGCCGCTGCCATAAAGGCGAGAACTTCAAGTTCACGGCCGAATTTCGAAGCGCGGAGAATTTCGCAAGGTTTTGAGAGTTCAGCGGTCGAATTCGCACTGCGAAATCTCTGATGCGCCGAAAAGTTCAGGTTTTCATTGGTTTTTTGAACGGAACACCGATTGCACTTAGGACTGATGTGCGCCGGAAATTATCCGGTCTGCTCTCCCGAGCACGATAAGTTGGGAGCCTGTATTATGAAGAACATCACCTTAAAATTTGTCGCTATCGCAACCATTCTGTTACCTGTTTTCTTGATCCTAGCCGCACGGCCGGATATCTCCAACGCAGCTCCGCTTGCTGATGACGATACTGCCGCCGTTTATAAGGCAAAATGTGCGATGTGCCACTCGCCAAAGGCCGAAAAATCCTTCGATCCTGAGATGACGGACGAAGAAATGGTAAAGGCGATCCTGGACGGAAAGAAAGCCGCCAAACCGCCTCATATGCCCGCGTATCGCGATAAAGGCATCGATGAAGCGAAGGCCCAGGCGTTAGTAAAATATATGCGCGAGCTCCGGACACCTCCAAGCGAATGACCGGAAGCCGCACCAAAGGTTGACACAAAGCAACTGTAAAAGAACATCCGTGAACGCAACAGCGTTCCCTCCTCAAGCAAGCCGGCGATGACCCGAAAAAGGTCACGCCGCTTGCTTGCGCATTAACGGCTGCGGGAGATGTTTACCGGGCCGGCCGGAGTAAATACCCATGAACGACGAACTAGAGAATCAAGCCGAAGAGCCAACACAAGAAGTGGCAAAACCAAAGACACCGAGCCTTTTCCGTAACTTCATCAGTTTTGCGGGCTTCGCTATCGTCATCGCCGCACTTACCAGTATTGCTCTGCTTGTGATGGTCGAGTTTTCCGGGGGCTCGGACAATCCTTACACCGTTCTCGTTACTTATATTTTGCTTCCATCGGTTATGGGGTTCGGCTTTTTTGTCGCGATCGTGGGAGCCCTGATCGAGCGGCGAAGGCGGCGGAGGCAGCCGGATTCACCGATCGCTCCGTATCCGGTCCTTGATCTCAATGACCCCTCGCGTCGGCGATCGCTCGTTACGCTCATCGCGGGCGGGTTCATCTTTCTATTTCTGACTGCATTCGGCAGCTACCGGGCGTTCGAATACACGGAATCGGTCTCGTTCTGCGGCGAGCAATGCCACACGGTGATGAAACCGGAATTCATTTCGCACCAGGCCGCTCCTCACGCCAGCATCAAGTGTGTTGACTGCCACGTCGGCGGCGGCCCGGAGTGGTACGTCCGCTCAAAGTTCAACGGGATGCGCCAGCTTTACGCCGTCGCTTTTGATACCTACGACCGGCCGATCAAGACGCCGATCCACAACATGCGCAACGCCAATGAGACCTGCGCTAAGTGCCATTGGCCCGAGAAGTACTACGGCGACAAGCTTAAGGTCTTTAATCATTACGGCTACGACGAGAACAATTCTCTTCGGCAGATCCGGATGATGATCAAGGTCGGCGGCGGCAGCCCGGAACGCGGCGAGATCGGCGGCATCCATTGGCACATGAATCTCGATAACGAGATCACGTATGTTGCTACCGATGAACGACGTCAGGAGATCCCCTGGGTGCGGATGAAAACAAAGGACGGGCAGGTCATCGAATATACCTCGGCCAGCGCGAACCTGACCGCGCAGGCGATCGAACAGGCCGAAAAGAAGAGGATGGACTGCATCGACTGCCACAATCGCCCTGCACATATTTACCTCTCGCCGAACCAGGCCGTAGATCAGGCTTTTGCAGCAGCACGGCTCGACGTGACCTTGCCGTTCCTAAAGATGAAGGCGGTCGAAGTCCTCGCCCGTAAATACAACACCGAGGACGAAGCGGTCGCGATGATACTTGCCGATCTGCCGCGCTACTATCGTGAAACCTACCCAGACGTTTACTCCGCCAAGCGTGCTTCGGTCGATGCCGCCGCTTCCGAGGTTGCGAGCATTTACCGCACGTATTTCTTCCCCGAGATGAAGACCGATTGGTCAAGCCATATCAACAACATCGGCCACTTCAATGCACAAGGTTGCTTCCGCTGCCATGACGGCCAGCACAAGAGCCCCGAGGGCCGCGTGATCCGCAACGATTGTGCGGTTTGCCATACAACGCTCGACCAGACCTTCGCCGGCCAGCGGATAGTACCGGCGGACGGCCTATTCCAGCATCCGGTAAACCTCGGCGACCGTAACACCTGGCAATGCGCCGCTTGCCACACCGGCGACCGGGCATTCCAGCACCCGCTGAACCTTGGTGATATCTCCCGGTTCCAATGTGCCGAGTGCCATACGGGCCAAAACTATAAGATCACAAAGTAGGCTGAGGGAATTTAAAAAGGAAAACTGCGGCTGCGATACGGAGGCGATCGCTGCCGCAGCTTCTGTGTTTCGGAGGAGGACGACCGAAAACTATCTGTCCATAGCCGCACGGCCAAGGTAGATCCTCAGCGAAACGTACGGGAGGTGTGCGTTGTAATTTTGCGGGGCGATGCCGTACTGCACTTGCTGCGGCGTCAACTCGCTGTAGTCAAAGTACTGATATCCTACGCTCCAGTCCATGTACCGATTGAGCCTGAATGTGCCTCTCACTTCGGGCATCTTGAGGTCGATCGGGTACTCGCTGAAGATCAGCGACGAACCGAGCGGCGGAATCGCAACATTTGCTCCGTTGTCCTTGTTCCATCGGAAGCTGCCGAAGATGCCGACCCGCGGATGCGGCCGGAAGCTGCCGTCGATGAAGAAGTAATTGTCGCGAACGAAGTACTGGCTGAGCCCGGCGGTTGCTGGCCCGCCAAGCGGGATCAGCACTGAGACCTCGCTCGTTAGCCAATGGTAATCGTAGCCGCCGGTAATGCTGACCTCGTCGATCGGATTCCAATCGACCGAGCTCGAAAAGATGCGGCTCCGTACTTCGGTGACGAACGACGCCGTTGGTGCGGTAACACTTTGTCCGGGGTTGTCATTGTCCTTTGTGATAAAGGAGAAATTAACAGCGAACTTGTTAAAGTGTGTTCGGCTTCTTACCCGGAAATTCGCGAACTCATAGTTCGCAAGCCTCGTGAAGACGTTATCTGCCTTTCCGGCCTCAACGTCCGCAAAGACCGTCCAGTTCGACGTTGGCTTGAACTTCGTGCCGAAGATCACCGAATGCGTTGAGTTCTCCGCTTCTTCCGGAACGATCGCCGGTATCGAGGTACCAAAGTTGACCGTCGAAATGCCGAGAGCAACCTCGCGGTGCGTATAGCGCCATCCAATGTTGAAGCCGAACCTGTTATTGACCTGATAATCGCCTTCAAGCGTGTTCGTGTAACGACGGTAACGCGTCGCCGTGTAGTTAAGTTGCCGGGTGGTCGATCCCGGAACGCCGACAAATTGATAAATATTTCCGCCGTTTATATTGAACCCGTCAAAATTGAACGTGTTCGAGACACGGAATTTGTCTGCGATCCTCCAGGTGAACCCGAGGTCGGCACGCGTCTGCAGACGCTTTGAATCACCAACCGCATTATACGTATCGATGACGTTAACATTCGTTGAATTGAAATAATTGACAACCTCGTCGAATGTAAAGTCGGTCGCGACCGCTGCATGCGTCACCTTCGCCGTTACGTCGAAGACCTTCGCGAACGTCCGGTTGAGGCTAAAGACACCAAAGTGCGTTTCGCCATCGATCGGATAGTTACGCTCCATCGAATTGATCCGAACCGTGTTGGTCGTAACGTCGCCCGGATCATTGTTCACGAAGAACCGCGTCCGGTCCTTGAACGACCGATAGCCATAGGTTCCCGAGAGATTGAAGCCAAGCACCTTGCCGTCCGCGCCTACACGAAAATCGTTGGCTGTGTAGTCCACATCCTGAAATGCCGGGAATACGTCGCCGCGTGAAATACGTGTTGACGTCGAGCCCGTTCCATCGGCGAAATTAAACGAATAACCGACGCGGAATCGTATGTTCGGATTCTGCGGCAGAAGTGTGAGATCAAGGTCGCCGAAGTTCCTACGCCGATCGGAATTGTGAAGATTACGGAGGTCATTGCCGACCGCGTGATTATTCACGTTATTGAAATAAACGACCCTGCGAACATTTGCGTCGAAGCGGTAGTAACCGTCTCGCTCCATGTTCGCACGGAAATAACCGTTCGGGTCTGCTCCCCAACCCGATCCTAAAATGGTCAAAGCATCAAACGCCTTGGAGCCTGACTTGCTTGTGTCCTCGATCGTCAATCCTGAATCGAAAACACGAAAGCCGCGTTTGTAGTTGAAATCGCTTCGGAACTTGTTTTCGCTCCCTTCCACGTCGACCCAGCGGGCGCCGATCTCGGTACTACCTTTGATCGTGAACCGGTCTTCCGGTGTCGGGGTCGGCGACTGCGCCATCGCGGAGAATGCGAACGCGATGAGCGCCACAAAAATGGAAAGGCTCATCGCCGGGCGGCAACAGAGTTCTCTTAGCGGAACGTTTTTTCTTTTTATGGAGATCATTGTTCTGTGCCCCCTATCTGAAGAAATCCTTGTTGCTGTTCGAACCGTGGATCTGCGAGTGGCAGACCGTGCAGTTCTGTGTACGAATGCTCGTTTGAGTGTGCGGGCCTGTCGGAATGTTCGGGTCAAGTTCGACGTTCACGATATTCGTGTGGCACTCAAGGCAAAGCTGCCTTACCGAACTCCGTTTGAGCATCTTCGGGTTGTTGGAGCCGTGCGGTGTATGGCACGCCCCGCAGCCTTCGGTCTTAAGCGGGGCATGTTCGAATGCGAACGGGCCCTGCATCTGCGTGTGGCAACGGAGGCAGGATTGGTCCGATCCAAGTGCAACCCGGGTCTGCTTGCTCTCAAAACCGCCGTGCGGGTTATGGCAATCGCTGCAGTTCATCGTCCCTTCAAGCACTTTGTGGCGGAAGGGCTTTGAGAACTGAGCCTTTGTTTCCGTGTGGCAGCTCATACAGAGCTGCGGCTCGGCGGCGATCAGCATTGCACGACTTGCAAGAGTCGGGCGGTCGCGCGAGGCGTCGTTCGCAAAGGTGATCGAACCGGCCTTCTCCGGACCAAATGTCGAGCCGTGTGCCGAGTGGCAGTCCGTACATCCGACGTTGTTTCGGAAGTGGTCGCCGCGGCGGAAATTGTTGTGGTTCTCTCGGCCTGCGTGGCAGGTAAGGCAACTCTCGGAAACGGCTTTTGTGTCCATTTCCTTGAAGATCTTGATCTTCGTGCGGTCGCCTCCGCCTTCAACGTGTTCGCGGCCCGGGCCGTGGCACGCCTCGCAACCGACCACCTTGCCTTTCCAGCCGGTCAATTCGCCGAGTTTTCCGTGTATGGTTTTTGCTACCTGGTCAAATTGTTGTTCATGACAGGCCTTGCAGGTCTCCGACCCAACGTAGTCGTCCTGCCCAACCTGATAAACGGCCTCGTTTTCATAAAGGGCGACTTCCGAAGTACTAATGGCCTGCGAGACCGTTCCGAAAGCACCCCAGATCACGATGACCGAAAAGGTCACGATAACCAGGATAAGTTTGATAAATGTTGTTGAAGCCATGGTCGCCTCCCTGAAAACGTGGGAACAAAATTGTAGAACTTTGGCTATTTTGCCAACTAACTTTATATCGATATTTGCGGACGCTCTGTGACAGGTGTCACAAAAAAGCAAAAAGTCTATATATTTCTTGTATTTCCGTGCTAAGGGCGAGGATGAGGCTGCGTCTTAAATGTTCGTCCCTCCCGATCGCGTGGAGAAGCTTTTTTCGGTCGATCAACTCTATTCGGCAGTCGCTTTCGGCGACCACTGAATAGCACATCGGCCGGCGTGAGATCGTCTCGGCAAAACCGATCAATTCGCTTCGGCCAAAGATGTCTGAGGCAGATGTGCCGAGCGGATGTAGAGACGCCCGGCCTGTAAGAAGGAAAAGGGCCCGCCTGGGAACCTCGTCCGCGCCCATCAAGCGTTCACCGGCAGCGGCAAGCATCGGCTTCCCATAGCTTAAAAGCCGTGAACCCGAGGCCTCATCCAGATGAAATATCAACGGACGAACGGGCACCGCTCGGTCCGCAACCTTGTGTCGTGGGTTGAACTTGCGGTCGGGTCGTTCGATCAAGCGGCCTCCCGGCGGGAGATTCTAACCGCTAGTTTTTCGTCGCTTCGCTAATAAGAAATAGGACGGTGATCACATCGGAGCGTGACGAAAATCACACTCAGCTCCGCGAACGAGAGCCGCGGGGACGCGAAACCACCGACCGCAACCGCTCAGGATCGTGGATCAAGAGGTCAGACCCCTTAAGTGTGATCAGTTCGTTTTGCCGAAAATCCTTGAGCAGTCGCGTTACGGTCTCACGTGATGTGCCGATCATCTCGGCTATCTCCTCGTGGGTGAAAGGAAGTTTGATCTTCACCGCTCCGTGGCCATTGCCGGTCTCCCGGCACCATGAGAGCATTAGGGCAGCCAGCTTACCGGCAACCGAATTTGAAAGCCCGAAGGACCGGATCTGATCATAGGCGTCGTGATACTGCTGGCTAAGATGCTCGACGGCCCGCATCGCAACGTCGGACCGCTTCTCGATCAGGTCAAGGAACTCTTTGCGGCGAACGTAGTTTATTTGGCAGGGCTCAAGTACCTCGGCCGAAACCTCATATTCGCCGTCGGCAACTACCGCACTAAGGCCAAGTATCTCCCCCGGCTTTGCGATGTGCAGAATGACGACCTTGCCGTCCTGCGAGCAGGTGTAAAGCTTCACGCTGCCCTGGCAGAGAATGTAAACACCGTTCGCCGGCTGCCCCTCGATGAAGAGCATGCTGCCCGCGGTATATGTATTCGTTATCTTGGTGACCTGAAACAGTTCGAGGCTGTCATCTGACATGCAGCAAAAGAAGCCTTCTTGCTTCATTCCGCATTCCGGGCACTTATGCTCAACATTAAGGATCGGCAGGTTCATCGCGGGAGCTCCTCCCCAAGCTTCGAGCCCGCATTACCGCGGACGACAAGTACATCACACGGAGCGTGGTGTGTAACGGCGTTAGAGACCGATCCCAGATAGGCACGCTCCCAAAACCCGCGGCCATGAGACCCGACCGCGATCAGATCGGCAGGCCAACGTGCGGCTTCATCTACGATTTCCTGCCCTGCTTTTCCGATAAGAACCTTTCCGGAGACGTTTACGCCCTCGCCGGCTCCCTCGCGGAATCGCGCCTCGGCCTTTTCCAGAACCTTCTCGGCGCGTTCGCGGGCATCCTTCAAATATGTGGCGTAGTAGGTGTCCAAAACACCGAAGGGTGCGCCGACCGTATTGACCAGGGGTTCTACAACGGTAACGATCCGAACTTCGGTCTGGGTGTCGGTATGATAGCGCAATATCTCGTCAATGGCCGAATTGCTGAATTCGGAACCGTCTGTTGCGATCAGGATCTTCATTTTCGACCGTCCTCCCTTCGAATGCCCGGCCCGTTCGGCCAAAGGCAGCAGGTTCAAAGAATTACATGACGATGTGACGGCAATCACCGTGCCTGTGGCTCCATTGATCAAAAGCCTCTGATTTACTTAGGAATTACTGAGCTCGGCAGTGCTCGGATGGCTCGAAGCGCGTAGAAACACGCGCCTTGGTGTGCGCATCACTTGCCGATGCAGAAGGTTGAGAAGATGCGGGTCAGCATATCCTCGGTGGTCGTCTCGCCGGTGATCTCGCCAAAATAACGCAGAGCGTTGTGGAGCCCGACAAGTATGATCTCTTCGCTCGCCCGCTCTTCAATCAGGCGCTGAGAGCCAAGAACTTCATCTCTCGCACGGAGCAACAGATCATGGTGTCGGGCGTCTGTTATCAGAAATCCGGTGGAATCTACATCTCCCGGCGAAAAGGGTTCAATGATCGCGGCTTTCAGGTCCTCGAGCCCCTCGCCGGTTTTGGCAGAGATCGGAACGATCTTGTCGCGAAGGAAGGCAAGCGAAGAATTCTCTGCGGCAACCATCCGGTCGATGTCCGAAGAGGGCACTTTGTCGATCTTGTTGAGCGCCACAATATAATTCAAGCCCGTGATGCTTTCGATCAACTGCCGGTCCTCATCCGATGTTTGAACAGAGGCGTCAAGCATCAAGATAACGAGGTCGGCATCCGCCATCGTCGCCCGCGAGCGCTCGACCCCGATGCTTTCAACGACGTCGGTCGTTTCCCTCAGGCCGGCCGTATCGATAAGCGAAATGGGAATGTCGTTGATGGTGAACCGTTCGTGGAGTTGATCACGCGTGGTCCCGGCGATGTCGGTCACGATCGCCCGTTCGCTGCCTAAAAGTGCATTGAAAAGGCTCGATTTGCCAACGTTCGGATGGCCGATGATCGCGACCCGCAGCCCTTCGCGGATCAAATGACCGGCTTTGAACGTCGCGGCAAAGCGGTCAAGCTCATCGGCGATGCGCCTGAGCCTTTCGCTCAATGCCGCTGTCTGAACATCCGGCAGGTCGTCCTCGACGAATTCGAGCGCCGACTCGAGCACGACGATCACGTCAAGCAGCTCATCCTTGACCGGCGAAAGGGTCTGCGAGATCTCGCCCCGCATTTGCCTTACGGCCTGTCGGGCAGCGGTCGCGGTTTGAGCGTCGATCAAGTCGCGGATCGCTTCGGCTTCGGCGAGGTTCATCTTGCCGTTTGCCAGAGCGCGAAGCGAAAACTCGCCCGGGTCGGCCATTCGAGCTCCCAACCGGAGCGAGCCATCGATCACCTGCCTAAGCACGACCGGCGAACCATGGCAGCTTATCTCCACAACGTCCTCGCCGGTAAAGGAATTCAGCCCGCGGTAAAAGGTAACGACCGCCTCGTCTATCGCTTCGCCTATTTCGGGATCTGAAAGCTTAACGAGCGTCGCACGCCGCGGCTCAAAACCGGGCGAGTCACAGAACCTTTCGGCAATGCGCGCCGCGTCCGGCCCGCTCAAGCGAACCGTCCCGATGCCGCTCCGCCCAAGCGGCGTTGCAAGTGCCACGATCGTATCTGTCATCTCTTGCCCGAAAACAAAAAAGAGTGAAAGGGCCGAGGCCGTTTCACCCTTTCAAAAAGCTATCTGCCGCCGCCGCCTACTTGGGGCTGATCTGCAGCCGCCGCTCGCGGCCCGCACCGACCGATTCCGTCAGCAGATCGTCGGCCTCGCGGAGCGACATATGGATGATGCGGCGTTCGGTCGACGTTAGCACACCGAACGTGAAAGGACGCCCGGACTTGCGGACCTGGTCCGCGGCAAAGCGTGCCATCGCGTGAAGTTCGGATTTTCGCGTCTGCCGGAATCCATCGGCATCGCAAACAAAGCGGTGCTCGCGCTCGAGCTCGCGGCCGTACATCTGGAAGAGCAGAGTCTCGAGAGCGTCGAGCATCTCCGCATTCTCCGCCACGGCCAGCTCGACATCCTTCCCCGTCAGGTTGATATAGCAGCCCTCGTCGTTCCATTCGGCGTCGGGCTCAAGGTCGAGCCCCATGTCGTCAAACAGGTCTTCGAGAAACTCTTCTGATCTTTCGCAAACGTCGCTCATCTTAACTTACTTTTCCTTCTTCCCGCCCTTTACCTTCTTAATGTTCTTCGGCAGCGGCTCATTGACGACCTCCGTCGTCTCCGGCTCGGTCGGCTTATTCATATAGTTGATCACCATCTGCTGGCCGAAGCTAACGATATTACCAAAGAACCAGTAAAGCAATAGTCCCGAGGGTGCCGTCCACATTACCCAGAGCATCATGATCGGCATCAGCCAAGTCATCATCTTCTGCTGCATCTGCTGCTCGGGCGTTACGGCCGCACCGGTCGGCGTGAACTTCATCGCGAGCACCATCGAGATCGCAAAGCCAAACTCGAGGATATGCCACGGGTCCGCACCCGAGAGGTCCGGGAGCCAGGCAAAGCTCGCCTGCCTTGCATCAAGCGCGATGGTGATCGCCGTATAGAAAGCGATCAGCAGCGGGAACTGCAGCAGCATCGGCAGACAGCCGCCGATCGGCACCGCTCCCTTCATCATCCGCAGTTGCTCCATCTGGAGCTCGCGCATCCGCGGGTCGTCCATCGGCACCCCTTTCCTCTGCAGGTCCTTGATCTTGTCCTGGACCTCCTTCATCTTCGGAGCGTTGCCGGCCGCTTTCTTGAAGCTCTTTGACTGCGACCAGCGGAGCGGGAACAGCAGCGAATAGAAAAGGAACGTGAAGACGATGATCGCTACGCCGTAGTTGCCGGTCAGCCGGTTAAAGAAATCGAGGGCGTAGAGGATCGGGATCGAAAGCGGCTTTACGAAGAAACGGACAATTCGATAGGTCGCGAAATTGATAATGTTTACGAACTCAAGCTCGCGGCCTGCCGCCTCGTCAAGTCCATCGGAGATCGACGAAAGATGAAAATAATCCTTCGTGCCTGTGTAGATCTTCGTCACCGAGCCATCCGCCGCGACCGGGACGTAGGCCGTAACCAAGTGCCGCGTCTCTTTGGTGGTTGGGCTGCGAAGTGCCCAACTAAAAATGCTCGGATAGAAGGGCTGCGTCTCGACCTCATACTTCGATGCACGGACCTCAAGCCCCTCGGCCTGTGTCGCGGGAATGGCTGCCATCGCGAAATAAGCATCGCTGACTCCCGCCCAACTCACGGCTCCGGGAATGGTCAACGAGCCTTGGTTCTGAGCGTCGTATTCAAACGAGTAATAGCCCTGCTTTCGATAAATATCCCCGCCGACCGAGGCAACCACTTCGGATTCGATGCGATAGAACGTGTGGTTATTTATCGCGTGGTCGCCGATGCTCGGGCCGATCAGGAGTTTCGTATTCGGGACGGTCTGGCCGTTTCGCTTTACCTCAAGCCCGAGGTCGGCGATGTAACCGTCTGCACGGAAAAGGAACCGCTTGCGTGCCTCAAGCCCGGCTCCGTCCGTAAGCGTAAACTCGATGGTCTTCTCTTCGCCGGCATTGAGCGTTACGGTGTCGCCCTCGGCATTGACCTGATAATTGCGTTCGTTGAGAAGTGTGTCTAAAGCGGCATCGCCCGTCGCGAGCCGGAAGGGAAGCTCCCGCGGCGAGCGGTTCCGTGCCTCATTTGAGATAAGCTCGAGCGGTTTCGGGTTCTCGGCCGTGCTTCCATCTGCAAAGAGCGGCGTCTCGCGGCCATTTACCTTGTTCTTTAAAAGTATCCAGCTTGAAGCAACCGCTCCGCGGCTATCGAGCGTTACCTGATAGAGCGGCGACTTGACCACGATCTGCCGGTTCGGAGCCTCATCCACGACCGGAGCAGGCGTCGCGGCCGGTGCTGCAGGCGACTCGGTCGGCTGCGGCGTGGCCTGCTGATTGGCGGCGGTTTCCGTTTGAGCGGGTTCGGGTGGCGCGGCCGGCGGATTGAGATACGACCAGACCCCGAGGATCAACATCGAGAGAATGACGGCGGCAAAAAGCCGGAATTGACCCTGATTATCCGAATTATCCATCTTACAAACCTTCGAACGCTTTACTGCACCGGGTCGTGCCCGCCCCTGCAGAAAGGCTGGCACCTAAGGATACGCTTCATGCCCATCCAGGTTCCCTTCAGCGCACCGTATTTCTCGACCGCCTGCCTTGCATATTCCGAACACGTCGGCTCAAATCTGCACGCCGGCGGAAGGAACGGCGAAACCGCCGCCTTATAAACTCTAAGGATGTCGAGCACCAAAAATTTCATCCCGCGATGCCCTCAATTGTGCATTGCCAATTGGCAACTTCACATTTTCGCTCCGGCCTTTTTTAATATCTCGCGAAACTCCGCCAGCGGCTTTTCGAGCTTTGCATATGAAATGCTCCGGCGGGCATTCAATACCCAGTCGCATTTCGGTTCGATCGCATAAAGCTCCCGTCGGCTAAGGCGAAAGCATTCACGCAAAAGCCTCTTCGCCCGGTTACGGTCATGTGCCTTGCCGATGGCTTTTTTCGTCGCCGTGATGCCAACGCGATGAAATTCGCGTCCCGAAGGCAAAAAGAAAACCGTCATAAAACGGCCTTCTATACACACACCTTGCTGGTAAACCCGAAGAAAATCGGCGCGCTTTGCTATCCGCGCCGCCTTCGGCAAACCAAAGCTTAATAATGATGCGGAACCAGCCGCTTGCGGCCTTTCGCCCTGCGGCGCTTGAGCACCGCGCGTCCGTTCTTGGTCGCCATTCTGGCCCGGAACCCGTGCTTCTTTGCGCGTCTTCGGTTGTTTGGTTGAAACGTTCTCTTCGGCATAATTGCTCTCCATCAAATTCACCCGAAAGTGAAAACCTTGATTTTACGGAATAAGTCCTCCGAATGTCAACGTAACGCCAGCCGTTTTCCGCTCCGCTATCGCCGTCGCGTTACCGGCAGGCAAAAACACGAAAAACTTCGGGCGAGCGAAGGTTGGGATGCTTAGCGCGTTCGGAGGTTAGACTCGCCTGAAAACCAGAGCGGAGTTCTTTGATCCAAAGCCGATGCAGTTGCAAAGTGCGACATCTACGTCATGCTCGCGTGCGGTGTTGGGTGTGTAGTTGAGGTCGCAGGCGGGATCGGGTTCGTCGAGGTTTATGGTCGGTGCGACTACGCCCGTCTTGAGAGTCATAAGTGCTGAGGCGATCCCGGCCGCACCGGCGGCTCCCTGCGGATGGCCGATCTGTGATTTGGTAGCTGACATCGGTACGCTGTATGCGTGGTCGCCGAGTGCGATCTTGACCGCCCGCGTCTCGATACGGTCGTTGAGTTGTGTGCTCGTGCCGTGGAGATTCACATAACCAACCTCACCGGGGCGAACGCCGGCATCCGCAAGAGCAAGAGTCATTGCCCTCGCAGGCTCGACGCCGTTCTCCTCCAACCGTACGCGGTGATAGGCGTCGCAGGTCGCACCGTAGCCCGCGACCTCGGCATAGATCTCGGCGCCGCGGCGTCGCGCCGCTTCATATTCCTCAAGCACAAAGATCCACGAACCTTCAGCGATGACGATGCCCGAGCGATCCAGCGAAAAGGGCCGCGAGGCTCGTTGCGGTTCTTCGTTCCATTTGTCCGTGACGACCGTCATCACTTCAAATCCGCGCAAGATGCCGGGAGCGATCGGCGAATCAACACCTCCGGCAAGCATCCGTTCCTGCCGGCCGAGCGCGATGTGCTCTGCGGCGTAAAAGATGGCGTCGGTCGAGGATGTGCAGCCGGTCGAGATGACATGCGAGAGGCCGTGGAGCGAGAACCGCATCGAAAGCTCGGATGAAAGCCCGCCGTGCGTCGAGGAAGGAATGGTGTAGATGCTGCCTTTTTTTTCGTTGCCGGAGAACCAGTGGCCAAATTGCCGTTCGGTGAAGGCGAGCCCGCCGCCGCCCGTCCCGATCACGACGCCAAAAGCTCGCTGCTCTTCTTCATCGAGCGTTGCCGGGTCGATGCCCGCATCCGATAGGGCCTCGGTCGCAGATATTAGAGCAAGCGGCACCGTACGCGGAACGTGCTTCCGGTCCTGCGGCGAGAGGAGCGAATCGACATCGAGCCCCTCGACCTCACCGGCGACGCGGACCTTAAAGCCCGAGGCATCAAAGCCGCTGATGGTCCGAGTTCCGCTTCGGCCCTCGCGGAGCGATTCCCAAAAGGCATCACGGCCGATGCCGATCGGCGTCGCGCAGCCAAAGCCCGTTATGACCACTCGACGCGGCGCTGAAAACCCCTTGAACATAAATTTTTGCGGACTAGCGGTTCAGTTCCTGCTGAACCATCGACCGGAGTTCGGGCTCGCTTAGCCGAAGCATACGGCGGCCATTAACAAAAAAGGTCGGCGTCCCGCGAACACCCGCCGCACGGCCATCGGCAAAATCCCGGTCAACCTTTTGGTTATGTTTCGGATCGGTGACCGAGGCCTTGAGCTGATCCATGTTGAGCCCGATCTCACCGGCCCATTTGTCGAAAAGCGTGCTCGGTTCGGGGCGAACGGGCTGCGGCCCGCCGCCGTGGATCTCACCCCACATCGATTGGTTGACGAACAGCTTGTCCTTCATTTCCCAATACTTTCCCTGTTCGCCGGCAGCCTCAAGATACGCAGCCGCGAGCCGCGAATTCTTATGGAAAGGCATATAGCGGATGACCAGTCGGACATTCCCCTGAAACTCGCCCATCACCTTTTTGACCGCCGGAGAGAACGCGGCGCACGATTCGCATTCCGGGTCGAGGAATTCGACGACGGTCACCTTCGCGTTCGCCGGGCCAAGCGTCGGGCTATCGGGCCGGATGAGCGTCGCTTCGACCTCGGCCTTGTCGATCTTCTGAAACGCCGGTGCGCTCGAGCTCCTATAAAGAAATGTTCCGATAACGGCCGCGGCGACGATCAGGCCGCCGACAACTAACAAAGTTCTTACTTCTTTCGTCATTATTATTATTCGTTATTTTTTGATCCGGGCCGGTAAACAACCAAACAAAAAAGGATCACGGCGAATGATGCGAGCGACATCAACGGAATGGTGATAAAGCCGAAGAGCTCAAGCTGGCGTGCGTTGCAGGGAACGCCTTCGGTGCAGGGCGTGATCTCTTCCGGGATGATGCCGTAGTAGAGCAGGTTGTGGTAAGCGGCGATAGCAAGCCCGATCACCGTCAGCACCATCGCATACCGCCGCCAACCCGCGTCGCGATAGGCGATCCCGATGCCGATTATGACCACCAAAGGGTAAAGGGCTATCCGCTGGTACCAACAAAGAACGCACGGCGGAAACTCGAAAACCTCGCTCAGCAGCAGGCTACCGACCAGCCCGGCCAATGCAATCGCCCACGCCGCGTAGGCAGCAACGAGCGGCCCGCCGGCCGACGCAAGATTCTCTCGATCTTCGCTCACATTGATATTTAAGCATTGCACCCTGCTGAAGGTGAACTCCGCTCGGGACGATTTTTTTTCTGCGGCCTTATAAGATTTTTTTCTTTGGGCGGAACTTTTCCGAGTTCAGGGGCGTTACCCTAATGTCACAAGGCGGTTGGAGGTATCTTTAAAGTGAAAAAATTTGGAATTCTAATATTCATCATAGCGTTAGTGGTCGGGCTCGTTCTCGGCAATCTGTTTTCGTTCGGCAAGGTCTCTGCCGGTAATCTGATCAACATCTCGTTCGGCAAGGGTGTTCGCGGCTCGGGCAATGTTACCGCAGAAAAGCGTTCGGTCGAGGCTTTTGAAGGCATCAAGGTCAGCGGTATCTTCCGCGTCGAGGCGGTCGCGGGCCGTGATCAAAGCGTCGAGATCGAGGCGGACGACAACCTTCTGCCGCTTATCACCACCGAGGTCCGCGATGGAGTTTTGGTGATCGGGACCAAGGAGAGCATTCGGCCGACGAACACACTCTTAGTTCGCGTTTCAAACCCGAAGATCGCAAAGATCCAAAGTTCAGGCGTTGCAAAGGTATCTGCCGTCGAGCTTTCGGGCCCGTTCGAACTCGACATGAGCGGAGCCTCAAAGGCTGAACTCAAAGGCAACGTCAGCGAGCTCAAGGTCAGCGTTAGCGGTGCCGCAAAGATCGAAGCGACCGAACTTCAGGCTGCAAATGCCGATATCGAGGCAAGCGGTGCGTGTAAGGTCAGCGTCGCCGTTTCGGGAGAGTTGAAGGCAAATGCCAGCGGAGCAAGCAAGATCTACTACACCGGTGAACCTGCAAACATCATCAGGAACACTTCCGGTGCTTCGAGAGTAAAGCAAATGTAGGGTGAAGACCGTTCCTCCCTTCACCATGCCAGGGCCCGAGTCGCGGAGCAAGACCGCATCTCGGGCTTTTTCATTTTCCGCAATTCGCCCTAAAATTTTAGCAATGGCGATTATGCTCAAACACCGCACCCACATGATCGCTACGATCGCCGTGATCGCGATCATCCTCATTGCCGTCATTCAGATCATTCGCGTCAACCGCGAGGAACCGCCAAAGCCGGTGGTATTTCAGAAGACCTACACCAGCGGGAACTTCGCCGGCGGCGAGGTGCTTGTAGCTCCCGGAACGGCTCAGGAATTCCCATTCGAATTGAATCGACGAACGCGGCTCCGCGGCTCGTTTGAGACGCCGGACGAGAAGAGCAAGGTCGATCTTTTCGTCATCAGATCCGACGACCGGCCAAAATGGGAAACCGGGGCAGAGTTCAAAGCCGAATCTGCGGTCCGCAATCTCTCAGCCGCCGAAACGAACCTGACGCTCGGGCCGGGAAGCTTTATCGTTATCCTCGATAACCGCAACGGGAAAGAAGAGGTCCGAGCTACGGTCAACTACTCGGTCGATTAGGTCTCAACGGCACGCGTCCGGAAACCGGCTAGCGATCCATCGGGCGTTTTCCCGAAGACGACGATGTCGATCCGGATCTTTCCGCTGCGAACAACGCGAAGATCGGTCAAGTGTTTCTCAAGATATTTTCTGATCTTCGAATAGGCCGCAGTTCGCTTCTGGTCGGCGGCCGTATGCCATTCCCTCCTGGCGGTCAGGCGATCAAAAAACTTTTCGAATGAAACTTCTTCTGAATCCTCTGAGCTCGATCTTGGTTTCTCAACGTGGTCTTGGGCCCCGTGAAACTCTACGAACGGTTCGAGCCCTGCATCGGTCTCGCTGATGAAAATGACACCCTCGGTCAGCTTCGAGAATTCCTCGAGTGAAAACTCCTTAGTTTCTTCTGCCGATCGAAATTTTTTTTGCGTTTTTTTGGTCATTTCAGTGCCCTTTTTCGTCCCGTGAGGTGCCTCTGATCGGCTCCAAATCATTGTAGAAAAAAGGGCTTAGAAGCAAAAATCGGCCGCCTCGATTTTCTGTGGATTTTCGTTTGCAATGGCCGTTTCCGTATGTTAATCTGGCACCCGTTTCGAACGAGATAACCCTTGTAACTTATTGAAAACAAATAACTTAAAGTGTCACTTTAAGTTTATGTTTCATTTCCACAGTCCTGTGGAAAACTTTGTGGAAAATCTTTGGAAACGGCTTTAGCGAAGCTCTTGCCCGCTCGGTAAAAGTCCTTTATCGAAAGAGTTTTCGCGGCTTTGTTCTCCCGCTGCTTTAAGGCTCGGCCATTGGCCGGTGCCGGTAAGAATTTTGACGATCTTTTGGAGTCACATTTAGTGTCTGATCTTTTGGCGAAAACCGAGATTTGGAACGAAGCACTGGCAATGGTCGAGGCAAGACTCAACCGCCACATCTTTGATTCCTGGTTCCGGTCAATCGAATTCCTCGGCTTCGATGATGAAGCAAAACTGGTCGAACTGGAAGCCTCCGACGTTACGGCCGATTGGGTTAACCGTTACTACACCGAGCTGCTGCGGCATTGCCTCAATTCGCTCGGTAAGGAAGGCTATTCGATCAAGTGGTCAGTTAAGCCCGCCGCCTCCGAAGGCGGTGATGACGATGCAGAACCGGAAACAGCGACCGAAGAACAAATAGCCGGTGCGATCCTCGAGCTTGAACGCTCGCCTCGTTCGACGACGGCACGTTCGACGACCAATTTCGTCGATATCGAACCGGTCGAGAACTCGCTTAACCCCAAGTACACCTTTGACAAGTTCGTTGTCGGCTCAAGCAACCAGTTTGCACACGCCGCGTCGCTCTCGGTTGCGGAAACGCCAGGTAAGGCATACAACCCGCTCTTCATTTACGGCGGTACCGGCCTCGGAAAAACGCACCTGATGCATGCGATCGGCCACTCGATCAAGCAGAACAACCGCCACATGCGGGTCGCTTACATCACGAGCGAAAAGTTCATGAACGAGCTGATCAATGCCATCCGCTACGACAAAACGCACGCTTTCCGTGAGAAGTACCGATCGATCGACGTGTTGCTGATGGACGACGTGCAGTTCTTTGCTGGAAAGGAGCGGACGCAGGAAGAGTTCTTTCATACATTCAACACGCTTCATAACGACCAAAAACAGATCGTTATCTCGAGCGACTGCCCGCCGCGTGATATCCCGACGCTCGAGGAAAGGCTGCATTCGCGTTTTGAGTGGGGCTTGATCGCCGATATCGAACCGCCGGACCTCGAGACAAAAGTCGCGATCCTCAAGCGCAAGGCGGACATGGACGGCTTCGACCTCGATGACGAGATCGCGATTTTCATTGCAAGCAAGATCCGCAGCAACGTCCGCGAGCTTGAAGGCTCTCTGGTTCGCCTGGTGGCCATATCTTCGCTCCGCGGCGTGCCGATAACGAAGATGCTGGCCCAGGACGCCCTCAAGAACATAATCGACAGCGAGCGGCCCGAGGGGCTAACAATGGAGCGGATAGCCCGCATCGTTGCCTCGCACTACAAGCTTTCGGTCGATGAGATGAAGTCGAAGAACAACAGCCGGGCGATCTCATTTCCGCGGCAGGTGGCAATGTATCTCTGCAAACGGCTGACCAAACACAGCTATCCGGAGATCGGCCGCGAGTTTGGCGGCAAGCACCATACGACAGTGATGCACTCATTTGAGAAGATCGACACGATGACCAAAGAGAATCGCGATTTCCACAAGACGGTCAGCGGCTTTATCGATAATCTTTGCAACTAGTTAGCGGAGGACAAGGCGGTGAATAAAACGGAAGATATCCACATGAAGTTTCGCGATGTTGTATCAGTAAGTCTTTTATTTGCAGCACTTGAGAAAGATTTTCCACTTTTGCACAGCGAAGCTTCAGGGCAGCCTGTGGACTCGGTTGAAAAAACTGACAGGTCGGGCGTTTTCCACGCCATAAGGAATTTTTCCACAAGTTTTCCACACTTTTCCGCAGAGGAAAAAGGCCAGTAAAAATAGGGACTTTAACCGCTTTTCAACATATTCACAGGCAATACTAATACTACTGGAGATAAATAAAATAGAATATTTTGAAAAGCAGGAGTTAAACGCCGCGGCGGCAATGGGCAGTTAAAGGCGGGTAGATTATAATCTCCAAAACACAATAAAAAGTTCGAGGATCGAGTTATGGAATTTTCAATCAAGCAAAGCGTTCTGAAAGAAGAGCTCGGATACATCCAGGGTGTGGTCGAGCGCAAGAACACCATTCCGGTTCTTTCAAATATTTTGATCGAATCGCTCGGCGAAGGTTCGATCCGCATCGTCGGAACGGACCTTGACGTCACGATCCGCTGCGATGCCGAGGCGACGATAAAGACGCCGGGTGCGATCTGTGTTCAGGCACGAAAGCTTTTTGATCTGGTCCGGACGATGTCCGACGGCGACGTTCACTTCAAAAAGGAAGAGAACGAATGGGTGCAAATGAAGGCCGGGCGGGCAAACTTCCGCCTGGCGGGCGTTAACCGCGAGCAGTATCCCGAGATCCCGATCTTCAAATCGGCACCGCTTTCTCTACCGGCCGATGTTTTTCAGTATTTTGTCCAAAGCACCGCCTTTGCGATCACTAGCGAACAAAGCCGCTTTACGCTTTCTGGTGCCAAGTTCATTTACGGCGACGGCATCGTCAAAATGGTCACGACCGACGGCCATCGGCTTGCCTATATCGAACGGGCGATCGAGACTGGTGCTGATTCAAAAATGGATGTTCTTATCCCGAAGAAGGCCTTGCTCGAGCTGGTCAAGATATCGCGCGATGCCGGCGGCGACGTTCAGTTTGGCGAGGACCAGAACCACATCTATTTCGAGACCGGCGGAAGGCTGCTGATCACCAGAAAGCTTTCGGGCAACTTCCCGAATTACGAAATGGTGATGCCGAAGGACAACGACAAAACGGCCACATTCGAACTCGGCGAAATGCGTTCGGCGGTCCGCCGCATTGCTTTGATGGCTGATGAACGGAACCGCTCGGTTCGCCTCATCGTCCGCCATGGCGAGATCGAGATCGTTGCCCAATCAAGCGAGGAAGGCGAGGGCCATGAGGTCGTGCCGGCGGATTACTCAGGCGAGGAATGTACGATCGGGTTCAATCACGTTTATCTGCAGGAATACCTGAATACCGTCGGGGCTTTGGTTGGAACCGCCGATGCCGCGGTCGAGGATGAGACCGATGCGGCCTCCGGCAATGGCGAAGGCTCTGCGGCAGCTCCTGCACGCGAGGCGAAGTCGCCGACCAGGATCTCGTTCGAGTTCAAGGATTCGAACGCCGCAACTCAAATGAGGATCGCCGGCGACTCGGCATACAACTATAAGTACATCGTAATGCCGCTGAGGATATGATCACAAAGATTTCGGCACGCTTATCCCTCATAGATGCAGCGTGCCGAAGTAGTCGAGTTGTTCGTTTGTAAAGAACTCTCGATGGTGAGACGGAGGAATTTCGCGTTTTGTATTCGTGAATTTCTCCGTCTTTTTGATTTACGCAATATTAAAATGAATCCGGTAGTAATGCAATCCAGAATTGTAGGATCTGCAAACAAAGAAGCGGGCTTTTTACGGCCCGCTTTTCTGTTTGCCAGGGAGACAATTCTACTTGCTCGCCGGTGATGCGGCCGGCTTGGTTTCTTTCGACTTGTCATCGGCCTTGTCGGCTTCTTTCTTGTCGTCGGAATCGGCCTTTGCCTTGTCGTCCGGTTTGTTGGTGTTGCCATTAGTCGGCGAGGCGCTCGGTGAAGCGACCGGGCTCGATGTCGGGGCCGCGGTCGGGCTTGGGGTTGCCGAGTTCGGCGTGGTCGTGGTGGTGTTCGTCGCTCCGCCTCCGCAGGCTCCGATCACAAAACTCATTGCGGCAACAAACGCTGCCAAAAACATAGGTCTTCTCATTTCTTTAGATCTCCTGTCTAAACCTTGCCGCTTCTTGCGGCTTCTATCTCTCCGGAGAGGCCCCGGCCGGCCCGGCGAAAATGATTCGCCATTGCGGTGCGTCCTCCGATCATCTTTCCGCCTTTCACGGGCATTCCTGGTGCAAAACAACAGCACCTTCGAGCCCCGGAGAGATGATGAATTTCAAACCGCGTCCCTAAGAACGGGCCGCCGGAAGTTTCTTGCAATAAAATTGAGGAAATTACTTTGAATAGAAATAGAACTGGATCGCCTGGCCGATACCGATGATCAGCCCGAACAGGGCCCCGAACAGCTCGATGGTCCTAAGGTGTTCTTTTGCAACAGATAGAACGAGTTCCTCAAGCTTTTCGGCCGGGTAGTTCATTATCTTTTGCCGGACCACGCCACCGACATCAAACTCGCGAACGGCCTCGGGGAGTTTTTCGCGGATGGCGGTGATGATGGTTTCCGTCAGCGTATCGCCGGCGGCAAGGAGTTTTTCTTCGGAGATATGGTCTGAGAGTTTACCGATAGGGGCCGAGAGCAGGCCCTCGATCTTGCTTGAGAGCATTTCGTTGATGATCCGCGAGGTATCCGGCCGGGAAATGACGCTCATCATGCCGTTGGTCAGCATCCGCTTGAGTTTAGCCTCAGATTCGGGGTTGAGCGTCCGCATGATCGAATCAAGGCTGTGCGGGCGGAAGCGTGAGAGCGTTTCGCGGACGTAGCGTTCTATTTGCGAATTCAAAGCATCGCCGCGGAGAAGTCCGAGGACGGACGCGGTAATCTGCCGTTTTACGCTCTCAAGTTGTGAAGGTTGAATGGTCCCGATGAGTTCTCCGAGCGGTTTTGAGAGTGCACCGTCGATGCTTGTATCGATAAAGGACTTGGCCTCTCCGGCAAAGACATCGCCTTTCAGAGTCTCTTCGATCCGCTTCGGCAGGCTTTCATTGACAAGGTCATCGACCTCATTGAGCAGATTCTCCCGCGAGACGAAGATCTTCTTAAAGAAAGGAAGATTCTCGTAGTAGTTGTGGACCTCTTTTTTGACGAGAGCGGCGATCTGGTTGCGTGTCCGTTCGGCGGCGGCGATCTCGGAAAGATGATGGGCGATCGGTGATATCTGCTCGCCGGCCTTTTCCTTCAAAAGCCCGACCGCTTCTTCAGTGAACATTCCACCGAGCGGGCTCGCGGCACCGATCAGGTCATCGACGCTGCGGCCGATGAACTCATCGACCTTTTCGGTAAAGCCCTCTGAAGCGATAGCCGCCCTGATTCGCTCGACGAGGAATCCGACGATGTCATCGAACGCCTTTTCGTCGATCACCTCGGAGACGCGCTTTGACAGCACTTCGTCAACTCGGCGTTCGATGAAGCCGGCGATGGTCCGCTGGGTTTCGTCACTCCGGAGAACGTCTTCGATGTGTTCGGCGACCTTGAACTGGAGTGCCGTTATCGAATCAAGCACGGGCTCGCGGAGGCTCGAAGGGAGCGATTCGATCAGCGAAGGATAATTTGCCTTGAGAAGTTCCTGGCTGTAAGAATCGACGACGTCGCTGATCTTTCGCCGAAGGAAATCTTTACCGACGAGTTCCTCCAAGATCGTTTCCTGCGAAACGAGTTCCTCGCCGACCGCCTTGCCGATCGCATTGGCAAGCCGTTCGCGGTGCCGCGGGATCATCCCTTGCGGAAAAAGCGTGATGCCGAGGACTTTGAACGGTTTCCGCGGCCGAAAGAGCATCCGAACGGCGAGCCAGGCAGCCCCGTAGCCATGGACCGTCGCGATAAGTATAAGCGAGCCCATCTGGAACCAGATGCTTGAGAACATCGGCCGGACTGCATTTACGATCTCGTTAAAGGTCTCCATCAAATAAAGCTAGAAGATCTGAAAGCCTTTTGAGCGAAGGCAGAAATCGGAAAAATCCTTTAGCCAGTCATGCCCGACGCTGTAGTTTCGCCATTGCTCATCCTCATCGCGGTAGATAGTGCCGTCATCGGGCTCGTCCGTTACAGAGAGATCGGCGAACATCCGCTTGTTCGGGGCAAGCTGCGGCAATATCCGGTCGCGAATTCGCTCGCCTAGAATATGTGCCTCCTCTCTATCGACCTTGATGCCGAGGGCGTTGTAACCCATCTGGCGGACCATGGCCTCGCTCAAGACATCAAGGCTCTTGATGACCTCAAGAGCCGCTTTCCAATTCCATACGTTGGCGGTGAACTCGTAGTTCTCCGAACCCATGTCGATAAATGTGAAGCTCACAATATTTTCCTTTTTACAACTCCGAAATTGCGAACAAGATCTGCAGATCAGACGGCTGTAGTATTTCTAATTTTCGCACAACTCTCGATGTTTTGCGTAGCTTTGAAAATACGAGCACGGAGGATATTCTCGGGAAATGGCCGAGTGGCACCTTAGAGACCTGAGAAACGCGTTAGAGCGGAGGGGTTGGCGAATTGTAAACGAATTGCCGAGCCGGCATCTTTATATCTCCGGGACATGGGAAATCGAACGGGATGGAAAAAGGCTGTCGATCGACTTCGGTGGAATCGATGATCTAAACACCCTTCCGATGGAGAAAAGTTACGGCTGCGGCGTTGAAGGTCAGATCGATGGCCTTTATTTTTCCCGCAAAGGGACGAAAGGCAGCGAGAGGGCAAAGACCTGGAAGAACGAATTGGAAAAATTCGTCCATAGTCTGGATAACTTTGTGGACGAGCCCGCACCGGAAGAATTTACCGACACGGAAGAAATCGACAAGATGTAATACATATTATAGAATGTAATACATGAAGTACGACACCACCATAACGAGCAAAGGCACCATTACGATCGCCGCACCGATCCGAAAAGCTCTTGGTCTGCGGCCCGGCCAAAAGGTTCGGTTGTTTGTAAACACTAATAACAACGTAGAGATGGATGCCGGGATCTCGGCAGCTGAGTTCCAGGCACGTCGGGACGAACTTCTGAAGAACGTTACCTTGCCAAAGAAGCTAAAGGGTTTGACCGCGCGAGAGCTTAGGGACATTGCTGCTAAAGAGGGCCGCGAAAAATGACTGCCACTAGCCTGGACGCAAACGTCGTTCTCCGCATGATCCTCAACGATGTCCCTGAACAAGCAAACCGAGGGGCTGAGTTTCTCGATCGACACAAATGCTATCTGACCGACGTGGTCATTTCGGAGTGTGTCTTCGTTCTTGAAAAGGTTTACAAACTTGACCGGTTCTTCATCAAAAGATCAATGGAGATACTGTTCGAGATAGAAACACTGAACTTTAACGAGAGATTGATAGAAGAGACGTTTGACCTCTACGTTGCGCACAAGAGCCTTTCATTCGCAGATTGCTATTCGGTCGCGGAGGCCACTCTGAGGCAAAATGAATTGCTTACTTTTGACCGGGCAATAATTAGGAAATGTTCGCCGGTTGCCAAGGAGCCACTATGACCAAAC
>JAHBSG010000023.1 GCA_019639235.1 Acidobacteriota bacterium | reverse complement strand
TTCACCTCCGCCTTGCACTTTGGGCAGCGGAGTATCTCTAGCAATTCTGGGCTTATTGGCATTTTTCGCTCCTGAAAACTTCTATATCTTCGCGCATTCGCGGCCGAACGCTAAGCGTCCTCCGCGTTTCGTTTCGGGACAAAACGCGGAGGACGGTAAAGTCTACTGCAATTCGGGTGCAACCCTATGCAGCTTCGGGTGTTTTGGTCCCGCACTCGGGGCAGAACTTCGCACCCGCCGAAAGCTCGGCCTGGCAGCCGGTGCACTTCGCTTTCTCTTGCGAAGAGCCGCACTCCGAGCAGAACTTCGCACCCTCGCGGAGCTTTGCACCGCACTTTATGCAGGGCACCTGGGCGATCTCCATCTTGCCGCCGCAATCGGCACAGAACTTGGCACCCGCCGCGTTCTGCTTGCCGCAGGCCGGGCAAGCAACGGTTGCCGCCGCACCGCCTCCGCCCATTTGCTGGCCACCGGGCTGGCCTGCGCCGAAGGCATTCGCCATCTGGCCGCCGACCGCAAATCCGGCTCCGAGACCGGCACCCAGGCCTGCTCCGCCGCCTTCATTCTGGGCCGCATCGCGAAGGGCATCAGCCGCCTGAAACTGCATATATTTTTGCGCGTCGCCGAGCGCTCCCATCGAGGCACGCTTGTCCATCGCAGCTTCGACCTCAGGCGGAAGCGAAATGTTCTCGATGTAGAATTTCGTTACCTCAAGCCCGTAGGACGAAAAGTCGGCATTTATCTTTCCGCGGATAGCCTCGCCGAGTTCTTTGTACTGCGCCGCAAGGTCGAGCGCCGGGATCTTCATCTCGCCGATGGCGTCCGAAAACTCAGAAACGATCGCCCGCTTGAGCTGGCCGTCGATATCTTCGGTCTGAAAATGAGCGTTTGTCCCGGCGATCTCCTTGATAAAGCCGGCCGGGTCGGCGACGCGAAGGCTGTAGGCGCCAAATGCACGCAGCCGAACGATGCCGAAGTCTGCATCGCGGAGCATTATCGGGTTCGAGGTGCCCCATTTCATATCCGTGAACTGCTTCGTATTGACGAAATAGACCTCGGACTTCATCGGCGAATTGAAGCCGTATTTCCAGGCGCCGAGCTTCGAAAGGATCGGCGTGTTGCCGCCGTCAATGGTATAGCGGCCCGGTGTGAAAACATCCGCCACCTGGCCCTCGAAAACAAAAACGGCCGCCTGCGATTCGCGGACGATAAGCTGGGCACCGTTCTTGATCTCTTGGCCGTAGACCGGGAACCGATAAACCAGCGTATCCTGCGAAGAATCAAGCCACTCGATGACCTCGATGAACTGATTCATCGCAGCTTCCTTAACCTTGTCAACTATGCTCATTCAGACCTCTCCTTATGCTATTTCTAACGTCAGATGATGCCACAAAGTTCGGCCAATTGGAAGCTTTTCGGTCCGGAACCGCTGATGAATGGCCGCTTCCCGCCCATGGGCGGTCTCGCCGGTTCAGCCCGTGCCGAGGAGTTTCCTCACGAACGGGCGGTTGAGCAGAAGATAGATTGCCCCGATGGCTGCGGCTCCGCTTACTGTGTCCAGCGCCACATCCCAGATCGAGCCCGTCCGGGTTCCGCCCGAAAAGCTTTGGTTCAGTTCATCGAGCGAGGCGACGAGGAAAACAATTCCGATCGCCGCCGCGGCCCAATGGCTCCGAATGCCTGCGACCGAAGTCTTGAGGAAAGCTCGGGCGGCGAGGAAAGCGAGCACCGAATAAACAAAAACATGGGCCGATTTCCGGACAAGCCCGTGGAGAGTCAGGATCGTCTCCTCGCTCGCATCCGGGAAAAGAAAACGCAGGACGGGGCGGACGAACCGCGAGGTCTCGCTCATCGAACCCGAATCCGATGAGAGCCAGGCGATGACACCGAGCCAAACAAAAAGCGGCGCGTAGCGGAAGAACCGCTCGCGCCACCTGTAAGAGAACTTATGCGAAAAACTCATCCTATGGCATCGTGCTCATGATCTCGCCCATCGAGGTCGTAAAACCGTAGCCGTAAAAGACCACGCCGATGATGCCAAGTATCATTGGGATAAGCCCCTGCTTCTTCACGAAAAAGAAGATGATACCGGCCAAAGGCTGAAATAGCAGATTGACTATGGCCCAGATCACCTTTTCACCCGTGCTTGCACCCGTTTGTACACTGAGTACTACAAACCAAATCACGCAGATCAACATCAACAAAGCGCCGATTCCTAGAAACATAGGGTCCTCCGTGTTTTTTTGAGTAACGAAAATGCGAAAAGCACCGTTAGGATATTCGAAATCCGCGCTGAGTTCAATGATTTTCTTTTTGCTCCGGCAAAGGCGTCGCAGGTCGAGTTGGACCGTTCGGTGTTCTTGTCGAATAGGCCGGCGCACTGCGGAGGAATATCCCAGAGTTGGAAACGACCGGGATCGACGCAAACATCACATAACCAAAAAAGAACAGCTGCCCCGAAAGACAGCCGTTCTGACCCACATTTGGTCTGTATTAGAGTGCCGCGGCGCCGGAGACGACCTCGATGATCTCTTTGGTGATCGCCGCCTGGCGGATGCGGTTCATGTTGAGCGTTAGCGTATCGATTAGTTCGCCGGCGTTCTTTGAAGCCGAATCCATCGCTGTCATCCGCGAGCCCTGTTCGGAGGCGACGGATTCGAGCATAGAGCGGTAGATCTGCGTTTCGACCTGCTTGGGCAGCAGCTTTCCGAAGATCTCGGCCGGCGGCTGTTCGTAAATGTATTCGGCCTGTGCCGCTTCTTCGCTCGCGCCTTCCGAAGCGATCTTCGGGATCGGCAAAAGCTGCTCGACGATCGGCTTTTGCGAAAGAACGGTCTTGAACTCCGTGAAGATGAGAAAGACCTTGTCGATCGTTTCGTCCTCGGTGAAGGTCTTGATCACGTTCTGCCCGATCTCGGCCGCATCAGAATAACGAACCGTTCCCGTGCCGGTGATGCCGACATATTCTTCCGTCAGGTCGATCTCCCGCCGCTTGAAAAAGTCGCGGCCCTTGCGGCCGACCGCCATCATTCGGAACTTCTTTCCCGGGTTGTCCGCGATGAATGCCTGAGCCGCCTTGATGACGTTCGCGTTGAAGGCACCGGCCAGGCCCTTATCGGCGGTGACCAGAACGATCAGGTAATTCTCGTCGCCGCGTTCGGTAAGGAGCGGGTGCGAGAAATCGTCCGAAACCCGCGCGCTGAGGCCGCCGAGAACCTCGGACATCTTCTTCGCGAAAGGGCGTGCGGCGATAACGCGGTCCTGCGCCCGCTTCAGCTTTGCCGCCGCCACCATCTTCATCGCCTTGGTGATCTGCTGCGTGTTCTTTACCGACTTGATCCGCCGGCGCATGTCCAAAAGACTTGCCATAAATCAGTTTTTAGTGACGAGGGACGAGTCTCAAAAGCGTTCAGGTAGCCATCAAGTCTATCGACCGGTCGAGCCCGGAAGACTACACGCCTTCTGCCCTTCCCTCGTCACTCAACACTCGTCACTTACAATTAAGCTACTGCCGCTCCGGCTTCTCCCTTGCCCCAGCGGGTCGCCTTGAAGTCCTCGACCGCTTCCTTAAGCTCGGCTTTCAGAGCATCGTCGAGGTTCTTCTTTTCCCGGAGGCCGTTCATCACACCCGGCTGCGTGTTCTTCATATATGCAAGCAGCTCGTTCTCGAAAGCCTTCAGGTCCTCGACCGCGATGTCGTCGGCAAAGCCGTTCGTCACCGTCCAGATGGTGATGACCTGGTCTTCGACTTCCATCGGCTGATACTGGCCCTGCTTGAGGATCTCGGTCAGCCGCTTGCCGCGTTCAAGTTGCGCCTGCGTCGATTTATCAAGGTCCGAACCGAACTGGGCAAATGCCGCAAGTTCGCGAAACTGAGCGAGGTCGATGCGGAGCGTACCGGCAACGGCCTTCATCGCCTTGATCTGTGCCGAACCGCCGACGCGGGAAACCGAGTTACCGACGTTGATCGCCGGCCGGACGCCCGAGTTAAAGAGGTCGGATTCAAGGAAGATCTGTCCGTCGGTGATCGAGATCACGTTCGTCGGAATATAAGCCGAGATATCGCCAGCCTGCGTTTCGATGATCGGCAAGCTCGTGAGCGAACCGCCGCCGCGGGCATCGGACATCTTTGCCGCACGCTCGAGTAGGCGGCTGTGTAGATAGAAAACGTCTCCGGGATATGCCTCGCGGCCCGGCGGCCGGCGGAGCAGAAGCGAGATCTCGCGATAAGCCGCGGCCTGCTTCGAAAGATCGTCGTAGATCGTCAGGGCGTGGCGGCCATTGTCGCGGAAGTATTCGCCCATCGCGCATCCCGAATAAGGAGCGAGGAACTGCATAGCTGCCGGGTCCGAAGCCGAAGCGTTGACGATGATGGTGTAGTCCATCGCACCATATTCTTCAAGCTTCTGGCGTACCTGGGCAACGGTCGAGGCCTTTTGGCCAATGGCGACGTAGATACAGATAACGTCCTTGCCCTTCTGGTTGATGATCGTATCGATCGCGACGGCGGTCTTGCCCGTCTGGCGGTCGCCGATGATCAGCTCACGCTGTCCGCGGCCGATCGGCACCATCGCGTCGATCGCCTTGAGGCCCGTTTGGAGCGGCTCTTTCACCGGCTGGCGGTCGATAATGCCCGGAGCGATACTCTCGACCGGATAGAACTGATCCGTTAAGATCTCGCCCTTGCCGTCAATGGCGTTGCCAAGTGCATCGACCACGCGGCCGATCATCGCATCGCCGACCGGCACACTCATGATGCGCTTGGTGCGCTTGGCTTCGTCGCCTTCTTTGATCTTCTGGAAATCGCCGAAGAGCACGCAGCCGACCTTGTCTTCCTCGAGGTTGAGGGCAAGGCCGCGGACACCGTGGTCAAATTCGAGAAGTTCGCCGGCCATTACCTTTTCAAGGCCGTAGATCTCGGCAATACCGTCGCCGACCTTGATAACCGACCCGACCTCGTCAACCTTCATGCTTGCATCGAAATCTTCGATCTGGGCACGAATGATCTCACTGATCTCGTTAGCTTTAATCGCTTCCATATGAATTATATTTCCAACCCTCGGGCTTTACGGCCCGGGCCGGAGAATGCCTACCTTTCTAAAAGTCTTTCTCTTAAAGTCGCAAGCTGGGTCTTAACCGAGCTGTCATAAACCGTGGAGCCGATCCGGGCAACGACGCCGCCGATCAGATCCGTATCATTGCTGAATGTTAGATTAACCGTCTTCCCAGTCACCTTTTCGAGAGCTGCTTTTAGCTCCGCTTTCTCGGCTTCCGAAAGGTCGTGGGCAGAGGAAATAGTCCCGTGAACGATGCCGCGGCGCTCCTCGATGACCGAGTCGAACTTCGTTCCGACCTCGGCAAGCTCGGTGAGACGGCCGTTCCGCAATAGAACACGGAGAAAATTTGAGGTCGTCCGCGAGGAACCGGCCTTCTCGATCAGCTTTTCGAGCACGGCCTCTTTTTTCAGGTGGGCGATTGCCGGGTTGCCGAAGGCATTTGCCAGATCGGCGTTCGAGGCGATCATCGCTTCCCACGTCTTCAGCTCCGTGCGGACCGAATCGGCCTCGCCGGTCTTTTCGACCACATCAGCAAGGGCTGTCGCGTAGCGGCGTGCAACTGTTTCAACACTCATCTCAGTTCAAACCTCCGATCGCGGCAATTCCTTCTTTAACGAGCCGGTTGTCGGTCTCCGGCGTTACACGTTCGCGAAGTTTTTCTTCAGCGACGCGGAGGCTTTCTTCTGCGGCAAAGCGACGAAGCTCAAGCTGAGCGACCTGATGCACACGAACGGATTCGTTCTCGGCCTGCTGCTTAAGCTTTTTGGCCTCAGCTTCTGCCTGCGCCATCAGCCTCGCCTTCTCTACCTCAACGTCATTCTTTGCCTCGCGATTGATCTGGTCGATCTCGGCATCGGCACCGGCAAGCTTTGTTTCAACCTCGGTCAGCTTCGCGAGTGCGGCCTTTTTGGCCTCTTCGGCCTTGATCAGCTCGGCCCGAATGATCTCGCGGCGTGCCTTGAAGGCCTCCGAAAGCGGCTTCTTGAGGATATAGATCAGAACGCCGACGAAGATCGCGAGATTGACAAAACGCCAGATCTCAAACCCGGGAAAATTGATGTACTTATCCCACCACTCGGGCGAGGCACCCGTGCCGCCGCCGCCCGCAAAAAGCAATAAACCTGTGAGTAAAAAGGAAAACATACTATCCCTTCAGGATCGTCCCCGTGATCTGTTCCGCCATCTTGTGAGCATCAAGGGCGACCTTCACCTTCGCTTCGGCACGCTCTTTCTCAAGGTCGGCATGCTCCTGAGCAAGATAGGCGGACGCTTCCGCCTTGGCCTTGTCGATCGCGGCCTGGCGGGCGGCAACTGCCGCTTCACGCTCCTGCTCGATCATCTCGTAGCTCTTCGTGCGGGCCTCGAGCAGCTTCTTGTCGTACTGCTTATTCTTTTCTTCAACATCGCGCAGGATATCGTCGGCCTCGCCGCCGCGGCCGGCCTTTTGGCGCGAGCGCTTGGCAATGACCTCGTTAATGGGCTTGAAAAACGTGCGGTTGAGCGCCCATATCATCACGAGTATGAGCGCGATGTGGATGAAAAGAGTGCCGTCCGGAAAAAGCTGGATCCCGGCTAGTGCCAGCGTCAACATATTAAGTATTAAAACGAACTATTAAATTACAGGACAAAATCGCGTCCTTGTGCTCAAAAGAGTTAAGGGTATCACGCGCCGGAAACAAGGGTCAAGGAGCCGTCGCCCGCCCGATTTGCACCGCAAACAATGGTTGAAGTATCGTAGAGGCACCTCTAATATCCCGTTGCTTTTATGAAACAAGAACTCGCAATTTTTGAAGGCTTCAAGATCCGCCGAATCTACGACGAGGATACCGAAACATGGTACTTTTCGGTCGTCGATATCATCCGCGTGCTTACACAGCAACCTGACCACAAAGCAGCCCAAAATTACTGGAAAGTCCTAAAAAACCGACTAGCGAAGGAAGGAAGTCAGGTGGTTACAAATTGTAACCAACTGAAAATGGAAGCCTCGGACGGCAAGAAATATAAGACCGATGCCGCTGATCCCGAAACACTTCTTCGCTTGATCCAGTCCGTTCCGAGCCCAAAAGCCGAACCGATCAAGCTTTGGCTTGCAAAGGTTGGATACGAACGAATGCAGGAGATCGCCGACCCGGAGCGATCGCTTAACCGTGCGCGCGAGAACTGGCGAAAACACGGCCGCAGCGAAAAGTGGATCGAGCAGCGGATGATGGGCCAGGAGACCCGCAACAAGCTGACCGATTATTGGAAGGAGCACGAGATAAAGGAAGGCGAGGAATTTGCGATCCTGACCAACATCATCCACACCGAATGGGCCGAGGTAACGGTGAAGGAACACAAGAAACTCAAGGGACTCAAGAACCAGAATCTTCGTGACCACATGAGCGAAGCGGAGTTGATCTTCACCGCACTTGCCGAGCTCTCAACACGGCAGATCGCGGAAACGATGAACGCAACGGGGATGGACGAGAACAAGGATGCCTCGAAGAAAGGCGGGCGGATCGCCATGCAGGCCCGGCGAGAGCTTGAAAGCAAGACCGGAAAAAGCGTCGTTACGGGACAAAACTTCTTGCCGCCAATAAAGAAATAGATGCCGAAACGTGACCCAGCCCCAAGAAACCGGACCATCACGCTCAGCGATGATGAAAGGCCGGGCCTGCGACGCGCATTGGATCGGCTCGGGCAAGAGTCTCAGAACGATCGATTGATCAATGGAGATGCCTTCGAGGTTTTGCCGACGCTTCCGGCCGAGAGCTTTGATCTGCTATTTGCCGACCCACCATACAATCTGACGAAGAAGTTCCGAAAGGAAGGATTCAGTGCCAGATCTTCCGACGATTATGAAGCGTGGCTCGACTCGTGGCTGCAGATGTGTTTGCCGCTTCTCAAATCAACGGCAACCGTCTATATCTGCGGCGATTGGCGAAGTTCTGCGGCGATACAGCGGGCCGGTTCGCGGCATTTCAAGCTCCGCAACCGTATCACTTGGGAACGGGAAAAGGGCCGCGGGGCCAAGGCGAACTGGAAGAACGCCGCCGAGGACATCTGGTTCTTCACCGTCTCGGACAAATTCACATTCAACGTCGATGCTGTGAAACAACGGCGGCGAGTGCTCGCCCCCTACAAGGAAAACGGCCGGCCGAAAGATTGGACCGAATCGCGGGACGGAAACTTCCGCGACACGCACCCTTCGAACATCTGGACGGATATTACCGTGCCCTTCTGGTCGATGCCCGAGAACACCGATCACCCGACGCAGAAGCCCGAAAAACTCCTTGCCAAGATCATCCTTGCCTCGACCAATGAGGGCGATAGCGTCCTCGATCCCTTTGCCGGGAGCGGCACGACGGCGGTCGTCGCCCGAAAGCTCGGCCGGCATTTCACCGCCATCGAATCTGACGAAGAGTATTGCCTCCTCGCCGCCAAACGCCTTAAGCTCGCCGAAACCGACACATCCATTCAAGGCCTCACCGAGGGCATCTTCTGGGAAAGAAATTCGCGATAAGACGCGAGAGGGCCGATCTCTGTGTTCTTTGTGTTCTCTGTGGTAAAAGTAAAGAAATGAAGATCGCGACCTGGAACGTTAATTCGATAAACGCGCGGATGGAGCATCTGCTTGACTGGCTTGAGCGGGCCGGGCCGGACGTTGTTTGCCTGCAGGAAACGAAGTGCGTTGATGAAAATTTTCCGCTCGAGGCGATAACCTCGGCGGGCTACAAGGCCGAGTTCTTTGGCCAGAAGTCTTACAACGGCGTCGCGATCCTTTCAAAACACGAGATCGCGGACGTCGTAAAGGGGTTTCCTGATGACAATGACGAATCGCCAAAGCGCTTGATCGCCGGGACCGTCAATGGCGTCCGCATTGTCAATACATACATCCCGAACGGCACCGAGCTTTGGACGGACAAGTTCACCTTCAAGCTCGATTGGCTCCAGCGGCTCCGGAGGTTTTTCGACGATACCTGCTCGACCGAAAATAATGTCCTCCTCTGCGGCGATTTCAACGTCGCGATGGAAGACCTAGACGTCTGGAGCGTCCAACAATGGGAAGGGAAGCTTCACTTCACCAAGCCCGAACGAGCCGCGATGTACCACGTAAAACAGTGGGGCTTTGTCGATACTTTTCGGAAGATCAACGGCGACGCTCAGGAGTTCTCTTGGTGGAACTACCGCGAGGGTGCGTGGCAGCGGAACCGCGGGCTGCGCATCGACTACGTCTGGACCTCGCCCGCACTTGCGGCAAAATGCACTAACTGTGTGATCGACCGCTCGACCCGCGACCTTGAAAAGCCGAGCGACCACGCTCCTGTCATCGCCGAATTCACTATCTGAGCATTTCGGTTCTGCAAAAGCCCTGTCTCCAGGCCGTCATTCTCCTGACCAATTCTTACGGAGGACAACGATGGGATTCAGTATTTTTGCGGCAGGAACAAATAACTTTCATTATGCCAAGGACGATTGTCTGGACGACAGCGATTTCAAGGTCGTCGAGATCATGGGCAAACTCCAGGCTATGGAACCGACCAAGGCCGGCGTCATTACTACAGGTATCGACATCGCACAACCCTCGGCCGGCATCATTGACGCGATGCAGGCAATGGCGACGATGCAGTTCCTGCATCTGCTGAATAACGCCGTTTCGTTCTTGGCGATGAAGCCCAAGGCACGCGAAGGCTGGATATTCGTTTCTGCCCGCGAGTCGCACCTTCTCTGGCCCGATACTGGCGACAACGGCGAATACAAATTCTACCCGGGCGATAACCCCGGCCATGAGTTCATGAAGAAGATCGGGCCCGCACTCAAGGCAGCCGATATGGCAGACTGGGGCGTTCTTCGTGAGCTTGTCATCTGCCTATCAAAGTTTGAACGCAAGGTCGGCAATGCGGTTCCGGCGATCACCATCCAGCTTTCGCATTGATGGCAGGAGTCGTTGAGGCCGAATTCAATTTTTTGGGGAAGGGTCAGCCGGAAGATCGGCTGATCTTTTCATTTCAGTGGGTCGGTTCGTTCTGTGGTAGTTCTGTCAGGATCGACACGCACAAACGCACAATTAACGAACGAAAGACACAGATGCGTCGTCAGGCGATCCCGTGTGGAGTCAACCTTACCGTCTTTCGTTGTGAAACGGATGCTCGTTGGCCGCGTCGCGGCATTGCGGATCTGACCTGTTTTCGCAGTTTGTGAGGTTATCGAGTATCAGCGAGCTGACGAACTCCACCGTCCGAAAGACGGCCACGCCCAAAAGCAGGCAAAGCGTGATCGAGATCACGGAAAGTACAAGGTTTTTCTTCATTTCTCAGGCTCCTCCTTCCCAGAACATTGGATATGAGTAATATTGCGGGGCGGTATTTAGCCTGAGCTGTGCGTAAGAATTATCGGTATCTTATTCCCGGCAATTGTCGAATGTCAATATGCTCTTGTAATCTGGGCGGTTTTGACGGTTAAAAAAAGGGGCCCGCGTCGGCCCCCTTTTCTCTGAAAAGTTCACGTTGTGTTTCAGAAAGCGAATACTGTTCAGGCGGGAAACTTCGCACGTATCTCGAAGCATGTGAAGTTGTTCCTAGTCAGTTTTGGACAAAGCTTTTGGTATCGCTGTTCCAATACTTTTCGGCTCCGGAAAATGTCGGTGCAAACGAATCTCCAATTGCTGCGTCGTTCATTCGAAAATTCATCAAGCTGTAAATTGCCGTCAAGGCAATACTGCCATCAGGGTTTCGAGCGGCGACTTCTATTCGATGGGGTATCGGACGTGAAAAGTTCGTTACTGGCCGAAAGTCGTTAAAAACCACCTCAACTAGTGGTGTTCCATTCAATCTCAATCTTGATACCTCAGTAATCCGTAAGTCGCTTTCCGATCCTACGAGCCGAACGCGAAACTTGTACTCGATGTCGTCAACGGTCCCACCTTCCATTTCGAGAACCGCGTGCCTCACTCCATTCTCGATTGTCGAACTGACGACGTCGATGGTTGAGCTGCGTTTCGGCCATCTTATCGATTGTTTAATGTCGTGGAGCCTCATTTTACAGTTCGTACACTGATCGTCGTCATTTCCAAGAAAATCAAGCTGGAGGAAAAAAGGATTTGGCAGGGCGTTCGGCAGCCTTACTTCTTCCGTGCCCTGAAAAGAAACAATACGTGCCTCTTTATCGAAAAAGTAATACTTGGTTCCGTCATAAAGGGTCTCTACATCTCTCATCAACCCGAATTGCTGCAACGTTTCTGGTACCGTTGTTTCATACCTATATCGGTTATTCTGGGCAGCATACTCGATTGACCCGTTTCCGGTTGTCTGTGAATTTCCACTGAAGATCCGAATGTCAACCTGACCGTCAAAGCTTAGCGATTCGATCCCTTCATACACTTTACGTATCGACTCTACCACCGGAAAAAAGTCTTCTCGAACAGTTGCAACGTGCACGCTTGAAATCGTCTCAGGCGAAGTTACTGGATCCGCACCAGTCCTTTGCTCGGAAATGACAATTAGAAACCCAACACAAACGAGAACGATCGAAACTGCAACAACAAGTGCGAGACGAAGTTCCTGAAACATCTTGATTTTCATAACACCTCCTTATCGATATGGGCTTTAGCCCGTTTCACTCTTGCCCGAAAGCAGCAATCGAACAACTTGAATTCTCGGCACCTGCTATCCCGAGAGTACCAGGGAAGCAAACACCGTCTCCCCCTAGGGGCGGACCGCAGCGGCAAGCAAAGAACCAGTAACATCGCTCGGCTCCACAATACGGGCTGGCAACCCGAAAACCAGGACCGCCACTCCAAGTTGATGTTATAGCCGGCAAGCTTGTCGGAACAGGGATACAACGTAGCGAAAAAAGATCTCTGCAAGTGGTCGCGTCCCCGCATCGACCGCGTTGCCCCTGAACATCCGGCTGCACTCCGCTACCTAACACCGCAAACGTAACGATCAAAATACTAAGCAGTCTTCGCATCGATATTATATCACCTCCAAAGAAAGATGTGTTGGAAAATATGTCTAACGCCGCAAAAGCATTGGCCTCTAAATCTGCTACCAACTCGAAGTTTGTTATTGAATTGGGAGCTACGTGGAACTTTTGATGATATTACCCCCCCCCCCGAAGCTAAAAGTCAAGATTTTTTTCGACTCAAACGGATTTTCTTCGTAATAGACGCAATAGTTCTGTAGATCGGAAAACAGCCTTCTGTATCGGACCGTGATAAACGCCGATTGGACTGGCTGCGATTCGAATTGAAACCAAACCCCGCTCCTGCTCGTAATTACACGTTCACTGTTGCGAACATACCCTCGCGAGTGCTTTACCTCGCCTTTACCCGCAAAGGCCGGAGTGGCAGCAGCTTTCCGCGGCAAATTGCCTTAAGGAAGCCGGGCGGTATGCAGCTTCATCCATGCAAAACTAGTTAAGGAGCATCACTAAATGAAAAGGACCACACTCGCTTTTCTGCTGATCGGGATGATCTCGCTTTCCGGCAGCATCAGCGTTTATGCCCAGGACCCGCCGCCGACCCCGACGGAAACGCCCGCCGGCCCGCAGCGTCCCGGAATGCCCGGAGCACGTCCGGGCGGGGATTCTCAAGACCCGAAACCCTATGACCAGGTGATCACCAAAGATGCCGTTTCGAAAGACGGCGTCTTCAAGGTCCACAAGGTCAAGGACAAGTATTTCTATGAGATCCCGGCCGGCGAGATCAACAAAGAGTTTTTGTGGGTGACGCAGATCGCCCGCACGACGCTCGGCGTCGGCTATGGCGGCCAGGCTCTCGGCCGCCGCGTCGTACGTTGGGAGCGGGTCGATAACAAGATCAATCTCCGCAGCATCAGCTACGACATCGTCGCCGACCGCAGCCAGCCGATCGCGCAGGCCGTTTCCGCAGCGAATGAGGACGTTATCCTGATGGCGTTCCCGGTCGCGGCTTGGGGCCCGAACGAAGCGGCCGTCATCGACGTTACGCGGCTCTTCACGACCGACCTGACGGAGCTTTCCGCCCGCCAGCGGCTGCAGGCAAATACGCTCGATTCCTCGCGGACCTACATCGAACGCATCGCGACCTACCCGACCAATATCGAAGCCGTCGCGACGCATACCTACGTCCGCAACCCCTCGCCGGCCGGTGCTCCGGGCGGTGGCGGCGGCAATCCGTTCAATCAGGGAATGCGTCCCGGCTCGGCGACCGTTGTGCTCAACCACAGCATGGTCAAGCTGCCTGAGAATCCGATGCAACCGCGGCTTTTTGACGAGCGCGTCGGTTATTTTTCGGTCAGCAATATCGACTACGGACGGACGGAGCACAAAGCGACCCAGCGGCGGTTCATCACCCGCTGGCGGCTTGAGAAAAAGGACCCGAATGCGGCTCTTTCGGAGCCCGTAAAGCCGATCGTTTACTACATCGACTCGGCGACGCCGAAGTGGCTCATCCCGTTCACCAAACGCGGCGTTGAGAAATGGCAAAAGGCATTTGAGGCCGCCGGTTTCAAGAACGCTATCATCGCCAAGATGGCCCCGACCCCGGCAGAAGATCCGACCTTCAGCCCGGAGGACGCTCGCTACAGCGTCATCCGCTGGCTGCCCTCGACCATTGAGAACGCCTCAGGCCCCCACATCAACGACCCGCGCACTGGCGAAATTCTTGAGTCGGACATTCAGATGTATCACAACATCATGAACCTCCAGCGTTCGTGGTACTTCCTTCAGGCAAGCCCGAACGACCCGCGGGCGCAGCGGCTCCCGATGCCGGATGACCTGATGGGTTATCTCGTCGAGTACGTCGTTGCCCACGAGGTCGGCCATACGCTCGGCTTCCAGCACAATATGAAGGCGAGTTCGATGTATCCGGCCGAAAAGGTCCGCGACCGTAACTGGGTCAAGCAGAACGGCCACGTCGCAACCTTGATGGACTATTCGCGGTTCAACTACGTCGCCCAGCCGGAAGACAAGATCGACCCGGTCGATCTCGTTCCGGGCATCGGCCCCTATGACGTTTGGGCAACGATGTGGGGCTACAAGCCGATCCCGTCTGCAAATAGCTCTGATGCCGAAAAGGCGACGCTCGATGAATGGGCACGCCAGCAGGACCAGACGCCTTGGTATCGTTTTTCGACCGCGGGTTCTGCCGGAAGCGATCCGGGCGAACTGACCGAAGCGGTCGGCGATGCCGATGCGATCTATTCGACCGAACTCGGCATTCGCAACCTAAAGCGGGTTGCGAGCTACATCGTCCCGGCAACGACCACTCAGAAGGGCGACCCCTACAACGACCTTTCCGAGCTTTATGGGCGTATGCTCGGACAATGGACGCTTGAGCTCAACCACGTCGCGGCGATCGTCGGCGGCTATAATTCGCAGCAGCGGCACATCGGGCAGAACGGCGTCCGGTTCGAGCTGATCCCGAACACGCGGCAAAAGCAGGCCGTCGCCTTCCTTAACGAGAACGCCTTCAAGACCCCGACATGGGCTCTCGATAAGGAGATACTTCGCCGTATCGAGCCGCTCGGTGCACTAAACCGAGTCCGCAACGCTCAGAACAGCGTGCTTAACAATCTGCTCTCAAGCTCGCGGTTCGCAAGGCTCGTCGAGCAGCAGGCGCTTGACGGAGCGGCCGCCTATCAGCCGGCCGATTTCCTGGCGGACGTCCGCAACGGCGTCTTCTCGGAACTTTCGGGACAGAACGTTATGGTCGATGCATATCGCCGCAACCTTCATCGTGCCTATCTTGATATCGCAAATAACAAGATCAACGGCACGACCTCGGTTCCGGCCAACCTGCCGCCGGGCTTTGCCGCGATGTTCATGACGAGCGGCGATGAGCGTGCGTTCTATCGTGCCGAACTTCGCGAGATCAGCGCGATGGCCGAGCGGGCGATGGCAAACACTACCGACCGCACGACCCGCGTTCACCTCGAGGGCATTCGCGATCATATAGCGAAGATCCTCGACCCGAACGAGTCGGCATCGTCGAACGCCAGGGCGAACGCATTTGCAATGGAAATGCTCGAGCTCTATTACAACCCGACCTCCTGCTGGCCCGATTACAACATCGAGCCTTAAAGCTGTTCGAAAGGTGAACACTCCAAACGCGGGGGGCCTAGGTCTCCCGCGTTTTACTTTATGTGCTGCCTTGGTTCAGTTGTGAAATGGCATTCAAAGTTAGAGAATCCTTGCATGGGCCTGAACGATTTTTTGGCGATTTTATTAGTGTGTTTGGTGCTCGGTGCCTGTACCGAGATCGCCCCGCCGGACTCGGCCCGGCCACTCGCCGTGGATGGGGGAAGTGAGATGAAGCTCGAATTTTTGACCCGTGAAGGCTGTAAGAACACTCCGAAGGTGCTTGCAAATGTTAAGCAGGCTCTCGCCTCAATGGCTTCGCCGCCGGAGCTGCATATCGTCCATCAAGCAGTGCTTTCTCCCGATGACCCTCGCACCGGATATCCGACCCCGACCATACTCATGAACGGATCGGATATCTTTGGCCTGCCAGTGCCCGAGCCTCCGTTTCCGGCACCTGCCTGACGGCTTTACCCTGGCGGAGTTCCGTCTGTTGAACAAATCACAGAGCAATTGACCTTGAAAACAAAATGAGACCCTTCGAGAACGATCAGATCATTACGCTCACCACCACCGAGATCGAGGCGAGGATCGATCACGTACTCTCCGCTCCGAAAGATGAAGGCCGGCTTGAGATGATCGTCCGGCGGCCGGCCGTCAATGCCCGCGAAGTCGTTGAAGAAGGCGAGCTTGACCGCGAGCAAGGCCTCCTTGGCGATAACTGGCTGACCCGCGGAAGCTCACGGACAGACAACGGTCTCGGGCACCCGGAAATGCAGTTGAACGTAATGAGTTGTCGCTTTGCCATGCTCATCGCCGGCAGCCGCGAACGCGTTCCTTTGGCAGGTGATCAGCTTTTCGTCGATCTCGACTTGAGCAGCGAAAACCTCCCGCCCGGAACCAGAATCAAAGTTGGCGGCCCCGTGATCGAAGTGACCGCCATTCCGCACACCGGCTGCAAGAAGTTCGTTGAACGCTTCGGGCTCGACGCGATGAAGTTCGCCAACTCTGTGTTCGGTCGCCGCCACAACCTTCGCGGCATCAATGCAAAGGTTATCGAACCCGGCAGTGTCCGCACCGGCGACGCCGTAGTTGTCACCTCGCGGCCGCTTCGCGACGCTTGAAACCGCCTCGGTCTTGCCTTCGTAATTTAATCTTGGCCGCAAAGTCCTCGGAGTTCCGGAACCTATGTCGTTGTTAGAAGCATTAAGGATCGCATTCGGTTCCATTCTCGGGAACAAGCTCCGCTCATTCTTAACACTTCTCGGCGTGATCTTCGGCGTTGCGACGGTGATCGTTGTCGTTTCGATCATCGAGGGCTTTAATGCTTATGTTGACGATAAGATCGCGAACATCGGCACCAACGCATTCTCCCTTCAGAAATACTCCATAGAAGATTTCGCGAGCGTCGAAGCACTCAATGCCGCCCGCCGCCGCAACAAGGACGTTAATATTGATGACCTTGAGGCCCTGCAGGAACTCGCTGCCGGAAGCCGTACTATCCGCGACGCAGCGGGCAAGGCCGCTTCTGTGGCCGACGTCAAATTCGGCAACGAGACTCTCCAGAAGATACAGCTCAAGGCAAATACGCCGAATCTGGCCGAGATAGAGAACATCGAAACCGCTGACGGCCGCTACTTCTCGGCCGCGGATGAAGAAGCCCGGCGATACGTCGCGTTTCTCGGTTCCGAGGCGGCCGCAAAGCTCTTTCCAAACGATCCGCCGATAGGCAAGACCATAAAGGTCGATGGCCGGACGTTCCAGGTGATCGGAGTCGGCAAGGAACTCGGAACAGCCTTTGGGCAAACTCGCGATATGTACGTCGCGATCCCGCTGAGGACGTTCCTTTCGATCAACGGGCTTCGCCGCAACATCTCGATCAGCATCAGTTCGACAACCCCGGAAGCATACGTTGAGGCGGCAGACGAGGTGCGAACCCTGATGCGAACGAGACGCAAGCTCAGCCCTTCCGAAGCGGACAATTTCGGCATCGTAACTCCGGGAGCTATCAACAAACTTCGTGATCAGATCTTCGGAACCATTCAGATCGCGGCCATCGGTGTTACGTCGATCTCACTGGTCGTCGGCGGTATCGTTATCATGAACATCATGCTGGTCAGCGTAACGGAGCGAACCAAAGAGATCGGCATCAGAATGAGCATCGGCGCCCGCCGCCGCGATATTCTGAAGCAGTTCCTGGCGGAATCGGTAACCCTTTCGCTGATCGGCGGAGCGATCGGCATCGCGATCGCATTTCTCTTATCGCAGTTGGTCGCGACGCTTACGCCGATACCGACGGCATTGCCGATTGGCTGGGTCATCGCCGCGTTAACGGTCTCAAGCGGCGTCGGGCTCGTCTCTGGCGTTTATCCGGCTTGGACGGCGGCGGGGCTCGACCCGATCGAGGCACTGCGTAGCGAGTAGGTCCAGAATGATACGAGCGGAATTCAAAGAGAATCTCCTGATGGCGTTCGATACGCTCCGGCAGCACAAGCTCCGGTCGTTTTTGACCATCCTCGGCGTTGTGGTCGGCACAACGACCGTCATCGTCATCGCGGCATTCGTTTCGGGGATAGACTCCCGCGTCTCGAAAGAGATCGAGAGCTTTGGGACGAATTCGATCTACGCCTTCAAGTTCGATCCCGGTTTCAACTTCACACCCTCGGTCGAGGAACGAACCCGAAAGCCACTCGTTGAAGAAGATGCCATTGCGATCCGCGCCGAGTGTGAGTCATGCGAGTTTTCGGCTCCGTTCATGTCGCCGGTCGATTTCACGAGCGGCCCGTTCACGCAGCGGGTCAATGTCCGTAATAAAGAGATCGAGATGACCAACGCGACCGTTCAGGGTACGACATCCGATTATTTCAAGATGGGTGTGACCGAAATCGCCGAGGGGCGCTATTTTTCACCCGACGAAGAGGTGAGCCGCCAGCGGGTCGCCGTTATCGGCTACGATGTCGCCAACGTCCTTTTCCCGACGAGCGTTGCCCTTGGGAACGACATCCAGATCGAAGGGACAAAGTATCGCATCATCGGGGTTTTGAAAGAACGCGAGATCTTCCTGGTCGGAGCCGAGGACCCGAACAACGAGAACAAGGCCGTCTATCTTCCGTTCAAGACCATCAAGCAGCTTTACCCGGCGAATGAAGATTGCTTCATAATGACGACCGCCAAGCCGGGCCGGATGAAAGAGGCCCTCGAAGAGGTGCGAACAATTCTGCGGAAACGCCGCGGCGTCGAACAAGGCAAACCGGACAACTTCGGCGTTCAGACCTCGGAACAGATAATCGAGCAATTCGGCGCGATCACCGGCGGCGTTTTCTTGCTGATGGTGGCGATCTCAAGCGTCGGCCTTTTGATCGGCGGCATCGGCGTGATGAACATCATGCTGGTAAGTGTTACCGAAAGGACCAAAGAGATCGGGATCCGTAAGGCGATCGGCGCCCGAAAGATCGATATCATCACGCAGTTCCTCATCGAGGCCGCGACCCTGACCGGCCTCGGTGGCATTCTCGGGATCGCCATCGGGATCGGACTCTCCTTGCTTATCCAGACCTTCTTGCCGACTTACGTTCCGCTTTGGGCCCCGATCGTCGGTTTTGGCGTGTCGGTGGCGATGGGGGTCGGCTTCGGGCTCTGGCCCGCATGGAAGGCCGCAAATCTGCACCCGATCGACGCTCTAAGGTACGAATAGCATCGTGCTAAGGCCGCGATCGGTCGGCATGGCTATGGCGCTTTCAGCTAAGCCGGAAATGGGATAGGGTAAAAGCAGACTTTCCCCAGAAGGCAAATTATGACAACAGCATCAGCACATTCCGGCGACCGCGACGCGATCGCCAAAGTGATCGACACCTACATCGGTGGCGGCATTTCGGGCAAAAGCTCGGATATGCGGCCCGCGTTTCATCCGACCGCGACCATCCACGGCTATCTCGGGCCCGATCTCATCGCCGGCCCGATCCAAGGCCTTTTTGATTGGATCGACGAAAACGGCCCTTCATCCGAGTTGACCTACGAGATCGCGAACATCGATATCTTTGAGACCGTCGCTACCGCTCGCCTCGAGTGCCAAAACTGGGGCGGGCACGGCTTTACGGATATGTTCACCCTGCTCAAGACCGACGGCGGGTGGAAGATCGTTAGCAAGATCTTTTACCTTCACCCAGAGGAATAACACAAAACACGCGGTATGATTTTCGGGAGCTGTATTCGGTAAACAAAAGTACCGGATACCCCGGCCACGGCCAAGAAGCGAATGATTACGGGTTCGAACGATCAAAAGCTCTTCAATTTGATAATCCCGGGCGCGGGCCTTCAGCCGGAGTTGAACGCCGTAAGTTTCGGCGAACAGCCTCAGATTTTGCTTGTCCACGGCGCGAATTCGACACTTGGGGTCTGGCGATTATTGATGAATGAGCTATCGTCGTGCGGCATTTCGAGTGCTGCTGTCGAGCTTAGAGGGCATGGCGGGAGCGGCGGTAAGGACGATCTTCAAAGTTTCGGGATCGAAGACTACGTCGATGACGTCTTGCGGACGCTAGAGCATTTTCCATCTATGAGCGTCCTTGTCGGGCATTCGATGGGCGGGCTTGTGGCTCAGCTTGCAGCTGCCCGGAAACCGCTGGCCGGGCTGATTCTGCTTGCCTCTTCGCCGGTAGGCGGTATGCGGAGCGACGGAACACGAATGTTCCTTCGTCATCCGCTGCGCTTTGCCGGAGCGATGTGGCGTAAGAGCTTCGCACACCTGTATCGCGATGCCGCCGTTTGCCGCTCGCTGCTGTTCTCGCGGTATACGCCGGAAAGCGTAATACGGGATTTCATGGACTCCGTTCAAGAGGAATCTTGGCGAGCAGGAAACGAAATGAACACTTTGCTTCCGGACCCGCAAGCAGTGAAATGCCCTGTACTTGTTATCGGCGGCGAAGACGATTTCATGGTCTCTGCTGAATCGGTGCGGGCAACCGCCGAAGCTTACGGCACGGAGGCTATCTTCTTGCCGCGGGCCGGGCACATGGTGCAGCTCGAAGGAGATCCGAGTTCGCTTGCTCGCCTGATCGTTGATTTCAGTGCTCGGGTCAGATCCGAGAATCAGAACGCATGAATCGAGAAAGTTCGATTAATGCTTCAATGCGATCTTGAACTACCTGCAGCGAAGAATGGGTTAGATGACCTGCATTATCTCCTCAAGCGGTTTTCGCTTGATGTCGGGAACGCGAGCATCCTCGGCCGGATAACCGACCGGGATGAGGACGAAGGGCACTTCGTTGCGCGGGCGGCCGAGGATCTCCTGCAGGAACTTCATCGGTGAGGGCGTGTGCGTCAGCGTCGCAAGGCCCATGTTGTGCAATGCTGCGAGCAACAGCCCGACCGCGATCCCGACCGATTCCTGTGAATAATATGTCGGCTCCGTCTCGCCGTTCTCCTCGACCGACGTGATGCGGAAAACGATTATCAAGTACGGGGCGATCTCAAGAAAGGGCTTGTGCTCGTCCGTGCCCAATGGTGCGAGCCGCCGCAGCCATTTCTCGCTCATCCGGCTGCTATAGCTTTCGCGCTCTTCTTTCTCGGCCGCCTCGCGTATCTTCCTTTTCACCTCCGCATCGCGGACAACAACGAACCGCCAGGGCTGCATATTCGCTCCCGATGGCGCCGTTCCGGCCGTCGCGACCGCCTTTTCGATCAGCTCAAGCGGCACTTCCCGCGGCGAATATTCCCGCACCGTCCGCCGCCGGTTCATTAATTCAAAGAAATCGGAGGCGCGTTTCGCCTGCTCCTCGGGTCCGAGTTCCGGGGCGTTTAGCGGGATGAATTTCGGCTGCTGCATATCTTGACTTAATTTCTCGCGTTAGGTATTGGTATAGTTTCGGGATTCGGCCATGGACATAAGAAAAGCCATTCTTATCTTTGCGGGCACCCTCTTCGTCGCGCTCGGCGTTTTGGGGATGTTTCTGCCGCTGATGCCGACGACCGTCTTTCTCCTTCTTGCTGCTTATTGCTATTCGCAGAGCTCGGAGCGTTTCCACACCTGGCTTTTGAATAATCGCTGGCTCGGCGGCTATATCCGCAACTACAAGTCCGGCCGTGGTATGTCCATTCGGCAAAAGACCAGCACACTGACCTTTCTCTGGGTCTCTATCGGTTTCAGCATTTGGCTCATCTCCGCCAAGCTCTGGGTCAGCCTCCTGCTCGCGGCCATCGCCCTCGGCGTCACCATCCACATTCTCTGGATCAAAACCTACCGCCCGGAAGCAGCCGAACCAGTCACCGAACCCGCACCCGCCGGCGAGCTTTCATAATTGCCTTATCCAAGCACTGCGTTGAAAAATTCCCCGATTGTTACGGCCTCGGGTACGGCGGCCTGCATTATGAATCCGGCGATGGCAAAAAGTATAAGGACGACAAGGGCCGGAATTCCGGTCTTTTTTAGTGCGGTTAGCAGCCAATGCGAACGCTCGATGTTCTTGACGGGCCTGTAGAGCGAACCGACGACGGCGGCATCGACGAGTAGCTCGGCAAAGAGTATCGGAGCGATCCAAACAACGTAGATGATCGCCGAAAAGGCAATGATCAGGACCACCGCGACCAATAGAAGCGCGAGGCCTTCATCAAGGTCAAAGTCGAAGCTCCCGAGCCCGCCGCCCGAGCCCGAACCGCTGGAAAGCGAGGAAGATCCTCCGCCCGAAGAAAAGCCGACCGGCACCGGAACAACGGCTTTCGCATCGCCCCAATCGCCTCCCGCACCGGCTCCGGCAAAATCACCTCCACCGCCGAACGTCCCTGACGCTGATGACCCGCCGACACCGATGTCATCGATCGCGTCCAGAGCCGCCAGGGTCAGGTCGCCGCTGCCGTCGAGGTCCGCGGTGCCTAGCGTCTCCTCAGTATTGAGGTAGATCCAAACGCGAAGCAGCAAGAGAAAAACGACATAGCCGGCGATGACCGCGACCGGATAGCGAAGCGCCATCTCGGTCACATTGAGCCGCAAGAGAACGGCGGAAACGATGAATGCAGAAAGGGCCGTCAGGGCGAGGATCGCTGAGATCTGCAGCCGCGGCATCGAGAGCCGTGCCGTTATCGTTTCGATCACCTTCGCCCTGTTTCCCATTTTCGCTATCCCTTAAGCTTCCGCGTCCATTCGACGAGAGCGGCAAGCTGCTTCGCCATTATCTCGCGCGTCGCTCCATCGGTCAGGTTGCCCTCGCCGTCAAACCGCTGTCCGCTGTTCCCGATCATCACTTCCGGCTTGTTGAGCGGAAACATATTCAAAAAGACCATCACCTTGCGGAGGTCATATTGCATTCTCGCCGTGCCGATCGCACCGCCCGAAACGCCCATGATCGCCGCCGGCTTGCCTTCCCAGGCACTGTCGCCATAGGGCCGCGACGCCCAGTCGATGGCATTTTTGAGCACGCCGGGGATCGAATAGTTATACTCCGGCGAGACGAAGAGTATCGCATCCGCATCGCGGATAGCCGCCTTGAGGTCCGCGACCACTGCCGGCGGATCTGCTTCGCTATCCTGGTTAAAGGGCGGTATTTCGCCGATCTCAAACGTAGTAAGTTCCGCACCTTCGGGCACAAGCTCCGCCGCCGCCCGAAGCGCCGCACGGTTGAGCGAGGCTCGTCTGATGCTTCCCGCGATCCCAAGTATCTTCACTGTTTCCATAATTTATCTCCCATTACTCGAAAAATTCATTATACTACGCACGCCGCGTGTCCGCTTCCGCCGGCGAAGAGCGTCTTTCGTATCATCGGGAACATCGCCCCACAAAATTTAAGCCCGGGATAATGGAGAATTGAAATGAACGCAAACAAAGCACTTTGGGAAAAGGGTGATTTCACACGAATCGCTGCCAGCATGCGCGAGAGCGGCGATGCCGTGATCGAAAGCCTCGGCATCGGCAGCGGGATGAAGGTCCTCGACCTCGGCTGCGGCGATGGGACGACCGCGATACCCGCCGCAAAACGCGGTGCCGACGTCCTCGGCGTCGATATCGCGAGCAATCTGGTCGCGGCCGGTAATCGGCGGGCAGAGGAAGCGGGCCTCGCAAATGTCCGCTTTCAGGAAGGCGATGCATCGGCTCTCGGCGATGTCGCCGATGGCAGCTACGACCTGGTGACGAGCGTCTTCGGGGCGATGTTCGCACCGCGGCCCGGCGACGTCGCGAAAGAGATGTATCGTGCCGCAAGGCCCGGCGGCCGCATTTTTATGGGCAACTGGATCCCCAACGACCCGACGCTCGTCGCTCAGATCCTGCGGATAAGCTCGGCCTATTCACCGCCGCCGCCCGAAGGCTTTATCTCGCCGATGACCTGGGGCGTTGAAGAACACGTCATCGAACGCTTCACCGCCGCCGGTGCCGCCAAAGAGAACATCTCGTTCGAGCGGGACACCTTTACATTCCGCTTTGACGGCACGCCCGCGGCTTTCGTCGAGACATTCCGCCGCTACTACGGCCCGACGATGAACGCCTTTGACGCCGCCGCCGCAAACGGCAAGGAAGAACAACTCGCCGCCGAACTCACAGAACTTTTCGAAAAAGAGAACCGCGGCAATGGCACCGGCAAGACCGTGATCCCGGCTACGTACCTTCGCGTAACGGTCGCGAAGTGACCTAGATCAATTAACAAAGAACGACTGCGGAGGGAATGCTCCTTCCGCAGTCATCTTTCGCCGTCAGATTTTTCTTGGCCAGATGGGCAAGTTGTGATAGGGTGCAGAGTTATCCGGATGGCTTCTGCATTACAAAGCTCGCTCGTTTTTTCCGGTGCCGGTTTGTTGCTTGGTGCTGTGAAGTTGGTCTATTCCTTTTTTCCTCTTTTCAACATCACCGACTTGCTCGTATTCGGCGTCGGTGCTTTCCTATTGGTTCGCCGTTTTCCGGTCAATTTTCTTGTTGCCGCACTGATCCTGAGCCTGCCGGCAACTGCCATGTCGCTTTATTTTGTATCGGGACTCGGTATGGAACGCATCTCCTCCGGTGTGGGAACAGGTTGGCTTGTCTCAGCGATCGCGATCCCAATCTCCGCCTTAATTGGCTCTTGGTTCGGTGCCCGTCGCCCCGCGTTAAGATAGGTTCACGCTTACGAACCAAACGAAAGGCCTCTATCGTCTACTCAATTCTTTGATGCGTTTCCATAGCTGCGGCAGGAGTGTTGCGGTCTTGAGCAGCGAGCCGGTCGCAAATTTCGCAGCAAAGCCGCGGAAGGTCTCGAGTGCCGTCGGCGAGTATGGCATCCACCAGGCATCGGGCAGAAGCGTGATGCGATTGGTGTGGATGTGCTGCGGCTGAACGAGTTCGAGCAGGCCTTCGAGGCCGTGCGTCCGCCCGCGGCCCGAGTTTTTGAATCCGCCCCACGGCGTTTGGCCGATGCCGTGCGTGTAGAGATGTTCGTTGATGCAGACCGAACCGGCCTCGATCTGCTCGGCGATCCGTCGGCCGCGGGCGATGTCGCGCGTCCAGACGCTCGCCGTCAGGCCGAACTCGGTGTCGTTCGCAAGTGCGATGGCCTCTTCCTCGGTCGCAAAAGTGCAGATCGGCAGCGTCGGCCCAAAGGTCTCTTCCCGCATCGGCCGCATGTCGTTCGTCGCACCGGTGATCACCGTCGGAAGAAAGTAGAGAGAAGATGAGACATCGAGAAAAGGAGACGAGAAATCGTCCTGGGTAGCCGCGCCGCTCCCATGTTCGAATTCTCCACCACTCCCTTTCTCCTCTTCTCCTCTTCTCCTTGTCTTCGGCAAAACGCGAGAACCGCCGATCGGAATGACCGCTCCCGCTTCGCGAAAGTCATCAACGTGCCGTTCGACTATCCGGATCTGCCGCTCGGACGACATCGGCCCGACCGAGACATCGGGGTCGGTGCCCGGCCCGAGCTTGAGCTGTTTTGTCTTTTTGACGATCCGGCGGGTAAGCGCCTCAGCGACACTTTCATGCACATAAAGCCGCTCGACCGAGGCGCAATTCTGCCCCGCGTTGCAAAAGGCTCCCCAAACGGCAGCATTCGCCGCGGCCTCAAGGTCGGCGTCAGCAAGCACGATCATCGGGTCCTTTCCGCCGAGTTCGAGCACGACCGAGGTCAGATTCCGTGCCGCGGCCTCGGCTATCTTCCGTCCGGTCGCGACCGAGCCGGTAAAGGCGATCTTATCCGGGGCGGCCTCGACGAGTGCGGCTCCCGTTTCGCCCGCACCGCTTACGATCTGAACGGCGTCTTTCGGAAAGCCCGCTCGCTCAAATATTTCGCCGATCTTCACGCCGGTCAGCGGCGTCAGCTCCGAGGGCTTGATCACGACCGTATTGCCGGCCATCAGCGACATCACCGCCTCGCCGAGCGGGATCGAGAACGGATAGTTCCACGCCGGAATGATCGCCACAACGCCGAGCGGATGATAGACGACCTGCGACGACCGCCCGAGCAGTCCGAAAAGCCCGATGCCGATCCGCCGCGGCCGGAGCATCTTTTCCGCGCTTCGGGCGATCCACTGCATCAGGTCGAGCACCGGTGCGATCTCAAGCGCAATCGCCTCGCCTCGCGGCTTGCCTGATTCGGCCGAGATCAGCTCGGCGATCGGCTCCATTTCATCAAGGATCACCTCGCGAGCCCGCATTACCAGCCTCCGCCGTTCGGCAAAGCTCGTCGTTTTCCACATGTGGAAAACCTGCCGCGAACGCTCGACCGCCTCGCGCACTTCATCCGGTGTCGTGATTCGGACACGCCCGATCTCGCGGCCCGTCGCCGGATCGCTCGAGATGATCTCATTTGCCGCTGCTTCCTGTGCCTCAGCCTTTGCCATATCCGCCTAGCATATCCCAATCGCCCGCCGAAACGTAAGCCTCTTTTGCCTCCGCGGTTGGTGCAAAGCGGGCCTTCGGTTAAAGTGTTTGCATCGAGAACCTGCACCCGAACCGATCAAAACAATGACCACCACAGCAACCGAAACAACATTTTCGCTTGACGCGATCCGCAGTCAGTTTCCCGCACTCGCCCGCACTTTTAATGGCCACCCGGTCGCCTATTACGACGGCCCCGGCGGAACTCAGGTTCCGCGGCCGGTCGTCGAGGCGATGAACGATTACCTCTACAACCACAACGCCAATACGCATTGGGGCTTCCCTACGAGCGACGAAACGGACGCGATGATCTCCGCTTCGCGTGCGGCGTTTGCTGACTTTTTCAATGCCTCGGCGGATGAGGTCGTTTTTGGCCAGAATATGACCTCGCTGACCTTTCACCTCGCCCGTGCACTCGGCCGCGGCTGGCAGGCGGGCGACGAACTGGTCGTCACCGAACTCGACCACCACGCCAATGTCGATACCTGGCGTTCGCTCGAGAAGGATCGCGGAATGGTCGTCCGCGTTTTGCCGATGGATATCGAAAGCGGAACTCTGCTCCTCGATGAACTTCCGGCACTGCTTAATGGACGCACGCGGCTCGTCGCCATCGGCGCAGCATCGAATGCCATCGGCACCATTTCGGACGTCGCTGCCGTCTGTCGGATGGCTCGCGACGTCGGAGCACTGAGCTTCGTCGATGCCGTTCACTTCGCCCCGCATAAACTGATCGACATCAAAGCCATCGGCTGCGACTTCCTCGCCTGCTCGGCCTATAAGTTTTACGGCCCGCACATTGGCATTCTCTTCGGCCGGCGTGAGCTTTTGGAAGCAGCCGATTTTCCAAAGCTCCGCCCTTCGCCAAACAACGCGCCCGACCGTGCCGAGACCGGAACGCAGAGCCACGAATCGATAGTAGGTGCGGGTGCGGCGGTCGATTTTATCGCCTCGCTCGGCCAAGGGGCGACGCGGCGTGAACGCCTGGCCGATGCTTTCGATAAGATGCACGACAAAGATGACGCCCTTACCAAGCGGCTTTGGCACGGGCTTTCGGCAATTCCCGGCGTTCGTGTATACGGCCCGGGCCCAGAGGCTCAGCGCACATCGCTCGTCTCTTTCACCGTCGGCGATCGGCCCTCAAGCGAGGTCAGCCGAATGCTGACCGACTCGGGCATTTTCATTTCGCATGGGGATTTCTACGCTTCGACGGTCATCGAGCGCTACGGTGTCAGCGAGCAGGGTTTGGTCCGGGCAGGCATCAGCCTTTACACGACCGATGAAGAGGTCGACCGGCTCCTGGCAGCAGTTGAACGCATTGCCGCCTAGGACCGTTCGCGTTTGCCGCCGCGTGCCCGGCGGAGCGAGACCTCGGCAGCTTCACGCAGGCCGTCTTTGATCAAGATCAGATCGTTGTTGATGCTCCCGCGTGCGACGAGCAGCTCGCGGCCGTCTGCCGACCAACTGAAATTGAAGATCAGCCCGGAGCTGAATTCGGTGATCGGTGTCGCGGGCGAACCATCGATCGGCTGCCGCCAAAGGTTCATCGCCCCGCCGCGGTTGGTCAGCACCGTGAGCTCCTTTCCGTCCGGTGACCAAACGTAGTTGTTGATCAGGTTGTATTCGAGGTCGCGCTCTATCGCCTTCAGTTTTCCGTCCTCGATCGCGGCTATGTGCAGCCGCTTCTCGAAAGTTACAGGGTCGTAGGTGACGAAAGCCATCCGCTTGCCGTCCGGCGACATTCGCGGGTGGAAGACGCCGCGCGATTCGTGCTCATAAAAAATCTCCGCCGGCCCGCCCGCGATCGGCACCCGCATCAGCTTGAACCGCTCCTCGCCCTCGGCCTGCCGCTGAAAGATCACGCTTCGCCCGTCGGCCGTTACCTGCGGCATCAGGTCGAGCGTATTCGCTTCGTCCGCCGTAAGCGGCCCGGCACCCGAACCATCCGCATTCATCCGCCAGATGCGCGAACGCCGATCCTTCTGCAGATTGAACACGATCGTCCGGCCGTCGGGCGAGAATGCCGGATCGACCGCAAATCCGCTGTCGGCAAAAAGCACCGCCGCGTTCTTGCCGTCGGCGTCCGACCGCCAGATCTCAGCCGTCTTGCCTTCGTTGCGGGTGTAAATTATCTTGCCGTCGTGGGCCGCGAGCACGCCGGCCTTGCCCTCAAGGCTTCGCCCGTCCGAGCCTAGCTGCACCGGGGCCTTGCCTGCTGCCGGCACACGCCAGAGCGAGCCTGTGGCGTCGCCCTTGATGGTCACCATCGTCCGGCCGTCGCTTGAGATGCCGAGGTCGGCATAGTCGTTCAGGTCGTTCGTCACCTGGTGCAGCTCGCCCTCGGGATAGGATGCAAGCCAGATCTGAACCGCGTCGTTTTGCGTCGGCCGTGCTGTAAAAACATAGCCGGAACCATCGGCCAGCCAGCCGAAGTTCGTCACCATCTGAAACTCACGGCGGTTGAGCGGCCGAAGCTCCTTGGTCGCGACATCGATCTCAAGCAGGTCCGTTTTCATCAGAAATCCGCTTTGGCGGATGCCGCCGCCGGCCAGGAGCTTCTTGCCGTTGGGCGAAAAGGCAAGCCGGAAAACGAACATGTTGTAGTCGGTTGCCGGAGTCGAAAGAAATTCCTCGAGCTCCAGCGTTTCCGCATTCACCAGAAAGATCGTGTCCGCATTCGTCTTCGGGATGTGCCGGATGAAGGCGAACCGCTTGCCGTCCGGTGTAAAGGCGACCGGGCTGTCAACGTCATCGACGAGCCGCTTTGGTACACCGCCGAGCGTCGGCACCTGGTACAGCGTGCTGGAATTGACGCCGGGATTCATCTGCGTGAAATAAATGTGGTCGCCGCTCGGCGAGAACGATATGGACCGCAGATTCTGGTTCGATGCGGGCACGAGCGTGATCGTGCTGTCGGTCGCCACCTGCCTTACGACAAGGCTGCGGCTGCCCACTTCGCCGCTCGCATAAGCGATGTATTTCCCGTCGGGCGAGATGGCCGGAAGCGCAACGCGGCCGTCCGTATTCACCCGCGAGATCTGCGGCTTAATGAACGCCGTTTCCGCCTGCCGCTCTTCGTTTCCCAGATACGAGTAAAAGCCCGCTGCTATCAACGCCAGCAGCGAAAGTGCCGCCGCAACGCCCGCGGCCCATATGAGCGAAAAGTTTCGCCGCAGCTCGGCCGGCCGTGCGGGCACGCTCGTGTAAACCGTCGAGTTCCCGGTCGGGTGATTGCCGCTGACGGTCCGGTGGATCATCGTCGGGTTCTCGTTGAAATCGGGCGATGATGTCGTGTGTCCGCTCCGCCGGCCGCTGTTCGTGTGCTCAAGCTCGTGGAGCAGTTCGCGGACGTCGAGTGCAAAATCCTTGACGCTCTGGTAGCGTTCCTCGCGGTCTTTCTGCAACGCCTTGCGGACTATTCGGTTGAGCTCCGGCGGAATGTTCGGCAGATGGTCAGAGAGCGGCACGGGCTCCTTGTAAACCACCGCCGCGATGGTATCTGCCGTCGTTTCGCCATCGAACGGTGCCGTGCCCATCAGCATCTCGTAGAGCACGACGCCCAGGCTCCAGATGTCCGTCCGCTCATCGACCTCATGGCCGCGGGCCTGCTCGGGCGACATATAGCGGGCGCTTCCCATCACAGTTCCCGGCAGCGTCTTATTTGCCTCATCGGCCTCGCCGAGAGCGTATTTTGATTTCGCGAGCCCAAAGTCGAGCACCTTTACGATCGAATCCTGCCGGACCATTATGTTCTCCGGCTTGATGTCGCGGTGGATGATGTGCGCCTGATGTGCGGCGACGAGCGCATTTGCCGTCTGCTCGATGATCTTGAGCATCCGCGTGAGGGTCAGCGATTCGGTCTTGAGAACTTCGCGAAGGGTCTTTCCTTCAACGAGTTCCGTCGCCAGATAGCTTCCGTGCTCGTCCTCGCCGATCTCAAAGATGGTGATTATGTTCGGATGATTGAGTGCGGAAACGACCTTCGCCTCCTGGCGGAAGCGGTTGCGGCGATCCTCGTCCGCAGTGAATTCATAGGGCAAAAGCTTTATCGCAACGCTGCGGTCAAGCTCCTGGTCGAGTGCCGAATAGACCTCGCCCATTCCACCCTCGCCGATCTTGGAACGGATCTCATAACGCCCGATCTGTGTTCCCGCATACATCGTTCACTCTCCGACACTTCTCCCTAGAGACAAGAACACCGCGCTTCACGCATTTATGACAGCTAGCGGTGAGGCGCGGCGATCAAAGAACTTCGCTACAACCTTTAAACGTTCGAAAGCGCCAAAAAGTTGCCCCGGGCTGAAAATTTAACCATTGTTAATTCGTTCATAGACCGCTCCCTCCTCGGCAAACCCCGAAGGCGTTGCCTCGCGGAGCTTTAGATCGTCGCCCGAACGGAACCACCCGCCGCCCGTCCGCGAGAACTCAAGAACGATCGGTGTCCCGCCGATATCGATCGGCGCAAATGTGACGATCACACGGCTTCGTGCATAGGTCCAATTGCCTGTGCGGACAACGTTTCCGCGATTCTCGTAGTCGCCGGTCATTAATGCAGTTAGGTCGGGCTTAAGGTCGAGAAGCTCAACGACGCGTCCGCTTGACCCAATAAATTCACGGCGGTAGGTGCCGATGAATTGTTCGATCCTGTCGTCCGCTTTCGGGGCGTTGCCGGCTTCGGCATTGGCCGGCTGGAGAAAAATAAAAAACGGCATCCCGATCAAGAATGCCGCAAGCGAAAATGCTGCGATTCTTTGGACTATCATATGGCCTCGTCTGTATCTGTTATTGACAGTACGACGCCGCCGGGCCCAAAAACGTTGCAATAAAAAGGGTTACGATGCCATCTTCTCTATCGATGCGTAAGCCACATCGATCGCTTCGCTGAGTTTGTCGGCATCAGGCCCGCCGCCTTCGGCCATATCAGGACGCCCGCCGCCGCGGCCGCCGAGCAGCGGCACGATCTCCTTGACGATGTTTCCGGCCTTGATCTTATCCGTAAGGTCAGCCGAGACGCGAACGATGATGCTAGCCTTGCCCTCATCCTTGCGGCCGAGCACAACGACGCCGGACTTCAGCCTCGCGAGAAGTGTATCCGAAAGCTGCCGCTGGCCGTTGGCATCGAGCCCATCAACGATCTTTCCGAGTACCTTTACGCCGCCGATCTCCCGAGCCTCATCGCCGCCGGCCGAGCCATTGCCCGCGGCCCCGGTCGCGATCTTGAGCTTCAGTTCCTCGATCTCTTTCCGCGTCCGCTTGACCTCTTCCTGCAGCCGCTCGATCGCCGCCGGCAGATTGTCCCGCTGCGTCTTGAGGGCCTCAAGCGAGCGGTCGATCAGCACCTCGTCCTCGCGAAAACGCTCAAAGGCATCGAACCCTGTGATGGCTCTGATACGCCGCACACCCGAGGCTATCGCCTCATCGGACGTGATCTTAAAGCTGCCGATATCGCCGGTCGCTCGGACGTGCGTGCCGCCGCAAAGCTCCATTGAGAACTTGCCGTCGCCGACGCGCAAGACGCGGACCTCCGAGCCGTATTTCTCGCCAAACATCGCCACCGCACCGGAACGCATCGCGTCCTCAAGCGACATCATCTTTGTCGTAACGGGCTCATTCTGAAGAACGTATCGATTGACAAGGTCCTCGACCTCGCGGATCTCCGCCGCGGTCATCGGCTGATAGTGCGTAAAATCGAACCGCAGATAATTTGGCGCAACGACCGACCCGGCCTGCTTCACGTGCGTGCCCAAAACTTCCTTCAAAGCCGCGTGGACAAGGTGCGTCGCCGTGTGGTTCCGCCGCGTCGCATCGCGCTTTTCTTCATCGACGATCGCCGTCACCGTGTCGCCTGCCTTGATCGATCCTGCATCGACCTTGACCTTGTGAATGATCAACCCCGCAACCGGTGAATAAGTATCGGCCACCGTCGCCCTGAAGCTCCCCTCCTTACGAAGGAGGGGTGTCGGCGTTTCGCCGACGGGGTGGTTCTCCAGTTGGATACCGACCAAAACACCCGTATCTCCGACCTGCCCGCCGGATTCGGCATAGAACGGCGTCTCGTCGAGAATTACGCTGCCCTGCTGGCCTTCGTTCAGAACATCGACCTGCTTGTCGCCATCGAGAATCCCGACGACACGAGCCTCCTCAAGGCGCGTCACTTCATAGCCATGGAACTTATTGGCCCCGACCCGCTCGAGCATCTCAGCATACATCGGACTTATCTCCGATTTCCGCTGCGTCTGTCCGATGCCGGTCTGCTTCTGCAGCTCCTGCAAAGCGGCGTCGAACCGCTCGTTGTAATCGTCCTCTTCAACGGCCAACCCCTTTTCCTCGAGGAAAACGCGGATCAGGTCACGCGGAGTGCCGTATGTGTCATAAAGCTTAGCGATGCCCAAAAACAGTTCGTCGTTCGGCTGCGTTTCCGGCGTGATCGAAAGCTCGCCGAGCTTGCCGAGCCCAACTGTCATCGTGTTCCCGAAACGCTCTTCCTCAAGCCGGACCATTTTGCCGATAAATCCCCGCTGGACGCCGAGTTCCGGAAACGCGGCCTGCATTTCATCAACGACGAAGTCGCACACCTTATAAAAGAATGGCTCGTTGAAACCGAGGTGCTCGCGGCCGTGGTAGATTGCCCGCCGCATTATCTTGCGGAGGACGTAATTGCGGCCCTCGTTCCCCGGCAAAATGCCGTCCGCGATGGAAAACGCCGTCGAGCGGGCGTGGTCCGCGATCACCCGGCAGGCAAACTTCTGCGTTTCAGAAAGATTCTCGTACGTACTCATTCCCCTCAATTGTATAACAGCAGAAACCCGTGCGTGAATCCGTGCCTTTTCAAGTTCTCCGAAAGAAAGTCGTTTTTCCAACGCAAAGTCGCAATGAAGCAAAGCCGCAAAGTTCAGATCACTTGTTCGATCGCATTCCGCATTTTCCACTCTCCACTATCCACTATTCACCATTCACTGTTCACCATTCACCATTCACCATTCGCAAACGATATCGGATAGAATCCTCGGCATGAGATTTTTGATTCCGCTGATCTTGATCACCGCAGCATGCTCTTCGCCGCCGAGCCGACCGGCCGCAAATGATCAACCCGCACCGGCGACCGCCACCTCCGGCCGCACCGAAGAGGCCGGTACCGTCGCCGAGCAAAGCCCGACGCCAAAGGACGAAGCACCGGCGGGAAAGGACGACTTTGAGGGCACCACGGGCATCATCGATAGAAAAAAGACGATCAAAGATGCTGCTGTGCTCAAGGCGATCCGCACCGGCCGCCACGAGGGCTTTGACCGCATCGTTTTCGAATTTCTTGGCGACGAGATCCCCGGTTACCACCTCGAATATATCGATAAGCCCGTTCGCTCGTGCGGTTCGGGCGATGTGGTCCCGCTCGCCGGCGACGGCTGGCTGCAGGTTCGCTTTGAACCGGCACGTGCACACACCGATGAAGGTAAACCGACGCTCGGCTCTCGTGAGCTTGTGCCAAAGCTGCCGAACCTGCTCGAGCTAAAATCGACGTGCGACTTCGAGGGCCAGGTCGAATGGGTCGCCGGCGTCGGCTCGCCAAACGGTTACCGCGTCCTCGAGCTCGCGAAACCGGCCCGCTTCGTCGTGGACATCAAGCATAAGCAGGCAGACACAAGACACTCATGAGATCTTTAACCCTCGCGATTTTTATCTTGCTTACAATGACGCTCGGACACGCACAAACGGATAAGACAGACGCCCTTCGGCAGGGCTTTCGCAGCGAGCTCGAAAAGGCGGGCGTCGCGGGCGGCAGCCTTGTTGTCGTCCGCGAGGGCAAGCTGATCGCTGAAGAGCACTACGGCCTCGCGAACATCGAAAAGAAGCAGCCGGCAAATGCCGCGACCATCTACCATTGGGCCTCGAACACAAAACCCTTCACCGGCATTGCGATATTGCAGCTCCGCGACCGCGGCCTGCTCAAGCTCGATGACCCCGTAACAAAATATCTGCCCGAGCTTCGCAGGATACACAACCCCTTCGGCTCGATGGATGAGATCACCATCCGCCATCTGCTTTCGCACTCCGGCGGCTTTCGCGGCGGCACCTGGCCTTGGCGAAATAATAAACCCTGGGAGCCCTTCGAGCCGACCGAATGGTCGCAGCTTGTCGCGATGTTTCCGTTCACCGAGGTGCTCTTCAAGCCCGGCTCGAAGTTCAGCTACTCGAACCCCGGCATCATCTATCTCGGCCGCATCATCGAGGAGGTCTCGGGCGAGCCCTACGAAGCCTACATCGACAAGAACATCCTCCGGCCGCTCGGGATGCACAGCAGTTACTTCGACAAAACGCCGCCGCATCTCTTGCCGCACCGCTCGCACAGCTACTTCATCCGCGAGGGCAAGCGGACCGAAGGCCGCTTCGATGCCGACACCGGCATCACCGTCTCGAACAGCGGGCTCAACGCCCCGGTCGCCGACATGGCCAAGTACTTGAATTTCTTGCTTGGCTCCCCTCCTGCCCGAGGAGGGGTGGACCCCGCCTCGGCGGACTGGGTGGTGGGAGGCCGCGCCTTTAATTACGACACCGTCCTCAAACGCTCATCCCTCGAGGAGATGTGGCAGCCCCTATTGAAAGCTGAAACTGACGCTAACGGCAACGCCGGCTTCACCACAGACATCGGGCTGATCTTTTTCCTTGACCAGAGAGATGGCCGAAAGCTGATCGGCCACGGCGGCGACCAGAACGGCTTTATCAGCTATATCGAATTCATCCCCGCGTCGAAAACCGCGTCGCTCTTTGTGCTGAATACGGACGTCGCCGGCAAACCGGGCGCGGACCTGATCTCCGGCCTGCGGCGATCGCTTCGGGAGCTCTTTTGAATTTGCCGGTTTGCGGGATATTGTGGACAACGGTTTCGCTGGATCGGTTCTCTTACGACCGGGAAAAAAGGCTGTAGTCATCGCCTTGAGGAGCCAGATAATGAATATGAACAGACACATTCAAAGAGCGATCGGGGCGGTTGCGATCGTTCTTGCCTTCGCCGGAGTGGCCATCGCTCAGGCAGACAATTTCAAGCCTACGGACATTTCGAACGCCGGGGTTCGCCTTGCCGCGGACTTCGCCGTGAAGGAACGCGGAGCGAAAAGAAAGCAGGATATCGCTCTCGAGCAGATCCTCGCCGCCGAGGACCGTGAACCGATGCTTGGGGCACGCGACTTCCGCCTTTGTCTCGCAGTACAGGTAAATGGAAAAGGAACGAAAGTGCAGGCGACCGTCTCGATGGACCAGTACTCAAACCTCACGCTCTTGGATTGGAGGAATTCGACCTGTGGTGCGAGCGCCGGCAGTGACGGCTTTAAGGCGATCAGCACTGATGACGTCGGTGCACGTTTTGCAGCCGATTTCGCCGTAAAAGAGCGGAGCAGCGAAACACGTAAGCAGATCGCACTCGACCGGATCCTCAAGGCCGAGGATCGCGAACCGAAGCTCGGAGAACGCATTTTCAGGCTCTGTATGGCCACCAAGACTAACGGAAAAGCGGCAAGTGTTCAGGCCGTGATCTCGATGGACCAATACTCGAACCTAAAGATCGAAAGCTGGAAAGAGAAAGCGTGCGGCAGTAAATGATATGGAAGACGATGACCCCTTCAACCTTCAACGCTTTGTCGCGGCCCAACACGGCAGCTACGAAAAGGCGCTTGGTGAGGTAAAGAACGGGCGAAAAATAACTCACTGGATGTGGTATATCTTTCCGCAGATTGCCGGACTTGGGGAGTCTGATATGGCTCGGAAGTACGCGATCGGTTCGCTTGACGAGGCCCGCGAATACCTTACCCATTGGGTGCTCGGCCCGCGGCTTCGCGAGATCTCCGCGGCTTGCCTCGCTCACCGCGACAAGACGGGAAACGAGATCTTCGGCAGCATTGACACAATGAAGCTACGCTCCTCGATGACGCTTTTTGCCCAGGTCGCCGAACCGGGTTCGGTCTTCGAACAGGTCCTTGATGCCTTTTTCGACGGCGCGCCGGATGAGATAACGCTCGCGTTGCTTGCGGCTAGTTCGGCCGGTTCTTAGCCGCCTCAAGTTCGCGGACCTTTTGTTCATCCGCGGCGGCGAGGTCCGCGCGGCCGAAGCGGCGATGGATCTTCGCCCGTTCCCGATAGATCGCGACGTAATTCGGCATCATCGCGATGGCCTTCTGCAGTATCGCAAGCGATTCCGCATACTTCTTCTGCCGGTCATTCGTATTCACCGCGGAAAGCGTCGCCGTGCCGCCGGCATGCATGATGTGCGCCTGCACGCAAAGCTCGCGGACGCCCGCCATATTGATCACCGCCTTGAGCGAATCGCTCCTGCCGTTCGGCCTTGTCCGGTCAACTGCCGCGACCCATTCCTTTGCCGTATCGAGCCCCGATGTGCAGTAGATGACGGCGTTGCTCGACTGTGTTACCGACCTGAAAAGCCCTGCTGCGGGCGAGCCGGCCCGTTCAAGTGCGTCGTTTGAGGCCTTCATGTATCGGACCGTTGTGTCCATCGATGTCTTTGCGGCCTGTTCGTAATCGGCATCTGACCTCGCATGGTCGCCGAGAGCGGAATATGCTCGTGCCCGCATCTCTAGCGCACCCATAAGCACGCTGATCATCAGGTCATCGCGCGGCTGGGTCGGCCCGGCCATCGGGAGCAGGTCGAGAACACGGGTCGCGTGGGCGACCGTTTGCCGGTGGTTGCGAGCCGCTTCGGCGGCGCTCGCAAGCTGAAACGCCTCGGTGGCATTTGTCGCCTCCGCGGGCAGCTTTGCCGTAGCGGCAGGCGGACGCGTCGCTGCCGGGGTCGGCCGCGGGCGAACGGGTGCGGGCCGCGTCGGCTGCGGCTTTTGAGCAACGGCGGTCGCCTTTCGCTCCTCGTTGTTTATGTAATCGAGGTAGATCTTCGCGACTTCATAATTGGGAAAAAGCCGGATCGCCGTCTCGGCATCGCGGCGGGCCGCGGCGTAGTTCTTTTGCGCTCCGTATACCTTCGCCCGGGTGTAATGGGCGACGGCATTCTGCGGATCGAGCCTGATCGCGGTGTTCAGGTCAGATAGGGCCTCGCGCATTCGGTTAACGCGTTCATAAACTACGCCGCGTTCGCGATATGCGGCGGCATATTTCGGATCGAGCCGGATGGCATGCGTAAAGTCCGCGATGGCCTTATCCCGCGAGGGCACGAAATCGACGGCCATCAGTTGTGAATAGATCCCGCCGCGTGTGTGCCAGTAGCTCGCCTGCCGTGCATCAAGCTTGATCGCCTGCGAAACGTCTGCCGCTGCTTGCCGATAGCCCGCTTCATTAGGGCTCGCCAGCGTTTTGTAGTAACGAGCCAAACCTCGGTTGAACCACGCTGCCGGTTCGTTCGGCCGGATCTTCAGATACTCCGTGTAATTCGCGATCGCCGCATCGTATTGCTTCCGCTCATAGTTCGCCAACCCCTGATCAAAAAGCACCTTCGCCCGCGCAAGCTGGTCAGCCGTCTGCGAGAAAGCCAGTATCGGGAGAAAAAGCAGATTGAATGTAAGGGTTGTTGTAAATCGCAGTCTCATGCTTGATCTGATGTGAGGATCGATGAGCGGCTTAAAAAGGTTCGACCGCATTCAATCGAACCTATCGTAAATATCGATAGGCAGAAGTTTAGCGAATTGATAGAAATCCTTGTCGGTCGTAAGTATCGGCATTTCACGTCGTGCGGCAACTGCACAGATCAAAAAATCCGTGTTCGACCCTTGAATGCCCTTTGATCGGCACAGGTTGAAAGATCGGGACGCCTCCTCGTAGTCTTCCGTGTTAAGGGCAATATCGGGGAACGCTCTCAAGCCGTTACGCAAAGACACGAACTGCTTGTGCACCTTTACGCCGGATAAGATCTCTTGTCGGATCGGCCCGATCATGGCAGCCCGGCCATCCATGATCAGGCTTTTGAGAGTCAAAGCGGCGGGATGTTCGATCTCGCCTGCTCGGCGAAAAGCAAGCGACCAGACCGAAGTATCAACAAGAACGTTCATACCCGCCGTCGTTGTTCCTTGTAATCGTAGTCTTTATCAAGGTCGATCTTGCCAAATAGCCGTACGACCTTGGATTGCTTGCGCCGTTGTATATACTCTTCCAACGCCTCGTTGACCGTGGCCTTCTTGGTCCGATGTCCGCCTGCCTTAAGAGCACGTTCCAGGAGCGTATCATCAATTGCGAGATTTGTAGCCATGTGTAAATGATTACACATTACCATGTGTAATTTCAAGCAAATTTTGCTGCACGTTAGAGCAACTTCTTCGCCAGCTTTATCACATTCTCGACCGTGAAGCAGTAGTCCTTGAACACATCCTACTATGGAGTCGATCACCGGAAACAATCTGGCGCCGGTGACGACGATCAGTTGAGCTGATCACTGATCCAGCTCGGATCGCGGCGATCGTCGATGACCGCATAGATGCGGATCACATCTCTATCCATCTGATAATATACGGACCACGGAAAACGCCGAGCCACCTTCCTGAAGTACTTGCCGAAATTAATTTGATGTACGCCCGCGTGAATTTGTAGAGCCCGGATGTCCGCCATTATCGAAGACTCGAAGTAAGTCCCAAGACCCTCTCTTTGTTCTTCGTAGAACCAATAACCAGTGTCGATATCGCTGAACGCAGATTCAGTAAACTCTATGGTTCTCATCGAACTCGTTCGCGAAGCCGCTTTTCTACGTCGTCAAGGGAAATGAACCGATCTGTTCCGTTCTTCAGCGCCTCTTCGCGTTGCCGAAGTACCTCGCCATGCCATTCGGGGGGAGCCTCGCGTTCGCTGCGAATAAATCTCACCTCTTGGAGCGCCTCGATCAGTTCGTCGAGCTCGGCGGTCGTCATTTCTGTTACAGGTGGAATTGTCTGCACGGTCATACTACTGCGATTATAACGCGGAGACCCAAATATGCGCAGAAAAAAGCAGAGCGCTTACTTGATCTCGATCAGGCCCTTGCCCAATTTCCCGCCAATTAGATCAACTTCTTCGCCAGCTTTATCACGTTCTCGACCGTGAAGCCGTAGTCGCGGAAGACGTCTTCAGCCGGGGCTGAGGTGCCGAATTTGTCCACGCAGAGCGTGTCTCCGGCGTCGCCGACGTACTTGGCCCAACCCATCGAAACGCCTGCCTCGATGGCGAGCCGTGCCTTGACCTTCGCCGGAAGCACCGTCTCTTTGTACTTCGCCGATTGCTCGTCAAAAAATTCCCAACAGGGCATCGAAACGACCCGCGTCGGAGTTCCGGCGGCATTGAGCTTTTCGCGGGCTTCCATCGCGAGCCCGACCTCGGAACCGGTCGCGATCAGGATCAGTTTCGGCTCGGCCTTTTTACCGGCCTTGTCGGCGGCCTCGGCGAGGATGTAGCCGCCCTTGTGCAGGCCGTCGGCCTTCGCGAATTTCTTGCGGTCGATCAAGGCGACCTTCTGCCGCGAAAACGCAAAGGCCGTCGGTGCGTTTGTCCGTTTTAGGGCCGCACGCCACGCCTCGCGCGTCTCATGTGCGTCGCAGGGGCGAATAAGCGCAAGGTTCGGTATCGCCCTGAGCGCCGCCAGGTGCTCGACAGATTGATGCGTCGGGCCGTCCTCGCCGAGCCCGATCGAATCGTGCGTAAAAACGTAAATGACCTGTATGTGCGAGAGTGCCGCAAGCCGGATCGCCGGCCGCATATAGTCCGAGAAGGTCTGGAACGTCCCGCCAAATGCGATCACCCCGCCGAAGAGCGCCATGCCGTTCATCGTCGAGCCCATCGCGTGCTCGCGAACGCCATAGTGGATGTTGCGGTTCTGGTACGAGCCCGACTGAAAGTCCGCCGTGCCCTTGATGACCGTGTTGTTCGAGGGCGAAAGGTCGGCCGAGCCACCGATCATCGCTGGAATCGTCCCGGCGATCGCGTTGATCACCTCGCCGCTGTAGGCACGCGTCGCCTTGGCGTCGGTGCCGTCAAAGCTAGGCAGAGCCGCTTCCCAGCCTTCCGGCAGCCGGCCCGCGATCCGGCCCGAAAGCTCGGCCGCGAGCGCCGGATGCGCCTTTTCGTATTTCTTGAAAGCCGCGTTCCAGTCCTTCTCGAGCTTCGCGCCCGTCTTCACCGCCGAGCGGAATTGCGACAAGGCTTCCTTTGGGATAAAAAACGACTTGTTCTCCGGCCAGCCGAGGTTCCGCTTCGTCTCCTTTACGGCGTCGGTGCCCGGCGCATCGGAGTGCGCTTTTGAGGTGCCCTGCTTCGGCATCCCGTAGCCGATGATGGTCTTTACGCGGATCAGCTTCGGCCGGTCCTTTATCTTTTGCGCCGCCTTTATCGCTGACTCGATCGCCTTCAGGTCATTGCCGTCCTCGACCGTAGAAACCGCCCAGCCGCACGACTCGAACCGCTTTGTCACATCTTCCGAGAACGCAAGGTCGGTCGAACCGTCAATGGTGATGCGGTTGTCGTCGTAGAGATAGATCAGGCTGCCGAGCTTCAGGTGGCCCGCCATCGAGGCAGCCTCGTAGCTGATGCCCTCCATCAGGTCGCCGTCCGAGACGATGCCGTAAATGTAGCCGTCTATCAGCCGATGGCCGGGTTTGTTGAACCGCGACGCCAGGTGCGCCTGTGCCATCGCCATCCCGACGCCATTGGCAAAGCCCTGGCCGAGCGGGCCGGTCGTTATCTCGACTCCGGGCGTCAAAATGTTCTCCGGGTGGCCCGGCGTCCGCGAATGGAGCTGGCGAAAATTCTTTATCTCGTCGAGCCCGAGGTCGTAGCCGGTCAGGTGCAGCAGCGAATAGATCAGCATCGACCCATGACCCGCCGAGAGCAGAAAGCGGTCGCGGCCAAACCATTTCGGGTTCTTCGGGTTGTGCCGCAAGAACTTGGTCCAGAGCACATACGCCGCCGGTGCCATCCCGAGCGGCAAACCCGGATGCCCCGAGTTGGCCCTCTGGATCGCATCAAGGGAAAGCGTCCGGATGGTGTTGATGCAAAGTGTGTCGATGTCGGTCTTGCCGGTCTTTTTCGTTGCTGTTGCCATTGGTTGATTTGATTAACCTGCTACTTAAAAAGTCGTTCGTATTCGTCTAGTCTCTCTGCCTTTATCTCCAGATGCGTTGAGGTGTAAACCGATGCCAGATTTTGCGGGAAGGGTTGGAACCTAACGGAAAAGGTTTCGGCTTCCTCGATCAAAAATGTGATTCGATCTTTTGGAAGCTTACGGAGTTCTGACAAGTGTTCGACAAAGCTACGGATCGTTCTCATCCTTTTTGCCGACACATCTGACCTGCGAAAGCTCATGAAAATAAGGAGTTCGTCTTTCGGAGACTTTTCCATAAAGTCTGCCACAAGGTCCAGGCGAGCCTTCTGATCTCGCTCATTAATTATTCCAAATTCGTCCAGGATTAATGGCGTTCCCGGGTTTTCCGTTAATACAACTGTTGCCGTTGCGTACCTTTCCGCCCGGCATTGCTTGGTTGGCGGGACAGTGATTATCGCGGTGATCGAACCCGAATCATTCGACTGCCAGGCGATTAGATCAACGGATTCCGTGTTTCTGATCTTCTCGATCTTGGTCGCCTTGGTTTGAAAATTTTCTTTAACGATCAACCAATCACCTTTGACGGGAGCTTTTGACACTACGGCCTTGATGCTTACCTGATTCCAAGGAAAGGAACGCTCTGGCGCGATCAATTCGATCTCGTCGCATTTTTCCTCTACGTTCTGCCCAAAAACAGGGAACGTCGCTAAAACCAGAAAGCTTGTGAGAATCCTTAGATGCATCCCGGCTAACAAGCCTTCAGCGTAAATTTTCGTATTTCACAAGATGCCGTTGGCGGGCCTTTTCGTAGATCTTCCAGCACCGCTCGTGATACACGATTTTCTTTACTTTGATATCGGCTTGGTTGAAAGTCTCTATTTTGCCAGTCTTCTCAAGTGCAAGCAAAACCGCTCCGCGCAATGAGGCTTCGGGCTCGGAATTTACCTCGATATCGCGGCCGAGAACGTCGGCGATCATCTGCGGCCAGACGGGTGAGGCGGTCATCGCTCCGCCCGAAGCTACGGTCTCGCGGACCGGACAAACACGTTCGATGCGGTCAAGGATCTCCGCCAACCGAAACGCGACCGATTCCATCGCCGCCTGCAGGATATCGATGGCGTCCGTCGCCATTGTCAACCCGCGGATCTCACCCGTGCGAAATTCATCGTAGCCCGTGCTCCGTTCGCCGGCGAGGAACGGCATGAATGTCAGGCCATGCGAGTCCGCACCACGTTTCGCCATTTCTTTACCGATCGCCGCGTCGGAGATATCGACCCGCAGGATCTGCATCAGCCGGTCATAAAGCCCGCCGCCATCTGACAACGCTCCGCCGAGAATGAAACGCCTCGCGTCAACGCGATAGCACCAAAGGCCGTCGGGTATCCTTGCCGGCGGTTTGTCCATTACGGCCCTGACGGCACCGCTCGTCCCGAGCATCAGTGCGGCTCGGCCCGGAGTTGCACATCCCGAGCCGACACTGTTCGCCACACCATCCGCTAACGCCGGAAGCCACTTTGCATCGGCCAGCCGCGGCCAACGCTTTCGCCATTTTGGCAGAAGCGGAAACGCCGCTCCGCCCGCAGCGATCGGCGGCAGCATCGCAGGCTTCAGTTTCAGAAAACCCGCAAGTTCCGCATCCCAGATTCCCCGTCGCAGGTCGAATATTCCCGTGCCCGAGGCGATCGAGATATCGCTCGCCGCCTCGCCCGTGAAATGCAGTTGCAGATGGTCGCCGAGCGAGCACCAGCGGGCCGTCCGCCGCCAAATGTCTTTGTGCTCGGCCCTGAGCCACAGCAGCTTTGCCGGCCAAAAGCTCGAGTGAAAATGTGCACCTGTTCGTTGGTGGACGACCGCCTCGTCAAGCTGCCGCCGGAGCTTGGCGACGCGCCCGCGGCTGCGGTTATCGGCCCAGCCGAACACCGGCGTCGTCGGCTTGCCGCCCGCATCAAGCCCCATCAGGCTGTGCCAAAATGTGCACGCCGCGACGTGCATTATCTCGCCCGCGGGTGCCCGCTCAAGCACACCATCGATAACGCCCACGACCTGCCGAAACGCTGTGTTCGCATCAAGCTCCGCACCGCCCTCGCGCGTCGCCGCAAGCCGCCGCTCCTCTTTAACGAACGTCCGCTTTAGCATCCGCCCGCGGCCGTCAAACAGCGCTCCGCGAACGCTCGACGAGCCGACGTCAAGGCCTAGAATGAGTTCCTTTCCCATCCAAAAAAATAGCTGCCGGCCCCCAAGCCGACAGCACCAAAACCTATCACCTAAAACTTATCACTTAGCCCTTAATTCCGACGACCTTCTTGAACCACCACCGCAGCCCGACGAATAGAAAACGCCAGTCCTTGAAAAACTCCGGCGGCTTGCCCTCAAAATAATGCCCGACGAACTGCAGCACCCAGCCGAGGATAAAAAGCCCGAGTGCGAATTTCCAAAGCCCGGCGACAAAGAAACATACCGGCACCATCAGGATCGAAATGGCGATCATCGGTATCCCAAAGCTGTGCGTCAGCCGATTTACCGGATGCTGATGCCCCTCGGCATATTCCTCGATCCACTCGACCCAGCTTCTGCCTCCCATCATAGCCGTGTGCCTCCTTCTCCTTTTGCAAGCTATTCTACATTTCCCGACCGGGATGTGTAAGCGAACCAAAGTCGCTTCGGATCGACCAGGTATGACTGAATGAATCCACATTCGCCGCAGGCCTCAGCTCTCAACTCGGTCTTGACAGCCGTCTTGAAGATCAGCGCGTCCGGCTTCTCGTAAACTAAGGCGTTTTGATTATACCGGGCATTGCTGTCTCCGTAATCCACGAGCTTTACATCCCGGATTATCTTATCGGAACTGCATTCAGGACACTCTTTCATACTCGACCACTTTTAAATCTCCATCGATAGGCGTTCGGGTAACGCTCCGAAAGCCGTTCAAAAAATCCCGCGGCATAAAAACATCCGCATCTTCAACCGTTTCCGGGATCTCCGTGACGATCCATTTATCTATCACATCGGCAAAGTTCTCGTAGGTCTTCGCCCCGCCGATGATGAACACGTCGCCCTTCAGATAACCGGCAAGCGACAGCACTTCCTCTTTGCTCCGGAGTAAGATCACGCCCGGCTGCGGCTCGATGCTGCCGCTGCGACTGAGCACGATATTAAGCCGATTCGGCAGCGGTCGCCCGATCGAGCCCCACGTCGTCCGCCCCATCACCACCGCATTGCCCATCGTCGTCTCTTTAAAGAATTTCAGGTCCGCCGGATAATGCCACGGCAGCTTCCCGCCCTTCCCGATCGCAAAATTCTCCGCAATGGCCACAATGGCGATAAGTGTCATACGAAAAACTGTTACCTCAATAGTTAAAACTATTAACTGTTACAAATATTCGGTTCAGTTCTTAGTTCTAAGTTTGAAGTTACAAGTTCGAGAACTTGCTCTTCCACTGCTCCCGATCGCGAAATTATCCGCAAAGGCCGCAATATCGACCAATGCCATACTCACAAAAAACTAGACACTAAAAACTATGACCTAACAACTGTTACAAATATCCGTTTCAGTTATCAGTTTTAAGCTTCAAGTTACAAGTTCAAAGACTTGCCCTTATAAACCGCTATCACCGAGCCTTTGGCCAGCACCACCGAATACGGCTTTTCTTCGCGGAGAAACGCAAATTCCGGCCCGTATGTGCAGCCGAAATCGACGTCGATGTGCGGCCTTTCTGCGGCAAATAGCTCCCACTTCGGGTGCTCGACCTTGTATTCGTCCGTCCGGCCGCCGCCGCGTTTCGTGTAGCCCCAGTAGTGTTCGATTATGAATTCCTCGTGCGAGCCCTCGCCCGGCACGCCGAGATTTGCCCCGCTCTCAACGCTTATCGTGTTGCGGCATTCGCCCTTCTCCCATGAGTAACGAACATGAAGCGCATCGCGAAAGTGCGACATCCGCCAGCGTTCGTAGGGCTCGCCGTAAAGCCGCCGGGCGATCAGTGCTATTGCCGCCCGCGGCACTATCTCTTTTACAAAAACGACCCCGCGGCGGATCTCGCCCTCGGTCTCGCGGACGACGTAGAACCGCAGGTTGACCTCTTCGAAATTTACGTGGAACGGGACAAGGAATTCCAAAACCCGCGTATCGAGAAACATGAACCCGACCAGGCTGACAAAGCAGCGGCCTTCATGAAGGTCAAGCTCCGTCCCCTCGGGAACCCGCGAGGCAAGCAACTCGGGCGAAACCTCGTAGTTCGCCATTATCAGGTCGCGCCATTCGGCCGTAAGGAACTTTCGCATCGCCTAAATATACACCACCTTTCGGGCCGATGTCTTGAATTTCCCTCGGCGAATTAGTATTCTCTGAATTCGCTCGTGCGGACGTGGCGGAACTGGTAGACGCGCAGGTCTCAGAAGCCTGTTCTGGTTACAGAGTGGAAGTTCGATTCTTCTCGTCCGCACCAATCTTTCAAAGGCCCGGCCGCGAAGGCGGGGCTTTTGCCTTTTTGCAGGGCCTTTTTTGTGATCACAGCCGGACTAAAAGAGCATATCAGGGCAAACGAGGCGGCCTTCGGGCTCGGGCTGACCGATGAGCAGATCGCGAGGCTTGAGGCTCTTGCCGCCATCATCGCCGAGCACAACGAGCTGCTCCACTTGGTCGCTCCCTGCGATGCGGAGGAGTTCGCCATTCGCCACATTCTTGAAAGCCTCTATTTGCTCACGTTCTTGCCGGCCGAGGCGCACATTGCCGATATCGGCACCGGTGCGGGCTTGCCCTCGCTGCCGTGCCTTCTCGTCCGCGAAGGGCTGCGGGCAACGCTGATCGAATCAAAAGAAAAGAAGTGCAATTATCTGGCAGAAGCGGTGGAAAGGCTCGGGCTCGCGGCTCGCGTCCAGATCGTAAACCGCCAATTTGAAGAAGCGGAGCCAGGCGAGGCGAGCGAAATAACGACCCGCGCGCTCGATAAGCTCTCTCGCAAGCTCCCGAAGTTGCTCAAGTGGGCCGCCGGCCGCGAGCTTGTGCTCTTCAGCGGGCCGTCGCTCGGCGAGGCACTCGCAAAAAGCGGGACGCGGCACACCGCGCACCTCATCCCGCTCTCTGAACAAAGATTTGTTTTTGTCGTCCCGCCGCGGGCCGGCAAAGGCAAGCGCTAGCTTTTTCGGTCGGCGAGCAGCACCGCCGCAAACGCGACCGCCGCGGGCAATGCCTGCGTGAAAAGTATCGAGCCCTTCGCCGTCGCCGCCCCAAAAACCCCGGCAACTACAACACACCCGAGGAAAAAGAGCTTCAGCTCACGCCGGCGGCTGACCAGTCCCCAGATCAAACCCGCCGCAAGAAAGCCATTATAAAGCCCCTGATTTGCCGCAAGCGTCGCCGAGGCCGCCGAGACCTCCGGCGTCATTCCAAAGATCCGCCGCCCAACCGGATGATCCCAAAAGAACATCTCAAGCACCATTATCCCGATGTGCTCAAGGGCAACGACCGCGGTCAAAATCACAGCAACGATCTTCATCTCTTTTCTCCGGACGGAGTATAGCAGAGGTCGTAGAAACGTCACTCAAAATGATGAAGGATGTAAGCAATTAGTCTCGTTTCTGTGGGCTTCGTCTGTGCCTTCTGTGGTTTTTCTTATTCTAGTTAAAGACAAAACCACAGAGACCACAGAACTAAGACAGAGAAACCGACCCTCGAAAACTCAAGGAAGCCATAGAAGAAGTCGAAATCCGCGGGAATCTTCTCCTATGGCTTGCGCGTTAGTTCAGGTCGAACAGCAGGAACTCCGTACCGTCCGCGTTTGCCTTAAGCTCGAGCGTCGTCTCTTCGCTGATGGCGGCGCCGTCGCCGGGCTTCAGCGTTTCGCCATTGATCGCAAGTTCGCCGGAAATGAGCTGCACCCATGCGTATCGGCCCTCGGCAAGTTCGTGCTTTACCTCGTCGCCGGCCGAGAGGAGCGAGGCATAAAGCCGCACGTCCTGATTGATATGGACCGAGCCGTCATCGCCGCCGCGTGAGGCAACGAGCCGGAGCTTGCCCTGCTTCTCCTCGGGGGCAAAATAGGTCTGCTCATACGAGGGCTGCAGGTTCTTCTTTTCGGGCAGCAACCAGATCTGGAGCATGTGCGTCTTGTCCGTCGGCGAGCTGTATTCGCTGTGGAGAACGCCGGTCCCGGCCGTCATCCGCTGCACCTCGTGCGGGCGGATCGTCTCGCCGTTGCCCATCGAATCGCGGTGCGAAAGCTCGCCCTCGATCACATAAGTTACGATCTCCATGTCGCGGTGGCCGTGCGTCGGAAAGCCCTGTGCCGGCTCTATGAAGTCCTCGTTTATCACCCGAAGCGAGCGAAAGCCCATGTGTTGCGGGTCGTAGTAATCCGCAAACGAAAAACTGTGGTAAGTGTCCAACCAACCATGATTGGCATGCCCGCGTTCGCCAGAGCGTCTGATCTTTATCATTGCAATTCCTCCTTGTTCTTAACTATCTGAGATAGCCGAATTTGCCTTGCTGGTAATCGTCGATCGCCTGGGCTATCTCAGCATTCGTGTTCATCAGGAACGGGCCGTACTGCGCGATCGGCTCGTTCAGCGGTTCGCCGCTCATCAATAAAAATATGCCGTCCTCCAGCGCCGCCACCCGCAGCGTTTCGCCGTCCTTTTCGAACAACGCCAGGTTGTTAAGCGGCAATTTCTCTTCACCGTTCAGCAATGCCGAGCCCTCGATCGCAAGCAAAGCCGTCGTATAGCCTTTGGGATAGGTCAGCTCTACCGTCTCGCCCTGCTTCATCTTCAGGTTGTAGAGATGAACGGGCGTGAAGGTCGTCGCCGGGCCTTTCACTCCGCCGAATTCGCCGGCAATTATCTCGACCTCGCCGCCGAGCGGGAGCTTTACGCGGCCCATTTCGGCATTCGTGATCGCCTGGTATTTCGGCTCGGTCATCTTGTCCTTTGCCGGCAGATTGACCCAAAGCTGAACCATCTGAAAAGGCCCGCCGAGCCGGTTCGATTCCTGCTCGTGAAACTCCTTGTGCAGCAAGCCGCTGCCGGCGGTCATCCATTGCACGTCGCCCTCGCCGATGATCCCGCCGCCGCCGCGGCTGTCGTGGTGCTCGACCTTACCTTTGTATGCAATGGTCACCGTTTCGAATCCGCGATGCGGATGGGCTCCGACGCCGAACGGCTCCTCACGCGGCGGAAATTCGGTCAACGCGTTATAGTCCAGCAAAAAGAACGGGCTCATCCGCTCGCCCGTCAGCGGCCCGTGCGGGAAAAACCCGTGCACGTTGAATCCATCGCCGACCCAATGCTTCGGCGGCGGCGTAACGATCCTTTCTACTCTTTTTACCTGTCTCGATGTCTTCGATTGTGCCGACATTTTACAATTCTCCTTGTCTTCCTTCGCGACTCTGCGTCTTTGCGGTAGAAAAACCATTACCCGCAAAGTCGCAAAGCCATTACAAGAAGTCTATCGGTTCAGGCTCGTAATGTAACCATCAATTGCGGTAGGCGCGATCTAATACTTTTGGGTGATTATTTTGGGACGATTTTTGCATCGTGCTTTGAAGTAAATAGGGACGATGCCATTGCGCAACCGATGAAAGTCATCAAAAAGCAAGCTCCGGCTACGATCAGGATAGACACCACCACCATCCAAAATCCCGGTGGCGCAGACCGAAAAGGATCATTCTCTTGATACGACAACAAATCTGAAATCCAAACTCGAAGCAAAAATGAGGTTGAAAAGAGTATCGATCCGAACAGCGCAATGGGTAACCAGGAGACGGTTTTTTTCGAGAAGTAGTCAGAGTAGCTCCAAACAATGACGGCTGCTGCGAAATAAGAGCCGTAGGAGAACAGAAAGAACTCCGCGTATCCCATCATTTCGCTGATCGTGTCGGTGGAATATCCGGGGTGAGAAGAAACCTGCGAACCGAGATAATAAAGAAACAGCACGGACACGATAAGGCTGCTACTTGCGACTGCACCAAAGAAAATAACTCGTCGCAACTCATATGAGGACCGGTAATTTTGGCGGCCGTCCATATCTCTAAACTAAAGGAACAAGCCTCTTCCTAACCTTTATTAGGAGAAGCATGAAACCGAAGGCCAAGTGCCTGAACAACTTTCATAATGGTCGAAAACTCAGGATTTCCATTTGGCGACAGAGCTTTATAAAGACTCTCGCGGCCTAGGCCCGTATCGCGGGCAAGCTGCGTCATGCCGCGGGCCCGGGCAATATCGCCAAGCGCCGCGGCTACGAGCGAAGGCTCACCATACTCAAGAGCCGCTTCGAGATACGCCGCCATTTCGTTTTCGGAATTTAAATGCTCCGCGGGATCCCATGGAGTTGTTTTGATCTTTCCCATAATTGTCTCGCAGTTAAACAACCTCGGCGAACACGGTTTATCCGCAAAAGCGCTGAAACGAGTATTAATCGAGGTAAAGTGCCCGAGGGTTTCTGCGTGCAATCGCCAGCAATCTTAGAGCTGCCCCGCTTGGCTTATTCGTGCCTTGCTCCCATGCCCGTACTGTCGCCGCCGAAGTATTCAAGAGTACCGCAAATGCGGACTGTGAAACATTCAAACGACGACGTAGTTCGGCAATATCATTCTTGGTCATTGGCCTAGGCGGCTTAACTTCACGCACTACTTCGCGCACACCGACAACCTTTTTGCCAGCCGCGTGGTCGCGCATCTGTCGAGCCCCAGTCATCAGTTCCTTGAACATCTTTTCATTCATATCAATCGCCCTTAATTTTGTGCTTGTTACGAAGCATCTCTTTCGCTTCCTTTATCACCTCACCCAACTGCTTTTTCTGCGTGGCCGTAAGCTCTGATTGCTCGCCTTTACCGTATAGGTAAAGAAGATAGATTCGGTCGTATGCAACGAAATAAGTGTAAATATACCTGAGCCCACCGCTTTTTCCACCTCTCTTTCTCGGGTCGGCAATTCTGGCTTTTCTTGCCCCGTTCGTTCCCTTTATCAACGCCCCGCGTTCTGGATTTTCGATCAACTCGTCTTCGATAGCCGTTAGTAGATCTAACCCCCCGAGCTCTTCGATCCGCTTTACAAAAATCGGCACCTCAACGAAAGTCAGGAGCTTTCCTTTCACGTTCATAATATACTATTTAATATTATACCTTCAACCCTAAATCTCGTTGTCATCGGTACGAGGAATTCGTTAACTACTTCTTCCTCGCGACCATTAGGCCGTCGCGGATAGGGAGCAGGATATTCTCGACGCGGTCGTCGGCTAGGACCATTTGGTTGTAGTCGTGGAGGGCTTGGGTGTCTTCGTCCTTTTCTTCTTCGAGCACGCGGCCGCTCCAGAGGACGTTGTCCGCGACGATGAAGCCGCCGGGGCGGACCTTGTCGAAAACGAGGCGGTAGTAATTCGAGTAGTTGGGTTTATCGGCATCGATAAAGACCAGATCGAAGGGGCCGATCATATGCGGCATCATAAAGATCGCTTCGCCGAGCCGGAGCTGAATGCGGTCGCGATACTCCGTGCGGTCTATGAAGCCTTGCGCAACAGCGTTCGTTTCTTCGTTGATGTCGAGCGAGATGACCTTTCCGCCATCGGCCAGGCCCTCGGCGAGGCAGATGGTCGAGTAGCCGAGATACGTCCCGATCTCAAGCACCGCCATCGGCCGGATCATATGCGAGAGCATCGAAAGCAGCCGGCCCTGATAAAAGCCCGAGAGCATCGAGGAATCTTTGTAATGCGCGTGGCAATGCTCGCGAAGCTCGCGGAGCACATCGCTCTCGCCGGAGGTGAAGCTTTCGGCGTATTCCGTCAAGGCGTTCTTTATCTCGTTCATAATTTATGGAACTGGCTGCCCGCTCACGGAGGTGGTTTTGACTAAAGATCAACCCGCACCATCCCGCGTTTTATCGCCGTCGTCGCGGCTGAGGTCCGGTCTGAGACGCCGAGCTTGCCGAAGATGTTCTGGATGTGCGACTTGACGGTGTTCTCGCTTACGTCGAGAGCAAACGCGATCTCTTTGTTCGACATTCCGCCGACTATCATCCGCAGCACATTTGCCTCCGTCCGGGTCAGCTCTTCCTGCCCGAGATTTTCGCTCAAGATGCGTGCGATGTCGTCGGGAATATACTTCCGCCCCGCCGCGACCGCCCGCACCGCATCGGTCAGCGCCGCGGGCGTCACATCCTTGCAGATATATCCGGCGGCACCTTTCTTTAGCGCACGGCTTATCTCCGCATCGCCGGCGTGCTCGGCGAGCACTATCACCCTCGCCTTCGCGTCTTCGATGAAGTAATTATCGAGGTCATCTATCGCGCACGAATCCGGCAGCCGCAGCCCGAGGATCGTCACATCCGGCCGCAGCTCGCTGAACATCCTGAAGCCATCCGCCGCATTGTCCGCCTCGCCGATCAGCTCAACGTCCGCCGCATCAGCAAAAACCGCCCGCACGCCTAGACGTGTGAGCGGCTGGTTTTCGATGAGAAGTACCTTGGTGGACATCTAAAGTTTTTGAACGCGGATCCGGCGGATGCTGCGGATAAGACAAATACGATATCGAGGATCTCCCTTCTGATCCGCCATTATCCGCCCGATCCGCTCGACCTGCGTTCTAACGCTCGGCAGAAAGCGAGGCCGCAAATTCCACGATCGGCCTGATCAGGTCGGTGTCGTAGTTCGTCTTCACGTTTTGCATTACCGCGGTAATACGCTCGAGACCCATTCCTGTATCGACCGAGGGAGCCGGCAGCGGCGTCAGCTTGAACGAGCCGTCCGGTTCCTGCGTCCGGTTGTATTGCATAAAGACGAGGTTCCAGATCTCCATCGTCGTGTCGCCCTCGCCGTTGACCCAGATGGCCGAGTTCTTTTCCGGGTCGCTTGGGTCGTCGCCCATGTAGTAGTGGATCTCCGAGCAAGGCCCGCAGGGACCGGTATCGCCCATTTGCCAGAAATTGTCCTTGCGGCCAAAGCCGAGGATCCGCTCGGGCCGTGCACCAACCTTCTCCCATAGTGCCCGTGCCTCGTCGTCCGGCCCGACCTCGTCGTCGCCTTCGAAGACCGAGAACCAAAGCCGCTCGGTATCGAGCCCGAGTTCATCGACGAGGAACTCCCATGCGTATTTGATCGCGTCCTCTTTGAAATAGTCGCCGAACGAAAAATTCCCGAGCATCTCGAAGAACGTGTGGTGCCGTGCCGTCTTCCCGACCTCGTCAAGGTCGTTGTGCTTGCCGCCCGCCCGGATGCACTTCTGCGTCGTCACCGCGCGTTTGTAGTCCCGCTTCTCATTGCCGAGGAATACGTCCTTGAACTGGTTCATCCCCGCGTTCGTAAAAAGAAGCGTCGGGTCATTTGCCGGCAAAAGCGGCGAAGAGTGCACGACCTTATGCCCGTTCCGTTCAAAATAATCGAGGAATTTCTGCCTGATCTCGCTGCCTGTCATAAAGAAAAGATTCTAGCACAAGCCCGGCGGCCAAAAACAAAAATGCCGGGCACCCCCCGATGCCCGGCTTGATAAGGAGTATTTCTACCTGGAGAAAATGTTCATTCCTCCCCTGTGAACCGCTCCCCCGAAGGTCTGGTGAGGACTTTGGAGAAACTTCTCGCCCTTGCCCGGCTCGCCGCCATGTTTTGTACGGCGAACCCTTGGCGGGACGCTAAACTACATCTTCGGAAGAACAACCGTGTCGATGACGTGGACAACGCCGTTCGAGGTCTTGACGTCAACCATCACGACCGTTGACTTATTGCCGTTCTCGTCCATGAGGACAACGTTCTTGCCGTCGAGCATTGCGGTCAGCTTGCCGCCCTGAACGGTCGTCAGAACTGCCTTGCCCTTGCCGTCTTTGATGGCCTTGGCGACTGCCTTCGAATCAAGCTTGCCGGCAACGACGTGATATGTAAGAACACCCGTCAGAGCCTGCTTGTTCTCCGGCTTGAGGAGCGACGAAAGGGTTGCCTGCGGCACCTTGCCGAAAGCGTCGTTGGTCGGAGCAAACACGGTGAACGGGCCTGCGCTCTTGAGCGTGGCGACGAGGTCAGCAGCCTTGACTGCCGTTACCAGCGTTGAGAGCGAATCGGTTGCCACCGCCGTATCGACGATGTCCTTGTCGTTCTTCATCTGGGCCGAAACATTGGCGACACCGATCGCCATTACGAATGCGAAAACTGCAAAAAGTACCTTTTTCATAACTTCTCCCTTGATCGTTCTAAAGATTTTCGAAATTTTATCGAAAGGATAATTTCCTTCTGGGGAGGTTTTCGGTTTTCGGCAGGGAACGGATTCAGAAAAATTTCCGGGCGGGCTAATTTTTGGCATCAGGCAAACTGAATTTTGCCTTTCATTCGTCGGCATCCGTCGGCGGGGCATCGGGGAGTTGGCTCAGCTTTTCGCGGATCAGGCCGTAGCCAAAGCCCTGCCGCATCAGGTGGTCGTAAAATTTCTTCAGCTCCTCGCGGCTCTCGGGACGGCCCTTTATCCGCAGCCGCTTTGCGATCGCGAGGTCGATCAGCTCGCTTTCAGGGTGCTTTTCATAAGCTGCATCGATAGCGGAAGCGACCGTCTCGCGGTCAAGCTGTTTCCGCGACATCGCCTGCTCAAGCCGCCGCCGGCCCTGCGGCTTCTGCCGGAGCTTGGCGGCCGCCGTGTCGTGGGCAAACCGCTCGTCGTCAAGGTATTCGTATTCCGTAAGCTTGGCGATGACCGCATCGACGATCTCCTCATTCGTCCACACCTTTTCAAGCAGCCGCCCGCGAAGCTCCTTGACCGACCGCGGCTTGGCGGCGAGCAGCTTTACGGCTCGGTTCATCGTCCGCTCGCGCGAGCGGGCCGGATCGCGAATAACGCGGTCCTCGTCGTTTATCTCGGTTCGCCTTCGTCGCACAGGCTCGGATTTTACACTCCGCTCGGCAAAAAGCTCAGCCCGCCAACGTAATTAACCCGTGCGGCACGAGCGCGCCTTTTCGGTTAGAATGATGGAAATGGACGGCATACTTGTCATCGATAAACCCGCGGGAATGACCTCCCACGACGTCGTTGCACGGCTCCGGCGGATACTCAAGACCCGAAAGATCGGCCACACCGGCACGCTCGACCCCTTCGCGACCGGCGTGCTCGTTATGCTGGTCGGCCGGGCGACGCGGCTCGCCCAGTTTCTTGATAAGGATGAAAAAGAATACGACGCGCTCGTGACCTTTGGCTATGAAACGGAGACCGGCGACCGCACCGGCGAGCGGCGCGCCACCGAGCCGCGTGCCGACCTCGCCGTCACGCCCGATGCCCTGATCGAAACCATCGGAAAGTTCATGGGCGAGATAAAGCAGGTGCCGCCGATGTATTCGGCAAAAAAGATCGGCGGCCGAAAGCTCTACGAACTCGCCCGCGAGGGCAAAGAGGTCGAGCGCGAACCGGCCGACGTTACGATCTATAAGCTCGACCTTTCGCAGGATCGCGTTCCGGCCAAGCCCGAAGAGGGAACATTCCACCTTCGCTTTCAGGTACGCTGCTCGGCGGGCACCTATATCCGCACGCTCGCCGAAGACATCGGCCGCGAACTCGGAACCGGTGCCCATCTCGAAGAGCTTCGGCGGACCGCCGCGGGCAAGTTTAGAATAGAAACCGCAGTCACGCTCGACGACCTCGTAAGGGCAGATGACCCCTCGCCTTTCCTCCTGCCGTTGACCGAAGCGCTTGGCGATATGCCCGAATTCACCGTCCGCGAAGGCCGCGTCGCCCAAACGCTCAATGGCCTCTCGACCCGAGTTTCATCCGAGACTTTCACCGAAGGCCAGCGCGTAAAAATGCTTAGCGAATCCGGCGAACTCCTCGCCATCGGCACCTTCAACCCCACCGAAAACACCATCCAGCCAACCCTCGTCCTAGCCGGAAATTAGAAGCATGGGCGTGCAAGCTCCGTCAGGAGCGTAATGTTTATAGACACGATGCTGACGTGCGCATTCAAGCTCCGTAGGAGCGTAATGTTTATGGACACGATGCCTGACGCGCGAATTGAAGCTCCGTTAGGAGCTTAGTGTTTATAGATTCCATGCCTGAGGCGCGAACTGAAGCTCCGTAGGAGCGTGATGTTTATAGACGCGATGCTGACATACGAAAAAGAGCTCCGTAGGAGCGGGATATTGTTAGATCCCGATCGTTGAATTCGGAATCGCAGTGCTGAAGGCCGCCGTGTCAGCATCCCGACCGTTAGGGAGGGCTCCATTGCAGTAGCCCGCGCGTCAGCAAGGGCGTATCCTGCACAAGCCCGCGCGTAAGCAAGGGCGGTTCATCCGAGCTAATTTTTATCCGCGCCTTAACTTCACAGGCGGAAACCCGACCAGTAGGGAGGGTGTCTCTTGGAATGATAAATGATGAATGATGAACGATGAACTATGAATGCAGAGTCCCCGTTCTGAGTTCCCTCTATTGCCCAGATTCCGCATTCATCATTCCGAATTCCGCATTCGGGCTGTCCCGGCTTTAGCCGGCTTGCGGTGCGGGCGGGTTCCGCCGGCATTGTAGACGAAGACCGTCAACTCGCCGGTCGAGGGGACGTGCTTCTTCACCCGCTTGCCGTCGCCGTCAAAAACGTACTGACCACTGACCACTGACCACCGACCACTGATCACTGACGAGGACCTGCTTGTTCTCCGCGTCGTAATACTTTAATTACGGTTTTGAAATTGGCCGACTATTGCGAAAGTCATAAGGGATTTCCAAAACCCCGACCATTGATCTTATAACGTCACCGTTGCGATGTTCTTTGAAAACCCACTTGCGCAACGATCGAGCCACAGCGAATTGGGCGAAAGGATTGCCTTCAAACGGCTTAATACATGACAGTCGTCCCCTCTTGTCAACGACCACATTTACGACGACGACACCAAACATGTTATTCTCCTTTAGGTTCGACGGCCGCTTAATAGTCTCGCGCTTTCGAACGCGGGCCAATAGTTGTTCGGATGTGAAAAACTTCAACTTGCCATCTTGATTGCGGACCGCATCCGACGGTATCGAACAACTATTCTTCGGCGGTTTTTCTATATCTTGTCCGCTCACTCGAACCGCTAGACCATTTAACATTAACACGAAAGTAAAGACCAATATTGTTACTGAAACAAAAATCTGAGCCAAATGTTTAGTTCTTCTTTCTTGCATTTTTTCGTGCCTCCTCCTCTGCTTTGCGCCCTTCCTTATCAGCTGCATTTGTCGGCGAACATTTGGCCGAATTCTCAGCACAAGATGGTGAATGATTTCCTTTTCCAATAGATCGTCCATAATCCCCGAGCAGTACGTGCGCCCGTAGCTCATGAAAAAAAGTTTCTGCGATTAGGGTGTCAGACTGCTCACGACTTATGAGCATTTCCGTATACGGACCCGTCGAGTACATAGAGCTAGTATCGCCATCCCTTAATTGAAAAAGAGTGTAACCGCCAAAGTCGTTCTGAAATTCGCCTGTGTGAGTCCCGAGAACTTCTTTATTCTCTTCCAAATAATAAGAGGAAATCGAATAGGAATCTCCATTTTTCAGAACAGTCGCTTTTACTATGTCATCGCGGTTATTTGCAGCTTTTTGCAAGGCAGAGAAATTTTCCGACATGCTCTTATGCGTTTCATCGACCAAAATGTAGAAAGCGCCTTTTTTATAACCATTTTTGCCATCCCCGACAAAGAAGTTTACTTTTTTCCTATCTTTTGGATCTAAACCCATTAAGAAAAGTTCGTACTCCTTTCGGGCTTTTTCCTCATCCGTTCCGGCAATTACGACATCTCTGCCGTCCGGATCCTTATATTTGAGCGGACTGTTCCGGGAATAGACGTATAAATGCAGGCGTTGGGGATCGACGAGTCTCTCAAGAGTAACAAAAACAGGATCGAAACCGGTAAATCTTCCATGTTTGCTTCCGTACATTCTCGCCTGCGCGAACTCCAGCCCGGTTTCATTATCGCTCTCATACCCTATGAATCCCTGCCGAACACTGTCGGAGACGTAGTTCTCGTTTGCTGTTCGGTTCCCGAGGGCGGTGATCTCTTCGCCGTATGGCATGAAGTCGGTGCGGGAGGTGACTGTGCCGTTCTGGTCGGTGTTTATTCTGGGTGAGCCGAGGTGGTCGGCGGTGAGGTATTGGACCTTCGGGGCGGCGGTCTCGATGGCGGTCGAGTATTCGCCGATCAAAGTGCCGCCGGCGTTGTAAACAAAGACGGTAAGTTCGGGTTGGCCGTTGGGGGCTAGGCCTTCTTTCTTGATGCGTTTGCCGTCGCCGTCGAACCAATAGCTGCCGATGCTTTGTTCGAGCGAGTTCTCGACCTCGACCTGCTTGTTCTCAGCGTCGTAGATGAACGAGCGGCCCTGCGGGTCGGCGATGACATTTCCGGCAGCGTCATAAGCCCAGCCCTGGCCCGCGGCCATTCGGTTGTCCGAGGCGTTTAGATCGGGGTTGAACATCTTCTTATCCGCCTCGCAAACGACCATCGTGCTGCCATCCACACAACCCTTGGGCAACGTCGTCGTCAGGCTCTCGTTAAAGTTCCGGTTGCCATAGCGGTCGAACGTATAAGTCTGGTTCCAGTTCACCGCCGCTCCCGTCTTCTCCTCCGCCGAAGTGATCCGGTTCAGCATGTCATAGCCATACTTCTGATCAAAGACCAGATCGCTCTCAACCGTCAGCCGCCCTTACGACTCGGCTGTTAGGCGAACAAGGGCCGATAAGGAAATGCAGGAACTGATCACGCAAGTTCATGAGCGGTGCTACAACGCGAGAATCGCAAAATCGTAGGCCTGACCCCATTGTTCTTGTGTCGTTGAGCCAAGCAATAGTTCCGCGACTTAATCAAGCGCTTTTAGTCAACACCATATTTCAGGATCGTGCCGTTGAGACCGCTTATCCAAATATTCTGCTCATTGAGATAAAAGATACTGTAAAGATCATGCGTAGAGGGAACCGGTACATGATGCCACGATTTCCCATTGTCATCTGAGTAGAAAAGACTTCCATCACTTCCTGTCAGCCAACCCTTTCCCTTGCGGAATTCAATATCGCTGAAGAAACGAATTTCTTTGGGAGTTCTGTTCTCCCACGTTGAGCCTCCGTCGCCACTGAAGAGAATTATACCCGACTCACCCGTATCAACGGAGTTACTGTTCGAATGGAGCCTCTTCCATCCTAACAACCAAATGTCGTTGTCGATTTGCCTGACTCTTGAATATGTAAAGTCGGACGGAGGATATAATCTTGATACCCCTTGATCGCCGTACCGATACACCGCCCCTTTTCCAACGACAACGACACGCGGCCCCGTGCTGGAGCAGGACACACTGAATAATTTTTCCTCGGTACGAAGAACTTTCTCGATTCTAATAGCTTGCTCATGCAACGAGATTTCTACGAGCCCTACATCACTTGCTAGCCATGCTATATCAGGTGATTCAAAACAAATGTCCACGAAACTTATCGACCCGTTAGTAAGTTTCTTTTCATCTCCGAAGTCGATCTCCAATTGGGTCCAAGTTTTCCCTCTGTCATTCGAATGCACTACTGCGGGAGCGCGCCTCTCTTCATCCAGGTGTTTCCAGCCCACCCCCAACACGCTTTGATCCTCAGCAAGAATGAATAAAGAGACTGTAATATCCTGCGGGTAAAAGTCATGACCACGTATCCATTCTTTTCCACCATCCACGGTACGACTAACTTGAAAAATATTAGTCGCTATCCCCTCATTTTCGTCAAAGAAAATTAGGTCCGTTTCGACTGAAACCGGCCCGGGAATGATTCCGATCTCCTTCGACAGCAGCTTCCAACTTCCTACAACCTTGGTCCCATGGTTATTTGAGGAAGCGCAATTGCAGCCGCTCATGGACATTGCAAGAAGCACAAAAATGAGAATAGCCAGAATACATTTCATCTTAGTTATGAGCCCTCCTTAACCGCTGACTAGTCCTCGACCTTACCGCGTTCTCAAACGCCACCGACCCGTCAGTCCCATTTCGCTGTTTCCAATGATGGCCGATTTCGTGTGCTAGGGCAGTTGCCTTTGTATGGGTCAGGGCCGTTCCATCTTGGGCTAAACCCCGACCTTTCATGGCTAGCGCCGAATCGATTTTATTCGCTTTCTCAGGAGTATTGGGTCCAATTACAGCTTGTGCGTGTCTATTGATGTTGTAGGAATATCCAACGTAACCGGCATCCGCTTCCGGTTCCATCGGATTCTCCCTCAGCCTGTCTACGTCAACAAGCTTACCCGCCATATTCACAGCGTTCCCATCCATCCTTATCTCCAAGACACTCGAACTTGATAGGATCTGAGCCATTCCTTCGCTGAGTGTCTTATTGTGAATATCGTCACCGATCTTGGAAAATGCCTCGACATGTTTAGCATCGATATTGAGCACTAAAGCGTATCCATCTTCGCCATTGTGGTCGAATTGGTTAACATATTCGAATCTTTCATTGCCTAATATTTCCTTCACCAACTTTAGCGCTTCCGCTATCTCTTCCTTCGTTCCCCGTAACCAGATTTCCTCACCAGTTGGATCTGTGTATCTCAACGGGTTATTTATTGTATAGGGGTATTGGTTCCATTTTTGAGGATGAGAAATATATGCTCTGAGCATTTCATCGGCTCTTTCTTTGTTCCGTTCGACCTTTACTTCAGCAACGATTTTATAGGGATCAGGAGAGGTAAATCTGCCTCGACTGAAATCGGTTTGACGGTTCTTTGCATAATCCGAATCAGTTTCGCCGTCGCGTTCGTAAGTGGTGAATTTTCGCCGCAGGTCGTCGGCGGTGTAACTGAGATTTGGGTGGCGTTCGGGCGTCATGATTTCTTCGCCGTAGGGCATGAAGTCGCGGCGGGAGATGGTTGTGCCGTTTTCATCGGTGAGGATACGCGGGCTGCCGAGGTGGTCGGCGGTGGTGTAGCTGACTTTTGGCGACTGGGGGGCGGCGACGGTTGAGTACTCGCCGATGAGTTTTCCGCCGGCGTCATAGACGAATACCGTCACCTCGCCGGTCGATGGCACGTGCTTCTTCACCCGCTTGCCGTCTCCGTCGTAAACGTACTCGCCGACTGTCGCGACCGGGTTGCCGTTCAGGTCAAGCGTTTCCACCATTACCTGCTTGTTCTCGCCGTCATACGTAAAGCGTCGGCCCTGCGGGTCGCGGACGGTGTTGCCCGCCGGGTTTTACGTTGATAGGTTGTCAAAGAACAGATCTGCGGTCGAGTATTTGTTTGAGTCGAGTACTTCGCCCCAAGTTGCCCGAGGGCATTATAGACCGCCCGGCTGGGAAATGCGTCACCAAATTGGTGTAGTGCAGGAGGAGCCACGGGCAGAGATCAGGTCGCCCGCCTGCTCTCGCGGCTTGCCGATCGATGTGCGGAAAGGCTCTGCTTTTCCGGCGGTGTGCAAAACGAGAGTGCGGCTCCGCCGCCGATATTTCTGTGCGGATTCGGTCTGTGCTTTCTGTGGTCATGCGTCTGTTATTCCGGAGACCACAGAAGACACAGACGAGATCCACAGACAAGCTCCCGGCTTTCTTCTTTTCTTGTTTCGTGGTTCGAGATCTCCAGCGCAAATACCGCCGTCTTCGACGGTTCGGGCTTTGATCTGGCCGTGTCCCACATCTCACGATGTGGGCTACATCAATCGCGTCGTCTTCGACGACTCAGGCGGGCCGCATCGGATGTTAAGCCCTTGCTT
>JAHBSG010000022.1 GCA_019639235.1 Acidobacteriota bacterium | reverse complement strand
AAACCCCGTTCGTGGTGACGTCCGGCGGCTCCTCCTGCGTCGGCTGCGGCATGCTCGATGAAACTATGCCCCGCTGGGCCGCAGGCGGCCATCCGCGCGATACGCTTAATGGCTTTCCTATCGATGCCGACGAGTTGAGTTCCCTAGTCGACAACGGACACGCCCTTCCGGTGGATGTTGTCGCAAACATGCACCGTCCAGGGGTTCAGATCACCCATCTCGGTTTCGGTATAATCACGTACATCATTCCCGGCAGTATCAACGTAGACGGCCCACCTGGTTCCGACCCAAGCGATTCCTTCGCGACTTTCGACAGGTATGAAATCGCTCGCTTGCCGAGTACCGTTGGCAACCCAAGCTCAAATCCTTGTGAGGGATATGGTTTACTCCAGCGATTCAATAAACTTCGCGATGACTCGAGTACTGTGGCTATAAGACCTTACATCCATAAATCGGTAGAGGATGATTTTCAGGCTGCCCTAAATGAGATTAATAAGGTCGTGCCGGAAGGTATCGGTTTCACCGAAATGTTCAGAACATTTGGGTATCAGAAGCAGCTCTATGATGCTTGGGTCGATCGAGGGAAAACCGGAAATCAAGTTGCAATGCCGGGAAGGTCGCGCCATGAAGGTGGTTTCGCGTTTGACGTGAAGGGAATGGGGGAAAAAGGAAAGCCCACGGCTTTGGCGAAGCTTATAATACCGATCTTTGAAAAGTATGGCTTCCGTTGGGGAGGACGATTTAAAAAACCCGACCCACCGCACTTCGAAGCTGATTTCAGACGAGGCGGATACAAGAGCTCACAAGAAGCCGCAACTGCAGCCCGAAATTACTACGACAATTGCATCGTCCAAGGTCGAGAAGGATTAGGTAAAGCACAATGAAGATGATATTCGGAATCAGTGTCATACTGTTGGCATCCGTCGTTACCCAATTATCATGCAGTACTCCGCCGGGAACGAACCCGAAGGTTAACTCTTACGTTCTTGCCGGTGAAAAGAGAGGCAGCGATGGCAACCAAGAACGTTTGCAACAGGCTGAATGGAAAACCGTGGTTGCGTCGGAGAGCGGTTTCAGCTCGATCAGCTTTCGTGACGCGATGAATGGAATTGCGTCTGGTTCATCTGAATACTATTTTGTGACGGCAGATGGAGGAATGACATGGAAAGAGCACAGGATTCGGGAACGCAATTTCGAATCAGAGGAAGGCGAGTATAATTTAGTTCACTCAGTGATTTCGTCCTCCGGCTCGATCTATGCGATTGGCGCACTGGAAAACTCGGGCAGTGCGATCTTTTCTGCAAGAGCCCCAAATGACCCTTGGAACATCGATGACAAATACTTGCGTCAATCGCTCAACGATCTTTCGGTGATTGGCGACCAGGCGTGGGTGGTCGGAAATGGCGAACGGTTTGGTTATGTGCTTAAGACACTCGACGGCATTGAATGGGAAAAGGTCTGGGAAAGCAATGAGCATAGCCTCGCTGGCGTCTCTTTCCTAAATGAATCGGTAGGGTGGGCTGTTGGAGGCGATGGTGCGATATTGCACACTGTGGATGGCGGACGAACCTGGACCGCACAGCAATCGAAACAGAAAGAAAACCTTCTCAGTGTTGCATTCGCCGACCCCCAGAATGGATACGCCGTTGGGGTCAAGGGCACGATCCTTCGCACCTCGAATGGAGGCAGAACTTGGGAGAAGCAGGTGAGCGGAACAGACAACTCTTTAATTAGAGTGGCGGTTGCTGGTTCGGATGTTGCTTGGGCCATCGGCCAGGATCGCATGCTTCTTCAAACAACTGATGGAGGCGTCAACTGGAAAAAGAGCCCGCTCCCGTCTGAACTCAATGAATATGATGCCAACATCTACGACATCACTATCAGCGGAAAGAAAGTTTGGCTTGCCACCCAAAACCGGATCATGGTTCTCGAATAACAGTTTGATGCAAGTTAGTTTCCGGTTGCCTCTTCTTCCGTTTTAGACAAATGCTTGCCCCCATCATTGTTGTTTGCTTTGCGTAGAGATCGTCACCGTTACGCCGGAGCCGTCGGGCGGGAAATCCTTCGGCTCGATTTGGGCAGGTGCGCCGAACGAAAAGAACCGATGCCGGGCCGTTACGGTATAGGCCGAGCACGGCAAAACGGGCTCGAACGCGAATACCCCAAATGGGTTAGAAAGTGCCGCCGCGATCGGTTCGGGGTCGTCTTCGACGCGAAGCTCGAGCGTGACGAGATAGACACCAACGAATAGCGAACCGGAACCCGAGATATCGGCTAAAACGCGGCCGCGGATCTGCTGAGGAGCTCCGCACGGGAATGCCGGCAAAACCTACCTCCGAAATCGCATATTCTCCCTTAGGCTATCACGGCGGATTCCGATCAATAGTCGGATGCCCATCGGTCCCAGGCGGCTTTTGCGATGCGGGCAATGACCGCGTCTCGGGTCTTTTCGTCCGCACGCGAATCGCCGACCAGAACCGCGATCAGGATGCGTCGCCCCGAAGGCGTTATTATGATACCGACGTCGTTTGCCGTCGGCGTCAGGCCATCGAAAGTGCCCGAACTTCCGGTCTTATGGGCAACGACGGTACCGGGCGGAAGCATTCCCTTCAGTCTGTACGCTCCCGTCCATGTCTCGGTCATAAATCGAAGCAGAAGGTCTGCGTGCGGCTTGGTCAATGCACGGCCTGCGGGCGAATCCGCTGCGGATGCTTCGTGCAGCTTTTCGAGCAATGCAGCGGCCCCCTTCGGCGTTGTCCAGTTTGCGGCCTGCCGCTCGATGTTGTTCGAAAATTCCTTGTGTGTGTAGGTGACCTTCATCGCCTCGACGCCAAACGAGGCGAGATATGCGTTCACGCCGTCGGCACCGCCCGCGACCCGCTGCAAAACGTCGGCCGCAGTCCCGTCGCTCTCGCTCGAAGCGAGCCTGATCATCTCCTCAAGCACCGCTTCCCCGCCGTTCGGGTTTTTGTCTTTCAGCGGCGAGTGCATGCCGCTAGGGACAAGTTCATCCTTGCCGAAAGCGACCTTTTCGTCGAGCCGCAGCTTCCCTTCCTCGACCTGCCGCAAGATGGCCATCGATATCGGCACCTTGACGACGCTCTGCATCGCAAATCGGTCGTCAGCGTTGAGCTCGGCCGATTCGCCGGTTTCAAGAACTCGGGCATAAACACCGACTCGCCCCTGCGAGTCCTTCGCGATCTCGGCAAACGCACGTTCAAGCTCGGCGTCGCGGGTCACGGCCGGAGTCGGCGTCGGCGACGACGCGGTTGCCGTGTTCGCCGCACGCTCCGCGGAGCACGAGATCAATAACAAAACGCTGAAAGCGATCAAGGTGAATCCAAATTGTCTCATTGCTTATACGAGTGTGCCGAAGATGCTGGCATCGAAGGAGTAAAGTTCGTGGTGCGTCGCGATGACCATCTCGCCCTTCGCGGTAAAGCAAAGCCCGACCGGAGCATGAGCCGAAGCGATCCAATCGACCTCTTTCGCCGGCGAAACGCGGAAAATGCCCTGCCGTCCCTGGTGGTTCGCGGCCAGATAGATATTGCCGTCGCGGTCGAAAGCCAGCCCCTGCGGACGTCCGAAGGCACGGAGAAATGTCTCTACCCGCCCTTGCTCGTCAACGGAGTAAATGGCATCGCGGCTTGCAAGCCCCGGCGCTGTAACATAAAGCCGATCGTCCGGGCCGAATGCCAGATGAAATGCCGCGACCGAGGGCTCGATCATCGCAAATTGTTCGGGAATTCCGCCCGGCTCCGAGCGAAAGATCGTCCCGGAGCGGTCACCCACGTAGATCAGGCCGTCCTTGTCAAAAGCAATGCCCGTCGCGATGCCAAGTCCGCTCGATATCCGCGTCGCCTCAAGGTCATTGTCAATGACATAAAGCTCGCCGAGCGCCCGGTTCGTTACGTAAAGCTTGCCGTCCGGCCCAAATGCGAGCCCGCTCGGGTTCATCACCTGAACCGGCAGCTCGTCGAGATATCCGTCGGGCTCAAGCCGGTAGAGCGTGTTCGTAAGCTGCATTCCGCGGCCGCCCGAGCGCATTGCGTAGATCGCTCCGGTCGCCGGATCGACCGCCGGATTCCCGACGTTATGCAGTCCTTCTGCCTTTGCATTCGCAAAACTGTGGCCAAAAGGCGGTGTGATATCTACGCCCGATTCGACCATGCATTCCGGCTCGCCCGCGAAAGCCTCGGGCAGCTGGGCGATGATCCGCTTCGGCCCGGCGGCCTTGATAACGGCCTCCTGCCCACCGATCGTCACCCGTAAGTGACGCGGCTCGATCACAACGCCGGCCGGGTATATATGCACATAGCCGTTCGCAGCCGCAAATTGCGGTTCGATTCGTTCGATTCGCGGGCCAAAGGTCATAGCTTCTTGCCAAATTCTACGATGCTCGCCGCAAAGTGTCGAACGCGGCCCCGAATTAATGCAAAACGGGCAAAAAAGCATTGACCGCGGACGCTAAAACAGTTTAAACTGTGTTTTGCCGCTAGAAGCTGGGAAACGCTCAGCGGTCCAACCCTGTCCACAACGCCGGCCACGAACTGCCGGAACTCGCAGTAGATAAATGGGAAAATGCGGCCCGTCGCGGCTTGATGTTCGCCCCGCCATTTCCCGCAGAATTATGCTCAATAGAATTGACGATCTCCTTCGGATGGCGATGAGCTTCGGTGCTTCCGACCTGCATTTGCGGGCCGGTGCGGTGCCGGTCATTCGCGTCAATGGCGAACTGAAACTGCTCGGCGGAGCTGCGAAGCTGACCCAGGAAGAAACGCTCGAGATGGCTTTCTCGATGATGTCGAACCGCCAGAAGCAGCACTTCAAGGACGTATTCGAAGTTGATATCGGCTACGGTGTAAAGGGCCTTGGCCGTTTCCGCGTCAATATCTTTCAGCAGCGAAACTCGATCGGCATCGTAGCCCGTGTTATTTCGGACAAGATCTCGAACTTTGCCGAACTCGGCCTGCCGCCGATCCTCAACAAGGTTTCGGAGGAAATGCGCGGCCTGATTCTCGTAACCGGAACCACCGGTTCGGGTAAATCCACGACCCTTGCCGCGATTGTCGATCACATAAACGAAGTCCGCAATTGCCATATCGTGACAATCGAGGACCCGATCGAATTCCTTCACAAGGACAAGAAATCGTACATAACCCAACGCGAGGTCGATGTCGATACCCGGAGCTTTGCCGAGGCCTTGCGCGGAAGCCTGCGTCAGGATCCGGACGTCATCCTCGTCGGCGAAATGCGCGACCTTGAGACCATCGAAACGGCTCTTGTAGCGGCCGAAACAGGCCATTTGGTGCTCTCAACGCTCCATACGCTCGACGCCCAGGAAACGCTGACACGTATAATCTCGGCATTCCCGCCGTTCCAGCAAAAGGCGATTCGGATACAACTGGCCGGCCTCCTAAAGTCGGTAATTTCACAGCGTTTGATGAAAACTGCCGAAGGTAGCGGGCGTATCCCGGCGGTCGAGGTCCTGATCTCGACTCCGCTCATTCGCGACTACATCCTTCACGAGGACAAGACGTCGTCGATCCGCGACGCCATCGCGGCCGGAACCTCGCAATACGGTATGCAGACCTTCGACCAGTCGCTCTTCTATCTCTATTCCTCGGGGCTCATCACGCTCGAAGAGGCGCTTCGCGGTTCGACCAATCCGGACGAATTCCGGCTGCGGCTTGCTGGTATCCAGAACACGACGGCCATGGCAAAGGAATCGATGGAGAAAGCCAGCGGCGTCGCGACTATCCAGGACCTCATCATACGGTGATAGTCACCCAGATCTGATCAGAGATGGCCGGAACCACCGGCCATTTCGTGCTTTTTGGGTTGCCGGGCGGCGGACGAAAAATGCCGGAAGTGCCGATTTTTTAATAGTTTTCGGGTTATAAACCTTGACACTTAGGTCTGCCCGCGTGTAAATTTTAGTTTTACCTGAACAAGCCTGCACATCGCCTGTTCGAAGCCTTGTTTAGAACTGGACCGTGGCGGCTTGGTATGGAGCCAGTGCTCTTTCCGGTAACTCAATCGATCACTGGCATTTAACCGGCATTGCCCCGCCGCTGGCAAAACCGGATTCGGGTAAATTTGACGCGGCAAACACTATTTACAGGAACGTTTAAACACATTTAATGGCAACTGAGGTTAACAAAGCAGTGGACGAGACCGAGAACGGTACCGCCGCGGCGAAAGAAGTAGCGGAAACGGCAAAGGCAGAAGCGGCTCTCGAGGCTGCTGATGAGGCGACGGGCTCAACCGAGATCGACTTTGGCGCGATCCTCGAGCAGTTCGAGCAGGACCAGGTGACGTATCACTCCGGTGATATCGTCGAAGGAAAAGTGGTCGGGGTTTCCGACCGCGGTGTCCTTGTCGATTTCGGCTATAAGAGCGAAGGGCTCATTCCGGGCGACGAGTTTCCGGAAGGTGCAGAGTCGTCGGTGAAGGTCGGCGACATGGTCGAGGTGATGATCAAGAACATCTCGACGGGCGATGCCCCGCCGGCACTCTCTCGCAATGACGCTGTTAACCGCAAGGTTTGGGCAGACATCGAAGAGGCATACAAGAACGAGCAGCCGATCGTCGGCAAGATCGTCAGCAAGACCAAAGGCGGCCTTAATGTTGACCTCGGCGGTGTCGAAGCGTTCCTTCCCGGTTCGCAGATCGATTCGCGGCCGGTCGGCAATCTCGATTCTTACATCGGCCAGGACATCGAGGCCCAGATCATCAAGTTCAGCCGTAAACGTAACAACATCGTCCTTTCGCGAAAGGTCATCACCGATCAGGTGATCAATGAGCAGAAGGCCGAAACGCTCGGCCAGATCGAGGTCGGCCACGTTGTCGAAGGAACGGTCAAAAATCTTACCGAATACGGTGCTTTTGTCGATATCGGCGGCATCGACGGCCTGCTTCACGTTACCGATATGTCGTGGGGCCGGGTCCAGAACCCGGGTGAAATGTTCAAGCCCGGCGACAATGTTCAGGTAAAGGTCATTAAGCTCGACCGCGAGAGAGAAAAGATCTCGCTCGGCTACAAGCAGCTTCATCCCGATCCGTGGTCAACCGTTGTCGAGTTCTACCCGGTCAACACCAAGCTGACGGGCAAGGTCTCGTCGGTCGCCGATTACGGCATCTTCGTCGAACTTCAGCCGGGAGTTGAGGGGCTTGTTCACGTTTCGGAGATCTCCTGGTCCAAGCGTCCGGGCAGCCCGAAGAAGCTTTATCGCCGCGGCGATGAGGTCGAGGTCCAAGTTCTCGGTGTCGATACCGAAGAACGCCGAATCAGCCTCGGAATGAAGCAACTGCAGGAGAATCCATGGGATTCGGTCGCCGCTCGCTTCCCGGTCGGAACGAAGATCCGCGGAAAGGTACGCAACCTTACCGATTTTGGAGCCTTCGTTGAGGTCGAGGACGGCATCGACGGCCTCGTCCACATTTCGGATATCACCTGGGGCCGCAAGCTCAAGCATCCGAAAGAACTGCTCAAGAAAGACCAGGAAGTTGACGCCATCGTCACGAATATCGATATCCATGGCCAGCGGCTTTCGCTCTCGATGAAAGACCTGACGCCGAGTGCATGGGAGTCGTTCATCGCGACCCACAAGCCGGGTGATACGGTTCGCGGCAAGGTCTCACGGTTCACGAACTTCGGTGTCTTTGTCGAACTCGGGGAAGGGCTCGAAGGGCTCTGCCACATCTCGGAACTCTCGGACGAGCGTGTCGAGAAGGCCGAGGACGTCGTTCAGGTAGGACAGGACATGGACTTCAAGATCCTCCGCATCGAGAACGAAGAGCAGAAGATCGGCCTCTCGCATCGTGCCGTTGGCAAGGATGACGAACCGATCGTCGATACCCGCCAGTACACGAGCGTGGCAAAGGGCGGCATGGCTTCGCTTGGCGAACTCGCCAATCTGAAGTTTGGTTCGGCCGCACAACCGGCCGACGAGAAGAAGGCAGAGCCGAAGGCTGAGAAAAAGGCCGAGCCTGCAGTAGAGGAAAAGGCCGAGGAACCCGCGGCGGAGGCTGAAGAAGCCCCGGCCGCGGAAGCTCCGGCAGAGGAGACGGCCGAAGAAGCTGCTGAGGCTCCGGATGCGGCCGCCGAAGAACCGGCTGCCGAAGCTGAAACTCCCAGCGAAGCTGAATCATCGAACGAAGAGGCAGAGGAAACGACTGCGTAGTTCCGGTCGCTTTCAAACAGAACGGGAGACTTTGCAATGACAAAAGCAGACCTGGTCGAGCGTGTCGCGGTTGAAGCGGAACTAACAAAAAAGGATGCCGAGCAACTGGTGGAGATCGTGCTCGACAGCATCATCCACTCGCTCAACGAGGGTGAAAAGATAGAACTTCGCGGGTTTGGAAGCTTCCGAATTCGCGAACGAAATTCACGAAAAGGCCGCAACCCGAAGACCGGTGCGGCAGTGGACATCCCGGCAAAACGCGTCGCCTATTTCAAACCAGGGAAGGAACTTAAGGAACTGATCAATTCCTGACGTTTTTATCTTTCTTAGTAAAAACGGGCTCGAGGTGATGAACCTTGAGCCCATTTCTTTTTGTAATTCGATCGATCGTAAGAAAAGAGGTCATCCCGACGTCACATCTGCTTTCCCTTTTTCCGGGCGATCGGGTTTAAGCGAGCGGTCGATCGCTTCGTCCTCGATCTCGCCGCCCGGCGAGACGGGAATGTCGGCCGGGTTTATGTACTTCATTCCCCGCTCTTCGCTGTCGAGTTCATCGGGCGTTATTTTGTATTGCCCCGATTGCGGCGGCGTGTAACCGGGATAATCGACCCGTGAATGATAGATCGCAACGAGCGAACGGATCATCGATTCCCTGATCTGCGTCAACTCGCGGAGCGTCAGGTCGCATTCGTCAAGCTGGTCATCGCTGACGATCGCATCGATGATCTTAGTGACGATAAAACGAATATTTTCCGGTGTCGGCTCGGCAAGCGAGCGGGCAGCGGCTTCGCAGCTATCGGCGATCATCATTATCGCCGCCTCGCGAAATTGCGGCTTCGGCCCCGGATAGCGAAAATCATTTTCGCTGATCTCATTCTCATCTCGGGCTTCGGCCTGTGCTTTCTTGAGAAAATAATGGAGTGTCCGCGTTCCGTGGTGCTGCGGGATGAAGTCGATGATCCGCTGCGGCAAGCCCATTTCCTTCGCCAGCTTTATGCCGTAGGTGACGTGGCTGATGATGATCTTCGCGCTTTGGGCCGGCTTGAGCCGGTCGTGCGGGTTCTTGCCGAGTTGATTTTCAACGAAGTGTTCCGGGGCCGCAGACTTCCCGATGTCGTGATAAAGAGCCCCGATCCGCGAGAGAAGAGCATTGCCGCCGACGACGCGGCACGCCTCTTCGGCGAGCTGGCCGACGGCATGCGAGTGCTGATTCGTGCCCGGTGCACGCAGTGCAAGTTGGCCAAGTGCCGGAAGGTCTGCGTTCGAAAGCTCGAGCAGCTTAACGTCCGTAAGAATTCCGAAAACATTCTCGAATACCGGCAGCAGAACGGCAGTGAAGGCCGCCGTCAAAACGCCGCTCGCGAGCCCGCAGGCGATCGAGAGCAGGATCGTGTTAAGAATGAACGGCTGCTGGGTAAAGGCGATCAAAGCGACCGCAACTCCGGCGCTTGCTCCGCCGACCATCGCTCCGGCCAAGGTCACGGTCTGCCGGCTGCGGTAACGGCCGATGCCGTACGTTGCGACCGAAGACGCGATGATCGCATAGACCGTGAATTCGAATCCGCGGGGTGCCAAAAAGCCCGCCAGGACCGCCGAAAAGAGTCCGGTGAATAGCGCTGTTCTCCGATCGGCAAGCAGCGTCATCACAAGGCTGCCGAATGCGAACGGGATCGCGAATCCCCAGATGCTCGGGTCGTTCATCGGCGCCCGGATATTCTGGGTCGCCGTAAATTCGGCAAGCCTAAAGAACATCGCCATCAACAGAACCTGAGTCAACGTGATCGAGCCGAAAAGAGCAAACGTCTTTGTCTCTGATAGTGCGAGCCGCGGCACGATACCGCGGTGCTCGATGAACTTCCAGGCGATCCAATAGAGCGCTGATATCAGCAGCAGGAGGCCGAAGAACCTGTTCCAGACCCGGGTGTTCGCGTAATAATTCTCGACCGCTGATATCTGTGAAAGTGCGGCCGGCGAGATCGTTTCGCCCTGTGTCACGATCCGGTCGCCGCGTTTTAGCGAGACGGCAACAGGCTCGACGCTTTCCGCCACGGCTTGCCGGGCAGCTTCCGTCGCCGAGCTGTCATATACCACGCTCGGCTGGATGAGCGGAGCCGTCGCGGCATAAAATGCCTCAGCTTCCTGTTCGGAAAGGCTGCGGATCTGACCGATGCCCTCCTTGAGCTTCGTCCGGGCTTCGGAAAGAGCCGTCATCGTTGTCATCGGCCGCGTCGCCTGACGCATCTCCGTCGGCCGCTGCCGATCTACGATGATTATCTCGCCCTGTAGAAACTGCCTGTCCTGGTCGCCGAAAATATCGCCGCCCGAGTTCTCCCGAAGAACCCGCGTAACGGCCTCGATCTCATTCGATGTGAAGCGTCGCTGGGCAAAAACATTGCCGAGTTCCCTTCCGCCTGCTCCGCTCCATTCAACACTCGCCGGGGCGGCATTCGCATTAGCTCGGTTGGCAGCAGGAGCAGTTTCCGTCTTTCTTTGAAGGTCTTCCCAAGCGGAGCGGAAGCTCTGCACCGCTTCCTCGGCACGGCGTGGTTCATAAACGAATATCGGCCGCTCGGCGTCGCGGGCAACCTGCCTTATCCGTTCGGTTTCGGCTTCGTCAACAAAGTAAATATCTGCGGGCGAGAGTATGGTCTCGCGGGCCACGTCCCCGGCCTTATAGCCGGACCCGCCGATCGAACGCGAGAACGGATTCTCGATCAGAAAAGTGGTCGAAAGGGCCAGAACGGCAAAGCCGATCCAGAATCGCTGGGCTGACGTGAGTTTAAGAAAAGGCCCACGGATGGCCTCGGCCGCTTTTGTCAGGTAGCGGCCGGCGGGAGATCTGAGGTCCTCCATCTTCTGCTTCATAATTCCGCTCCCGTTCTAGACCGATTGCGTTGCTGCGAGTTCCGAGGAACCGATAGCGATCCCGATCTTTGAAAGCATCTCGCCGAGGCCTTCGCCGCGAATAGCTGAAATTGCCACGCAATCGCGGTTGCTGTCAAGCGTTACCTGCCGGCGAAGTTCATCTAGTGACTCCGGCGATGCGGCGTCTGCTTTGTTCAGGACGACGATCTCGCGAAACTTTCCGTAGCCCAATTCGCCGATGATCTTTTCAACCGAATCGATCTGCTGAACGGCTCGCGGGTTTGATGCGTCAACCACGTGAAGCAGTAGGTCGCTCTCCTGTATCTCTTCGAGCGTTGCGCGAAAAGCTGCGACCAGGTCCTTCGGCAGGTCGCGAATGAATCCGACCGTGTCGTTGATTATCACCTCCCGCTCCTCGGGCAGACGAAGCCGCCGCGAGGTAGGGTCGAGCGTTGCGAACATTTTCCGCTCGGCATAAACCTCTGACCGCGTCAGCACATTGAGCAGCGTCGATTTTCCGGCGTTCGTGTAACCGACCAGCGAAATGACAGGAAGTTCGCGTTGAACGCGTGCCTTTCGCCGTTCCTGCCGCTGGCGGGCGAGGCCTTCGACCTGCTTTTCGAGCTGCGAGATGCGGTCGCGGACGCGCCGCCTGTCGGTTTCGAGTTTGGTCTCACCCGGGCCGCGGCCGCCGATGCCGCCTGCCAGCCGCGAAAACGCTGAATCCTGGCCCGCGATCAGACGCGGGAGCATATATCGGAGCTGGGCCAGCTCGACCTGGAGCTTACCTTCCCGCGACTGCGCCCGCTGGGCAAATATATCAAGAATAAGCTGAGGCCGGTCGATCACCTTCAGGTCGGTCGCCTTCGAGATCTCGCGGACCTGTGCCGGCGAAAGCTCCTGGTCGAAAACTATCAGGTCAGCCCCGAGCTGCATCGAGCGGATGAGCAGGTCCTGCAATTTGCCGCGGCCAAGCACGGTCTTCGGATCGACCTGCGGCCGCCGCTGAATTATTGTGTCAACGACCATCACATCCGCCGAAAGAGCAAGCTCGCGAAGCTCGGCCATCGATTCTTCGGCATCCATCGCTGCTCCGGTCGAGATGCCGACAAGGATCGCTCGCTCACGTGCTCCCTGGCCGCTACGTGCGGTCTTGCGAACGCGCACCATCTCGCTCTCAAGCGAGGTTATCAGCTCGATAAAATCGGTTTCAAGATTTGCCGGTATCGCCGGCGAAAGGAATGCAAAAGGCTCAGCGTCGCCGTTGCTCGCTATCGCTTCTGCATTGCCCGGCAAGAGGTGGGCAGCGTGAACAAGGCCCGGAAGGCCCGTGCCGCGGTCAACCTGGATGATCGCCATCAGGTCGAGCCGAAGCAAGGCAAGGTCGGTCAGGTCATCCTGCGTCAGCTTTTCATTCTGCAGATGAGTGTGAACGCACCGCAAGCCGCGAAAGCGTCCCGAGCCCGCACGCGAACGGCCGAAGTCTGGCATCTCGATGCTCTTCGCATCGCCGACCATCACATATTCGACCTGACCCTTGCGGTTGATCAGCACGCCAACCTGCCGGCCGGTCTCGTTCGAGATCTCCGACATCTGGCGCGCTAGTTCATTTGAGATGATGGAGTCCTGCGGAACCCGCCGCGACGCGAGCTTTTCGATCCGCTTTAGCTGATTGTGCTTAAGCCCCTTAACGAAGCCGTGGACAGTACTGATATCGCTACCTCCGAAGTTCTATTATAGCAGATTAAGGAGTTCTCTCGTTCGGCCTTGCCTGCTGCGAGCGGTTTGATTAGCGGTTTTCAATTCGCGATAATTCCCTTTTACACAAATGTCCAGCAACTTATCACCGAACGCGAGCTACAGCGTCACCCTTCGCGTTAAGATCCAAAACAAACCCGGGAAGCTCGGCGAGATCACGACGGCCATCGGCCGGACCGGCGGCGACATCGAGGGTATCGACATCGCGAGCGTCGGCCGTGATTTCTTGGTCCGCGATATCACCGTCAATGCCTCGAGCGAAACTCATGACAAAGAGATCATCGAATCGCTCCGGGATATCGACGGCGTTGAGGTCATCCACGTCAGCGACCGGACGTTCCTCATGCACCTCGGTGGAAAGATCGAAATGGTCTCGAAAGCTCCGCTCAAAACGCGGTCCGATCTTTCAATGGCATATACGCCCGGGGTCGCCCGCGTCTGCCAGGCAATTCACAAAGACCCCGAAAAGGTCTTTAACCTTACTATTAAAAAGAATACGGTCGCGGTCGTCTCTGACGGTACGGCCGTCCTCGGGCTTGGCGACATCGGCCCGGCGGCGGCAATGCCGGTGATGGAAGGCAAGGCTCAGCTCTTCAAAGAATTCGGCGGCGTCGATGCCTTCCCGATCTGCCTTAACACCAAAGATCCGCACGAGATCGTCCAGACGATCAAGAATATCTCCGTGGCCTTCGGCGGCATCAATCTTGAGGACATCTCCGCTCCGCGTTGCTTTGAGATCGAGGAACGGCTCAAGGAAGAACTCGACATTCCGGTCTTTCACGATGATCAGCATGGCACCGCCGTTGTCGTGCTGGCGGCATTGATCAACGCTCTAAAGATCGTCGGCAAGCGGATGGAGGATATCAAGGTCGTGGTCAACGGCATCGGTGCTGCCGGCGTCGCCTGCTCGAAGATCGTAATGGCGGCCGGAGTAAAGAACATAGTTGGCTGCGATACCGTCGGCTCGATCTATGACGGCCGCAAAGAGCATATGAATTGGGTTAAGGATTGGTACGCCCGCAATACGAATCCGAACAAAGAGAAAGGCACTGTCCACGATGTGATCGCCGGTGCGGACGTATTCTTTGGGCTTTCGGCACCGGGGACGATCACGGTCGAAGACCTCAAGAAAATGAACTCCGATCCGATCGTTTTCGCGATGGCGAACCCGGTTCCGGAGATAATGCCGGAAGAGGCCGAGCGCCACGTGGCCGTAATGGCGACCGGGCGCTCGGACTACCCGAATCAGATCAATAACGTGCTCTGCTTTCCAGGCATCTTCCGTGGAGCATTGAATTGCCGTGCCTCGCGGATCAATGAACAGATGAAACTCGCTGCCGCGAACGCGATCGCGGGCATTATCGGCGATGACGAGCTGCATCCGGATTACATCATCCCGTCGGTCTTCGACCGGCGCGTCGGCGAGGCCGTAGCTGCCGAGGTCGAAGAGGCAGCGTATGCTTCGGGTGTCGCTCGCCGGAGCCGTTCAACCGCGGAGACCGAGTTCTGACCTTGAGCGGCGACAAAACTATTACACGCTCAGAACGGCTCCGGGCTTACGCTTCGGGGCCGTTTTTGTGTATATTGCAGTTGTTCGCCCTGCATTCGTTTGTTTGTTGATCGAATGATGACACCGGAACGCCTGAGATCTTTATCCGTCGAGGAAGTGGCAAATTCGCTGACCCACGGCTTTGGGCTGCTTTTCAGCATTGCAGGTTTCGTCTTTCTCCTCGCACTGGCAATAACTAAAGGTGACGTCTGGCACATCGCCAGTGCGGTTGTTTACGGACTCTCGCTGGTCATTCTTTACGGAGCCTCGACGCTTTACCACTCTGAGGTCGAACCCAGCCGCAAGCACGTTCTCCAACTCGTCGATCATTGCTGCATTTATCTGCTGATCGCCGGAAGCTACACTCCTTTTCTTTTGGTTTTGATGCGGGACACGCTCGGCTTCGGGCTGCTTGCCTTCGTTTGGGCGTTCGCACTTTTCGGCATCGCGATGAAGGTCATTTTCCGCGGACGGTTCAACGCCGCGGGTGTGGTTTCATATCTCGCAATGGGCTGGATCGGCATCATCGCGATCCATCCGCTCTATCTGATGCTTGGCTGGGAACCGCTCGCACTCGTCCTTGGCGGCGGTGCAAGCTATTCGCTTGGCGTCATATTCTTCGGCTGGCACAGCCTCCGCCATCATCATGCCATCTGGCATGGATTCGTCCTCGGCGGCAGCATCCTTCATTACCTCGCCATCGTCCTTTTTGTCGTACGCTGATCTGAGCGGCAGTCGTCGATTTTGTGTCCCAAGCGTTTTTGGGCTAATATTCCGATACTTTTCGCTAACTCGGACCTGATAGCCTGTAGATCATCGGGCTTTCTTCACCGGATCGTTCGCGGCATCTCACAACCGCCGCCAAACGATCCTTGGCTTTTCAATTGGAGGACACAAATGAGATCTATCAAGACCGGTTTATCCGCTTTTCTTTTGCTCGCATTCCTGAGCGTCTCGGCCTTTGCAGCCACCTTTACCGTAACCAAGACAGCGGACACTAATGACGGCACATGTGATGCCGACTGCTCGCTCCGGGAGGCGATAGCCGCGGCAAACGCTGCAAGCGGCGATGACATTATTGAATTCTCGAGTCTTTTCGATTCTCAGCAGACGATAACGCTTTCGGGAACTGAACTTGTACTCGAGGCCAATGGCTCAATTACAATTAGCGGCCCGGGCGCTGGTCTTTTGACCATCAGCGGTAACAATGCGAGCCGCATACTCGTTACCGGACCAAATGTTGTAGCAACAATTGATGGGATCACGTTTACCGCCGGGAACGGCGTCGGAGCCCTCAACAACGGTCGGGGCGGAGCGATCTACAATGCGGGCGGCACCCTAACTATCACGAACTCCGTGATCACGAATAATAATGGAGCAAATGGCGGCGGACTGAACAATGCCTCCTCAGGAAGCCCGGCTGTTCCCGGAACACTCATCATTTCAAACAGTGTCATCTCGAACAACACGGCAACGGGCTCCGGCGGCGCGATGCAGAATTTCTCAACGAGCACGGTGACGATCACCAACACGACGATATCAGGTAACGTCAGCAATGGAACGACGGGCGGCGGGGGCGGCCAATACAACGGTCGAGTTAATTTCACAAACGTCACTTTTGCGAACAATAGCGCCCCGTCCGGTTCCGGCGGCGGATTTCAAACGAACGGAACGCTGGGCACGATCATCACAAACGTGACGGTGGTCAACAACTCCTCGCTCAATAATGGCGGCGGCATTCATCGCGGAACGACGAACGTTAACTTCTTCATTCGAAACTCCATCGTCGCTGGAAACAACGGCACAGCGGCCTCGCCTGATGTAACGAACTCGACCGGAGGCCTCCAGTCCGAAGGAAACAATATCATCGGCAACGTCGGCACGAGCACCGGTTGGGTGGCTTCGGATCTCCAGAACACCGCTCCGCTTCTCGGCCCGCTTGCTGATAATGGCGGCTTTGGGCAAACATTCCTCCCGCAGGCCGGTTCACCTGCGATCGATGCCGGGCAAAACTGCGTCCGCGACCTGACATGTTCCGCCAACAACCCGCCGGCGGCCGTTACTGAGGATCAGCGCGGAATCTCGCGTTTGACGAACGGCAATGTCGATATCGGAGCGGTCGAGGTTGCGTCCGCTGTTCCGGTGAGCATTGGCGGGCGAGTATTTTCGAGTGCGGATGTTGCACTCCCGCTCGCACTTGTCTCGGTCACGGACGGCAACGAAACCCGGTACTTCATCACCAATAGTTTCGGGTATTACAGCTTTGAAGGATTGACGGCCGGAACCGAGTACACAGTTTCTGTCAGCAGCAAGGCCGCGTCGTTCACTCCGCAGGTCGTTACTCCCGCCAACGACATATCGGACCTTGATTTTCTGCCGGCAATGATGCTGAAGGCGGACGAGAAATAAAAAGGCGGGCTCCCACCCGTTCTTCACTCGCAAAACTTATATCCCATCCCGTGAACGGTCTGTATATGTGCAGGCCGTTTCGGATTTTCCTCGAGCTTCTGCCGAAGCCAGGCAATGTGAACATCGACCGTTCGCGTCGAAGGCATCGCGTCATAGCCCCAAACGTGGTCGAGGAGCTCATCCCGCGAATGGACCACACCTCGGTTCTCGACCAAAAATCGCAAGAGCTTGAACTCCATCGCCGAAAGCTCGACCGGCTCGCCGCTTCGCCGGACCTCTGCACGAGCGAGATCGATGGTCACATTGCCAAACGCCGCCGCACCGTTTATCGGATCCTTCACGCTTCGCGACCGCCGCATTAAGGCCTCGATCCGGGCAAGCAATTCCGCGACCTCGAAAGGCTTCGTCAGGTAATCGTCGGCCCCGAGCTTGAGCCCGAGCACCTTGTCGATCGTCTCGCCCTTTGCCGTCAGCATCAGCACCGGCGTTTCGACCCCGCGGCGGCGAAGGTCGCGGCAAACGTCGTAGCCATTCTTTTTTGGGAGCATTATGTCGAGGATGATCAGGTCGAAGTTGTCCGAAGTAGCCGAGCGGAACCCGGCCTCGCCGTCCGCCGCCGAGACGACCTCATAGCCTTCGGCCGTTAACCGGTCGGTCAACGTCAGGATCAGTCCCTTTTCATCTTCGACAAGCAGGATCTTCATTGCTTCCGGGCCGCGGCCGGCAGTGAGATGGTGAACGTGCTGCCCTTTCCGGGCACGCTCTCGACCTCGACCGAACCGCCGTGTGCCGCCACGATCTCCTTTACGAGCGAAAGCCCGAGTCCGTTCCCGCTTATCTGCGAATCGACGACCTCACGCGAGCGGAAGAATGGCTCGAATATCTTCGTGCGATCCTTTTCCGCGATGCCGATGCCCTGATCCTTGACCGCGATACTCACTCGACCGTTGCCGTTCGCAGCACGAATAGCAAGCCGCGGAGTTCCGCTTGAATACTTGACCGCGTTGTTTATGAGATTCTGGATCGCAAGGCTCAAAGCGGCACTATCCGCGTTTATCATCGGGAGGCCCGGCGCCACATCGACCGCGACCTCCGCCGACGAGGCATCGATCGCACCGCGGCATTCCTCGACCGCACTCCGAATGACGGCTCCCGCTTCCAATTCGGCAAAATTGTAGCGACGCCTGCCCGACCGTGCACCGGCAAATTCGAGTATCTGCTCGACCATTCCCGAGAGCTTCCGGCCCTCGCCCTTTATTAGTTCGCCGTAACGGGCTACTTGGTCTTCACTCCGGGCGACACCATCGGCAAGGTTTTCGCCCGCGGAATAGATCACGGCCAGAGGCGTGCGGAACTCATGCGAAACGCTCGAAACAAAATCGACCTGCTTCTGTGCAAATGTCCGTGCCCGATTTGCCGAGATCGTGATGGCAAGAATGCTCCCGACAAGCAGCAGATAAATGCCGGCACCGATCGCAAGATTCTTTCGCTCCTCGCTGCGGATATAATTGCTGATCGAGCCCGATGCATGCGTGACGCTAAGCGTCCACGGCTGTTCGTCAGCCGGCGTGGCGATCACCGCACTTCGCTGCCGCGTTCCATCCGTGCTCCGCATCTCGAAAGTAAATGTGTTGTCGCGTTCGCGTGCCGGCGAGGGCGAGGTCGTCACCGTTGTGCTCTCGATCCGCTGATCGAAGATGACGTTTGCCGGTGCGGCCGTCCGCCGGGGAAGGTCCATCTCGCGGTTGGCGAAAAAGATCATCGTGTTCGGCCGCAGGTCGTAGAGCCCTGCCGAACCGTCCGGCTCGCCGCCATTCTCCCCGTAAACGATAGGCCCGCCTTTGCCCGCGACTGAAAGTCGATATTCGCCCGAGGAGAAATGCTTTGCCGCTAGCTCCGGAAACATCCGCTCGGTCATCACCTTGCGGTTCAGCCGAATAACAATATGCCCTTCATTATTCACCGGCTGCTCGGGAACCTCGATCGTTCTGCCGGTAACGGCAACACGCGGCACGCGATCGACCACGATCCGCTGAAAATGCCGCTCGCCCGAAACGATCGGCATTACCAAAGCGTCGAGGTCATCAAGAACCGGCATTGGCCGCAGGTCCGCTGAGGAGATGCGGCTCCTTATCGCACCGAGCCCGGCATCAGGCTCGAGCGGAACGAAGCCGCCGGCCGAACGGTCATATCGCTGCGGACTTTCATCGGCCGCCGGTGGAAGATAAACGATCTCGCTGATCAACTCCGGATAGGCCGTTTTCCCTCGCCAAAAGTCATACCGCTCATTGAACTCCGCCAGGTCTCCGCTCTTGAGAACTTCGGCGTTAAGCTGAAGGTTGAAATAGACGGACTGTATCTCGCGGTTGAAATCATCAGCAAAGGCTTTCGTGTCCGCCGCGACCCGCCGCTCCATGCGCTCGCGTTCGGCCTCGCTCGCCTCGCGCATCCAGCGATACTGCAGCCCGAAAAAGAGCGTCAGAACGGCGATCACCGCGGTCAATATCAGATATGGCAGCCAGCTTCGTTTCATTTGCAGCCAACGCGGGTAGGTTGCCCACCTTTGCGTTTCGAGTTCATTATGCAATTATGCGGCGAGGGCGGACAATACGTTTTCGGCAGATTTTACATCCTTTACAATTTCTTTGCGTCGTCTTAACCACTTCGCTCTCGGCCGGTGTCAGAATCGCTTCTATCGTAGGCGGCGGTTGGCAATACTAGCTTGAGTCCTCCTGACCTGATGCTTATAGGAAAAGCCGCCGCCTGCGTACAAGACAAAAATTATTTGGAGGCACGAATGAAAAAATTCATAACAACCATCGCTTTCGCATCGCTCTTTTTCACCGGGCTCGGTGCGATAGTTGAAAAGGCCGGGGCGAGTTTTAAGTCGGACCAGAAGGCTCTTGAGATCGTCGCAAAGGCGCGTCAGGCGATCGGCGGCGAAGCGGCCATCGCGCAGGTCCAGAGCATGGTCATCGTTGGCCGCTCAACACACACCATCAAGATCGGCGAGACGGAACGTACCGAGCAGGGCGAGACCGAGATCGCAATGCAGTTCCCGGATAAGCTTCAGACGAGCATCAAGATCGGCGATCCTTCTACCGCAGCGGGCGATGCCAATGTTGTGAAGGAGGAAAGCGTCGTCGTGATCCGCAAGGGCGAAGGTGCCGAATTTAAGGTCGATGGCGGCAACGGCGAATTCACGACCTCTGACGGCAAGAAGATCATCGTCCGCCGTGCCGAACCCGGAACGGGCGAGGTAACGGGGCCGGACGGCAAGACCTTCGTTTTCAAGAAAGGCGTGGAAGGTAATGCCGAATTCACCACCGAGGACGGCAAGAAGGTGATCGTTAGGGCCGTGCCGTCAGGCGACTTCGAATGGAAGGCCCGCGAAGGCGCTGAGAATCATGTAATGCATCGTGCCGGCGGCGTACGCCAGAACGAGCTGCTCCGCATCGGCCTGATGCTGCTCGTCAGTGCACCGCAGGGCATGGATGTTTCATACACCTTCGAGGGCGAAGGCAACGTTGACGGCACGCAGGTCAATATCGTCGCTGCGTCGTTTGCCGGCTCGGTCTATCGCCTGCACATCGATAAGTTCACCAACCTGCCGGTCGCCATCGGATACACCGGCGGCCCGATGCCGCACATCGTCCGCTTCAATAAAGGCGAGGCTCCGGCTGATGGTAAGGACGTTGTCGTCTTCACCCGCAAGATGGAAGGCGAAGCAGTGGGCGGCGAGACGCTCGTCAAGCTTTCGGATTTCCGCTCGACCGGCGGCGTCCAGCTTCCCTATCGCTGGACGACAACCACCGGCGGACGCACGACCGAGGTTTTCGACGTCACTTCCTTTGACGTAAACCCGGCCAACATCGCCGAACGATTCAAGGATCAAAAAATGGTCATTCGAATGGCGAAACCGGAAGGCAAGAACTAGAACTCAAATCATATACTTGAGGGCCGTGGGCAACCGCGGCCTTTTTTTCATTCTGCGGCCGCATTCATCCGCCGAAGCGAAGCTGCGACAGAGCGGGCGGCGATCCGGCCCGCATCAATTGCTCCCTTGATATGCCGATGGTGTGTGAAATGTCCCGCCACATAAACACTAGGCACATTAGTCGCAAATGTTCGCTCGTCATAGATGGGCACTTCGCCGTATTTTCCCGTTTCGGTCGCAACGCCGAGAGCCCGGAGCAACGTCAGGTCGGCGTCCGAGCCAATAAGCGCGAAGACGACGTCGTTTTCCAGCTCGACACGCTCGCCGGACTCGCTTTCGAGCAAAACGGCGTCTTCGCGGATCTCAACTACCTTGCCGAGGAAAAAGAGCTTCAAGCAATTCTCCTGCAACTCTTCCTCAAGCGGCTGTTTCACCCAGTACTTGATGCAGCCCTGCTTCGGGTCGGTATTTTCCCAGTCTTCGCGAAAAATGGCGAGCGTCGTCTCGGCGCCTTCCTGAGCAAGAAAAAGTGCCGCCTCGCCGGCCGAATTCCCGCCGCCGACGACCAACGCCTTCTTCTTTACCCACGGATAAGTTTCCCGAAAATGGCTGTGCACCTTCGGCAGATCCTCGCCAGGCACGTTCAGCCGCCGCGGATGGTCCATCGCCCCGATCGCAAAAAGCACATTCCGAGCCGCGTACTCGCCTTTGTCCGTAACGACACAAAAACTCCCCTCCTTACGAAGGAGGGGTGCCGACGCTTCGTCGGCGGGGTGGTTCTCTTCGGGTCGCACTTCGAGAACAGTCTCCTCCGACCGAACCTCCAGCTCATTATCCAAAACAAACCGCACGTAATACGAGAGCAGTTCTTCACGCGTCGGCTTCTCCCTAGCCGGTTTCAGGTCGCCTTCGTTGAACTCAAGCTCATTTACCGTCGAAAAAACCGTCAGCCCGACCGGGTAGTTATAGATCGTATTGCCGATCAGGCCCTTCTCGATCACAACGTAATCGAGCCCCGCCTTCTTAGCCTCAAACGCCGCCGAGATCCCCGCCGGCCCGGCACCGATTATGATCAGATCAAACATATTACGAACAGCTGTCAGCTGATAGCTATAAGCTGTCAGCTGTACTTGAACCTACTTCAAGATTCTTGAGATTCTCGGTAAATTTCTCTATCTGTGCCTTTGTTTTTTCCATGTTCCGCTTCGACTCGAGGTACTTCTGCCACTCGTTGGTCATCGTTAAAGCCTTCGTCACGTCCTCGTCCAAGGCGTGCGCCGCGACCACCAACAGATCGCTCAAGGCCTCATTCGCCTCTAGCAGCGACTGAATTATCGTATAAGCCAACTTCGCATTCGGCAGGTCAATATCAAGCTGGTTCTTGTCTATCTGTGCAACGTTCACGTTTCTGTCCTATTTTCTTCCTTTCTTCTTTCGTGGTTATCTTATCTAGCCCTAGATCACAAGCTTTTTCCATTCCAACCGCCCGTGGCTCCCGAAATTGAAGAGCACACCGACTCGCTTATGGCTTGCTTTCAAGTAGTTTATCACCTGTGCCCAATCGATTGGCGAAAGGCTGGCGGTAGCCTTGATCTTTACAATGATCTCGTCAAAACAAAAGAAATCCGCTACGTATTCATGGCCCAACGGGTTGCCTTTGTACTCGATCTGAAACCGTGCCTGCTCGCGAAACGGAATATTGCGCATCGCAAGCTCTATCGACAAGGCTTTTTGATAAACCCCTTCCAGAAAACCCGGACCGAGCTTGTAATAGACTTCCATCGCGGCCCCAACGACCTGATAGGTCTCCTCTGGGAAGAAAAGTTTCCCCGGGTCCTCAATTTCGTGCATAAGCTAGTTTTTTCCCATCACCAGAAAGTTAATTAACCACGAAACAAGAAAAAAGGAAAAACAAAAATAAACCGACCCTCTCCGGTCATATCGAATTGGTCGAATCGATGAATGGTAACGCCTTTACTGTCGCATTATGTTCCGTGATTTTCAGTTCCGTTCCTTCGCCAAGAAACTCATATCGGACGTATGCAAGGGCGATGTGCTTTTCGAGTTTTGGCGAGAATGTGATGGAGGTTATGCGGCCGGCATTCTTGCCGTCGGGAGAGGTCAACTCCGACCCGGTCGCTATCGCTCCGGGTTCTTGGATGATCAGCCCGGTGAGTTGCTTGGCGACGTGGCCGCGGAAATGGATGCGGGCGATGATCTCTTGCCCGATGTAACAGCCCTTGATGTATGAGATGAGGCCGTCGAGCCCGAGCTCCGGCACGATCGTCGTCTCGTCCATATCAACGCCATAGAGCGGAATGCCGTTTTCTATGCGAAGCGTTTCATACGTCTTGTCCGAGATCTGCACGATCTCAAGTTGAGCTAGTCTCTCCAAAAACGCTTCTGCAGCATCGCTACGGACAAAGCATCCAACGCTTCTTCCGCCTTCGTACCGTACGCCACCTTCGCCAAGCTCGATCGGCGGCACGTAGCCAAAAAACTCGAAATAGCGAAACTGGGCCGACAGGTCCTCGACAAAGAAATCACCCGCAAACGTGAACCGAAACAGATTCTGGTAGACCTTCTCCCGCGTCGCCCCTTCGGTCTCTATCAGGAACCGCTCGCCCTGCCGGAGCACACGGACGACCGCAAGCAGCCGCCCTTGTGCATTCGGAAAGGCCGCCAGCATTTGCTGCCCGTCCTCGAGCGTCTTCATATCGTTGGTGATCATCCCGTCAAGGAAAGGAACCGCCTCCTTGCCCCAAACGGCGATTAGCCCGCGATCGTGCTCGTAATACCCGGCTCCGCCAGAGCGGATGTGGTTGTAGATCTCAATATCCATTTGATTCGATTATATAAGTTCGCTGAGCCGTCCGAAATGCTCAAGCTGCACCGCAAGCCCGCGTTGGGCGGCGATCACCTGCGGGCTCGGGTGATAAAGCGGAACAAGCACCCGGCCAAACCAATCAACGGGCCTCCCGGCATCGGCCGCGAGTTTTAGGCCGTGCGGTTCCAGGGCCTTGATCGCATCAAGAGCGACACTCCCGAGCGTCGCGATCACCGGTGGGTCGATCAATTCGACCGTCCGCCTGAGAAATGCGGAACAGTTCTTGATCTCGGCCCGCGTTGGCTTTCGGTTCGCGTCGGTCGCGGTCCGCGGGCTGCACATAACGGCGTTCGTGATGAATATCTCCTCGCGTGTCAGGCCGATCGAATCGAGCAGCTTCTGAAAGTTCTCGCCCGACTTATCGCCGTAAAATGGTCGCCGAGTCCGGTCCGCCCCCTGCCGCCCCGGAGCCTCGGCTACGAACATCACTCGCGGCTCGAGCGTGCCATTTAGCTCGCTCAGCACCGCCGTCTTATCCGCAAGCTCCGGGCAAACGCGGCAACTCTGAGCCTCGCGGCAAAGCGATCTAAATTCGGCCTGTATAAAAGTTCGAGTCGGTGACATTTTATGTTGTCTCGAATAGAATAAAGTTAGATGGCAAAACGAACCAAGTTGTTCGAGAAGATAAAGAATAACCCGACCGAAACAACTTTTGCTCAGGTTGAAAAACTGCTAATAGCCGAGGGATTCGTTCTCGACCGAGTTTCCGGAAGCCATCACATTTTTTACCGTGGGCCGGTCACCTTCGTGATTCCTGTCCACAAAAAGCGCGTAAAATCGGTTTACGTTAAGCGGTTGATCGAGCTGATCGAAGAGAGCGAACTATGAGAAAGTTCAAATATCCAGTCATAATTTATCCAGCTGAAGAAGGCGGCTATGTGGGCGAGGTGCCCTCGCTGAAGGGTTGCTTAGCCCAGGGCGACACATTGGACGAAACGCTCGCAGAACTCGCCGTTGTCACCGGACTCTGGATCGATACAGCAAAACGTCGCGGCGAAAGATTGCCGAGTGCAAAAAAAGAAGTCACGAAAGTTAAGGAACTTTTGGCCGCCTAAATATGAATCAGCTAACTGAAGAAACAGTACTAGAGTCCTTAAAGCAGATCATCGATCCCGATCTACGCAAGGACATCGTCACGCTCGGCTTTGTCCGCGATGTTGCTATCGAGGGCGGCGACGTCTCCTTCCGCATCGTATTGACGACGCCCGCTTGCCCTGTTAAGGAACAGATGGAGGCCGAGGCTCACACTATCGTCTCCGGGCTTGAGGGTGTTGCGTCCGTGAAGGTGACGATGGACGCCGAAGTGCCGCAGGGCCGCGGCATCGCCAACAACGTCGCAATACCAGGCGTCAAGAACATCATCGCCGTCTCGAGCGGTAAGGGCGGCGTCGGAAAATCGACCGTTGCGGTCAATCTTGCGGTCGCACTTGCACAGAACGGTGCAAAGGTCGGCATAATGGACGCCGATGTTTATGGGCCAAACGTGCCGCTGATGCTCGGCACCGGCTTTGATCAGCCCGAGGTCGTCGGCGGCCAACTCAAGCCCATCGAGGCCTATGGCGTAAAAATGATCTCGATGGCGGTCCTTGTTCCGCCCGATAAGCCGATGATCCTTCGCGGCCCGATGCTCCACGGCGTTGTGCGGCAGTTCCTGACCGACGTCAACTGGGGCGAGCTCGATTATCTGATCGTCGATATGCCGCCCGGCACCGGCGACGTCCAACTCTCGCTTGCTCAACTCGTGCCCGTTCAGGGTGCCGTACTCGTCACGACCCCGCAGGAGGTTTCGCTCTCTGATGTCCGCCGGGCGGTCAAGATGTTTGAACAAGTAGCGGTTCCGGTTCTCGGCGTCATTGAGAATATGTCGTATTTCATCGCACCCGATACCGGCACGAAGTACGAGATCTTTGGTAAAGGCGGCGGCGAAAAACTTGCCGGCGAATACGGGCTCAATTTCCTTGGGCAGATCCCGCTCGGACTTGAGGTCCGCGAGGGCGGCGATACGGGCCGGCCCGTTGTCGCATCGGCTCCCGAATCGCCGCAGGCCGCAGCTATTCGCAAGGTCGCCGAAGAGGTCGCCCGCTACGTCTCGATCGAAGCAATGAAACCGGAACTCAAGATCTTCTCCCGAACAAATGCATGATCCGCAATTTTTCGGGAAAAAGGCTGTGAAAGGCTTCGACTTGCTCTGAAAGGCTCGCTCCCAACCCAACAAATTTCACGCTGATAGATTCATCATTGAAGGCTTGTCAGTTCGCCGTTTTGAGTAAACAGGTTGCTTCCGCAGCCTGTTTTTTTGCACTTTTGCATTCATTTTGGGCCGCCTGAAACTGGCGATGTTCCCGCTTTCCGAGTCCTGCAAAAATTTCTTAGTATTTTCCTCCCGAATCGACGCGTATTGAAGTACCACAGTTTCGTGGCCGGCCTATCGCGGCTCAGACAGCCCAATATTTCGAAACGGTTACAGGAGAAGATCATGCGGCGAACGATAAGCTTTTTTCTGACACTACTGCTGGCGGCCCCGGCCGTCTTGGCAGATTACAAGATCACCCAGCGAACGGTCCTTGGAGACGAATTTTCTTCTGAGGTGACGACCTACGCAAAAGGCGTTCGGGAGCGGCGCGAATCTAAGCTGATCGTCTCGGGCGACGCGCAGATGGCGGCGATGATGGAGCAGATGATGCCGCCGATGATCGAGATCTCGCAATGCGATCTGAAACAGGACGTTCAGATCAACCCCAAGACCAGGTCCTATTTTGTCAATTACCGCGACTGGAGCTCGGTTCCGCCCGAAAAGCTCGCCCGCCGGCCGAAACAGAAAATGGTCATCAAGGGCACCGCAACCGTTTCGTCAACCGTCTCCGATTCCGGCCGCCGGCAGCAAATGTTCGGGCTAACGGCACGCTGGCTAAAGCACGTCAATGAGATCGAGACCTCGGCCGATTCCTGCGATGGAGCGAACCGCGTCCGAATGGAAAGCGAAGGCTGGTTCGTCAATTTAACCCTTGAATCAGAGACCTGCCCGATCCCGCGAGCCGAATTTGACGATCTCGGCGGCTGCCGTCCGCGGATGATCGTAAAATCCGCGCAGGATCCCGGTTTTCTCCTTGATGGAACAATCAAGATCTTCCAGAACGGCAAGGAACAAGGTACGCAGCGTGTTGAGATCATCGAGCTTTCGAAACAGACGCTCGACCAGAGCCTTTTCGAGGTGCCGGCAGGTTTTACCGAAGTCGATTCCTATGCCGAACTTACGCGTCCCTCACGCGGGCCGGCCGATACCACCGCGATAACTACGGTTTCGAACGAAGCCGGTGCCAGAGGTTCCAAGGGGATGAAAACGGTCGCGATCGACTTCTTTTCCGGAAGCACGTCGAAGATCGATCAGAACGAACTTCGCAGCCTTATATCGTCGCGGTTGTCCGCTGCCGGCATTTCCGGCTACGCTGTCACGTCCCAGGCAGACCTGATCTCAGGCAATTTCGCCAATGTCGTCGCTGTTGACATCGAAAAAGCAAAGGAATCGACCGGTGCAAAGATCGGCGGGCTCTTCGGCAAGGTAACCGGTACAAGCGGCACATCAAAAGCCGGCGACTCCGAGGCAACCATCTCCATCACGCTTTATGCTCAAGACCGCAAGACCGTCGTAGCCACTGCAACGGCAACCGAAAAGGTCAAGGGCAGCTCGAACGACGCGGTCAAGGCCGCCATCGAGAAAGCACTGCCGGCGATCATCGCCAAACTCAAGTAGCTCGAAAGTTCGGCCGGGATCAGCCGGGGAGGGAGATAAATGCGCTTAGTAACCATTTTCGCGGCAGCGGCGATCCTCGTCGCTGCAATGCTCGAAGCGTCCGCACAACCGAGGATATTCCCGCTCTCCGCTCTAAAGGCTGAGAAGGCCGAGATCAGGGACGACTCCGATCCGCTTTCGAACTTTCCGGAGGACGGCCTTCCCGAGGCAGCGATCATCGGCAGCAACCCGTCGTTCAAGTCGGGAGCCGAAACTGCCCGTCAGATACTCAAGTTTGAGGATGATGCCCTTCCGCTCCTCATCGCGGCCCTTCAAAAGGGCGGCTTCGGCATCTCCGATGAACGCGGAAAGGTTCTCTACCAACCGCGTTCCGGCCCGGGCCTTGATATCGGATTCTTTGATTTCGAAGTGGCCGGTATGCTTCGCGGTGTCGGACTCGGCGTCGGAACATCGCTCAATAAGCTCGCCGCGAAATACGCGGGCGATGGCACCGATATGCCTGCATCCGAGGTCGCACGAAGAATGCTGGCGGACATCCGGGCGATGCGGGCCTCCAAAGACCCGCATATCCAATTCAACGCCGGCATGCTCTTCGAAATGAGCCGGATCGCGGGAACCGACGGCGACCTTACCGCTTCGCCTCCTGAAGCTATCAAGCTCAACATGATCCAGGCCTCGATCATCGAACGTCTGCTGCTTCTTGATCTTCTTACGCGTTTTGAGGAACTTGCCGGTGATTCGGCCGGACTTGCGGTAGCTCCCGCACCGCCGCTGCGGCCGGGTTCTGAATTCGTAAAGGTAGGTTGGAACCCCGCAACATCTCGCGGTGTCTGCGATTGGGTTACCGACCTCGGCTCGCTAAAAAAGTACTACAAGACCGGAAAGAAGGTCGTTACCACAGTAAAGACCTTCAACGAGCTCTCAAAAGACATCAATACCCTCGACAAGATCAAGAGTAGCCAGGTCGTAAAGGGAGCCTCCATCGTTAACGCCGCGTTGGCGTGGGCAAAGACGATAATGGCGTTTCTCAATGCCAAAGCAACGTTCGAACTCGAACAGCCAATGCCGCTCATTCGGACGAAAAAGTCCGGTAATTCGACCGGCGAGGTGCGAAATGTAACTGTCAAGGTCGAGATGGACATTAACAAGTCCGATTTGGTCAACTGCATAGGAACAGCACTTTCAACCGTTTCCGATATTGGCTTCAGCATCCCGAAAGGCGGGCCACTTTCCGGCGTCAAGGTCGAATGGGAAGTGATGCTGACAGGAAAAGGCTACGAGCGTTTCACTTCTGTTCCGACTTTTGTTGACACCCTCGACCGCGGCGACATCAGTCGGCAAGTGACCGACGCAAACGGCAAGAACACCATCAAACTCACCGGCAAACCACAGCCTTCGGACCTGACAGGGCTCCCGGTCGTTCCGCTGCCGAAAAAGGTCAACCTCAGGGCGAAATTTGCTCTCGATAAGATCGACGCCCAGAAAGACATCGGCAAGATCGTTAAGCTCGGCCTCGGCACGGCCATTGATCCGCTCTCGGTCATCGAATGGGTGGCCGACTTCGTCACGAAGATCCCGTTAAAGGCATCTCAGGTGACACTTCCGGTCCGCGATTGGCAGCCCTGCACCGCCGACTGGGGCGGGACCATAACTTACAAGCGGGAGCTGCGGCAAACTATCGTCGTCAAGGGGACGCGAACCGGTAACGGCAACTCGACCGGCGACGGGTTCCGGCAGATCATCGAGATCGACAATGCCGATGTTGAACTCGCTCCGCGAACGAATGACGAAATTGCGGCGGGAGTAGCTCCGAAGCCCGCCGTGATCTACGTCAACGGCCTCCGTAGCGATATTTTCAGCGGCAAACGCGATGGCGACCCGTGCTGTGGGCCGATCGAAGGCAGCTACACGGTTTCATTCCGTGACGGCAAGGAAGAGAAATACTCCTCGGTCGTGACCGACCGTTTCGATGTTTACGTCAATGCCGGACAGCGTGACTATAGTATTTCGCTCAGCCTCCGAACCCCGATGTTCAAGACAGATCTGCGTCGCTTCTTCGAGGTTGACGAGTCGAACTGCCCGCTCGATACCGAAAGCGCAAATCAGGAGCTTGGCGAAGGGATGTTGTCGTTAATGGCCCAACTTGAATCGGGCCGGCACGGTGAGCGATACGTTGACGAGACCGGCGAGGTGATGGGCGGGACCAAAACACTCACCGGGCCCGACAATTCGACCATCACTTGGTCTTGGCAGCTCGGCCGCTGCGGAAAGAAGTAACCGCCCATTTCGGGCTTGTTTTTCCGAACTGGAATATGTAATATTTACTATATTGTAAGGATTCCGAATTTGGAGTTCTTCAGAGAACTTTTAGGAGAAACGAACTCAAAATATGTCAGCAGTTGCAGCACCTTCAATAAACTTGAACGTTACCGAGAGCGCCTCGGTCGAGATCAAAAAGTTTCTGGCCGGTGAGGAAGACCTTCCGGAAACGGCCGGGCTCCGCGTGCGCGTTGTTCCCGGCGGCTGTTCCGGCTTTCAGTACAGCCTCAACATCGAGGAAGATTCGCGGCAGGGCGATTTCGTGCTTGACCAGCATGGCATCAAGCTCTTTGTCGATATGTTCTCTGCCCAATACCTCAACGGCGTCGTTGTCGATTACACATCGAACATGATGGGCTCCGGCTTCACCTTTGAGAACCCGAATGCGACCGGCGGCTGCGGCTGCGGAACGTCGTTCTCGGCTTAAAAGACTCAGCTTTAAGTGAATGAAAGCCCCGGGATATTCTCGGGGTTTTTTCTTTTTCGGCTTTTCCGCTCGAGGTCGCCGATCTGTCCGGAGTAAGCCCTCTTGCAATCCCTGTCGGCAAAATGTTAGGGTATTGATTGGTCGGCAAAAAAGGACCCGCATTTCCTGCTATCAAGCCGGCCTTCAAAAGAACTACTAAAACAAAAATTGAACGCGTGACTTGGTCGAATGCGACCCTGTTTTCACCTTCGCCTTGTGCGACCCCTTTTTTGGCGACACGCCAACTGCAACCGCGTTCTGCAAGAAATACGATCTAGGAGATTTACGGTTTGAAGTTTAATTCATTGGTTAGGTTTGCGTTGTCTGCAGTGTGTTTGGTTATTTGTGCATCCGCCACAGTTGTTGGCCAGGATCGCCCAAGGGTTGTGAAACCGGTCTCAAGCCGGCCCATCAACCAACCACCCGCACAGCCGCAAACCCAACCGGCCGTAACCCGCTCCACCTCACAACGTCCCGTACTTACCAACGATATCAACGTCGTCCGCGAAGAGCCGCTCGTAAAGAAGACCGGCGAATCGAGCCCCGTCGCGGCGATGAACAAGGCCGCCGCCCGCCGCACCGTTTACGGTGGAGCCGCTTCGAATCTCATTCTTCAGGGCATCAACAGCCGTCTCGGCATTCCCTATCGTTACGGATCCGAAGGCCCGAACACCTACGATTGCTCCGGCTTTGTCTGGGCCGTCTTCCGTGACTCCGGCATCGAATTTGAACGCACAAGTGCCCGTTCGCTTTGGGCGATGTCAACCCCGGTGACTGGCGATGACCGCTTCGTTTTCGGCACTCTCGTCTTCCTGAACAAGCTCGGCCATATCGGCATCGTCGCCGATGAGAATGGTTTCTACCACGCCTCGCGGAGCAAGGGCATCACGTATTCACCGTTTAAGGGTTACTGGGAAAAGCGGATCGACGGCTTCCGCAGGCTTGACCTTCCGGTCGCACAGCCCGCAGCAAAGTAGGCACTGATTTTTGCAATAACGAAGAAGCCGGAGACGTTGAGCCTCCGGCCTTTTTATTTTGCGGGAACGTTTAGGCAATAAAGCCGGGCCGGCTGTTCGTATGTGCCGATTCACCGAATGCGGCCACATGAGCGACCGAAACGTGGAAAGTCCTTCCGTCCTCGTCCTCGATCACTGCCACGCCGCCGCTGACCGACCTGACCTTACCCCGAAGCGTAACGCCCGATGCGATCACCAGATCGACTTCCTTCCCTGCCGAGCCCGCTAATAGTTCTTCCATAATTCCCTCAAATAAATTCACTACGTTGTGATTATTCTATTCTGCGACCCGAAATAACTCCAAAGCCGACGAAGTGTCTTCCATATCTTCTTTCAATTTGACCGATTTTCGATCATTTCGAAACACCCTCGATCATTCTGAAAAATTTGTGTTGTGCTTTGTTTAGTCTTATTGTAAGGTGTTTATTGGCTCGCATTCTCAGGGCCATTCCCGTTCCTCTCGAAAAGCCATCGACATTCATTCCCCATTTCATTTCAGGAGCCGATCACACCAAAATGAAAAGACTCTCTCTTGTCCTAATTATTGCCATCGCCGCCATCTCGGCGCTCGTGGCACTCTCACCAAAGACCTCGGGTAAGTCTGAAAAACTGATCAAGCACGAAAATTCCGTCCCGGGGCGGTACATCGTCGTTTTTGAGCCGGACTCGGTCCAGGGTTTTTCTACCGAAGCGGAAATGAGCGCCATCTCACACAATATCGCGGCCGAATACAACGCTGCCGTCGATAAGGTTTGGGAAAGCGCCGTTCAGGGCTTCTCGGCCGAAATGTCGCCCAAGGACGCCGAGCGCCTCAGCCGCGACCCGCGCGTCAAGCTGGTCGAAGAAGACATGATTGCCTATGCCGGCAACGTGCAGGGCTCTGCTGACTGGGGGCTTGACCGTATTGACCAACGTGGACTGCCGCTGAATGGAGCATTTACCTATGCCGAAACCGGACAGGGCGTGAATGTATATGTGATCGATAGCGGCATCCGCCCGACCCACGCCGAGTTTGGCGGGCGAGCCGCTGTTGCTTTTGACGCGGTCAACGACGGCCAGAACGGGATTGACTGCCACGGACACGGAACGCACGTCGCCGGAACGGTCGCAAGCTCGACCTACGGCGTCGCAAAGCAGGCCAATGTTTATGGCGTTCGCGTGCTTTCCTGCGGCGGTTCAGGACTCGTTTCAAACATCATTTCGGGCGTTAACTGGGTAAAGAACAATCGCGTTAACCCGGCGGTCGTTAATATGAGCCTTTGGGTCAGCGCCGTTTCGACTACACTGGACAGTGCGATCAACAGCTCCGTCGCCTCTGGTGTGACGCACGTCGTGGCCGCTGGCAACCGTAACCTCGATGCATGCAACTATTCGCCTTCGAGCGCTTCGTCGGCACTTGTCGTCGCCGCGACGGGCAGCGATGACGCAAAGGCTTCCTATTCGAACTGGGGAACATGTGTCGATCTCTTTGCTCCGGGCTCGGGCATCACTTCGCTCGGCCATTCAAGCGACACGGCGACCCGCGTTATGAGCGGAACGTCGATGTCCTCGCCGATGGTGGCTGGCGCCGCTGCCCTTTACCTGCAGGCTAATCCGACCGCAAGCCCGAACACGGTAATGAATCGCATTCTCGCCGATTCGACAACCGGTACCGTTAGCGGACTTGATACCGTTACGCCGAACAAGATGCTTTATTCATGGCTTGGCGATTCGCAGCCACCAACGCCCGGATCGGTCACGATCATCAAGCAAGTCGTTACCGCAGACGGCGGAACAGCTTCGAGCGAGGAATTCACCTATACCGCGAGCAATATCGGCTCGGATTCGTTTGCCCTTATCGATAACGACGCTCCGCCCGCCGACCGCTACGTAAATCCCTCTATTTATGTGCAGAACGTTTCGAGCGTTATCACGGTTACCGAAGAAACGAAACTCGGCTGGATGCTGACCGGCATCGAGTGTACTGAGACCGCAGGCGGCGGACAGCCTAATCAACAAAATTCGACCACGGACGTGTCCTTAAAAACTGCGACGTTGATCGTCGAGGAGGGCGAGAACGTTACCTGCACCTTCACCGGCACCCAGATAGCACCTACATCCGCACCGGTGACCGTGAGCGGACGTATTCTCGACACGCAGGGTATGGCAATTCGGCTCGAAAGAGTGATCGCCCAAAATGCGTTTACCGGCGAGACCCAGATCACAACGGTAAATTCCTTCGGATACTACACATTCGAAGGACTCTCGGCGGGTGAAACGTATTTCATAATGGCGGCGGATTCGAAACGCTACACATTCTCGCCATCGATCATTCAGATCACACCGAACGAGGATCTGCTCGACATAAATTTCACTGCGACCAATCGCTCAGAGTAGTTCTAACTTCGGGCCATAGATCGAAGGGCTGCCTAATTCGGCGGCCCTTTTTTTCGTGTTTATATTTTCTGGAAGTTCGATGGCATTGAGCGTATTCCAACAGCAAACGCGAAAGGAAACTTCGTCAACTAAACGAACACGTGGCTATCCCCGTTTGTTTGTCCGTGTTCGATTTTGGAGTAAATAGAGAAAATGATTACAACCCCAGAAAAAAGAAATCTTCCGGCAGCATTTACGTCGGCCTTTGCTGTTCTCGCGATGGTTTTTTCGATAACTATCAATATCACAGCTCAAGTAAAAGAGGTTGAAAGTATCGCTAAGGGGCAAAACGTAGAGGCAAACGAACTTGCTCCGACCCCGACACCATTGAACGGAAACCCGAGCTGTGCTTCGATCAATCCGGCATGGGGCGAATACAAACTCGATTTCTCCTCGCCGAACGGCACGTTTCCCTTCACGGCCGGTTCGGGTCGAACGTATTCTGCCGGATCGACCGGTTTGGCCCAAAACCCGAACCTCTTTATCAACGTGTCCTCTTCCGGAGCAACAATGAGCCAATGGTCGCTAAGTCCGGTCAACCAGATCGACCGTTTGATCACCTACGTGATCGTAAAGGGCGGCCCGAGCGCAAATGGATACTCATATCCTACCGGATCGATCGGTGATACCGGTCCGTTCACCACTCAAGGATGTAGATACGGTATTAGCCATATCACCTTCTGCTTTGACGCATTTAGCGGGCCGTCGTCGGCTCCGGTAACGGTTTCGGGCCGTGTCCTAACCTCTGACGGTAACGGGATCGCTCATGCCCGGGTCGAGGCAATGGACCTCTCGAGCGGCAATGTGACCGTGGCGATGACCAATCAGTTCGGCTACTACGCGATCCGGAATCTGGAAGCCGAGGCGATCTACATGGTAACGGCAAATCACAAACGGTACACGTTCATCAACAACCAAAGGACGATCACACCGAGTGAAGACTTGGTTGGGGTGGATTTCGTTGCCCCGTAGCAACCGGACGATGGAGAAAAATGGAGGGCCGAGGTCGGTGCCCGGCCTTCCAAAGATCTTTACAAATGAAAACGAAGCTTCGCTCGGACGAAGTTTCTCTTTAATTGAGGCGACTTTATTTGTTGACATGTCGGAATTTATCTGTTAAACAAGACGTATTGTTTAACACTATTCCGTTTTCCGGCGAGGCCGCGGCTGCCCGGAAAGAACAGCTGGAAGTTTGTTCGCATCGAACTAGGAGTAAAGAGAATTATGAGTTTCCCCAGGTTTTATAACGCCCGCAGCGGTCGCATTTTTGGGTTCGCCGCTATTTTGTTGTGTTTCTCGATCTTGTCGAATGGGGCGTTTGCTCAATTCGCTTCGAACGAAAGCAAGCGGCAGCTGACGACCATAACCGCGAAAGAAGGCACGCCGGCCGGGCAGTCCCAGATCGCCCCGACACCGATCCAGATCACGTACGGCTACACCGTTTGTAAGGAGATCTTCGACGCGGCCGATCCTCGTTTCCCGCAGGTGTCGAACCCTGCCGAGCTGATCATTAATGCCATACCGCCGTATCCGGCACCGGCATCTCTGATAACGGCCACGAACCCGAACCGGCAGCACCTTGGCTACAGCCTAGGCGACAATCCGAATCTTTTCGTTTCGTTCTTCGGTGCCGGCGGTACTTCATTTACCGGTTGGAGCTTAAGCTGGACAGCACCGGCCAACGTTGACAGGCTCGTTTCGGTGATCGCGGTCCGTTCGAATCCTTCGGGATTGACGAACGTCTATTCGTACCCGAATTTGTCCGTGGGCGACACTGGAACGTTCACTGCCCCGGGCGGCGGCGTCATCGATCAGGTGAACATCTGCTTCGAACCGTTCACCGGACCGTCATCCGCTCCGGTTGCGATCTCCGGCCGAGCTTTGACGGCTGAAGGAACCGGGATCGCCGGGACTCGAATCACGGTCGTTGACCTAGGGTCAGGCGAATCGCATTCTGCTATCACCAACCCTTTTGGCTATTACACGATCGAGGGCTTGGTCGCCGAATCGACTTACATGGTTTCGGCCTCACATAAGCGGCACTCGTTCGTCAATAACCAGCGGACGATCACCATCAGCGAGGACCTCGCGGGCGTAGATTTCGTCGCTCCGTAAGCAACCTCGAAGGACGATCCTCACTTTTCGATTTCGGGAAGTAGAAAGGCGGCTCGCGAATTAGCGGCCGCCTTTTTCAGTCTTTGGGTAAAGCGATCAGCGTCCGATCGCTTGTCTCCAGCGGCTGATCCCCGGTTGGGTTGGAGACGCTTGAACAGTGGCTTTCGTTGAGCCGGCATAGGCCAAGGCTGCGGCGAGAGCGGCGATGTCGGTCTCGGCCTGGCCGGGTTCGGGCGGTTTCCTTCGCTCGTTAAAGCGGCCGATGAACCCTGTATCGAGCCGCCCGCTCGTGAATTCCTCGTCCTCCATCACCTCGCGAAAGAAAGGCAGCGTCGTCTTTATCCCCGCGACCTCATATTCCTGCAGAGCACGTCGCATCCGGTCGATCGCCTCATTGCGGTCGCGGCCGTAGGCGCAAAACTTCGAGATCATCGGGTCGTAGTGGATCGAGACCTCGCCGCCCTCGTAAACTCCGCCGTCATCGCGGATGCCCGGCCCGCTCGGCACGCGCAGCCGCTTGATCACGCCGGGCGAGGGCATGAAATTCGTCTCCGGGTCCTCGGCATAGACGCGGCACTCAATGGCGTGCCCGCGAAGCTGGACGTCCTTCTGCTCGATCGAAAGCGGATACCCGGCCGCAACCCGTATCTGCTCGCGGACGAGGTCCACGCCCGTTACAAGCTCCGTTACGGGGTGTTCTACCTGAAGCCGCGTGTTCATTTCGAGGAAATAGAACGACCGGTCAACGTCCGAGACAAGAAACTCGACCGTCCCGGCCCCGACGTAATTGACCGCCCGGGCGACCATTACGGCACACTCGCCCATTTGCTGTCTGAGCTCGGCCGAATTTATCGGCGACGGAGCCTCTTCGATCACCTTTTGGTGCCGCCGCTGAATCGAGCACTCGCGTTCGCCGAGGTAGATATGGTTGCCGTGCGTATCTGAAAAGACCTGTATCTCAATGTGCCGCGGGCGGACAACCGCCTTTTCCACGAAGACCGACTCATCGCCGAAGCTGGCCATCGCCTCGCTCCGGGCGGCATCAAGCGCCGAACGAAGCTCGCTCTCGTCCGCGACCAGCCGCATTCCCTTTCCGCCGCCGCCGGCCGAGGCCTTGAGCATTACGGGAAAACCGATCTCGCGGGCGATCTCCATCGCCTTCTCGTGGCTGGTGACCGGTTCATTGGTCCCGGGCACGACCGGAACGCCGGCTTCGGTCGCGATGATCCGGGCGGATATCTTCCCGCCCATCGCTTCCATCGCCTCCGGCGGCGGCCCGATGAAGGTCAAACCGGCGGCGGTCACCTGCCGGACGAACTCGGCATTTTCAGAAAGAAAACCGTAGCCGGGATGTATCGCTTCTGCTCCCGAACGCCGGGCCGCATCAATTATCTTATCGCCGCGAAGATAGCTCTCCGCCGAGGCGGCAGGGCCGATGTGATACGCCTCGTCCGCCATCCTTACGTGGAGCGCATCTCGGTCGGGTTCGGAATACACTGCGACCGTGCCGATTCCCATCTCGCGGCAGGCCCGCATTACCCGGCAAGCGATCTCTCCGCGATTTGCGATCAGGATCTTTTTGAACATATATGAACGGGGAGGCCTCAATCGAGCATCGAATTTCCCTGATTTTTCGGGTCGTAGCGGACGCCGATCTTGGCTCCGGGGGCGTATTTGAGTTGGTCGGCCTGCTGCTCGGCCGTCAGCAGTTCGGAGGATTCGAAATCGACGCCGTTGAGCGAATAGGTGTAGAACACGACCTCGCCCGCCGCCGTTTGTTCGCTGTCGATTATCCGGCCGTCGGTTATCCGCCCGTGCTCGCTCAGAAAGCGGCGCCGCTCTGCCTCAAGGTCCGTATTCTTTTTTCGTTTTAGAAAACCGAAGACCATTCCCTAATCCAAAATAAGCGGCGGCTTTCCCCACCTTGCCCTAAATTTGTTTATCGCACCGAGTACCGAAGGCCGGCTGATTATCTTTGCCTCAAGCGGACGCTTGCCCGGAATATCGAGCATTATCAGCCCAAGCAAGATCGTAAGGAATCCTTGCCCCGGAACCCCGGGGAGCGAAAGTGCGATTCCGAGCAAGATCAAAAAAACGCCGAAGATGTTCTTTGCGATGACCACGCCCCAGCGGACCAGCCACGGGCTCCCGGGCATAAAATCGGCCTGATAATGCGAACTGAAATAGTTAGCAGGTATCTTGACCATCACAATGCCGATGGCAAGAAAGCTGAGCGTCAGCGAGAGCAGAAAGATCCCGACGCCCGTCAAAACGTTCGTCAGCGTAAGCGACTCGATCACCGAACCAAACCACTCGAACATCTTCCCTTAGACCGCCCTGCCCTCAAGCTTTCTGAATTCTTTCCAGATGTAATACATCCGATGGACCAGCGTCCAGATCGAACCGACCGCAAGCACCCAGAGCACCTGCGGCATTCGGTTGAACCACCAAACGTCCGAGTTCCAGTCCCAGGTCGAAAGTGCTCCGATTATCAAAAGCACGATCCGCTCAGGCCGCTGCAAAAAGCCGACGTTCGCCTTTACGCCGAGCGCCTCTGAGCGGGCCGTTGCATAGCTGACAAGCACGGATGCGATCATCGCGACCCCGGCCAATATCACGTTAATGATCGAGTGCTGCGGCGTATTCCCGGCGTAAAATACCATTATCCCGAGTATCGCGACCATGTCCGAGAGCCGGTCGAGCGTCGAATCGAGAAACCCGCCGAACTTCGTTACGTTTCCGGTCAACCGGGCGACATTGCCGTCCAGCATGTCAAAGACATTTGCGACGATCAGCACGATGCCGGCCCAAAAGAACTCGCCCATGCCGAATAGCACGCCGCAGCCGATGTTGATCATCACACCGATGGTCGTCAGCACATTCGGCGGCACGCCAAGCGATGCGAGGCCGCGGACCATCGCATCAAGTATCCGGATCGGTATCTTTCCTATGCTCGCACCAAGCATCTCGTGTTCAGGACCAATTCCGGTACGAAAAGACCCGGTGGTTTTGTTTCGCCTATTCTATCTCGTGGATCGTCGTCAACCGCGTTATTTCAAATGAACGCCAGCCGGTCGGCGTTTTCACGCGGACCTCATCGCCCTCTTCCCGGCCGATCAGCGCCTGCCCGATCGGCGATACGGTCGAGATCTTGCCGTTCTCCGGGTCGCTTTCTTCCGAGGTTACGAGCCGGTACGTCACCTTTTCTTCGGTCTCGATCTCGAAAAGCACGACCTCCGAGCCGTAAGCGACGCGGTCGGTCGGGATCTTCGAAAGGTCGATCGAATCGACCTCGCTCATCCGCTTCCGGAGCTGCATTATCCTCGCCTGGACGATCGATTGCCGCTCCATCGCGGCCTTATACTCCGCGTTCTCACGCAGGTCGCCGAACTCGCGTGCCTTCTGGATCTCCTTCGGGAGCTTGAAGTGAAGTTCCTCTTCGAGCGTATCAAGCTCGTCCTTGATCTTTTTTCGTATTTCTTCCATTTCAAAAACTTTCGCTACATATCCGATTCGGCCGGCGATGCGAACGAGATGCCGATATCGCGAGCCGTCCGGACGAGCTGTCCATCGATCGGCACGGTCTTCAAGTTTGCGACCGCCTCTGAGATCGGCACAGTTACGATGGTCGAGGCCTGGAAGGCGACCATTTTCCCTGACTCACCTTCGGCAAGCGCCCGAACGGCACAGGCCCCGAAGCTCGTTCCGAGCATTCGGTCAAAGGCGTTCGGGCTGCCGCCACGCTGAAGGTGGCCGAGCACAACGCACCGTGTCTCCTTTTCGGTGAGCTCCTCGATCTTTCGCCGGACGTAGTCACCGACACCGCCAAGCCGCGTATGCTTGGCATCCAGATACATCTCTCCGCCGCCGACCTCTTTGGCACCCTCAGCGACGACGATGTTCGTAAATCGCGACCCGTTCGCCTCGCGTTCCTTCACCTTCTTGATGACCGAGTCGAACGAGAAAGGTATCTCAGGGATCAGGATGATATCCGCACTTCCGGCAAGGCCCGCGTGCAGTGCGATCCAGCCCGTGTGACGGCCCATCACCTCAAGGATCATCACTCGGTCGTGTGACGCGGCGGTCGTGTGCAGGCGGTCGAGAGCCTCGGTCGCGATGTCGATCGCCGTCATGAAACCGAACGTCAGTTCGGTAGCTGCCAGGTCGTTATCGATCGTCTTCGGCACTCCGATCACAGGAAAGCCGCGTTTATCGAATTGTTCCGCAATCGCGAGCGTTCCCTCGCCGCCGAGCACGATCAACGCTTCGATCCCAAGAATATCGAGGTTCGCAAGGGCTTCCGAGATCGGCATTTCCGGAAAGACCGGCACGCCGTCAACTATTTTTACAAAGCTGCCGCGGTTGCGGGTGCCAAGGATCGTTCCGCCTTTCGGCAGGATGCCGCTGACCGATTTCGGCGTTAGCTGAACCGTCCGCGTCTCACCGAGAATGCCTTCAAAGCTATCCTCGATGCCGATCACCTTCATCCCGTATTCATTTACGGCCGTACGCACGACCGCCCGAATAACGGCATTTAGCCCCGGGGCGTCTCCGCCGCCGGTCAATACTCCGATCTGTTTATACATAGAAAGCCGGGCTTTGAGTATTTTACTCTATCGCACCGCAAAGCCTGAATCCGCGAGTGCCGATTTACCGCCTATAAATAGAGCGGACGAACCTGATCGCCAAGCTCGTCCGCAAATTCTTAATTTATGAGAACCTTACTTAGAGGCAAGGTTGTTATCGACGAAGCCGCGAGCCTCCGGCATTACCTCGACGGCCTTAAGGACCTGCGGGTCGCGCTCGAGAAGCACCTGAATGCCCGCTTCGTTCGAATAATTTGCCGTCGCGATCTCCATCCTCAGCCGCATCCGTGCATAGTCGGCCTCTGCGGCAAGGTTTTCGGCCGTAAGTGCGTTCTGCTTATTCGCCAGCGTGTACGCCTTGAACGCCTCGAACAATCGGTCGGTTATCGGAAAAGCGTCCGGGGCGATCGACCATTGATGATTCTGCCGGTCAACCTTGTAGCTTTCGAGCCCGCTGATCTTGCCGGCAACCAACTGCCTAACAAAATAGAAAGCAGCGTCATTGATCCGAAAACGCGTTTGATTGAACGCCTGTCCCTTTACCTCTACGTCCGGTTCAATGCCGCGGCCGCCCATCAGCACGCGGCCATCCGGAAGCTTTACCGGAACGCCTGCCGGCTTCGGCCGCGGCGCTTCTTCATCCTCGGCACCGCCGTGGGTGAAATATTCGTAGATCGATCCGTTCGAGTAATCGCGCTGGAGCGAACGTCCGAAAGGCGTGTAGAACCTCGCCGTTGTAAGCGTCAGACCCGTCCCGTACGGCAGCGGAAACACACGCTGGACCAATCCCTTACCAAAGCTGTCGCTCCCGACCACAAGCCCGCGGCGATAGTCCTGAACGGCCCCGGCAACGATCTCCGAAGCCGAAGCAGAGCCACCATTAACAAGCACAACCAGCGGCAATCGGTTCGGCTCGCCGCCACGTGAGCGGAGTTCCTGGCTTATCGCATAACGCGAGCGACCCTTGACCGAGACGACCGTCTGTCCCGATGGAATGAACTTGCTGACAACATCTATCGCCTGCGGAAGCAGCCCACCCGGATTACCCCGAACATCGAGCACAAGGCTCGTCATTCCGCGCTTCTGCAGGTCAGCGATCGCGTCGTTCAGTTCCTCCGAGGTCGTCTCCTGGAAGCCGCCGGTCAGCCCGATATAACCGACGCCGTCCGAGAGCAAAAAGTAGTTGCGGATCGAGGGCAGCGGAACGCCGCCGCGGGTGATCTCAAACTCGACCGGGGTTGCCGAAGCGGCCCGCTCGACCTTTACCTTGACCTTGGTACCGCGTTCGCCGCGGACATTGCCGGAAACCTCTGCACTCGTCCACTCGCGGGCGTCCTTGCCGTCAACCTCGATGAAACGGTCGCCGTAACGTATTCCCGCCTTGTCCGCCGGAGTTCCCGGGATGACCGACTGGACGTAAACGCCGTCCCGGTGCTGCATTATCGAAACGCCGATGCCGTAAAACTGCGAGGACTGCTCCTCGTAAAGCTTCCTGAATTCGTCGCGAGTAAAGAATTGCGAATGCGGGTCGAGCGACCAAAGCATTCCCTGAACCGCCGAATCGAGCGTTTTCTCGCTGTCGGGCTTGCCAACGTAGTTATTCTCGATAACCTCAAGAGCTTCGCGAAAATCCGCCGAGACCTTGGCCGGCGTTACGGTCGTATCGGCCTGGGTCGCGGCCGGAAACTTTCCGAAAACCCCGCCAACAACGGCCCCGAGTGCGATGATCAGTATTGCGTAAAGGAAATAACTTCTGGTCATTAATGCTGCCCCTTAATGCTCGAATATAGCATATCTTAGTCGCTTTCCGCGGGGCAATGGTTGCCGCCAAAGCCTTCCCCGGACGCACTCCCGCAGGCTTGCCCGGAACTATTACGCCTGCGGGCAGCTAAAGTTCTGAAACCGGGCGTGCGATAGCAGTTTACAAACTGTTAATCTGTGGGTAGTATTTGAGCTTTTTATGGGCATTGAGGTCTCGATCGTAATACCGGCGTACAATGAAGAGGAACGGCTCGGAGCTACCGTCCGCGAGGTCTTGAAGTATATTGCCGAAACCGGCAGCTCGGCCGAGGTGATCGTCGTCGATGACGGCTCGAGCGACGCTACGGCAAAGGTCGCCGAAGAAGCTTTCAACGAACGGCCCGAAGTGCCCGGCCGCGTCATCCGCTATGAAAAGAACCGCGGGAAAGGCTACGCGGTAAAGACCGGCCTGCTTGCCGCCGAAGGAAAGATCGCCTTATTTTCCGATGCCGATCTTTCCACGCCCATCGAGGAAATGCCGAAGATCATCGATCCGATCAAGGCAGGCGAGTTTGACATCACCTTCGGCTCGCGGGCACTCGACCGTTCGCTGATCGGCACCCATCAGCCGTGGCGGCGCGAACAGGGCGGCAAGGTGTTCAATCTCGTCGTTCGCTTAATGACCGGAATGCCCTTCTGGGACACGCAATGCGGATTTAAGGCATTCGATCTTGAGAAATTTCGCCCGCTGCTCGATGTGATGCAGATCGAGCGCTTCGGCTTTGACGTCGAGTTTCTCTATGTCGCACGTCGCCGCGGGCTTCGGCTTAAGGAGATCGCCGTCCGCTGGAACAACGACGACCGCAGCAAGGTCAATGTCCTCCGCGACAGCGTCCGCATGTTTGACGAGGTCCGCCAGATCCGCCGAAATGCCCGCAAAGGCATTTACGGTCCCAAATAGACGAGCAGTCCATTTTCGGCTCCATTACCACAAAGGCAGCGGCCCGTGGGGCAAAATATCTTGGCCATCCTGTAAATCCTGTTCGGATTCCCTCTGCGTCTTGGCGTCTCTGCGGTAAGATGTTTTGTATGTCCGCACGCCTTAACGTAAACATCGACCACGTAGCCACCATCCGCGAGGCCCGCAAGACCATCGAGCCGAGCATCATCACCGCCGCCGTGATCTGCGAACAGGCCGGTGCCAACGGCATTACGGTCCACCTCCGCGGCGACCGCCGCCACATACAGGACCGCGACATCGAGTTGCTCCGCGACGTCGTCACGACCTATTTGAACGTGGAGATGGCCGCGACCGATGAGATGCTCTTGATCGCCGAACGCACACGGCCCGACGCGGTCTCTCTCGTGCCCGAAAAGCCTAATGAGGTGACGACCGAGGGCGGGCTGGATGTGATCGGTAATTTTGACGTAATCAAGAACGCTGTCGAGCGGCTAAAGGCCGCCGGTGTTTTCGTCAGCATCTTCATCGACCCCGCAGCCGAGCAGATCGAGGCAGCAAAGAACGCCGGAGCACAGCAGGTCGAACTCTGCACCGGAGAATATGCCGAACTCACACTCGGCTCGCGTGCGATGCACGGCGATGGCGAACGCCGAGCCGCCGCCGAGGTCGAACGGATCCGCACGGCCGCCGTCCACGCCCGCTCGCTCGGCCTCATCGTCGCCGCCGGCCACGGGCTGACCTATCGAAACATCGCCGCCCTCGCCGCCATCCCCGAGATCACCGAATTCAACATCGGCCACAACATCATCTCCCGCTCCGTCTTCGTCGGCCTCAGCCAAGCCGTCCGGGAAATGATCGTAGCTTGCCATCTGGGCAAGCCCTGATGTCCGTGACTTGAACGTTTACGGGAACACTTTCGGGGAATCGGTGTCTAAATGTTTATGAACAGATTTCTGCGTCTTTTCCTAGGCATCGCGTTCGTTTTGGCCATTTTTGCCTTTGCCGATGGGGTATTGGGACAAACTGCGAACCAAGCGGTCGTCTGCTCGCCTGGCGCAAAATTTCAGAAACCGAAAGATGGAAACAGCATTATCTCTTTCGGAGTTCTGAATGCCCGAGCCATCGAATTGGTCAAGCCGGAGTTTTCCGCCGCGGCTCGAGCCGTGAATGTTAGCGGACGTGTAACAATCGGCATTCTCATCGATCCATGCGGGCGCGTTTACGAGGCAAAAAAGGTATCTGGCCATCCTTTATTGGTCAGTAATTCGATCAACGCCGCGCGTCGGTCAAGTTTCTCGCCCGTAACGCTCAGTGGAAAACCGATCTGGGTTCAGGGAATAATTGTATATAACTTTCGGCCGACGAAAGCCAATTGGCTCCAGATTGGCTATTGGTCGGATTCGGCAGCTTCGCTCAATGATTTCCTGCCTGGGCAGTTCTTAACAGTTCGAAGAGAACTCGCTCTCGATCGCGATGTCGAGGGCTCGATTAATTTAGATCACGTAAAGCCGTTGATAATTGAACTTATCCGAAACGATCTCATCAGCGAACAAAAGAGCCTTTGGCTGTTTGATACCGGTAGAACACTTAACCAACTCGCTCGATCAGAAGACGCGGCGGCCCTCGCTCGATTAAGAGAACTCCTAAGCTCCGCTCCTCAAGATATTTCGCCGCAACTCAAGAACCTTTTAACTTCTTTGTCGGAATCCGGTAACAGGAGCGAAATCGACGAGCGACGAAGAATGATCGAAGATCGAATGTACGGCCTCGGCCAATGAATTTATACATCCTGAAAACGTCGTTGACTCTCATGACGATGCTCGGTGCGTGCCCCCGAAAGATCACGTAGCCATTCCGGTCTTATTTACCGACATCTATCCGGGCTGATCCGCGGATCGACCGAATTGCGCAAGTCGTCGAACCTCAACGCTATTCCATCCGGCAACCCGGACCTCACTCTCGGCAACTTTCGAAACTCTCGCAACCTTCGCAACTCTCCAGAACTTCCATTTCATCCATATCTTCCGTATCTCACGGATCGCCGTTCACTTTGGATTTAACGCCTAGGAGAATGGACAGCGGGGTGAAGTGAGCGGTGAGCGATGAGCCGTGAGCAGTGAGACACGGCAAGATGTTTGTAGCTGTAAGCTCTAAGCTATTAGCCGTTAGCTGTTAGCCGGAGACCAAAAGACCAAAGACTTAAGACCGAAGACCGAAGACCGAAGCCCATTCTTAACCAATTCCCGATGATCCAATTAACAATTGACAATGCGAAAATGCAGATCCCAAATCCCAAATCCTACTTCACAAATCTCCAGGCCCGGGCGCTTGTTCCATCTGTCCCATTCGTCCCATGTGTCCCGGATGTTCGCGATGTTCGCGGCGTTTCCAATGTTTCCGATGTTTCCGATGTTCGCGGTGTTTCCGATGTTTCCGCGAACGCGCGATGCCCGAAAAATGAAACACCCGAGGACGGACGGAAACCGAAATCGCCTTTTTGCGTATATAATGAAGCCAATACAAAGCTCTTCCGGGTTGCCGATGTGCTCGGCCAACACAACATTGAGGAAATAATGAAGAAAGCAATCATCTGGATCATCATCGCCGCGTTTCTCCTTTCCGGCCTTTCGGCCGCGGTCTTTTCGCAACCCTCGGCGGGACCGGCCATTCGGGTTACGCCGCAAGCCCCGCGATTCACCGACGCCGAGCGGCAGGCCGAGCTCGCAAAGCGCCGAGCGGCCGTCGCAGCCCAGATGGAGGACAACAGTGTTCTCATCCTTGTGTCAGCCGAGCCTAAGATCTATTCCAATTCGGTTTCTTATGTGTTTCGGCAAGAGAACAATTTCGTATATCTCACCGGACTGAAACAGAAAGGTACGATGTTTGTATTGACCAAGAGCGGGAACACGGTCAAAGAATACCTATTTTTGCCGGTCCGAAATCCCGTATCCGAGACATGGGACGGCAAGATGTATTCGGTCGAAGACGCAGGCAGAATTTCGGGACTGCAAAATATTTTTGCTTCACACTTATTTGAATCCTTTGTCGCCGCACTCAAAACAAAAAACTCATTCAGTTCCGCAGTTTCTGAGAGCAGCATCGAGATCGATTTCAGCGAATTGGACCCAATTTACCAAGCCTCAAGAAGAAATCAGGCGCACCTGTACATGCTCGAACCGACGTCCAGCCCGAATAATAGGGAGTATACGCAGGAGCGGGCTTTTATTAATGGTTGGAATACAGACTCGATCGGCCGAACGGTCAGCCGCGGATTTCAGGTCAGAAACGCTTCCCCCATCTTCGCCCAGCTCCGGCTCGTCAAATCGCCCTATGAGATCAAGCTGATGCAGCACGCCATCGACATTTCGACCGAGGCTCATATGCGTTCAATGGCGATGGTGCACCACGCCAAATGGGAATATGAGGTGCAGGCCGAGGTCGAATACACATTCCGCCGCCGCAACGCGGATTATTGGGGCTACCCGTCTATCGTCGGCTGCGGCCAGAATGCGACGACGCTCCACTACCAAATACCGAAAGGCGAAGTTAAGAGCGGCGACCTGCTGCTGATGGATGTCGGTGCCGAGTATGAACATTACACCGCCGATATCACTCGGACCTTCCCGGTCAACGGCAAGTTCTCAAAAGAACAGGCCGAGATCTACCAGATCGTTTACGACGCGCAGGAAGCCGTTGCCAAGATGACCAAGCCAGGCGTCCGTTTCGCGGCACTTCAGGCCGAGGCAGCACGGGTCATCGAGGACGGGCTCTTCCGGCTCGGGCTCGTAACGGCCAAGGACGGCCAGCAATTCCGCCGCTGGTACATGCACGGGCTCGGCCACTGGCTGGGAATGAACGTCCACGACGTTGGCGACTACGGCACGCCGCTCGCTCCGGGAATGGTCTTCACCAACGAGCCGGGCATCTACATCCGCCCCGACACTCTCGATTGGCTGCCGGATACACCCGAGAACCGCGAGTTCATCGCCAAGGTCAAGCCGGCGTTCGAAAAATACAAAAGCATCGGCGTTCGCATCGAGGACGATATGCTCGTCACCACGACCGGCGTTGAATGGATGAACAAGGCCCTGCCGCGTTCGATCTCGGATATCGAAAGCTTCATGGCCCGTGCTTCGAAGGAAGTGAACTACACGGCGTCGCTCTTCCCGAGCCGTCGTTGAAACCTTGGGCGCAACTAAAGGGGCCTCGCGACGCGAAGCCCCTGAAACTAATTGGCCGTAAGCTTACTTGTGGCGGTAGGTGATCCGGCCCTTGGTCAGGTCGTAAGGCGAGAGTTCAACGTCGACGCGGTCGCCCATCAGGATGCGGATTCGGTTGCGGCGCATGCGGCCCGAGATGGTCGCGAGCACGACGTGGTCGCTGTCATTGACCTGAACCTTGAAATAAGCGTTCGGCTGTTTATCTATCACTACGCCCGCAAGGGCTATCAATTCTTCTTTCATCTATTGTTAGATTATAGAACAGATCGACGGATTTTCGAAGCTAAATCGCCGCCCTGCAACTTGATGGACTCCCAAAAAAGTGGGAGAAAACCTGATCTCCACTCCATTTATGGCCGACAAAGCACCATTTGCTGAGATCTTTGTTTACCGAGAGGGTGCCGACCGCATCGAGGACGGATTCTCGCTTGACGAACTTCCGACTCTGCTCGAAGACCGCACGAATTTGGTATGGCTTGACCTTCGTGGAGAGGATATCGGCGACCACAAGGCCATTGAGGACATTCTGTTGAATGTTTTCAGGTTCCATCATCTTACGGTCGAAGACTGCATCGAGACCCGCAACCAGCCCAAGGTCGAAGCCTTCCCCGGGTACCTTTTCTTTATCGTCCACGGCGTGACGCCCGACAAGACAACGCCGACCGACTTTGTCACGAAGGAACTCGACGGCTACCTTGGCGAGAACTTTGTCGTGACCTTTCACCTCGAACGCTTTCGGAGCGTAAAGGAAGTGAAAACACTGATCCGCAGTACGCCGCTTCCATGCCAACGCGGGCCGGCGTTCCTTTTGCACCAGATCCTTGACCGTCTGGTGGACAACTACAATCCGGTAGTTGACGAGTTCAACGAGCAGATCGAACTGATCGAGGACGAGGTCCTGCTGATGCAGAACGGCGAAAGTTCGATGCTGGAGCGGATCATGGACGTACGGCGAAGCGTTGCACGGCTCAAACGTATCTCGACCCGCCAGCGGGAAGTTCTCTATCGAATGTCGCACGGCGAGTTCAAGCAAATTCCGGAGAACATCTTGCCATTCTTCCGGGACGTCCACGACCACCTTCTCCGCGTTACGGACCTTTCGGAAAGCTACCGCGAATTGGTCAGCGGCCTCGTGGAAATACATTTTTCCGTTGTCGCCAACCGGACGAACGATGTGATGAAAACTCTGGCGGTCGTCTCCGCGATCATACTGCCGCTCTCCCTGATCGCGGGAATTTACGGAATGAATTTTGAGAACATTCCGGAACTCAGAACACGCTACGGCTATTTCGCCGTACTTGGGCTGATGGGATTGTTAACGCTGGCACTGCTCATCTACTTCAAGCGGCGTGGCTGGATCTTTCAAAGTGAACGGGCGAAGGAGACGCACGTTGATCGGACGAACGACGAGGAATAAACGATGATGCAGGCGTATGGTTCAGTGAGAAGCAGCATGAATCAGCCGTTCAACCTGCAGATCGCCGAAGCCGTATACACCGGCCCGCTTCCGAAACTCGGGAAACACGTCCTCAAGTTTGGTGTGTCCATTTGCGAGAAGTTCGTTCACGATGTCGTGAGGGCGGGTTTCGATCTCTGCCGCGGCCCGGCAAACCTCTTTCAAAAACGGAAAGGCCGGAGACCGATACTCGCCAATCTCCAACAAACGTCCCCCGTCGCGATCGCGAAATGCCTGCCAAAGCTCACAGGCCGCGTCAATGTCAGCCGCAGTGAACTCGACGCGTTCGTTAAAACACCGGGCAAGATCGTCCGCGGTCATCGCGCCGAATCCGTCCCAGATCTTGTCGGGCTCAAGCCCGGCGGGTATCACGCGGAACACTTTCGCACCTGTGGACCTCAAGAGCGAAAGGCAAAACCACATGTTGGCCTGGCAGAAAAGTTCGTACTCGAACCAGAGAAAGACCTCATCCTCAGGCCCGGCTTCGAGCAGCCGCTCAAGCTCATATGCAATGCGTTCGCGATATTCGAGCGGGTCGCCGCCGTAATGAACTTCAATGAAATTCGCTCTCAGATCCCAAAATTCCTCAAGCGTGTCGCCGGAAATGTCGCCGTCAACCAGGCACTCGCGGCAAACCACCGTTTCGCCGTCGAGCCCCGCAGCGGCAAAGGCCTCAGCAACAGAATCTCCGGGTAGTACGTGGATCCTCATAATGAAAGGCTTAACGCGTAAACGACCGAAAGGCAAACACCGGCATAGACTCCGGCGAGAATATCATCTGCACAAACCCCGATACCGCCGGGTAGCACCTGAAGGTAATCGATCGGGTAGGGCTTCCAAACATCGAAGAGCCGGAATAGGAGAAAGCCGGCCAGGATCATCGGCCATCCAATGCTGAAAGGAACGAAAAGGAAGACGATGAGTTGTCCGATTATCTCATCGATGACGGCCTCGGGCGGGTCGGTGTTGCCGAGAAGTTCCGTCGCACGCCCTGCGGCCCAAATACCAAGCAGTGTAAGAAGTAGAAGTGAGATGGTAACGATCGGCAGCGTCCACGTATGGACAACGGCCGGGGAAAACTTGTCATCGATCAGCCCAAACCCCATCAGCAGGCTTTCAGCAAAGAGGTAGATCGCGACACCAACGGCCGAGCCCCAAGTCCCGGGTGCAAGCGGAAGGTAACCGACGCCAAAAGTGGTCACCGCCAAGGCAAAGTGGTCTCGGTAACCGAATGCGCTTCTCCGCTCGACTGCTGCTTTCACTAAAACTCGATCCCCTGTTGAGCGTAAATTCCTGCGTGAAAGGGATGTTTGATCTCCTTCATTTCGGTAACAAGGTCGGCCGCCTCGACGAGATCAGCGGGCGCGTTTCGGCCCGTCATTATGATATGAAGATGCGGCTGCTTTTCGCGAATGGCCTTGATCTCCGCCAAAACTTCAGCCAGGTCGAGAAACTTGTAGTCGAGCACATACACGAGCTCATCGAAGACGAGTAGGTCGTATTCCTCTGTCCGCATCTTCTCCACGCAAAGCTCCCATGTCTCCTCGGAGGTCCGAATATCGACCGTTTTGTCTTGTGTGTCCCAGGTAAAGCCGGCACCCATTGTGTGGACCTCGACCCCGAGCTTTTCAAGCGATTCGTGCTCGCCGTAGCGGTCGTTCTTCGACTTCATGAACTGGATCATGCAGCATCGCATTCCGCGGCCCGCTGCCCTGACCAAAACGCCGATCGCCGCCGTGGTCTTTCCCTTACCGTCGCCGGTATTGACCATCAACAGCCCGTGGGTCTTTTCGCGATAGTCCTCGCGTCGCCACTTATAGCGCTTTTCTTTGGTTTCGCTCATCGGATTGCCAGTTCATTCACCAAGACCTTTCGCGATCGCTTTCTGCAATGCGTCGACGATCTCTTTTTCCTTTTCGTCCCAATCACCTTCGACACGGAGCCCGGCGGCATTCTTGTGCCCGCCGCCTCCGAACTGTTCGGCAACACGGGCAACGTTAATGTCTCCCTTCGAGCGTAGGCTGACCCGATAGCGGCCTCCGCCGACCTCACGCATTAAGACGACCGCGAGCACATCCTTGGCCGCAAGTGGTATGTTCACAAAACCATTGTTATCGCCGTCTATCGCTCCGGAGGCCTCGCGCATCGCAAGAGTTTGCCGCATAAAGGCGATCCGCCCGGTCTCATCGCGCCGCACGGTGTTAAGCACTTGCCGCATCAGCTCGATCCGCGACCACGGATAGTGATAATAGACCGCTTCGGAGATCTCCGCGGGCCGCACCCCGGCCTTGACGAGCTCCGAAGCAACCTTCAACGTTCGTTCGGTCGTGTTTGGGAAGTGGAAGGAGCCCGTGTCGGTGATAAGGGCCATGTAGACGCATTCGGCGATCTCTTTGGTCACCCTTCCGCCAATGGCTTTGCAAAGGTTGTAGATCATCTCACCAACGGCAGACGCTGTCGGGTCGATCCAGTTTATCTTGCCAAAATGTTCGCTGGTTGCGTGGTGATCGATGTTTACGGTTAGTTCGTTCTCAAGGCCCTCGATACCCGGACGCTTTACGTCAGAGCATTCGAGAACAAAAACCGCGTCGTATTCGCGGTCAATGCTCGTGATGTCACGGATCTCATTTGCCCCTGGAAGCGAGTGATAAGATGGCGGGACCTCACCATGGACGATGACCTCGGCCTCTTTGCCCAGCGACCGCAGCAGCCAGCATAGACCTAACGAAGAGCCGACGCCGTCGCCGTCCGGCTTTACGTGGGTCGTAATGCCGAACCGCTGCTTGTTTTCGATCAATTCAACAACTTGACTTAACACTAAATCAAAAAACGACCAAACTTCCTTGAATTTCGATTACTTACTTGAGGCCCTCGGCCTCTTCGCCGGGCTTGATCGCTTCGAGAAGCTCGCCTATTCGAGCGGCGTTCTCCTCCGCCGTATCCCGGGTAAAGTGAAGGTGCGGTGTGTGGCGAAGATCTAGGTCGAGAGCGACCTGTCGCCGAATGTATCCGGAAGCTTTCTCCAGAGCGGTGAACGCCCCGTTTATCTCCTCCTCAGTTCCACGCACCAGCACGAAGACCTTTGCATCGCGAAGATCGCTTGTAACCTCTACATCCGTGACGGTTATCAAACCAAGACGCGGGTCGTCGAGTTCGAACCCGACGACCTCAGCGATCTCCTCTTTCAATGCCTCTGCCAAACGCTCAGGCCTATGCATAATCTTTGCCTAGAGCTCGGTCGCCGCGATCTTCTCGATCACGAAGGCCTCGATCTCATCCTCGACCTTGATGTCGTTGAAGTTGACCAGGCTGATACCGCATTCGTACCCCTGCTTGACCTCGTTGACATCGTCCTTGAACCGCTTGAGCGTTGCGATATCGCCTTCCCAAATGACTACGCCGTCGCGGATAAGCCTTGCCTTCGCTTGCCGGCGGATAAGCCCATCGGTGACGCGGCAACCCGCGATCGTGCCGATACGCGAGACCTTGAACGTCTCCTGTACCAAGGCTTTGCCAAGAATGACCTCCTTCTCGATCGCGTCGAGCATTCCGATCATTGCGGCCTTGATCTCTTCCTCGACCTTGTAAATGATCGAGTGCAGACGGATATCGACATCCTCAAGCCTGGCGAGGTCCGCCGCACGCGATTCGGGCCGAACATTGAATCCGATGATCACAACGGCCGTAGATGCGTTGTCCGCCTGAGTTGCCGAAGCCAAAAGCACGTCCGATTCGGCGATCGCTCCGACGCCGGCACGAATGACCCGGACCTTGACCTTCTCGGTCGAAAGTTTCTCGAGCGTTGCCCGGACCACCTCGACCGAGCCTTGAACGTCGGCCTTGAGAATGACCAGAAGTTCCTTGACCTCTGCCTGCCCGAGCGACTCAATTCCGCGCTTCGTGGTCTTGATCATCGCGGCCTGGCGAGCATGCTGCTGCCGCTGGTTTGCGATGGTCTGAGCTCTATCGATATCAGAAACTACCTGGAACGTATCTCCTGCCTGCGGAACGCCCTGGAGCCCAAGTACCTCGACCGGTGTTGCGGGCGGCGCTTCGGTGACCGGCTCGCCACGGTCCGAGAACATCGCACGGACCTTGCCGTGAAACTGGCCGACAATGAAAGGATCGCCGACTTTTAGGGTTCCCTGCTGCACAAGTGCCGTTGCAACCGAGCCGCGTCCCTTGTCGAGCTTTGCTTCGAGCACAACGCCCGCAGCTCGCCGCGTCGGGCTTGCCTTCAGGTCGAGAATATCTGCCTGAAGAAGTACCGTTTCAAGCAAGGTGTCCAAATTCTCTTTCTTCTTCGCCGAGACCGGGACCATTTCGATATCTCCGCCCCAATCGATCGGCTGAACGCCAAGAGCCGCGAGGCCCTGCTTGACCTTGTCCGGATTTGCATCCGGTTTGTCCATTTTGTTGATGGCAACAATGATCGGAACGCCTGCTGCTTTTGAGTGTTCGACCGCTTCGATGGTCTGCGGCATAACGCCGTCATCGGCAGCGACAACAAGGATAACGATATCGGTCGCCTTGGCTCCGCGGGCACGCATCATGGTGAATGCCTCGTGACCCGGTGTATCGAGGAACACAACCCGACGCGGATGCTCCGGATCGTCGGGATTCGGCACATGGACGCTGTACGCACCGATGTGCTGCGTGATGCCTCCGGCCTCGCCTTCGGCCACATTCGCAGAACGGATCGCATCGAGCAGTGACGTCTTACCGTGGTCAACGTGGCCCATCACTGTTACTACCGGTGCCCGCTGGACCTCAACGTCATCGCCGCCAGTTTCGATGATCGACTCGAACTCTTCTTCGACGACCATCTCTTCGAACGGAACGAACTTGACCTCAACTCCGAAATCAAGACCCAGCTCTTCGCCCATTTTTTCGCCGATCGGCTGATTGAGCGTGGCAAAGACGCCTCGCTTGATGAGCAGTTGCACAATGTCTCGCGGAGTGATGCCCAAAGCTTCGGCATATTCCCTAACGGTCGCTCCCTCAACAAGCCGGATCTGCTTGAACTCACCGCCTTCGGGCCTGGAGACCTGAGCCAAAACCCGTTCCTCGATGGTTCGCTGACGCGGGATATCGATATCGCGTTCGGCAAAACGGCCGCCTTTTGCGTCGGCTCCTTTCTTTCGTCCACCGGAACGGCCCGGCCGCCTGCGGTTATCGGCCGGCGGCACGTAGTTCATCTGCGGCGTGCTCGTCTCGCCCGGCGTACCGCGGAATTCGCCTCTCCGGCCGCGAGCTTCCGCCGAAAGCTTGCCTGTTTTGGTCGGCTGAGTAGATGCGACCAGCCGATCGCCCGGCTTGATTCCCTTCTGCAGAGCGTCGGTCGTTAGCTTGAGCTGCTTGATCTGCGTGCCCGTCGGCTTCAGCACTCGTGTGGTCGTCTTCGGGGCTTCCTCGACAGGCTTCTCTTCAACGGCCGGCTCAGCTTCCTGAATCTCTTTTTCGGCCGCCTCGATCTCGGGCTCCTCAACGGTGACCGGAGCTTCCTCGGCGATCGGTTCGGCTTTTTCCTCTACCGCCTTCCGCTTTAGAACCTTCCGGACGCCGGTCTGCACAGGAGCCTCTTCGGCGGGTTCCGCTACCGGTTCCGCCGCCTTTCTAAGTACCTTAACAACCGGCTTCTCGGTCGCCGGTTCTGTGGCCGCTTCCTCAACGACCTCCGAAGGAGCTTCCTCGACAGCCTCGGCCTTTTTGGCAACTTTCTTCGCCTTGATCACCTTGATCGTGCGTTTCGGTGCCGGCTCGGCCTTTGGGAAATACTTTAGCCGGACCTTTTCCGCGATCTCGACCGGGACCGAGTTCGACGGCACACTTACGTCCGCACCCTCGCGACGCAGGTCTTCCATAACGCGCTTCGTGTCCTGCTTCAGCTCGCGAGCGAGGTCGTAAATTCGAATCTTCTTACCAACTGCCATAAATATTCGTACTCAAACAAGGCCTTCGGATCATCTCCGAAATTCGGTCTGCCGGCCCTGCTCTTGTACTTTGCCCGGGCCCGGCTAACAACACCTGAAACGATGGAGACTATTGCTTTTCGTCTTCATCGTTCGTAATTCCTTCATCCGCCATATCGGCCGACTCTGCTGAAGCTTCAACCGCTTCGGATCCTTCAGAGCTTTCCGCGGCAGCGTCAACGGTAACCAAAGAAGTTTCCGCGGTCTCAACCGCTTCGTCTTCGGCTTCCTCTTCCGCAGGTCCTTCCTCATCGACCGTTTCGACGGTTTCCGTCTGCTCACCGTCCACGGCCGCATCGGCCACTTCCTCTTCTGAAGCTTCGACAGCTTGCTCGGCATCGCCGGATTCCGGTTCAGCCGGAGCGATCTGGGCATTGCGGGCCTCGACGATCGCCGCCGCCGAGCCGATGATCCGTTCGGCTTCATCAAGGCTGACATCCAGGATGTCAACGATGTCGTCGACCGTGGTCGCAGCCAGCGTTTCAACGTCGGTTATACCCTTCTCCTCAAGAAGTTCGGCGTGATTTGCCGAAACACCCTCAAGGGCTGTGATCGGGACCGCTGCACCGGAGGCCATCATCTGGCCCATCTGCAAAGCGATCTCCTTCTTCAAAACTTCTTCGCTGACGATGTTGATGTCCCAACCGACAAGCCGCGTCGCCAGCCGCACGTTTTGGCCGCGTTTGCCGATCGCAAGGCTCAACTGATCTTCACCGACGATCACATCCATCCGACGATTTTCGATATCGGTGATCCGCACCTGCGAAACCTTTGCCGGCGAAAGGGCATTGGCCGCAAATACCGAGGGCTCGTCGGACCATTCGATAATGTCGATCTTTTCGCCGCGAAGCTCCTTAATGATCGACTGGACCCGCGACCCCTTCATTCCGACGCAGGCTCCCACCGGATCGACGTCCTTTTCGTTCGACGTGACGGCGATCTTTGCCCGGTCTCCGGGTTCGCGAACACACGACTTGATAACGACCGTACCGTCATAGATCTCAGGAACTTCAAGCTCAAAAAGCTGCTTGACCAGGTCTTCCGACGCACGCGAAAGAATGATCTGCTGGCCCTTTTGTTCCTTCGAAACGTCAATGATCACAGCGCGGATTCGCTCGCCCTGATTCCACATTTCGCCGCGTGATTGCTGCTTCCTGGGTAGGACAGCCTCCTGGCCGTTCTGGAATTCGACAATGATGTCACCACGCTCGAAACGTTTGATCGTTCCCTGCTGCATCGTGCCCTTTTTGTCGATGTATTCTTCGTAAACCTTTTCGCGAAGGGCTTCGCGGACCTTTTGAACAAGTATCTGCTTTGCGGTCTGAGCGGCGATGCGGCCCATTTCTTCCTGCGGAAGCGGGATCTGAAGCATGTCGCCGATCTCGATCTCGTCGCCGGCCATCTCCTGGGCATCGGTGAGCGAAAGCTCAGCACTCTCATCTTCGACCTCGGCAACAACGACCTTCTGGAGCGAGATCTCGATCATGCCCTCGTCGTTATTCCATTCAACCTCAATGTGATCGCCGGTCTTGTCCTGCGAGCGGAATTGCTTTCTTGCAGCCGCCTTAACGGCATCTTTCATCGCCTCGATGACAAGATCACGATCAATGCCGTGCTCTTTGCAAAGTGCGTCAATACTCTGTCCTATCGAAGTTGTCATACTCTACCGGCCTCTTTTCTTTGGCCCAATAATTAAAATGTCCTGCTCGCCGTTGCTACTTCTTTCCGAGATCCTCGCTTATGTCGAAGACCAAATTCGCCTTTTGCACCTGGTCGTAACCTAACTTCATTTCCCCAAGGCGATTGTCGGCGAAAACGATCTCGTCTCCGCTAACAGAAATGATCTTTCCTTTCAGTGACTTCGCTCCGTTGATCTCGCTTTTGAGCTTCATCCGAGCCGACTTTCCGGCAAACTTTTGAAAATCGCCGATCGTGTAAAGCTCCCTTTCGAGTCCCGGCGACGAGACCTCAAGAACGTAGGCGTCAGGTATCAGGTCAAGGGCATCGAGCTCGGCCTCTATCGCCCGCGACGCATCAGCACAGTCATCGATCGTCAGTCCGCCATCCTTATCTACAAAGACCCGGACGGTCGCGTTTCGTTTCGTTCCGGCAAGCTCACTATGTACGAACTCGAACCCAAGCCGCGAACATACGCCTGACGCAATTTCAGAGATCCTCTTGTCAACAAATTCACGATCCATATCGCCCGACCGAAAAAGAAAAAGTGGGTGCGAAACCCACTTTCGACGGTTCACTCTCGCAAGCAAGCGAGTAGTTTACTTCAACTGCCCAACAAAAGGCAAATAAATTAGTTACAAGTTCGCTTTTACCTTCTCGACCAGTTCACCGATCGCCGCAAGCTTTGCTTCGATCGCCTTGACCTTATCTTTTGCCGGGGCACCGCTAAGCTCCTCCGCCATTAGTGCAAGGTCCTTGGCTGCGTTGACGAGCGTCCGGGTTTCTTTTTCGATCGCGGTCTTTGGGTCCGGAGCGTTGGAAAGTGACCGCTTCGCCTCCGCGACGCCCCAGTGAGTTATCCGCACGATATTCACGCGGCTTGTCTCAGCGATCCAGCTTTCCGAGGAAAGGTAGCTTTTGATGTCTTCAATGCTCGGGAAAAAGCCCTCCTTCTTAAGAAGGTCAGCAAAATCGACATCTACATTATCTTTTCCTCCGGTGATCTCGTAGATCTTTACCAGAACCTTATGATACGCATCCATAGAGTTTACGCGGACTAAACTGCAAGGCCGATATTTGATGAGCTGAAGGCAAGTTTGGCGACACCAAGGATCCCGGCATCGTCGCCAAGCTTAGCTTTTACAATAATAACACGGTCTGCCGGCCGTTTGAACGCTCTTTTTCTGATCTCCTGGTTGAGCGGCTCGATAAATACGTCCCAGCTCTCTGAAGCGCCGCCTCCGATCACGATAACCTCAGGATTCAGGACATTGATCAGGCCGCCAAGAGCCACCCCTAAATAAAAGCCGAACCTGCGAAAAACCTCATTCGCTAATGGGTCGCCGGAGATGGCAGCATTATAAACATCGAGCGAAGAAAGGTCATTTCCCGACGCGAAGCTTGAATCAGGGAATTCCGACAGAAGTTCCTTTGCCATCCGGACAACGGCCGTTGCTGACGAATATTGTTCCAAACATCCAACGCTTCCGCATCCGCACGGATGGCCAAAGGGCTCAACGCAGATATGCCCTATCTCTCCGGCTGTGCCGTCTATTCCCCGCAAGGGCTTACCGTCGATTATCACACCACCGCCGACGCCGGTGCCAAGAGTGACGCATATCGAACTGTTGAAACCGTGTGATGCCCCTAACCAATTCTCGCCGATCGCAGCTGCATTCGCGTCATTTTCGAGGAAAACCTCAATTCCGAGCAAGCCTGAAACGGCCGATGCGAGAGAAAAGTCGTTCAGCTCGGGCAGGTTCGGTGCGACCAGGACCCGCCCCGCTTCATGATCAAGGACTGCCGGGGCCGCGATCCCGAATGCCGAGATCGTGCCATCGCTCCTTGTCGCCTCGATGCATTCGCGAGCCGAACCGACCAACAGATCGACCACGTCCTCTCTACGCCGGGAGGACGGGGTACTGCTTCGCGAACGATATTTTGTCTCGCCATTCTCGCCGATAACGGCCATTCGGAGATTTGTTCCACCAAGATCGGCGGCGAGAACCATCTTCTTCATGAGGTAAACCTCTACGGCCTCTTCGGTCTATCGGCCTCAGGGACGTTACGAAAAACGTCCTCAAACTTCGAATAGCCGTCCTTAATGACGGTATCCATCAAATTATCCTTATCAACCGAGAACACATCCAGGAGGATCGCAGGAATCTCCTTTCCGATCGCGTCATTACGGAATGGCGAAGTTTCGAGTTTCTCGCCTTTCGCCAACTTGATCGCCGCATCGACCGCTCCGCTCGCAAGCGGAATGATCGGCTTATAGACGGTCATCGACTGCCGCCCTTCCGCTATACGCTGCAACGCGTCAAGTTGGGCGTCCTGACCGGTTACAAGGATCTTTCCGGAAAGACCTTTTTTCGCCAGAGCATTAACAGCTCCACCGGCCATACCATCGTTGGAAACAACGATCGCCTGAATGTTGTCGTTATTCTGCGTTAGCGCGTTTTCGACAAAATTAAGGGCAAGCTCCGGGTCCCATCCTTCAATGAACTGCTCTGCCACGATCTTAATGTCACCGCGGTCAACGAATGGCTGGATGATCGCCATCTGTTCCTTCTTCATTATCGACGCGTTGTTGTCCGTCGAAGAACCATAAACCATCAGGTAGTTCCCTTTCGGAACCTTGGCGACCGCGTATTCGGCGATCTTCTTTCCTATCACGGGAACCTGGTGCGATATATAAAGGTCGATCTTGTCCGAATCGATGAGCCGGTCGTAGCTGATGACCGGGACATTCTGGGCCTTGGCCTTTTCGACCATCGATGCCGCCTGCTTCGCATTGCTAGGGGCGATGACGAGCACATCAACACCCTGGGTCAAAAGGTTCTCAACGTCATTGGCCTGTTTCTCAGCCCTGTTGTCCGCGACCGTAATGATGCATTCGACGTTCATCTTTTCGCAGTGAGCCTTAAATGCCTCATTGTCACGCTGCCAACGCTCCTCGCGAAGCGTGTCCATAGCGAAGCCTATCTTGAGCTTCTTCGGCCCGCCCGATTGTGGCTCACCGCAGGAAATAAGAAAAACTGAGACCGCCGCCAAAGCGGTCATACGCCAAAAAGCCGTCAACGTAATACTTCTCATAAAAACTTCACCGATTAAAGCAAACTTATATACGGAAATCAATTTGTTGCGACCTCCGCAGAACGGGCCAATTCGGCCGCGGGGCAACTTACCGCCCGCAATCTGCTGTGCCCAGATCGGCAGGGCTCATTATGATAGCGTTAGGATTTCGTGAAAATGGGTAAAAGATCGAAGAATTGCTTTGCGAACCTGCTTTTCTGTGGTATAAACGGATGCAAGTTCTGAAATTCGACCCATCTCAATGTGTTTTCGGGAAGCCCTCTCGGGGCGGACACCGCGAAAATCTTTGATAGTGTAAATGTTGACACTGGCGAAGGATTCGTGTAAAACATTGAATGACTTGAATTTCTGTTTAAGTTCTAATTAATTTTGCAATTTCGGGATCAAATTTGAGGAGCACTATGACCGTGAAACCTTTGCTTAAGAAGTCGCTATCCGTTTTCTTGACGACTGCGGTATTTCTTACCTACTCGATGGTTACGTTGGCGAGCACGCCGGCAGTGGCCGGAGAACTCACCGTATCCGGTATCGCCGGAGCGGAATCTTTTGTTTCGATCAATGGTGAAGCGGTCAAGTCGAGCCGCTCGGTTTTCTTCCCGGCCGTTATCACGACGCCCGAGAATGCTTCGGCAACCATTTCTTTTGGAAAGGCCGGCGCGATTCGTGTCGAGCCGGGAACAACGACTTCGGTCAATTTTGACGGACGCAATGTCACCGCAAACCTTTCGAACGGAACCGTCAAGGTTCTTGCCTCTGAAACGGGCGTTGCAGTTGCGATGCCGGATGGTTCGGCTAAGACGGTTCCGGCAGGCGAAACCGCCACCGCTGGCCGTGCTCAGGACGACGACGATGATGACAACGGCGGAGCGGCCTGGTGGCTTTGGGCTCTCGTCTTCGGCGGTGCTGCTGCCGGTATGATCATTGGTGCGACCTACAACTCGAATGAAGTACGCCTCGGCGGAAACAGCACGGTTGTCAGCCCGGTTCGCTGATCTCGATAGAATTCATTTTACCGAAAAGGTATTGTTATTTTTTCAGGGGATTGTCACAGGAGGAAGACATTCAAATGCTCGGCAAGAACACTCTTCGTAAATTTGTAACCGCCATGAACGCGGTCGCAGTCTTGACGGTTTATTCAATGGTCGCTCTGGCCGTTCCGGGTGATGTAACCGGAGAGATCACTGTAAGCGGTCAGGTGACCGTTAATGGCCAATCGGCAGTTTCGAACTCGACCATCGTTTCGGGAAGTTCGGTTGCGACCGGTGCCGCATCGTCGGCTACCGTTAATCTTGGAAAGGCCGGGCGGGTCGAACTGCTCGAAAACACCAACGCCACGATCAATTTTAGCCCGAACGGGATCGTTGTGATCGCCTCATCAGGAAAAGTTCGTGTCGCGAACGCTGCTGGCGTCGCCATGACTGTCACGACAAAGGACGCGACGCTGATCGCCGACGCCGGACAGGCCAACAACTTCCTTGTTGAGATCGAGTGCTCACATACTCACGTCGATACGACCTCGGGTACGGTAACGCTCCGCGAAGGCAGCTCGGATCGCCAGATCGCAGCCGGCACGTCGGCTACGGCAGGCAGAATGGAACAGCAGGGTTGCGAACCGTGCCTCCGTCCGGGTTCGGCTCCGCCGCTACGCTTTGCAGGATGGCCGTGGCTGATCCTTCTTGGTGCAGGAGCTGCCGGTGCTGCTATTCTTCTTGGTTCGCGTAAGACCGATACAACAATTGGCGGCGGAACCATCGTGGTCAGCCCGACCAGGTAATCTTCTCTTTAGCAGAAGTCGTTTTTGAAGTGCGGGTCATTTGAAAAAGTGGCCCGCACTTCTTTGTTTGTCTCTCGCAATTTTCGTAGAATCATAGTTTCGTTCATACATTGATTTATGCACATAGCAGTTATTGGAACAGGATATGTTGGTTTGGTGTCGGGAGCTTGCTTTGCCGAATTCGGCGTGGATGTAACGTGTGTTGACGTTGATGCCGACAAGATCGAAAAGCTCAAGAATGGCGTCATCCCCATATACGAACCGGGGCTTGATCAGTTGGTCGAAAAGAATGTGAAGGCCGGCAGGCTGCATTTCACAACCGAGCTTGGAACGGCCGTTTCCGGGGCTGAGGTCGTCTTTCTCGCGGTGGGCACGCCTCCAAAGGAAGACGGCTCACCGGACATGAGCTATTACCAGCAGGCCGCTCTTGATGTGGCAAAGGCGATGAATGGTTACAAGGTCCTTGTCACCAAATCGACCGTGCCCGTCGGCACCGGAAAATGGCTTCGCGATTTTGTATCCGCAAATCTCGAAACAGCCACGGACTTTGGAGTTGCCTCGAATCCTGAGTTTCTCCGTGAAGGTGCTGCGATCGAAGACTTCATGCGGCCCGACCGCGTTGTGATCGGCAGCAACGAGCAGCGGGCGATCGAGGTGATGAAGGAACTTTACCGGCCCCTTTATCTCATCGAGACGCCGATCGTGATCACTTCGCTCGAAGCAGCCGAACTTATCAAATACGCCGCGAACGCGTTCCTCGCTACAAAGATCACGTTCATCAATGAGATCGCGAACCTTTGCGACGCCATCGGATGCGACGTCCACGATGTCGCTCGCGGAATGGGAATGGACAATCGCATTGGCCGCAAGTTCCTCCATCCCGGCCCGGGTTACGGCGGCTCCTGCTTCCCGAAAGATACGCGTGCACTTACGACCGTTGCCGACCAGTTCGGCGTCGAAACGCGGATCGTCGATGCGGTCATTCTCGCGAACGACCTGCAGCGGCAGGCGATGATCCCTAAGATCGAAAAGCTCGTCGGCGATCTGAACGGCAAACAGATCGGCGTTCTCGGGCTTTCCTTCAAACCCGAGACCGACGATATGCGTGAATCTCCGGCCATCGAGATCGTCCACGGAATGATCGAGCGCGGAGCAAGCGTACGTGCCTTTGACCCGGTCGCTATGGAGGAATCCAGGCACTACATCAACGGTGTCGAGTACGCTGCCGACGAATATGACGCGATCAAGGACGCGGATGCGATGGTCATCGTTACTGAATGGAACCAGTTCCGTGCTCTTGATATGGACCGCGTGAAGTCGCTTCTCCGCTCGCCGAAGATAGCGGACCTTCGAAATGTCTACGAGCCTGAAGATATGCGTGAGCTTGGGTTCGAATACGTCGGGGTCGGCCGCTAGGGCCGACCCTTTCCCCTCGTTTAGGTTATATATATGAGTACACCGAGATTTCTGGTCACCGGAGGAGCCGGCTTCATCGGCTCGAACCTCGCCGACGAATTGATCCGCCGCGGAGCAAGGCCGATTCTTATTGATAACTTCGCGACCGGCTTCCGGGAAAATCTGGACGAGATCGCCGGTGATTTCGAGTTTGTCGAGGGCGACATTTCTGACCGAGAGTTGCTCGCAAAGATACTCCCGGGCATCGATACCGTCTTCCACCAAGCAGCCCTGCCAAGTGTACCGCGCTCGGTTGCAGATCCGGCCGAAACTCACAAGGCATGTGTTGACGCCACATTCGATCTTTTGTTGGCGGCCCGCGATGCCGGCGTTCGCCGTTTCGTTTATGCTGCCTCTAGCTCGGCTTACGGTGACCAACCGACCCTGCCAAAGGTCGAGACAATGCGGCCTGATCCGCTTTCGCCCTATGCGGCGGCAAAACTGACCGGCGAGCACTACTGCCGCGTTTTCTCGCAGGTTTACGGCCTCGAGACCGTTTCGCTACGCTACTTCAACGTCTTCGGCCCTCGTCAAAATCCCTCGTCGCAATACTCGGGTGTCATTTCACGGTTCATTGATGCGTTCATGCGGGGCGGCACGCCTGTCATCTATGGCGACGGCGAACAGACCCGCGACTTTACGTTTGTTGCCAACGTCGTCGATGCGAACATCAAAGCATCGGAAACGGATAAGGGCATCGGTGAGGTGATGAATGTTGCAAACGGCGAGCGGATATCGCTCAACGACCTAGTCGAGGTGATGAAGAAGATCTCCGGCCGAGACGATGTCGTCGCCGACTTCCAGCCGGAACGAAAAGGCGATGTGAAGCACTCGCAGGCGGATAACCGAAAGGCGATCGAGTGCCTCGGTTACTCGAAGCTTGTCGGGCTCGAGGAAGGGCTGGAGCGGACCATCGACTGGTGGAAGAGTAGCCGCTTTTCAAAGTAAGGCCGTTAATCCGGAAGCAAAGAAATGCCGCCCTGCCATCCAAGCACGGCGGCATTTTCATTTTACAATAGTCCTATTCGCCTACGACGAAAACGTCATCTGCCACATCACCGTTAACGCTGATCTCTCGGGCCTTGAAGTTTGCGTACACCGTAAATTGATCAAGATCAAAGCGCTGTACATATCGCTCCGGGACAAGTACGCCATCAACAAGCTTAAGCCGGTCGATCTCCGCCGAAGTGGTTACCGACCGCCCTCCGACCGTGTATACGGACTCAAAGCTCTTGACCTGATTGCTCTTTGCGTCAATAAAGAAATCTGTCTGATAGCCTTCAGGCGAGGTCACTCGAAACCCCTTCCGTTTTTTCTTGTTGTCCGGAATCGCTGTCACGACGAAACCTGTCTCTCCGATGCGTTGAAGAACCGGAAAGCCTATCCGATTGACCGGCGGAAGGGTAAACCCGTTTTGTATCGTCGAGGTGGTCTTCGTTCCATCGTTCGCCTGCCTGATCGGCTGAAACGGATTATTTAGCTCGAACCGGTACCGGTCGCCTGCGAAAATTGTTACGAACGTGGCCGGTATCGCCTGCGGAAATTGAGAGGTCGTGATATCGACCCCGCCGGTAACTAGCAGTGTCTTCATCGTGCGGAATTTTTCGCCGCCGTGAGCCTCGACAGCCAACCGGGCAAGCTCGCGTTCAGCGGCAAAATCACCTGCCGGCTGTGCCAATGTTCCCGCCGCGAAAAAGAGCAAAAGAAGACCCAATGAAATGAACCTTGTATTCATAACTCAAAGATACTGCGTCATCGACCAAATAAAAAGACGACGGGCCCGCAAATGTGAGCCCGTCTCCGCTTTCGGAATTACACCGAATTCTACCAGCTAAAGCGGGCCTGCAGCGAGATGCTGCGGTTATTCGATCCGCTTCCGCCGAATCCGCCAAACCCACCGAATCCACCCTGCGTCCGGGTGAACTGGCCAAAGCGGGATGAAGCCAGATTGCTTATAGGCGAAGCAAAGTTCACGGAATTAAACAGATTCGTGAACTGGACACTAATGTTCAGATTGTAAGGGCTGCGGCCGTCGCCACCGCCAAAGCCTCCGAAACCACCACGTCCGCCTCCGCGTCCACCCATTCCCGGAAACCCGCCGCCGCGAGGACCACCGCCGCCGCCCGTCTGTGCCCGGTCGTTTGCAGGAGTCGCAGTCTTACCGAACCCGAAGTTCTTGCTGACCCGCAGGTTCACGTTGAAGAACTTCGGTCCGTCGGCGAAGTTTCGCGGAATGATCGCGTTCGGGTCGAAACCTGAAACATCGCAGAACGAGTTCGTCAGGCCGAGTTCCCCGCATCGCGTGCCAAGCTCACCATACGTCGGCCGTTCGTTCGTCAGGCCGTCGCCATTCAGGTCAACGCCACGCGTGATGTTAAACGGAGCCCCGGTGTTGGCTGTTACGAACGGATTGAGCGAAAATTGCCACGGCAAAGAGACGTTACCGCCAAAAACAAAATTGTGTCGCACGTCCGAGCCCGACCGGCCATATTCGCCCGAGAGGTCATATGAGTATGCCGGGAAACTGAATGCACCATCGGAATCGCCCTTCGTGAACCCG
>JAHBSG010000021.1 GCA_019639235.1 Acidobacteriota bacterium | reverse complement strand
CCTAAAGTTTTGAGTTCCAGCTTTGGCTGGCTTCTTTTTTACGGATGCCGCCCAAAGGCGGTACTCCAAACTAACTACTTGCTCCCTTCACTTTCGCGATGATCTCTTCGGCGACGTTTCGCGGTGCTTCCGCATAACGCTCAAAGTGCATCGACGAGGTCGCACGTCCCTGCGTTGCCGAACGGAGGTCGGTCGTATAACCGAACATTTCCGAGAGCGGAACGAACGCGGTCACGACCTGGACATTGCCCGGACGCGGCTCCATCTTTTCGATCTGGCCGCGGCGGCGGTTAAGGTCGCCGTTGACCGAACCCATGTATTCTTCGGGCGTTACCACCTCGACCTTCATGATCGGCTCGAGCAGTACCGGCTTTGCCTTTTTGACCGCGTCCTGGAACGCAAGCGAACCGGCGATGTGGAACGAACGCTCATCCGAGTCAACTTCGTGATACGAACCGAAAACGAGGCTCGCTTTGATGTCCACGAGTTCGTATCCGGCGAGGAATCCGCGACGCATCGCGTCCCTGATACCTTCAGAAACCGGCTTGATGAACTGACGCGGGATCGCTCCGCCCGTGATCTTGTCTTCGAAAACAAAGCCTTCGCCCGGAGCCGGTTCGATCTCAAGCTCGACGTGGCCGAACTGGCCGCGGCCGCCGGACTGCTTCTTGAAGATCTCTTTGCCCGGGGCTCCCAAGGTGATCGTTTCTCGGTAGGCAACCTGCGGCTTACCGACATTCGCCTCGACGCCGAACTCACGCTTCATACGATCAACGATGATCTCGAGGTGAAGTTCGCCCATTCCGGCGATGATGGTCTGGCCGGTCTCATGGTCGGTAGAGACCTGGAACGACGGGTCTTCCTGAGCGAGGCGGTTAAGCGCGACGCCCATCTTGTCCTGGTCGGCACGGGTTTTCGGTTCGACCGCAACACGCACGACCGGATCAGGAAATTCCATCGATTCGAGAACGATCTGCTTCGTCTCGTCGGAGATGGTATCGCCGGTCGTGACATTCTTCATGCCGCCGATGGCAACGATCTCACCCGCCGACGCGGTCTCGACGTCCTCACGCTTATTAGCGTGCATGAGCATCAAGCGGCCGACGCGTTCTTTCGAATTTTTGATCGTGTTGTAAACGTAGGAACCTGAATTTACGGTACCCGAATAGATGCGGACAAAGGCGAGCTGGCCAAGGTGCTTATCGGCCATCAGCTTGAACACAAGGCCCGAGAACGGTGCCTTCGGGTCTGCCGGACGCGGCTCGGCCTCATCGGTCTTAGGATTAATTCCTTCGACGGCCTCGATATCAAGCGGGCTCGGAAGGTAATCAACGACGGCATCAAGAAGCGTCTGAACGCCCTTGTTCTTGAACGCCGAACCGGTAACGACCGGAACGATCTTAAGCTCAAGCGTGCCCTTGCGAAGGCCTTTGCGGATCTCGTCGGCGGTAACTTCCTCGCCCTCGAGATACTTCATCATCAAATCATCATCGATCGCCGAGACGGCCTCGACCAGCTTCTCACGCCACGCCTTTGCAGAATCGGCAAGCTCGGCCGGGATCTCGACGACCTCGTACTCCGCTCCCTTGGTCTCGTCCTTCCATACGAGGCCCTTCATTTCGATCAGGTCGATAACGCCCCTGAGCTTGTCTTCTTCGCCGATCGGAATCTGGAGAGCCACGGCATTTGCACCGAGGCGGGTTAGGATCGAATCAAAACTGCGTTCGAACGAGGCACCCGCACGGTCGAGCTTGTTGATAAAGCAAATACGCGGAACCTTGTACTTATCCGCCTGACGCCAAACGGTCTCGGACTGCGGCTCGACACCGGCAACGCCGTCAAACACCGCGACGGCTCCGTCAAGAACACGCAGCGAACGCTCGACCTCCATCGTAAAATCGACGTGGCCCGGCGTATCAATGATATTGATGCGGTGCTCAACGCCGTTACGCTTCCAGAAGCAGGTCGTGGCCGCGGAGGTAATGGTGATACCGCGTTCCTGTTCCTGCTCCATCCAGTCCATCGTCGCGGTGCCTTCGTGGACCTCGCCGATCTTGTGCGACACGCCCGTATAGAAAAGGACGCGCTCGGTCGTCGTGGTCTTGCCCGCGTCGATGTGGGCCATGATCCCGATGTTTCTGAATTTGTCTAAACTGATCTGTGCCATTACAACTGTTTAACCGCCGAGACGCGGAGTCGCAGAGCAAAACAGAAACGATACTCGGCGTCTCTGCGTCTCTGCGGTAAAAACTTCCCTAGAACCGATAATGCGCGAACGCCTTGTTCGCTTCGGCCATGCGGTGGACGTCGTCCTTCTTCTTAACGGCACCGCCGCGGCCCTGAGTTGAATCCAAAAGTTCGCCGACGAGGCGGTCTTTCATCGTTTTTTCGTTGCGGTTGCGGGCGTTGCCGACGATCCAGCGGATCGCCAGGGCGTAACGCCGGTCGCGGCTGACCTCGAGCGGCACCTGGTATGTGGCACCACCGATGCGGCGCGACTTGACCTCAACGGTCGGGGCAACAGTCTCGACGGCCTTTTTGAAGACCTTCAGCGGCTCTTCGCCGGTCTTTTCGGCGATCTTGTCCATCGCGCTGTAAAAGATGGCCTCGGCCGTGCTCTTCTTGCCTTCCCACATCATGCCGTTGATGAACTTGGTCACCAGCGTGCTCCCGAAGATCGGATCGGGCAGTATCTCTCGTCGTGTCGCAACTCTTCTTCTTGCCATATTCTTTTAAGTTGTCGGTAGTCGGTTGTCGGCCGTCAGCCTCGCTTGCACCTTCTGGCTACTGACTACTGACTACTGGCTACTGACTACTATTTAGCTCCCTTCGGACGCTTCGCACCGTATTTCGAACGGGCCTGGTTGCGGTTCGCGACGCCTGAAGCATCGAGCGTTCCGCGGATGATGTGGTAACGCACACCCGGAAGGTCCTTTACACGGCCGCCGCGGATGAGCACGATCGAGTGCTCCTGCAGATTGTGGCCGATACCCGGAATGTAGGTCGTTACCTCGATCTGGTTTGTCAGGCGGACACGAGCGACCTTACGAAGTGCCGAGTTCGGCTTTTTCGGTGTCGAGGTGTAAACACGCGTGCAAACGCCACGCTTCTGCGGGTTTGCCTGCAGAGCGGGGCTGGCCGTTTTATATTTGACCCTTTGGCGTCCTTTGCGAACTAATTGATTGATAGTCGGCATTTTTTTCTTCGTAACCGGCAAATAACGACCGGCTTTCTTATCATCGCTTGAAGCAGTTTTTCGTCAGCCTCTATTTAAAAAGACAAAAGCGAACCGTTACCTGACTCTTGCCGAAACTTGTTCGGCAGTTAGCTCAAGCAGCCAATGCTGATTGAATTAAGGTGATTGCTATGTCCCTAGAAAGCCCGTCTTTGCTGTAGCGTGGCAATGAAGAGCGGTTTCAAAACCGCGTACGATCTCCGGGCATCGTTGGTGCGATGCCGTTTACGCTACACTTCCTGACTTGGGCTTTCAAACATTTCTGCCGTGCAGACGCTCTCGCGAACTGCTCAGCAGCCCAGACCGTCAAAGTCCGAAACTTCAGATATTATGATTTTAAGAAATTTGTGTCAAGCGGGGAGCGGGCCGAAATGAAACAAACCCGATCGATCCAATATTGATGACGCGGTCCAGCCGTCACAGCCTTTCAACGGTGGGCGTTTTCACATCTGCGATTGATCTCTCGTCCGGAAGCGCAGAACTCACAGATAGAAGACACAGAAGGCTGCCACGTGGGCAGCCTCCGGAATATCAATTGTTCGAATGCGGATGGTTAAGCCGCGGCGCCGGTTCCGAGGACATCGACGATGGCTTTGCCGATGTCGGCGGGCGACTGGACGACGCGGATGCCGGCTTCGGTCAGCGCCTTCATTTTCTCGGCGGCGGTGCCTTTGCCGCCCGAGATGATAGCTCCGGCGTGGCCCATGCGGCGTCCGGGAGGTGCCGTTTGGCCGGCGATAAAGGCGACTATCGGCTTTGTGACGTTATCTTTTGCGTAGGCGGCGGCGTCCTCTTCGGCTGTTCCGCCGATCTCGCCGATCATTACTATCGCGTCGGTCTCGTCGTCTTCCTGAAAGAGCCGGAGTGCATCGGTGTGCGTCGTCCCGATGATCGGGTCACCGCCGATGCCGATGGCGGTCGATTGGCCTAGGCCCAACGCCGTCAATTGGCCGACGGCCTCATAGGTAAGCGTTCCCGAGCGGGAAACCACGCCGATCCGGCCTTCCTTATGTATATGGCCGGGCATAATGCCGATCTTGCACTTGCCGGGCGAGATGATGCCGGGGCAGTTCGGCCCGATCATCCGCGTCGAGCGAGTGCTCAGATACTCATTCGCCTTGACCATATCGGCGACCGGGATTCCCTCGGTGATGCAGACAACGAGCGGCAAGCCCGCATCGGCGGCTTCCATTATCGCGTCCGCGGCAAATGCCGGCGGCACATAAATGACCGAGGCATTCGCACCGGTTTCTTTTACGGCATCGGCAACGGTATTAAAGACCGGAATGCCCTCGTGGGTCGTCCCGCCCTTGCCGGGCGTTACGCCGCCGACGACGTTGGTGCCGTAATCACGCATCTGGAGCGTGTGAAAGGTTCCCTCTTTACCGGTAATGCCCTGAACGATCAGGCGCGTGTTCTTATCGACTAGTGTTGCCAAACTTATTTCTCCAAAAGGATTTTTATTTGAAGTAGGACCTTCGACTAATTCAACTATGCGGTTGATTCTAACATCCGTCACGAAGTTTCGAAAAACGCCTGCATGCTTCGCCCCCAAACCGGCCTAAAGAAAACTGTGGACAAAACTTGTTGTACCTTGTATACTAGCGTTTGACAGCAAGGGGTGTTCCTGCTTTAGCGCCCTAAGAATTTAGTCCATTCATTACGCCAGTCCCGAACTCTTTCCCGCAAAACTCCGACTAACCAAAATGAGGCCCCAAATGAAACTTCCTTTTATCGTGAAACTACGTCAGATCGCCGCCGTTCTTTCGCTTTCGCTGGTGTTCACCTTCTCAGCGTCTGCACAGACCGTAACGTTTGCTCAGTTCTTCGAGCAGAACGGCACACAAGATTTTGTTTTTAACAACTTGACGACTAGCGGAACTTTTAATCAGGTGAGCGGCGGCTCCCCGATCTTCTTTCTGTATCAGAACATCGCGGGTCTTCCGCCCTCTCTGGTGGGCATTCAGAGCGCTCGTCTTTACATCACGACGGTCACAACGCAGCCTGGTTCTGTAAACGGCGGAACCCTCTCGCAGCCCTTGGATCAAACTGTGATCATTCAGATCATTCGCGACACGCCCGCACCTCCGGGAGTTGGCGGCGGCGACCGAACCAATTTGTTGACGGCAGTGTTTTCTCCGAATTCTCAGTCGCCCTCCATCACCGGAGCAAACGGCGGAAACTCGGCCACGATGTCGGCTACTACGCCTGACCACACGGTCACATTCGGCTCGCACTTTTTGTCGTTCGCATCAACCACGCAGCGTAATCTGGCGTTCAGTTTCTCTTCGCTATCTCCTTCGCTTTCGCTAGGTGCAGGAAGCTTTCTTCAGAGCATGTCGGCAGCAGGTTCAGGAACGTTCGCTTCGAACCCTGTGCCGATCTACCAGATACCTTCAAGTTCGGGCGTCTCCGTCGAGGGGCGAATAATGGACTCCGAAGGCCGCGGCATTCAAAACGCGACCGTGACGCTGACCGACCAGGATGGAGAGATTCATCGGGCAACAAGCAGTTCGTTCGGCAATTTCCGGTTTGAGGGACTGACGGCCGGCCAAACCGTCGTTGTAACCGTCGGCTCGAAGCGATTCAGTTTTGCGCCGAGAGTTGTCACGCTAAATGAAAGCATCGGCGATCTCGACTTCTTGCCGTCTGCTTCTAACGATGTGTTCGGCGGGAAAAGATAGGGGATAAACGCTAGTAAGGAAACGGGCAGCCGCGATGGCTGCCCTTTTTTTGTTCACCACGGCCCAACAACCCAAATCCCTGCCGCATGGCCGAAAGTCCCGGCCGCGAGTCTCATCGCAGATCAAGAACTACGGTCGAAATTCTTTCCGAACTTTTTTGCCGCGGAAAGCGTTACCCCTTCTGACTCGATCAAGGGTTAGGTCAGATTCCCGGGAAAGCACACGCCGAGGCGTGCAATCTAACAAATGCGGCAGCTCTACTCATTCTATTTCGATGCGTTCTGGATCGCACTCAAATCGATCCTCGAGCACAAACTGCGGGCACTCCTGACGCTTGTCGGCATCATCATCGGTGTCGCGGCGGTGATCGTGGTGGGAGCCTCGATCGCCGGGCTGAAGACGTATGTCATCGATCAGGTCTCGAAAGTACTCGGTTCGAACCATTTCATGATGACGCGGATGGCCAATATGGGCGAGCTTTCGGACGAGGAATACGAACGCCGCAACCGCCGCAACAAGGACATCACCTGGGAAGAATACGAGTATATCCGCGACAATTGCCGGCTCTGCAGCTACGTCGGGGCACAGATGAACGCCGGCACCGATCTGCAGGTCGGCACGATCGAGATGCCGTCGGTGCGCATAATTGGCGTGACCGACAATATGTATGAGATCGAGGACAAAACGCTGACCGCCGGCCGATTCTTTTCCAAGGAAGAGGTCGAACGCTCGGCTCGTGTTGCCGTGATCGGTTTTGATGTCGTCGAGCGCTTCTTTGAGTTCAAGTCGCCCATCGGTGAGGAGATCCGAATCCGCGGCGTTCCGGTTACGATAATCGGCGTTGAGCAAAAGCGTGGGTCGTTCTTTGGGCAATCGCAGGACCGGCATGTCTATATACCGATCACGCTGCACAACCAGATCTTTAACCGCACCGGCGGCATTCAGGTCCACGGAAAGACCATCGAGAAGGACACCTTCAAGCCGGCGATCGACGAGGCGCATCTGCTGCTTAGAAATAAGAGACAGCTTCTCGGTTCGGATGAGGACACGTTCAGCGTCGTCAATGTTGATGAATTCAACTCGACAATGGACCAGGTGACCGGAGCGATCGCGGCGGTCGTTATCCCGATCACGCTGATCATCCTCGTTGTGGGCGGCATTGTTGTGATGAACATCATGCTGGTTTCCGTGACGGAGCGGACGTTCGAGGTCGGCCTGAGAAAGGCGATCGGGGCGACACGGAACCAGATAATGCTGCAGTTCCTGATCGAATCTGCGTTGCTTTGTGTCGTTGGCGGATTGCTCGGGCTTGTGCTTGCGGTCGGGGCGACCCAGCTTGTCGGCTATCTGCTGAGCATGACGATGACCATCACGCCTTTCTATGTGGTGCTCTCGATCGCGGTCTCGAGCATTATCGGCATTTTGGCCGGGCTTTATCCGGCGTGGAAGGCGTCGCGGCTCGACCCGATCGTTGCCCTGACCAAAAGCTAAGAGTATGAGTATCTCTACATCATTACCGGTCGAAGTTCTGAAGATGGCCTATGACAGCATCATGGGCCACAAGTTTCGTTCGTTCCTGACGATCCTTGGCATTGTGGTCGGTATTCTGACGGCGGTCGTTGTTGCCTCGATCCTGACCGGAATGCGGCAGAACATCGTCTCGATGTTCGAAGAATACGGCACGAACAACATCTATCTTTTCCATCTTTCGACCGGCTTTGGTCCGAGCAACCGCGATGAACGGAACCGCAAGCCGCTGACCATCGACGACGCAAACGCCATTGTCGCTCAGTCGTCGACGGTGCAGGATGTTGCGACCGTTGCAGTAAACATAGGTTCGTGGGGCACCGGCTTTGACGACAATATGATCTACCGGGACAAGAATTACCGGTGGGCATTGACCGACGGCGTTACGCCGAACTATGCGGATATTGCCAACGTAAGCATGCGGAACGGCCGCTGGCTTACGGAGCTTGATAACTTCGAACGTCGAAACGTTCTTGTCGTAGGGATAAGCGCGGTCGAGGCACTGTTTGACGGCGACCCGGACGAGGCTCTCGGCAAGACCATCCGGATGAACGGAATGTCTTGGGAGATCATCGGCGTGCTCGAAAAACGGAAGACCGGCTTTTTCGGCGAGAACGAAGAGGACCGAAAGATCTTTATGCCGTTCCGGACGGCGCGAAAGGTCGCTCCGACGCGTGATGCCGTGCTGCACATCGCGCAGGCGAAGAACGGAATGATCCAGGAAGCGGTGCAGGAGATCGAGGGCATTCTCCGGGTCCGCCGCGAGGTGAAGTTCGGCGACCCGAACAACTTTGACATAAAAACGGCCGATGACTTTATGCGGCAGTTTGACGGCATGCTAGCCGGGATCGGTGCTGCCGCCATTGCCATCTCGATGCTTGGCCTGCTGGTCGGCGGCATCGGCGTGATGAACATCATGCTCGTCTCAGTGACCGAACGGACAAAGGAGATCGGCATCCGAAAGGCCATCGGCGCGACGCGAGCGGCGATCGTATTTCAGTTCCTCTCGGAGGCGATGGCGTTGACGCTCCTCGGCGGGTTGATCGGCGTCGTACTTTCGCTCGGCATCAGCAACCTCTTGATGCTCTTGATCCCCTCGATGCCGGCGACGGTCGAACCGTGGATGATCATTACGTCGCTAACGGTCTCGGTCCTTATCGGCCTCGTCTTCGGCGTGCTGCCGGCCCGCAAGGCCGCAAAACTCGACCCCATCGAATGCCTGCGGTACGAATGACCGCTACTCGCAGGCGGCTTTCGTGAAGGGGTAATCCATCGCGGCGGGTTTGCCGTTGTTCGTGCCTTCGATGCGGGCGGTTATTTTATCGCCCGAGCGGCGGTAGATGATCCGCTGCGGGAAGTCGTGTTCCGGATTCTCGAAGATGGCCTCGTTCGGTGAACTTTTGACCAGCTTGAAGAAGGTCTCGGCGGCGTTCTGCGACGGCTTCGCAACGTAAAAAACATCGCCGTCCTTTTCGATGAGGCGGGTGAACTCCCAGTTGACGAGCCGGCCCGCACGGATCGTCCTTGCCATCCCGAGCATTACGCCGCCGGCGGGCTTCATCCATTGCTCCTGCACGATCCGCTCGCGGGCCGTATCATTTATCTCCCAGCAACCGGCGATCCATGAAACCGAACTGACAGTCGGTGCTGCCTGAGCGGTATCGGCCGGCAACGCGCTGTAGCCATCGACCTGAAACTTCCATGCGTCGTCAATACGAAGCCCGACGACAACAAACTTCCCTTTTCCGACGCCGATCTCCGCTCCTTGCTTGTTGAAGGTCCGGATGGTGTAAATGCCGACATCGTAGGCCATCGAACTTTCGGCCTTTCGCTGGACGATCTCGAACGCGATCGTGATCCGCGCTTCCCGTTGCCTTATTGAATCGAAAAACCGGGCAAAGTTCGCTGTGACCGGTTCGATGCCGATCTCTACATTCTGTCCCGGAACGAGGTACGCGGCGTCGGAGGTGTATATCTGCTTGAATGCAGCGGCATCGAGGTCACGATACGCTTGGCTGAATTTTCGATAGACCTCGTCCAGTCCGGCGTGTTTCTGAACGCCCGGTGCGAGCGTCAATTCGTCAGTCACTTTGACCTGGGCCTCAATGCCCGACGTAAAACCGATAATAAAAAGAGCGACAAAACAGAATGCGGATCCCATTTAACACCTCGCAGTTTCAACTAGCTTAACTCTTCCGTTTCCAGATAGTCCGGAACCATTACATCCCAGCCAAAGCGGTCGCGGATGTGCTCGGCCATTGCTTCGGCGGCTTCGGGTTCGCCGTGCGTCGTGAATACCTTTTTCGGACGGTTGGGCAGGCCTTCGAGCCAGCGGAGAACGGCCTTCCAGTCGGCGTGAGCGGAAAAGCCTTCGACCTTTTCAACCCGGCAATTAACCTGTACCCATTGCTTCATTATCTTCACTTCCCGCTCGCCTTCCTGAACGCGGCGGCCGGTCGTCCCCGCGGCCTGAAAGCCGACGAAAACGACGGTCGCGTTCTCGTCCGGCAGAATGCGGACCGCGTGGTGCAGCACGCGGCCGCCGGTCATCATCCCGGATGCCGAGATGATTATCCGGGCTCCTTTCATATTGTTGACCTTCTTCGATTCGTCTCGGGTCGAAGCAGTCGTCATCGAGCCGGTCCGCAGAGGATGCCGCTTGGTGTTGAGGATCGAGGCATATTCCTCGTCGTGCTCATCGGTCCAGCGGTTATAGACCTGCGTTGCCTGGGCGGCCATTGGCGAATCGACCACGACCGGAAGGATCGGGATCCGCTTGTCGTCCTCGAGCTCGCGGATGAGGTAAAGCACTTCCTGCGTTCGGCCGACCGCAAACGCCGGGATCAGGACAGGACCGCCGCGTTCAGCCGCTTCATTAATGATCCGGGCCATCTGTGTAGCTGAATCGACATCGCCGTGCAGCCGGTTGCCATAGGTCGATTCGACCATCAAGTAATCGCAAACCGGCGGCGGAGCCGGATCTTTCACGATCGGCTGGTCGTAATGGCCAAGGTCGCCCGAGAATAGAAATCGCAGTGTTCCGCCGTCCTCGCCCGCACCGTCAATTTCAAGAAGCACAAGGCTCGCTCCCATTATGTGGCCGGCGACGAGGAAGCTTGCCCGGATCCCGGGAGCGACCTCGACCGGGACGCCGTCGTTCGGAACGGTGTGTAGAAGCTTGAGCGTGTCGCGGGCATCGTTCTCGTCATAGAGCGGCAAAGCCGGCGTGTGGGTCGTCAATTGGTGGCGGTTGCGGAAGTCGGCCTCTTCTTCCTGAAGGCGGGCCGAATCGGGCAGCAAGATCTTTAGCAGGTCGCCGGTTCCCTTCGACGTATATATAGGCTTATCGTACCCGAGCCGGACGACGCGGGGCAGATAGCCGGTGTGGTCGATATGTGCGTGGGTGATAATGACCGCGTCGAGCGTTTCGGGCTCGAACGGCGGCGGCTGCCAGTTCCGCTCGCGGAGTTCCTTGAAGCCCTGAAAGAGCCCGCAATCGACCAGCACCTTCTTGCCGTCGTGTTCGATGAGATATTTGGAACCGGTGACCGTACCGACGCCGCCGTAGAAGCTTATCTTTGCCATCGGCTAAGAATGTAGCACAGGTCGGCGGAATTGGGAGGTTCGATCAGTTGACATAATCGTGTTCGATGGAGACGACGTTCCCGCCGCTTTCATCAAGCTTTCGCTGACGGGCGATCTTCAGGAGTTGGTCAGCGGATTCACCGTCTTTGAGGAAGGTCGCGGTACCGAAGCTGAGCCAGACCTTTATCGATTCGTCCTCGGAAGCCTCGAACGGCCGGGAAAGAAGCTCGTCGTTGATGCGAGCGATTATCTCGGCGGCGGTCGCGGCATTGGCCGTCGGCAGGACAACGTTGAACTCGGCGGCACCGAAATGCGTTATCAGGTCCATTTTTCTGAGCTGCGACCCAATGGCCTCGGCAACGAACCTAAGGAGCCGGTCGCCCGTAGAATTGCCGAAGCGCTTGCAGATATCGTCAAACCCTTTGATGTCGATCGAGAGGATCGAAAGCGGGCGTTCGTCCTTTGACCTTGCGGATTCGGCAATCTGATTTTCGAGTACGACGAAAAAGGCACGCTCATTCGGCAGGCTCGTCCGCGGGTGGGCAAGAGAGCCGATATCCATTTCGTCTGCCGGATCAATGATCACGCACGGAGCCAAAGGTATGTCGGTTGTCGCTTCTCGTTCCGGGTCCGGGCTTCGGCGTCTGAGTGCCGCAAGCCAGCCGATGCCGTAAAGGGCCGAAAGCCCGACGAGGGCCGCGGTCTTGGCGAACATCGAAAGGTTCGAAACTGCGATGGCAAAGGTGATGGCCGGAGCGATCAGTCCGAAGAGCAGCAATGCGAACTGGGCACGGTCGATCTCGGAACCGGCTGCGGTGTTTTTAACCTCGTTAGATTCGGCCATTGGCTTGATGATAGACGCGATAAGGAACGGTTGGGACAAGCGGTGGGACGCTCAAATGAGAGCTTACGCGAGACCGCGGCCGGCGTCAACAGACTTTTGCCTGATGCCGGCCGCAAAAAGCACGACTTTTTCCCGAAAAAAGGGTCAAAAAATTATTTCAAAAATGCCGCTTTTTTCGGTTTTTGGGGTTGACTAGAGGCTTTGGGATTTCTATAGTGACGTTTGCCTTGAAATTGATCATTTCGGGGCAAACTGCTACGGCAGTAAATTAGTTAAGAAACAGGATACACAATCTCTTTAGAAGACAGGAGATCTTGCAAGATATGAAGAAGGTTTTTGTTCTTTCAACCGTTATCGCACTTGGTGCAATGGGTATGGCTTGTGGTGATGCTGCTCCGGCAAACAACACCGCGACCAACGCAAACGCTAACAAGGCGAACACGAACACCACGGCTAACACGACCTCGAACACGACGTCGAACGCCACCACCTCGAACACGACTTCGAACACGACCTCGAACTCGACCTCGAACACCACTTCGAACTCGACTTCGAATTCGACCTCGAATTCGACGGCAAACAGCTCGGCCAACGCAAACAAGCCGGCTAACGCCAACGCAAAGTAAGCTTCTTCCCTCAGGGAAGAATTTACGGGCACCGATCGGTTCACACCGGCCGGTGCTTTTCATTTTACGGTAGTTCGGATATCAAAACGGCAGCCTTTAAACGCTTGATGCGGTTTGGTTAAAGGGCAAGTTTTCGCGTTTTAGGGGTTGACTATCGGAGCGTTGATTACTATATTGTCGTTTGTTCCATAATTCTGCTTGTTATTGGGACGTCTCCGGACGTTTTATTGTCCGGCGAAAATATAGGTTAAATTTAATCTTTGAAGAAGACAGGAGAAGAATTTCAAATGAAGAAAGTTATCGGACTTACGATCCTTTTGGCAATGGGTGCTCTCGGTATGGCTTGCGGCGATGCCGGCACCGCCAACAACGCTGCGGCAAACGCTAACAAGGCTGCTGCCAACGCAATGAACACCGCGGCAAATACGATGGCGAATGCTGCGAATGCAATGGCCAACGCTGCTAACGCTGCCTCAAATGCAGCAAGCACGGCTGCAAACGCAGCTTCGAACGCTGCTAACGCAATGGCTAACAAGCCGGCTGCTAATGCAACCAGCAACTCGAACACGGCTAACGCTAACAAGTAGTCGCACGTTCATCTCAAAATTGAAAAGCACCTCGTACCTAGGACGCGGTGCTTTTCTTTTTGCGTTTGCTCTTTCAACTATAAAAGTTCGGCAAGCTCCTCCGCTGACGTGACCGGCCGCTTGCAGACAAAGCCTTCGCAAACATACGCGGCCGCTTTTCCGTCAACCGGTACCCGGCCTTCGAGAAGCGGAACATCATTCCCCGCCGCTTCGCCCGCGACCGCAACGACCTTCAGCGGCCGGTACTCGCGCCAAAGTTCAGCGGCAAGTTCGCCAGCATCATCTCCGACGATCGCAACTTCTTTCGTTTCGCCGAGAGCGAATTCGAGAGTCGCGAGTGCCCGCCCAAAGCCATTCGGAAAGCGGCGGATCTGACGGGACATCAATCGAAGTACGGTCATCGCGAACCGTTCGTATTTTTCCTCGCCGGTAAATTTTGCGAGCTTTAAAAGAACATCCGCGGCGACCGAATTACCTGATGGCGTCGCGTTGTCGTTGAAGTCCTTATTGCGGACGATCAGTTCCTCGTGGTCGTTCGAGGTGAAAAAGAAGCCGCCGTTCTCCGCATCCCAAAATTCGGTGATCATCATCTCGGCAAGCCGGCGAGCTTCCGTGAAATACCGGGTTTCGCCGGAGACCTGATAAAGCTCGAGCAGGCCGTCGGCAAGGTTTGCGTAGTCTTCGATGTAGCCGTTCAGCTTTGCCCGGCCGTCCTTCCAGGTGCGGAGAACGCGGCCCTCGCTGACCAGTTCGCGTAAAAGAAAATCGGCATTCGCTTTCGCGGCCGCGAGATATTCATCGTTTCCAAGAACCGCCGCTGCCTCGGCAAATGCCGCGAGCATAAGGCCGTTCCAGGCGGTCAGAATTTTCTCATCGCGGAACGGCTTGATGCGTTTCTCGCGTTCGGCAAAAAGCTCCTCGCGGCTGCGTTCGACAGAGGCTGCAAGCTCGTCTTCGCTGATGCCGAGTGATTTTGCGGTATCCCCAGGAGCGTTCTTGATATTGGGAATGTTGTGCCCCTCGAAGTTCCCTTCCTCAGTGACGTCGTAGTAAAGGCAAAATATGCGGGCCTCGTTCTCGCCCAGTATCTCGACGATCTCCTCGGGCGACCAGACGAAGAACTTCCCTTCTTCGCCCTCGCTGTCGGCGTCCTGCGTCGAGTAGAATCCGCCTTCCGGGCCGATCATCTCGCGGCGGACGTATTCAAGTGTCTCTTCGGCGATGCGGCGGAAAAACTCGTCACGCGTGATCTGATATAGGTGTAGATAGATGCGGATGAGCTGGGCGTTGTCGTACAGCATCTTCTCGAAGTGCGGCACAAGCCATATCGCATCGACCGCGTAGCGGTGGAAGCCGCCGCCGAGTTGATCATAGATGCCGCCCCGGGCCATTTTTTCTGCGGTGTGTTTGACCATCGTCAGGGCGTTCTCATTGCCCGTCCGCTTCCAGTAGCGGAGCAGAAATTCCATCGACATCGCCGCCGGAAACTTTGGGGCTCCGCCGAAACCGCCGTTCTTGGCGTCGAAAGAGCGGACAAAACTCGCGAACGCCGTGTCGAGCAACTCGGTGTTGAGCCCCGACGCGGCCGGTTCGGCGACCGTCAGCCGCCGCAACTCGCCGAGGATCTCGAACGCCGAGCCCATCAGTTCATCGCGGCGTTCCCGCCACGCCTCGGCGATGCTCTGCAGGAGCTGCGGCCAGCTCGGCATACCGTAACGCGGGCTCGGCGGGAAATACGTGCCGCCAAAGAACGGCAGCTTTTCCGGAGTTACGAAAACGTTCATCGGCCAGCCGCCACGGCCGGTCGTAAGCTGAACGAAGTTCATATAGATCTGATCGACATCGGGCCGCTCTTCCATATCGACCTTGATGTTGATGAAGTGCTCGTTCTGGATGGCGGCAACAGCCTCGTCCTCAAAGGATTCGTGCTCCATCACGTGGCACCAGTGGCAGGCCGAATAGCCGATGCTGACCAGAACGGGCTTATCCTCGGCCCGGGCACGCTCGAACGCCTCGTCGCCCCATGGATACCAATCCACCGGGTTATGTGCGTGCTGGAGCAAATACGGGCTGCTCTCGTTGATCAGCTTATTTGTGTATTTTTGCGGTTTCTGCATTTTGTCGATGTAAGACCATAAAGGCCGTTTCTGTTATAATTCGGGCGACCGAAAAATATGGACTCGCCGAACGGACCTCTGAACCTTTTAGAAAAGGATAGTGCCTTGCCGCAGGCCGCGACAAGGGCGACCGGCACAAAGGGCGAGGAACTTGCGGCCGAGTTTCTCGAATCGCTCGGACATCGGCTCGTCGCTAGGAACTTCACCGCACCCATCGGCCGGAACACGAAAGGCGTTCAGGTACGCGGCGAGATCGACCTGATCACGCTTGATGGCGAAACGATCTGCTTCGTCGAGGTCAAGACACGCAGCAGCGAGGACATCGCCGGGCCGCTCGGGGCGATCGACCTACAAAAACAGCGGTTGATCACACGGACAGCACTTGTTTACCGCCGCATCTTCGGCGTGTTTGAAATGCCCTACCGGTTCGATGGCCTGACGGTGGTCTTCATCCCCGGCGAGCAGCCAAAGGTGGAGCACTTCCCGGCACTCTGGACCGAGCACCGTTTCAAGAAGAGGCGGTGGCATGAAGATCCATCGGTCGGATTTTATTGAACCGATCGCTGCGGGCGGTCGTAGAGATTAAGACTAGTTTTTCACGAACATTCGGAGACATATATGAAAAGAACATTGGTTTTTCTTGGGCTCGCCCTCGCTCTTGCCGCATCGCAGCCGGCCGCGACCGCACAGCAGCCGCCGCTCATCGACCGCGAGATCTTTTTCGATAACCCGGAGTACTCGGGCGCACAGATCTCGCCCGACGGAAAATATATCTCGTTCATCAAGCCGCTCAACGGAACGATGAACGTCTGGGTCAAGGGCTTTTCGGAGCCGTTCTCGGCGGCACGGCCGATGACGAACGACCAGAAGCGGCCCGTCCGCTCGTACTTCTGGTCACGCGACGGCAAGTTCATCCTTTTCGTACAGGACAACGGCGGCGACGAGAACTTCAACGTTTACGCCGTCAACCCGATGGACAAACCGGCCGCGGGTTCGCCGGTCCCGGCCGCTCGCAATATCACGGCCGCACAGGGCGTAAGGGCGATCATCCAGCACGTGCCGGAATCGGATCCGGATGCTATCTATGTCGGGCTGAACGAACGCGACAAGGCGTGGCACGACCTCTACAAAGTAAAGATCTCGACCGGCGAACGGACGCTGATCAGCGAGAACCGCGACCGCCTTCAAGGGATGGTCTTTGACCACGCGGACAAGCTCCGGATGGCCGTTCGCTCGGCACCAAATGGCGACACCGAATTGCTCCGGGTCGAAGCCGACGGCAAGACGACCAAGATCTATGACTGCAACGCATTCGAGGACTGCGGCCCGGTCGCATTCCACAAGGACAACAAGCGGGTGTACATCCGCACGAACAAGGGTTCGCTGGACCTGATCGAGCTGGCATTGCTGGACGTCGCGACCGGCAAGGTCGAAAAGGTCGAGGGCGATCCGCTCGGCAAAGTCGATCTTGACGGCGTCAATTTTTCGAGCGTCACGAAGGACATCGTCGCGACCGTTTACTACGACGACAAGCCGCGTATCTATTTCAAGGACAAGAAATACGAAAAGTATTACAACGACATAAAGAAGCGGCTCGGCGACCGCGAGATCAACTTCCAGTCGGCGACCAGCGATGAAAAGAAGTTCATCGTCGTCAGCTCGAGCGACGTTGACCCCGGAACGGTCTGGGTTTACGACACCGGCAGCCGAAATCTTTCAACGCTTTATCAGGTCCGCGAAAAGCTGGACCGAAAGGCACTTTCGCCGATGACCTCGGTTCGGTACAAGTCTTCGGACGGCCTCGAGATACAAGCGTATCTGACGCTGCCGAAGGGCCTCGCGGCAAAGAACCTGCCGCTCGTCGTCTTTCCGCACGGCGGACCCTGGGGCCGCGATACGTGGGGTTACGACAGCTATGCCCAGTTTCTCGCAAACCGCGGCTATGCCGTTTTGCAGCCGAACTTCCGTGCCTCGACCGGATTTGGAAAGAAGTTTCTGAACGCCGGTAACAACGAATGGGGCGAGAAGATGCAGGACGACATCACCTGGGGCATAAAGTACCTCGTTGATCAGGGGACGGTCGATGCCAAACGCGTCGGCATAATGGGCGGAAGCTACGGCGGCTATGCGGCACTTGCCGGTGTGACCTTTACGCCGGATGTTTATGCTGCCTCGGTGGCGATAGTGCCGCCTTCAAACCTGCAGACGCTGCTCGATTCGATCCCGCCCTATTGGGAAGCAATTCGCGAGACTTTCTACAAGCGAATGGGCGATCCGCGAACACCTGAAGGCCTTGCCCAAATGAAGCGGCAATCGCCGCACTTGCACGCGGACAAGATCAAGACGCCGCTGATGATCGTCCAAGGTGCGAATGACCCGCGGGTCAAGCAACGCGAATCGGACCAGATCGTCATCGCTCTCCGCGACCGAAAATATCCGGTCGAGTACATCCTCGCACCGGATGAAGGCCACGGATTTGCCCGGCCGGTCAACAATATGGCGATGGTCGCCGCCGCGGAGAAGTTCCTTGCCAAGCACCTTGGCGGGCGGTATCAGGCGACGATGACGCCGGAGGTCGCGAAACGGCTTGGCGAGATCACGGTCGATGTTTCGAAAGTTACGGTTGCCGATCCGGGGAGTTCGGGCAGTTCTACGGGCTCGGGAAGCCTCAGCGGCAAATGGACGATGACGGTTGATGCCGGTGGGCAACTTATCGACCTGAATCTGGAGATCACCCAAGCCGATAACGACTTTACCGGAACAATGGCATCGCCGGTCGGCGGCGGCAAGATCGAAAAAGGCAAGGTCGATGGGAATAAGGTGACCGGAACGATCCAAGCGGATGTGCAGGGTAGCCCGACCACGATCGAGATGTCCGGAACGCTTGAGGGTGACAAAATGAAGGGCACACTCAATGTCCCCGGCTTCGGGACGCTTCCCTTCACCGCGGCCCGGCCTAAGTAGCCTCGCCACAAAAAGTAAAGAGCCCGGGACGCGTAAGTCGCCGGGCTCTTCTCATTTTGGGTGAACAGACTTATCTTATCTGCCACGTCGTTCCGATCGTTAACGAACGTCCGCGTGCCGGAGCAAAAACGAACTGTTCGCTGTAAAAGCGGTCGAAGATGTTCGAGACTCCGAGGTTGACGGAAAAGTTGAACCGTTCCTTCCGGAAGATGTACCCGCCGCTTACGTTGTGCGTCACGAATCCCGGTTCCGGACCGCCGTTGCCGCCCTGGAATATCGGCAAGAGAAACGCCGGCGAGAGCCTGTCCTGAGTTACGACGATACGAGCGTTGTAGTCCATATAGTAATTCTTCAGGAAGTTCTGCCAACGGAACCCGGCATTGGTCCGAAGCGGACTGATGATGTCGAGCGGTACGTCCTCATCAAGGTCATCGCCGCGAAGATAGCTGAAATTCCCGTAGGGCGTCAGATATCCGAGGCTGATCTTTATCGGCGCTTCGATCTCCGCCTCAAGTCCTTGAATGCGGGCAGAGCGGACGTTCTGAGTTTGGAAGACCGGTATCGGCTGCTGCGGTGCCGGCCGCGGGAGCACGATCGGCATTCCATTTCGGTCGAGTGCCGTTTGGGTCGCGAGGAAATTCTCGTACCGGTTGTTGAAATAGGTCACCGAGCCGGAAAAACGCGACGTCTTGAACCGAACGGTCGCGTCGAAATTTACGCCTGTCTCGGGATCGAGATTCGGATTACCGACCAAAAAGCCGCCGACCGAGCCAAAGTCCGTAAAGAACCGCTCGAAGATGTTAGGCGTCCGGAATGACCGGCCGACCCTTGCCGAGAGATTCAGGTTCTGGTTGACGACAAAGACAAGCCCCACATCACCCGTCACCGCGGAATTATCGACCGAGAGGCCTGAGGTCAGGCCGTCGAGACCGAGGTCTTCGATCTGGCTCGGCGTCAGCGACCCGGGCAGCGAGAACTCCGCCGTCGGCTCGGCCGATGTCCTGAACCGGTCAAAGCGAATCCCGGCGACGGCCTTCAGCCGCTTTGTGATGCGTATCTCGCCTTGGGCGAAAGCGGCGATGTTCGAAAGCGATGCGTCCGGGACGCTCCGCGAGGTTGAGATGTTTCGGTTCGGTGAGGCCGGCGTCGTTGCCGTTATGAAAAGCCGGCGATCCGAATTGAAATCGTTGAAATAGCTGGCTCCGGCGATCAGGTTCACCCGAGTGCCGAAGATCCAATCGGTCTGAACATCAAACCCTGTGCTGTCCGTATCGGTAACGGTCTCGCTGAACTGATATTGGCCGGGAAAGAACGGCAGGACCGGCGGGACGGTCAGGATGTTTGTGAAGTTCCGGTTCTGGGTCTGATAGTGTCCCATTACCGAAACACGCTGCAGGTTCTTGGTGATGGCAGCAACATCGTAGCGGCCGCTGAACTTATCGCGGTTTGAGAACGGGAAGAACCCGTTGAACACTCCGACAAGCGTCGGCGACCCGATATTCGACGCCCGACGCCGTTCATAATTGAGCTTGAGCGTGTTCGTCTCATTGATAAAGAAACGCCCGGTCGCCTGCGTATTTCCGCCATGCGACTGCGAGTTTAGCACTTCGCCGTCTGCGGTTACGCCGTCGATCACACGGCCGGCCGGATCGCCGGTCGAATAATTGCCATATCGCTCGAGCGACTGAGCTACCCTGAATGCAAAGAACTTGCTCGCACCCGTAACCGCGAGATTGCCGCGTCGGCCGGACTCATTGGAACTGTAGAACGTATCGAGAGCGGCACCGAATCGGAAGCCGCTATCGCGGCGTGTCGGCGTGTCCTTGGTAATTATGTTGATCGTACCGGCGAGGGCGTCCGTGCCATAAAGCACCGAGCCGCTTCCGCGGACGACCTCTATCGAGTCGATCTGCGATGTCTCGACAAGTCCGCCCTCGATCCCCGATTGGCCGGTCGAGGTTCGGGAATTGTTGAGCCTCTCACCGTCCACGAGGATCAGGACGCGGTTGCTGTCGAGCCCGCGAATACGCGGACGCACCTGAAATGCTCCTTCATTGACGGTCGAAGTTCCCGGAAGTGTCCGGAAGACATCGCCAAGCGTGTTGATGCCCTTGCGGGTGATCTCTTCGCTGCCAAGGACACTGACCGGAACGGGAGTTTCTTCTGATGAGATCTGCGTCCGGGCCGCGGTGACGGTAACGGATTCATTTATCGTTCCCAGGTCGAGAACGATCTCGGAATCGATCGCCGCACCATTGCCGGCAAGCGAAACGAGTTTATCCGGGAAGCCGGCGGCTGAAACGACCACGCGTAGCTCACCATCAACCGCGAGTTCGAACTCGGCCACGCCGGTCTCGCCGGTCACGGCCGTACGGGTCGCCCCGGACCGCGTGGTTATCTTAACGGCGGCACCGGAGACGACCGCTCCGGCCGAGTCCTTGACGGTAATACCTATCCGGCCCGTCTGCTGTGCCTGGACCGGAACGACGACCAAACCGGCAAGAAGAAGTACGCCGGCGAAAAGAGTAAGAATGCGACCACGAATTGAGAGGATGATGTCCATAAAGAACCCCTTATAGTGAAGATAGGAATGATTTCCCTCTTTTGTAGTCTACGGAATCGAAGCATGAAACAATTCATTAGCATTAATTACACTACTACCGTGCTTAAATTAGTGTTGCTGATGTTTGAAATGAATCGGTAAGCCAAGCGGGAAAGCGCATCCCACACCGCCAAGTTCTGGCGACGCTCAGGCAAAGCCTGGGGACATTCCCCAGAGATCTATCTTTGGCTGCGGGGCTGTTTGCTGTCGGTCAGGATTACGAAGTCGCCGAGGCCCGTGTGTTTGGCCGGGTCGAAGGTGCGGAAGTTTTCTTCGTACCGCATGGTTACGACCAGGGACTTTGCGTTTGAGCGGTATTTGGCGAGCTTTTCGATGGTTCCGAGCCGCGACTCGGTATGGAACCCGCCGTTTAGATGAACGACGAGCGAGCCCTTGTGCTCCTTCAGGGCCTTGGCGACCCAGTATGCCATCGTCGCGTCCCAGAGCGTTTGCGAATAGAGCATGGGGCTGACGGGCTGCGAGGAGTCGTGGATCTTGCCCATCAATGCGTTGAACTTTCTAGAATATGCTTCCGAAGGCTCGCCAAACGGGAGCGGAGCAAGCCATTTCTTCGCTTCGGGCGAAAGCGAGAGGACAGAATCTTTGCCGAGCCGGGCGACCATGTTCACGTATCGCCGCGGAGCGTTCGCTGCGATCACGGGCAGCCGCTTCTCTTTCGCGAGCTCGACCAGCGGCCGGTAGTCGGTCTTGTAGTTGTTCCAGGGCCGCGAACTGCGGAGAAAGTGGTCTTCGGTGATCTTTCCTGCGAGGTATTCGTCAAGCACGATCTGAACGTCGCGTTCGAACATTTCGAGCGAGAGTTGGACCTTTCGGTTCGGGCCGAACTGCTCAACTGCACGTTTGAATATCTCGAACTGAAGAGCGTGGGCGACCGTGTCGTCGTGATATTCGCCGAGAAAAACGGCGTCAGATGCCGCCGCGGCACGCATTATATCGTCGAGCGTGGCCGGCTTCCCGTCCGATGTAAAGATCGTGTAGTGGTCAGGGTTCGCCTGTCCGGCGGCTTGAATGGTCATGGCAACTGCGAAGATCAACGCAAAAAGAAAGCTCTTCATACCAGAACAGACTACCAAAGCCGCCCGCCGTGCTAAAGCCGAAAAGACAGGGATTCTTAGCCGCTGCATGCAATTAATCGGTGCCGAAAGGATTTGGCTCACCTTTCAGACCGAGGCTATGTTTGATGATCTTATTGATCTGCGGGTGATGCATAGACCTCGGCATATCAAGGAAGATATGCAGGATCTCGTGCATGACGACTTTCTGCAGATCGAGTTCGGGTATCTCCTTCTTGAGAAAGAACTCACCGATATTGACCTCGTACGTGCGGGTATTTGCTGTCGCCCCGTAGGTGTCCCAATCAAAGGCGATGATCACGTCCTCCCAGATCTTCTTGTAATTCGACTTGAGCTGGTCGCGGCTTCGGCTGAGCCCTTTCGGCGGCTTCGGGTAAAGGTAGCCGTAGGACGTGATCACGGGTTCACCCGAAATGCGAAGCATTACGAGCTTCATCCGCTTCAGCAGGGCATTCTTGTCGTCAACTATCCCGGGAAGCTCCGAGGCCCCGGGCACGAACGAATCAATATACAGAAACGCCATCGTTTTCCTCCTTGGCGTGTGACGATCGGGGAAGGAGCTGTTCCCGGACGTCTTCAGCCGTTATTTCTCGTCGCTTTCGGCGTCGAATTGCAGGTCGAAGATATCCTCCGTGGCAAAGATAACACGGCTCGCGAACTGGAGCCGCTTGTGCCGGACAAAGATCACATAATTTTCTCCGGCCGGAACGTCCTCGATCCGAAAATACCCGAGGTGATTTGAAACGGCCGTCCTGGTCGTCCCGTCAGGATCGGTCGCGTCGACCGTAGCAAACGCAACACCGCGGCCGTTCGACATAACCCGGCCCGCAACTGAAACGTTTGCGGACGTCGGGGCAAGCGACGAGAAAAGCGTCCAGTCGGAAAAATCACTGATCGGGCTGCTCGTCGTTATTGTGTTCGTAGCGGTGTCGAGTGTGGCCGGGATCTGATCGAAGACCGTTCCCGCTCCTGTATATCGCCGCAGTTCAAGCGAGGATTCAGGAACAGCCGCCGGCACGTCGGCCTGTTGGTAAACAAAGCTCAGCGTCGCGGCGAGGTCTCCTGACTCTGTAAGGCTCCAGAACCGCCGGAGTGCCGAAGCGGCATTCGGTACGTTCGGGTGCGTTACCTCATTTGCACGGACGGTCAGGCTCGAAGGGGCAACGCCCAACGCCGTCACATTCGCGGTCACCGGCGAATACCCATTCGCCGTCCCGACATGAAACACCTTGCTGCCGGTCGAACTGAAGTTGATCAGGAGATTTCCGTCAACGTAGCCGTCAGTTCGTGTGATGGTCGTATTTGCGGCGAGGACCAATGTGTTTGGACCAGTGTTTACGATCCCGCTGGTAAACAGCACCGCTCCGGCCGGCGAGCCGTTCGCGATGGTCAGATCGCCGCCGGCGATAGTTATCCCCTGCGGGCAACTGAAGAGCACTCTCCTGACGGTCCTCGATGCAGGTATCTCATTACCTGTTTGTATGTTAGCTCCGGCGTTTGCGTAGAAGATCTCGAGGCCGGTTGAACCGATCACGAATGAGGGAGCAACGTCGAACTCGCCCGGCGGTTGCGTTTGCGCATTTGCGTTCCCGCGTTGGATGGTCGCACTCAGTGAACTCGTCGTCTGGATCTGTATTTTGTTGGAATTGTTGATCGTGCCGGTAAATAGAGTGACGCGGCTGGTGATGATCGTTGTCGCTGCCGGATCGATCGTCACCCCCGCAGGGTTGAAAAAGCCAAAATCACTAAGCGGCGTGGCCGTCGTCCCGGCGACACCTGTCCCGCTATAGGTCTGCGGCACGCTGGACGAGAACGAGAACGGGCTCGTGTTCGTGATGTTTTGAGTGACTCGAAGGGTTCCGTTGTTGATAAATGTGGGTCCCACCTGACTGAATGATGAACTACCGGTCGAGATGCCTCCCGTTCGCAGGGTCGTGCCGCTTTTGATCTCGGTCGTGCCGAGCACAGTGAGGTTGTTGTTCGGATCTACGAAGGTTTGCTGGCCGCTGGCGGAATTGTCAAGCGTCAAATTGGGTACCAGCCCGGCGATCGTGAAGGTCTGCGATGACGGGCTCGTGGCGTTGCCCAACTGGAGCGTGCCGCCGGTGACACTCCGGGTGCCGGTCAAGTTTGAGAATGAGCCGGTTCTTTCGAGCACGATGGCTCCGCCGCTCATCGCGAATCTTGTGTATGGCGGCCCGCCGGCCGAGAATCCGCAGCCGAAGAATGACGCCCCCGCCTTGCAAGTCGTAAGGGTCCCGCCGGTTTGTGTGTAGTCCTCGGTGAGAAAAACAGACGGGATATTCACGGTTCCGCCTTCGATCAGCGTTCTACCGGTCGTGAAAAGTATGCCGTTGTTGCTGCTGACGTTGGTCAGCGTCAGGTTGCCGGCCGAAACGGTCAGGCTGCTGCTGATGAACTGAAGCAGCGTGTTGGTCGAGACCGTAAAGTTCGGATTGTTCAGATGAAAGCCGACCCTTCGCCCGGACAGGTCGCCGGTAAACGTTCGGTGCGTTCCCGTGAAGGTTCCCGAGATCTTTATCGTCCCGTTGGTCAACGTTCCCAGGAAACCCACTGTCGAGGTCGTTGAATTTCGGACGCTGAAGTTTGCGGGGCTTAATTCGACTATCCTTGGAGTTCCGTCAGTCCCAAGTTGATTCACGCTGATGGTGTGAATATCGGTTACGGAGCCCGTTCCGCTTAGCGATGCGTCCTTGCTTCCCTGGAACAATAGATTCACGCCGCCTGAACTCGAATCGGCGCTAAAGTTCAAAGTCCCGTTGTTGACCACATTGCCCTTAACATTCAGCGTGTGTGAATTGCTGGTGTTCGAGGTTCGGAATGTGCCCGAGGGCTCGATCGAGACCGAACCGGCATTGAGCGTCGCGTTCGTGGCGGAAAACTCAAGGACGCCGTCGATTACGATATCGTTCGCGTTCTGCGTCGCCGAATCGAGAACTACGGTCGCTCCGCTCGGAATGAAAACGTCGTTCTCGGCTGTCGGCACTGCAGCATTTGCCCATGTCGCCGGATTTGACCAGTTACCGCCTCCTGAGTTCGCGGAAAAGATGGTAGCCGCTGCCGTGGCTTCGGCTCCTTCGAGCGGATCGCTTAAGCCGCCTTCGGATACGGCATAGACCCGAAACTGGTACTTCGTGTTTGAACGCAGCCCGGTGATATTCGCCGACGTTGCGTTCTCACCTACCAGTCCGCGAAACTCGAAATTCACGCCGCCATCGTCCGAGGCGTAAACGGCAAAGCCTTTTTCGTCGATGGAATTATCAGCCCATTGGAGTGTCATCGAAGTAGCCAGCACGTTAGCGAAAGTCAGGTTCAGCGGAGCATTCGGCACCGGCGGGATGAACCGAAACACACGGCGGGAACCGTTAGCTGTGGAGTGGAGCGAAGCGATATTGCCGAGAGGAAAATTGTTCGTAACGGCCGTGTTTGTCGAGCCGTTGTAGGTGATGTTCCCGGCGTCCTGGGCATCGACAGTGCCGATCTGGCCGATCGCGTTCGCCGATGTGAATCCGATTTGTGCCGAGCCGGGGTCGCCGGTCTCGGTCATCGAGCCGTAAACATATTCGATGACTCCACTGGTTTCGTAGAGCCGGATCTGGAACGTCAGGTCCGGAGTTCCGCACTGAACCGGATTGGCAAAACCGCCCGAGTACATATTTCGCCATTCGACGGTCAGAACACGGTTCGGCGCCGTTCCGGTCACGATGTAATGAACACGTCCGCCGTTTGAAGAAAGACAGAGGTTTTGTGCATAAGCCGCGAGCACGGGCAGGTCATTCGACTGGCCGAGCGGTGCGGTCATTCCGTTGAAGTTGATCGAAGGATCGGTCGAACCGAGCCGCATCACACCGTCGGAATTGACTGCAAACTCATTGAACCGGGCGGGCGTAGCCGAACCCATGAAGTAGAAATCGAAACCGATGGGAGCTATCTGGGAGACCGCCGAATCTCCCGTTGAAGCCCCAGATCCGGTCGCAACCTGAAGCAAGTTGATCGAACCAGCCATGTTCGTCAGCGAACCGTCGGTGTTCGTTTCGAATGTATAATTGGCAGTGTTCGGCGCGGCGGAAACCCCGGTTTGGAACAGGGTTACAATCACTAAAGCAAAGATCAAAAAGCAGTTTCTTTGTGTGTTCGATCTCATAATTCTTACCCTCAATGGTCATCGATAAATAAAGTTCGGACTTCCAGGTTGCCTAAGGGATCAGGGCCTTAAAGGTGGGCCGCCGCGTGACGGCCCGGAATACTGGATAGTTTCGTCTTAAAAATTCTCCGGCATAGAAATTTGGCAACATCATTTCCGCTCCGAACAGACCGATGCACCAGGCATTAGCCCGCAGACCAACGCCTTGAGTTCGGCGATCTCGCGTTCCTGTCGAACGAGTTTTGCCTTCAAACTTTCAATGTCCGTCTGCTGTTCATTTACGGCATTGACGAGGACAACGCCGATGCGGTCGTATTTGACACCTTCGACCTCGCCTTTTTCGTTGTAGTTGACGAGAAGCGGCTCGATGGCGGCAACGTCTTCAGCGCCGAGTCCGAGGTCTTTCATCCCGCCATTGATCCAATCAAAAGTGATCGGCCTCAGTTGTCTGATCAGGTCAACACCAAAGCCGAATCGGTTAACGTTAGTTTTGTACCGCAGACTCGAACTGCATGAAGAGATCTGGCCGGATGTGTTCCGGCATATCGTCGTTGCACCGGCAGCGCCGAGCGTTCTTACCCGAATAGTTCCGTTCACGTCCAAACGATCGGTAGGCGTAGTGATTCCAATTCCGACGTTTTGTGCACCGCTCGAATTCAGGATTAATGCGCGTCCTACTGACGTTATCGATGCGAATGTACTTTCGCTGCTAAGCACCAAGGGATTTCCCACGAAGAATCCTGGTGCCGCGCCGTTTACGATAACTGCTCCGTCAACTGTCGTATCGTCGCCCATTGATACAAAGCCGGAAAAAAGGCTGTTCCCGACCACATGAAGCCGCTGCGTCGGAGCCGTCGTGCCGATGCCGACATTAGTGTCCGCCGTCGCACCGTTCACGCCGTTTATGCTTCCCAGCACCATCGAGTTTGATGAGGTTACCAATGCACGGGCACCAATCGCTGTTGAATTAGTCAATGCTATACCTTGATTCTTGGCATTTATTCCAACTGCAACATTGTTCGAATAGGCACCAATAGACACGAGCGAACCAGTAAACGCCCCAATATAAGTATTGCCGTCTGCGAAGTCAGTGCCCGCACCGGCCCTATGTCCAAAATAGGAGTTCTGGTTCCCCGAACTGACGCCGATCGCGGATGCAGTTTCGTTGCCGAAGAACGAATTTTCATTTCCAGATCCGAATTGTGACCCAGCATTTGCCCCATAAACCGCATTTCGATTGCCGGTCATCAATCGTGAAGCACGATAGCCGAAGTATGCATTAAGGTTTCCGGTTGAATTAACATTTCCGGCCTCGGCCCCTACAAATGTGTTCAAGATTCCTGTAGTGTTTCCATTGCCGGCGGCTATGCCGATAAAGAGATCTCCGGCACCCGAGCTGCCCAGAATTCGATTTCCGCCTATGTTGTACTGCGTGGCGGCATTTATCGTTCCTGCAGTTCCCGTTCCGGTGATGTTGAAATTTCCAGTAGTTGACGTCGTCGAATTTTGGATGTAGTTCGCACTTCCAGGAGTCGGCGGACGGGCGTCGGACATTCTCGGATCAGTCGTCAGAACATATTGGCTGGACGAAACACCACCAAGTTGGGTTGCATTCGATGCAGTTTCTGCAGTTATGCTCTTAACGGCGTATGGAGTGCTGCTGACCCTTGTGCGCGGGGTGAGAAGCGTGTGTGGGCTTGGACTCCCGGTGTTCCGAACGCTTATTTGTAGAAACCTGTCGGCACCAGGAAACTGCGGGCCAAAATCTAGTGTTACCGAAAAGTTACCGTTCACTACTTGAACGGCGTCACGCGTGATCGTCGGACCGATCTGTAATCCGCCGTTCAGCGTGTCGAAAAGCGCAAATGTGAAATCGAAGCTTCCATTCGCAGTTATCCCTCGACCGTCCGGACTCGCTTGCGGCGAACTGTTCAAACTGAGATTGCCTTGGTAGGTGAAGGCTGTTGTTTGTGCTGATGCGTTAGCCGAAACGCTGATCAAATAAATAGCAATTATCGCCGTGCAGTAACAGATTCGATTCATTTTTTAAACTCCGTATTATCGAGCAGACCCAAGGTCTTGCTTAGTGTTGTTCGTTCTTGTTTGCATTCACACTTCGAATTCTCCAAGCAGAAATGGTCGGCCACTGGCTTGAGCCGAATCTGCGGGATGTTCAATTGCCCGAAGGCTCCGCGACGATGTCGAAATTAAGGTTGTCGTCAAACAGATTGATCAGCCGCGGAGTGAACGTGAGCTGCTTTGCCGGAACCTCGATCAGATAGGTCTGTCCCGCGGCGATGTCGTCGAACCGGTAATAACCGAGCGACGTCGAGATGGTCCGGAGCCTCACGCCGGACATATCCGTAAGGAACACCGGCGTATTACCGACGCCAAACCCATCGGCGGTGAGCAGCCGTCCGGAAACCGATACACCGGCCGAGGTCGGTCCGATCTGCTCATCCTGCAGAAAGCCCGCCCGCACGCGGAGCAAGAGCCCAGTCGAATTCGTTCCGGCAGCCGGTTCGCCGGTGGACGTTTGCATTGAGAAAGAACCGCCGCTCAAGGTTGCCCCGCCGCCTCCTACGACAACCTGCTTTAGCTCAAACTGCCCGCCGGACGCGACCTGGCCAAGGGCCGAGGACGCGAGAAACGCAACCGAAGCAGCGATGATCACAATATGGAATAACTTCATTCGATTTCCCCTCTTGGCTAACTTTCCCTTTGCGTCTATTTCGGTGAGGAACAGATCCCGGCTCCTGGCGTGACGGAACAGACCAAGGCCCGCAGCTCGGCGATCTCCCGCCGCTGAAGCTCAAGCCTTTGCTTTAGTTGATCGATCTCGGCGGTTTGCGAGGCGATCTGCTCTTGCTGCTCTTTTACCGCATTTACCAAAACGACGCCGATGCGGTCGTATTTGACGCCTTCGACCTCGCCTTTTTCGTTGTAGTTGACGAGAAGCGGCTCGATGGCGGCAACGTCTTCAGCGCCGAGTCCGAGGTCAAGGGCTCCGTTTCCCATCCAATTGAATGTGATCGGGTCGAGCCGACGGATCAGGTCCAATCCACGTCCGAACTGAAAAATGTTCTCTTTGTAACGAAGGCTGGAACTGCAGCTCGATATCTGGCCGCTTGCGTTGCGGCAAAGGCTGTCCGAGCCCGCCGAGCCGAGTGTTCTGACTCGGACTACTCCGTTGACGTCCAGCCTTGCCGTCGGGTCATTTGTACCGATACCGACGTTATTTCCAGCAGGGTTGAACGACAGCGGCCGATTTCCGAACGACTGGATCGTATCGGCGGTCGCATCGCTGCTTAAGGTCATCGCATTCCCCGAGGGCGTCGAGGTTCGCGGACCGGTAACGAGGATCGCTCCGTTGACATGCAAAGCACTGGACGGAGTACTCGTACCAATACCGACATTACTGCTGAACGTGGCGTTCCCGGATACTGAGGCATTGCCGCTGAGCGTAGTATTTCCGGATACCGTGGCATTGCCATTGAACAGACTATTCCCAACCACATGCAGTCGCTGGGACGGCACGGTCGTGCCGATACCAACGTTCGTATCCGACGTCGCACCATTGACCCCGTTTATGCTACCGAGAACGACCGAGTTGTCTGCGGCTACAAAGGCGCGAAAGCCGACTGCAGTCGCGTTAAACCGACCAATTCCACCGCCGCTTGTGAAGCCGGTCTCTGCTCCAAGCATTGTGGCTCCGAAGGCGTTTTGAAAACCGTTTGGAAAAGTATTATTGCCAAGAAAAACATCAACAGAACTGGCGTCTAGCACTCTAATGCCTCTTGAACGATAACCGCCAAAAGTGCTGTCGAACCCACCGGCTGCACTCCCACTTCCACTTATATTGAAGCTGCCCGAAGTCGGCGACGTCGAATTCCGAATGTAATTCGAGCTTCCGGGAGCCGGCGGGCGTTCGTCGGACATTCGCGGGTCGGTCGTGACAACGTATTGATCTGCGGCGATACCGCCGAGCTGTGCGGCGTTTGCAGCGTTTGCAGCGTTTGCGGCATTCACGGCATTGTCGGCATTCGCTGCATTGGCCGCTGTGTCGGCCTCGTCTGCCTTCCGGCTTTTGATCGCGAAGGGTGAACTGGTTATCTCCTGCCGAGGTGTCAGTTCCGTAAAGGCCTCGGTGCTTGCTCCCTGCCTGACGCTAACTTGGATAAATCTCGGATCGCCGATCGAGAATGCGGCTTGTCCAAAATTCAGCGTTACAGTAAACAGCCCGCCGGAAACATTTACGTCCTCGATGGTAATGTCCGGCCCGATCTGCGTGCCGGCCTCGGCGGAATCAAACAGCCTGAAAACCAGGTCGTACGGCCCATTTGCCGGGAGCGAAGTGTCCGTCAGCTTGCCCTGAAAGGTGAAGGCACTCGTTTGCCCGAGGGCGGTTCCGGAAGCGGCGAATATCAGTGCAAGAATTATCACGATAGGCTTTTTAATCATTTGTTCCATCCTCATTTTCAACATCGGTATTGCCCGCGGTAAGCTGCAGCGGCGCATAAGGCTCAGGTTCCACAACCATCGGCTCGACCGTCACTTCGGAGATGAATCGCTCGGCGGCCGCTTCTGTCGGCGGGCTGTCATTGTGATAGATGACGACCCGTTCGGTCGTTGTTACGCGTCTGTAAACTCTTCTTATCGGGCTCATTTTTTCTGGGCGTTTCGGCGATTTTTGCTATAATATCGGCGTTTCGAATACGAGTCTTGAGGGAAGTCTGAGCAAATTGTGAGCAATTTGGAAGGAAACGGTAAATCGCTGACACAACGGGAGTTATATACGTTCTCAGGGTTTTCCCTCGACGTTTCCTCAGGACTTTTAACGCATTCCGGGGCCGTCGTCCGGCTTGCCCCGCGGGTCTATCAGGTGCTTGCCTATCTGGTCACGAACCGCGAGCGGATCGTTTCCAAGGACGAGATCTTCTCAGCCGTTTGGCAAGACACCTTCGTTGAGGACAACGCACTTTCCTACACCATTTCGCAACTCAGGAAGACGCTGGCGGCCTATGAGCCTGACACGGTCTTTGTAGAAACGGTTCCCCGCCGCGGATTTCGTTTTGTTGCTGAGGTAAAGGAGAGCGAAACCGCTCTTAGCCGGCCGAACCAGTTTGCCGAGGTGGTGCTCGAGCGCAGAACGGTCAGCGAAGAGTGGATCGAAGAAAGCGACGACGCCGGAGCGATGATCGACCCCGGCCGTGCACTGCCGGCCCGAACTTACCATCCATTTCGAAAGCCACTCAGCGTCGCACTTTTGTTCCTGCTTGCTGTCTTCGTCGCCGGTGCTGGCTGGTATTTCACACGACCACAGCCATTAAATAACCAGCGCACAATAGCCGTAATGCCTCTCAAGGATCTTTCCGGAGCGAATGTCGATAATTCGCTGACACTCGGCTTGACCGATGCGTTGATCCGCCAATTGGGACGTGCCGAGGGTTTGGTCGTCCGTCCTCTCGGTTCGACGCTGACCGCGGCTGAAGGCGAAAGCGATTCCTTTGCGATCGGGCGAAAGCTCGGGGTTGACGCGATCGTCGATTGGAAGCTTCAGCCTTCGGACGGGGAAAACCGAATAAGTGCACAGCTATTGAACGTTGCTGATGGGAAGCAGCTTTGGGAACAATCATTTGTCTTCTCGGGCAACGATCTGTTCAGTATTCAGGACAGTGTGGCGGACCTTACCGCACGAGCGCTTGTCGCACATGTCTCTGACGAGCAGTTCGCGCGTCTTCATGAAAAGATGACCGCGAACAGCGAGGCATATCAGGCGTACCTCCGCGGCCGTTACCATTGGAGCCGCCGAAATCTTGATGGATTTCAAAAGGCCCTTGCGTATTTTGAGCAGGCGGTCAGTCTTGATCCACGGTTCGCTGAGGCACACGCGGGCATTGCCGATGTTCATTTGGGGTTTTACGACTACGGCTACAAGCCCGCCACGACGTCGGTACCGGAAGCTCGGGCGGCCGTCGAGCGGGCCCTGGCGTTAAAACCGACGCTTTCGGAGGCATTTTCAGCGAGAGCTTCGATCGCCTTTTTGCACGACCGCGATTGGGCCGCGACGGAAGCGGACTTTGCTCGTGCGATCGAACTTTCGCCGCGAGATGCGACCCCGCGGCTTCGTTTCGGCTGGATGCTCTCGGTTGCCGGACGCACTGAGGAAGGGCTTGTTCAGCTAAGGAAGGCTGAGGAACTCGACCCGACATCTCGCATCGGCCAGACGAACATTGCCTACAACTTGATGCTCTCGGGCGACCTTCAACAAGCGGAAAGCGTACTTCTTAATGTCATAAGGACGGCCCCGGATTTTAGCCTTCCGCACTGGTATCTCGGCACCATCTACTTTTTGCGCAACGATGTCGAGGCCTCGATGAACGAGTACTTCACGGCATTCGCGATCGACGAAGGCAATTCCGAACTGGTTGATGCGGTACGCGCCAAGTTCGATAGCGGCCAGCGAGATGCCGGGCTTCGCGAATGGCGAGAGGCGCTGGAAAGCCGCTACGCAGAAAAATATTTTCCGCCTTCCAACATCGCTTTGGTCGCGGCATTTGCGAAGGATCGGGAGAACACGATGAAGTGGCTTCGGGAATCGCTCAAGGTCCGCGACCCATGGCTTCTGCAAATTCTTCACGATCCGGAATATCGCTTCCTCGCCGGCGACCAGGAATTTGACGCCCTCATCAACGAGCTTCGTTCAGGTATCTCCAAATAAAAAAGGGGCGGATCGCTCCGCCCCTCGGGTTAATGAATTGGCCGCGAACTAGGGTTCGCTGCCGATGAAGTTAACGTTATCGACGTCTCCCTGCAGGTTGATCTGCTGCGAAGGATTGGCGAAAACGTAACGCCGCGGGTTCGAGACCGTTACCGTGTAGGTAACATTCGTCGGCACCGCCGGGAAAGTGAACCGGCCGAAGCTGTTGGTCATAACGGTGAAGCCAACATCCCCGAACGCGGGCCCGCTCAGCGTGACCATAACGAACGCGAGTCCGTTCTGGGCTGCGTCCGTCACCTGCCCGGAGATTACCGCCGGCGGCCCCGGAGCGGTTGAGACGAACTCGTCGGCGCCGATGTCCGGTGTCGCCGCGTCGCGAGTCTGGCCGTCGATGTCGGTCGTGATGCCGGCGATCGGTGCCGCGGCTCCGATCATCGGGCTGCTCGCCGTGAGGTGCAGATCGCTCGCCGAAACGAAGAGCGGATCGACCGCCACCGAGTTAGCGTCCTGCGTTGTGGCCGTCTGCCAGTCGCCAAGCGTCACCCGGGCCGAACCGCCAATGAACCCTACGTTCTCGGATGAGAAGTAGTTGTTATTGTTGATCGTACCGAAGATGCTTGCCGGAGCAAGGCTGTAAACGCTAAAGCGGGTCGCCCCCGAGGTCTGCGTATTTGCAAGGATGTTGTTCCTAGCATTTACCGCTCCCGCCGCCGTTACCGCCGCCGAAACGAACATCGCCGATGTGGTTCCCGATGCCTGATTCGTGCCCATGTTCACCGAGTTGTAGTAAACATTCCAGCCCGAACCGCCTGTGATCGAGATGCCGTGGCCATTGCTCGCAACGGTTGCCGAGCCATTTGCCGCTATGTCGTCGATCATGTTGTTCGTGATCGAGACGTTTGATGCCGTGGAGGTAGCGATGACCGAAATACCGAATGCACCCGTGCCGCTGGAGCTCACGTTCTTGATGTTTCGTATCACGTTGTTCGCAACAACGCCGTTGGTCGCAACCAAACCGACCTGAATTCCGCTCATCGCCGCCGTGGTCGTGGCGGTTGAGCGAATTCCGTTGACCGTATTGTTCGCAACGATGAAGTTGTTCGAGTTACCGATCAACATACCGCGGAAAATGTTGTTGTCGTTGGCATCATTCGAACCGAGCGTATTGCCGATAATGGTCCAGCCCTCATCGATGTTTGCGGCCGTTCCGCCGCGAACATAGAGCGAATTCTGGACGCGATAGATCCAGTTGTTCTGTATGGTGTTGTTGTTTTGCGGCGCCGAACCGTCATTGCCGATGGTCGTGCTGCTGCCGGTAAGGATGCCGGCGGTCGAAGTCGAGTTTGGCCCCGGACCACCGTTGATGATGGTGTTTCGGATAACGTTGTTGTTGCAGCCGTTGGTCCCGATCGTCTTGAACCAAATGACCGTGGAAGTTCCGGTTTGATTGTTCGTGATCGTCAGGTCGCGAGTCGTTCCGCCCGGTGTGAGCGAACCATCGATGACCAATCGATCCGTTCCATTGAGGTTGATCAACCCGTTGCTCGTCGCACCGGATCCGCTGATCACACGAGCACCGCCCGAAGGCCGGATCGTCAGCGTATAACCGCCCGGGCCGTCCTCGGCGAACTCGTTAAGGCCGACCGCACCGGTTTCTGCTGTTAGATCGGTTGTGATGAGGATCGTCGTGTTCCCGGCGAGCGTAAAGCCGCTGTTCAAAGCCTCAAAGAGGCCGCCTGCATTGGTAAGCGATGTGAATGTCTCACCCGTGCCGACGTTGACCGTTGCCGGTAGTGCTCCGACGATCAGGTAGCTGTTCGGCGTTCCCGGAGGATTCGTTACGGTGTTAACGTCCGTGGCTGTTCCGCCGCCCGGATTGGTTCCGACATTGATCGGTGTAGCCGTGTCCTGAGCGATGGTGAAGTAAGAGACCGTATCGCCGAGAACTACTCCACCCAGAAGCGCGACGTCGATCGTGCAGTCCCAGGTTCCGTTCGTTCCGGTACCGCCGGTCAAAGCACAAGCGGTCGAAAAATACGAGCCCGCGTTCTTACGGAAATAGATCCGCGGTACCGTACCGCCGGCGGTCGGCACACCGGTTTCGTCGGTCATTGTCACCGTAAGAACACGATTCGTGGTCTGCGCGGTGTTACCGAACGGCGTGTAGGTCTGTGACGGCGGGAGGAAATCTGTAACAAACACACCCGCAAATTCGTCTGCACCGATATCCGGCGTCGTTACGTTACGGGCCTGCCCATCGATGTCGGCTCCAACACTGACACCGGTGCCTCGTGATTCAAGCGGTGTCGCCGTTCCATCCGGAATGTGAAGGTCCGTATTGCTGACGATCGGCGGTGCTCCGGTAAATGCGAACGACGCATTGTCGTTCGTGCCCGCGGCCGAAAGTGTGCTCGTATAAGCTCTTAAATTCGTCGCAGGGGTGGTTGTGGAAGGGTTAAAGTCTGCGACAGTAAAATTGACGCTTGTCGCAAACGTAGTTCCGGATTGGCCGAGCGTGTTGAGCGCGTCGCTGCCCGCAAACATACCGTTGTTGTTCATCGTCAGGTTCATCGCGCTCGTCGCACTTGGCGGGAGATAGATGACCGTATTTCGCGTACCGGCCGGATTTCCGCCGGCTATCTGGTTCGAGAAAAGGTTATTTCGAACATCAACGCCCGTTTGTGTCGTCGCGGTCATGACGAACGCGGCCGTGAGGTTCGTGCTGGTCGTTCCGCCCATGTTTCCGGAAAGGTGAACAGAGTTGTGATAAACGAAGTGCCCGGTTCCCGAGGCGATGCGAATACCATAGGCACCGAACGTAGTACCAAAGCCACCGGTTCCGGCGGTCTGATCGTTGATCACATTTGAGACGAAGTTGTTCCGGACAGCGTGGCCATTACCGCCGCCGAGAGTAATTCCCCAAGCAGACCAGGTTGCAGGATTGTTGTTCTTTACGCGGTTCACACGGTTGTTCTCGATAACCGCTTCAGTTGCTGTAGCGCTCAGAACACCGACCGCTATACCGTGATTCGCCGCGCTTGAAGCGACATAGCCCTCAAGATAGACCGTGTTCTCGCTGATCAAAGCACTGGTCGAACCACCTACCGTAATTCCGGCAGCCGTTACCTGGTCAGCCTCGCCTGCGACCGGATTTCCGATTTGGTTCAACGTGATCTCCAGTCCCAAAAGTACCGTTGCCGCAGAAGAATTGATCGATACGCCACGCGCAGCGGTTACGATACGGTTGTTCTCGATCTCAAGGTTGGCGACAGTTGTTCCGGCTCCAATGTTTCCGGTCACGGATGTAAGCGCCGTCGGGGCTGTCGTGGCTCCCGATGCATTCGGTCCAATAACGATTCCGAACGTCGTGTTCTGCGGACCGGTCGTTGACGTGGCGGTCGATACGTTCTGCCCAGTCGCACTCCCGACCACATTCAGATTACGAAACGAATTGAAGTCAGCGTTCGTTACGGTTGTCGTGTTCAGAGCCACGCGGATGACCGAAGTGAACGTAACGGTGTTCGCTGCCGTGTTTTGAAGAGTAAGGTTTCGGTTCGTACCGGCAGTATTCGGATTGTCGCCGTCGATCGTTACATTGTCAGCACCGTTAAGTTCGATGAGTCCGCGGCCTTGAAGACTTGGCCCGGCGACGGTCACATTGTCGCTTCCGGGCTGTATCGTCACAGAGGTGTAAGATGCCGCACCGGCTCCGCTCGAGTTGAGGACAGCAGATCCGGGCTCGGTAGTGTTCGAAAAGATCGTGACGGTCACGGCGCCGGTATGAGTACCTGCATTGATCGCGTCGAATGCGGCGGTCAGGGTCGAGTATTGCCCGTTGCCCGGGTTCACGACCACATTGGCACCGACCGCAGGCTGAACTTCAGCCATTTCGGCCCTATTTTTATTTGCCGAAACGGGTTCGGCGACATTAACACCAAGCCCGATCGCGAAGAACACGGCAAGCGTAACCGCCACCGCGATCGATCTGTAGTGTTTGAAAAAACCTGAAACTTCTTTCATTTTCTCCTCCAAAAGAAAAGGTCAACGAAACAGTTCCGAGGTGCGTTTTGCGATCACTTTCGGAACCTGATGGTAGCCCGGCGATCGCCGGTAGGATAGCCACCGGAAGTTCCCAAAAGACGGACACTTACGGCTTCTCCGGCCAAACGCGGGCGCAATGCAATGAAATGAGCAGTGGAATGAAAATAGAGCTAAGTTAGAAATAAGTCAAGAAAGAATTGAGTCTCCTCAAAACGTGGAATTTTGGGCGTGAAGCATCGGCCGCGGCTTTGCCGCAAAGCCCGCGAACGTTACGATTAAAACAATGGAAGAACGTGAACTGATGACACCGGCGGACATCCATGCTTTTGGTGTCGAAATTCTCTACAAACAGCTCGAAAAGGACGGCTGGGTGATCGACTCAGCGGACGTCCTGGCAGATATCCGCACCGAGCCCCAATTGGTCGCAAAAAAAGAAGGCGAACTCGCCTTCTTTGTCGTCCGCACCGATGTTCACCCCAAACGCGGACGGTTTGAGGAAGGAATGGAAGCGTTCGAAACGCTTGTCCGCCATGCGAAAGCCCATGGAGCTTCCTGCTATTTTGCCAGCATCGGCATAGCAAACGCCGAGGGCAAGACCGACGAAGAGATGTCGGTTCCTGTTAAAGGTGTCGGCTATAACGTCCAGTTCGACGGCCTTATCCGAATGGAACTCCCACCCGAATCGGCCGACGCAGCAAGCTGAACCCGGCTATTTTCGTTTCATTACGCCCATCAACCGGGCCGGGAACGTCGCGAAATTCTCGATCTCAACGTGGTATTCCCCGTCCTTCGAGTCGCGTTTCCAGCGAACCTTTGCCGCTGCGATATAAGTTCCTTCACCGCGGCCGGTCTTTGGGTCGATGAAAAGCTCGATGATCCCGAACGGATAATCTACCGAGTTGTATCCGCCTCTTAGTTCCGCGAACCTTATCCAGCGTTCGAAGACCGCGAAAACGCGGATCTTTCCGTCGACCTCTCTAACCCTAACGGCGTTGATCGTCCGGCCGAGCCGGCCGCCAACCGAGAAAGAACCGAGATCCTCGTCATTCAACTCCTTTAGAAGTGTGTCCTGGCCGCCCTCGGCCAAAACGGCCAAGAAGCGAGCCGCCTGCTCATCTGTCGTACGCCCCCGAAGATCAAGCGTAAACGTAGCGGTCGTCGTTCGTGTACTCAATCCCGTCCCAAAACTTATGATCGTTCCGGTATATGTGTCGCGTTGCCCACCCTGGGCAAACGCGGAAACGCAGGCGAACGCCATAATTAGTGTTGCAATGATAATTTTGTGATGGGTTCGCATGATGTTTACCTCCTTCGCCGAAAAGTTTTCGGCTTCCTATCTCTATTCTACGCCTTGGGTCAAGTGACAGGCGTCACACCTATTTTTGAGGCGACAAAGCGCGGAAAGACGGCCGGCACCTCTCTTCAAAAATGCCGTCCGCCTTTCCTGATCCACGCGCAACGGAGCGTGGAAACTTATGGCCTTTTCTGCGTGTCCCGATAAAAGCGCCAATCGGGCCGGGCTTCCACAACTTCTCTCCCGCTGCCATGAAAAACAAAAAGCCCCGCACGAGGCGGAGCCTTTCTATCTTTTAGATTTCGACCAAACTATTGAGCCTTGGCACCAAATACGAGCCTCAAAAGAAGAAGCAGGATCACGGCACCGACAATGGACATGATCCACCCGGCGGCATAATTGGCTCCGCCCCAAAGAGCTCCGCCTATGAAGGTACCGAGAAACGCACCCGCGATGCCGACCACGACCGTAAGAAGAATGCCGGTAAGGCCATCGGGCAGGGCCTCTTTACCGGGCAGCAAAAACCGGGCGATGATGCCCACGATCAAACCGACAATGACAGTACCGATAGCGCTGAACATAGACCTTTCTCCTTTTGTCTGATTAAAAATTGTTCGGAACTCCCCTATCTTTGCACAGTTTTGCCCGAATCCACAATAGATTTTTCTGAGCAAGAGTTGCTGTGCCGACTGGCACGGTGCTTGCTGAATATCCCAGTGTAGTTTTCAGATCGATGTTTTTACTTAGGGAGGAACCTTTATATGTCAGAAGGAAAAAGTGTAGCGAACAATCTTATTTGGGCAGTGGCTATGATCATTATTGTTGGAATGGTGGCGGGTGCTTTGTATTACGGCGGCATCCTAAGCGGGAAGAAAAAGCATGAGGTTGACGTTGAGGTCTCGGTACCGGGCGTTACTAACAGCCGCTAGTTGAATTGAACAAGGGGGAAAAAGAATGCCGGGCTTTGCACCCGGCATTTTTGCGTTCGATCAGACCTCAAGGCCGTGGCGTTTTATCATTCCGTAAAGCCGCGGCCGATAGAGCCCGAGCAGGTTTGCGGCCGCCTGTTTGTTTCCCTTGGTGCGTTTGAGAGCGGCGGTCACGACCTCACGCTCGATACCTTCGAAGATGTCATCGTTGGACTTTCCGTCTTCCGGGTCCGGCAGGCTTTCAACTATCGCAGCACCGGCCTCGCGCATAAGGTCTTCGGGTCCGAGCTGTGCTCGCGAGAAATGAGCCGCACCGTTTCCATTCGTGGCCGGATATGTTTGCCCGCCGATCATCGCTTCTTCGGCCTCAGCACCGATCCCGCCGGGAATATCGAGTGCCGTGATCCTGCCCGACTTGCTGAGCAGCACTGCCCGCTCGACTGCATTCTGGAGTTCGCGGACGTTTCCCCGCCAACTGTAATGGAGCATCTGGTCGTACGCCGATTGCGAGAACTCAGCATCCGGACGCCGATACTTCTCCGAATAGATGCGCAGGAAATGCTCGGCGAGCATCGGGATGTCCTCCGTACGTTCCCGCAGCGGCGGGATCCGTATCTCGATGGTGTTGATGCGGTAATAAAGATCCTCGCGGAGATTGCCTTCCTGGATCGCCTCAAATGGGTCGCGGTTGGTCGCCGCGATGAGACGGAAATCGGCGTCCTGCGGCCGGTCGCTGCCGACGCGGTAGTAGACCTTTTCCTGAAGCACGCGCAAGAGTTTTGGCTGAAGGTCGATGGGCATTTCGCCGATCTCGTCCAGCATCAGGCTGCCGCGGTTCGATTGGCCGATAAACCCGATCTTGTCCGCGTTCGCTCCCGTGAAAGCCCCCTTAACATGGCCGAAAAGCTGCGATTCGATCAACTCCTTCGGCAATGCCGAGCAGTTGACCTTAACGAAAGCTTCGTCCGACCGATGGCTCTTGTAATGGATGGCGTTTGCGATCACCTCTTTACCCGTGCCGGATTCGCCGAGAATCAGTATGTTCGCGTCTGATTCGGCGACGTTCTCGATTATCTCGTAAATGTTCTGCATCGCCCGCGAGCCACCGATGATACCTTCATACGAGTTTCGGCTGGTCAGCTTTGTCCGGAGTTCCTTGATCTCAGCGGCCTGCTTGCGGTTGATCACGGCTTGCCGTTTGGATTCGACCGCATTGCGGACGTCGAGCATCAGGTCCTCGAGATTAAGCGGCTTCACGCGATAGCCGAAGGCACCGACGCGTGTCGCTTCGATCGCCTTCTCAGCCCGGTCATATCCGGTGATGATGATGATCTCGGTATCCGGCGAGATAAGCTTTGCTTGCTTGATCAGGTCGATGCCGTTGATATCCGGCAGGTTAAGGTCCGTGAGAATAACGTCGAACTCGTCGGTCTTTATGTGGTCGAGGCCCTTGACGCCCGAGACGGCCGTCGCCGTTTCAAAGCCTTCGTCCTTAAGCTGAAAACTCAGGAGGTCGAGTGTAACGGTATCGTCGTCGATTACAAGTGCTTTAAGTCCCATAGAATGCATTTATTGACCTAGTATTCGAGAGCGTCGCTAGCGTGCTGCCCTCGCCAATCGAAATTATCTGCCGGATAAGTTTGCAAGGTCTGTGCCATCGAGCCCAATAAACACGGTCATTTCCGTAACCCATTTGAATGACACGCCATCATTTGTGTTTTACTTCCATACAGCCGCTATTGGCGTCGAATGTCTCGAAATATCACGTCCTGAAGCGATACGCATTAGTGTATGTTTTTGATGCGAAAATACCTAGCTGGGTTCGTTCTGCCGCGCCAAATTCGCCGGTCTGCTTGAAAAACGCACTACGGCGGCATCTGGCACGCCGATTGAAACTACCTCCGGCGTGTCCACACGAGAAACGTGATTTTTGAATACGGAGGAACTATGCTTGAAACTATCATTGTTATCGTTTTACTTCTTTGGCTTGTTGGCATGATCAGCGGTTCGACCTTTGGCGGTGTTCTTCATACCCTGCTTCTCGTCGCACTCGTAGTTTTTGTAATTAGGCTGCTTACCGGCCGGCGTGCCGTTTAGGTTACAATTGGGGTGTTTCGGCGGTCGCTTAACCTCGCCGGAACGCCCCTTAAAAATTTTCAATGGACGCACGGCCCGCTGCAGAGATCAATGATGTCCTCGGACAAATGCTTCCGGGCGGCCTTTTCGGGCCGCTCTTCGCGGAAGCTTTTGATCTCTGTGGCTTGATCGGTGCAGAAGGGCGTGTCGTCTCGATGAACGGCACCATTTTCGAGAAGACAAAGTCGGACCCGGCTCTTCTGGCCGGCCAGGTCCTCTCGGAGACGGTCTTTTGGCAATCGACCGAGAACACTTCTGCTCTGCTTGCCGCGGCTGTTGCCGACGCATTGGCCGGAACACAGCGTCGTCTTGTCCTCGATTTCAGGCTCGGTGTGAACCAAAGCGTTCCCATCGAGCTTTTCCTGTTTCCGGTCAATGCACGTGAGAACGGCCCGATGGCGATCGTTGCCGGCCGCCGGTCGGATACGGAATTTCACGACGAGGAAACGGGCCATTATGCCGAACTCACCGAGGCCGCCGGAGCCGCCGGAGCCGGGCTTTTCGTGTGGGACATTGAAAGCGGACGGGCCCGCTCAATCCCGCGGACGAATGAACTGCTCGGGATGTCGCCCTACGAACCGCTTGAATACGAGGCCTTTATTTCAGCGATCCATCCGGATGACCGGCAACGGATCGCTGCCTTTATCAAAGACGCTGAAAATCGCCCCGGCAGGTTCGACCAGGAATTTCGCGTTGTTTATCCGGACGGCAAGACGCAGTGGATACAAGCCTTGGGTAAGATAGTTGGCGCCGGCGAAAATTCCGGGCCGCGAATTCTCGGCAAGCTGCGGCAAATAACCGCCGAAAAGACCGCCGCCGAGGAGCTTTCGAAGATCTACGAACGCGAACGCAAGGCACGCGAAGAGGCGACCGAGGCCAATCGGGCGAAGGACTTTTTCCTGACGCTCGTCTCGCACGAACTCCGTGCTCCGCTGAACGCGATAATGGGTTGGTCGAAGATACTCTTGTCCAAGGAAGTCGACGACGAGACGCGGCGGAACGCGCTTGAAACGATCGAGAGAAGTGCTCAGGTGCAGGCAAAGCTGATCAACGACCTCGTCGATTCGGCCCGCGTCGCGTCAGGCAAGCTAAGGCTTGAGTATCGCCCGACCGATCTGTTCAAGCTTGTCCGCGGCGCCGTTCAGGCACATCAGCCGGCGGCGACCTCGCGGGAACTCGAGTTCACATTTTCGGCCGACCGCGAAGACCTTGTAGTTTTCGCCGATGCGAACCGTCTGCAGCAGGTTTTCGGCAACATCATTTCGAACGCCATCAAGTTCACCGAGCCGGGCGGCAAGGTCTCCGTCGAATTGACCTCGGACGACAGCACTGCGACGGTCCGAATCGCCGACACAGGACAAGGCATCAAGGCCGACGCTCTGACGGCGATCTTTCGCCAGTTCTCACAAGGGCAATCTGAGAGCGGCAAGAACAGCGCCGGGTTCGGGCTTGGGCTTTCGATCGCAAAGATACTTGCCGAACGGCACGGCGGGACGATAACGGCAGAGAGCGACGGACCGGGCCGCGGTTCCGCGTTTACGGTCCGGCTGCCGCTCAAGGACGCACCTGCAGCGGTATCAACCGGCGAACAGGCACGGCCGGATGCACGCAGGCTCGACGGGCTTAAGATACTCATAGTTGAGGATGACCCGGATTCCCGGGAGGTGCTCCAGCTCTTCCTTCAACAGAACGGGGCCGATATCCATGCCGCGATGGACACAAAACAGGCGACCGCGATCCTCAACGGCTCGAACGGCCGCCTTCCGGAACTGATCATTTCGGACCTTGCGATGCCCGGCGAGGACGGGCTTTCATTCATTTCGCGGCTTCGTTCGCTCGATGCAGACTCGGGCGGAGCGATCCCGGCGATCGCCCTCAGCGCTTTCACCTCCGAGCAAAGCCGCGATGAAGCTCTTGCTGCAGGGTTTCAGCGATACGCGACCAAGCCTTTCGACCCGGAACCGCTGGTCGCGCTGATCCTCGAACTGACAAAACAAAGCGGCTCGTAGCTCCATTGAAGCTCCGAACCGCTTGCCCGTTTCCCGGTAAAAGCCTAAGCCGATCTGACCGGTGCGAGTTTGATGAACGAGAACTCGGCGACGGTGTCATCGCCCGTATTGCAGCCGAGCAAACCGACCTCGACACTCTCGCCGTAGGCAAGCTCGACCTGCCCGACCTCACGCCACTCGGCCTCTTCGTTGAGCCGCCAGTAAGCCGAGAACCGGTTCCCTTTCCGCATCAGCCTGAGCTCGACCTCATCGGCATCGGTGGCGATGTCCTGCGGCGTTGAGAGCGGATAATACTGGTCGCCCTTGCGGACATCGAGGCGGATGCCGCCTTCACCGCCGCCCGTTCCGCCAAATGCACGCTCAAGCCTGAGGTACTGATCCTTTCCGCCAAAAACGACGATCCCGGCTCCCTGATAGTCCTGCTTCGGCGAGAACTTTACGCGGGTATCGATCTGAAAATCGCCTTTGATCGCCTTCGTAACGCGAGGTGCGGTCAGGTTATCGGCGTAAAGGTCGCGGCCGCTGGGTATCGGCAGCACGAGCCGGCCGTTCGTTATTTTCATGTCCGATGCCGGGCCTTCCTTTTTGGGGTCGGTGAACGTCCAGCCATCGGGCAGCTTTTCGGCAAACTTTACCTCAACCTCCTGTGTCACCGGTTGGCCCGCGGGCGTAGCCGGTTGCGGGTCGGTCATCACCGGTTTCGATGTGGTCGCCGCCGGGTTCGGTGCCGGAGCGGCGTTCTTGGCCGTTTCATTTGCGGCCTGCCCGCAGGCGGCCGAGAGAATTGCAAGCGCACTCAGCGCAATGAGTTTTTTCATAATTTCCTCCAAGGTATGTATTCAGAATCGTGATTCGATAACGCCGTCCGACTCGCGTCCAAGCTCGGCGGTCAATCGCGGATAGGTCTTATTCTCGGCTTCGAGCGTGTCGATCTCAAGCAGCATCTCGGCCTCGCGGATCGCGGTCAGCGGGCCCTCGATCTCCATAAAGAGCCCGAACGGGAGTTCGTCAATGACCGTTTCGGTCGAGCGGAACTGCCACTTCCGCCGCCGCTTTTCGTAAACGAGCTTTCGCGTTATGCCGATCGCCGCGAGCACCCGCTCCATCGCTTCGCCATCGGCGATCTCGGTCTCTTCCTCGATCTGCTGCTTTACGTCGGAGACGCCGGGAAGCCGTTTCTTGAACGTAAGTATCGTGCGTTCCGGCGTCTTTCGGATCCGCATCACTGAGTTAAGATCCGCAAGCGGGCCGCCGCCGAGAATGATGTTTTCCTCCGCGTCCTCGCCAAGATATTCGGCGCCGAACTCGGCCAGCCGCTTTTCGACCTCGGCACGCAGTTCGGCGGGCAGCCGGTATTTCTTTTCAGTTTCGATCATTTGATCAGGCGTAGCGGATCCACTTCCAGATCTCGGGGATCGTCGCACGCTTACCGTACATCAGCATCCCGACGCGATAGACGCGCGAGGCAAGCCAAACGAGCCCTGCTATCGCGAGCACATTGATGCCGATCGAAAGTGCGATCTGCCAAAAAGGCGGCGTCTCGGCCATGATGCGGATCGGCATTGTTATCGGTGCAAAGAACGGTGCGATCGAGACCCAGAATGAGAGCGTCGAGTTCGGGTCGCGGATGACCGCGAGGCTGAAATAGAACGCGACGAGCAAAAGCATCACCGGCGGAAAGGCGAACTGGCCGCCTTCCTGAAGCGATGTGACGACCGAACCGATCAGTGCAAAGATCGACGCATAGATAAAATAGCCGATGAGAAAGTAGATGAGGAAGTAGAAGATCATCAGCAGCGATATCTCCGGCACCGCGCCGACGAGCTGCGACAGATCCGTCTGCAATGCCAGAAAAGCGAGCAAGGCGGCGGCGCTTACGATCCAGATAGCGAGCTGGGTCAACCCCGCGAGGCCAACCCCGACGAGCTTGCCAAAAAGAAGCGTGAACGGACGTGCCGATGAGAAAAGTATCTCGGAGATCCGCGTCTCTTTTTCCTCGACAACGGCTCCCATTATCGCCTGGCCATAGATGGCGAGCGTAATGTAGATCATCAGCCCGATGACGAATGAGGCGATCATAAGCCCGGTCGTGTCCTTCTCACCGCCGCGGTCATCGAGCCCTTTCGCGTCCATTACGACCGGCTTCCCGATCGCGGCAAGCCGCTCTTCGCTGATGTTTGCCTCGGCCAGCCGCTGCGAACGGACGGCGCTGTTAAGCGCGTCGCGAAGCGAATCGTTGGTAATGAAATCGGCACCTTTCCGCGAGCGGAATTCATAAACGGCCGCGGTATCGTTAACGTCCGGCGGAATGATCAGATATGCGTCGAATTCTTCGGCAGTTATGCGCGAGGTCAAATCGGAGCGGATTTCCTCCAGCGAGCGGCCGGCCGGATCGACGTCGGTAAAGATGAACGATTCGACAAGCTGTGCCGAGGTCCGTTTGAGCTGTTCATCCTGCGAGGGCGTGATATCGACAGCGGCGTCCGCGGCTGCCTTGCGGGCACGCTCGGCCATCTTATCGGCCGAAAGATTGTCCTTCAGGCGAGGAGCGACCGTGCCCGAGCGGTCCACCAGAGCGATACGCGTCGGCTCGCCCTTGAGCGAAAAGATGATCGCCGGGACGAACGCAAATACTCCCGCGAGCACCGGCAAAAGCAGCGTCCCGACGAGGAACGACCACTTGAGCACGACCTTTTTGTATTCGTGAACGACGACGGCCAGGAACCTATTCATCAGAGTTATCTCCTCCCTTTACCCGGTCGATGAAGATGTCGTTGAGGCTGGGCTCGGTCTTCTCAAATTTTGAGATCGAGACGCCCGCGGCGACCATCCGCCTGAGCACGTCCTGTGCATCAACGCCTTCGGCGAGGTGCAACTCCTGCTCGTCGGCGTGCGTCACGACGCGGTCGATCATCGCCCGGTCCTCAAGGATCGCACCGGCACCTTCGCCGCGAAAAGCGATCAGGTTTTGCCCGTAACTTTCCTTGATCTCACGCAGGCTGCCGAAGAGCACCTTCCGCGACTTATTGATCAGCAAAATATCGCTGCAAAGCCGCTCGGCCGTTTCCATCAGGTGCGTTGAGAAGATGATCGTCTTTTCGCCGGTGCGGAATTCGCTGATGACATCGATGAGGAACTCGACGTTGACCGGGTCGAGGCCGGAGAAGGGCTCATCGAGGATCAGCAGATCGGGGTCGTGCAGCACCGTCGCGATGAACTGGATCTTCTGCTGCATTCCCTTTGAAAGGTCGGTCGTCTTCTTTTTCTTCCAATCGGCAAGCTGCATCCGCTCAAGCCAGAAGTCGATCCGCCGCTCGGCCTCGCGGCCCGAAACGCCTTTTAGGGCAGCGAAGTACTTTAGCTGATCGACGACCTTCATCTTCTTGTAAAGCCCGCGTTCTTCGGGCAAATAGCCGATGCGGCCTTGCGTTTCGGTCGTTACCGGCTGTCCGAAGAGCTTTATCTGCCCTTCGTCCGGGAAGGTAATGCCGACTATCATCCGAATCGTCGTCGTCTTACCCGCACCGTTCGGCCCGAGAAAGCCGAACACACGCCCCGGCCGCACCTCAAAACTGAGGTCATCGACCGCCGTAAAATCGCCGTAGCGTTTTGTGACACCTTTGGCTTGTAGAGTCGCTTGTTCTTCCTGCATGTTCGTAATCGCTGTAATGATTATACTTGATTACGACCGGAACGCCCCGCCGGTTGCCTTTTCCTTAAATCGGGCCGAAAATTAATTTTTTCGTAACACGCTGCCGAAACCGATTTTGTGCTTGACGATGCCGAAAATCGGCGTATAATCCGAGTTTAGTTTCACGGTTTTTTTGTTGAAACGCGAGTTAGTTCGTTGCGGGCCGGCCCCAAAACCGGCTAGCAACGAATTAGAGAAGGGCGAGGGTTACGGTGTGGGAGACGTGATCATTGCCCTTCTCGCTTTTTAAACACCTCGCTTTGTGAGTGAGTGATTCTTTCGTTCCGCATTTGGCGTGAGCCCTCCCTTACGGTCGGGCTTCTGACACACGCGGGCCTTCGCAATGCCGGGCAAAAGCGAGGACTCAAATCAGCTTGCGGGCCCCCTCATTCCACGGCGGGAGAATGATTTCGGATGAACCGCCCTTACTTACGTGCGGGCCTTCACAATGCCGGCTAAAGCCGGGACTCGGAACTTTAGCAACTTCGCAACTCTAAAACTCTGAAACTCTGAAACTCTGCAACTCCGCAACTCTATCCGGAATTTGACCTTTCGGGCGTTTCGGCCGACAATAGCGGGTAATTTTCCACCACGCACCTTAAAGCAAACAATTTACCGGAGGTTCAATAATGAAGTCATTGCTCGGATTTGGGATGTTATTTTTCGCGTTGTCGTTTTGCGGGCTCGGCGACCGGCTCAAGCAGATGCAGAGCGGTTCGGATGCACCGGGCGGTTCGACGCCGACGTCAGCCGATAAAACGGCGGACGGCGAGGCGGAGAAGGCCTCTTTGAACTCGGACCAGAAGGCGATTGCCGATGCGGCGACCGAAACCAAATGGGATGAACAGAACATCTCATGGCGGCTGCCGAACGGCTGGAACAAGATGGATGTGAAGAAGGAGAACTTCAACTACGGCTCGCCTTCGGTCGGTTTCTTGATCGGGACGATCTCCGTGCTGCCGGCGAGCTTCCCGGCCGATGTCAGCCTCAAGGCGCAGTACGACTCGGCCCTCGAACAGCTAAAACAGGGCAAATACGAAAAGGTCCGCTGGCTTGAGATAGACGGCATCAAGGGCGTGGAGTGGATCGAAGCAATGCCCGAAGATAAGACCGGCCCGCGGCGGCACCAGTGGATCGCCTTCCGCAACTATCAGGGCCAGAACCAGCAACTCAACATCATGGTCTCGACCAAGGGGAATGAGTTTGACCAAAAACGCGACACCTTCGCGGCCATTATGTACTCAATGAAGATCTCGAAGGGGTAAGGAAAATGGTGAATTGTGAATGGTGAATAGTGAATAGAGAGCCGGTATAAACCTGCGACCTCCACCATTCATCATTCACGATTCACTATTCACGATTCACTATTCGCTATTTACTGCTCGCCCCTCGTCACTCACCACTCGTCACTGCGACGCGCCCTCCCTCACGGTCGGGCTACTGACACGGCGATTCACCATTCACCATTCACCATTCACCATTCACCATTGACTATCCGGCCGTTGGTGCGTCGGCGTGCGGGACGAAGCACTTCCGGCAGCGGGCTTCGTATTTATCTGCCGCACCGACCTCAACCCGTGCATCGGATTCGACCGTCCGCTGTGAATAATTCGCCGTTGAGCCGCACTTTACGCAGATGGCGTGCGTTTTTGTGATGAACTCCGCCACGCAGAGAAGCTGCGGCATCGGCTCGAACGGCCTGCCGGTGTAGTCCTGATCAAGCCCCGCGACGATCACCCGCTTCCCTTCCGCCGCAAGGCGGTTCACCGCTTCGACAAGTTCCATGTCAAAGAACTGCCCTTCGTCGATGCCGACGACCTGGGTGTCGTGCTCGATCTCGGCAAGCAGCTCGGCGGCGGTCGTCACCGGCAGCGAGGTGTGCGTTTGGCCCGAGTGCGAGGCGATCTCTTCGCGTGAATAGCGGGCGTCGATCTTCGGCTTGAAGACCTGCACCTTCTGCCGGGCGATTCGTGCCCGGTTTAGCCGGCGGATCAGCTCCTCGGATTTCCCCGAGAACATCGATCCGACGATCACCTCTATCCAACCTGTGCCGTTCTGCCGCTGCTTGCGGCGCTCTTCCGTATCGTCAAAGTAGCCTTCTATCATTAGTTCCTGTCGTGCGGACGAAAAACTCGATTATAGAGAAAAAGCCCCGCAGTCCGAAATCGGGCGCGCGAGGCTTCATCAATTTGAGCAATTTTCAGGCGCGAAGATCGCTGCCGGTCATCTCCGGTGAGCTCGAAAGCCCGGCCATCGCGAGCAGCGTCGGTGCGACATCGGCGAGCGTGCCGTCCGGCCGCAATGCCGTGCCCTGAGCCAGGTCATCGACAAGATGGAACGGTACCGGGTTCACGGTGGCATTCCGATCGGGCTCGCCGCTCTCGTCCGTCATTTGTTCGCAGTTTCCGTGGGTCGCGGTGACGATGGCCGCTCCGCCTGCATTGCGCAGGTGGCGAATGACACCGCCGAGACAGGTATCGACATACTGAACGGCCTCGACCGTCCGTTCAAAGCTGCCGGTTTCGGCCAATAATCCCGGCGCCGGAAAGTTAAGAACGAAAACGCTCCCGGGTTCTTCGTGAACGGCCTTGATGAAGCGATCGGTGATCTTGAAACTGCGAAGTTCGGGCTCGGCCGCACGGTCAAAGCCCTCAAGCGAAGGCACCTCGACTCCGACCTCGAACTCGGCGGCATCGCTGACGCCGCAGTCGAGAAATCGCGAGACGTGCGGAAAGCGATCGGACTCGGAAATGCGGAAATTCGCGATCTGATTTGCCGCGAGGACCGAGCCGAGAACGCCGCCAATGACCGGCGACGGAAAAGCGACCGGCAGCCCGAAGTTCGGGTCGTATTCGGCAAGGCAAACGCTGTTGACCTCGGGCTTTGAGGCGGCTGTGATCATTCCGGTATCCGGCACGGAAAGCGCCCGGACGAGTTGGCGGGCCGTATCGGGCCGGTGATTAAAATAGATGACAAGGTCGCCGCTTTGAACCGTCGCGACCGGCACGCCGGGTGAGGATTCGAAGACGATCGGGGCGATGAACTCATCCGAGATGCCGCGAAGGAACGAACTCCGAACGGCCATCACAGGGTCCGCGGCCCGCTCGCCCTCGGCATGGACCAGCATAGTAAATGCGCGGGCAGTCCGCTCCCAATTCTCGCTGCTGTCCATTCCGTAGAACCGGCCGCAAAGCGATGCGATCCGGCCGATGCCGAAATCGGCGAGTTTGACCTCGAGCGCTTCGACGAGCACGTCCGACGTTCGCGGCGGCTCATCGCGGCCATCTAAGATGCCGTGAATAAAGACATCGGCAAGCCCGAATTTCTTCGCCATTCGGATCATCGCAAAGAGATTTTCCTGCGAGGAGTGAATGTCGCCCTGGCTGATCATTCCGACGAGGTGGACCTTCTGTCTGGCGGCTTTTGCCTCGGCAAAGGCACGGGTGAGAACCTCGTTCTCCATGTATGCGCCCGAGCGGACCGCCTCGCGAATGTTCGAAACAGGCGTTCGAACGACGCGGCCGGCACCGATGTTCATATGGCCGAGTTCGGCATTGCCCGGCTCGTTGGCGGCGAGCCCGACCGCCTCACCGGCGGCAGAAAGCCGTGTTTCCGGATAGCGGCGACAGATCTCGTCGTAATAGGGCGTGTGTGCGGCGGCGATGGCGTTCGCTTCCGAAGCATCGGCGGAACCCCATCCGTCAAGGATGATAAGAGCAAGCGGCCTTTCGAGAGGTTTGTTCATTTTGAGGTAGATCGCTTACTGCAATGATGCAACAGCGATAACGAGGGTCGAAAAAATTACAGGAAAGTGCGACGCATGTGGGAACGCCGCTAATGAAATTATATCGGAAATCGGCGTGCCTTTACCAGAGGTTTTTTAGTAAGCGTTCGGGGCCGTTTTCTCCATCCAGCGTTCGGGATGGCGGAGCGGTGCGAATTCGAACTGTTCGTAAAGCCCGTGGGCATCGCGGGTCGCAAGAACCCATCGCCGAAGGCCCTGCAGTTCGGGGTGCTCGACAATGTACTGCATCAGCATCTTGCTGACGCCGCGGCCGCGATATCCTTCGACCACGAAAACATCGCCTATGTATGCGAATGTGGCCTTGTCGCTGACGACGCGGGCAAAGGCGACCTGCCGCTCGCCATCGTAAACGCCGAAGCACATCGAATTTTCGATCGCCGTCTTGGTTTGCTCAAGCGTTCGCTCACGTGCCCAATAGGACTCTTCGACCAGAAATCGATGGATAAGCTCGATGTCGAGCTTCGATATGTCTTCTGTGATCGAGATAGTCATGGGCCCTCTAACGCAGCTCAGGGAACATCTTTCTCAGCCGAACCCGCAGACCGGGCGACGCATTCTTTACAAGTGGCCCGGCAACGAGCTTGAGTTCATCGACCAATGCCTGGTCGGCCTGAGCGATACGTTCGGCGACCGTTATTGAAAACGCCTTGACCGCGATCGGCTCTCGCGGATCGGCGATCAGGTCGAGGCAATGCGAGAAGACCTTTCCCTGCAGCCGTTCAGGAATGTCAACGAACTGCAGCAGCCGAACAACGTTTCGCTTTACAGCGTTGTGAACATCATTTCGAGTTAGCTGATCGACAAAAACCGATAGGTACGGTGTCGCGAGTTCGGGATTTCGCTCAACCGCGTTGCTGAGCGGCCAACCGGCTCGCTGAGCGATCAGCGGATCGGGACCGAGAAAAAGCCTTGCCAGAACACGAAATCGGCCGGCGTCATCCGCGACATGATCCGTTATCGCCGTTGTCATCCGCTTCGAGTGCTCCGCCAGTAAAGCCTTTCGAATATCCACTAGCTGATCTGATAGAACGCCCTGCGGCCCGGGTAGCGTGCCGAATCGCCGAGGTCTTCCTCGATCCGCAGAAGCTGGTTGTATTTCGCGATGCGGTCGCTGCGGCAAAGGCTTCCGGTCTTGATCTGCCCGGCATTGGTGGCAACCGCAAGATCGGCGATGAACGTGTCCTCGGTTTCGCCCGAGCGGTGCGAGATAACGGCCGTCATATTATTGGTCCGTGCAAGCTCGATCGCATCAAGCGTTTCCGTCAGCGTCCCGATCTGGTTGACCTTGATAAGGATCGAGTTCGCCGCGCCTTCCTCAATTCCCCGCTGCAGAAAGCGGACATTCGTAACAAAAAGGTCGTCGCCGACAAGCTGAACGCGGTCACCGACCGAGGCTGTCAGGGCCTTCCAGCCGTCCCAGTCGTTCTCGGCCATTCCGTCCTCGATCGAGATGATCGGGTAGCGGTCGCACCAATCGGACCAATAGGCGGCCATCTCGTCCGACGAAAGCTCGCGTCTGTCCGACTTTTTGAAAACGTATTTGCCGTCAATGTAAAATTCGCTCGAAGCGGGGTCGAGTGCGAGCATCACATTATCACCGGCAATGTAGCCGGCCTTTTCGATCGCCTCGAGAATCGTCTCGACCGCTTCTTCGTTCGATCTCAAGTTGGGAGCAAAGCCGCCTTCATCACCGACGCTGGTCGAATATCCCCGCGATTTGAGAACGCCTTTCAGGTTGTGAAATATCTCGGCTCCCATCCGCAACCCCTCGGCAAAGCTTTCGGCTCCGACCGGCATCACCATGAACTCCTGGAAATCGACGTTGTTGTCCGCGTGGGCACCGCCGTTGAGGATGTTCATCATCGGAACGGGGAGCGTCCGCGCATTGGCTCCGCCAATGTACCGGTAAAGCGGTATCTCGAGTGCCGAGGCCGCAGCACGAGCCGCCGCAAGCGAGACAGCGAGCATGGCGTTGGCACCCAGATTCGATTTGTTCGCGGTACCGTCGAGCCCGATCATCGTCTCGTCGATCTCCGTCTGATCAAGGACATCAAGGCCCTCGATCTCCGGCCCGATCTTGTCGATGACATTCTCGACCGCTTTCAGCACGCCTTTGCCCAGGTAACGCAGGTCGTCGCCGTCACGAAGTTCAACGGCCTCGTTCTCGCCGGTCGAAGCGCCGCTCGGCACCGCCGCACGGCCAGTTATGCCGTCCTCAAGTATCACCTCCGCCTCGATGGTCGGATTTCCGCGGGAGTCCATGATCTCCCTTGCCCAGACGTGTTCGATCAAGCTCATTAAGTTAATTTCTCCGAATTGGTTTGGATGAGTGCAAGCAAGTAATCTATCGCGATTTCGGCCTAAAACCAAAAAGCCCCGTCGCCGGGGCCATCTGGTCAAGTCTACCTGCGTAAGCTAGGCCGCGAGTGCCGCATCGGCTTCCGGAGCCTCCGCCTTTACGGTCGCCCGCATTCGGACCTTGATGATCCGGCGTTTCGCTGTTTTTTCAACCTCGAAAGTATGGCCATTAAATGGGACAAGGTCGCCTTCATCTAGTATCTGGCCGGACTCGGACATCAGGAAGCCGGCGATCGTCGTGTAGGCCTCAGAGATCGGCAAATGAAGCCCGAGCCGCTTGTTCAGGTCGCGGACCGCAAGGCCGCCGTCGAGCACAAAGCTGCCGTCCGGCTGTTCGTGTATCTGCTCGTTGACCTCTTCGTCGTGCTCGTCGCTGATCTCGCCGACGATCTCCTCAAGCAGGTCCTCAAGCGTGATTATGCCCTCAACGCCGCCGTGCTCATCGACAACAAAACCGAAGTGGAATTTCTCCTGCTGCATCTGCCGAAGCACATCCTCGAGCCGGGCGGCGTCGACAACATAAACCGGCTTTTGAAGTATCTTTTCAAGCCGAAATGAGTTCGGGGAATTGATGAACCGAAGGATGTCCTTGCTATGGATGACGCCGCGGATGTCGTCGAGCGATTCATCATAGACCGGCAGCCTCGAATAGCCGTGGCTTCGAAAAGCTTCGACTATCTCGTCGAGCGAACATTTTGCCTGGATCGCGACCATTTCGGTCCGCGGCACCATCGCCTCGCGAACGGTCGTTTCGGAGAACTCGAAGACCTGGTTAATAAGCCGCCGTTCGTCCTCATTGAGCAGCCCTTTCTCCTGCGAAGCATTTATCAACGCCCGGATCTCGTCTTCTGAATAGCTCGCCCCGTGCTCACCGGTCGGCTCGAGCCCGAAGGCCTTTGCGGTCTTTGTACCGGCCCAATCGAGCAGGCGGATCGGGTAATAGAAGACCTTGTAAAAGATCTGCAGCGGTACCGCGACGAAATACGAGACCTTTTCTGAGATCTCGAGCGCCGCGGTCTTTGGCGCAAGCTCGCCAAAGACGATGTGCAGGAATGTGATCAACGAGAACGCGATGGCGAAAGAGACCGTGTGAAGCACGGCTCCGGACGCAAGCCACGGAAGCCCGGCCATCTCCGCAAATTGGCTGAGGAAAGGCTCAAGAACCGATGCCACCGCCGGCTCACCGAGCCAACCAAGCCCGAGCGAGGAGAGCGTGATACCGAGCTGGGTTGCCGAGACGTAGGCGTTCAGGTTCGTGAGCATGCCGAGCAGCCGGATCGCGGCTCGGTCGCCCTCGGCGGCAAGCGATTCGATCCGCGACCGGCGCACCTTGACCAAGGCGAACTCGCTGGCTACGAAAAATCCGTTGGCCAGGACAAGCGCGATCACCAAGATAAAGTTGAACGTGACAGATCCTATCGAAGGAAACTCCAGAGCGAAGTTCAGCACAGGACCCGAGATCAAGGCAGATAAACTGGCAGGGTCGTCCATTACTTATCGAACAAAACTTTTACGCTGCTCAAACGGCAGCCCGAAACAAAATACCACTCCCTAATTGAGATCGTTCGCCAAAACACAGCGCCTGACGAACTTCGGAATTATATCATAACGAAAACCACAAAAATCAACGCTCCTCGCGGGCATCAAGCATCTCTACGAGCAGCATTCGGCACGAGCCGCAGCCCGTTCCGGCGCGTGTCGTGTCCATCAGGTCATCGAGCGAATGAACTTCGGGGTCGCGGAGTGCCGCCTCGATAGCGTCCTCGCCAATTCCGAAGCAGGAACAGATCAGCGCCCGCTCGCCGATGAACTCGGCAACCTGCCGGTCACGGTAAGCCGCGAGTGCCGACCGGAGCGCATCTGCGGCGATTTCAGCACAGCCGCCTTCTTCGTCGCCTTGCCCGAAGTCCTCAAGCCCCTCAAGGCCCTGCAAACTGCGGCCCGATAGCCGATCAGTTAACGCTACGGCGGCCGCGATCATCGCCGGGCATCCGTTGGTCTCAAGCGAAAGCTGGCCGATCACACGGCTTTCATCGTCGATCGCAAGACTGAACTCGACAAAGCAGCCGCAGGCAAACCGCACCGCTCTGCCAATGGCATTCGGCTCGTCACATTGGAGGGCGAGAGCCCTTCCGAGAACGTCCGACAATTTTTCGCTTCCCTGCGGCACATAACAATTTTGCCACAGGTCGGCCGAAGACTACCGCCAATGTGAACTTACCGGCGAACTTATGTAAAATCGGGCTATGCGGTTTGGATTGTTTTTTATTGGGATCGTATCGCTTATCTTCTCGGCCGCCTGCAAGCCCGCGGCGGCTCCGGTGGCCGTTGGTGACCGTCCGGTTGCGGTCAACGGGATGCCGGTCAAGGACGCTCCGCGGCGTGCGATGAAGCCCGAGGCCGAGCTTAGCTGGAGCACCTTTGAAGGCAATGTGCAGAAGGTCAAGGACTTCAAGGGCCGCGTTTTGCTGCTTGATTTCTGGGCTACCTATTGCCCGCCGTGTAAGGAAGGCATTCCGCATTTGCTCGAGCTTCAGGCGCGCTATCCGAACGACCTGCAGGTCATCGGGCTCCACGTCGGCGGCCCGGAAGATCGGCCAAAGGTCCCGGCGTTTCTTGAGGAAATGAAGATCACCTATCCGCTCGCGGTTCCCGAGGACGAACTTACGCGGTTCGTTTTTGGCGAAGAATCGGCGATACCGCAAACGGCGATCTTCGACCGTGAAGGCAAGTTCGTCCGCAAGATCGTTGGCTTCGATAAGGAGATCGCCGCCCAGCTTGACGAAGCCATCGCACAGGCGATCGCAAAATAGCCCACGATGGAAACACGAAAGCAGGTTTCGGCGGGCGGGGCCGCATTTAGGGAAACAGACGGCAAGCTTGAGGTCGCGCTTGTGCTGATGATCCCGGAAATGCGGTGGCAATTGCCGAAAGGCATCATCGACCCCGGCGAAACTCCCGAGCAGGCCGCTCTCCGCGAGGTCCGCGAGGAAGCCGGCATCGAGTGCGAACTCATCGAGCCTATCGAGACTATCGAATATTGGTTCGTCGATTCACGCTCCGGAACGCCGATCAGAATACATAAATTCGTTCATTTTTATCTGATGCGGTACGTCTCCGGCGACGTCGCCGACCACGACCACGAAGTGGCCGAGGCCCGCTGGTTCCCGGTCGATGAAGCCATCAGCACCCTCGCCTTCGACAGCGAAAAATCGGTCGTGATTCTCGGTAAGGCCAATTTTGAGATGACTTCGAAGTAGAACTTTAGCTTGATTCAGAATGCGTGATATCCCCGTAGGCAATGGTTCGCTGCTCGTCAATTTCGACGACAAGTACCAAATTCGCGACATATATTTTCCGCACGTCGGGCAAGAGAACCATACGTACGGGGCCGTCTCGCGTTTCGGCGTTTGGTGCGACGGGAGTTTTGCGTGGACGTCGGACGCCGGCTGGGAACGCGATCTTCGCTACCAGCCCGAAACACTCGTCACGGCCGTCAAGCTCAAGAACGCATCGCTCGGCATCGTTATCGAAGCGAATGATACCGTCGCGAGCCACGAGAATATCTTCCTCCGCCGCGTCCGCATTTTTGATATCGCCGGACGGAAGCGGAGCGTCCGCGTTTTTCTCCACCACGACTTTCGGCTTTATGAGAACAAGGTCGGCGATACGGCCTATTACGATCCCGAGACGCGTTCGCTGATCCATTACCAAAAGGAACGCTACTTTCTTATTAATACGGCGCCGCATTTCGATACCTTTGCAACGGGGCGGAAAGATTTTCAAGGGCAGGAAGGCACTTGGCGAGACGCTGAGGACGGCGAACTCCACGGCGGCGTGGTCACCGAAGGCTCTGTCGATTCGACCATTGGTGTGCATTTTGAGCTTGAACCGGGTGGAAATTTTGAGTTCTTTTACTGGATCGCCGCCGGAACGGACCACGCCGAGGTCGCACGGCTCAACGGGCACGTTGCCAGCTCTGACCCGAGCGAGTATTTGGACTACACGGCAAATTATTGGCGGGCGTGGGTCAACAAGAACGAGACCGACCTTGAGCCGCTATCGCCTGAGATCAAGGAACTGTTCAAGCGTTCGCTGCTCATCGTCCACAGCCAGATGGACAACGGCGGCGCGATCCTCGCGGCCAACGACTGGGACGTTACGCTCCGCGCGACCGACCACTACAGCTATCTCTGGCCGCGTGACGGTGCTTTTGTCGCCGAGGCTCTCGACCTAGCGGGCTTCTCGCACCTGACGCGAAAGTTCTTCGACCTGTGCGGGAGGATCGTTCATCCAAACGGCTATTTCCTGCAGAAATACAATGCCGACGGAACGGTCGCCTCGGGCTGGCACGCCGCCTGGGATCGCTGGAGCGGAAAGCCGCAGGTGCCGATCCAGGAGGACGAAACGGCTCTCGTCCTTTGGTCGCTCTGGGAGCACTACGACCGCTATCGCGACATCGAATTCGCCCATCGGCTCTATACGCGAATGACGATTCCTTGTGCCGATTTCATGGCCGAGTTCATTCATCCGGAGCTTGGGCTTCCGGCACCGAGCTGGAACCTCTGGGAAGACCGCCGCGGCATTCACACATTTACCTGTGCTTCGGTCGTTGCGGGGCTTCGGGCAGCCGCAAACTTTGCCGAGCTCTTTGCGGAGCACGGCAGGGCCGAACGCTATCGAGAAAGGGCAGATTCGATCGTCGCCGCGATGGAGCGTTACCTTTTCAGCGAGCAGTACGGCCGCTATCTCCGCTCGCTGCAGTTCAACGGAGATGATAACTTTGAGCCCGACGCAACTGTCGATGCCTCGCTTTTCGGCCTGTTTTATTTTGATTGCTTTTCCGTCACCGACCCGAAGGTCGCAAGCACGATGCGGGCGATCGAAGAAAAGCTTGGCGTCTCAAGCGGCGGCACGGCCCGCTTTGAAAATGACGGCTACATGCGCGTCTCGGACCGCGAACCCGGCAATGCGTGGTTCATCTGTACCCTTTGGCTTGCCGAGTACTACATCGCCCGGGCGATGACCGCCGCGGAACTCATGAAAGCTCTCGCCCTCATCGATTGGGTCGTGCAGAAGGCGTTGCCCTCCGGAGTGCTCGCCGAGCAGGCCGACCCCGTAACCGGCGGGCCGGTCTCGGTCGCACCGCTCACGTGGTCGCACTCGACCTTTGTCGCCGCGACGCTGCACTATCTTGAAAAGCTTCGGGAGCTCACAAAGTAACGAACGATAAACATATCTGTTAACCCGCGGGCGGCCATTTTCGCAGGTGCCGCCGCTGTGAGATACAATCCAAATAATGAGAAACGCAAAGATCCTCGCAACGCTCGGGCCGGCTTCAAATACCGAACCGATCATCCGGACGATGCTCGAAGCCGGAGTCAATGCCGTCCGCATCAATATGTCGCACGGCACCCATAGCGAGCATGAACAGACCATCGCCAATGCTCGGGCAGCGGCACGCTCGATCGACCGCCCGCTTGCGATCCTTGTCGACCTTTCCGGGCCGAAGATCCGCACTCGTTCGCTGATCGGCGGCCAGGCCGTAACGCTAAGTGAGGGCTCGCCCTTCACCATCACGACCCGCGAAGTGGATGGCACGAACAAGATCGTTGGCACAAATTTCTCAGAACTCCCAAAGGTTGTCACGCCCGAATCCGTGATACTTCTCGACGACGGAGCACTCAAGCTCAAGGTCGATTCGGTAACGGAAACCGACGTTAACTGCACGGTCGTCGTTGGCGGCGAACTAAATGAACGCAAGGGAATAAACCTTCCCTCAACAAAGCTGCCGATCCCCTCAATGACCGAAAAAGACCACGTCGATCTTGAGTGGGCGATGGCGCAAAATGTTGATTACATCGCGCTTTCATTTGTCCGCCGTGCGGAGGATTGCCGAGAGGCGAAGGAGCTGATCAAGAAGCTAAATACCAGGGAGATGGGCCGTGCACTGCTCGTCGCCAAGATCGAAAAAGCCGAAGCCATCGAGCACCTCGAGGAGATTATCCAGGAGACAGACGGCGTTATGGTCGCCCGCGGCGACCTCGGTGTTGAGACCTCGGTAGAGCTGGTTCCGGTCTATCAGAAACGCATCATCGAACGGGCCGTCGCCAATGATCGTTTTGTCATCACCGCGACACAGATGCTGCAATCGATGATCGACAGCCCGTACCCGACGCGTGCCGAGGCATCGGACGTCGCCAACGCCGTTTGGGACGGCACCGATGCCGTAATGCTCTCTGCGGAGACTGCCTCCGGAAAATATCCGGTCGAGACGGTTCGGACAATGGCCCAGATCATCGACGCGGCCGAGACGATCAGGCCCGACCAGCTAAAGAAACCGGTCAAATATTCGCTCCCGCCCTCGGGCCGGACGAGCCAGGCACTTTGCAAAGCCGCCGCCTACGCTGCGAAGGAAACGATGACCGAGAAGATCGCCGTCTATACCGAATCGGGATTGATGGCACGCCGCCTTTCGAGTTTTCGGTCCGGCTTGAAAACCTTTGGGCTGACGACATCGGAGGACGCCTATAACCAGCTTTCACTCATCTGGGGCGTTCAGCCATTCGTTCACGAGGTGCCCTGGGCAACGCAGGAAATGCTGAAGATCGGCGAGCGGACGCTTCTCGAGGCGGGCGTTGTCTCGGCGGGCGAGACGCTTGTAATGATGGCGGGCCGGCTCTCGGGGCTCGGGCTTTCAAGCTCGGTGGTCGTCTGGACCATCGGAACGGATGTGCCGCATCGCGACCTTAAGGCTGCGCCGTCTCAAGAGAACTAAGAAAACTAATGATCGCCTCGGCCGTCTGCCGCTGCTGCTCTTCGCGGTTGATCGCGGCGGCATTGTCGCCGCTCTGGTCGCCGTAGTAGCCGAACTGAGCGTGGTTCCCGCCCTCGATCGCGACCCAAACGGTGTTCGCCGGCAGAACAAGCCCGGCCGCCCGAACCTCCCGGGGCTCGGAAACGCCGTCGAGCGTTCCATAAATCGAAATCACCGCCAGGCCCGAATCCTTTAATTGAGAGGCGGCCAACGGATACGACCCAAGAAAAATAACGCCGCGGAACTGCCCCGGGTTGGCCTCCGCGAACCTCGCAGCCATCGTCCCGCCGAGCGAATGCCCCGCCGCGATCCAGGTTGGTACATCCGGATTTTCTGCAATGACCCTAGCCGCCGCATCCGGTTCGAGGACCGCCATATTTAGCCGCACAGAAGGGATCGCCGCAAGATATCCGGCCTCGGCGAGCCGCCGGCCGAGCGGAGCATAGGAACGCGGATCGACCCTTGCTCCGGGATAGATGACAATACCGGCCTTCGGCTTCGCTGTTTTTGGAAGAAAGGTGAGAGTAGGCTCGGCGCGCACCTCGACCGTCTCGTCGCTCGTCATCGCCGCAAGAGCCTCCGGCATCGGCGACGGTATCCACAACGCCCAGCCAAGAAAAACTCCGACCGAGAGAAGCAGCGAGCCGATCAGAATACCTATCGCGAGGAGAACCTTTTTCATTTGAACAGGAAAGCTTTCGAAATCATCCGACCGTCGTTCCAAAGATCTTTCCGACCAAGGCGGTCACGATCATCGCCGCCGCTCCCCAGAAAGCGACCCTCGCCGCACCGCGAACCGGATCGGCTCCGCCTGTTCGTGCCGCCAAAGCGCCAAGCAATGCAAGCGAGATCAGAGAACCGCCGCCGACGATGTAGATCAGCCAACCGCCGGTGAAGCCCCAAGCAAGGGCAAGGGGAATTAGTGCTCCCGCCGCGAAGCTCAGCGCAGAAAAGACCGCCGCCTGTACGGGCCTTGCCTTGAGTTCTTCTGTCAAACCAAGCTCGTCGCGGGCATGGGCGGCAAGCTTGTCGCCGGCGGTGAGTTCCTCGGCTACCTGTTTGGCAAGCCCGGGGCTGAGCCCGCGGTCGATGTAGATGCCGGTAAGCTCAGCCAGTTCGCCCTCCGGGTCTTCTTCAAGCTCCTTCTTCTCCCGCTCAAGGTCGGCCCGCTCGGTGTCCGCCTGCGAATAGACCGAAACGTATTCACCGGCGGCCATCGACATCGCTCCGGCGACCAGGCCGGCAATACCCGCGATCAAGATGGCGTCGCGGTCACCCGCCGCCGCCGCGACACCGATAACGAGGCTCGCCGTAGAGACGATGCCGTCGTTGGCACCCAATACCGCGGCACGCAGCCAACCGATCCGTTCGGTCCTGTGGAATTCAGAATGCCGCATAGTTCATCGGGCTTCGATCAATGATGCTTAGAAACGAGGTTTTCTCTTCCCCACCTAAGAGCCCGGGCCATCCAGACGAGTTCATCGAGAAAGCCTGTGACCCGCTTTTCGTAGGCATCATCAAGCAACTTGCCGTCGGAATCAAACTTGGTGCCGACCTTCGGGAAGTTGAGGTCGGTAAAGGTCACGGCGAGCCCGAGTTCGCGGACCATCGGCACCATCGATTCGATGACACGCGTCCCGCCCCACGGGCCGGCCGACACGCCGACGAGAGCAACGGCCTTGTGGATGTACTCTTTCAAGAGCAGATCAAGAATGCTCTTGAGCGCTCCCGGATAGCCGTGATTATATTCCGGCGTAACGATGACGAGACCGTCCGCCCGGATCACCGCATCGCGCCACTCAGGGAAAAGATGCCCGATCTCAGTGCCGTAATGTTCCCGCGGCAGATCGAAATCGCGAACGTCGAAATAGACGGGCTCGATGTCGTCGCGTTCCTTCATCTTTGCAAAGACCCACTTCGCAACGTGCTCGCTTTGGCGGTCCTTTCGGTTCGTGCCGAGCAGTATCGGTACGTAAAGTTTTTCGCTCATAGGGGCTAAAGGACGAAAGCCGGCAGGTTTATTCCCCCGCCGGCTTTGTCCATTTATTTCGAGTCTCGCTTTCCCTGCCGCTGCTTATTGAGCCGGGCCATGTGGCCTTGCTGTCGTTTCAGCCCGCCGCGGGCGATCCGGGTCTCTTCGACCTGAGCTTTTGGGTCTTCGAGCCGGGCCTTCGCCTGTGCTCCCTTCGACGCATCAACCTCAGGATGTGCAGCGGCCTTTGAAGCGAAGGTCGCCTTGTCGGACCGGCTTGCCGGGATCTTTCCGGCACCGGCACCGCGGCCCTTGGCGGCCGAAGCTAGCGGCTTCTTTGCCGCGGCCTTCGCTTTTTCCTTTGCCTTTGCCTCGGCGGCTTCGGCCTTTTCAAGCCGGGCGACAAATACGTCGTGGACCTCGGCAAAAAGCTCGGCTTTCTCCTTGCTGCGGTCGGCCGGAACCGCACCGCGGGCCTTCGCACCGGCCTGCTTCGCCCTCACCTGGCTTCGCTTTACGTCCTTAAGCTTATCGCGGAGCGTTCGGCTACGCTTGACCAGGTTCTTCAATTGCTTCACCGTGAGCTTGCTCAGACGCGGCGGACGCGCCATGTCATACAGCTCTAGTTCCTTTGCGTTCGTCAGGGTTTTCGCCTGGTTCCTGTTGTATTTCATATATCCAAGAATAACCGAATTCGGTTCAGCGCGTGAAATCAGGAAGCCTCCGTGTCGAGTTCATCCAACAACGAAGGTCGAAACAACTGTTCCGATCGACGAATGTGAACAATATAGACCTTGTCCTCTTCAATGCGATGAAATATCCGGCACGGGCCGACGATGAGTTGGCGATATTTCGACTCAGGCAGTTCGGGGATAAACGTTCCAATTCGCGGGTGATCTATCAAGAGTCTTACTCTTTTGAGAACACGAACAACAAATTCGTTCGCGGCTTCCGGGTCGTCGAGCGCAATATATTCCGCGATCTCCTCTAGGTCAAGCTCCGCCGGTTCGAGCCAAATTACTTGCGCCATTTTTCAAATCTTCGCTCGACCTCGTCGTGAGTACGTGTCTTCCCTTCGGCAAGGGCCCGTTCACCTCTGGCGATCGCTTCGAGTATCTCGATCCGCCGCTGCTGCAGTTCGAAGGTTTCGGTATCTACCAAATAGGCCGCAGGCAGTCCGCGGTGTGTGATCAGTATCGGCTGCTTATCTCGGTCGACCTCGGCGATCAACTCTGTCGCTTTCCGTTTTAGTGTGGTAACAAGTTCGGCTCGCATAAAGTGATATTAAAGTATCACTTGGGTTTATACAAGGATTTGTTCGGATGTTCGATCGGGACCGAACGACGTAACGGTTGGCCTATCGCCAGTCGGGCGGTTCGCGGTATTGGAATTGAGCGTCGCGGTCGGCGGCCGTGTAATCGTCGCGGCCGAATGAAGAGCCGAATCCGGCTTCGTTGCCGAGAAACTGCGGCGGCCGCTGCGGCTCGTAAACCTGCTTCCAGTCCTCGCCGAGAAAGAACACGAAGGCATAAACGCCGGCGAGCGTACCAAACGGCACGTTCATCACGGCCAACGCTCCGGCGACGATTGCCGCGATGCGTGCCCAGGGCTTTCGGTTTTTCATCGCGTAATAGGCGATGAACGAAGGAGCCGCAAAAACGAGGTTAATTAGAATAGCGACCGTGGCGATCACCCCGAAGAGAAGCCCCGGAAAGTTCGGGTCGCTCGCACCGGCCGCACCGAAGATAACAAGAAATACCGCGGCGATGAAAAGCAGCACCACAGCCTGAAATATCCCATACGCCAAAAAGGCCCATGATACGTACTTGTTATGTTCTTCGCCGGTCATTGAAATAAATACGCCGGGACGTGCCCGGCGGTTCCTTTATTCGGTGTTGAGGACCTGTGCGACAGTCTCCTTTTTCAGGCCATTGCCTTTGCGGTTGTTGTAGTCGCTTATCGAGATCTGTTTATCCCGCCAGGCGTCGAGGTGGCCGACCTGATGGACGCATTGGATGGTGCAGGTTGGTGCACACCATTTCTCGGTGATGTATTCCCGCTCCATATCCTCGCGGGTATATTCGAGCAGCGGAATTCCCGGCGTGCCCCGCTGCTGCGAGCACCAGCTCACGATGCCGCCCTCATCAACATAAAGATAGCGGGCGCCGGCACGGCACCGCCATTCGTATTCCTTGCCTTCGACGAGCGCGTCTTGGAACCAATTCCAGCGGGCGTATGACCGCGTGCCCTTCGATTTGATCTCTTTGTAAACTTCCTTCTCGCGGTCGGTCAGGCCCTTGTTCAGGCCCATCTCGTCGTGGATGACGCCGACGGTCGATGAGAAACCAAGCTCGCGGGCACGGCTCGCGATGATCAAAGCTTCTTCGGGATTAGCCACGCCGCCGCCGACGACCGAATTGATGTTCACCTTGAACTTTGCATGGTCGCGGAGGTTGACGAGCTTCGAATCGAGCACTTTGAGGCTCTTCTTTGAAACATCGTCAGGCGTCACGTTATCGATCGATATCTGCAGATAATCGAGCCCGGCTTCGTTCAGCTTTTTGATCTTATCGACCTGAAAATAGTAGCCGTTCGAGATAAGGCCGGCGATCATTCCGTGGTGGCGGATTCGGGCGATGATCTCGTAGATCTCTGGGTGCATCATCGGTTCGCCGCCCGAGATGGTGATAACCGATGAACCGAACTCAGCGAGTTTATCGATCCGCTCGAGCATTACATCGATCGGCACCGGATCGCTCGTCTTGTCATATTCATTGCAGTAGGTACACGAAAGATTGCACCGCCGCATCGGGACGATGTGGACCAGCACCGGGTGCTTGGTCGAAGCGAACGCCCGCACCGTATGGCGGACGCCGCGTGTGAACCTGCTAAATGAACTTGCCTTGGGCATAAAACTCTGCTGGAAGGCCGGCCTTCCGCTTATCTGCCGAAACCGAAATTATAAGATGCGGTGAACGGCAATTCAAACCGAAAGAAAAAGCCCCGGACCGCTTTCGCCCGGGGCTGATCGAAAATGACCGCCAAACTAGGCATCTACCCGCTTCGTTCCGGGCGGAAGCTTGACCTGAAAGGTGGACCGGTCAATCGTGATGTTCTTCTCCAGATTCTTGAGCAAGATCGTGGTCGAATCTCCATTATTTTCGACGATCTTCGACTGCCGAGGCATTCCGTCAGAATCGACCCAAACCTCGGCATATTGATAAGAGGTCTTGGTCTTTGGCGTGAGCTTCAGGTGGATCGTACTGACCCCACCGCTCAACGATGCGTTCTCACTCAAAATTACCACCTCATAATTCTTGCGAAGCTCAGCACGCGACATATTCATAAATGCAAGTGCTCCGCCCGCGGTTCCCTTGCCTTTTGCCTGTTTGGTGCTGCCGGTGATGTACTGCTGAAGACGCGGACGATAGATTATGTAAGTGCCCTTTGCGACCGCAAACGTTTCATCCGGGCTCCGCCAATCAATCCGGACGAGCGGGTCGCTGTTTCGCTGAGGCACATAGAGCACCTTGCCTTCGGTCGTGTCTTTAACGCGTAGCTGCGTGTTCTCCTTGACCATTGTCACATCGGCCCTGAGCGACTGAAGTGCCTTGTTATGGGCGTCCATACGGCTCAAAATCGTGTTTTTCAACTGGCCCGAGGCCTCGCTCGCGGCCGCACCGCCGATGAAAACAAATAGCAATGCGGCAAAGCCCAAATATCGCTTTAAGTTGCTCATATAAATAAATCTCCGTAAATGCAAGAAAGGCACGCGGGCCGATCTAGCGGATCTCTATCTCATAAACGGTCTCTCCGCGAGCGTTCTTTTTCTCGCGGGTCTCGACCACGACCGCCGATGGATTTCCGCTCAGCTCACGAACGCGGCGTTCGAGCGTTGCCCTGTCGGGCGAGAAGTCCTCGGCTTTGACGATCAGCCGCGAGGTCTGGGTTGCAAGCTTTTCCCGCTTATCGAACCACGACCGCGGCGTCAGAAATATAAAGGCGACGATCAGCAGGCAAAAAATGACGTAGATCGAGGTCTCCCGACCGTAATCCCACAGGACTGCTCGCTTGAAAACGCCCATCGTTTATCCGACCTTTTCTTCCTCGACCACTCGCCCATCGCGCATATTTATCGTCCGCGAACATACGGCCGCCGCCTCGGGGTTATGGGTGATCATGATGATCGTTTGATTAAATTCTTCGTTCAGCCGGCGGAACATATCGAGCACGATCTTCGAATTCTCCGTATCGAGATTTCCGGTCGGCTCGTCGGCGAGGATGATCGCCGGTTCGTTGATAACGGCACGTGCGAGTGCGACACGCTGCTGCTCGCCGCCGGAAAGTTCAAGCGGCTTGTGGTGCATTTTATCTTCCAGCTTCAAAAGCCGCAATACCTCGCGCCGTTTCGAATCGTCGTGGCTATGGTCGCCGGTATGGATCCGCTCGGCGAGTTTCAGGTTTCCCTCGGCCGAAAGCGTCGGAAAAAGATTGAATCGCTGAAAGACGAAGCCGATTTTCCGCCGGCGGATGTCGGTCCGCTTGGCATCGGAGACATTGGAGATGTCTTCGCCGTCGATTATGATCCGGCCGGTGGTCGGGCTAAGCAGGCCGCCGAGCAGATGCAGCAGCGTCGATTTGCCGCAGCCCGAGGGGCCCATGATCGCGACGAACTCGCCTTCCTGGATATCAAGCGAAACGCCCCGCAGTGCAGGGACATCGATCTTCTTTCCGATCCGGTAGGACTTTGTCAGGTCCTCTGTCTTGAGAATGGTCTTCATTACGTGGGCTATTGCAGCCGGCTTGCCTCCGGAACGGGCCGCGGCGTCGGTGACCCGGCGTTCAGTTCGCGGAGCATCTTGTCGAGATCGACCTCCTCGAGGTTCCACGAGTTTTGCAGAACGAAAGCCTCCTGCGGAAACTGGTTGCCGATCATCACCTTTTCAGGCACCTGATAGGTCAGCCGCATCGAATATTTTTCCTTCGGGCGCGTTACTACGATCTCAAGCGGGAGATTCTTGTGCTCGCCCGTATCACCGAGAACGCCTTCTCGGCCGTAAACAATGTCTGACTCGATCTCGCCGCGGGCGTCGAAGATCTGCTGGCGGGCGAGCCGGATGCCGCCGACACGGTCGAACCAGAATCGCCGGACGATCTGCAGTTCGCCATCGGCATTATGCCCAAATTCATCCAACAGATAGTACCCGCGGTTGACGATCCTGAGCGGCGATTTTTTCTGCTGTTTCTGGTCTTCCTCAATAAGGAACGTCGAGCTCATCGAATACGTGTGCTCGCCGCCGGTCGGCCTAACGAGCATCGCATCGGTAAAGTGCTGCGGGCGGAGATTGGCAAAGGCGTTGACGTTTTGGCGTATCGTGCCGTCGCCATTGGCGAGGTCGATCTCACGCTGGAGCTTTGTGTAATCGGCATTGTTCGTGCCCATCACGAATTTCTTGTATTTGCCGCTCCCGCCATCCTGAAGCACGGCGACGCGAAACTTTTCGCCGTCGGAGGTCATCTGGGCGACATCGGTCTTCAAGACCGGGACCTGCACCTTGAGATAGATACTCGCCGGACGCTGGACGACGACCTCTCCGTCGGCCGAGCGATAAACCTCCTTGCTGCCAAATTGGGCAAAGGAATTGTCCTCGAACTTCAGGTCCATCTTCGCCCTGAGCGAATCGACCCGCGCAAAGCGATCCACCTCGCTTCGAAGAAACGCAAGCGTGGCCTCTTCGGTCTTCAGAAGCGTCGGGGTGCCGCGTTCATCCTTGACCGAAATGCAGCCCGAAAAAAAGGCCGCAAAAGCGACAACAAGAGCCACGCGCACAACGCTTGAATAAAAAGGGCGAATCATCTCCAATCTCTGATGTCCGACACGGCGGCCCTGTTGCACGAAAAGGGGCCGAAATGTCCCAATTCAAGACATCAAACCGATGATAATAACACGTACACGGGGCAACTTCTAGCCACAACGGAAAAACGCGCCCGCCCCGCAAAAAGGGCCGACGCGTCCATGAATTATTCCTCGATACCCTAGGAGGAGAAGACTCCCGAAACGCGGGTGAAATAATCCTGCATCGTAAAGGCGAACATAATGATCAGCCAGAAGAAACTGGCAACCGCCGATAGCCAAATAAGCTCCTTGCTCCACCGGACGTGCATGAAATAAAGCATAACGACCGTCATCTTGGTGAAGGCGATCGCAAGTGCGAGCAGCGTATTCGCTCCGGGGAAGATCGCGTCGAGGTCCCAAAACGCAACGACATACGTTATCCACGTGCCAACGATAAGAATTGCAAAAACGGCC
>JAHBSG010000020.1 GCA_019639235.1 Acidobacteriota bacterium | reverse complement strand
ATCGCCGGTTCCTCCGGCGAGTTCACTTCAAAATCTGTACAACGATATTCATCAACTCATCGTTCGTGCCGACGCGGCACTCATGCGGACAGGAGTGTCCGCCCTCCACCCGGTTCCGCCGTATCTCACAGACCGGGAAACGATCCCGACGGCATCGGTCGATTGGATCCATCGCTGCGGCGACAGCACAAAGTAGTTGTTACCGGCTTCATTTCTAAACCTCTCGAATTCGATGGGTTTAAAACCTGGATTGTTCAAGGTTTCCCAAAGTCCGATAAAATCGATGGTGCTCTTACTTCGCATCCAATTATTGATCACCGCAAACGGCTCAACGGTATTCCGGTATTTGGCAATATCGGTTAACGATATGTAATCCTTATCCCCACGGCTGGATATCGTGATCTCCGTTCCTTTGACCAGTAAGGTTTTATTCTTCGGCATACTAAATACTTAGGAGCAGTAATTGATCGGACTTCGCAGACTCCAATAGACTTCCGTCTCTTCATTGCAAAAGAATCCCTCAAACGGATTGATACTCAGTATCTTCTGTATCGTTTCTCTTTTAGAACAGAGAAACGAAAAATGACTGTCCCAGTGGGTAGTTACCAACAGCGATTTGTCTGGTGTAAAAAGGTTACAGTGTGATGGAAAACTGTAGTCCCCTTTCAAATCATCGATCCATTCAAGCTTTCGCTCCGTTCCAAATTCGTTTCCAACCCAAAGCCACGCTTGCCCAATCTGCTGTAGTGCTTCAAATAGTTGGTTTTGCAGCAGTTCCGGAACATCACCCTCACACGGTCGAATTATATTTGACGATTCTTCTAATCGAGTTATTGCATTCGAATAGTCCTTGTTCTCAAATTCAGTCGCAAGGCCGTGAATGCCAGTCCTAAGGCCGATGTCAATCTGATTAATGTCGGTAAGTTCCGTTAAGTTGGCGACTTCTCTCCACTCTACTGCAAGACAACTTTCGAGAATCTCTGTTTTCGACGGGTAGGTTTCAGGGCAGAACCGCCCCGGTTCAATTGAAACAGCGCGAATAAAGGGATGAAGAAGAACGTATACTGACTCAAATTGTCCCGAATAAAACTCGAGAATATTTCCGTCATTTGGACAGGTAGCAAAAAGGTCAGGCTCAGGAAGTGTCCTCGTCTTTTTCTTTTCGCGACTCATGTTGTATTCGAAACTAGAAATCACTACGCTCATTCAGCCATTTGGCAACACATTCTAATCGCTCACATTAAACAACCCGGTCACTTTTTTCCTTTCTTAGCTTCAACAAACCCGATCTTTCGTTTCAGGAATTTCGGATCACGTAGGATCTGGCTCAGCAGATCAGAAACCACCCCAAATTTCTGACCGTGATAGTCGGTCACTTTCTCAAGCTCTTCGACCCGATCTGCCAGATCCTGATGCAGCGCCAACATCGCCCGCATTCGAACAAAGGCCCGCACAACGACAATACTTGCTTTGATTGCGGTTGGGCTATTTAGGATTGTCGCCAGCATTACGGCGCCGTGTTCGGTAAACACATAGGGACGAAACCGAAGGTTCCGTTTTGATGCGGTCACATTTTGTGACCGGATCGTTTCGAATTCCGACTCGGACAGTTGGAACATAAAATCGGCTGGAAACCTTTGCAAATTTCGTTTGACCGCCTGATTAAGTACCTTTGTCTCAACCTGGTAAATGTCTGCTAGTTCATGGTCAAGCATCACGCGCTGGCCGCGAACAATGAAAATTCGGTCTTCAATTTCGCTGATCTTTACGACGGTTTTTGCTATTTCCTTTTTCGCCATTATCCAATCTGATCCGGTCACAAATTGTGACCTCAAACATCTAATCACTCACATTACACAGCCCAATTATCGGCTGGTGGAGCATCGTGATCTCGGCGTTGCGGCCCATGTAGCTGCGGCCCATGGCGATGGCTTCGGTCAGGTTGTCGGCGCGTTCCCAGCCAAGCATTTCGGGCACGTGGGCGTTCTCCGCTCCGGCGACTATCACCTTGCCGACGTGCTGGCGGCCGTTTTCGCCCCAGTACCACATAAAGAAAGGATGTGCCCCGTGATATGCGTTGCCGCGGCGATACATCTCGATATAGGCCGGGTTCGAGGCAAACTCGCGTTCGTATTTTTCACGGAGGTAGAAAGCATCCCGCGATTCAGGCAGCAGCCGATGGAAAAACTCGATGTAGCTCGGATGGAAATTATGATCAAATTCGTCAAAGCACGGATGCGTTATGATCATCACGCCGCCCTTTCTCAGCAGCGGCTTGTTCCGGTACATGTTGAAGTGGTACCCGAGCGCCATCACCTGCACGAGCAGCGGATTGAGCGCCGAATAGACGTTATAGGGCGAAATGTCCGGAATGCCCGAGATCAAAATATCGCACTGCCCTTTCACCGGAATTTCGTATTGCCGGTAGTTGAGATCGAGGATCTTGTCGTGGACCGGTTCGGTTTTGCCCGCATAGCAGCCGATCATCTCATATTGTGCCGGTATGGCATGGAGCATCTTTCGACGAGCGCCTCGCGGCAGCGGCGAGAACGTACGCGCCATCGCCTCCCATTTCATCCGGTCCATGAATGAGAACTCGTCCTCGTTCCGCGTCAGGATGTCGTAGCCCTCGGGGAACATACGGTTGTTGAGAGCCGTCTCGATGTGAAAGACCTTGCACTGCTCATCAACAAGCTTTCCAAGCCGAATGACCTTATGGTTCAGCTCCGAGGCCGGCGGGTCCATATACGAATGCGAATCGCGGATCGTCTGCGGCTCGTGGTGCGCCCGCAGGCTTTCGTAATCACAAAGCCCGACCGCTACCGACTTGTGCCCGCCATCCATCGGGACGAGGTTGATATTGAGATAAATAAGCAGGTCGCTCTCGATCGCCCGCTTGTTCACCCTGAGCGGTTCGTTGTGCCGCGTGTGGCCGAGCGTTACGAGGTTGTCGTCATCCTCGGCGTCGTGGTTGTAATAGCGGTCCGGGTAAAATTCGTTGAAGATCGCCGGGCCGACCATCCGCTTCATCTCCCACTCGGTCATCTTCCGGTGGAGCGAGTTGGCGATGATCAGGTGGATGTCGTCCACGCCGTTTGCCGCACACATATCGAGCACGACCTCGAGCATTGTCTGCCTGAGGTCCGGCAAGGCCATCGGCGGCAGCGGTAGCGAGATGTCGTCCATCGCGATCGTCACCCGCATCCCGGGCTCGAGCAAGGCATAAAGCGGCTCCATCTCGATCGGATGATTCACCGCATAGCGGATCGCCGCCTCGCGGTTCGGCAAGCCCTTGATCGGCGGGTTCGGATAGATCACCCGCGTCCCGATCGGGATATCCTCAAGGATAAAATCCTCGCCAAACGGCATTATCCGCGGCGCCGAGTCCTTATCAATGTACACGATCGATTCGTGCGTTTTTCTACGTAGCTGAAGTGCCATTTTAGTTCAGGTAATATGGGCCCGGTAAGAGCACCATTCAATCGTTTAGTCTTAGAGTTGACGGCGATCCAAGGGATTCGATTTCGCAAAAGTGGAGTGTTCCCTCGTGTTCGCAAAACCCAATCACACAGGCACCATGATCGAGCGTAAACGTCTTACGGGCCAGTTCCTTTTGATCATGTTCAAATCCGATACGCACTAACAAGGACCCACTTTGCGAATTTCTCGTAATTATGTACGGGCAACTTTGCGCGGCGACCTGATATGTCTCAGTGGCAATTTGTACCAGAACGCTTTTGTCAGCAAAGTTAGCCAAGTATATTGTTCTTTCGTAGCTCATCTTTTGCACCTATATTCATTCTAGCGAGCATCTCCTACGTCTTACGTTGTAGCAACCAAATCCACACATTTAGAATGGCTCTTTGGATTCCTCGCCACAAAGCTCGAGAATTCTCGCAAAAGCTGTGCCGGCTCGCTTCGCTTTCTCGAAACTATCGAAAAAGATTGTGATCTTGTCTTCCTTACTATTCTCTCTCCTTCCAAAATAGCCGAATGTTTCCGTCGTCACATCGAAATTTCGTGAGAACTCAAGCCAAATTCCCCAATTACCGGAAACATTCTTAGTCACTTCGACTTTTCTCAAATCCCTGAAGCTTGGTGTCTTTGTATGTTGAGTTTCTATTTCACCTCGCGCGGAAACCACGAGGCGCATGCTGCAACCGGAAATCTGTAACCCCTTGTATTGATACCAAAAATCGCCCATCCAAACTCGCGTACCCTGTATGTGACCGGTAAGCCAGAATGCGCTCTCACTAAGCGACGGTGCATTGTCCGGTTTCGTGCCGGTACAGGTTTCTCTGAGCCTTTTTAGTTTCAATATAGTTCTTGACCTTAAGGATGGCTCGGGGTCCATGGGAATTAGGATTGTGTCGGATATTGCGGCTTCGAACGAGTTTTCAATTTCCGTTCTTTCTAGGACACCCCGAACAAGACTGAGCCTGATTCCGCCGGGTGCCGTGCCAAAGTCGTCCACACTGCGCATGTCCACAATGTAGCTTTCCTTTACCGTCAATTCTCCAACCGAACCGATACGGGACAAACTCATTGAGCAACCTTCAAAATCAACTGACGATACTGTTAAGGCAATCGTCTCCGATCGGAACGATGCATTTTTAATGGATGCGATCAATTCAGACGCAACTTCATCGTACGTCATCGAAGGTATGTAATAGGGTGTTAGGTCGATCCTTTTCGGTTGTTTTTTCTCGTCCCTTTGTTTGTTCCCATTCGTCGATTTACCGCCGTCGGAGACTATCGGGGGCAATTGGGGCTCGGGTGCTCGTGGAACTAGTATCCCCCAGCCATTCGGCACGGTGCTTTGCACAACACTGAGATTTTTCACCGAGGCTTCATACTCTCGGAGAAACCGTCGAACACTCGACGCGGGAACAGCGAAATTCAGATTTTGTCCACTCGAAAAAGTCCCGGTTGCTACCCCGATCACTGCTCCTTTGGAATTCAACACCGCTCCACCGCTGGAGCCAGAGGAAATTGGTGCATCAAACTGCAGGAGGCTTACGTTCCGAATCTGCCGAATATTACTGGACACGATCCCGCGAGAAAGCGTTCCAGCCAACCCCTCAGGGTTACTTAGCACGTATACCTCTTCGCCGACCTTGACCTGATCTGATTCAGACAATTCCAAACCCGGCGGCGGCTCTGGTGACCCGCTCCCCTTGATAGTTTTTCCTGGCTCTGTCGTAAGGTCGAGTATGTCCTTGTCGATCTGGATAGAAAGTAGAGCCAAGTCATTTCGTTTGTCGACGAACAAAATATTGCCGATCCACCACTCGGCGGAATTCGCTCCGCCTACCGCGACCTTCACTTTGCCTCGCACCATTCCCTCGACAACATGGTAGTTGGTCAAAACATATCGGCGGTAACTGACGCTTGAGATAACCAACTTACCAGCCGATACTGATTTGTCTTTTGCACGCGACGATGTCAGAAACGAAAGATCTTCTTCTGGTATTGTCCATCTTTGACTGAATTCGATAAAAAAACCACTTCCCAGTGAAACCTTTCCTTTCCCGTCATCACAGACAATTAGAACCACGCTCGGCAGGAATCGCTCTGCGATATTTTGAGCGGAAAGAACCGGTTTCGTCTTTGGCTGAGAAACTCTCGGTTTTCTTTGCGCAAAACCTGTGTCGAATAGGAAGACACCCGTAACCAAAATCAAAAGTAATCGAAAAAACAAGCTCATTTTTTTCCCTCACATCTAGCGGATACAGAACGATCCATTCGACACGCTTACTCCTCCCACGGATTCAAGATCGTCACCGTCGAATCCTGAAAGTTCTTAACATTCCGCGTGACCAAGATGAGATCGTGTTCTAATGCCGTTGCTTCCATCAAAGAATCTAGAAGGGGGCGAACTAAACCCCTGGCTTCGAATCCGACAAACATTTTCCCCCAGATCGAGAAGGTCTCCTCTGTCAGAGGTAGAATCCTTCCCGAGAATTTGAACCTGAGTTCCTCAAGCCAGTTTTGGAGATGTGCCTTCTTTGAGCCGGATTGAAGTCGCTCGATCCCTCGTCGGACCTCGCCGACGGTCACGGCGCTTAGATTCAGTCGCGACTTTTCCTGACCCGCGATCCAATTTAGGACTGCCTGATTCGGCTGCGGTCGCACTGCTTCCGAGATCACGTTCGTATCAATAAGAAAGCTCATTCAAATGAAATATCCCGCGGCAGATCATTGGGCCTGTTATCGAGGTCGTCGAGAATCTCTTCAAGCCCGCTTCTTTGGAAAAACTCTAAAAGTGTCTCTTCCTTTCCATGCAGCTTTTTATAGTCCTCAATTGAAACCACCGCCGCGACATCCGTGTCATGCCGCTTGATGATCTGCGGCTGTCCCTTTTCGGCAAGCCGTATCAGGCTGCTCAACTTGTCTTTGGCTTCCTTTACTGTATATGTCATTCTCCCTACCTCCTTAGCTAAAGTGGCTACGTAGCCATTTTATCAGAAGTCTCCAACATCTATCAAGATTTATCCAACGCCCGAAGTGATTCGACGACGGTCTCAACCGCCTTAATATAAAAAGCCTGATCGATCTTTTCGAAGTCGTCCGTCGGGCGGTGGTAGTCGGGGTGGTCCTCGACGCCGAAGTAGATGAACGGTATCTTCTCGCGGTGGAAGGCTCCGTGGTCGGATTGAAACGTCCAGTCGTCGCGGCCGAGTTCGGGACGGTCGTGCCCGAGCAGGAGCTTGACCCGTGCCTTTTTCTGCACCGCCTCGAGCGCCGGTTTGAACTGCGGATAATGATACGTGCCGGCGGCGTAAAGCTCGCCCTTCTCGCTCCGCGAGAGCATGTCCATGTTCACGTTCAGTAATATCGCGTCCTTCGCCACCGGCAAATTCGCGACAAAATGCCTCGCTCCCTGCAGGCCCATTTCTTCGGCATCCAGCGCGACAAAGATCAGCGAATGCTCCGGCCGATTTTTTTTGAAATACGACGCAATGGCAAACAGCGCCGCCGTCCCCGATGCGTTGTCGTCGGCACCGTTGTAGATCTGGCCGTTCTGGATGCCGACGTGGTCGTAATGCGCCGTGATGACGATATATTTCCCCGCTTTTTCCTTTGAGCGGCCCTCGATCCGCCCGATGAAATTCACACCCGTCAGCTCTTCCTTCCCGCGGCGGGGCATGAATTTGAACTCCTGCCGTTCGGGCTCGATGCCCACTTCGCGCATCCGCTTCGCAACGTGGTCGCGTGCCTTCGCGATCGACGGCCGCTCCGGCGAACGGCCCTCAAGCTCGTCCGAGGCGAGAAAACGGACGTCATCGATCAACCGCCCGGCGTCAAAATACTTCGAGCTCGGCTCGCTGCTGCTCGGTTCCGAACGTTTACCGATAGCGATCTGCCCCGAAACCGCGACGCCCAACACCACCAACGCCAGCCAAAGTTTGTAATTCCTAAAAATGCTCATCAACTATGTGCTCTTTCCGTGCCCTCTGTGTCTTCCGCTCTGTGCTCTCTGTGGTTAAAAATGATCGATACCGCACGCCCAGAACTACCTCAGATCGACAACCGCCCAGTCGTGCTGCCGTGCCGTCTGTTTCAATCTGAAATCCGGACAAATAGCCACCGGATGCCCGACGATCGAGAGCATCGGCAGGTCTGAGATGCTGTCCGAATATGCATAGCTTTCCGAAAGATTTATCCCTTCCCGCTCGGCATATTCGCGTATCCACTTCGCCTTTGTCGCCGAGGCCATCACCGGCGGCAGCACGCGGCCGGTCGCATAGCCATTTACGAACTCAAGCCGGTTCGCGACCCAGTGGTCGATGCCGAGATGATCCATCAACCGGTCGATCGTGAAATCGAGTGCGCCCGTAAGCACGACCTGCCGCTGGCCGTTCTTTTTCCCTTGGGCGATCAGGTCATAAGTGCCCGGAAAGATCGCCGGTTTCAGCACCTCTTCAAAAAGCTCTTCCGAGAAATAACGCAGCCGATCCTCCGACCAGCCCTCGTAGCTCCGGAAAAAGACCTCATTAAAAACGTTCCGCGAGTATAGGTCCGTTACGCCAAAGAAGGGCAGCTTTGCCAGCGTGCTGACGCTTGCCTTCGCCGTTTGCCAGAGCCCCTGCTGCCGCGTCGAATAGAACGCGAGCGTGTGAACAAGGTTCGTGCTTACGAGCGTCCCTTCCAGGTCGTAAAATGCCGCGGGTATTCCATTCTTGGCCATATCGTTCTATAATCCCGAAAAACCGTCTTTTCGTAATTAGGAATAGTAACATTTATGACCCGAAAAGCTATCTCCAGGCAAGCCGCGATCGTCGGCTCGGCACTTTTTGTAATTACGATGTGCTTACAGGCTTCGTGCACTTCAAAAGCCGAAGGCGAAACGCCGGCCGCAAAGCCCTCGCCCGGCCAACTCGCCGAAGCAAAGTCCGCTGCCGGGAAGCTCTTTTCCGAGCGGTCCGATGTTGCAAAGCTCCGCGAGGCCGTTCGGACGCTCTCGGATATTCGCGACCCCGAGAACCGCGACTTTGAGACCGAATGGCTTTATTCGAAATACAGCTTCTTCCTCGGCAAGGCGGTTCCCGAAAAAGAAAAAGAAGCGGTCTGGGAACGCGGCAAGGCGGCCGGGCAGATCGCCGCTCGGCTTGAGCCGAACCGGCCCGAAGGCCATTTTTGGTATGGAGCAAATCTCGGCGAACTTGCAAAGCTGAGCCCGGTAACGGTCGGCATCAAGTCGGTCGATGACATCCGCTCGGCAATGAACCGCGTGATCGAGATCGATCCCGCTTACCAGAGTGCGAGCGCCTTTGAAGCCCTGGCCCAGGTCGAGCTTGCGACACGGATGTTTGGTGATGGCTCGGCCGAAAAAGCGGTCGAATATCTCGAAAAGGGTATCGAGCTCGGCCCCGAAAATGCCTATCTCCGCGCCACGCTCGCCGAGGCCTACGTCTCGCTCCGCCGGACGGCCGATGCCCGCAAGCAGATCGACACTCTTCTAAAAATGCAGCCAAATCCCGACTACGCCGCCGAACACGAGGAAGCGGTTGAGAAGGGCAAAAAGCTCCTCAACCGCATCAGCTAGAAGCGGTGGTTTCGCTTTCGCAGCGAAAGTGCGTAAAATGCAGGCTTAAATGCGACGAGCGATCTTTCCGGGTTCATTTGACCCGCTGACCAATGGCCACCTCGACATCATCCGGCGGAGCGTCCCGCTTTTTGACGAGATCGTCATTTCGGTGCTCAATAATCCCGACAAAAACCCGATGTTTACGGTCGAGGAACGCTGCGAGATGATTCGCGAGATCGTCCCGACGCTCGGCGGCAATGGCTGTGAGATCCGCGTCGCGAGCTTCTCCGGCCTTACGGCTCACTTCGCCCGCGAGATGCAGGCAACGGCGATCGTCCGCGGCATCCGGGCCGTTAGCGACTATGAATATGAACTCCGGATGGCCCTGATGAACCGCAAGCTCGAGCCCGAGATCGAGACCGTTTTCCTGATGGCCGGCGAAGAGTATTCTTATGTCTCTTCGACCCTGATGAAACAGGTCGTCGAGCTCGGCGGCCGCGTCGAAGGCCTCATCCCCGAATCCGTCGAACGCCGCATCCGCCAAAAACTCGGCCAAGAATCTAAGTAGTAAGTAGCCGGTAGTCAGTAGTCAGTAGTCGGTAGTCAGTGGTCGGTATTCAGTAGTCAGCAGGCGGAATTCGAAATTCCCGATCCTGCCTTCAGCCCGCAGCCATTGCAGAAGCCCGCGAGTGTCAGTAGCCCACACGTCAGTAAGGGCGTTCTTCGAATGATGAATGACGAGTGCAAAGGCCCGCACGTAAGTAAGGGCGGTTCATCCGACTTGAATTTCACCCGCCCGTCAACCACACAGGCAGAAACCCGACCTGTTGGGAGGGGGCCTCTTAAAGGATGAAGGATGAAGGATGAATCTGAGATCCCTCATTTTCTTCTTTTCTTTTTCCGTGGTTATTTTTCGTGACCAATCTAACAACGATCGGCTCAACCACAAAACCGGAAAAGAAGAACCCGAAAGTTCACTTTTTCGCTTCGCCTTTCTCCTCCTGGTCGCCGACCCGATTTCCGCCGTTGCCCGTTCTGTGTCTTCCCTCTGTGCTTTCTGTGTTCGGCTCTGTTTTTGTCATTACGTGCCAAAAAGGAAAACCGGAGACGCGGTCACCCTACGTCTCCGGCTTCTGACTTCTTGCTTCTAGCTTCTAGCTTCTAGCTTCTATCTGACAAACGCATTCGGCAGCGGGCGGTCGCCGTTGATGCCGAATTGCAGAATGAGCGGCCCGGCGGTTGACCTTAAGGCAAACCAGTTCGAGTTCGACGGCCTAAAGACCGCCGCATCGATCTTCCCGTCGCCGTCGTAATCGCCCGGTGCCGGAAGGTCGCCGTTTGCTCCCCACGGGAAAGCATAGAAGCTCGAGTCTTCTGACCGCAGAACGTACCACTCGCCGGTCGATGGCCGGAAATATGCGACGTCCGCCTTGCCGTCGCCCGTGTAGTCGCCCGGAACGGTCAGGTCGGTCGCCGAGCCAAAGGCGAACGCACGGTTCGAGCCGTCCGAGCTTCGCAAGTACCACCATTGTCCTGCTCCCGGCCTGAATACCGCCACGTCGGCCTTGCCGTCGCCGTCGTAGTCGGCCGGAACCGGCTTGTCACCCGCGACGCCGAAGGGCGTTACAACAGCCGCATTGTCTGTTGACCGACGCACGAACCACGTCGAGGTCGAAGGCCTGAAGACCGCGGTATCGGCCTTGCCGTCGCCATCGTAATCGGCTGGTGCGGGAATATCTCCATTCGAACCGAACGGGAAGGCATAGAACGTCGAGTCCTCACTTCTCAAGATGTACCACTCACCGGCCGCCGGCCGCCAAAAAGCTATATCGGTCTTGCCGTCACCTGTAAAGTCCGCCGGAACCGCCGTGTCCGTTCCGGTGCCGAACTGGAATGCCCGATTCCCGCCATCGCTCGACCGTAGATACCACCATTCGCCCGGCCCCGGCCTGAAGACCGAGATGTCAGTCCTGCCGTCGCCGTCGAGATCGAACGGTGCCTTGCCAACCGGTGGCTTCACAACGAACGCCATTTGTTCATACATCGAACGGGAATTTGAGAAATCACCGTGAAACCCTCGTGCCCGTATATAGCTCGTTTGATCGGCATTCGGAATATTCAGCGACCATTCACTGTACAGAGTACGGGTTCCCTCGCCGAGATAGGTCCAATTCACTCCATCGGCCGATCGTTCGAAGATCACACGATTGAGTTCGACCTCGGCGCTTCCCCGCCGCCAGGTCATCGAGGTTGGGCCGGCCTGCATGTAGCTCAGTGATCCGTAGCCGGTTCTTACTGCGGCGAACTGGTTACGCGAGAGCCCGCTGACCGTCGTGAAGTAACCACCGAAGAGGATCTTGCCGTCCGGGCGGTGGGTCATCGAAAGAACGTCGTTCGCGCCTGAGGCGACCAGCGTCCGCGCGAAAGATCCGTTAAGCCCGAGTTCGGCCACGCCGGGCCGCGCAACGCCATTGATGGTCGTCCATCTGCCTGCGATGAAGATGCGTTGATTGAGGTCGACCGATAGTGCCCGTACTGAGCTGTCAAGTGTTGGCGGCGTGAAGGTTCCGTCATTGGTGCCGTCCGCGTTCAGGCGATTGATGTAAGTTCTCGCGGCCCCGTTTACCGTAGTGAAAGCACCCGCGATGAGGATCCGGCCAAACCTATCAATGACGAAATTATCTACATAGGGCTCGATGGTCCCGCCAAGGGTCGTCGAAAAGGCGGTGTCGGTAGTTCCGGTCGAATTAAGCCGGGCGATGCCGACCTTCGCCGCCCCATTTACATTTGCGAAATACCCGCCGATAAGGACCTTTCCATCGCCCGTAATGGCAATTCGCAGCACGGCCTGGTCGGCCGCCCCCGTGAAGCTGGTATCGAGCGTACCGTTCGAGTTCAGGCGTGCGATGTTCGACTTTGCCGTACCGTTAACACTCGTGAACGAGCCCGCGATAATGATCTTGCCGTCATTCTGAATTGCGAGATCGCTGATCCATGCATTGGTATTGAAAGTTGGTGCGAACGTGTTGTCGATCGTTCCATTCGGATTGATCCGGGCCAGCTTTGCCCGAGACCCGCCGGCCGCGGATGTGAAGTCACCCCCGGCAACGTATTTTCCGTCGCTCTGCACACCGATCGAATAGACCCAGCCGGTCAGGTTCGGATCGCCGAATGCCGTATCGACCGAGCCGTTCCAGTTAAGCCGCACCATGCCCCGGCGGGCAAGCCCGCCAACGTTCGTGAAACTGCCGCCAGCGAGCGTTTTGCCGCCCGGAATCGAAACTAGCGTAGCGGCGGGGCCGCCGGTGAATCCCGGATTGGTATCGCCATCGATTGTCCCGTCCGGATAGATCATTCCAATGCCGGTAAATCCCGTGGTTCCGTTGAATTGAGTGAAAGTGCCGGCGATGAGGACACATCCATTGTGAAGCAGATCGATCGTTCCGACTCCGACCCCGGCCGCACCTGCGGTGCCGGTATTACCGGCAAAGGTTTGATCAAGCGAGCCATCAGAATTGAGCCTCGCCAAACCACCGCGGGTAACCCCGTTTGCCAATGTGAAGTACCCGGAAACCAGGATCTTCATGTCCGGCTGGATTCGAACCTCTGTAGCATAGCTGTCGAGATTCGCGGAAAAAGTGCCGTCAACATCGCCGTTCGGCATTAGCCTGACGATTCGGTTCCGAGGCGTATTGAAATCCCCGAAACGAGTGAACCGCCCCACCACGACTATCTTCCGGTCATGCTGTATCGCGGCGTGAAACGTATGGTCATTGCCCCCAGCAAGCGCGGCACCGGACATGAAACCGGCGTCAAGGCTGCCGTTCGAGTTCAGCCGGGCAAAATTTGGACGCGACTGTCCGCTTACATTCGTGAATTGGCCGTTGATCAGGACCTTCCCGTCCGGATCGACGGTGATCCCCCAAACGGTGTTATCGATCGCGGCCGAGAACGAGTTGTCTATCGAGCCGTCCGAGTTAAGGCGAACAAGTTTCGCGACAGAGGTGCCATTGACCAGGTTAAACGCCCCGCCGACGAGTATCTTCCCGTCCGGCTGAATGGCAACGGCCGCAGGAGCAATATCAAAGGTCGTGTTCAAGGTCCCGGTGTTATTCCCGGAAATGTTCAAACGCGCAAGCCCATTCGATGCAAGGCCGCCGATGTTTGTGAAGCTGCCGACGGCAACAATATCATCGCCAAGCGGGGCGAAGTCCTGAACACTTGAGTTGGGTGCTGGATTATAACTCGAATCGAGAATGCCCCCGTTCGTAAATCGGGCCATGCGGCTGCGCGCTATACCGTCAACGGTCGAAAATGTGCCGATTATGTAGGTCCAACGCCCATGTGCGTTTTGAATCTTGAAGATCGATCCGTTTGCCGTCGGTTTGAATCCGTCGGCGGCAGTCTGCCCGGTGGCAGCGCCGGTACCAAGGCATACTAGCGCGACGAAGATCGTCGCAATTCCTCTTACTGTCAAGTGCTTCATATTGTTGATCCTCAGCCGTATCACTATCGATCGGGGTCAAGGTGCGAATCGGCCCGATCTGGTAATTCACTCGAAAAAAGACTGGTTCTCTTTACTCCATACACCACTACGCGTAGGGACTGCAGGAAAATGCGCATCTTTCATTTCGCTGCACGAGAACGAGCAAAACAGACCGGCAGAAGCACACTGATTTGGCCAAAGGTCGTCCGGCCGCAGTCCGAAAATGGGCGGCCGTCATTAATACGAGCTTGAATCTCTCCAATTCCAAACTCCGCAACTTTCGAAACTCTCGCAACTATCCAAAACTTCCAAGCCTTCCATATCTTCCATATCTCAAGGATCGCCGTTCACTTTCGATCGCAGGCTTAAGAGAATGGAAAGCGGGAGGTTAGTGAATCGTGAATTGTAAATCGTCAATAGTTCTTGGAGCAGAAACTCTGCGGGGCCTTTGTGGCTTCGCGGGAATTTGGTCATTAAACGCGAAGGCCGCCCGGATCGCCGAGGCCGGTAAGGCGTGAGTAGTGAGCCGTGGGAATGAAGACCAAAGTCCTTCATTCAGGTCAATTAGTAATTAGAAATTAGTAATTATTAATTGAACGGAGTGCGAAATGGGTAGTGTGAAATGCACAGATCGAAGACCAAAGACCATTTTTAACCAATTAACGATGATCCATTTAACAATTGACAATGCGAGAGAATGCCAAAGACAGAGAACCAATTCCGGCCGCGCGTTCCATCTGTCCCATTCGATCCAATCGTTCCAGATGTTCGCGGTGTTCGCGGTGTTTCCGATGTTCGCGATGTTTCCGATGTTTCCGGCGTTTCCGCGAACGCGCGATGCCCGAAAAAAGACGGAACACAAAGAAATGCGGAATGTAGTGTCGGAGACCCGCGCGTCAGCAAGGGCTTTTCATTCAATGCGATCTTTGGAATTCTCGAAAGCCGAGACTCAAAACGCAGAAGCATTTCACACGTTTCACGCGTTTCACAGATTTCAGGTGTTTCATGTCATTCATTCGTTTCACCCGTTTCAGGAGCATATGGCCCATTTAGAAAATGAAACAGTGCGGCGGCATCGCCGGTGGGCAAACTTAGGATCGAAATTACCTAAGCACGGCGGGTTGTGGCAAAATAGCCGAATGGCAGGTTTCCCCGTCTCCGAAAATGTCGCCCGGATGCAGGCTTCCTCGACGCTCAAGGCCGCACAGGCCGCCGCCGAACTCCGCGCAAAGGGCGTCGATGTCATCGACCTAACGGTCGGCGAGCCCGATTTCGACACGCCGCAGTTCATCAAGGACTACGCCATCGAAGCCCTCGGCAAGGGCATGACGAAATATACGGCGAGTGCGGGGCTGGCGAGCTTCCGCGAAGCGGTCGCCGGTTTTTATGCAAGGCGGTTCGGTGCGAGCATCAACCCGGCCGAGATCGCAGCCGCATGCGGCGGCAAGCAGGCCCTCTTTAACGCCGCGGCCTGCATCCTCAACCCGGGCGACGAACTGCTAATCCCGCGGCCCTATTGGGTGACGTTCCCGGAGATCGGCACTTTCTGCCGAGCCCGCAACGTCTTCATCGATACGGAAGAGACCGACTTTATCCTGACGGCCGACCAGGTCCGCGACGCCATCTCGATACGTTCGAAGCTGCTGATAATCAATTCGCCAAACAACCCGACCGGCCGCGTCATCCCGCCGGACGAGATGCGGCGGATCGTCGAGGTCTGTGCCGAACGCGGCGTTTACGTCCTGACCGATGAGTGCTACTTGCTCTTCGTATATCCGCCGGCCGAGGCCTACTCGCTCGCTTCGCTCGATGCCGAAGCGAGGAAGCACGTTTGCGTCGCGGGAAGTTTTTCGAAGACCTACGCGATGACCGGTTGGCGGAGCGGGTACACCATCGCAAGCCCGGAGTGGACGCGGGCGATGGTCAAGCTGCAGAGCCACTCGGCCACGCATCCGACGTCGTTCGTTCAATACGCCTGCGGCAAGGCCCTCGATGATGCCGAGCGTTCGCGGACTGCGGTCGAGACGATGCTTGCGGAATATGAAAGGCGGCGGGCGTATCTTATACCGGCTTTGAACGAGATACCGGGTTTTAAGGTCTCGGTGCCAGAGGGCGCGTTCTACGCGTTCGTGGATGTAAGGGCGTTAGTCGGGAAGAAATGGGCGTCGTCTGAGAAATTTGCCGAGTCGCTTCTGAAGGATGCTCACACGGTCGTAACCGACGGGGCAGGCTTCGGGGCCGATGGCTTCCTCCGCATCTCCTACGCGACCTCGCTCGAAAATCTTGAGCGAGCCGTTGCGAATATCAAGCAGGTGGTCGAGCGTGCGTGATCAACCGCCGGTCATCAGCAGGCCGATCTCCTCGACCGAAGCGACTCGCGGATCGACCTCGCCGACGATCTTTCCATCACGAATGACGAGAAGTCGGTCAGCAAGTGCCGTCACCTCCTCGAGCTCCGCAGAGACCAGCAGCACAGCCGCACCGCGGTCGCGCAGCTCGACGAGCTTGCGGTGGATGAACTCGATCGCTCCAATATCAACGCCGCGGGTCGGCTGGGAAACAAGCAGCAGTTTCGGCTCGAGTTCGAATTCGCGGCCAATGATCAGCTTTTGCTGGTTACCGCCCGAAAGCGAGCGTGCGGCAAGGCTCGCATCCGCAGGGCGAACATCGAAACGCTCGATGATGCCTCCGACGCGAGATGCGACCGCTGCGGAATCGATCATACCGGCGGATGCGGCGATCGGCGGCTTGTAGTGTGTGCCGAGAATTGAGTTTTCCGCAAGGTCTGAGTTTTTGAGAAGCCCGCGTTTCAGGCGATCCTCGGGAATATGGCCGATACCGAGTTCTTTCACCTCGCGGGCCGAGGCGTTGGTGATATCGCGGCCGGAGAATTTGACAGAGCCCGAGTTGGGGCGGATAAGCCCGGCAAGGCATTCGATGAGCTCAGTCTGCCCATTACCCTCAACTCCCGCGATGCCGACGATCTCGCCGCTACGGACACTGAAGGTCACATCCTCGACCGGCGGCCCGTGCTTTCGCTCGATTCGAAGCCCGGAAACATCGAGCACAATGTCGGCGGGCTTCGCCTCGCCTTTTTCAACTCGGAGAAGCACATCGCGGCCGACGATCATCCGGGCGAGCTCGGCACTGTTCGTCGTTGCTGTCTCGACCGTTCCGACGACCGTACCATCGCGCATTACGGTCACCTCATCGGAGATCGCCAGCACTTCCTCGAGCTTGTGTGTGATGATAACAATGGTCTTGCCCTGCTCCTTCATTCGGCGGAGAATGGCGAAGAACTCGGCAACCTCTTGCGGCGTCAGCACGGCGGTCGGCTCATCGAGTATCAGGAAATTAGCGTTGCGGAAAAGCGCCTTGAGAAGTTCGACCCGCTGCTGTGCGCCGACCGAGAGGTCCTCGATGACCGCGTCGGGATCAACGTTGAGCTTCAGCTCGGCCGAGAGCGTTCGGACGCGTTCGCGGGCCTCATCAAGGTCGAGCGAGATCGCCGTGCCAGTCTCGGCCCCGAGGATGATATTCTCAGCGACGGTCATCGTATCGACCAGCATAAAGTGCTGATGCACCATCCCGATGCCAAGAGCGATCGCATCGTGCGGCGTGCGGATATTGACCGGCTTGCCGTCAAACCGAACTTCGCCGGCATCGGGCCGGTAAAGCCCATAAACGATCTTCATGATCGTCGATTTGCCCGCACCGTTCTCACCGACGATCGCATGGATCGTGCCTTTCTTGACCGAAAACGAAACGTCCGCATTGGCAACGCAATCGCCAAACGCTTTTTTGATGTGTGTGACTTCGAGCATCTAGTTTGCCATCGCATCAGTGACCTTGATGTCGCCGGCGATTATTTTTGCCTTGGCCGCTTCTACGCGTTCGAGAACCTCCGGCGAGACAAGCGGACGGTTGAATTCATCAAGGGCGAATGCCACGCCGTCCTTATCGAGCCCGAACACATGAAACCCGCCCTGAAACTTGCCCTCAAGGACTTCCTTGACCGCATCGTAAACCGCGTTATCGACCCGTTTCACCATCGATGTAAGCACGAATCCCGGCTTGACCATGTTTTGGTTTGAATCGACGCCGATGACGAAGCGGTTCGCCTGCCCGTCAGCATTCATCCCGAACTGCTCGACCGCATCAAATGCCCCGAGCCCCGAATTCCCCGCCGCCGTAAAGATCACATCCGCTCCCTTCTCGATCTGCGAGAGAGCGAGTTCGCGGCCCTTTCCTGGGTTGTTCCAGGCGTGATCAGTAACGCCGACGTAGTTCGTGACCACACGAATATTAGGGTTAACCGCCTTCGCCCCTTCTTCGTAGCCTTTGTTGAAGCGATGAATAAGCGGAATGTCCATGCCGCCGAGAAAACCAAGCACGCCGGTTCGCGACTTGGCCGCCGCAATCATCCCGACGAGATAGGAGCCCTCGTGCTCGCGAAAGACAAGCGAAGCGACGTTGCTCCGCGGCGTCTTTCCGTCAGCTTCAAAGATCACGCCATCAACTATCGCGAACTTCACGTTCGGATAATCGAACGCCACTTTCTGCATTATCGGTCCCTGGGCAAAGCCGACTCCGATGACGAGGTCAAAATCCTTCTCGGCAAAGGAACGCATTGCCGGCTCGATCGAGGTTGGATTACCCGGCTCAACGTCGTAAAGGCAGATACCTAGCTCGCGTTCGGCCCGCTGAACGCCCTCCCATGCGGCGGCGTTGAACGAGCGGTCGTTCTTCCCGCCGATATCGAAGACGATGCCGATCTTACCTCGACAGCCCTCGCGAGCCGCCTCATTGCGGAGAGCGCAGGAGGAAAAGAGCATCGCGACTGCAACAAAAAGGAGCGAAAAACTTAATGTTTGGCGTTTCATTCTCTTAAACAATACCCCGGATAAGCGGCGGCGGCTCGATCGGCGTCTCCGATATTTTATATGCAGCACCGAGCTTCGCGCCAACCGAATCGGCGTCTTCGTTGGTCCGAGCATAAAGCACCCCGAGCAGATCGCCCTCACGGACCTCACTACCAACCTCGGCAAAACACTCGAAGCCGACATCGAAATCGATACCGTCTTCGGCATGGATCCGCCCGCCGCCAATCTCTACGACCGCCTCGCCGATCGCCAGGGCGTCGGCCCTTTCGACCCAACCAGAGCACTCGGCTTTGATCTCAAGCGTCGAAAGACCCTTACCGGCGAACGGATCGGTCGTTGGTATCGAATCGATATCGCCGCCCTGAAGCCGGCAGTTCTCTGCAAACCGCTCGTACGCCGCACCGCTCCCGAGCTTCGCTTCAGCAAGTGCTCGTGCCGAAACCAGGTCATTTTCGACTCCCGCGAGCACTATCGCTCGGGCAGAAAGTTCTAGTGAAAGCTCGCGCGTCGGGCCCGAAAGTTCAAGCAATTCATTCCGCAAGATCTTTACACATTCATAAACCTCGCAGGTGTTCCCTGCGTAGCGGCCGAGCGGGCGGCCCATGTCGGAGACAACAGCCTCGGTCCGAACGCCAAAGTTGCGCCCCGTTTGAACCATCGCCTCGGCAAGCCGCATCGAATCTTCGATGTTCGGCATAAAGGCTCCGCTGCCCGTTTTTACGTCGAGGACAAGTGCGTCGAGCCCTTCTGCCAATTTTTTCGACATTATCGAGGCAACGATAAGCGGAATGTAAGGCACAGTCGCGGTCGCGTCGCGGAGTGCATAGAGCTTCTTGTCCGCCGGGGCGATATCGGCCGTCTGTCCCGACATGGCAAAGCCGCATTTACTAATTATCTCTCGAAAATGGCCGGTCGGCAGATTAACGTCATAGCCCGCGATGGCTTCAAGCTTGTCGAGCGTTCCGCCCGTGTGGCCAAGCCCGCGTCCGGAGATCATCGGAACAGCGATGCCGCATGCCGCGAGGATCGGAGCAATGACGAGCGAGGTCTTATCGCCAACACCTCCGGTCGAGTGCTTATCAGCCTTCGGCATCGGGATGCCGGAAAGATCAAGCACCTCTCCGGAGTGTAGCATCGCGTACGTAAGGGCGTTTTGCTCGTCCTCGCTGAGGCCGCGGGTGAACATCGCCATGACCATTGCGGAGATCTGATAGTCAGCCCACGAGCCGTCGCAGACACCGGCAATAAAGGCATCTATCTCAGAACGGGAAAGCTCTCGGCCGTCCCTTTTGACCGCAATTATCTCCTGTGGCCGCATCGTTTACGCGAAAAAAGAAAGCTGCCCAAGTTTCGCACAAGGGCAGCCCGCAAGTCTATTTGAGTTTGGTTCACGAGGCCTCTTCGAGAAGTATCACCGCATCGGCACGAAGTGCCCTTCGCGTTCCGACGGCATCGACCGCTTCGCCCGTCTTTGCCTTGACGCTGACGTTTTCGATAGCGGTTTCCAGAAGCCCCGCGAGATTTGCCCGCATCGAATCGATATGCGGCCGCAGCTTCGGGGCCTCAAGATGAACCGTTGTGTCGAGATTCGCCACCATAAATCCCTTTTCATGAGCGAGAGAAACGGCGTGTGCTAAGAAGACCGAACTCGCTGCATCTTTCCAACGGGGATCGCTGTTCGGAAAGTGTGACCCGATATCGCCGAGAGCTAGGGCACCGAGCACTGCGTCCGTCACCGCGTGAAGCAGAACGTCCGCATCGCTATGTCCATCGGCACCAAGATCCGATCCGACCTCAACGCCGCCAATGATCAGCGGCCGGCCCTCGATCAGCCTGTGCACATCGCTTCCCTGTCCTATCCGGTATCTCATTCTTCATTGCCCGCCCGGAATAATGCCTCGGCGATCAAGAGGTCGTCCGGTGTTGTTATCTTGATGTTTCGCTGGCTGCCTGAGACAGAAAGGACCTTTGTTCCGGACTCTTCCACAAGGAAACATTCGTCCGTAACGGCCTCGCCGAGCGTGGCGTTGTCGTAAACGTCTTTCAGCACGTCGTAGCGAAAGGCCTGCGGCGTCAAGGCTCGCCGGAGTTCGCGGCGGTCGAGCGTGCCGACAACGTACGCACCGTCAACAACCTTCACCGTATCGGTCATCTGAGCGGTGAGGCATGCCGCTCCATATTCTGCGGCGGCTCGCAGCGTCCTTTCGATCTCGTCCTCAGAAACAAGCGGACGGACGCCGTCGTGAACTGCCACGATCTCCGTCCCGCTCGGCACAGCATTAAGCCCGGCCGCAACCGACTCCGACCGCGTCTCGCCGCCGGCGACGACCGCCCGAAGCGTCGTCAGGCGCTCCTTTGCCAAGACTGCTTCCGTCTCTTCAAGAAAATCTACCGAAGCAACAACGACTATCGCATCGATCACCGGCGATGATTCAAATATCAACACGGTCCTTGCGATGATCGGCTTGCCGGCAAGCTCCAAAAATTGTTTCGGCCGGTCAGCCCCAAAACGGGAACCCGAACCGGCCGCAACTATGATCGCTGTGTTCATTCGAGGAGAAGTTCGCTGCTATTTAACTTGTTCGATTATGGTCGATTGGCGAAGGTCGCGGGTCGCCCGTTTGAAACCAAGCGAACGTGAATCGTGGATCGCCACGCTGTCGCCGCCTTGCTCTTCTTTCTCTTCCCAAAGCCGTCCGAAGATCATCTTGCCTGCGGTGGTTTGGAGCACACTCGTGACCGCGATGTCCGCCGTCTTTCCGATCAGCTTGCGGGCATTGTCAATAACGACCATCGTGCCGTCGTCAAGGTATGCGACGCCTTGGTTATATTCTTTGCCTTCCTTGAGCACAAATACCCGCATTGCCTCGCCCGGAAGCACGACAGGTTTCAAGGCGTTCGCAAGTTCGTTAATGTTCAGCACCGCAACGCCGCGAAGTTGGGCGACCTTGTTCAAATTGAAGTCGTTCGTAACTATGATCGCGTCAAGGCTCTTCGCGAGTTCGATAAGCTTGAGGTCGACCTCTTTCACCGACGGGAAATCGGTCTCGATGATCTGAACATCGAGCTTCGTGTTGCTCCGCAGCCGCTGGAGCATATCAAGCCCGCGGCGGCCGCGTTGCCGCTTTGACGAATCGGCGGAATCGGCAACCTGCTGAAGCTCGGTAAGAATGAAATTCGGTATCACAAGGCTGCCGCCAAGGAAGCCCGTCTCTGCGATGTCTGCGATGCGGCCGTCAATGATCACCGATGTATCCAGGACACGAAAATCGTGCTGCGGCGTCTTGTCGGCAAAGATGCCGCCGAGTGCTGAAAGATCGATAAAATCGCCCTTTGCCGCACCGACCATCAGCCCGACGTATCCCATGAAGAAAGCAAGCGAGATGGTCAAAAAGGTCTGCATTTCTGCGGGAACTGCCTCGACCTTCTGAAAAGCGATGAGAATACCGATCAGGAAAGCTCCGACAATGCCAAGGATCGAACCGATCGCAGCACCGATCAACGTCTTGAGCGACGCCTGCCGAACGCGGATCTCAAATGCAATGATGAGCAACCCGATAACTGCTCCCAGGCCGGCTGAAGCGACCTTCCGAGTGGTGAAATCGAGATCTCCTAACCAGGTAGTAAAAGCGAGCGGGTTCAGGAGGAAACCGACTACCGCAAGCAGGCCGATGAAGGCGAGTCTAATGATCAAAACATCCAGTTTCATCGCTAAAAGTCTATCACGAATACGGAAACAATGTTAAAGAACTCTTAATCGGAGATTCACCTAATTTTAATGGTTTCGCCGCGGATGGCCTTCGATTCGCCGGAAAGCAGGAAGAGAGCCACCCTTGCGATGTCATCAGCAGCGGCAGTTTCGTCCGCGACCGCTATCGAATTCACTTGAAAATGGCCGGGAAGTTCTCTGCGAAGCCGCATGGTCGCGGCCTCCACGGCATGGAAGTCACCTTGCTCCGCAAGCCGAAAAACATTGACTATCCGCGGCTTCGGCCTCGGCGTCATTAGCTCCGCCACCGATTCGATCATCGCTTGCGCCGCGGCGGTGCCCTGCCCATCGTATCCGAATAAATTCACCAAAAGGTCCAACCTCTCAAACTTACCTTGAACTCCGGCCGAAAGAGCTGCCGCACCTGCCGGCGATGAGGCATCTGCGTTCACCGCGGCCGCGAGCGTTCCTAGCTCGAGCAGGTCGTCAAGGCCGCCGGAGCCGCTCCCATCCGGATCGCCGACGATGACATAACTTCCCTGAAGAGCGAGTTGAAGAGCCGCAGCTCGTCCGACCGGGTCGCTCCCGTTCGTGATGAGCGAGACCTTTTCTGAGAATGCGTGTATCGATGTAACGTTCACATTCACAGGATAGCTGATTTCAGCAGGCGATCTGAACTTTCCGGCGTATGAATCCATCACAGCTTCTGATACGATTCCTTTTGCGTGGAAAGCCGACAAACCAAAATCTTTCTTGTGAAAGGCCTTTGGCTGGCCGTCTTCGCGTCGGTTCTCTCATTTGCGGTCGTTGCATCGCCTTATTTCACCCTTGAATCCGGCCGAATTCTTCTCGGCGGCTCGGCATACGGAACGCCGAATTATCAGACCTACATCGATTTTGACATTTCGGGGCGAAGCCTGAATCCAAGCCGCCAGTTGACCTTTTCGGCGAATCTGCCGTTCAGCGTTTACCTCGACCATCCTGTTCAGCCGCAGGGCGATTTCGTTTACACGGTCGTGATGCCTTACAATCCGAACCAGTTGAGCATCAATGGCGAGCCGCGATATCCGGTTTGGTTCAATGAGACCAATTGGACCATCCGTTCCTCGGCATTTACCCCGGAAGCGACCGTAACTTCGCCCGCGGTGATCACGATAACCTCGCCGTTCTCGATGACGGGCACGACCAGAGCCTACGGAGCCTATCCGCTCGCTCTTCGGACCCGCGGGAGCGGAACGGCTACGATCCGGTTTGAAAAGATCGAAGGTCGTTACTTTTTCCGGGAGGCCGAGTACACTTTCGAGGGCCCGCGACTGCTTGGCCGCAAGGATAATGGCAAAGTCCCCTTCAACGATCTTCGTTTGTCAGAACTGCGGTGAGACCGCTCGCAAATGGCTTGGCCAATGCCCCGGCTGCCGCGAATGGAACACGCTCGTCGAAGAACGCGTCCGGACAGCGGCCGCAGCGAGCAGAAGTTTCACAGGCCGTGCTGCGGGCTCGGCTCCGGTTGCCTACCCAAGCATTGAATCGCAGGATGATGCACGCACTACCTCGGGCATTGCTGAATTCGACCGTGTCCTTGGGGGCGGTATTGTCGCCGGCTCGCTTGTCCTGATCGGTGGAACGCCGGGCATCGGAAAATCGACCATCGCGCTTCAGATCGCCGACCGGATGACCGCCGGAGGCGAACGCGTTCTTTACGTTTCCGGCGAGGAAAGCGAGCGGCAGATCAAGCTCCGCGGCGAGCGGCTCGGCATCTCGGCCGAGGATCTTTACGTTCTTCCCGAAACGAATCTTGAAGCACTCCTTGCCCAAACGGCCGAGCTCCGGCCCGCACTTGTCATCATCGATTCGATCCAGACCATCTTCAGCGAACGTGTCGAATCGGCACCGGGCAGCGTTTCGCAGGTCCGCGAGGTCGCCGGCCAGTTGATGCTCTTTGCCAAGAGCAGCGGCACGCCAATGTTCATCACCGGCCACGTGACAAAAGACGGCTCGATCGCCGGCCCGAAAACGCTCGAACACATCGTTGACACGGTGCTTTATTTTGAGGGCGACCGGCACCACAATCACCGCATCATCCGGGCGACCAAGAACCGCTTCGGGGCGGCGAATGAGATCGGTGTTTTCGAAATGACCGGAACCGGGCTCGTCGCTGTTGCCAACCCATCGGAGCTGTTCCTGCAGGAACGTCCCGCCGGTGCAAGCGGTTCGGTCGTCACCGTCGCGATGGAAGGCACACGGCCGATGCTGGTCGAGATCCAGTCGCTCGTCAGCGGGACGAAGTTCGGCACCGCACGGCGAATGACGCAGGGCTTTGACCAGAACCGAGCTTCACTCCTGATCGCCGTTATGGAAAAACGGCTCGGGATGCAGATCTCCGGCGACGATGTGTTCATAAACATCGCCGGCGGGATAGAGATCGACGAGCCCGCTGCGGACCTCGGCGTTATCGCCGCCATCGCGTCTAGTTTCCGCAATCTTGAAGTTCCACCCGAAACGGCCGTTTTTGGCGAGGTCGGTCTGACCGGCGAAATTCGCGGGGTTCTGCAGGCACAGGCACGTGCCCGCGAGGCTCAAACGCTCGGGTTCAAGAAGCTCATCCTTCCCGAATCGAACAAGAAGGGCCTCGAAAAGCTTCTCGGCATTCGCGTTGTCGGAGTCCGGACACTTGAGGACGCGATCGCCGAACTCTTTTGAAGCAATTTGTCCGAACTCTCCGGCTAAACGCGTCGTAGATGGTAGTTCCAGTACAGATTCTTGAACTGCCATTATATGAAAGCTAAACTCGTACTTCTCAGCGTTTTCGCGTTATCCACATTCACCCTTGCCTCGGTCGCTCAAACGCGATCCGGTTCCGATGACGCCGCCAAGGCCCTGATCGACCGGATGACCACGGCCCAGACAGCCTACGACCCGAAGACGCTCGATGCGATCTTTACGGCGGACTTCATCGAGATCTCGCCGGCAGGTGAATTCGACCCGCGAGCGAAGGTCCTCGATTTCTACAAACCGGAAAATGCGGCGACGGCCGTCGGCATTAGCGTCACTGTTGATGAAGATATTCGTTCCGCCCGCTTCTATGGCGATACCGCCGTTGTAATCGCCGAACTTACCTTCAATATGAGCCGTAACGGCACTGCCATGCCTGCCCGGAAGATGATGCTGACCGCCGTCCTTAGGAAAGAGAAAAAGGAATGGAAGATCGCATCTGCGCAGTACACGGCTGTTCGGCCGCCGACACCTGCGGCGAAACCGCAGTAAATTGGGTTACAATGCCGTCAGATGAAAAAGACGGTTTTTGAAGAAGGCGACGAGGGCGTCCGGCTGATCGTAAAGCGACGCGGCAAGGCCCTGCACGCCCCGCCAGCCGCTCCGGCACGCCAGCCCGTTCATGTGCTATACGGCGGAGCTGACCGGTTTACCGCCGAGACAACGGCAAAGCTCGGCAAGATCGCACTTACAACGCTCGACACCTACTGCCGGAACTTTGCCGAGTTTGCCGATGCGATGCAGCTGCCGGGTTCGGGCTCGCTGCCGACCCTTAGCGGTGCCGCGACCAAGCTTGCCCGCTCGATCAGGAACGAACCAGAGCGTGCAAAGGCCGAAGACCCGGCGGCCTGGCACGCCTTCACTGTCTTTCAGAAGGTGCGGGCAAAGCTGAAGAGCGAGCCGATCGAAGATTTTCGGATCGATTTTGAGGACGGTTACGGCTTCCGCCCCGATGAAGAAGAGGATGCCGACGCCGAGCGGACTGCCCGCGAACTCGCCGTTTCCTTTCTTAAGAAAAAGGCTACCAACGGTTGCGGCTTTCGTGTTAAGTCATTCGCGCCCGCGACTCATTTGCGAGCAGTAAAGACGCTCGATATTTTTCTCTCGGCCTTTACCGCCGAGACCAACGGCCGCATCCCGCCGGGCTTTGTCGTCACGCTTCCGAAGGTCGCCGACCGCTCCGAGGTAAAGGAGATCTGTTCGCGGCTCAAGAAATTCGAAAAAAAGCACGACATTGCCCCCGAATCGATCGGCCTTGAACTGCTTATCGAAACCCCGGAAGCTGTTATCGAAAAAAAGGGTTCGGTCGCCATTCGCGGCATCGTCGAGGCGGCAAAGGGCCGCTGCACCTCGGTCCATTTCGGCGCCTATGACTACACATCAGCGCTCGGCATTGCGGCCGCCGATCAGGATATTGCCCACCCGGCATGCGACCTCGCTCGCCAGTTGATGTTGGTTTCCCTCGCGCCGCTTGGCGTTCGGCTTTCTGATTCGGTCACTGCCGAAATGCCGATTCCGCCGCACCGTGGCGAACCGCTCGACCCGTTAAAGGAAAGCGAGAACAGAAAAACGGTCTTCGGAGCTTGGCGGCGGCATTTCAAGAACGTTCGCCGCTCGATGTCGCAGGGCTTTTTTCAAAGCTGGGACCTGCATCCGAATCAGCTTCCGGCCCGCTACGCAGCGGTCTTTCATTTTTATCTTGAATCGTTTGACGAGAACGCCCGGCGGCTTCGCCGGTTCGCGGAAATGTCCACCAAGGCGACACTCACCGGTAATGCCTTTGACGATGCGGCATCGGTTCGCGGGCTTCTCAATTTCTTTTCGCGTGGAATTTCTTGCGGGGCATTCAGCGACGCCGAAGCCGAAGCGGCGACCGGAGTTTCGGCCGCAGCGATCCGTTCGCTCGATGTTTCGGCACTCGGCCGTGTGAACGTTGATTAGCCGACCTCAAGCGTCATCGCGTCGTCGAGCATGGCCTCGCGGCGTTCGCGGCGGTCGGTGATCCGCGGGCTCGGGTCGTCCTTGATGAACTCCGGCGGCTCTGCGAAGGGGTCAGGAAACTCGGGAAGCCCTTCAAGCATCATCTGGTTCTCGATGATCGCCGAGATCAGTTCCTGTTCAAAGTCGGTCGCCTCGATGAACCTCACCCCGATGCCTGTGTTCTCAAACCGGTAGATAGCCTTGCACTTGAGCGGCAGCTTGTTGCGGTTCGGCAACTGTATTTCGAGCCGAAACTCGTCGCCGGGATAGAGGTACTCTTCCCAATCCGTAAAGCACCCGCCGATGCTGATCTGCTGCAGATACGTTTGTCGCCGCTCCCCGTGTTTAGAAACCAACACCGCCGGGATATCCAGCGAGAAACGCATGTGTCTTCTTTGATTTATCGACATTTTCTGAGGTAGAAAAGAAAGGTTCGCAGGAGCAGGTCGCCTTTTTGATTGTAGCGGGAAAGTGCGCCCCTTGGCAAGATTTTTGTTCATCTGCAAAACCGAAGCCACCCTTCCACTGTTACTCTCCACAAAGGACCAGATTCCGCAACAAGCGCAAAAAAAGCGGCACCATGGCCGCTTTCTTTTTTGCTCTTTAGAGCAAACTAGCTAACAGCGGCCTCGGACTTGCCGCAGTGCTTTTCGAAAGCTTCGACGAGTGCCTGGGCAATGACCTGCGGCGGACGGCCTTCGAGGTCGCGTCGCTCGAACATCTCAACAAGCTGGCCGCCCTTCAAAAATCCGATCGAGGGCGATGACGGGGCATAACCGGTGAAGTATTCACGTGCCGTCTCGGTCGCGTCAATATCGGCACCGGCGAAAACCGTGATCGCCCGGTCCGGATGAGCCTCGCTCGCCTGCAGTGCCATCGCGATGCCCGGCCGAACGCCGCCGGCCGCGCAGCCGCAGACCGAATTTACGACAACCATCAAGGTGCCGTCCGTCTTCTCTACGGCCTCAGCGACCGCCTCGCTCGTCTTCGTCTCTTCAATGCCGAGATTGGCAAGTTCGGCTCGCATGCCGTGGATCATTATTTCGGGATAAGGCATTATCTTTGCTCCTTTGGTTCAGAATATTTAAGTTCTTTGGCCGGGACATTCAATCCTGACCTTTTTGTAAAGTATCGGAAATGGCGGCCTGCGAGTCAAGCCCGAGCCTCCCGTTTGCCCATTCGGCGCGTATCCAATAGTATTGTTGCTTGGGCCGGGCCGCTCCCGCTCAACCCTTTGCCAATGGCGATCGAAACCGAGAAAAAATACCGGCTGGATAAACCTGCAATGGTCACTATGGCCGATAAACTCCGCGAACTCGGCGCCCGTTTCGTCAGCGAGAGGTTCGAGCAGAATTTCATGTACCGCAACGGCATCCCGGACGAAACCAACGCCGTTCTCCGCATCCGCAAGATCGGCGAGAGCACCTTTCTCACCTACAAAGAACGTATCAAGAACGACTCCGAATTCAAGACCAAGATCGAGCACGAAACGCTTGTCTCCGATGCCGAAGAGATGGAATTCATCGTCGCCAAGCTCGGCTACAAGTTGGTCGTCGTTTACGAAAAGCACCGGAAGACGTTTCACCTCGGCGAGTGTGAGGTCGTGCTTGATGAACTTCCCTTTGGCCAGTATATGGAGATCGAAGGCGAGCCGGATGAGATCCTAAAGGTCGAGAAAATGCTTGGTGCGGAGGCGTTTCAGTCCGAGAGCCGTGGGTATTCGCGGCTTACGGCAAAGTTCGGCAAAGAAGAGGACGGCGTAAAGACAGCCCGCTTTGAACGAGCCCACACGGCCTAGAAACTCAGATCCTCACCAACGAATTCCGCCTGCGAATCGACCCGTTCGGAATTCCCTTGTGCGACCTTTTTGTAAGTGCCGTCGGGCCTGAGCACGCGGGCGTTGACGTTGTCGCGGAGATAGACATCAAGAAAGCCATCGCGCATGTAGTCGCGGATCTCTTCATCAAGTATCGGAATTACGACCTCGACCCTGCGGTCAAGATTTCGCTGCATCCAGTCCGCACTCCCGAAATAAACCTCGTCCGCACCGGCGTTCTTAAAGTAAAAAACGCGGCTGTGCTCGAGGAACCGACCGACGATGGACCGCACACGAATGTTCTCCGAAAGCCCGGGAACCCCCGGGCGGAGCGAACAAATCCCGCGTATTATCAGATCGACCTCAACTCCGGCGTTCGAAGCCTCGTAGAGAGCGTCAATTAAATCCTCGTCCGTCAGGCTGTTTGCTTTCAGGATGATGCGGGCTTCCTTTCCGGCACGCTTGTTCGTCGTTTCTCGTCGCACAAGTTCCGAAAGCCGTTCGCGGAGATTTAGCGGAGCTACGAGCATCCGCCGATAGGTATCCTGCTGCGAATAACCCGTTAGGAAGTTGAAGAGATATGTCGCGTCCGCCCCGATCTCCTCATCTGCGGTGATCAGTCCGAGGTCCGTGTAAAGCTTTGCGGTAAATGGGTTGTAGTTTCCCGTCGCGATGTGGACGTACCGCGCCAGCTTGTCGCGTTCGCGGCGGACAACGAGCAGCACCTTCGAATGCGTTTTGAGGGCATTGATGCCGTAAACCACGTGAACGCCTTCGTTCTCGAGCCTTCGTGCCCATTCGATATTGTTCTCTTCGTCAAAACGTGCCTTTAGCTCAACGACCGCCGTCACCTGCTTCCCCAATTGGCTCGCCCGTATCAGCGAGCGTACGATCGGCGAGTCCTTTCCCGTTCGGTAAAGACAGATCTTGATCGCCTGCACATTCGGGTCTTCAGCCGCTTCAGCAAGGAAGTCCGTTACGGCCGTGAACGAGGTGAACGGGTGATGGAGAAGAATATCCTGCTTTTTGACGGCATCAAATACACTCTTCTTATCGTGCAGCACTGCCGGATGCACCGGATGAAAAGGCCGGTCCTTGAGCGACGGCCGCGGCAGCGAATAGAGCTGCATCAGGTCCGGAATATCAACGAACCCGTCGATCTTGTAAACATCCTGATCATTTAGCCCGATGCCCTCGGTCAGCACCTTCAGCATACGGTCCGGCATCGCCGAGGAGACCTCGAGCCTTACGGGAAAGCGAAAGCGCCGCCGCTGAAGTTCGTGTTCCAGCGTTCGCATCAGGTCGCCGGCCTCGTCCTCGCGGATCTCGATGTCGGCATCGCGCGTAACACGGAAAAGAAAACCCTCACCGGTCTTCATATTCGGAAAAAGCTCACGGGCATTGGCCGAGATAACTTCTTCTATTAGCGTGAATCGGCCTTTCTTTTCGCTTATTGGAATAAGCCGCGGGACGCTCGGCGGGATCTTTATGCGGGCAAACCGCTTTTGCCGAAAAAGGTGCCGCAGGTTCTTTTGCGTAAGCTGCCGGTCGGGCTCGATGAAAATTCCGATATTCAGGCTGAGGTTCGAAATGTACGGAAACGGGTGGCTCGAATCGACCGACTGCGGTGTCAGGATTGGGAAGAGATTCTCCCGAAAATATTTGTCGAGCTTCCGCCGCTCTTTGATCGGCAGCGACTTGTAGGGCTCGATCGTAATACCCGCGGCAGCAAGCTCGGGCAGAACCGACTGCTGAAGACAGGTGACCTGCTTCTTGAGCATCGGACGAAGCCGCCGGCCGATCTCTGAGAGCTGGTCGGCCGGCATCATCCCATCCGGCGAAGGATCGACAATGCCTTCCTCGAGCTGTTCCTTCAGGCCCGAAACGCGGATCATGAAAAACTCATCGAGATTGGTCGAGAAGATCGAAAGGAACTTAAGCCGTTCGAGCAGAGGCTGATCCTCGTTAAGTGCCTCATCGAGCACGCGGCGATTGAACTCGAGCCAGCTTAACTCACGGTTAAAAAGACGCGGTTCATCGGCCGCGGCCGTTTCCGTTTTCGGTTTCGGCCTGGCGGTCGGTTTCGGCTTTGTCGGGGTTCGTTTTCGCAAACGCGTGTTAGCGGGGCGTTCCATAAGCGTAATTCTTCATTATAGACCGCCACGATGAGTTGATGATGTTAATTCGATGTTACAGAGTTGTTACGTGCGAGACAAGGATCAGGGCTTTATCGTGACCGGAGTTCCGACTGGAATTGCGTCAAAAAGCGCCTGCATTTCATTATTCTTCAGGGCAATGCAGCCTTCGGTCCAGTCGCTTTTGTCGCCGCCGCCGTGAATGTAGATCTCGCCGCCGAGCTTCGTCTTTTGCGGAGGCATTCGCTTTTCACCATTGGCATCGATGATGGCTCGACGATCTTCCTCTGAGATCAAGCCCTCGGCAAGGCCGCGTTCGGCATCCTCGCGAGACGGATAGCTAATGCCGAGGGAAAGGAAGAATCGGCTTTCGGGATTCTGGGTGAAAATGTAAAAGTCGCCCTCGGGCGTACGCCCGTCGCCCTCGATCGCTTTGTCGCCATCGGGAGCGAACCCGAGCCCGATGGAGAACTCGGCGACGACGCTATCGCCGTCAAAGACCGCGAGCCTTCGCTTTGCCTTTTCGATCACGATCCGCGGTTCGGCCATCGGCGGGAGTTGAAAGTCGGCTTGATGCTCTAACATTATTTTACCGCCCGAACCACCTCGGCCTTCCGGCGAAACTCACCCGCAAGGTCGCCGTTCCGTTGCCGCTCCCAAAATGCGGCGAGTTTCTCGTACCTCTCGGCCGGTTCGTAATTCATCGCCCAGGCGAGCTTTGCCATGCACTCCGGGCAGTTATCGACCGGCCGTCGATCCGTTTCGAGCAAGTGATTTGTCCCTGACATCAGGCATTCATATTTCGTGCAATGCCGCATCGAAAACATATGCCCCGTCTCGTGCATCGCGATCTTGAGCGTACGAAACAACAGCCGGTCTTTTGGATTGTCAGCCTCAAGAATGATGTCGTCCATCCGATAGAGCGACCAAACGCCGACCCGTTTTTCAAGCGATGCCTGGCCAAAAACGAAAGACCATGTGTCGCCGGGATAAAGGTCATAGTTCGTGAACGCGATCAATGCCGCCGCATCATCTTTGAGCATCTTCGGCAAAACGTCATCGAGAAAGTACTGTGTTCTTATCTGGTCCCGCGACGGATAGCCCGCCTTCCGTTTGAGATCTGCGGGAACTTTGCCGAGCCCACGGTCGGCCAAAAGCTTGACCGGCAAGCTATAGAAAGCCCGCATATATTCGGCGGTCAGCCGTATCGCCTTTCGCTGTTCGCCGGTGAAATTCCCGATCGGCTGAATGTAGATCGTACGGCGTTGGTCGGTCGGCAATGTTGGGCCGGAGGCGATGTATTGCTCGAAGGTCTCTCCGGGCTCGCTCTGCGTTTGAAGCCAATCTCCGTCGAGGACCTTCATCGGCTTAAAGAACCCCGTTACCGCATCGCGTTGCCGTTTCAGCTGCTCGGTCCGTGCGTCCGCCGGCGGCTCGGCAACAGCATTATCGGGCTGCGTGTCTTGCTTTGCGCATGAAGCAAGCAATGCGGCCGCTGCCATTAATATTACGGCTTGGAATGTGGAAGCCCTTTTCATCGTTCAACTTCGTTCGGTGATCGTTACCCGCCGCGGCCCTTCGCCGCTGCCTTCGATCGACACTTCAAACACCCGCGACGGGAACCTATAGCCGCCGAGCCGCTCGGCCCATTCGATCATGACGATTGCGTTTTCCTGCTCTACTATCTCATCAAGCCCGACTCCGAACGCCGCGTCGCTGCCCTCATCGATCCGCCAGAGGTCGATATGGTAAACGTCAAGATCATCGGTTCGATAGAGATTAACAAGAGTGAAGCTCGGGCTTGTTACTTCATCGACGTCAAAATCAAGAGCGCTCAGCACGCCCTTTGTAAAGAGCGTCTTTCCAGCTCCGAGTCCGCCGTGGAACAAAACGGCGTCACCGCCGCGAAGTCGCTGGCCAAACTCCTCGCCAAGCTCAAAGGTCGCCTCCGGCGATAGGCAAACGTGCGTTTCCATCATTCGATCGGGAGCCCTATCTGCGAGAACCATGAGTGCTTGTCCCAATAGCCGTGCTGCTCGATGATCTTGCCGTCGCGGAAACGAAAGAAGCCGCAGCCGCGGATCTCGAAACTCCGTCCGGTCGGCTGATGGCCCGCGAACTCGCCCGTCCAGGTACCGCCGCCGACCCACTCCCATGCGGCCCGGTCGCCGTCACCAATAAGGTTTTCAACACGCGACCACGCATCCGGAAATGCGGCAAAGAACGCATCGTTCCCGGCCTTGATCGCCGCCTTCCCTACGTCCGGCTCGCCGATCGCCACCTGCAGGTTCACCGCGTCATCAGCAAAGCATTCCGCAACGGCATCGCCGTCGCACCGCTGAAAGGCATCGATCCATTTTTGTAGAAGTTCTTTCGATCCCATCGTTTTTCATAACAGCTATTAGCTTTAAGCTATTAGCTCTAAGCCAGACATTCAGGCTAAAAGCTTACGGCTTAAGGCTTACGGCTTGACTCTAACCTTTCTCCAACTCTGCAAAGGCCTCAACCAGACACTCGCGGACGTCCGAGGCCGTCATAACGCGTTTGCCGAATTTCGTTTCAGCAATGTCACCTGCCATTCCTGCAATGTAAACCGCGGCGACGACCGTTTCGAAAATGTCGATGTCCATCTTCGCTGCTTGTGCGACGAAACCAGCGAGAATGCCGGCCAGCGTATCGCCGTTGCCCGCTTTACCAAGGCCGGAATTACCCGTCGGATTAACGACGACGCGGCCGTCGGGATGGCCGATCAACACTCTTTCGCCCTTGAGCACAAGGATGACCCCGTGCGTCTTTGCGAACTCGCGAACCGCAGCGACCCGGTCTTTGATCTTGCTCCCCTCCTTACGAAGAAGGGGTGGCGGCGTTTCGCCGTCGAGGTGGTTCTCTTCATCGTCAAGCAGTCGCATGAACTCACCCTCATGGGGAGTCAGGATAAGTGGAGCGCGGACACTCTTGTCCGCATCCTGATGAGGCATTCCTGCGGGCGGGTTAAAGAACCACAGCGCTCCCGCATCGACGATCACCGGCGTGGTTCGCTCTTCGACTAGCCTTCGGACGAAGCTTTCGATCGCCTTGTTGTTGGCGTCGAGGCCGCAGCCGACCGCGATGGCATCGGCGTTCCTAATTTCGGAGTCGTCCGCCGTTGGGTTGAGCGTTCTCAGAATGACCTCAGGCAGAACTCGGCTTGCGATCTCGGACATCGCTTCGGCTGGACAAGCAAGCGTTACGAGCCCAACCCCCGATCGCATAGCCGCATTCGCCGCCAGCACCGCCGCTCCGGAATAATTCTCCGACCCGGCTATCAGCAAAGCATGTCCGCGTTTGTTCTTGTACGAATCTGACGAAAACCCAGTGCGTTTAAGCCAATCGGCCGCATCTTCCCTTTCGGCCAAATAAAGCTGCGACGGCTGTTCGTCGATCAACTCCTGCGGCGAGCCGATGTTTGCAACTAAAAGCTCTCCGCAAGATCGGGCGGCCGGCACCAAGACGTTCCCGGGTTTTGGAGAGGTGAAGGTGACCGTAATGTCGGCATTGAAATGTTCGCCGATGGGAAATTCCGTATCAGACGGCAGCCCAGATGGAATATCGACCGAGACAAAAAACGACCGTTTCTGATCTGAACGGCAGCTATTATATTGCCGAGCCAGCACGGAGAGTTCATCATCTAGCGGACGAACCAAACCCGTCCCGAATACCGCATCGACAACGACATCCGGACCAAGGAACGGATCGAGCGAATCGAAGAAACTGCGATGTGTTCCCACCTCAGCAAGACAGATCGGTGGACCAGTGTGATCTGTCTGGGCCGCATGCAACCTTCGCAGGACCTCGAGGTTCTGCTTAGCGTCTCCACGGATCTCTTCGTCCGGAAACAGGAAGCAAACGGTTACAGATGCTCCGCCCTGCCGACAGACTCTTGCGAGGGCGAATCCATCGCCGCCGTTGTTTCCCTTGCCGCAGAGGATCAGGATCGACTTCCCTTCTACCGAGCCGCCGAGTTTTTCGGTGATGACGCGGGCGACGGCGTGGGCGGCGTTTTCCATTAGGATTATTGAGGGAATGCCGTAACGTTCGGTCGTCAGGCGATCGACCTCCCGCATCTCCGCCGCTGTCAGAACCTTCTGCATCAACGATAATTTAGCACAGGTCGCCGTGCCGAAAGAGATTTAGCCGTCCGCCGCCGTGAGACCTAACAAAGCGCAAAAGGGCCGCGCCCGGTCCGGCGCGGCCAATTCACCCTATCTCTATTAAAATTGCGTAAAGCTCTCCTAACCCCAGTGAACCGCCTTTTGCTTGCCACTGTGCTCTACGACCGTTGTTATCCGTTCATTAATTAAAAAGTTACATTCACCCTGAGATTCCAAAAAAGCGGATTGGCCAGAATCATTCAAGCAAAAAATTGATTCCTTCGGCAAAAAGCTCAGGTGTCGGCCGCACGTGAGCGCCGGGAGTTCGCTCATATCTGAACTCCACGCCGTTTTGGCGAAGAGCCCTGAGCGTCGCATTAAGGCCATTAAGCCGGTCCGCTCTTTCATCGGTGCCCATCACAAAAAACAGTTTCCTTTCGCTGTTTTTAGCTTTGCGATACTACCTTTCTCCGACCAACTGGTGCGGGTACCGCCTCGAATAGCTCCCGAAAAAAACTCCGGGTACCGCTGCACAAGGGCCCAACCGATATCGCCGCCCATCGAAAAGCCGAAAACTATCACCCGCGAGGTGTCGGCGACGCCCTGTCTTTTCAATCGCTCCGAATCGGCCAAGATCCGATTCTCATATCGATAGGTCGCGGCCTCGAACCCCTGCGACGACCAGTCCTTCTCCGTTGCAGGCTCAGGGGTGATGATCGAAATGAACGGCGGCAACTCGCTAAAGACCTCTTGATAGAGGTCGTGATACATCGACGCCTCAGCACCGGTTGCGGGTAAAAAGACAACGACCGGATATTTCTTGGCACGCGTCGCATTTCGCGGAAATTCGATCCGGCTCGGTTCGCCTAGCTCCGCCTGAAACCCATCGGCTACGCTGATCACCCGCGGATAAACGGCCGGAGCTTTGGGTCTAGTTCGATCAGCGGCCGGCCGCTTCTGGGCAACCGCCGTTCCCACCGTCATCGGCACTATCAAGAAACAAAGGAATGCGAGGAAAAAGTACTTCATTTTCACCAACCGGCAATTAAAATGTTAAGAATGAGGTTAAAGCTTGTTCGCCCTTGCCTTCTACCAAGGCTGGATCAAATATGGTGGTCCCGGCTGGATTCGAACCAGCGGCCTTCCGCTTAGGAGGCGGACGCTCTATCCAACTGAGCTACGGGACCACGAAGCCCCCGTCAGGGCGACGAAGGCTGGACATTTGAAACGATGTAGCGAGGCACCGCAACGCAAATTGCGCTGGCACCGAGCCTTGGGTCCGGTGCACCGCCTTCACTCTAGCTGTCGTAGTTTATCAGAGCCTTGACGTCATATCCATTAAATTTGGATCGGCCGCCAAGGAAGTCGAGTTCGACGGCGAAATGAAGCCCGGCGACGATGCCGCCCATTCCCTCGACCAGGTCCACGACGGCCTTTGCCGTTCCGCCGGTGGCGAGCAGGTCATCGACGATCAGAACCCGGTGGCCTTCGCCAACTGCATCTCGGTGCATTTCGAGTGTGTCTTGCCCGTACTCAAGGTCATAGGAGACCGAAACAGTATCCGCCGGCAGCTTCTTCGGTTTGCGGACCGGAACGAAACCCGCGCCTATCTGGTAGGCGATCGGCGTCGCGAAAATGAACCCGCGAGATTCGATGCCGATCACGGTATCGATGTCCAGCCCGCGGCATTGCTCGACCATTGCGTCTATCGCCTGCTCAAGCCCGCCGGCGTTCTGGAGCAGCGTCGTGATGTCATAAAAATTGATGCCCGGTTTCGGAAAATCGGGCACCTCGCGAATCAATTTCTTTAGGTTATCCATAAAGTGCAACTAACTTATCTTTCTATTCTAAACGTCGAAAATATATCTTCAGTCTCTTCTACGAGTTCTTCGACCTCGGTTACCCGCGAATATGCCGGGCCGGCCGCAAGGTCGTGTTTGAAGCCCTCGACCGCCTTGTCCGGCCCTTGGGCAAACGCCTCCACGCGGCCGTCCTCAAGGTTGCGGACATAGCCCTTGACCTGATGCTTCGCTGCCGACCGCTGTGCAAAATAGCGATAGCCGACGCCCTGAACGATACCGCTGATCAAAAACTTCCGTGCGATCATCTCCATTTTGCGGATCAGCCAAGAGCCTCAATGCACTCGGCAAGCGGTCGCTTCCGGCATGTGAATATATGTGAACCGCCGAGGTTGCGTTCGACCTCTCCGGCCGAGCGAAGTTCCTCGGCCAATGCGACGAAGTCCTTCGGCTCATCGGTTTCAAACGAGAACAGATACTCGTACTCGCCAAACCCGAGGCCGTGCGTCATGTGTATCTTAATGTTCGGGAAACGGCGGCCGACCATCATCCCGTCTTCTATCATTGCCTCGCGTTCCTCGGCCGGCTTTTCATACCATTCCCGGCCCTTCGCGCAGGGGTAAAAGAAATGGTATGCCTTCTCGCCGGCATTCACATGAAACCGGTCCTCGGTGCTTTCGCTGACAAAGACTCGCTTTTTTGTTACGCCCAAATACGCAGCAGCGGTTATCAGATGGCTCCCGAGCCCCGTGCGGTTCATCCGTGCGGTCATATCCTGAAGCCGGTCCATGGAGCGGCCGATCCGCCAGAACATCAGATCCGCTTTTGAATCGAAGCCGACCAAGGAATACGGAAAAACGAGAAAATCGTCTCTGAAATCTTCAAATACAGAGATGAACTCCTGCGAAAGCTCATTTTTTCGCCCGCCGTCAAGCTTCCTCCACTCCGCATCGGCCTTCAGGAAAAGAAAGCTGACGAACTGCTTTTCTACCTGTGCCGAGGCCCGCGTTTCGACAGGGTCGTCAACAAGCCGAAGCCCGCTTTGTTCGGCCGCGTCACGCTGTTTGTTGACCAATTCTATCGGCACTTTCGCTTTTCCCTCCCGGACTTCGACAATTTTGCCAAGTTTGCCGGGCATTGTCCAAAGCGTGCAGCCACCGGGATTTACATCTCGTTGATTTAGTGCCAGAATTGCCCTGTGCGAAAGTGTGTCCTTGCAGCACTGATGATCATTTTTGGCGTTTCGGCGGCCAACGCCCAACAGCGTCCGCTGATCACAGACGACATCGACATCACTCCCGCCGGAGCTCTCGAGATCGGCGTCGGCGTCGATTTCATTCAGAACGCGAAGTTCCCGCTGTCGGGCCTCAAGGGCGACCTCACCCGCGTCGGCGACATCCGCATACGGCAAGGCCTTGCCCCGAACGTTGAGATCCAGATCGAGGGCACTATCCAGAACTACCTGGCGATCAACTCGGCATCGAATCCATCGCCGATCCCGCTCAACGTTACCGGCAACTCCACGAACGACTTCAGCGATTTCACCATCTCGGCCAAGATCAAGCTGCTCAACGAGACCAAGTACCTCCCCGCGATCGGGACGAAGTTCGGCTTTCAGATGCCAAATACCGACCAGGCGCGCGGCATCGGCACCAACCAGATCAACATATTTTCGAAGATCATCGCGCAGAAGAAGTTTGGCAAGCGGGCCGGCCGCGATCCGCTTGTTAACCTCTACGGTAATGTCGGGCTGGGCATTATGAATGCCCCGCTCAACACATTCACACAGAACGATGTCTTTCTTTACGGTGTGGCGGGAATTGTGCGGGTCAATGACCGGATAAACCTCGTCGCCGAGATCAATGGCCGCGAGAATACCCGCAGCGGCAACGCGCCTTTGGGCACCGAGAGCGTAGGTGAATTTCGCGTCGGCACGCAAATCCGCGCTTCGGGCCTCAGGTTCGATACCGCCGCTATTTTCGGCCTCACTCGCTTTAGCCCGCGAACGGGCGTCACCTTTGGCGTCACCTACGAATCGCCCGCGTTCATCCCGATCGCTAAATAGCCCGTATATTTATCGGCCCGTTTCCCTTCCCAAGGCCCGGAGCGGTCCGGATAGCCTCATTCACAAAAGCCTTCGCGACTGTGACCGCCTCAATCAACTCTTTCCCAAGCGCCAGATTGGCCGCAATTGCCGATGAAAGTATGCACCCCGTGCCGTGGGTCGAGGTCGTTTCAATATACTCGCCCATGATCTCGTGCCGGACGCCGTTGATGAACAGATGATCGACCGCCTTTGCCGGATCGGAGCCCGGAATGCGGTGGCCGCCTTTTATCAGCACACAGCGGGCACCAAGTTCTTGCATCACCTCGGCGGCTCGATCGAGGTCGTCATCGGCTTCGATCGCAATTCCCGCGATCCGCTCCGCCTCGGCAAGGTTCGGTGTTACGACCGCCGCCATCGGGAAGAGGCTCCGCGTCAGCGATCGAAGTGCGGCATCATCGATCAGGTCAAATCCGGAGGTCGAACGAACCACCGGATCGACCACCAACGGGACGTCCGGAATCGTTCCAAGAACCCTCGCAACCGCTTCTATTACCTCGGCCGAAGGAAGCATTCCCGTCTTGACCGCACCAAGCGAATAATCGTCCAGTATCGGCCTTATCTGCCGCTCGACCACCTCACCGGATTGACTCTCCGAACCGAAAACGCCTTGGGTGTTCTGATATGTGAGCGAGGTCACCGCCGCTGCCGGAAAGCATCCGAACGCGGCAAATGCCCGGACATCGGCGAGAATTCCCGCCCCGCCTGATGGGTCAAGCCCGGCGATGCTCAAACAGACTTTCTGAAGTTCTTTCATTGAATTGTCACTTCGCCCGAGCCGCAAATTCCCTTATCCTTTCCGGCGTGTTCAAAGAACGTATCGCGGCAACTCCCGCGGCTCCTGTCGCCAGCACTGCGGCGATGTTATCCAACGATATTCCGCCGAGAGCGATCACCGGGAAACCTTCGAATTTCTCAACGACTGCTCGGAGCTTCTCGATCCCGGTCGGTTCGCCTTTTCCCGGCGACGCGAAGACCGGACTGTACGTAGCAAAGTTCGCCCCGCCGTTCTGTGCCGCCAAGAGTTCGTCATCGTCGTGGCAAGAAACGCCGATCAGGATTTCAGGGCCGAATGCCGTTCGGACCACGTCCGCAGGAAGTCCGTTTGCCGGCAAATGCACGCCGGCCGCTCCGGCGCCGATTGCGATATCGGGCCTACCATTGACGAGAATCCGAAGCCCGCTTCCCTTCGTTGCCGAAACGACCGAACTAGTCAGTTCAAAAAGCGACCTCGCAGAAAGCCGCTTCTCGCGTATCTGAAAAAGCCCAACGCCGGACTCCGCAGCGGCAACCGCATTCGCTCGTATCCGGGCAAGCTGCTCGTCAAAGTTCGAGGCCTCCGCAAGCCCTTCTGTTATCGGGTAAATTATCGGCCCGGAAAGCATATCTAGTTTTCCGGTTTGGGCGGCTTGCCCTGAAGCAAAGCGACGCTCTGGCGAAAGTGGACGATCTCCCAAAACGCGATGAAGAGATTCAACACGCCAAGGCCGGTCACTCCACCGCGAACCCAGTTCGACGCGACGGTTCGCTGAAGCACAGGATAGCCGGTCACGTCTGACAGATACACGAGGAGATAATTCTCACTCCACAGCCCGAACATCGTGTCCCATGGCGCAAGAATGAGATACACCCCGAGCAAGAGGCATAGTGTGATAAAAAAAATGACGGTCAGTCTCTCGACCATACCGTCAAAGTATAACCCCGGGAAACGTGACAAACAACCGAATCAGGCAGCGACGGACATCCGCTCAAGCCGCTGCGAGACGTCGCGAAAACCGACATTCTCGATATAGACTTTTTCGAAGAACGCGGCCGCAGTTCGCGTATCGCCATCGCTTTCGCAGGAGTGTGCGTATTCGTACCAAAGCCCTTGCTGCTCCTCCGGCGAGAGCCCTTTAACCTCAAGCGCCCGCTCATACCACGTGCGCGCCAGGTGCGGCTTGCCGATGCTCATAAAGCAATGCCCCAGCATATTCGCACACGAATAGAAGCGCCGGGTCCCGTCATTCGGCCCGACCAAGCCGGCGGCGTCCTGAAACTCGCGGATCGCATCTTCGGCAAGGCCCATTTCCTGATAGGCGATCGCCGTGTTGTAGTGAGTTTCAAAATCGGCTGAGCTGTCCTGGTCGATCGGGTCGAGCCCAAGATCGGTGAAAAGGTCATCCATCTCAGAACCGAGAAACGATGATTCGGACGACTCTGCCGTTGGCGAGTCTTCAACGGCCGATCCTGCCGGTGCTTTCACTCCGGCCAAACCTGACCGCTTGATCGTCTCAAGCAGTTCTTCGACCTCGGGCCTTGGCCCAAATTCTTTTCTCAAGTCTTCAGCGGCGCTCAACGCAAGGTCGTTGTAACCACTGTCCAGATAAAATTTGATGCTGTCGATCTCGCGAGGCAATCGATCCAGAGCTTCGCCGGTGAGTTCGCCATTGGTGTAGCTGGCTCCGTTCGTCTGAGCTTCGGTGGGTATTTGCGTCGCAGCAGGTTCGGTCGCAGATCCATTGGTTTCAAAACCGAACGAGGCCTGAGCAGTTTCGGCGGCGGGCTGCGAACCATTCGAGGTCTCGGCCGGCATGCCGAAAAATCGTGCGTCGAACGAATTCGAAAATGTATTCGAATCCTCAAATCCGTGTAGCTCGTTGATCTCCGCAAGCCGCTGTGCGAGATAAACCTCATTCGGGCAAAGCATCGTCAACTGCATCAGCGCCGACCGCTCGTCTTCGACCGCTTCCGCCTCTCGAGCTGCCGAGGCAAGCAGTTTGAGCAGTTCCGTATAACGCTTTTCGTCCTTTTGCCATGATGCTACCGAGACATCGAGGCGCAGAAGGTCAAGGTTCATCGGGACACGCTCACGAAGGCGCTCGACATGGTAGGCGAGTTCGTCGACCCTCGAATCGCTGAAAAGATGCTCCGATGCTGCAACAAGCGTCCTGATCGCCGCTTGATCTTCCTCGTTCTCAAAGTAATGTGTCGAAAGTTCGAGCAAGAGCGGGTAGCTGAAAGGCTCCGCCGCAACTATTTGATTAAGAGTTGCTTCTGCTTCGTCAGCGCTACCATGGGCCAATTCGCATTCAAATAGTATCTTGCCGATCTCGGGATCGCCGGGCTTTTCGCTGTAGATGCCAGCGACCATCTCGCGGGCTTCCGCACCGCAGCCCTGCTCATTCTTGAAACCAACCATTGCCCGCAGAGCTACGGCCGAAAATCGGTCCGCTGCAATGGCTCGCCTGAAGGCGTTCTCAGCTTCATCCGCCCTGCCGGCTCGCTTATGCCGCTCACCGACCTCGACAAAGGCCGCAACTGCTTCCGCAGCATCACCTTCACCAAGATAGGTCTCACCAATGTGTTCCAGGACGTCAGTATTCTTGGCGTCTAAAGACGCGATCTGCTTCCAGATCGCAAGGGCCTCGACCTTGCGCCCATTCTTTTCGTAATCCTCAGCAAGGGTCACGTAATGCGACTTGGCCTCAACTACGGAACCCTTTTGCCGGTAAAGCTCGGCCAACTGCGCCGACATGTCGGGTGTCAGCGGCGCGATCCGGCTCATTTTGTTGTAAACCGCTATCGCCTTTGCAGCAAATCCTTGGCCGCTGTAATGGTCGGCAACGTTTCGGAAGCACTTAAGAGCGGAGTCCTTGTCGTTGTCCTTTACATAAAGATCTCCAAGCATGTTAAGAGTTACGACGTCCGCCGGGTCGTGCGACGTAACTCTTCGATATTCACCAATTGCCGCGCGGAGTTTGCCCTGTGAGAGATACTTTTCCGCATTTCGCATTGCGAGTTTCTTATCGAAAGCCATTATTTTGCCTGAGAAGTGAATTTCGTTCGTATCCCGAATGGTGAGAAAAACGGGAGTCGTGCCCGCATTGCCAGGTGGGCAGGAGAAGGCTCGCCTTCATATAGCACTTTACAGACTGTGCAAATTTGTGTCAATCATTTTTTGACATTTTTTGTAATTGTTAAACCGCCCCGAAGGCTTTTCGGAAGCTTTTGATTTTTGCGTGTTTAGGATTTAGGCTAACGTTTCGCTTGTCGGTGTCTATCATGAGTGATGTAAGTGCAGTCATACTTGCCGGCGGAAAGGGCACGCGTCTGCGGCCGCTTACCGTTTTTACGCCAAAGCCGATCGTGCCGATGATGAACCGGCCGTTCATCGCGTTTCAGCTCGAAATGCTTGCGGCGGCCGGCGTCGGAAAGGCCGTCCTTTCGCTCAGCTATCAGCCGAACAAGATCGAGGATGCGATCGGCGACGGTTCTCAGTATCGCTCAAAGGTCAGCTTTGTGACGGAGCCGAATCCGCTCGGTACAAGCGGTGCGTTTCGTTATGCGGCGGACGAGACCTCGCAGACCTTCGTCGTCCTAAATGGTGACATACTTACGGATATCGATCTTGCGAAGGTACTCGAGCAGCATCGCTCGGCCAAGGCGGACGCTACGATCGTCCTGGTCGAGGTCGAAGACCCGACGCGCTATGGGCTGGTTGAAACTGACAGCGATGGCCGCGTAGAACGCTTCCTCGAAAAGCCGAAGGCCGAGGACGTCCCGAATCTCCGTTCGCGGAACATCAACGCCGGGATCTACATACTCGAACGGTCCGTGCTTGATCTTATCCCGCACGGCGAGCACTCTTCTTTTGAGTTTAATATCTTCCCGACAATGCTCGAGAAAGGCCTGAATTTCCGATCATTCTTGCTCCGAAACGGCTATTGGCGAGACATCGGCAATCCATCGAGCTATCTGCAGGCACATATGGACTTTATTGCCGGAAAGGTCGGACTCAGCCTTCCTAAGGCCGATTCGCAAAGCGAGATCGCGACCGCCGCATCGGTCGATGGTGTTTCGCTCATCGGCGAGGGCTGCGTGATAAAGCCGAATGCTACCGTGCGAAATTCGGTCCTCGGCCCAGGGGTGATGCTCGAAGAGAAAGCCGTTGTCGAGAACTCGGTGATCTGGGCACACTCGCGGATCGCCGCCGGTGCTGCAGTTCACGGCTCGGTCGTCGGGCGAAGTTCGTTCATCGGCAGAAGCAGTTCGATCACCGACGGTACCGTGCTCGGTGACAAGGCCACGATACCGGACTACTCGATCACCTAGAAACTCTCGAAATGCCCGAATTACCCGAGGTCCAACTCGTCGCCAGCCATCTCGACCTGCTCGTCCGCGGCCGCCGGATCGAGCAAGCGATGCTTCACCGCCCGAGGCTCGCACCCGCTTTTGCTCCCGAGGATTTCAACGCCCATCTGGCGAATGCCCGGATCCGGTCGGTTAGCCGACGCGGCAAACACATTCTCTTCGATCTTGAGAATGAGAGGACGCTCGTCGTCCATCTTCGGATGAGCGGCCGTTTCTCGATCGCCCCCGCGGGCAGCGAGCCGCCGCGTTTCACACATGCCCAGTTCGAACTTGGCGCCGAGACGCTCCATTTCAGCGATCAGCGGCACTTCGGGTTCATGAACATCGTCCGGAGCGACGAGCTCGGTGCCGCGAAGGAGCTTTGCAAACTTGCTCCGGAGCCTTTTGGCGAGGCTTTCTCGCTCGATTATCTTCGCTCGAAAATGAAGGCGTCGTCGCGGCCAATTAAAGAGTTCTTGCTCGACCAGACCAAGGTCTGCGGGCTCGGCAATATCTACGCTGCCGAGGCATTGTTCGAATCCGGAATCGACCCGCGAAAGCGTGCCGACCGGCTCACAAAGCCAAAGGCCGAGCTACTGCACACGGCGATAATCGCCGTGCTCGAACGCGCCGTCGAGTCTAGCCGAGCGGTCCCGGTCGAACCCGGAAACATCGGCGGAAATTTTTATGGTGAACAGGATTCGCCCGATTGGCGTGTTTACGGCCGCGAGGGCGAGGAATGCCCGGCCTGCGGCGAGAGCATCATTAGAATAAAGCAGGCAGGCCGCTCGACATTCTTTTGCCGGAGGTGCCAACGCTGAAACCTTGACACTTGGCCGCCGAAGTCGCATTATCAGGGTTACACCCGTGGTGAGTTATTGCGACTTGCGACCACGTTAAATAATCTGCTAAACAGCCTGTGACAATCGATCCGGAATCTGAGGTCTCGCTGTTTGGCGAGGCCTTTTTAGTTATGAGAGATTTTCGTGAATTACTTGCTTCGGAAAGCGTTTTCGTGTTTGACGGTGCGGTCGGCACCCGGCTTTACGACAAGGGCGTTTACATCAACCGCAGCTACGACGAGCTAAACCTGACCGCTCCCGACCTCGTCCGCGAGGTCCACGCCGAATACGTAAAGGCAGGGGCCGATGTCATCGAAACGAATTCGTTTGGTGCGACACGGCACAAGCTTCAGCAGTATGGCCTCGAATCGCGGCTCCGCGAGATCAACATCGCGGCCGCACGCCTTGCCCGCGAGGCGGCCGGCGATAAGGCGTTCGTTGCCGGTGCGATAGGCCCGCTCGGATTGCGAATAGAGCCCTTTGGCCCGACCTCTTTCGAAGAGGCCCGCGAATTGTTTCGCGAGCAGGCAGAGGCTCTGCTCGAAGGCGGCGTCGATCTCTTTATTCTTGAGACCTTCTCGGAACTCCCGGTCATCGAACAAGCGATCCGTGCCGTAAAAGAGATCTGCGATCTGCCGATCGTCGCCCAGATGACGATCCAGGACCACGGCAAAACGACGTTCGGGACCGCACCCGAGACATTCACCGCCGAGCTTGAAAAACTCGGTGTTGACGCCATCGGCCTCAACTGCGGGATGGGCCCGACTCATGTATTGTCAGCTCTCGAAAAGATGCGGGCAGTCACCGAACTTCCGCTCTCGGCACAGCCGAACGCGGGACTTCCGCGTGACGTCCAGGGCCGCCAGTTCTACATGGGCTCGCCCGAATACATGGCGACCTTTGCCAAGCGCTTCGTCCAGGCCGGTGCGAAGTTCGTCGGCGGCTGCTGCGGCACAACGCCGACGCACATCAAACTGATCGCCGACGCTATTCGCTCGATCAGCCCGCGGCAGCTTCATCAGGCGGCTGCCGTAAAGCACGCGAGCGTCACCGAACTCAAACCCGAAGATGTTTCGGTCGTCGCGCCAGAGGAACGCTCCCGTTGGTCGGCAAAGATCGCCCGGGGCGAGTTCGTCACCTCGGTCGAGGTGCTCCCGCCGAAAGGCTGCGATGCTCAGGCGACGCTCGATTCGATCCGTCTGCTGAAGGAGGCCGGAGTTGACGCGGTGAACATCCCTGACGGCCCGCGGGCGCAGACACGGATGTCTGCCCAGGCGACCGCCGTCCTCGTCGAACGCGAGATCGGCATCGAGGCCGTGCTCCACTATTGCTGCCGTGACCGCAATTTGCTCGGGATGATGTCGGACCTCCTTGGAGCTGCCGCTCTTGACCTGCACAACCTGCTTTTGATCACCGGCGACCCGCCGAAGATGGGCCCTTACCCGGACGCGACCGCGGTCTTTGACATCGACGCCATCGGCCTGACCAACATGGTAAACAAGCTCAATCACGGGCTCGACATCGGCAATAACCCGATAGGCAAACCGACCGCATTTTCGATCGGCGTTGGTGTAAATCCCGGTGCGGTGAACCTCGATGAGGAAATTCGCCGTTTTGAATGGAAGGTCGAGGCCGGAGCAGAATATGCAATCACCCAGCCTGTCTTTGACACCGAGCAGCTTCGGTCGTTCATCGACCGTATTGCTCACGTCAAGATACCGATCGTCGCCGGCATTTGGCCGCTGGTCAGCTTCCGCAATGCCGAGTTCCTGCACAACGAAGTGCCGGGAGTGAATGTTACGCCTGAGATCTTAGAGCGGATGAGGGTCGCTTCGGAAAAAGGAAAGGACGAGGCCCGAGAGGAAGGCATCAAGATCGCCCGAGAGTCGCTGCTTGAGGTGCGGGATGTGATCGCCGGCGTGCAGGTCTCGGCTCCGTTCGGGAACGTGAAATACGCCCTGCAGGTTTTCGACGCGCTTGACGAATTTAAGGCCGCCGGTTCGGCGAAGCTCTAGGCTCACGGGACAAGGACGATCTTGCCGAGGCTCTTGCCTTCGATCACTTCGCGGTGTGCCGCCGCGGCATCGCCGAGCGCGAACGTCTTGCTGATTACCGGAGCGACAACGCCGCTCTCAAGTCCGTTCTCGATCGCCCGGTGGATCACGGCCATCTCGTGAGGAGCCGCGTTGAAGAGCGACATTCCGAGGATCGTCGCCTCTTTGGTCATCGCGAGTCGCGGCGTAAATTCAAGGCTCCCGCGGCTGCCGATAACGACTATCCGGCCGAACTTTGCCAGAGCCGCAAAGTCATTCTCAAGATTCACGTTTGCCAGCATCTCAAGGACGACATCGCAACCCTTGCCCGCGGTCGCTTCCATGATGGCCGCGTAATGCCCCGGATCCGAGTGGTCAAACACAGCGTCAGCCCCGTTCGCTGCGGCAAGTTCCCTGCCTTCGTCGGTGCTTGCAGTGCCGATCACGCGCATTCCCGCACTCTTTGCCCACTGAACCGCCGCGATCCCAACACCGCCTGACGCTCCGTGGACAAGAATGGTCTCGCCGATCTTCGCCCCGGCCTTTTGAAAAAGCGCCCGATACGAAGTGGCATAGGGCGTGAAAACACCCGCACCGGCTTCGAAAGAAACGTTCTCCGGAAGACGTCCGAGCTGATCCTCTCGGCAAAGGGCATATTCTGCGTAGGAACCGGTCAGCGTGTCGGCAATGTAAACGCGATCACCGGGCTCGAATCGCCGCACTCCCGGACCGACCGCCTCGACGACCCCGGCACCATCTTTTCCCGGTGTGTAGGGCAGCTTCGGCTTTACGGCATGTATGCCCGAACGAATATAGGTATCGACCGGATTCACACCCGCCGCCCTGACGCGGACTAGCACCTGCCCATCCGCCGGGCTCGGTGTCTCAACCTCCGCAAGTCCGAGCACCTCAGGCCCGCCAAATTCTACAATGACAATTGCCTTCATTTTTAACGATCAGATCTTTCGATTGCGGCGGAGAGGATTGTTACTAGTTCTTCCATTCCGACTCGGGGATCGCCGCGTTTTCAAGAATATTGCGAAGGGTTCCGACAGGGAGATTCCTGCCGCTGTGGAAGGGCACAATCACCTGTCGGCCGGTGGAGTAATTCCGCCATTTTCTATGACTTCCCTTTTGAGAAACCAACACGAATCCAAACCTGGCCAAAAGGCGTTCGATCTCTTTGGACGTGAACGTCCTCATCCTTTGGATCGCTAGACGTAAACCTCACGAATAACTGCTGACGGAGCGAACGGGTACGTAGCAGGCTCGAGATAAAGCTCGATCGCTTCGCGAATATTCTCAAGTGCTTCCTGCTCGGTCGTACCCGCACTGGTGCAACCGGGTAACTCGGGACACCAAACTGCCCATTCACCGGATTCTTCGTCGCGCTCTAAAACGACACGCCATTTCATAACCCTATCTTATTCCACGGTCACAGATTTGGCCAAGTTTCTCGGCTGATCGACATCGCAGCCGCGGCGGACGGCGATATGATATGCCAAGAGCTGGAGCGGGACGACCGAGAGCACCGGCCCGAGCAGGTCGGAGGTTTCGGGAATCTCGATGATGTGGTCAGCGACCTTCGAGCTCATCCCATCGCCCTCGGTCAGCACGGCGATGACGATGCCGTCGCGTGCCTTTACCTCGACGATGTTCGAGTGCGTTTTCTCATAGCGAAGCTCGCTTCCCTCGTTGCCGTTCTCGCGTGTATTGACCACAACGACCGGCAGTTTTTCGTCGATCAACGCATTCGGGCCGTGCTTCATCTCGCCCGCCGGATAGCCCTCGGCGTGAATGTAGCTGATCTCTTTAAGCTTCAATGCTCCCTCGAGGGCGACCGGGAAATTGATGCCGCGGCCGAGATATAGGAAATCCTGAACACGGAAGAAGTCCTTTGAAAGTTCCTCGATCAGGTCGGCGTCGTTCAAAAGCTGTTCGATCTTCAGCGGCAGCTCGGCCAGGTCCTGAGCCAGCCGCTTGGCCTCGTCTTCGTTGATCGTGCCGCGAAGTTCGCCCAGATAGAGAGCAAATAGATAGAGCGCGATCATTTGCGCCGTGAACGCCTTGGTCGAGGCAACGCCGATCTCCGGCCCGGCGTGCGTCAGGATGGTGCCGTCCGCTTCGCGGTGGATCATCGAACCCTGCACATTGCAGACCGCAAGCACCTTGCATCCCTGCTGCCGAGCTTCGCGCATCGCGGCGATGGTGTCTGCCGTCTCGCCCGATTGCGAGATGACGATCAGAAGGTCGCTCTCGCTCAGAACCGGATCGCGATAGCGAAACTCCGACGCGTAATCGACCTCGACCGGAACGCGGGCGAGCTTTTCGAGCATATACTTCCCGGCAAGCCCGGCATGCCAGGACGTGCCGCAGGCAGCGATCTTGATCGAGGTTATCGAGCGAAATTCCTCCTCGGAGATGTCCATCTCGTCGAGATAAACGCGGCCCGTGTCGAGCGAAACCCGGCCCTGAACAGTGTCTCGGACGGCCCGCGGCTGCTCGTATATCTCCTTGAGCATGAAGTGTTTGAAGCCGCCTTTCTCTGCCATTATCGGGTCCCACGTGATCCGCTGCCGCTGCGGCTCGACCGCGTTGCCGTCAAAGTCCGTTACCCGCACGCTCTCTTTCGTCAGCACCGCGATCTCGCGGTCGCCAAGGAAGAAAACGTCGCGAGTATGGGCCAGGATCGGCGGGATATCGGAGGCGACAAAGAACTCGCCGTCACCGAGCCCGATTACCACCGGCGGCCCTTCGCGGACCGCGATCACGGTATCCGGCTCATCGACCGAGATGATTGAAAGAGCAAATATCCCACGAAGCTCGGCGACAGCCTTTCGTACCGCAAGCTCGAGCGAAAGCCCTTCTTTCTCAATGTAATGGCCGATCAGATGCGCGACCACTTCGGTATCGGTCTCGGTCTTGAATTCGTGTCCTTGATCGGCAAGCCTTTCCTTTAGTGAAAGGTAATTCTCGATTATGCCGTTGTGAACAACGACGACCTTGCCTGAGCGGTCGCGGTGCGGGTGGGCGTTTTCCTCGGTCGGCCGGCCGTGCGTCGCCCACCGCGTATGGCCAATGCCGTATGTCCCATCAAGGGGCTTCAGCCGGATCGCTTCCTCAAGGTTGCGGAGCTTGCCCTCGGCACGCCGCAATTCCAAATGCCGCCCCTCATCAACGACCGCAATACCGGCCGAGTCGTATCCGCGATACTCGAGCTTCCTCAAGCCATCGATGATCAACGGCACGACTTGCTTATTTCCAACGTATCCAACAATTCCGCACATAAAAAACCACTATTTCAACGCCCTCGCGCGCCTGAACCATATCGACGAAATGAAAATGCCCGCCGCACCAAAAACCAGCATACCGAGGCTGAACCGCCCGCCACCGAGCGCTGTTTCGACCGCACGAAATATTGCCAAGAGGCCAAAAGCAGCCGATAAGATTCCCAAAAGATATAACAGTACCTTCATCTTCACTCTGCCCTCTGCTTGAGCGGCCGGGCGGGCACGCCAGCCACCAACTCTCCGGCCTCGACTTCTTTCGTCACAACACTTCCCGCTCCGGTTGCAGCGCCGTCGCCGACCTTTACCGGAGCGACTAGCATCGTGTCCGAACCGATCTTCACGTCATTGCCGATGTGGGTTTCGTGCTTGTTCTTCCCATCGTAGTTGCAGGTTATTGTTCCCGCTCCGATGTTCGTTTTGTCGCCGATGGTCGCATCGCCGAGATATGTCAGGTGGTTCGCCTTTGAGCCGCGGCCGAGGCGGGTCTTTTTCATCTCGACAAAATTCCCGACCTTTGCTCCTTCCATCATCACGGCTTTCCCGCGGAGATGTGCCATCGGGCCGACGGTGCAGCCGTTCCCGATCTCCGAATCGGCCACCACGCAGTTATCAAGTATCTCGACGCCGTGGCCGACCCGCGCGTTGGTCAGGCGTGTTCCCTGCCTTATCGTGCAGCCGTCGCCGATCTCGGAATTTCCCTCGACCGAAACGTTCGGGTAAATGACCGTGTCGCGGCCGAATTTCGCCCGCTCGCTGATGTAAACGCTTTTCGGGTCGATGAATGTGACGCCGCTGTCGAGCATCAGCCGTTGAACGGTCCGCCGCCTTAGCACGCGCTCCATCTCGGCAAGCTGTACGCGGTTGTTAACGCCCTCGATCTCCTTATGGTCGCTGTGGCTGTAAACGGCAACGTCTTCCCCGGCCTCTCGAAGCATTGCCGGAACGTCGGTCAGGTAATATTCGCCCTGAGCGTTGTCGTTCTTAACTTCGGCCAGGGCTGCAAAAAGCTTTCGTGAATCGAAGCAATAGATCCCGGCATTGATCTCATTTATCTCAAGCTCGACGTTTGAAGCATCTTTCTGCTCTACGATCCGGTCGAAAAGACCTTCACCCGAGCGACCAACGCGCCCGTAGCCCGTCGGATCCTTGAGCTTAACGGTCAAAACGGTCGCCGCCGCCCCGCGTCCGCGGTGGTTGTGGTGATATTGAACCAAGGAGGCAAGTGTTTCGTGACGGATGAGCGGGACGTCGCCTGAAAGTATCAGGAGCGTCGAATCGCGATCGGTGAAGTGCTCGCGGGCAGCGTTGACCGCATCGCCCGTGCCGAGCTGCTCTTTCTGCATTACAAATTCGACGCGATCGGCCTCGATCTCCTCCAATACGGCCTTTTTTACCTCGTCCGCCTGGTGTCCGACGACCACGTAGATCTTATCCGGCCCAAGAGCGGCGGCCGTGCGGCAAACGTGATTGATCAACGGCGTTTCGCCCAGCCGGTGGAGCACCTTCGCGATGCCCGAACGCATCCGCGTTCCGAGCCCGGCGGCAAGTATCAGCACGTCTATTGGCTTATTTCCCGGAGATTCGTTTTGCATTTCAGGTTTCGAACGACAAGAAAGTGAAATGATACGAATAAAGCAGGCTTATGTCACGCAACAGTACCGATATCCGGGGCCTTCGAGGTATGCAAATAGCCGCTCGCACCCGTGCCTAGGCATTCGAGTACCGTTCGGGCAAGCTTGGCCGGATCGTGCCGGACCTTCTCACCCGAATCAAGCAGATCGCGTTTGATTACCACGGCTCCCTCGATCTCTTCCTCGTTCATCGAACCATGGACCCCGATCTGCTCGGCACCCTCTCTTAGGTAAAGCTCGGCTTGCCGGTCCGAAACCGGCCGGTTGTTAACAATAAGGTGGTCGAACTGAAGCTCCGGAATATGCTCTTTAACGACCTCAAGATGCCTCCGTCCGGTCATTCCGTCCGTTTCACCGGGCTGGGTCATCAGATTGCATATAAAGACCTTAACGGCCGCGGATTCAACGATCGCACGCCGGATCGCCGGTACGAGAAGCGGCGGTAAAATGCTTGTATAAAGCGATCCCGGGCCGACCGTTATCAGGTCCGCACTTCGGATCGCCTCGATCGCACCCGGCAGCGGCTCGCACTTCGCCGGTTCCAGAAAAAGCCGCTCAATGCGTTTGCCGCATTTGCCTATGTTGGTCTCGCCCTTGATAGTTTCGCCGTCGGCAGTGCGGGCGGCGATCCTAACGTTCGTGCTCGTGGCCGGGTAAAGGTGGCCCTTGGTGGCCAGGATCTCTGCGGAGAGCCGAACCGCCTCTGAAAAATCGCCGGTAACTTCCGAAAGTGCGGCGAGAAATAGATTTCCGCAACTGTGGCCGGCAAGCTCGCCGTCTCCGCTGAACCGGTGCCGAAAGAGCCGCGCGAGCAGATGTGAATCCTCCGAAAGTGCGACCAGGCAATTGCGAATATCGCCGGGCGGCGGCATATCAAGCTCTTCACGAAGACGTCCCGAACTCCCGCCGTCGTCCGAGACGGCAACTATCGCCGAAAGCTCTTTTATCGGGCCGGAGTCGTCGCCTCGATCGCCAACAAAAGCCTTCAGCCCCGATAAAAGGGTCGAAAGGCCATTGCCTCCCCCGACGGCGACAACGTTCGAGTTTCGGTGAAATTGGTGCGTCATCACTTCGATTTCATGGCTTTTGCCAAAAGCAGTGCCGTTCGCATCATATTTCTAATCGACGGAAACCTCAAGATTTTTGGCAAAAAAGTTTAAAAACATCTTGTTTGCCCGCTCTTGGCTATGCTACCTTTATATTTGGTCGCTCGACCTTCCCTCCGACTTTCGAGGAAGTTGCGGATCCGCAGAGTTCTCTTTTTCATCCTAATCTTTCGGGTAATCACGAAATGGCCCATTCGCCCTTTATCCTGCAGGAACAAGAGTTTCAGAAACTGAAGACCGTCCTCGCCCGTTTATGCGTTGAGTGCGTCGCCCGGGTCGTTTTCCTTGTTGACCGCGACGGGCAAACGATCGCTTTCAACGGTGAGATCGGCGATATGGATACGACAAGCTTTGCTTCGCTTGCGGCCGGCAACGTTGCCGCGACCAACAGCATGGCAAAGCTTATCGGTGAGGACGGCTTCCCGGCAGTTTTCCACGAAGGCGAACGCGAGAGCATCTTTATCAGCGTCATCGGCCGCAGCCTTTTGGTCGTCGTGTTTGATGAACGTTCGACCCTCGGCCTTGTAAAGCTCCGGACAAAGCGCGCGAGCTACGAAGTTGCGGCAATTCTCGAGGAAGCCTCAAAGCAGTCGCAGGCATTTGCCGCAAACAGTGCATCGGCATTCGCCGACATCACGGATGAGGATATTGACAGCCTTTTTAGCTAGAATATTTACGGCGTTAAACGAACAGCCCCAAGCAGAGCCATGACCTTTATCAACTACGCATCGCGGGAAATCAATTGCAAGATCGTTTATTACGGGCCGGGCCTTTGCGGTAAAACGACGAATCTTCAGTATATCTACGACGCTACGGCCCCTCAGGCGAAAGGCAAACTCATTAGCCTTGCGACCGAAACGGACCGCACGCTCTTTTTTGACTTTATGCCGCTTGAGCTCGGGACCGTCCGCGGCTTTAAGACGCGTTTTCACCTCTATACCGTTCCGGGCCAGGTCTATTACGACGCCTCGCGAAAGCTGATCCTGAAAGGCGTTGACGGCGTCGTTTTTGTCGCTGATAGCCAGGAAGAAAGGATGGATGCGAACGTCGAATCGCTATATAACCTGGAGGAAAACCTGCAAACACAGGGATACGACCTGATGCAGTTGCCCTACGTTCTGCAGTTGAACAAACGCGACCTTCCGGGAGCGGTTCCGGTCGAAGACCTGACCTACGAGCTTCAGAAAAAGGGCGAACCGGTCTTTGAAGCGGTCGCAACCACCGGAAACGGCGTCTTCGATACGCTGAAAGCCGTTGCAAAACAAGTACTTACGGAGCTTCGAAAGACCTAACCGGAAGCGAACCGATCAAAATAAAAAGCCGCCGGAAGCGATTCCCGCGGCTTTTTTTCCTTCCCCTTGCTCGAAAACTAGGAGTACCTTTAGTGCAGAACCTTGTCGAATTGGTTCATTCCTAGTTTTCGAGCCCCGGATGCGTTCGGATTCAGTCGGACCGACTTTTTTCTACTTTGCTATCGTGACCGTCAGCGGAACGCTCTTCGACACCACGTCATAGACCGGCGAACGCTGCTCGGCGACACGGACAAGCTCCTCAAGCTGCTCGGGAGTGGCATCGCCCTTGACCCGGAACTCGATGTTGATATCGCTGTAGCCGTTACGGACGTTCGGATCCATCCCGAGGAACCCGCGAAGATCGAGGTTACCCGAATAAGTCGATGTAACCTCCTCGACCTTGATGCCCTTCGCCGCGGCGTGGTACACGAGGCTCGTCGTAAGGCAGCCGGCGAGTGCCGCAAGCAGGTACTCGACCGGGTTCGCACCGGTATCCGTTCCGAGCAAAATGGCCGGCTCGTCCTTTCGGAACACGAACGGCGTGTCGCGCTTGAAGGTCTGGCAAGCTCCGTCGTAGTCGTCAACAATCGTCTCGTTCTGGCCGCCGTTGATCCACTTGTTGCTCGCCCGAAAATTGAATTTCGCGATCTCTTTGTTCCCGCCGATGGCATCGATCGTTTCGAAAAGCTCCGTTACGTTGACGCCGTTAACTATCTTTTGTTCTTTCTGTGCTGTCTGCATAATTCTCTCCTAAATATTGCTTTGTTATCTGGTGCAAGATGGCGATCCGGGCCGCCTCCCGTGTAGGCATTTAGCAAAATGCCGGTACTACCTCTTCCAGCTTTTCCCGTTCCGCCGGGTCGAGAGCTCCGACCGTTTCAAGAAACTTCGGGTGCGACATCCCGGTTCCGAGATACGTCCAGCGGTTTGCCTGATGCTGTACCGTGATGAACTCCTCGCGTTCCGCCTCGGTAAGCGTGCGGCCCGTCGCAGTCTCGAACGCCTCAAGGTCAAAGAGCGTCTGCTGCTTGAGGCCCGTATCGAGAAAACCGCCGATGTCCAAATAGTCCGCGACGCCTTCCTTGATCTGCTGCTCCGACATTCCGGCGGCTAGTGCCTCGATCATCATCGTGTCGAGCTTCGCGTGCTGCGCTTCCTCGAGCCAGTGGTGCTTTAGCAGGCTCTTGAACTGCGGGTCGAGGTCCTGATCGTTCCTGATGCTGTCAAGGTAATGCCGCTGCGTCATCCATTCGATGTGAAGAATGACCAAGCCGACGCCGAGCGGCCCATGGGCAAGAACGGCCTTTGCAACCTCGGCCGGCGGGCCAATGACCTTGCACTCGGTGCCAAAATTCTCTTGAAACTCGCGGCTGAACCGCTTGAAAAGCTGAATGTGCTTTGCCTCTTCGCTCGCAAACTGCAGGAAAGCCCGGACACGGTAGTCGTCCTTGTCGAGCGACGGCCTTACGTGGTCGAGCACGAACGGCAGAATGAACTCCTCAACGAGCCCGAAGATCGACAGATATGCGTGGCCGCGGATCTGGTTCAGCACTCGCTTTTCGTCTTCGTTCAGAAAGCCGAGCCCATCGACCCGTGCGAGCGATTCGGGCATGAACCGCTTGCTGAAGTCGAGCTTCTTATCGCCGCCGATGATGTCCTCGATCGCCCAGTTCACCCGCCGCGAGGCGACGATCGTTTCGCGGTAATCATATTTCGGCAGGGAGCCTTTATTACTTCTGGTTGTGATTGCGTCTAACATTATTTTTCTCCTTATAAAAGTGCGTTTACGTCACCCCTCGCTCGAAAAGCCTTTCGCCCTGCTTTAGCCGCCGAGCGGCCGCCGGTACATCGGATACATCGGTGGTGCCGAGCCGGCCTTGATCGTCCCGACAACAGCAAATCCGAATCGTTCGTAGAGCGAGATGTTCCGCGGATTCGAAGATTCGAGATACGCCGGCAGACCCTCCGAATCGACTCGCTCAAGCGCGTGCCGCATCAACTTTGCGCCGATACCTTTTCCCTGACTCCTCGTCTCAACGCCGATCATCGGCAGGTACCAGTGGGATTCCTTCGGATGGAACGCCGCCATTTGGTCGAACATCTCAAAAAGCTCCGGCTTCAGCCGTTCCGGGACGGTAAGTTCGAAAAGCTCGTTGAGCTGATCGTCGTCCGCCCCGAACCCTGGCGGCAGCCAAAGTGCAGCTCCGCTCATATCTGAGGTCATGAACGCTGTCTCCGCGTCAAATGCGGCCCCGGCGAACCCGCGAATGAAGTGCGGAAAATGGATCAGGTAGTCCGCCGCGTCCGGGTAGAGTCATCGGGCGACCGGGTCGGTTGCGAATGCGAGAGTGACCACGCCGGTCGCCGCCGATCTCTCAAACACCGTCGCCGGAAAAACGCTGCCCTCGCCGGGACGCGGATAAACATGCTCTTCTGTGATCGCTTCGCTAAACATTACTGCCTCCAAATTCACCCCTGACCCGGTTCCGTTTACTTGCTCAACTTTCCGTTCTTGATGATCAGCTTGTCCGAGCCGCTGACCCGCATTTTCCCGATGCCGACGACCTCGATCTCGCAGCTGCTGCAGATGCTAAGGACCGTTGAGTTACCGTCGATCCACGTGTTGCGCGTCGTGCCGCCGTCGTGGACCTTTACCTCGTAACGCTTTCCGTCCTCATTCTTGAGGTCCGCCGGCATAGCTGCGACCGTCCCAAGCATCAGGACCGCGGCCGCGAGTATCGTTTTCATCTTCTTGTTCATTGTGTTTTTCTCCTTTTGTCGTTTGATCGTGTCTTATTCAAGCGAAAGCCCGAGCGTCCCGATCCCGGGTGCCGAGCCCTCGAGTTCAAGGTCCAGCGTGCCCACTCCGTTGCTGCTGACGGCCGCCTTGAATGCCGGGTAATGCTTGCTGATCTCCGCAATGTAGTTTGTCCCCTGCGAACCGCTGAGCAGGAAAGTTTCGACCGCTGCCGTGTTCAGCATCAGGATCGTCCACATTGCCCGGCGGCCCGAGGGCCGAATTCCCTTCGCCGGGTCGATGCGGCCGTCAACTATCACGCCGCGGCCGGCGGACTTCCGTAGCTCCTGCTGAAAGCGGCGAATGAGTGCCGCCGTCTTCGGCCCCATAACTCCGTTCGGTTCGGGCAGTTCGACATCCGCCCATGACCGACGCCAGTTGAGCCCGTAACGCATCAGGGCCTGAACCGCGATGACATCGTTCTTCGCGTTGACGCCGTTCTCGCCGACCGACGCGTGAAGATTCACCTGCGTGAACCCATTGAATTCTTGTAGCCTTGCCATAAAATGATCGCTCCGTATAAATTCCGTGTATGACTTCGCCGACGCTGCCGCCGGTCTTCATCCCGATAAGACGACACACGCGGATGTAACAGGACACAAGACGAAAATGTGAGCAAAGCTAAGCGGCAGCGAACCTATGTGCTAGAATCGCCGTATTGCAGTTTGAAAGGTAAGTTCTTGACGCTGATCGTTATCCCGAAATGACGACGAAAGATTCGCCTGAAATAACCCAATTGCTGCTCGCCTGGCGTGAGGGCGATGACGGCGCGCTCGAGCAGTTGATGCCGGCCGTTTATCAGGAACTCCGCCGTCTTGCCCGCAACTACATGCGGCGGCAGAATCCCGACCACACATTGCAGACGACCGCTCTCGTCAATGAGGCGTTTTTAAGGCTTGTCGATTCGAACCGGGTGAATTGGCAGGACCGGAATCATTTCTTTGCGATCTCCGCTCAGTTGATGCGGCGGGTGCTGGTCGATTCCGCCCGCAAGCGAAACAGCCTCAAGCGTGGCGGCGACCAGATAATGGTCACGCTCGATGATCGTGCCGAGGTCGCCATCGAAAAACACGAAGATATGATCGCGCTTGATGAGGCTCTCGAACGGCTCGCAAAACTCAGCCCGCGGCAGGCGCAGATAGTTGAAATGAAGTATTTCGCCGGGCTCACCGAAGATCAGGTCGCCGAAACGCTCGACCTTTCGACCCGAACCGTCCGCCGCGACTGGAACCTCGCTAGGGCTTGGCTGTATCGCGAATTAAAAGGCTCTGCCTAACCATGTCCCCCGACCGCTGGGAAAAGATAAACGAGATATTCAATAACGCGCTCGAACTGCCGTCCGCGGAGCGGGAGTCCTACATTGAACGTGAGTGCGGTGATGATGCAGAACTCCTCGACGAGGTGCGCTCGCTCCTCGGGGCCGAGTCGCAGGCCGGCGAATTCATCAACCAACCGGCCGTCTCCGGTATCTCCTCCGGCTCGCCCGATGAACTTCCTCAGACACTTGCCGGAACTGAGTTTGGACATTTCAAGATCGAGCGGTGCATCGGCTCCGGCGGCATGGGCGATGTTTATCTTGCGACCGACACCCGGCTCAACCGCCCGACCGCAATAAAGACGCTTCCCCGTGTTCTCGCCCGCGACCCTGCATTCGTAAAGCGTTTTCACAATGAAGCCCTCGCCGCTGCGAACATCAACCACCCGAACGTTGCTACCATCTATTCCGTTGAGGACATCGACGGCCGGCCGATCATCACGATGGAGTACGTTGACGGCAAGCGGCTTGATGAGGTCACGCCCGAGAACGGGCTCGACATACGGACGTTCCTTGATTGGTTCACCTGCATCTCAGATGCCCTCGCCCATGCACACGAACGCGGCATTATCCACCGCGACATCAAGCCGGGGAATATTCTAGTTTCCAACTCGGGAACGCCGAAAGTCCTAGACTTCGGCCTTGCCCAGTTCGATGAACGCCTTCGTGCCGGTTCGCCGGACGACCATAGCCTGACGCAGCCCGGGCAGGTCATCGGAACACCGGCCTATATGTCGCCCGAACAGGCCGAAGGGAAAGAGGTCGACTTTCGAAGCGATATCTTCAGCCTCGGCGTCGTGATGTATCAGGCACTCACCGGCAAGCGGCCGTTCGCCGGCGACAGCCATGCGGAGATAGTCAGCAACCTGCTCAAGTCCGACCCGCCGTCGATGCGGTCGCTCAGGCCCGAGATACCGGACCCGATCGTTCGGCTGATCGAAAAGTGCCTCGCGAAATCCCGGCGGGCAAGGCCGCGTTCGATGAAAGAGGTCAATTCGATCCTCACCGATATCTGGCACACCTACACACGCGGCGGTTCGGGCAGTTCGCTTCGGCGGCTCTACCGTGAATTTTCTGTCGGTTCGTATCGTTGGCTTATAGGTGCGGCGGCCGTCGTGCTCATCGGGGCCGTCGCCGGTTGGTACTATTTCTCGCGGCCGGCCTCCGGGGCGATCAATTTCGCGAACATGGTGCCGCGTAAGCTTTCGCAATCGAACAACGTCGTCTATGCCCATATAACGCCTGACGGCCGCTCGGTCGTTTACAACACCATCGAGGAGAACGAGCAGCGGGCGATGTATATCCGCCGGGTTGACGACCGGACATCGCTGCCGCTGATGCCGCCGGATCTGGTCTGGTATTGGGGCGGAATGGCGATCTCGCCCGATAGTTCGCAGATATATTTCATTACAGCCGGTCGGCTCGATACCCACGGAACGCTCTACCGCATTTCCTCGCTCGGCGGCCAGCCGAGAAAGCTGATCGAAACGGTCAACGACCTCGGATCGCTCTCGGCCGACGGCGAACGTGTCCTCATCATCCGCTATGGCGAAACGATCCAGCTCATCTCGGCGAACGCCATCGACGGCGGCGATGAGCGCGTTATTCACCAGACGCCGAAGAACACCATACTTCGCGACCCGCATTTCTCGGCTGATGAGCGGCGGATATTTTTCAGCAAGGTCGAGAACGTTGGCACGGCCGAGAGTTGGTCGCTGGTCAGCATCCCGGCCACCGGAGGCCCCGAAACCGTCGTGATGCAGCCGCGGCGGACGAAGATTAATGAGATCGCCGTCCTGCCCGATGGCGAAGGGCTATTGGTCAATCAGGGCGACGCCGTTTCGAACCTCAATCAGCTTTTTCATGTCCGCATCAGCGATGGGCTCGAGACGCGCGTGACCAACGACCTGAACTCATATTTCGGAATCAGCCTTAGTGCAAATGGCCGCTCGGTCGTCACGGCTCAACGCAGCCAGACCAACGATATCTGGACCGGATCTGCCGATGCGCCGAACGAACTAACAAAGCTCACTCGCGAAGCGACCGCCTATCTTCGAACCTCGTGGACACCGGACGGAAAGCTCATTTACGACGGGCTCGAGAACAACATCCCAAAGATCTGGGTCTCCTCGCTCGACGGCAAAGAGCCGATCCGGCTGACCTCCGGGACGACGAACGAATGGGAACCGATGGTCTCGCCGGATGGGAGGTTCATCTTCTTTGTCTCCGACCGGTCGGGCGAGCGGAAGATCTGGCGAATGAACGCCGATGGAAGCAATCAAGTGATGATCGGCCCCGAGGAAGGCACCGGCCTTAATCCGCGTCGCTCCGCTGATGGCAGAAGCGTGCTGTTTCAGGTGAACAGAGGCGATGAAAGATTTGTCGGAAGCGTTCCGATCGATGGCGGGGCTATTTCACTCCTGCCTCCTTTCGGAAACACTTATTGGGAGATGTCGCCGGCCGGCGATCGAATTGCCGTTGCGGAATTTGACGAAGCGGCGAACCGCGGCCGGGTCGTGATCCGCCCCGTCGCCGGTGTTGGCGAGCAGGTCGTGCTGGACATTTCGCCGTTGCTGGTTTTCACATGGTCGCACGACGGAGAAAGCTTCTTCTATCGTGAACGAACCGGCGGTGATGATTCGGCCTCGACCGTTTGGAACATCGACCCTGCAACAAAACGAGTTCGGCCTTACCTTTCAACAAAACCGGACTCGGTCCATCATCTATCCTTTTCGCCGGACGGCAAACGGGTCGCGGTCGTCCGCGGCAAGTTGATCACGGACGCCGTGCTTCTTACCACCCGCGAGCAAAAATAAAAAAGCCGCATCAAAAAATGCGGCTTCTCTTAAATGTGGCGGAGCCGACGGGGCTCGAACCCGCGACCTCCAACGTGACAGGCTGGCGTTCTAACCAACTGAACTACGGCTCCGTGGTGATCCCGATAAGGGACCATTTTCAAACTTGGTGGGCACGAAGGGACTCGAACCCCTAACTTCCTCCTTGTAAGGGAGGCTGTCTACCAATTGACGTACATGCCCGGTCTTCCTGAGTGACGCTGCCCCAAAGGCACCGGCATTTTCAAAAAAGTCCGCCCGTCTCCTGAGAAATGGGCGAACCTTGATGCTAGAAAAACTGCGGGTGCATGTCAAGCTCACGCAGGGTAAATTATTGGCCGATAACGATGTCATCGCCGACGAACCGGATGCTTCCGGGCTCGACCTGCAAAACGGTCTGGATCAGCATTCCGGCGATCTGTTGGTACGAAGCCAGCATCTCGCGGTCGCCGGATTCCTTCGCCTGCATATAGCCGAGCAGCGGAACGCCGCTCATTGCGATCAGCGTGTCGTAGATCTCTTCCTTTTCCCGGTCCGTCATCGCGGCAAGCTCGGGCGACTCTTCAAAGACCGCGCTCAAAGCATCCCAGAGTTTATCGACCGCGGCGTCCGAGGGCTCTTCGTCATCGTTATAGACCGTTACATTGGTGATGATGAAAAAGGTCAATGCGGCGGGAATGTTATTCTCCCTGCCCATTGCTTTTGCCTCTTGCTCAAATGCCGTTTTCGTTGCGTTGAAGACCAGCAAGAGCCCTTCGCGTTCCGTCTGGTTACTCGCTATCGAATCGGCAAGCATTTCAAAGGTCGCCGAACTGCCTGAAGGCTTGAAGGTCGTAAGCGGGACTGAACGGTTGTTCGCCGCCGTTCTTCCCGAGGGCGGCGCCGACGCGCGGTTCGTCCGGTTTCGTGAGGCCGTCGAACGGCTCGACCTGCTTGAGCGCTCTTTGGCGGCAGCAGCCTTGAGCGCCGAGCCAAGTCCGCCGCGAAATTGCTTCGAAGCTGCCGAACCGCCTTCCGCGGCGAGCGCTCGCTTTATTCCGCCGCCGGCCGTAGCCCCAGCCCCGCCTGCAGTTTGAGCTTCGGCAGAAAGAGCTCCAAGTCCCAAGGCCGCAAATACGGTTGCGGCAATTGCTGTTCTTTGTAGATTCGACATCTGTTTCGGCCCTCCGGAATTATCGTCGGAAAAATAATACCAGAAATCACCGGATCACGATCGACCCGTTCTCGGTTCTCAGGTTCCGTGGATCGACCTTCAGCACGAGTTCGATCAACCCGCCCGCGATCTTTTGATACGCCGCGAGCGTTTCCCGGTCGCCGCTCTCCTTGCCTTCCATGTAGCCTGCCAGCAGGATCCCGCTGAAGCCGATCATCAGGTCGTAAAACTCCTGCTTTTGCTTATTCGTCATCGCGGCAAACTCCGGAACCTCGTCCATCGTTTGATTTAGCGTAAAGAAGAATGCCTGCGATGCTTCCTCGCTCGGCTCCTCGTCGTGATAAACCGTCATTGCCGTAACGGTAAAGAACGCGAGGCCGCCCGCTATATTGTTTGACCAGCCTCGCGGCCCTGCCTCCTTTTCAAATGCGGTTTTCGTGGCCTTGAAAATGTTCCGGATCAACTGTTTCTCCGCCGGCGTTTCACCAACCGCATCCGCAAGTGCGTTTACCGAGGCAGCGTTCGCCACGGGCCGAAACTTCCCGACATTCTTCAGAGGAGCGATCACCGGCCCTTCGGCCCTCGCTCCCGCTCGCGTTCCCCCGCTCGCTGTGCCGCGGCCGGCCGCAGCCTCCCGTTCGGCCTTTTCGACCGCCGCCTTCCCCCATTTATTGATCATCGCCTGCCGCATCGTCAGCCGCTGCATGTTCATTTGGTTGAAGTTGTACATATTCTGCGTCGCCATCGCGAGGCCGAACGATCCGTAAACGGTCCCGTAACCCGTGTTGTATCCGCCGGTGTTCGAGTTATAGGTTTGGCCGAACGCGGCTGCAGCAAAAAGTGCATAAAACAGCGGGAGAACGAAGATCGAGGTATTGAGATTTCCTGTTTTTCTTGACATGTTATTCATCTCTGCAGGGCACCCGGCGGTCGCTCGGGCGTCATTTTGCCGACGAAAAGACCGCCCCAAAAAGCGGAGCGGCCATCCAAATAAAGTACTTTCAATTATCAGCGTACGAACGCATTCGGCGTCGGGACATCGCCCGGGATTCCGAACTGCTGGATCAAGATACCCGCCGTCGAGCGGTTGGCGAACCAGAAGCTCGAAGATGGCCGGAAGACCGCGGCATCGAACCGCCCGTCGCCGTCGTAATCACCCGGTGCAGGAACATCGCCTGTCGTCCCGAACGGAAATCCAAAGAACGAGAAATCCTCGCTCCGCAGTATGAACCACTCGCCGGTCGAAGGACGGAAATAGGCGACATCTGCCTTACCGTCGCCGGTGAAATCGCCCGGCACTGTTCGGTCGGTCGCGGTTCCGAATGCAAACGCTATCGGTCCTGCCGTGCTTCTCAGCAGCCACCATTGACCAAGGCTCGGCCGCCAAACCGCTACGTCGGCCCTTCCGTCGCCGTCGTAATCGGCCGGTACGGGCTGGTCGCCGTCAACGCCAAAACCAACGAAACCTACCTGGCCGTCCGATGATCTAAGGATGAACCAAGTTGCGCTCGAGGGCCGGTAAACTGCGGCATCTGTTCTGTTGTCGCCGTCGTAATCCGCCGGTGCCGGAACATCCGTACCCGCCCCGAACGGGAACGCAAAGAAGGTCGAGTCCTCGCTTCGCAGGATGTACCATGCTCCTTCCGATGGCCGGAAGAACGCGATGTCCCACTTGCCGTCGCCCGTATAATCACCGGGAACGATCTTGTCTGTCGATTGTCCGAATGCAGCAGCGTAGTTTCCGCCATCTGAGCTTCGCAGGTACCACCATTCGCCCGGGCCCGGCCGGAAAACGCTTACGTCGGTCTTTCCATCACCGTCATAATCGAATGGCCCACGCGGCGGCGCTACTGAACTCGCCCCGCCACCCCAAAAACCGCTGTAAAGCGAAAACGAACCACCGGTTGACGGGCCGCCCGCCACCGATTGTCCGATCGTTCCGTTAACAGAGAACGAACCGCCCGAGGCACTGCCTCCGCCGCCCGCGATCACAGATTTAGTTATTGAAAAATTTCCGCCCGATTGGGCCGGGATGTTTGCTCCGGCGGCCAGGACAAGGACAACGATAGAAAGGACTGAGGGAACATTTCGCCTCATCATTATTTTCCTCCTTCGGTTGCCGGCCGGATCCGGAAACGCAATAAGATGTGAGTTGTTAGGTACTAACTGCCTCAAGATAGTAATCCCTTTCCGCAATAAAATCAACAAAAATCCACTTGAATCCGCAGACGTGACCGGCACCGATAGACTCGTTTGATTTCGGCCCGATCGGTCTGGCCTTGCATCATTACGCGACAAAGGAAACCAAAACCGCTAATTCGGGCGAAAATTACTCGCAGCAAGCCGGTTTTTTCTCAATTCCTGCAGCGCTTCTATGCTAATTTGTTGTTATGCCGACAGAGGTTACGTTGCTGCTCGATGAGCTGAATCAAAAACGCGGCGATCGCGAAACGCTCGACCAGCTCATGCCGCTGGTTTATGGCGAATTGCGAAAACTGGCCGCCAGCTTTTTGCGGCGGGAGCACGCGGTCTCGATCCAGACCACCGAACTCGTCCACGAAGCGTATTTCAAGCTGACGAATCAACGGGCGGTAGATTGGAACAATAAAGGACAGTTCTTCGCGATCGCTGCTCAGGCGATGCGACGGATCCTCATTGATGCTGCTCGGAGCCGGAAGGCAAAACGGCGCGATGGTGTTCGGCTCTCGCTCGACGAAGCTCCGACCGTCTCCTACGAGAATGAAGCAAGCTTGCTTGAGCTTAATGACGCACTTGAAAGGCTCGCAGTGTTCGATCCGCGCCAAGCAAAGATCGTCGAGCTGCGTTATTTCGGCGGGCTTTCGATCGATGAGATAGCCGCTGTACTCGAAGTTTCTCCGGCCACCGTTCGCCGCGATTGGACGATAGCAAAGGCCTGGCTTCATAGCCGGTTGAACAATAAATGATCACTCCGGCCGGATTTCCTCGCGTAGTCTTCTGGAAGCCATGGATATTGATACCTGGAATCGCATAAAGGACCTTTTTTCCGAGGCGATCGAACTCCCGGAATCTGAACGGGAGAGGTATCTCGCAACCATCTCCGACAGCACCGTTCGCGAGGAGCTCGGGCGGATGCTCGAAGCCCACTTCCGCTCACCTGATTTTATCGAGAGGCCCGCCGTCATCGAACACGGATTCGTCGAGCCCGGCCCCGAAGCCGGCGAGGATGACGTTCGCGTCGGCTCGACTATCGATGAATACAAGATCATCGAAAAGATCGGTTCCGGCGGCATGGGCAGTGTCTATCTGGCCGAGCACTCCGGCAATGGATTTACGAAACGCGTTGCTCTCAAGCTGATCAAACGCGGGATGGACACCGACCTGGTTATGAAGCGTTTCCTCATGGAACGCCAGATACTCGGGCGGCTTGAGCACCCGAACATCGCCGCCTTGCTTGACGGAGGTTCGACTGTCGAGGGGTTGCCGTATTTCGTAATGGAATATGTCGACGGTGTCTCAATAAAGAGCTTTTGTGAATCGAATCGTTTGAGCACCAGAAAGCGGCTGGAGCTTTTCATAAAAGTGTGCTCAGCCGTCTCATACGCCCACCAAAACCTCGTCGTCCATCGCGACCTTAAGCCTTCGAATATTTTCATCAATAAGGACGGCGAACCTAAGCTTCTCGATTTCGGCATCTCCAAACTCCTCAGCCCCGATTGGGACGCGACGACGACCGAAGCGACAGCGACACAGTTCCGCGTCCTTACGCCCGAATACGCCTCGCCTGAGCAATTCCGCGGCGAGATGACGACGACCGGAACGGATGTCTATAGCCTCGGCATCGTCCTGTATGAGCTACTGACCGGCCGACGCCCGTTTCAGTTTGCGGGGATGAGTTCGTCCGAGATCGCCGAAGTCCTTCGCTCCGAGGAGCCCGTCAAGCCATCAACCGCCGCGTTGAACCCGTATCGGGTATCGACCGTCCCGAATTCGTCGGAGCCCGCAGACGACCTCGGCGATGTCGGAACGGCTTCCGTGACCGCCGATTCGCGATCGCTAAAGGGCGACCTCGACAACATCGTGCTCAAAGCGATCCGCCGCGAACCCGAGCGTCGGTACACGTCGGTACAGGAAATGGCCGAGGACATTCAGCGTCACCTTGACGGGCTGCCGGTGACTGCTACCGCCGACACATTTGCATATCGTGCCGGGAAGTTCGTATCGCGGCATCGCCCGGCGTTCTTTACTGCGGTGTTGGTATCGGTCTTGCTGGTCGCCTCGGCCTCGATCGCGATCTGGCAGGCCGTCCGGGCCAACGAACAGCGGGCCGCCGCCGAGGAAAGATTCAACGATGTCCGCGCCCTCGCCAATTCCCTCATTTTCGATCTTCACGATTCGATCAGGGACCTTCCGGGATCAACCGCGGCGAGAAAACTCCTGGTGGCGAGGGCTCTCGAGTATCTGGATAAGCTCGCCAATGAAGGGTCAAACGATATGTCGCTGCAAATGGAACTCGCTGCGGGCTACGAAAAGATCGCGGACGTTCAGGGCAACCCGCTCGGGCCGAACCTCGGCGAGATCGACGGAGCTATCGAGAGCTACACGAAAGCTTTGAATATCCGCGAATCGCTTTTCGAGAAAGGCACGCCCGAAGAGAGATACGCAACCGCAATGCTGCACAGCAAACTGTTCCGCATCAAACAGGTCCGAGGGCAGATGGATGAGGCCGAATCGCATTGCCGCCAGGCCGCAAAAATCCTCGAGAAACTCTCAGCCGAAGATGCGACCGCAGTTCTCTACCGAATCACCGCCGCCCGCTTCTATCAGGAACTCGGCGATCTTGTCGCCACGAAAACAGACGGTGCTTTTGGGGAGGCTTCGAACTATTACCGAAAAAGCATTTCGTTGAGCGAATCGATCCCGCCGTCGCCGGTGCACGACGAAACCGGTGCCGACGGTCTCAGCCTCAACGAAAAGATCCTGAGCGTGACACAGATCGCCTACCGGCGGCTCGGTTATCTTTTCGAACTGCGACAGCAGAATAGCGAAGCCTTAACCGCCTATCGACGAGCCCTAGAGGATAGCGAGAAACTCGTCGCGGCAGGAAACCCAAGAAAGCCATCGGCCGAGATCGTTCTCGCGATATCGCTCGGCAATCTCGGCCGGCTCGAAGCGGTCACCGGCGATCCTACCGGAGGAATGGAAAAGGTCGATCGTGCGATCGCCATAGCTGAAAGAACGTTCGCCGCGGACGAAAAAAATTACCTTGCCGCAAGCGAACTTGCCTTGGCTTACTGGAATTCGGGAAAGATATTCCTGATTCAAAACGAAACCGGCAGATCGCTTGCCGGTTTTCAGAAGGCACTTGACATTCAAAAACGCCTGCTTGAGAACAACCCCAACGACCTCTACAACCTTGGCAATCTCGCGGAAACCTACGCTTCAATCGGATATGCGACCGAGAAATCTGACCCTGCCGAGGCTCGGAAGTGGTATCAGCTAAGCTACGACATCTGGAAGCGACTCAAGGACCGCAACCTTCTCGCTGGCTACTATGCTCACAAGCCCGGCGAGCTTGAGCAGTCTTTGGCACGTGTAAATTCTCCTAGGTAAAGGTGAGGTATCTCACGCTTTTCGCTCAAGCAAAAACCGCGCTATCTGCATCAGTAGCGACGTGTCCGCTTTAACTTCCATGAGACTCGCGATGGCATGTTCATAGACCTGACTCGCAAAGTCTCTTGTCCCCTCCAAACCCAAACTACTCGGATACGTCGCCTTTTCCGATGCGGCATCCTTGCCCGCTGTCTTGCCGAGGTCGGCGGTTGACTGCGTCACGTCGAGAAGGTCGTCCATGACCTGAAAAAGCAACCCGATCTTTTCGCCGAACCTTGAGAGTCCTTCGAACTCAGAAGCCTCGGCTTCCGCGATGATCGCTCCTGCCTCTGTCGAAAATGCGATCAGCGCTCCGGTTTTATTGATGTGAATGTTCTCGATCTCCTCGATCGTCAGCTCCCGGCCCTCGGCCTCAAGATCGAGTTGCTGCCCGACGACCATGCACGCCGCCGCTTGCCCGAGCCCCGAGATCAGCCTCATCTTCGTTTCCGGCGAGTTATGAGCATCTTCGGCGATGGTCTGAAACGCGAGAGCCTGCAGAGCATCTCCGGCAAGGATCGCCGTCGCCTCGCCGTATTTTCTGTGGCACGTCTCGCGGCCGCGGCGGAGGTCATCGTCGTCCATCGAAGGCAGGTCGTCGTGGATCAGGGAATAGGTGTGGATCATCTCGACCGCCGCCGCTGTCCGCATCACCTTTTCGTCCGCCACGCCAAACGCCCGCCCGGCCGCAAGCATAAGCGCCGGCCGCAATCGCTTGCCGCCCGCGAATAGGCTCCAGCGGATCGCATCGCGAAGCTGCTGCGGCGGCCGCCCCTCGGCCGGTATCAGCCGGTCAAGTTCGGCGTTGACGAGCCATGCGGCCTCCTCAAGAAACTGATTGATATCGCTCATCCGATAGCCGATTATCGGCTAACCGCACGGCAAATTCAAAAGCTTTCAGCCTTTGCTCTCGGCTTTTTGATACGCTAGATTTTTCTCAATGGCAGTTTCAAGCGAAGAATTTCGAGCCGCCCTTTCCCGCTTTGCGAGCGGCGTTACCGTCGTGACCTCCGTAGACGGCGACGGCCGGCCGCATGGCATCACCGTTTCCGCGTTCTGCTCCGTCTCGCTCGAGCCGCCGCTCGTGCTTGTTTGTATCGAGAAACTTGCCGGCAGCCATGCCTCGATCGTCGGTTCCGGCCGATTTTCGGTCAATCTTCTCTCCAGCGGCCAGCAATTGATCTCCGAGCGGTTCGCTTCGCTCGAAGCGGACAAGTTTCGCGACGTCCCGACGGCCACTGGCCTCTCAGGCCTTCCGCTGATCGAAGGCAGCCTTGCCTCACTTGAATGTGAGGTTCACCAGGCCGTCGATGCCGGCGACCATTCGATATTCATTGGCGAGGTTTTGTTCGCCCGCGGCGATGGCGAAGACCCGCTGCTCTATTTCCTCGGCGGCTATCGCTCGCTCGTCCAAGGCTAGGATGCCCATCGTTCAACAAGCCGATCCGGGCTGCGGCCCGCAGGAACGCCGCTGGCGCGACAAATGCGTCGATGCCGGGCTTGTCGACGAATGGCTCGAACGCCTGAATTCCCTCGCCGTTCTCGACCTGATCAGTATCTGCGAAGGCCATCCGGATGAGCCCGAGTTCGAGCACCGCCGCACGCCGCACATTAATTTCCGCGTCAAAGAGATCCACGCCGAGACCATCGCCGCTCTTTGGAACTCCGACCGGGCTACGCTCGCCGCCCTGATGGACGAGGCCTTTCTTGCTCTTCCGCTCTCGGTCGTCTTTGAGGTCCGCAGCGGCCGCGAGCTCCGCTCCGGTTCGGCCGCGGACTTCGTGCTCTGCCTCCTCAAGCTCAAGCCCGCTCCACTCACGCTCGACCGCCGCCCGCCCGAAAAAGCCGAGTGGTTCCGGCTCGCCATCGCCGCCATCGAAACCCTCGACCACCGCCTCGCCGAACGAGCGCGTTCGTGTCAGAGGCCCGCACGTCAGTAAGGGCTCTAGTGCAGAAGCCCGGGCGTCAGCAAGGGCTTAACGGAATGATGTATTATGAACGATGAATGATGAATCCAGAATCTCCGTGTCAAAGGCCCGACCGTCAGGGAGGGCTCACAGCAGTGACGAGTGACAAGTGACGAGTGACGAGATTCGAATGTAGAATCTGGAATCTGGAATGCAGAAGCCCGCCGTGTCAGAGGCCCGACCGTCAGTGAGGGCTCATATTCCTGTGCAAAAGCCCGCACGTCAGTAAGGGCGGTTCTTCCGACTTAGATTTCACCCGCCCGTCAACCACACAGGCAGAAACCCGACCTGTTGGGAGGGGGCCTCTTAAAGGATGAAGGATGAAGGATGAATCTGAGATACCTCGTTTTCC
>JAHBSG010000002.1 GCA_019639235.1 Acidobacteriota bacterium | reverse complement strand
AGCCTCGAACCTGAAAAAGCGGGCGTTCGTCGTTATCCTGACCGACGTTGTCGATAAGGACAGTTCGCGGGAGTTGATCAATTCCCTGCGGCTGCTCCGGCCGCGGCACCTGCCGCTCGTCGCAACTATCGGCGACCGAGACCTCAACGCGATGGTCTCCACCCGGCCGGAAGAGATCCGCGAGGTGTTTCTTCAATCCGCCGCCGAAGAGATAATCCACCAACGCGAATCCGCTCTCCGGCTGGTCGAATCGCTCGGCGGCCTCGCCCTCGACGTAACCACCCAAACGCTCGGCCCAAGGCTGCTCGAAAGCTATCTTCGTGTAAAGGAACGCGGAATGATCTGATGTCAGTGCAGCGTAGTTTTGCGCTATTATTTGATTAGGTTATGAATTCGACCACGATAGAAAGTGAAGCACTTAGCCTTGACCGCCCGGCAAGGGTTCGGCTTACTTCGCTTCTGATCCAGAGCCTTGACGAAGAGGTCCGCGACGAGACCGAAGCACTCTGGCTGGCAGAAGCAGTTCGACGGAGCAATGACGATGTCTCTCAAGATATCGACGGCGAAACCGTGATCCGCCGCCTCAGAGATCGTAGACGATGAAGAAAGTTCCTTTCTCCTTTCACCGGTTCGCCGAGCAAGAACTGGAACAGGCTGCCGGCCATTACTTTGAGATCGACCCGGACTTAGAGAAGGACTTTCTTGATTCTGTTGACCATGCGATCGGTCAGGTCCGAGAACTCCCATTCTCGTGTCCTGAGATCTTCGAGGGCATTCGTAGAAAGGTTCTTTCGCGTTTTCACCACTACAATTTTTGTAAGTATGAAAACGGTCAGATCAGAATACTTTCGGTCAGGCACCAATCTCAGGACTCTCCGGACAAAATCGATCGCAGTTGAACGAACGCGTTCTCACAAGCTATCTGAAAGTGCAGCGACGCAAGCTTTATGAAAAATGTAACGGTTCGCACGGCATCAATTCAATTCGGTTACCTGATACTTATCGGGACCGGATTTATGGTCGGCAAGGATATGCTGGACAAGCCCTTCAAAATAAGCCACGTCGCCGATTTCTACGCGTCATTCGCCATCTACGGTACTGCGATCTCACTAGTTGTCTCCGTTGCGGCGAGTTGGCTTCTGGGTCGAAAGATACCGACCTTGCTTGCACCTGTAGTTCCGAACCTGATCTTTCCATTCACGCTTTGGGCGGTATATCAGATCGCATTTCTTATCTCGGGAAATGAGGTTGGCTTTGAACGGTCCGATCTCTCACCGCTCACGGCCGAACTAGAACTCGCTTACATTCTGATTCGGTATGGCACGCTAGGCATGTTCTTGGCGGTTGCGGTAGCGGGGATCGCAATCTATATCGAGAGGCGCTGAATGCAGGATGGGAAAGTGGTGCAAAGTCTTTTGTAGTTGCGAAAATCGACGGCCTGTATCGGCCGGTGAGTGGCCAAATTACGATAGTTATCGAAGGAATGTTGGGGCACCAGCCAAACCTCGGGAGTTTTGGTAGAACAATATTAGGAATGCCTTTGAATGCGGGCACCGATCTGGAATAGCTTATGAGACCTGGCCCGGAGATATTTTGCGAATCGGATCTGCACTTGAAAGGGCATTCAAGGAAAACAAGACCCAATTTCCCATCTTCAGGAAGATGGCAGACTTCTCGTATTACGATCAAGAGGTTCTCGAGATAACCTTCGAAGAAGTTGAAGATTGGGCGCAGGAGGTAGGACATCTAAAGGATATCAACGCCGGTCGACAACACTTCCCGTACCGCGAACAACAGCGCTTCTTTCATGCACTAAATGACGATCCCATTCTTTACGGCGACCTTGCGGCTACCTTACAAGAATGTGAGCGGTTGATCGACACCTGTCGGCGAACTGGCAACGGAATACTGTTCTCACTTTAGCTCCCTTAGGTTCAAAGAACCCATTTTAGAGGAACTGCAATTACCTATCAGCAGGTTGAAATTGAATCCGAAACGAGTTCGAAGTAATATTTTCGGGCTACGCATAGAGCTTTTCGGGCCCGGGCGGTTTGCCGCATGCGGCCTTAATTCACACACACTCGAGGGAGGAATATGACGAACATTTTCAGGGTAATGCTGTTTCTTTTCGCGGCGGCGGCGATTTACGCTCAGCCGCAGGTCTCTTCGCAGGGCGATGACTGGCGGCTTGTGGCCTACAATTTCGCCCGGGTCAACAATTACAACATCGACGACAAGGAAGTGACGATGACTCTCGATACACGCGAGGGCCGCATCGCCGGAAACTCTGGCTGCAACCGCTTCATGGGGCCGTTCCGGTTCGAGGATTCGGGCCGCTTGGCGGTCGGGCCTTTTGCCGGAACGCTAATGGCCTGCCCGCGGATCGACAACCGCTTTGAGGCAGAGTTTCGCGAAACGCTTGCAAACATTGATTCATTTTCATTTGAAACGGGTTACCTGACGCTTTCCGACAAGCGTACCGGCCGCTTCATGCGGTTCCAGCGGATCGTTAAGCCCGAACGCTACGTCTGGTATGTGAACAAGGAGCTTGAGGATTGCGTCGGCGTGGTCAAGACCAAGTGCCTGCAGGTCAAGGACTCAAAAGAGGCCGCTTGGCAGAACTTCTTTGGGCCGATCGAGGGCTTCAATTTCCGTAAGGGCCGTTTCTATATCATCGAGGTCGAGCGAACAAAGGTCGCCAACCCGGCCGCCGATGGCTCGGCCTATTCGCACAAGCTTGTTCGTATAATAGAGGAAGCGAAAAAAGAGAAGGACCTTTGATCCGCAGGCGTAGATAGGAGCATTGCCCTTCGTTTGCCTTCGGGCCGCGAGGGGCATTTTAGTTTGCGGCGATCTCGCTCTCCGGCTTTAGCCCGACGAAGCCGAGATATAGCAGCATCAGAGTTCCGGTCAGAACGCCGGTCGCTATCTTTGCCGGGACCGGCAGGTCCGAGGGCGAGATAAAGCCTTCGATAACACCCGCAACGAAGAGGAAAAGAGCGATGCCGATGACGATCCTCGCCGCCTCGACCCCACGCTTTTTTAGTGCCTCCGCCCGGGTAAGATCGCCCGGTACGAGGATCGCGTAGCCGATCGACATACCCGCACCGGCCGCGACGAAGATGCACAGCAGCTCGACCACGCCGTGGGCGACCATGAAATTCGCGAGGCCCGCACCGAAGTTCGGGTCAACCCGATAGCACGTGCCGAGCACGCCGCCGATGTGCAGTGCGTTATAGACGAGCACGTAGATCGTCCCGATGCCGAAGAAAGCCCCGAGCCCGAAAGCGAGAAAAGCAACGCGAATATTGTTCGTCAGTATCGCTGAAGACCCGACCTGATTCGCTTCATTGAGCGAAAGCCACCAGCGGTTGTTCGAGGCGGCCATTGTTTCTACATCGGCCAGGCCGAGCAGATTTGTGAACTCGGGGTCGCGAAAGGCGAGCACAAAGGCCGCCACCACAAAGAACATGAAAAGAAAAAACGCGAAAGCCGAGAACGGCAGGACGGTGCGGAACGCCGCCGGCAGGTCGCGGCGGAAATAGGTCTTAAAGATGCCGACCGCACCGCCCTCGGCCCGATAGATGCGGCCGTGAGCGCGGACAACGAGGCTGTTGAGGTAATTGATGACCTTCGGGTCGCGGGTCTCCGCACGGGCTATCGCCAGATCCGCCGCGGCCCGGCGATATAGCTCGCCAAATTCGCGCACCTCCATCTTAGAAAGCCCACGCAGCCCCGAGCCGCTCAACATCCCAAGTAGATCCTCGAGCCGCCGCCAGTTGTCCTTGTTCTCGTCAATAAAGCGGTTCACGTGAACTGCATTTTAAATTGGCACAAAGCGATTCGCCAAACTAAAATCGGAGAAAGCGTGTCTTCGGAAGTTACCAAATACCACGAAGAAGAAGCCATCGGGAAGACGTACGATCTGCGCATTGTGCGGCGGCTGCTCGGCTATCTTCGGCCTTACTGGCACCTTGCGGCCCTCGCATTGGTGCTGACCTTCCTGACCAACGCACTGATCAGTACGCAGCCGCTTTTTACAAAGATCGCGGTCGATAGCTACATCACGCCCCGCAATACCGACGGCATTTGGCTTTTCGCTCTCGCATTCTTCAGCGTCTTTCTCTTTCGCTTCATCTTTTCTTATTTGCAGGAGGTCTTGCTCAACCGCGTCGGCCAGCGGGTGATGTACGACCTCCGTAGCCAGATATATGCCAAGCTGCAGCGGCAGGAGGTAGCGTATTTCGACCGCTATCCGGTCGGGCGTATCATTACTCGGCTGACCTCGGACGTCGATGCACTAAACGAACTTTTCACCTCGGGCGTCATCGATGTGCTCGGCGATCTGGTCATCATCATCGCGATCATCGCCTGGATGTTCGCCCTCGACTGGAAACTCGCCATCGTTTCGCTGATCACGGTCCCGCTTCTCTTCACCGCAACCAATTGGTTCCGCAAGCGTGCCCGCGAGGGATTTGACAAGGTTCGGACGCGAAACGCAAGGCTCAACGCCTTTTTGCAAGAGTATGTCTCCGGGGCACAGACCGTTCAACTGATGAATGCCGAGGACGTCTCACAGAAGAAGTTTGCCCGCATCAACGATAACTACCGGCAGGCGAACATCGAGACGATCTATTACTACTCGGTCTTCTATCCGCTCGTCGATTTCATCGGTGCGGTAGGCATCGCGGCTGTCATCTTCTTTTTCGCATGGGAACAGATCGCCAGCCTTTCGGCGGCCGAAGCAGGACTGACGGTCGGCATTCTCGCTTCGTTCATTCAATATTCGCTTCAGCTCTTTCAGCCGATCCGCGATCTTTCGGACAAATTCAACGTCCTTCAGGCGGCCATCGTCGCTTCGCATCGGATCTTCATATTGCTTGACCTCGATATCGAGATCACGAGCCCTGAGAAGCCCAAAAAGACGGGAAAGGCCGAGGGCCGGATCGAGTTTCGCAACGTCTGGTTCGCCTATAAAGAAGACTCTTGGGTGCTAAAGGACGTCAGCTTTACGATCGAGCCCGGCGAGAATGTCGCCCTCGTCGGCCACACCGGTTCGGGCAAAACAACCGTAACGAACCTCCTGATGCGGTTCTATGACATTCAGAAGGGCCGCATTCTGCTCGACGGCGTCGATATTCGTGAATGGGACCTAGCCGATCTGCGGTCGAACTTCGCCGTGGTCTTGCAGGATGTGTTTCTCTTTAGTGGTTCGGTTGAAGACAACATTCGCCTCGGCAATCCGGCGATCGATGACCAACGCGTAAGATGGGCGGCCAAAGAAGTTCACGCCGATGCGTTCATCTCCGAGCTTGACGGCGGATACGGCCATCGCATCCGCGAACGTGGTGCTGGCCTTTCGGTCGGGCAAAAGCAGCTTGTCTCCTTTGCCCGTGCACTTGCGTTCGATCCGCGGATTCTGGTGCTCGACGAAGCCACCAGTTCGATCGACACCGAGACCGAACAGCTTATCCAGATCGCGGTAGAGCGGGTGATGGAAAGCCGGACGTCTCTGGTCGTCGCCCATCGGCTTTCGACCATCCAGGAATGCGACCGGATAATGGTCTTTCACCACGGAGAGCTTCGCGAAATGGGCACGCACAATGAGCTCTTGCAGCTACGCGGTCTTTACTGGAAGCTGTTTCGGCTACAGTATTCCGAAACAGATCTCGAGACCTTGCAGGGCGGCATTCTTGAGCGCGTACCCGAGCCGGACGCCGCCTAACAACCCACGAAACTTCCGGGTTTGTTACGTGCTAGTCTAATCGCCGATGCTCCGTTATAATGTTCGGGCGATGAAGGAAGGCGACTCTCAAATTACGGAAATCATTGCCGCTGCCGGGCCCTCGATCGGCGAGCTTTATGCTTGCTGCAAAGAGAATGCGCCGAATTTTAGCTGCAGCGAGGAGCAGTTTCGAGTCTCGATCGAACGCAGCTTGGCCAAGTTTTGCCAGTCTGCCGATACGGCGCCGACCGCCGAGGAAGTAAACGCCTTTATCGGCCAGCTTCAGGCGGATGATCTTTTGATGGCGATCGCCTGCTCGAACGGATGCGAGCGTGCCTGGTGGGAGTTTGACCAGCAGCACCGGCCGTACCTTGAGCGCGTTGCCCGCCACCTTGCCAAGACCGAGGTCGATGCCCAGGACGTGATCGATACGGTTTACGTTGAGCTTTACGGCACCAGGGTCGTCGATGGTGAACGGATCTCGAAATTCGCGACCTACAGCGGCCGCGGTTCGATCCGAGGATGGCTGCGGACGGTCGTCTGGCACTCGCTTGTTGATCTGCACCGCTCAAGCCCCGACGAGGTCTCGCTCGACGAGATGACCGAGAACGTCGGCGAAGGAGCGGCCCATGCTGCATTTCTCGCCGGTGTCGACGACGGCGAACTTGAAGCCGTTGATCAGCTTGCTGAGAAGCGCTACCGAAAGGCAACGATAGAATCGCTGTCGGCGGCCTTTGCCTCGCTCGAGCCTCACGAACGGCTTTTGTTGCTCTATTACCACGTCGAGAACCTTAAGCTAAGAGAGATCGCCCGGCTTTTGGAGAACGAGGATTCGCCGCTCCGCGGATGGTTTCAGCGGAAGTCGCAAACCCGCGATTCCGGCGGCCGGACGCACGAATCTACCGTCATGCGGTGGCTCGAGAAGTGCTACGCCCGCGTGCTTGAGAACTTCAGCAATGAACTTTCGACGACGCAGGGGCTTTCTCGCGAGGAATCCGCGATCTGCATGGAATTGGCCACTCGCGACCTCGGTTCGGGTGATCTTTTCGCAAAATTATCGGCAACATAACGTAAAGTTGTTGGCATCGGAAACTTTTTTGCGGGTCCCGACATAAGTTTACGCAAAAACATTTCGGCCATACCGTCTCAGTTACGGGAGGAAGACCGGAACAATGGCTAACCAAGAAAGAATCGACCCACAATACGAAACGATCCAGGCACTGCTCGGCGGATTTCTGGCAACGCGCAAGGAAGCAACCCCGGCCGCGGGCCACATAGAGCAGGATACGATCGCCGCGTTCGTTGAAGGCAACCTTAGCGAGCGTGAAGCGGGTCCGGTCATCAGCCACATGGCGGATTGCGGTTTTTGCCGAAATGTCTCGGCCGAACTGATACGGCTCGATGCGGCTTTTGCCGAAACCCCGGCAACGATAAAGGAAACTGCCAGCGAACCCGGAAAGATCTCTGAGGTGCTCAGCGGGCTTTTCGCTAAGATCTTCGGAACCTCGGACGGAGCCGTTTTTGCTCACCACGAGGAAGAAAAGAAAGATAAACAGGAAGACTCCGACGAAGAAAAGAAGTAAAAGTTAGGGTTACTCCTCCACACACCGGGCCGCTGCCGTAACCATACGGCGGCGGCTATTTCATTTACCGGCGATTTGTGAAATACTTTTTGTTTCGGCGCCATGTGCTATTTGCCACGCCGTAAGTTAAGTATCTTTAGAGGTTTTCGCTGCTTGTCAGAACCCGAACCAAAATGCCCGCCCGAACCGGGCCCGCTGACCGTAGAGCACGTTGCGACCGCAAAACTGCCGACCGCGATCGGTGAGTTCCTCATCTCAGGCTACCGCTCGACCAACAGCAACGAGGAGTTCGTCGTGCTCCACAAGGGCGAAATGCGGCCCGATATCCCGACGCTTGTCCGCATCCATTCGCAGTGCCTGACCGGCGATGTCTTTGGTTCCGTGAAATGCGATTGCGGCCCGCAGCTTGAACAGGCGATGCGGATGATCGAGTCCGAAGGCCGCGGCGCCATCGTCTATCAGCAGCAGGAAGGCCGCGGCATCGGCATCATCAACAAGATCAGGGCATACGCACTTCAGGATGAAGGGGCCGACACGGTCGAGGCGAACGAAGCTCTCGGCTTTGCCGTCGATGCCCGCAGCTACCGGCAGTGTGCCGAGATCCTTTTTGACCTCGGGCTGTGCAAGGTCCGTGTGATGTCAAACAACCCCGACAAGCTCAAGGCCCTTGAAGATGCCGGTCTCAACGTCGTCGAACGCATCCCGATCGAGATCGACACCCAGGAACCCGCCGCCCACTACCTTCGCACTAAAAAAGAAAAACTCGGGCATCTGCTCAATTTCTAGATTGTTCACATTTCCGTAAGAATATCCATTTTTTTGAATTTTTATATCCCGCACGGATCCATAGAAATCGCGAAACCGCCTATTTATAGGGGCTCGAAGCGTGTTGAATTTGCGGCACGCCCTTTGCATTAAATAGGAAGGGTAAGGCGTTAGGTATTTCGAGCCTGTTTCGGCACTTTTTGGAGCGTTCAAACTGAATGCCTTGATGGTGAAAGAAACAGCCTCGAGATATTTTTTGGAAGTAAGTTTCCAACGCTAACGGTCTTGCGATTTGACATAAGAAGAGCAGCCCCCGCTTTTCTTACTTATCTATGAGAATTCCGGTAACAGGCTTTGCCTTTATTTGTTAGAAAGGAGCCGGAAATTCTCTGATCAGATCCTTTGTTTCTACAGGAGAAAAAAATGATAAAGAACTTCAAGCATTTTGCCTCCGTCTTCGCTTTTATGCTCTGCTTTGCGGCAGCGGCATTTGCGCAAGGCACTTCAGGCAGTATTGAAGGCACGATCACGGACAGGAACAACGCCGTTGTTCCCAATGCTACCGTGACCGTTGAAAGCACTGGTACGACCACCGGCTATAGCCGCACGGTCAATGCCAATGCTAGCGGTTACATCAACATTCCGAACGTGCCTCCGGGAACCTATCGCGTAACGGTCAAAGCACCGAATTTCGCGGATAGGATCGCAAACGTAACGGTCGTCGTTGACCGTGCGGCATCGATCAGCACAGCTCTTGATGTTGCCGGAACGACCGTCGACGTTGAGGTCGTAGCCGACAGCAACGTCCAGGTCGACATCACCGATACCAAGATCGACACCAACATTACCAAAGAAACGATCAACAACCTGCCGAAGGGAACGCAGTTCTCTTCGCTTTTGAAGATCGCTCCGAACGTTCGCCCTGAGGCTCTCTCGGGCGGCTTCCAGGTTGACGGTGCTTCGGGCTCTGAGAATGTATTCGTTGTTGACGGACAGGAAGTCACGAACTTCCGTACCGGTACTCTTAACACCAACAACAACCTTCCGTTCGAGCTTCTTCAGGAAGTGCAGATCAAATCGACCGGTTTCGAAGCCGAATACGGCGGAGCAACGGGCGGTGTGGTCAACGTTGTTACGGTTGGCGGCAACAACCAATGGCGCGGAAATTTCGGCGTTTCGTTCGAACCGCAGTCTATGGCCGGCAACCCCCGTCCCGCTCTTAACCGTTACCTGACGAACAACACGCCGGGTGGTTTCGAGCAGTTCACCCCGCCCAAGTTCGGCGGCACGGGATTCTTCCCGGTTGCCAGCTTCAGCGGCCCGGTCGTCAAGGATCGCCTCTGGTTCTCGGCTGCATATGCTCCGCAGATATTTGAGAGCGACATCACGATTGACTATTTCAGTTCGTCGAACCCAAACACCCGCGTTGTAACCAGCACGGAGCGGTTTTCGCAAACTCGTACGATCCAACAGTCCTTCTTCCGGCTTGATGCCCAGCCGACGAGCAAGATTCGCATGTTCGGTTCGTTCCTTTGGAACCCGATCATCGACAAGGGCTCGCTTCCGGGTTCGACCGAAGGTCTTTCTGGAAGCCCTTCTTTCACCGCCTCGCAGCGCGCCATCCAGGGCGGACGCCAGAACGGCAACGCGGTCAATGGCCAGGTAACCTGGACGCCGACCAGTAACTTCGTGCTTAACGCTCGTGCGGGCCGCAACTTCCTTAATGAGAAGCTCGGATCATATGGCCTTCCGCGTGTTACCCGTTACCTTTGCTCGACCTCCGGTGCTCCGCCGCCAGAAGCGGGCTGTAACGCAGGCTTCAATACTGGTGCTAACAGCATCACGAACTTTGATGCTTCGACGCGTACAACGTTTGACATTGATGCCGCTTTCGTCGGCATCGAAGCAGGCGGAACGCACAACCTGAAGTTCGGTTATCAGTGGAACCGTATCTCGAACGAGGTCGATTCCGGTTACGCCGATCGCGGTTATGTAGTTCTTTACTACGGTGTGCCGATCGACGCTCTTGGCGTTCCGGTCACCCCGACCGCCGGCAACATTGGCTCAGGCCTCTTCCAGCGGTTCGGTACGGTCGGTTCGGCCTCAAGCCGTAACCAGGCTCTTTTCGTCCAAGACTCATGGCAGATCGCTCGCCGTTTGACGCTCAACCTTGGTGTTCGCATCGAAGATGAGAACGTTCCGAGCTTCAGCGAACAGGGCGAATCGATCAAATTCGGCTGGGGCGACAAGGTCGCTCCGCGTCTTGGTGCAGCGTTCGACCTGACCGGTGATGGCAAGACAAAACTCTTTGCCAGCTACGGTTGGTTCTATGACCGCTTCAAATATGAACTGCCCCGCGGTTCGTTTGGCGGTGACTTCTTCCGCCGCGATTACTTCGAGCTGTTCCCGTCGCGTGGTGTACTTTACACCAGCTACAACATCGGCAACATTCTCGGTGGTCGCGCGGATGAACTCGGCGGAACCTGCCCGATCGTGGGCGGACCGGGCTATTCGGTCTGCCAGTTCGACTTCCGTATCCCGACCAACCTTGCCGGTGCCGATATCTTCGAAACCGGTGCAGTTGATCCGGACATCGTTGCCGCTCGCCAGAGCGAGTGGACCTTCGGTATCGAGCGTCAGCTTGGCAACAACTTCCTTCTCAGCGGCCGTTACACCCATAAGCAGGTTGACCGTGCTGTTGAGGACGTAGGCGTATTCAACGCTGCCGGTTCGGAAGCTTACATCATCGGTAACCCCGGCCGCGGCCTCACCTGCCAGATCTCGCAGGAAGCCGGACGCCCGTGTATCGATGCCGAACGTAAGTACGACGCAGTCGAGGTTCGCGTTGACAAGCGTGCGACCAAATGGTTCTTCAATGCCAGCTACACCTGGAGCCGTCTCTTCGGAAACTACTCGGGTCTCGCTAGCTCGGATGAAGCCGGCCGCACCAGCCCGAACGTAAACCGCTTCTTCGACCTTCCGTTCATGGGTTACACCATGACCGGCGAGCCGGAGAACGGAAAGCTGGCAACTGACCGTCCGCACGTCTTCAAGGCGTTCGGTGGCTACAGCTTCAACTGGAATGGCCGCACCGACAACGTGACGACCGTTTCGGCCTTCACGACCTTCCAGTCGGGAACCCCGATCACCACCCTCGTTTCGCTTTACAGCGTTACGTCGGCGATCCTCAATGGACGTGGCGATCTCGGCCGCACCGAAATGTTCTCGGAAACTGACCTCTTTGTCAGCCACCGGTACAAGTTCGGCCGCGACGGACGCTATACCATCGAGCCGTTCATTCAGTTCCGCAACCTGTTTGACGAAGACAACGTCCTCGGACTGCAGTCCTCGCTCAGCAGCGTCAACTTCACGGCCTCAACGCTCCGCGCAGGCGGATGCCCGGTCGCGGAGTGCGGAGCTTCGACCGACTCAGGTGGTTTCCAGGAAAACCGTGTATTTGACACGATCCTCCTTGGAAACGGCGTTGCACAGTACATTCAGAATTACCTGAATGCACGTGTAGGAACCACGACCGGTGCGTTCAACACGTACGGACAGCCGAACTCGTATCAGGCTCCGCGTGAAGTTCGCTTCGGCTTCAAGTTCTTCTTCTAATCTCTGATAAGAATGAAGGTTTGGCCCGCTTCGAAAGAGGCGGGCCTTTTTTTGGATAAAAAAGAGGCGACCCGCAAAGGCCGCCTCTTTATTCGTCGCCCGGAACTTGCTTATCAGCTCTGTTGAGCCTTGAGACGGAGATTCGCGATTATCGCTTTGGTCTTTCGTTCATCTTCCTGGCTTAACTTACTTGCTTTGAGATAATTTTCAAGCTCGTCAGCGGCCTCCTTGTATCGCTTAAGGTGATTGCCGTAAAGCTGGGAAAGTTCCTTGTGTATTTCCGGGACCTTTACCGTGCTTGCCTTCTTTGCTCTAAGCAAGAAGACCTCTGCTTGCTGATAATCGCCGAGGGTGATCTGCACCTTGCCCATCATTAGCAACACCTGAACCGCGTTCGGGGCCATTTTTAGTGACTGATCGAGAGCACTCTTGGCGGCCTTGTTGTACTCCGGCCCGGCATAGTGGAGCGAGCTACCGAGCAGGAACATCGCAGTTGCGCTCTTCTGATTTACCTCGGCCGCCTTGATGAACGCGGCAGCGGCCTCCATATATTGCTTCCTGGCATAAAGTTCAGAACCGAATCTCATTAGCGCCTTGAAATAATTAGGAAAGATCCCAATGGCGTTCTGGAGCTCACGGAAACCGGCCGAAGCATCCTCTTTCCTAAAATGATCCTCTGCCGCGGCAAAGGCTCGCTCGGCATCTTTCGGAACATCCTGAGCAAAGATCACACTCAGCTCCGCGTCCCGAAGCCCACCTTTCTTTGGACTCAGATAGAAGTCTCGAGTTTCGAACCCGACTCCCGGCCCTCCGCGAGCATTGGAGGTAAAAACCTCGATCCGTTGTTCCTGGTCCTCAAGGTCGTAGCGGAACGCGTAAACCCGGATGGTGTAGTTGCCGTCTGCGAGGCCTGTGAATTGATACCTGCCGGTCCCATCGGTACGAGTTCGGCCGCCATTTAGGATCAAACGGTTAAAGTTGTCGAGCAATTCAACATCGATGTCCGGAAGTGCATTACGCTGCTTGTCATATACCGTACCCGTGATGGTGGTTTGCGAGTATGCCGCCGAAGATAGAAGAAAAATAACAACCGGGAGCACTACGATACGAGCCAGCGAGATCGGTGAGCAAAAATAACGAGTTGGTTTCATAAAGGCCTCCAACCTTTTATCGATTTTCGTGCGGTGTGCTGAGCATTATATCACCAAAAAAGCCGATACGGCAGAGAAATTGCGCATCTGCTATTATGATGTTCTAAAGCGAGAGGGCCCTTCGATTGTCAGAAAGAATATACCGTGATCCGGTTCACAATATAATCCGCGTCAGGGGCGATGAGCCGGACGGTCGGTTGATCATTCGCCTGATCGATACGCCTGAGTTCCAGCGGCTGCGGCGGGTGCGTCAGCTCGGGCTTGCCCATTTTGCCTATCAGGGGGCCGAGCACTCGCGGTTCACGCACAGCCTCGGTGCCTATCATCTCGCCTCGCGGATAATTTGGCGGCTCGGTGAAAAGTATCCGATCGAGCCGGCCGACCGGACCGCCGTTCTCGCCGCAACTCTGCTCCACGACGTTGGCCACGGAGCATTCTCGCACGTAATCGAATCGATACTTGGCTTCCACCACGAAGACTTCACTGTCGAGAGTGTCCTCAGCCCGGAAACCGGTGTTGGGCGTGTGCTCGCCGAAACAGACCCGGAACTTCCCGGGCGGGTCGCTTCGATCATTCAGGGAACCTTCCGGCCGATGGCTCTGGCTCAGCTCGTCTCGTCGCAGCTCGATGTTGACCGGATGGATTACCTGCTTCGCGACTCGCTAATGACGGGCGTAAAGTACGGCGTTTACGACCTCGAATGGATCGTGAAATCGCTTGAGATCAATCTCGAAGAGGATCAGCTTTACGTCTCGGCACCGGGAATTTATGCAGTCGAGGATTACCTTCAGGCCCGCTACTATATGTTCCGCCAGGTCTATTTTCATCGAACCCTGCGTGCAGCGGAGATGATCCTGAAATCGCTCCTGAGACGAGCTCTCAAGGTCTTTGCCGAGGGCGGCGACGTATGGTTCGCAAGCCGAACGCCTTTCGAAAAGATTCTCTCGGGCAAGAAGCTGCTGCTTGAAGAGCATCTGGCTATCGATGATTCCGACTTTATTTTCCACGTGAAGCAGTGGCAGCGTTCGGCCGACGCGGTGCTTGCCGATCTCGCCTTCAGGTTCCTCAACCGGAAGCTCTTCAAGGCCCTTGACCTCGATATGCCCGAAGCTGAGCGGACCGAATTCGTCGAGCGGTCACGTGGGGCGATCGCCGCCGCCGGGCTCGACCCCGAGTACTATCTGCTTGAGGATACCGGAGGCGACGTTGAACACAATTTCTACATCGCCGATCCGGAAAAGCCGAAGAATCTGATCTACGTTGAGGACGGATATGCACATCCGCTGATCCGCGAGATATCGGAGGTCAGCTCGGCCGTCCGCGGGCTTCAGCAGGGCTATCGCATCCATCGGCTCTGCTTCCCGGACGAGCTTCGCCGCGAGATCGCCGACCTGTACCACCGCAAATGAAAATCTTCCGCGTATCATTAGCGGCGTTTGCGGCCGTGATATTTCTTTCGGCGGTGCCGGGGTTTGCCGCCAGCTTTGCGGTAATCGCTCCCGACAAGAGTGAGCTTTCCGCTCGGTTCGCCGATAGCATCATCAGCTCGCTCGGTTCCGCTGCGGTCGATCGGTTAGCGGCCGAAACGGCTTTCGGCACGCTCGGAATCGAAACTCCTTTCAACCAAACGGCTGAAGACGCCCGCCGGGCGGGCCGCGTCATCGGAGCGGACGTCATAGTACTTATCCAAGCCGAGGTTATCCGGCGAAGTGCGTTCGGCCGCGACAAGTATTTCGAAGCCGCGGCCGCGCTGTATGTCGTTAGTGCACGAACGGGTCGGCTAGCCGAGTGGTTCCTCGTCGCGGCTGAGATGGACTCTGAAAAGGCGGCGGCCGTGGCTCTTGTAGAACGCGCGGGTGAGGTGGCCGCACGCGTCCGCGAGAGCGGCACCGCGGCAATCCGGGAAGATGTCTCGATCAACGGGCCGGATGAAATTCCCGGCCTTGTGATCATCGATACGCCCTCGGCGGCGGGTGTTCGGGCTCCAATGCCTTACCGCCGGATCCGGCCCGAATACACGGCCGAAGCTTCGCGGTTTCGGCTGCAGGCGACGGTCGATGCCGAAGTGGATATCGACGCAGAGGGACGCGTCGCCCGCATCGAGTTTACCCGGTGGGCCGGTTACGGGCTTGAGGGCTCGGTTGAGAAAGCCATCCGCACGATGAACTGGCGGCCGGGCGAGCGGAGCGGCAAGCCATTGCCCGCACGCGTGCTCCTGCGTTACAATTTCACAAAAGTCGAACGCGAAGAACCCTGAGAAGCTTTGTCACTTTAGCCCAACGTACCTCCACGCAACTTCGATGAACCAGATCCGCGCAATTCTCCGGTTTGCGGCCTTTACGATGGCATCGGTCGGTATCTACAGTTCGTGGTGGGTCACCTCATTTTTCATTCCGAATAAAACATATTGGCGGCAGTTGGCCTTTAGCCTTTGGTCGCGGGCGTTCATCCGCATCGCCGGCGTTCGGCTAAATGTGATCGGCGAACCGCCGCAGGCACCTTTTTTTCTCGCAGCAAATCACCTCGGCTATGCCGATATCCCTATCCTTCGGGCGGCGGCGAGCGGGGTTTTCGTTGCCAAGCACGACCTTGCCGATTGGTTCCTCGCCGGGCGGATGATGCGCGATATGGGAATGGTCTTCATCAACCGCGGCAACCGGCGGGACATTCCGCGGGCCGGGTCCCAAATAATCGATCGGCTCTCCGGCGGCGAGGGGATAATTGTTTTCCCTGAAGGCACGAGCACAAAGGGCGAAGAGGTGCTGCCCTTCCGCTCGTCGTTCTTTGAGTTTGCGGCCCGGAGCGACGTTCCGGTTTCATACGCCGCGATCAGCTACCGAACACCCGACGGCGAAGGCCCGGCGAGCGACTACGTCTGTTGGTGGGACGAGACGCCGTTCCTCAAACACATGCTTCGGATGTTCTCCCTGAGCGGTTATGAGGCAACGGTGACCTTCGGCGAGGAACCGATCGTCCGCACCGACCGAAAGGAGCTTGCAGGCGAACTCCATCGGAGGGTCGAGCGGAGCTTCATTCCGGTCATATAGGCCCGAAAAGCGAAACCGTTAGGCCATTTTCCGCGTATTTATTAGCAACACACCATACCTCAGGAGATAACTATGTTCATTCGATCTCTGCGTACAGTGTTCGCGTTCGCTGTCGCTCTCAGTTTCTCGATAAATGCGTTTGCCGACGTTCCGGCCTTTGATACCTCACGGATGGACCGTAGCGTTTCGCCCTGCAACGACTTCTATCAATATGTGAACGGCAACTGGTTGCGGACGACAGAAATTCCGGCCTCCGAAGCCCGGTGGGGCACATTTAACATCCTCGGCGAACGGAATAACCAGATTCTCCGCGAGGTGCTTGAAACCGCCTCGACCGCAAAGGCCCGCACCGGCAGCGACCAGCAGTTGATCGGCGATCTTTATTCAACATGCATGGACGAAGACGCGATCGAGAAAGCCGGGACATCGCCGATCGATCCGATGCTTCGCCAGATAGCGGCGATGCGTTCCCCGGCAGACGTTCGCCGGCAGCTTGCGATGCTTCACAACGCCGGCATTCCGTCGGTCTTCGGCTTTGGGGCCGGCCCTGACCTAAAGGATTCCAACGCCGTTATCATCAATGCCAACCAGGGCGGACTGAGCCTCCCGAACCGCGATTACTATACGAATACCGACGCGAAGACCATCGAGACGCGGCGCAAATTCGTCGATCACGTGGCGGAAATGTTCACGCTTCTCGGCGATACGCCCGAGCAAGCAAAGGCGAATGCGAACACCGTTATGCTGATGCAAACGGCACTTGCCAATGCCTCGCTCTCGCCGATCGAGCTTCGCAATCCGGACAACCGCTACAACATGGTGACCCTCGCCGAAGCCGAGCAGGCCGCCCCGAACGTTGCCTGGGCAAGCTATATGCGGGCCCGCGGTATCGCCCCGGCAAAGCGGTTCAATATGGCTCCGGCGAAGTTCTTTGAGGCCGTCAATTCGATGATGGTGGAGACACCGGTTCGTGACTGGCAGACCTATTTTCGCTGGATGCTGATCAACTCGGCGGCATCCTCGCTCGCAAAGAAGTTTCGCGATGCGAATTTCGAGTTCTTCGGCCGCTACCTGAGCGGGCAGAAAGAGCAGCAGCCGCGTTGGCGGACCTGCGTTCAAACGGTTAACGGGATTCTTGGCGAAGCGCTCGGTATGGAATACGCCCGCCGCGAGTTCAAGCCCGAGGCAAAGGACCGGATGAACGAGCTGATCGACAACCTGATGGTCGCGATGAAGAACCGCATCGACAACCTCGAATGGATGAGTGCGGAGACCAAACAGGAAGCACAGACGAAGCTTTCGACCTTTAAGCGGAAGATCGGGTATCCGGACAAGCTTCGCGGCTACGAGGGACTGAGGATCGGCCGTGCGTCATTTGCCGGAAATGTGTTGACCGCGAACCGATTTCAGGTGCGGCGGAATTTTGAGGACCTCGGCAAGCCGCGTGACAAGACCCGATGGGGATTCACGCCTTCGACCGTAAACGCGTCCTACTCACCGGTGAACAATGAGATCACCTTCCCGGCCGGTATTCTTCAGCCGCCCTTCTTTAATTTCAATGCCGACGACGCGATCAACTATGGCGCCATCGGCGGTGTCATCGGCCACGAGATCACCCACGGGTTTGACGACCAGGGCAGCCGGTTCGACGCTGAGGGCAACCTCAAGATGTGGTGGACCTCGACCGACCGTGCGAAGTTCGAAGAGCGGGCTGCCTGCCTTATCAAGCAGTGGGACGGTTATGAGGTACAGCCGGGGCTCTTTATGCAGGGACGCCTCGCACTCGGTGAGAACATCGGCGATTTTGCCGGGCTAAGTGTTGCATGGGATGCATTTATGCGTTCGCTTGAGGGCAAGCCGAGGCCGGCGGAGATCGACGGATTCACGCCCGAGCAAAGGTTCTTCCTCGGTTGGGGACAGATCTGGGCCGGGAAATACACGCCCGAGGCGGAGCGGCGGCAGGTGCAGACCGGACCGCATTCGCTGCCGAAGTGGCGGGTCAACGGGCCGCTCTCGAACATGCCGCAGTTTCAGCAGGCATTCAGTTGCTCGGCCAGCCAACCGATGGTCCGGGCGAACCGCTGTTCCATCTGGTAAGCCTCAGCTCAACTCAATTGAAAAAGCCCCGACGCGATGATCGCCGGGGCTTTTCAATTTGAGCAAAGCTAACGACTAAATGTCGTCGTCATCATCAAGTTCGAGTTCGACGGATTCTTCAAGTTCGAAGTCCTCCGACTCATCCTCGATGATCTCATCTTCCTCGAGGTCCTCGTCCTCATCGATGTCCGGTTCGCTGACGCCCGGAACATCCGCAAGGATCGGAATATCGAACCCGCCGCGGATGTCGAGTTCGTCAAACTCGTCCTCGACCTTGCGGTTCTCGGTCGCATCGGCGTCGATCTTGACGTTCCGGTAATACTTCATACCGGTTCCCGCCGGGATCAAGCGGCCCATGATGACGTTCTCCTTGAGCCCGCGAAGGTAATCGACGCGGCCGGAGATGGCGGCTTCGGTAAGCACGCGGGTCGTCTCCTGGAAGCTCGCTGCCGAGATGAACGAATCGGTCGAAAGCGACGCCTTGGTGATACCGAGCAGGAGCGGATCGCCAACGGCCGCATTTCCGCCTTCGTCGCGAACTCGGCGGTTCTCATCCTCATATCGGAAGCGGTCAACCTGCTCTTCCATAAGGAAGTTGCTGTCGCCGACGTCCTTGATCTTGACCCAGCGAAGCATCTGCCGAACGATCACCTCGATATGCTTATCGTTGATGTTTACGCCCTGCAGGCGGTAAACCTCTTGGATCTCGCTGACGAGGTAGTTCTGAAGAGCCTCGATACCGAGCACGCGAAGGATATCGTGCGGGTTGAGCGGGCCGTCCATCAGCGGTTCACCCGCCCGGACGTGGTCGCCTTCCTGCACGTTGATATGCACACCGCGTGGGATGTCGTATTCCCTCTGCTCGCCGTCCTCGCCGGTGATGATCAGCTTGCGCTTACCCTTTGAGATGGTGCCGAGCGTAACGGTTCCGTCGATCTCGGACATAACGGCAGTTTCCGAGGGCCGCCGTGCTTCGAAAAGCTCAACGACACGCGGCAGACCGCCGACGATGTCCTTCGTCTTGGTCGTTTCACGCGGGATCTTGGCGATGATGTCGCCGGCCTCGACCTCCTGGCCGTCAACGACCTGAAGGTTTGCCCGGATCGGCATCTGATAGGTCTTCTGGACCTTGGTGCCTTTGCGGATCTCAAGCCGCGGCTGGTTCTTCTCGTCCGAGTCCTTAACGACAAGGCGGATCTGGCCGGTGACCTTATCGATCTCCTGCTCGACCGTCTTGCCTTCCTTGAGGTCCTGGAACTTGACCGTTCCGGAAACCTCGGTAAGGATCGCGAAGGTGAACGGATCCCACGTCGCGAGCACCGCGTCTTCTTTGACCTTTTGGCCGTCCTTGACGTGGAGTTGGGCACCGTAAACGATCTTGTAGCGGGCAACCTCGCGGCCGCGCTCATCGAGCAGGCCGAGTTCCGAAGGCTGCCGCTTCATCGAGATCATCTCGCCCTTGCGGTTCTTGATGACGTTCCAATCGCCGAGGAACTTTACAGTTCCGTCCATTGCCGCTTCGTGCTTGGTCTCAGACTCAAGCCTTGCGGTTCCGCCGACGTGGAACGTACGCATCGTAAGCTGCGTTCCCGGTTCGCCGATCGACTGTGCTGCGATAACGCCGACGGCCTCGCCGATCTCGACCGTGTTGCCGGTCGCAAGGTTGCGGCCGTAACACTTAACGCAAATGCCGCGGCGGCTCTCGCAGGTAAGCGGCGAGCGGATGCGGACCTTCTGCAGGCCGGAAAGCTGAACCGCAGCGGCCAGATCCTCGTTGATCTCGACGTTCGACTCGACGATGGTCGTCCCATCGACCGGGTCGATGATGTCGTCAAGCGAAGTGCAGCCGACGATGCGGTCACGAAGCGATTCGACCTCTTCACCGTTGCGGATGATCGCCTCGGCCCAGATGCCCTTCATCGTTCCGCAATCTTCCTCGGATACGATGACGTCCTGCGCAACGTCAACCAGACGGCGGGTCAGGTAGCCCGAGTCGGCCGTCTTGAGCGCCGTATCGGCCAGTCCCTTACGGGCACCGTGGGTCGAAATGAAGTACTGCAGAACGTTTAGACCTTCGCGGAAGTTCGCAACGATCGGCGTTTCGATGATCTCGCCCGAGGGCTTGGCCATCAGGCCGCGCATGCCGGCGAGCTGGCGGATCTGTGCTTCCGAACCGCGGGCACCGGAATCGGCCATGACGAGGATCGGGTTGAGCTCTTTCCGCTCCGCCTCGCGGGCGTGCATCGCCTTGAACATTTCCTTGGCGACCTGGTCGGTAACTTCGGACCAGATGGCAGTAACCTTGTTCTCGCGTTCCATGTTGGTCATGGTCGCTTCTTCGTACTGCTTCTGAAGCTTATCGACCTCTTTACGGGCATCTTCGATGATCTTCGGCTTGCTGGCCGGCGTCACCATATCGTCGATGCCGATCGACATACCGGACCTCGTCGCGTAGAGGAAGCCCATCGCCTTGAGGTCATCGAGCAGAGCGACCGTGTGCTCGCGGCCGAGCATCAGATACGAGAACTGCACGAGCGACTGAAGGCCCTTCTTCTTGAGCGTGCCGTTGACGAACGGCAGGCCGTCGCGGGTCAGGCGTTCGTTAAGAATTACGCGGCCGGCGGTCGTATCGATCAACCGGTCAACGTTGTTTTGGACCGTCGCCCGGAGAACGTCCTGGCTGTTGTGCTCAGTCAGCAGGTCGATCAGGTCGCCACGCCAGCGGAGCTTGATCCGCGATTGCGTTTCGATAACGCCTGCGTCGAGAGCGAGCAGAACATCATCGACCGAGCCAAAGGTCTTGCCTTCACCGGCGAGTTCGGGGCGGTCGAGCGTAAGGTAATAACAACCAAGAACGATGTCCTGCGAAGGAACCGTGATCGGCTGTCCGCTGGCCGGCGAGAGCAGGTTGTTCGAAGCGAGCATCAGTACGCTGGCTTCGATCTGTGCCTCGGGCGAGAGCGGAATATGGACCGCCATCTGGTCGCCGTCAAAGTCGGCGTTGAATGCAGTACAGACGAGCGGGTGGATCTTGATCGCCTTGCCCTCAACGAGCACCGGCTCAAAGGCCTGAATGCCGAGGCGGTGAAGCGTCGGAGCACGGTTGAGCAGCACGGGATGCTCGCGGATGACATCCTCGAGGATGTCCCACACGATCGGTTCCTGGTGCTCGACCATCTCGCGTGCCTGCTTGATGGTGGCGGCGTGTCCGTCGCGCTCGAGCTTGCTGTAGATGAACGGCTTGAAAAGCTCAAGAGCCATCTTCTTCGGCAGTCCGCACTGGTGGAGCTTGAGCTCCGGCCCGATGACGATCACCGAACGGCCCGAGTAGTCCACACGCTTGCCGAGAAGGTTCTGGCGGAAACGGCCCTGCTTGCCCTTGAGAGCACCTGAGAGCGACTTGAGCGGGCGGTTATTGGCACCGCGAAGCACGCGGCCGCGGCGGCCGTTATCGAATAGAGCATCGACCGCTTCCTGAAGCATACGCTTCTCATTGCGGACGATGACCTCCGGTGCCCGGAGTTCCATCAGTTTCTTCAACCGGTTGTTGCGGTTGATCACGCGGCGGTAAAGGTCATTGAGGTCGCTCGTTGCAAAGCGGCCGCCGTCGAGCGGCACCAGCGGACGAAGCTCCGGCGGAATGACCGGCAGCACGTCAAGGATCATCCATTCCGGCTTGTTGCCCGAGCGGAGGAACGAGCTTGCGACCTTGAGCCGCTTTGAGAACTTGAGCTTTTTCTGCTGCGAGGTCTCGTCCTTCATCCGCTGGCGAAGGTCTTCAACGAGTTCCTCGATGTCGATCTTGATAAGCAGTTCCTTGATCGCCTCGGCGCCCATCTTGGCGACGAACTGTCCGGGATACTCACGTGAAAGTTCGCGGTAGCGGTCGTCGGCGAGCAGGTCCTTTTCCTTCAGGTCCGGCACGTCACCCGGATCGACCACGATATAGGTCTCGAAGTAAAGGATCTTTTCAAGGTCGCGAAGCGTGATATCAAGCAGGTGGCCGATACGCGACGGCAAGCCCTTGAAGAACCAGACGTGCGAGCACGGCGATGCGAGCTCAATATGGCCGAGCCGCTCACGGCGAACCTTTGACTGCGTAACCTCAACGCCGCACTTGTCGCAGATAACGCCGCGGTGCTTCATCCGCTTGTATTTTCCGCAGAGGCACTCCCAGTCCGAGACCGGGCCGAAGATGCGGGCACAGAAAAGCCCGTCGCGCTCCGGCTTAAAGGTCCGGTAGTTGATCGTCTCCGGCTTCGTCACCTCGCCATGCGACCAGGAACGGATCTTGTCCGGCGATGCGAGGCTGATGCGGATGGCCTCGTAGTTCGAGGTCAACTGCGTTTTGCTTTCAGTATTAAAACGAAACATTTTTTCTCCGTGGTCCAGACACTCTGGACAGTCTTGGAAGTCCGGGAAGTTTGGAAGTCTGCTGCTATTGACACCTAGTTCTTACTAGACAGTCCAGACTTCCGCGTCTTCCCCGACTGATTAATCAACTCCGACCAATGTATCGACACCGGCAACGACCGCATCGGGATCGATCATGTCCTCGGTCATCAGTTCTACGTCAAGACACAGCGACTGAAGCTCGCGGACCAGAACGTTGAACGATTCCGGTATGCCGGGCTCGAAATCCGAAACGCCCTTCACGATCGTCTCGTAGATCTTCGACCGGCCGGCAACGTCGTCCGACTTGCAGGTCAGCAGTTCCTGAAGGATATGGGCCGCACCGTAAGCTTCGAGTGCCCAGACCTCCATCTCGCCGAAACGCTGTCCGCCGAACTGTGCCTTACCGCCGAGCGGCTGCTGCGTGATAAGGCTGTACGGCCCGATCGAGCGGGCGTGGATCTTGTCGTCCACCAGGTGCGAGAGCTTGAGCATATAGATGTACCCGACGGTCACCTTCTGCTCGAACACCTCGCCCGTAAGCCCGTCGTAGAGACGCGTTTTGCCCGAGGGCCCGACCGAGTTCGGCAGGTCGAGATCATCGAACTTGTCGTTCGCTTTCTTGATGTATTCCTTGATCTCCGCTTCGCTCGCTCCGTCAAAGACCGGCGTTGCGAAGTGGAAACCGAGCACGCGAGCGGCCCAGCCAAGGTGCGTTTCAAGGATCTGCCCGACGTTCATACGCGAGGGCACACCGAGCGGGTTGAGCACGATCTCGACCGGCGTTCCATCCGGCAGATATGGCATATCCTCTTCCGGCAGAATGCGGGCGATGACGCCCTTGTTACCGTGGCGGCCTGCCATCTTGTCGCCGACCGAAAGCTTGCGCTTCATCGCGACGAAGACCTTGACCATCTTGATAACGCCCGGCGGAAGTTCGTCGCCCTGCTTCAGCTTGGTGATCTTCTCGTCATAGATGTCCGAGAGGATGCTGATCTGGCGTTCGGTCCGCTGTTCGTATTCCTTGATCTCGCTCTTGATGTCGATGTTGCCCGAGGCGACCTCGGCCGTCTTGAGCACCTTGAGCGGAATGGACTTCAGCGTTTCGCGGTCAAGGGCCGTTCCTTTCTTAAGGATGACCTCCTTGTCCTCGATCAGGTCCTTCGTCAGCTTGCGGCCATCGAAGAGTTCGTGGATACGCTCGTCACGCTGTTCCTGAAGGATTCGGATCTCGTCCTCGAGGTCGCGGCGAAGAGCGTCTTCCTGCATTCCCTCGATGTCGAGGCTTCGCTGGTCCTTTTCCTGGCCCTTGCGGGTGAAGACCTGAACATCGACGACCGTTCCATCGATGCCCGGCGGGCAGGTCAGCGAGGCGTCCTTAACGTCGCCGGCCTTTTCGCCGAAGATCGCCCGGAGAAGCTTCTCTTCCGCGGTCAACTGCGTCTCGCCCTTCGGCGTCACTTTACCGACGAGGATCGAGCCCGGCTTGACCTGAGCACCAATGCGGATAACGCCCGATTCATCAAGGTCGCGGAGCATGTTCTCACCGACGTTCGGAATATCGCGGGTGATCTCCTCGGGGCCGAGCTTGGTGTCGCGGGCCTCGATCTCGAGTTCCTCGATGTGGATCGACGTGTAGTAGTCGTCCTTAACGAGCCGCTCGGAAACGAGGATCGCGTCCTCGAAGTTGTATCCGCGCCAGGGCATGAAAGCCACCAGCACGTTTCGGCCGAGAGCGAGCTCGCCGCGGTCGGTACACGGCCCGTCGGCGACGACCTGTCCCTTGCGGACGCGTTCGCCGACCTGGACGATCGGCCGCTGGTTGATACACGTGTTCTGGTTCGAACGCGTGAACTTGACCAGCGAATAAATGTCCGCGGTCACCTCACGCGAGATAGTGCCGTCAACGTTATGATCGGCCTTGACGATGATGCGTTCCGAATCGACGTAATCGACCACGCCGTCGCGCTTGGCGATGACGACCGCACCCGAGTCGCGGGCGGCGATCCGCTCCATGCCGGTTCCTACATAAGGAGCCTCGGCACGCAGCAGCGGCACGGACTGACGCTGCATGTTCGAGCCCATGAGGGCACGGTTGGCGTCGTCGTTCTCAAGGAACGGGATCAGCGATGCGGCGACCGAAACAAGCTGCTTCGGCGAGACGTCCATGTACTGGATCTCGGCCCTGTCGGCAGTGATGAACTCGCCGCGGCGGCGGGCCGCATTGCGTTCATTTACGATGTTGCCCTTGGCGTCAAGCTCGATGTTCGCCTGGCCGATGATATATCGGTCCTCTTCCCAGGCCGTCAGATAGAACGGATAGGGCTCGAATTCGGCTTCCTTTCCACCCTCTTTCTGGACCTTACGGTTCGCCTTCTCCACCGCTTCGAGCGGCACGTGCTCATTCGGTTTGAACGGCGTATCGCCGCCATTGTAGACCTTGACGTATTCGACCACGCGGCCGTCCTCGACCTTTCGGTAGGGCGACTCGATAAAGCCGAATTCGTTGATCCGGGCAAAGCACGAAAGCGACGAGATGAGGCCGATGTTCGGGCCTTCAGGCGTCTCGATCGGGCAAATGCGGCCGTAGTGCGTCGGGTGGACGTCGCGGACCTCAAAGCCCGCACGTTCACGCGATAGTCCGCCCGGCCCGAGGGCCGACAGGCGGCGTTTGTGCGTGATCTCCGAAAGCGGGTTCGTCTGATCCATGAACTGCGAGAGCTGCGATGAACCGAAGAACTCGCGGACCGCCGCAGTAACCGGTTTGGCGTTGACGAGGTCGCGCGGCATCGTGGTGAACATATCCTGCTGAATGGACATCTTCTCCTTGATAGCCCGCTCCATCCGCTCAAGGCCGATGCGGAACTGGTTCTCAAGCAATTCGCCGACCGCGCGGACGCGGCGGTTGCCGAGGTGGTCAATGTCGTCCTGCGAATAGTGTTCGCTGTCCTTCTTCATCCTGAGAAGGTAATTGACAACGCCGATGAAATCCTTTGCTTCGAGGAGCGGATCGTCAATGCGGTCGCGTTCCGGCCGGCCCATCTTGATGTTGAACTTCAGCCGTCCAACCCGCGAGAGGTCGAACCGGCGTGCGTCGAAGAACATCCCCTCAAGCAAGTGATATGCCGTCGGCACGGTCGGCGGGTCGCCGGGACGCATCTTGCGATAGATCTCGAGCAATGCATCGACCGGCTTGCTGATCGAGTCCTTCTTGAGCGTATTGGCGATGATCTCGCCGATATCGTCGCCCTTCGGGAAAAAGACCTCAAAGCCGCTGACGCCCTCATCGAGCATCTGCTGAAGCTTGGCTGCCGTTATCTCGGTATTCGATTCGATCAGAACCTCGCCCGTCTCGGTGTTTACGATATCCGAAAGAGCGACCGCACCTTCAAGGTCTGCGGCCTCGATCTCGACGCGGGCCGTCTTCAGCTTGCGAAGATCGGAAAGTGCTGCCTTGGTGATCTTCTTGCCCGTACGGACAACGTCTTCCTTGCCGTCCTTGATACTCTCGGCCGCACGAAGCCCGGCAAGGTGCGTTGCACCCTCTTTCTTCACCTTAATGAAGACCTTGCCCTTGTCGAGCTCGACCTCATCAATGGTGTAGAAAAGCCGGAGAATATCGGCGTTGGTATATTCGGCGTTCTTAACGACCTCTTCGAGAATGCTGTCCGAAACGGTCTTCATATCGATCTGCGGCGAGAGCCACAGGCCGAGGGCACGCAGGAAGATCGTTGCGAGGATCTTGCGCTTGCCGAGCCGGGCGTGGAGAAGTCCCTTCTGGTCATACTCAAACTCGACCCACGAGCCGCGGTACGGAATGATCTTCGCGAGATACTCATCGCGGTCGCCCTTAAAGAAAACTCCCGGGCTGCGGTGGAGCTGCGAGACAATAACGCGTTCGGTTCCGTTAATGATGAACGTCCCGTTATCGGTCATCAGCGGGATCTCGCCGAAGAAGACGTCCTCTTCCTTGATATCGCGGATCGTCGAGGTGCCCGTGTCCGGGTCCTTGTCGTAAACCGTCAGGCGGATCTTGACCTTGAGCGGAACGCTGAACGACATCCCGCGTTCCTGGCACTCCTGCTGGTCGTGCTTATGCTTGAGGCCGACCGGTTCGCCGCAGTTCGAGCAGAGCTTCGGGCGAACGGCGTTGAAGGTCATACAATTGTTGCAGAGCACTTCGGCCGGGCTGAAAGGATCGACCTTGATCTTCGATCCGCAGTTCTTACAGTTGGCACGCAGGTGCTCGAGCCCCTCGAGGTTGCCGCACTTGCACTGCCAGTTGCCGATCTGGTATTCGACGTATTCGAGCGTTGCCGTCTCGCGGAAATCGGTCACCGGGAAGATCGAGCTGAAGACCGAGTTGAGGCCGGTCTTGTCACGCTCCTCGGGGATCAGGTCCATCTGAAGAAAGCGGTTGTAAGACTCACGCTGTACTTCGATCAGGTTCGGGATCTGCGCCGAGGTCTGGATCTTTGAGAAATCGACGCGTTCGGGGGCCTTGCTGGTCCTTACCCCGAGACCGACCGAACTCTGTTGTAGCGGATTATTGATCATGGTGTTAAAGTGTTGCAGTTCGCCTGCAAATGCTTTATGTTTGCCTTATTAAAGAACGCCGGAAGCCGGGACTTCCCTTCTGCTTTTTCGTCCTGAGACGCCAATTGCGGCCCAGGGCAAACAATCCCCCGGCCGCTTTCTAAGCAGCTTTCAGCTGATTTTTTCTGTTACGAGCGTGCCGCGAAAAAAAAGAGACACCAACTCTCCAAAATGTACCGGGCTCCGCAGAGAAAATGCCGCCTTTACCCTGCCGGGCCCTTGCCCTGAACGCGTTTATCAGAAAGGTCTGAGATCTAATCGGCCGACCGCTGCTGAACCTCTAAGTTTAGCAGGGTTCCTCTCAAACTCCAAACAAAACCGAAGGCCCGGCCGGCCCGAAGCTATGAAAGCACCGGACCGGCCTTGCCCAAAGGCTGAAGTTACTTGACCTCGACGGTTGCACCGGCTTCGGTAAGCTTGGCCTTGATCTGCTCGGCTTCGTCCTTCGAAACGCCTTCCTTGAGCGGTTTCGGAGCACTATCAACAAGCTCCTTGGCTTCCTTGAGGCCGAGCCCGGCGACGATCTCGCGGACGACCTTGATGACGGCGATCTTGTTGCCGCCCGGCGAAGCGAGGACCACATCAAATGAATCCTTCTCTTCAGCGGCAGCGGCGCCATCGCCTGCACCGGCACCGGCCGCTGCGACCATCACAGGTGCTGCTGCGGCCGCGGCCGAAACTCCAAAGACCTCTTCAAGTTCCTTGACCAACTCAGACGCCTCGAGCAGCGTCATTCCCTTCAAATATTCGACTACGTCGTCTTTCGTGATTGCCATGATTTTTACTCTATCTCCTCTTTAGGGTTCTTCTTCTTGTAAATTGTAAATTGTAAATCGTAAATAGAACGTCTATTTACTATTGCCGATTCACGATTTACATGTCGTTGCCGCTAGAACCCATGGGGCCAAATGATCCGGTTGCATCTCCATTTCACTCGGGCCCGAGCAGCACAGGCGACCTGACATATCGCCCGGCTCGTTTTCCTTGAGTACGGCCTTTTCGGCCCGGGAAGGCAACGGATCGCCTGCCCGGGCTAAAACTTATTCTGACTTCTCGGCTTCCTCGGCCTGTTCAGCCTCGGGCGAGCCGGGATCGTTGTCATCCTCACGCTTTTCCTGCGCCTCTTCAGCCTGTTCGACCGGAGCTTCGGGCGTTTCGCCTTCTGCAGAAGCCTCGCCGCCTTCAGCTGCCGCTTCAACTGCAGGAGCTTCCTCCGACGGAGCGGCCTCAGCAACCGGAGCTTCTTCGCTCTTTGCCTCAACCGCAGGCGTTCCCGCCGCACGGCCTTCCTGCCCGCCGATCTGCTTGATCACAACGGCCAGGTCACGCGGAACCGCGTTGATGACCGTAACGATCCGCTGGGCCTGAGCATTGAGCACGTAGAGCAGCTTCGAGATAAGCTCTTCCTTCGAAGGCAGGCTCGCGATCTCGGTGACCTGCTTGAGGTCAACAAGCTTCCCGTCAACAACGCCGGTCTTGAATTTATAGACATCGGCATTGTCCTTCATGAACTTTGAGATCGCCTTTGCAAGGACGACCGGATCGCTGTCCGTCCAGGCGATAGCGGTCACACCCTTAAGGTGATCGGTCGCCTGTTCAAAATCGGTTCCCTTGACCGCGATCCGCGCAAGGGTGTTCTTGACCACCTGGTACTTTGCACCGGCAGCCCGCAAATTGTTTCTGAATTCCTGGTCCTTTGCCACCGTCAGCCCCTGAAAGCTGACGATCATCGCCGACTTCGCCGTTGAAAGCGACTCCGTGAGGGCGGCAAGGTCTCTTTGTTTAACTTCTCTCGTTTTCATTTCTCTATTCGCACCTCACTGATTAGGAATACGTAAGCTCATCGAGCAGCACGCCCGGGCTCATCGTCGCGGCAAGATTGATCTTCTTGACGTAGCGGCCCTTGGCGGTCGTCGGTTTTGCTTTGATAACGGCGTTGATGAGCACCTTGGCATTATCGGCAAGCTTGGCGTCATCAAAAGACACCTTGCCGACCGGCGAGTGAATGACGCCCGTCTTGTCGACGCGGTATTCGACCTTACCGGCCTTGGTTTCCTCGATGGCCGTCTTGACGTCCATCGTCACCGTTCCTGTTTTCGGGTTGGGCATCAGGCCTCGAGGACCGAGGACCTTACCAAGTTGGCCGACCTTGCCCATCATGTCGGGCGTTGCGATCAGCGCATCGAAATCGAGCCAGCCGCCTTTGATCTTGTCGACGATATCGTCGCCGCCGGCCATGTCGGCTCCTGCCTCTTCGGCTTCCTTGATCTTATCGCCCTGAGCGATAACGACCACGCGTTTTGCCGCACCGCCGAGGCCATGCGGGAGCACGACCGTTCCGCGGACAAGCTGATCCGCCTTACGCGGGTCAACGCCAAGCCACATTGTCAATTCGACCGTTTCGTCGAACTTGGCAAAGGCGATCTCTTTGAGCTTTGCGACCGCCTCTTCAAGCGTATGCTTCCTGCCGGGCTCGATCTTTTCAAGCGCGGCGAGGTATTTCTTTCCTCGTTTCATTTTACCTCCAGGTATTAACGGAAATCTTCGATTTCCTCCCAAGGAGCAAGGGTAAGGGCTAAAGGTGAAAGAAACCTTTCTCCTTTATCCTTCCGCCTTTATCCTTCCACAGTAAGTCCCATCGATTTTGCCGTTCCCTCGATCGTCCTCATCGCTGATTCGATGTTGGTCGTATTGAGGTCAGGCATTTTCTTTTCTGCGATCTCGCGGATCTTGTCACGCGAGATGGTACCGGCCTTCTCACGGTTAGGTTTACCAGAGCCCTTCGGAATTCCCGAAGCCTTTCGCAAAAGGTCGGCCGCCGGCGGCGTTTTCGTCTCGAACGTGAACGAGCGGTCGGCGTAGACCGTGATCACGACCGGGATCTTCATATCCGGGTCGTCGTTCTGCGTCTTGGCGTTGAACGCCTTGCAGAACTCCATGATGTTAACGCCGTGCTGGCCGAGAGCAGGCCCGATCGGCGGTGCCGGGTTTGCCTTACCCGCCGGGATCTGCAGCTTGATGTAACCTTCTATCTTCTTTGCCATTTCAGATTAACGATCCCCGCAAGCGGGGAATGTCCTCATTTATAATATCTCTCCGGCCACTTTCAGGCCGGCTCTAAAACTTGCTTTTCGCCTATTCGTCCTCGGTGAAGGTGACCTTCTCGACCTCGAGGAAATTAAGCTCGTAGGGCGTTGAGCGGCCAAAGATCGTGATCGAGACCTTGAGCGTGGTCTTGTCCTCGTTGACCTCTTCGACCTTGCCGGTGAAGCTGGCGAACGGGCCCGACTTGATCCGGACGACCTCGCCGACCTCGTAGGTGAACTTCGGTTTCGGCTTCTCCGCCGCCTCTTCCATATGGCGGATGATCTGCTCGACCTCTTCGTGGCTCAGCGGCGTCGGGTTCTTTCCGCCAAGAAATCCCGTCACCTTCGGCGTGGCCCGGATCGCGTGGAACACGTTGTCCGGGATCTTGCCCTTTTCGTCACAATCGATCTCGACCAGAACATATCCGGGGTACATGAGTACCTCGCTGACATGTTCTTTGCCGCCGCGAACATCGAGCACGGGCTTTTTGGGCAGTAAGATCGAGGTGATCAGCTCACCAAGTTCCATATCGCGGACGCGAGCCGCAAGACTCTCGACCACTTTGTTCTCATGCCCCGAATAAGTGTGGATAAAATACCACTGCTTCATCTCAAATATCCCTATGCACCGATGAGCTGATTGAACAGCCAGGTTATGCCTTCGAGAACGTAGCCCCAGGACATATCAACCAAATAAAGGAAAATGGCGAAAAAGATCACCCCGATGATGACGATGATCGTCGTCTTGCGGACCTCATCGCTCGAAGGGAAGCTGACCCGCGACATTTCCTCGCGAGTGTGCTGGATGAATTCCCCTACGCTTTCCTTTTTCTTGCCCTTTTCCAGGGTTGCTGTTTCTGACACTCTCTATCTCCTTGGCCCAAAAGCCCGCTCGAATTTCTCGATCAACCGTTCGAACGGACGGCCCAGAACTTAATGGCAGGGGTACCAGGACTCGAACCCGGACCTAAGGTTTTGGAGACCTCCATGCTAACCATTGACACCATACCCCTGTATCAGTGGATAACGGATAGTTGACAGTGAACAATCCGAAATTGTCCGCTATCCATTTTCCACTATCGACTTACTTGTTCTCTCTGTGCACCGTGTGGCAGCGGCAACGGCGACAGAACTTCTTGAACTCCAGACGGTTAGGCGTGTTCTTTTTGTTCTTGGTCGTCACGTAGTTGCGCTCCTTGCAATCCGTGCACTGCAAAATGATGTTATCTCTCGGCATATTACCTCAGCGAGCGGTGAGCTGTTAGCAGTGAGCAGTTTGTTGCTGCTCACCGCTTACTGCTAACTGCTTTCTTATTCAACGATCTCCGAGACGGTACCGGCACCGACGGTGCGGCCGCCTTCGCGGATAGCGAAGCGGAGTCCTTTTTCCATCGCGATCGGGGCGATCAGTTCGATCTCCATCTGGATGTTGTCGCCCGGCATCACCATTTCGACGCCTGCCGGCAGGTTCGCGACTCCCGTAACGTCCGTTGTACGGAAGTAGAACTGCGGCCGGTAGCCGGTGAAGAACGGCGTGTGGCGGCCGCCCTCTTCTTTCGTAAGGACATATGCCTCGGCCTTGAACTTCGTGTGCGGCGTGATCGTGCCCGGCTTGGCGATGACCTGCCCGCGCTCGATCTCCTTACGCTCGACACCGCGGAGCAGCAGCCCGACGTTGTCGCCTGCCATTCCCGAATCAAGCAGCTTCTTGAACATCTCGACGCCCGTCACGACCGAGTTGCGGGTTTCTTTGATACCGACGATCTCGACCGGTTCGTTGACGTTGATCACGCCGCGCTCGATACGTCCCGTTGCGACCGTTCCGCGGCCCTGGATGGTGAAGATGTCTTCGACCGGCATCAGGAACGGCTTGTCCGTCTCGCGGGCAGGGGTCGGGATGTAGTCATCCACAGCCTGCATCAGCTCATCGATCTTCGGCTCCCATGCCGGGTCGCCTTCGAGTGCCTTGAGGGCCGATCCGCGTACGACCGGAATGTCGTCGCCCGGGAACTCATAGCTCGAGAGAAGCTCGCGAACTTCCATTTCGACCAGTTCGAGCAGTTCCTCGTCATCGACCATGTCCACCTTGTTCATGAACACGACCATTGACGGAACGCCCACCTGGCGGCCGAGCAGGATGTGCTCGCGCGTCTGCGGCATCGGGCCGTCGGTCGCCGCGACCACAAGGATCGCTCCGTCCATCTGCGCCGCTCCCGTGATCATGTTCTTGACATAGTCAGCGTGGCCCGGGCAGTCAACGTGCGCATAGTGGCGGTTCGCCGTCTCATACTCAACGTGTGCCGTTGCGATCGTGATACCCCTCGCCTTCTCTTCAGGCGCGTTGTCGATCGAATCGAACGCCCGCACGATCATCTTCGGATTGTGCTTCGACATCACCTTCGTGATCGCTGCCGTCAGTGTCGTCTTGCCGTGGTCCACGTGTCCAATGGTCCCAATGTTCACGTGCGGCTTGCTCCGGTCGAATTTCTCTTTGCTCATCTTCTCTTAAATCTCTCCGCTCAAATCAGAGTAATAAAACAATGGAGCCCAAGACGGGATTTGAACCCGTGACCTCTTCCTTACCAAGGAAGCGCTCTACCCCTGAGCTACTCGGGCGGATGCCCAACAAAACTTAATGGAGCGGGAGACGAGACTCGAACTCGCGACATTCAGCTTGGAAGGCTGACGCTCTACCAACTGAGCTACTCCCGCTCATGGTGCAAGGGGCAGGATTCGAACCTGCGTAGGATGTTACTCCGCCGGGTTTACAGCCCGGTGCCATTAACCGCTCGACCACCCTTGCTTACCTTTAATTAGTGCAATTAGCCGTTTTCAGAGCTAATTAGCAAATTTCCAATAATAGCCAATGTTTGGGAACGTTGCAAGCCGGGATCGAAAGGTTTTCCGGCTTACTCGAACCGCGGCCGGAACTCCTGTCATTTTCCCGGTCAAATGGCTAGAGGTGACCGGTCGCAAAGACGTATGGGCCCAAAGCATTGCTTCAGGCCAAGCTTTTAGAAAAATCTTGCGTTATCGAACGATTTGGGATAGGGTTGGGGTCAAATTCAGCTAACTTGGCTGTTCACCCGTTTGGGCCCGAGCCGGCAGTCGGCACCCGTTTGGGCCTTTGGTGACTTTTTGCCGATCTAATTGGAGGAATTTCTATGATCTCGTTGTCCTGTTCGCGGAGAGGCCTTTTCTCAAAGGCTTTGCTTGTAGGTTTGATCGTTACATTGAATCAAGTCGGATTTTCACAGCTCGTGTGCCAAATTTCCGGAGCCCCGATAGTCCAGACCGGGGCACTAACTGCGGGCGACCCGACCCAGACCGGCCGCATAAACCGCAATGGGATCACGGGATCTTGCCCAACAGGCAAAACGAACGCGCTCTTTAATTCGACGCCCGTGGTCCAGGACAACTATACATTCAACGCACCGGTCACGGGCTGTGCGACGGTAGCGTTCGATGCGACCCAATGCACCGGGGCGACCACCCAAGTAGTTGCATATTCTACGTTCAATCCGGCCACGCCCGGCGCGAACGTTATCGGCGACTTTGGCTTTAGCACGACCGCAACCGCGTCTTTCAGCTTTCCCGTCACACAAGGGCAAAACTACACTGTCGTAGTCCACGATATCCTTGAATCGCCAACGAATCTGTTTTGTCCGAACTACACTTTTACCGTGACTTACCGGCAAAACTGTCGTCAGCCGGGCTTTGACCAGACAAATGACGGCCAGGCCGACCCTGTGGTCTTTAGGCCAAGCACCGGTGACTGGCTGACATTGAACTCTGCGGGCGGAACGCTTACCCAGAATTTCGGACTATCTAGCGACATTTTGACCCCCGGCGATTACACAGGCGACGGACAGACTGATGTGTCCGTTTACCGGCCAAGTACGAATGTCTGGTATTACGGGAACAATACAGTAAATCCAGGTCAGAACTTTACTGCCGCGCAATGGGGCGTGGCCGGCGACCGGCCGGTTCCGGGCGATTATGACGGAGACGGTAAGAATGACGTTGCTATATGGCGCCCGTCAGATGGATTTTGGTATGTACTTCGATCCTCCAACTCGACCGTTGATTTCGTACAGTGGGGGAGAAATGGTGATATTCCGGCACCGGCTGACTACGACGGCGATCATTTGACCGACCGAGTTGTGGTTCGTCCGGATAAGGTCGGAATCACACCGAACTACCGTTGGTACCAACGTTTGACCAACTTCAACTTCGGGTTTTCTTTAGTATCGAGTTGGGGAATCGTCGGCGATATCGTCGTCCCGGGTGATTACGACGGCAATGGAAAGGCTGACGTTACGGTTTTCCGGCCGTCGAACGGCGTTTGGTACACAGTCCCGAGCGTGGCCCAAAATGCAGTAGCCACGACCTCTAGCGGTTTTCAGTGGGGAACCGCAGGCGACATACCGCAGCCGGCTGACTATGACGGCGACGGGCGAACGGACTACGCGGTCTTTAGGCCTTCGACCGGAACATGGTTCATAAGCAACAGCAATAACGGCACTTATGACTCATTCGACTCACCGGTCTGGGGCGTGTCGACGGACCGGCCGGCGACCGCTGCCTTTGCAGTGTCTCCTTAATACCGATCAGCGAGGAAAGAAATGGCCGTCCGATGTGGCGGCCTTTCTTATTTCATCGAGTCAGCTTGTCCGGCGTTATCGGCAGGTCGCGAACGCGGATGCCGGTGGCGTGGTAAACGGCGTTTGCAATGCCCGCCGGAATGCCTACCAACCCTAGCTCGCCTAGGCCCTTGGCACCGAGCGGATTGACGATCGTGTCTTCCTCGGGGACAAAGATCGTCTCTATCGCACCGATATCAGCATTTACCGGGACGTGATAGCCCGCAAGGTTCGGGTTCATTATCCGCCCGATCCGGTGGTCGATCTCGGTGTGCTCCATCAGAGCCATTCCGATGCCCCAAACAACGCCGCCCATTTCCTGGCTATGAGCACCTTTCGGGTTGATTATCCGGCCGGCGGCGGTCGCCTGGACCACGCGCGTAACACGGACGATGCCGATCTCCTCATCGACCTTCACCTCGACGAACTGAGCTCCGTGCGAGGCGGTCGCATACTTCGCACGCTCGCCGAAATCAGGCCGGGTGGTATGCGTTGCGGTGACCTCCGGAAGCCCGTTGCGGCTTAAGACCTCGCCGATGGTCATCGCGGTCTCCGGCCGTCCCTTGATCCGTACCGCACCATCGACAAACTCGATGTTCTCGAACGGAACGCCCGAAAACGGCGAGGCTTCGCGTTTCGATTCCGTTGCCATCAGGTCCTTTTGGACTATCTGGGCACATTCCTGAACGGCCGTGCCGACGCTCGCCGTTGTGATCGAACCGCCCTGCGAGGGCGCCGACGGCAGATTGCTGTCGCCGAGCTTGAATGTCACCTTCTCAAGCGGCAGCCCGAGTTGGCGGGCGGCGATGAGCGAAATCGTCGTGTAAGTTCCCGGGCCGATGTCGGTCGTGCCGCTTTCGACCAGGGCAGTTCCATCGGCCTTTAATGTGACCCGAGCCGACGACGGCGCAAGAAACGCGCCCCAAGTTCCGGTCGCGAGGCCCCAGCCGACCATGAAACGCCCGTCACGCATCGACCGCGGCTCGGGCTTGCGGTCCTTCCAACCGAACCGTTCCGCTCCCTGCCGATAACATTCGCGAAGCTCCTTACTCGAAAATGGACGGCCCGAGTCCGGGTCGGTTTCAGCGTAGTTGATCAGGCGAAGTTCGAGCGGATCGATCTTCAGCTTATACGCGAGCTCGTCGAGTGCCGATTCGAGAGCGAACGCGCCCGAGACCGTGCCCGGCGCCCGCATCCAGAGCGGCGTCTGCAGGTCGGTCCGGGTGATCTTCGCGTCGGTCCGGACGTTCGGGCAGGCGTAAAGCGTCCGCGAAATGCCGACCAGATCCTCGGCAAAATCCTCATGCGAGGAAGTGTTGTGAACGGCCTCGTGGATTATCGAATTAAGTTTTCCTGCCTTGTCCGCTCCGATCTTGATCTTTTGGATCGAAGCGGGCCGATAGCCGTGGGCGGTCGCGAGCTGGCGGCGAGAATAGACGATCTTGACCGGCCGTTTGGTCTCGCGCGCCGCCATTACGGCGAGTAGAGTATTCGGCGTCGGCCGCAGCGAGGCCCCGAACGCCCCGCCAACGAAAGGCGAAAGCACGGTGATCTTTTCGCGGTCGATTCCGAAATTCGTGGCGAGGTAATTGCGAACGCCGGTAACGCCCTGCGTCTTGTCGTAAACGGTCAGCCGTTCGCCGTCCCAATTTGCGACCGTTGCGTGCGGCTCCATCGCATTGTGGTGCTCGATCGGGATCGTGTATTCGGCCTCGACCTTCACCTCGGCGGCGGCAAATGCTTCATCCGGCGTTCCGCGGACGGGCCGCGGCCTTCCCGACGCGAAGCCTTTATCCATAACATCGCGGATGTCGGTCGAGGGCTTTTCTTCGTTGTAGCTGACCTTTACGAGCGAGGCGGCATAGCGAGCCTGCTCAAATGTATCGGCAATGACGACCGCTACTGGTTGCCCGCTGAAGAGCACACGGTCGGTCATCAACGCAAAGAACGGCCGGCTCTTCTCGCCAAAGTCCTCATCGGCCTGCGGGTTCGCGAGCTTTGGGGCGTTCTTGTGCGTCAAGATCTTTACGACGCCGGGCTGTTTTTCGGCCTCGGCGGTGTCGATATCCCGGACGGTTCCGCGGGCGATGGTCGATTGGACAAGGTAGCCATAGGCCAGGTCCGGAAAGCGAAACTCGGCGATATACGTCGCCTTTCCCGTCACCTTCGCCCGGCCATCGACGCGGCTCGGTTGTCGTTTGAGGTCGTCCTGCATCATACGTTCGCTGCCCTCCTGAGTGCCCGGGCGATGGCCCGCTGGGCTAGTTTTACCTTGTAGCCGTTCTCGGAGAGCGGCTTTGCTCCGCGGAGAGCGAGTTCGGCGGCCTGCTGGAAAACGGCCGCATCGGCCTGCTTTCCTTCGATGAATCGTTCGGCTTCCTCGGCCCGCCAGGGCTTATGGGCAACGCCGCCGAGTGCGATGCGGGCGTTCTTTATCACGCCTTTGTCGATCTCAAGCCCGACCGCGACAGAAACAAGTGCGAAGGCATAGCTCGATCGGTCGCGGATCTTCAGATAGTAGCTGTTGGCCTGAAATCTATTTGCGGGAATATCGATCGAGAGGATCATTTCCCCGTGCGAAAGATTGTTGTCGAGTTCCGGCATGTCGCCGGGAAGGCGATGAAATGCCGTGAAATTCATCTTCCGTTCGCCGCCGGCAACGGTGCGTATCCGGACGGTCGCATCAAGAGCGGCAAGCGCGACGCACATATCCGAGGGATGTACGGCAACGCACGAATCGCTCCAGCCGAAGATCGCCGAGTAGCGGTTGAGCCCGTCTTTAGCACCGCAGCCCGAGCCCGGCTGCCGCTTGTTGCAGGGCGTCCCAAGGTCATAAAAATAGGAACACCGGGTCCGCTGCATCAGGTTGCCGCCGTTTGTCGCCATGTTGCGTATCTGCGGCGAGGCACCGGAAAGAATTGCCTGCGTCAGCAAAGGAAAACCCTGACGTATGAGCGGATGGTTTGCCGTGTCCGTGTTCTTCGCGAGAGCGCCGATCGAAACCCCGTTTCCGCCGAGCGAGCGAATCAGATTAAGCGAAACGCGGGAGATATCGACCAGCTCATTCGGGCGGTCAACGCCCTCCTTCATCAGGTCGATAAGATTCGTCCCGCCGGCGATGAACCTCGCATCTTTATTGGCGGCGACGAGCTTAACGGCAGCCTCGGCACCGGCCGGACGCTTGAATGCAAATGGCCTCATTTCGCACCTCCTGCCTGAACGTCCTCGATGGCGGCGACGATGTTGGGGTAAGCCCCGCAGCGGCAGATATTGCCGCTCATTCGTTCCTGTATCTCTGATTTCGAGAGCTTTTGCCCGCGGGGAATGGCGTTGATGTTTTCCGTAACGAAACTCGCTTCGCCGTTCCGAGCTTCCTCAAGCATCGCGACCGCCGAACAGATCTGGCCCGGTGTGCAGTAGCCGCACTGCATTCCGTCGCGCTCGATAAAGGCGGCCTGCATCGGGTGGAGCTTGTCGCCCTCGGCGAGCCCCTCGATGGTCGTCACCTTTCGGTCGTCGCACATCGCGGCGAGCGTCAGGCACGAAAGCTGTCGGCGGCCGTCGATGATCACCGTGCATGCCCCGCACTGGCCGTGGTCGCAGCCCTTCTTCGAGCCGGTCATCTCAAGCTGCTCGCGAAGTGCATCAAGCAGCGACGTCCGCGTATCGACCGGCAGCGTGTGCTCCTTGCCGTTGATGTTCAGCTTTACTGTCAATTTCTCGACAGGAATCCCGCCCTCGATCGCCGGTTCGCTCGCCACCAGCGGCACCGCACCGCCGAGCTTAATCGCCGCAACCCCAGCACCCGCAACCGCACTCTTCTTAAGAAAATCGCGGCGGGAACCATCGACAGAAAGACACTGCTCCTCAGGAGGTTTTATCTCGTCAAGCATAGTTTTGTTTCGGAACTAAGATGTTAGCACAGCCCACTGCCGAAACACAGAAAAACTGCGTCCTCAGAGCCTATTGTCGTCCGTTTACTTCTTCGACCTCGGGTGAAAGCTTTCGTATGCCTTTTTTAGATGGGCGTCGGTGATGTGAGTGTAGATCTGCGTGGTCGAAATATCGGCGTGGCCGAGCATCTGCTGGACGCTGCGGATATCGGCCCGGTTTTGGACCATGTGCGTGGCAAATGAATGCCGGATCGTGTGCGGCGAAACGCCCTTGAACCCGCATTGGTCCGCATATCGCTTGATGAAGCCGTGGACGATCTGCCGCGTCATTGGCCCGCCCTTTGGCTTGATGAAGAGGTGCGGATCGGTGTCTTGCGGTTCCTTCTCGCGGCGGGCGGCGAGATAATTCCGCAGCCATTCGACCGCGCTTTTCCCGATGGGCACGCGGCGCGTCTTGTTGCCCTTTCCGGTGGTCGTCAAGATGCCGGATTCGAGATCGACATCGGCCATCCGGAGCGCGCAGAGCTCGGAAACCCGCAGCCCGCAGGCATACATCAGCTCGAGCACCGCCCGGTCGCGGAGGCCCGTTTCGCTTGCGACGTCGGGTGCGGCAAGGAGTTGCTCGATCTCGGCTTGGTTCAAAAAACGCGGAAGGTAAAAGCTCTTTCGCGGGGTTTCAAGGTCCTCGGCCGGGCTCTTGGGCAAGTGGCCGTCGATCGCCAGAAAGCCGAAAAAACCGCGAAGCGAACTGACCATCCGCCGCTTTGAGCTTTCTGAGATCTTCTGCTTGGTCAGGTCGATCAAAAACTCGCGAAGGTCTTCCCGCGTAGCCGCAATAGGCTCGATCCGGTTCTTCCCCGCCCAAGCCTCAAACTTCCGCAGGTCGCCCTCATAACCCGCCAGCGAGTTCTTCGCCAGGCCCTTTTCGACCCGGACGAAAGAAATGTACTCGCCGATTAGGTCTCGTGACATGCCTCCTATTTTACACCAACGGCACTCGGCACCTCGCACTCCGGGCGGTTGATGAGCATGCCGGAGTTGCCTTCGAGCAGACGGAAGGCACTCTCGCGGGACCAGTTCAGCGAGCGGACATCACCCTCGCCGCGGGCATCGACGAGCCGGTCATAAAGATTCTGCTTCGTCGTGCATGCATCCTCTGCATTCATCACCGGCAGGCTTTCAATGAGCGCCGGGACCGCGTCATCGCTTAACTGGTAAGTGTGGTACCAGGCGTCATATTCGCGGCCTTGCTGCATAAGCTGAATGTTTTTGCGGGCGATGAAGTCGTCCGGATTCATCAGGTTGGTTGCGGCGAGAATAACTATCGCCGACCAGAGAGCTCCCCAGGCGAAGTTGTTCCGGCGGCCGCGGAGCACCGTCCAGCCGAACCAGACGAACACGACGGCGAGCCAGAGCATGAAGACCATCGGGTAAAAGCGGACGGTCGTCCAGCCATAGCCGAGTTCGCCGGACAGCAGCACAAGCCGCTGCATTGCCGAGGCCATGATGACAAAAAGCAGCCCGATCTGAACACCGGCAAGCACGCGAAAGACCGCCTCGTTCCGCCGTTCATCGCGGCGAAGCAGCCAGTGCGAGGCAAGCAGCAGCGGCAGGACGAGAAACGCGACCGCGACAAGTTCGCCAAAGCCGCGGCGGGCAAAATCGGCCAGCTTGAGGTCAGGCGTCGTCTGCACAAGGTCCATCCCGCCGAAAAGATAAGGAAGCTGAAACACGACGAAAGCAAGGAAAAGCAGATCGACGAGGCCGAGAATGATAATCGTCTCAACGCGGCCGAGCGTGAACACACTTGGAAACTTAGTGTTGTCCCAGTTCTGCCAGTCGCGTTCTCCGCGTGCAGCTTTTTCATCTGCTTTTGGATTGTCGGAAGAGAGAACCACCCCGTCCGCCCCTTGAGAAATAGGGGCGTCCACCCCTCCTTCGTAAGGAGGGGAGCCCGGATCGGCGTTCGGCGGGTCGCTGATGTTTATGTGCTCAAGAATGGTCGCGTTGTTCGGGAGCGAAGTGTCCTCGGCCGGCTCGGAGGTGAACTTGTCAACATAGCTCTTCTCGCCTTCGGCCGCGGAAGGTTCGGCGGGCTTCTTTTCCTCTGAGGCCGGGATCGGCGAGGCCGCCGCCGCACCCGCCACCGCAAACGCATGCTCCATTATCGAACCGCGCAGGTAGCCAGCCGCGAGCCAAGCAAAAAGCGACGAGAGCAACACGTGCGAGAGCACGGTGTCCATGTCGAAATTGACGGCCCGGTTCGCAAAATCCTCAAACGCTGCGTCCGCCGCCATGAACAACGCACCAAATATAAGCACCAGCGGCAACGCGACCGCCAAGCCCCGCAGCACCGAGAAGATGCCCTTGCTAAGCCGATTGCCGGGAATCTCTTTCCAATCGATATCCGCGCCGATCAAAAAGAACGGCCCGAGAAACGAGATAAGCCCCGACCAAACGAACCCGGCCCCGTAGTGAAATACGCCGGCGATCCGCTGATTGATGCCGAAATTGGGCAGGACGAGCACGCCCATTATTATGATGACGGCAAAGGTGTCATAGACCCGCAGCTCGATCGAATCGCGGACGACGAACATCGCCCCGAAAAAGAGCATCGCCGCCTGAAGCGACAGCGTTCGTGCGGTCATAAGCTCCGGCCGGTTGCGGAGCATCATCACCGCCATCGCCGCCGTAAAGACCGTCACAAAAAGAAAGACGTTCAGCCCCCAGGGCGTCTGTCGCAACATCACATTGCCGAAAACGCCGAAAAGAATCGCTACAAGAAGGATCTCAAGCCCGGTCCGTGTCCGTGGGTTCATTTTTATTGCCTCGCTAGGTCGTTTTACTTCTGAACGAAAACCCCGCCATATCTTGCGGGAAACCGAATCGGTTTTTTTACAGGATGGACACGATGATCAGGATAATTCTTGTGTTGCAACGTTCCATCATCGCTGCAGAGACCCACAAAAGTGCCGAAACGCATCCTGCCGATCCTGTGCATCCTGTGAATTCGGTCCTCGTCCCTCCCGATCATCTCCCCTTCATCGCCCTGATCAGCGCTTCCATGTGGTCGAGGTAGCGGGTCAGGGCTTTGCGGCCGGCGGCGGTTATCTTGTATTCGGTGAGCGGCGTGCGGCCGGCAAACGACTTTTTCATCGTCACGTAGCCCGCGTCCTCAAGCTTGCGAGCGTGGACGCTAAGATTTCCGTCGGTCGTATCGAGCAGCGTTTTCAGCTCGCCAAAGCTGAGCTTTTCGTTTGCCGCGAGCGCGCTGATGATGCCAAGCCGCATCCGCTCGTGGATCACCTTATCCAGATCGTTCGAGACGGTCTCGGCCGCCTTCGCCACCGAAAGCCGCGGCGGCGATTCGTTCTTTTCTACTTTTGCCAAATTAGACTTCGCCATAATCAACGAGCGGCACTTGTCCGCTTTCTTTCTTCATTTCTTTTTCCGTGGTTAATATCTCTTTGCAACCACGAAAAAAGAGGAAAAGCCGATCAGGCTAACTTCCCGCGAGCGGCGTTCCGAAAATGCCGACCGCGAGCTCCGCCCAGACCAAGAAGAGAATAAAGAGCAAACCGAGCACCGCAGCGACCCGTGTCCAGAACCCCGTCACGATCCTGAGCGCGAGCTCGATCGCGAGGCCGGTCCCAAAAAGCAGCACGCCCGCGACGATGAAGTCGAATACCGACCAGTTCACCTCGCTCGTGAACCTCATCGCGACCAGCGGCACCATAAGCAACCCCGCCGCTGCCAGCATCAAGAAAACAAGCCGTTTGTTGTTCATTTGAATTACGTTTTCCATTTCTGTTATCCCGTTTTGAATGAAGAGGCCCAGTTGTTTGCAGATTCCGCATTCGGAAAGCCGCATTGGATTCACCGTCCTTACTCACGTGCGGGCTTCCTCAATGAGCCCTTGCTTACGCGCGGGCCTCAGACACCGCCCTCGTCACTTGTCCCTCGTCACTCGCCACTATCCACCGTATTTCCGGGCAATCACCGCTCCGAAAATTATGTGAAGTAGGCCGAAGCTTGCGGCCATCATCTCGTCGCTCGAGCCCTTTGGAAGGGCGAGTGTGATCGCCCCGAGCACGATGAAGCACCAGCCCATTACCGGCACCGCCCGCACCGAATACGCACCGCCGCCGACCACCGCCGCTCCGTAGCAGAGCATCCACATTCCGGCCATCACGCCGTAGTGATCGAACCGCCAGAGCCCAAAGGTGAGCGCAACGCCGACGATGATCGGCGGCGCAAAGCTCATCGCGAACTTGCGTGCCGGAGCCGAGAAAAGCGACTGCCCGCCGAGCTTCGCTTTTTGCCACATCGCCAAAAGGCCGATGGCAAAAGCGAGAAAGGCCTCAACAACCCAGATGACAAGCCAGTTGCGAAGATAGATCTGCTGGTTCGCAAAAAACGCCGCACCGATCGCGGTCGCACCCATCAGCATGCCGCCATACCCCGGAACGGCCGTAAAGCTCGTCGAGCGTTCCATCGTCGAGCGGATAAAGTCGAGGTTATCGAGCGCCCTGTCGCCGAGGCTCACGGGCTCATCGCGTTCGGTCTTCTGTAGAGGAGATATCTTCGCCATCGCGAAAACGAATATATGCCAAGTAATCGGCTCTGTCAAGTACTTTGTGATGTAAAGTGTTAAAAATAACAACGGCGGGCCGAAACCCGCCGATAGAATGACAACCCGGAAGCGGTCTAATGTTCTTCGCCGACCTTTACCTTGCCCTTGAAGGTTCGGAAAAGAAAGGTGTAATAGCCGAGAGCGATGATGATCCCTATCGGCCACCAAAGCAGTGCTACGCTTAATCCGTAGTCGCCCGCGCGCGTGTTGTAAACCGTGAGGCTATTTGCCGGATCAAGAGCCGGAAGCACGAGTGGAAATAGGCCGAAGACCGCCCCGCCGAGCATCATCGCGAGATAAACGCCCGAGGAGATGAATGCACTGCGGTCTTGCCCTTTCGCGTTGAAATATTTCATCGCCGCGAGCGATGCCGCAACGGCCAAGGGTATCAGCCACCCGATCGGCAATGCGTAGTAGTTATCAAGCAGAGTCGGCCGGACGTACATCACCGCCAAAAGGCTCAACACCGTTACACCAACCAAGGCATACCAGCCGACGCCGACAACCTTGCGGGCGCGCAAGTTCATTTCGTCCTCGGTCTTCATTGCCAGGTAGTTCGACCCGTGAACGGCAAGTGCGACAAAGGCAACGACGCCGGAAAGAACCGTGAACCAATCGAGGATGCCGGTCTCGCCCGTTGTTCCCCAGTGCGTGAAGAGCGGCTCGAAAAAGTAGCCTTCAGAATTGAGCGGAACGCCGCGGATGACATTTCCGAGCGCCGCCCCGAAAAAGATGGCCAGCAGGATGCTTGCCAGCGAGAAGACGAAATCCCAGAAGCTCGTCCACATATGATTGTGTTCGAGCTGATGGCGAAGTTCGATACCTGCGGCCCGCATTATCAAGAGCCAGAGCACCATGATCAGCGGAAGATAGAAGCCCGAAAATGCCGAGGCGTAAAGCATCGGGAATGCAAAATACAAAACACCGCCGGTCGCCAGCAGCCAGACCTCGTTGCCGTCCCAGACCGGGCCTATCGTTCGGATAACGGCCGCCCGCTCGGCGTCGTTTCGGCCAACGAAATAGTGGACAATGCCTGCGCCAATGTCGAACCCATCGAGGATGACATAGCAGACCAGCATAAATGCGACGATCATGAACCAGATCAATTCCATATCAGCCTCCCTTTAGTTCTCTCCTCCAACGGGGGCTGCGGCCGCCGTCAGTTCTTCGGCCCCGTGTTCTATCCGCCTGAGCATCAGGAAGATATAGAGCAGCGAAAGCACCGTATACATTCCAAAAAAACCGAGCAGGGTGAACATCACATTGCCTGAAGAGACCATGTGCGAAGCACCCTCTTCTGTTCTGAAAAGCCCGTAAACGAGCCACGGCTGGCGGCCAAGCTCGGCCGTCATCCAACCCACCGTATTCGCGATGAACGGGAACGGGAAAAGAAGCATCAGGATCCAGAGCAGCCAGTTCGACTCGAAGAGCCAACCTCGCCAAAGCCAGATCGCCGCAATAACCATTATCGCGATAAAGATGGTCCCGAGCCCGACCATTATGTGAAAGCTGTAATAGAGGAGCGGGATATTGTCCGGATGTTGGTCTTCCGGGAATTCGTTGAGCCCCTTCACCTTGGCGTCCCAACGCTGATAGGTGATGAAGCTGAGAGCGGACGGGATGTGGATCGCGTTGTCGAGCCGCTTCTTTTCCATATCGGGCTGCCCGATCAGGACAAGCGGTGCACCCTCCGTAGTATCAAAAAGCCCTTCCATCGCGGCGAGCGTTACGGGCTGGTGTTTGGCGACCATCTTGCCCTGCCAATCACCGGAGGGGAAAAGCATCCAAATGCTCGCCACGCATCCGGCAATGACGCCTGCCTTGACGAACATCTTTCCGAATTCGACCTGCTGCTTCGAGAGAATATAAAAGGCACCTAGAGCGGCGACGGCAAAACTGCCGGTTACAAGAGCCCCGCCCATGTTGTGCATGTACTGATAAACGGCCCATTCGTTGAGCACCAGTGACCAGAAGCTCGTTAGATGAACGCTGCCGTCTGCGGCGACCTCGTAACCGACCGGATGCTGCATCCATGCATTGGTCGCAATGATGAACCAGCCCGAGAGCCACGTGCCGACAAAGATCAAAAATGCCGAAAGCCAGTGCAGGGCCTGCCCGAGCCGCTTCTCGCCGAAGAGAAACAGCCCGATGAACGACGACTCAAGAAAGAACGCGAACGTCCCTTCCATTGCGAGGGTTTGCCCGATAACGCCGCCGGCGTATTTTGAAAATACGGCCCAATTCGTCCCGAACTGAAACTCCATCGGAATGCCCGTAACGACGCCGAATAAGAATGTAATGCCAAAGATCTTGCCCCAGAACCTCGCGGCCTCGTTCCACATTTCGTCTCTTTTCCATATCGCGAGGGACTTGAAAATGACGATCAGCGGAGCAAGGCCCATTGTGAGCTGGGGAAAAAGATAATGATAAGTGACCGTAAATGCGAACTGCAGACGGTCAAGGGTAAGCGACTCCATTTGAGAATTCCTCCCGTTTTCTCAAGGTAAAGAACCAGAAGCCGTCCGACGCTGCAGGGTACGCAGGGCGTGTTTACACGGGAATAATCGGCCCATTTGGGCCAGAGTGCAAGTTAGTAAGGGTAATTTCAGATGTCGACCAATATCAGTCCTGCTAATATATCACGACGGAGGGCAGCCCGGGGCCGGCCTTTCTGCTCCCGCAATCAGGACCTCTTGCCCTTATTCTGCTGGTTCTTCGGGTTGTTGACGATGTCGCCGTAGTTCTTGAGCGGCGGTGATGAGGGATCGGACATTGAGAACGTCAGCCGGTCGCCCTGGCGGATGAAGTGGCGGCCGTTCCATTTATAAGAGGAGCGTGTGAAGTGCGAGGGGCAGCAGAGTTGGGCCTCATCGCCGGTGATCTTTCCGGTCTCGACCTCGCCGAGCATATAGCGGTCCTGGCCGTAAAGCTCGATGACGAGCTGGCCGTTCTCGGGCCGAATGTCCTTCAGACCGCCGTCGGTTCGGTCGCCGGTGCGGAAGTGCCAAAGGAGATCGGGCTTGTCTTCCTTCCAGGTATAGACGTATATGACCTGCGGTATCGCATTGCCGGCCGTTTCGATCTTTAAGATCACGATCGCTTCATCCTGCCCGTCGCCTGTCGCATCAAAATATTTCGTGACGACGTGCGACATCCCGATCCGTCGTTCGGCCCGAGCCTCGGCCTTCTCGTCCTCGCTCATGTCGTCGGAAACGGTACCGGAAACGGCCGCCACCTTGCCGTTCTCAAGCCGAATGTCGCTGCCGTCAGGGTTCTGCCAGCCGCGAGGAAGCGGATATGTGTGATTAAGAAAGTCGTAGCTGCCGAGCGGCGAGGCCGTCTCGCGAAAACGGCTGTCTGAGATCTCGGCCTGGAGGTTTGGTATCTCCGGCGTCGGGTCGGGAACGGGCTCGGCCGGCGGAGCAGGTTCGGCGACGGCCTGCTGAGTTTCAACGGTTTCGGGCGGTGCCGAATCGACCGCCGAACCGCACCCGGCCGCGACGAGAGAAAAGGAGAGAAAGGTAAAAAACACCCAATTGCGATTTTTCATCATCTTGCTGCAGAGAGCCGCCGCGGGGGCGGCCAGATGGTTCGCTTGGGGAAAATTGCTCAATAAAAACACTTGTCGGTCTCAGGCCCGGGTCAAGCTTCTATATTTGATCCGGTGCGGCTGGTCGGCATCATGGCCGAGCCGGCGTTTTCGGTCCGCTTCGTATTCGCTGTAATTTCCGTCGAAATATTCGACGTGAGAATCGCCTTCAAAGGCCAGGATGTGAGTCGCTATGCGATCAAGGAACCAGCGGTCGTGACTAATTACGACGGCGCAGCCGCCAAAGTTCTCCAACGCTTCCTCGAGCGCGCGCATCGTGTTTACGTCGAGGTCGTTCGTCGGTTCGTCTAAAAGAATAACATTTGCACCCGACTTAAGCATCTTGGCGAGATGGACACGATTTCGCTCGCCGCCCGAAAGCTGCCCGACGCGCTTTTGCTGATCACTGCCCGAGAAGTTGAACCGCGAAACGTAAGCCCGCGAGTTCATCTCACGTTTGCCGAGGTTGATCACGTCGAGCCCGCCGGAGATCTCTTCCCAGATGGTCTTGTTTGCTTCAAGCGAATCGCGGGATTGATCGACATAGCCGAGCTGAACGGTCGGGCCGACCTTGAACTCGCCGGTGTCGGGCTGTTCTTGTCCGGTGATCAGGCGAAAGAGCGTCGTCTTGCCGGCTCCGTTCGGCCCAATTACGCCAACGATGCCGCCCGGCGGGAGCGAGAACTCGAGGTTCTCAAAGAGCAGCTTATCGCCGTAAGCCTTCGAAACGCCATGAGCTTCGATCACCAGATCGCCGAGCCGTTCGCCGGGCGGGATGAAGATCTCAAGCTCTTCGCTGCGTTTCTCAGATTCGCTCGCGACGAGCTTTTCGTAGTCGTTGATGCGGGCCTTTGATTTCGCATGGCGGCCCTTCGGCGACATTCGTATCCACTCAAGTTCGCGTTCGAGCGTCTTGGCGCGTTTGTCCTCGGTCTTTTGCTCCTGAGCAAGCCGGTTCTGCTTTTGCTCGAGCCAACTCGAATAATTGCCCTTCCACGGAATGCCCTCGCCGCGGTCGAGTTCGAGGATCCATCCGGCGACGTTATCGAGGAAATAGCGGTCGTGCGTAACGGCAATGATCGTTCCTTCATACCGCTGAAGGTGCTGTTCAAGCCACGCGACCGACTCGGCGTCGAGGTGGTTCGTCGGCTCATCGAGCAATAGAATATCGGGCTTTTGAAGCAGCAACCGGCACAAAGCGACTCGGCGTTTTTCACCGCCGCTCCGGTTTTTGATCGGCGTTTCCGGCGGCGGGCAGCGGAGAGCGTCCATCGCCATCTCGAGCCGCGAATCAAGGTCCCAGGCATCGGCTGCATCGAGCTTTTCCTGCACCTCGCCTTGCCGTTCGATGAGCGCGTTCATCGCGTCGTCGTCCATCGGCTCCGCAAATTTTGCATTGATCTCCTCGAATTCTTTGAGCAGATCGACGGTTTCCTGCGCACCTTCTTCGACGATCTCTTTGACCGTCTTCGTTTCGTCAAGCTTCGGTTCCTGCTCAAGCAGCCCGACCGAATAGCCTTTCGAAAAAACGACCTCGCCGTTGAATTCTTTGTCCATGCCGGCGATGATGCGAAGCAGCGACGACTTACCCGCACCATTAAGGCCCAGCACGCCGATCTTCGCACCGTAAAAGAACGAAAGATAGATGTCCTTAAGGACCGGCTTCTTGTCGTAAAACTTTGACACCTTGACCATCGAAAAGATGATCTTGTTTGGTTCTTGATTGCTCATTGATAAAAAAATTAAGGAATTGAATCCGGATCGTGCAGTTCCGCGGTTATATCCATATTGCCGTGCATCACGCGCCAGACATCGATCTGGTGTTCGGTCTCAACGTAAAAGATAAGATACGGAAATTTCTTCATCGGCCAGAAACGGATTCCCGCTAAGCTAGGGTCGAATCCATATTTCGGCGAGCCCGTTCCTGGAAAGCGGGAAATGTGGGCGATGACGCTGTCAAACTCATGCAAGAACTCAACAACTACGTCGGCACCGGCAGTTGTCAAATAGTGATCACACGCGATCTCGAGATCCTCCTCGGCCAGGACACGCGGGACGACGGGCTTGCTCATTTCTTTTCGGCCGTTATCCGTTGTCGCAATTTCTCGAAATACTCACCATTCCAAACGTTCTCACTAAGCGGTGAGGCCGCCCCTTCGAGGAGCATTTCCCGAAGACGCGTGCGATCCTTCTCTTTCCGTAAAAGCTCTCGTATGTACTCGCTGCTGCTGGTATAAGCGCCCTCGGAAACCTGCGAGTTGACGAATGCCCTCAGCTCCTCCGGAAGCGAAATGTTCATCGTGCTCATAAGTGAGAAGATATCACCCATGGCAAACTTTGCCAACGGGAAAAGGCTCGCAGGCACATGCCCAAATGCCTGATCGGGCGACCAGGTCTCTCGTTCCTGCATAGCCACGCCGTTCACGGCGTGGTGAACCCGGTGAATGAGAACTCAGGGCGTTTACGCCCTTCGAAGGTAAGCCCGTAAACGGGCTTGAGAAATTCGGGCGACCCGTCCCACGCCGTAAACGGCATGGCTATGCGAAGCGGATGGCGTAGCCGATTAAAACAGAATATTGATCAATTCTTGTTTGCTTTCAGCCACTTTCGCCACCAGTCTTGCAGTTCCTTTCGATTCTTCGGCTCAGAAACGAAATTGTAATAGGCGTAAATGCCGTTCGTTTTCCATTCCTCTTTGTACGCCGGCGGAAGCGGACCTAGGAACAATGTCTTCCACAACTCATAGTCCCCTTGGCTGACGATATCGAGGATTGTAAAGACCGCAGTATCTCCAACAACATAGTGCTGCCATTTCGGGCCCGTGCCCGGATCACGAGTCTTGGTTCTGTCGTTTATCTTGTCTATAAGACAAGGCAAGGCCTCTTTCCCTTTTGCGATGATGGCCTTGTAGAGATCATCGCTCTCTTCCGGAACGCGGTCACTTATGATTTCAATTTCCGCGAGTCGTTCGCAGAGTTCTGCGGCCCGAAGAGAAGCGATGGACGGTTCGACAGGTTTTGGCGTTGAAGAAGCAATGGCCGGATCAACACTATCGGACGTTGGAGTCTGATTTTCGTTCGATGCGGATAATTGAGAACGTCCGGAATCCGTGCTGCACCCGACCGCGAGGGTCAGAAACATGACCGCAACAGCAAACAGAGTACACCTAGACTTTGATCTCCGCTGTCCTTGTCGTTGCCTTCTCAATTCGATCTAGTTTCACCTCAAACCCGATTCCAAAGCCCATGGTGCACCGATCAAAGGTCAAGATTTCTCAATAGCTCATCCCGGCTCAACTCATGGTGCCGAGCGGTGTCGCTGAGAATTCCGGCGAGGGTTCCTATCTTGATCGGATCGTGGGCGGGAATCGTTATGTGGTGTTCGCCGTTAACCGCTGTTGTCAATCGAATATGGCTGCCGGATTGGCGGGTTATCTCATATCCGAGTGCTTTCAATGCCTTCGCAAGCGAAAGTCCGCTGATATCTCGGGGGAGCTTCATGCCGCCAAGACTTCCTCCGACACAAAATGAAGCCGGATCATTTTCGGTTTGGCATCCGGTTCAAAATGACAATCGACCGCGTCTCTGATGTTGGCTTTCAACTCTTCAACGCTCTCGCCCTGAGTAAAGATAGGCTCTCCCAAGGCCCGGGCGTTGTACCCACCCTCGAAATCTTCCTCTATTAAGAAAATTATCTCGTTCATCACTTCTTTAATTATAAACTATCGCCCGTCAAAAATTTACCGTTGATCTTTATTCACTCATTCATTCGGCTTTTTAGGCAATGGAGGCAATGCAGGCGGCCTCGCCCCGTCATCGTCGTAGCTGGAAATATCAATATCTCCTTTTCTCATTTCCGGTTTGAAATCGAAAACAGAGTCGGGTATCGATTCGTTCAAAACGATGTTGTTATGATTGAACTCGCCAACCGTAAACGGCATGTAACCGCTTGCAACGGCATCTCCAAACGATCCAGTCGCAATAGTGGTTCGAAAACGTCGAAGTACAAAGGTTTCTATATCAATCCACAAAACCCAAGGCTCATTGCCGATATTTCCGAGGATCACATAACAAGCTTTACCCGATAGGGTTTCCGTGCGTATCACCCTAGAATTAGTCAACTTACTGAACGAATAACTCTCTTTGCTTCCACCCAAGGTAGCGTAAAGAATATCGCCTACTCCCATCGAACCGCGAGTCTCTTCATCTATTGCCCACTTCAAATCTTTCTCTTTGTCAAAAATGAAGGACGCATCGGGTTCATCGAAATCCGTTCCCCAACTAAACGCTCCCTTCGAGTTCGACCACACTACTGACTCTCGGTTTACCCTTGATTGCTTGTTTTTCCATTCGAACTTCAAATGATCAGGTCTTCGGAACGAGAAGTTAAACGTAACTCTCTCCTCCCTTTCGAAGTCGCTAGCGACCAGTAGACTTATTAATTCTCGGCCTTCTAGAGCCCTGCTATCCTTTAAAACGACTATCGTCCCAGAATCTTGATAAGAACTTGCCGTTGAGTACGTTGTTGTCATGCGACTAATTATCTCATCAACCGAAAGATCAGCATTTTGCGCTGAGCAGCCTTCGACAAAAATGATTAGAGTCATGACAGACAAAAATCTTAGTAGTCTCATCAGAAACCTCTATATTAAAGTTGACCTAGTCGAGCCCCTCTTAATCCGATCAATTTCTATTTCAAACCCAATTCCCGGGCCTTCGGGGGCGGTGATGGTGCCTTCGGGCGAGACTTCGACCTCGGGCGAGATGATGTCCTCGTGCCAGTAGCGTTTGCTGGCGGAGACGTCGCCGGGCATGGTGTAGCCGGCGAGGGTCGAGATGGCGATGTTGTGGGCGCGGCCGATGCCGCTTTCGAGCATACCGCCGCACCAGACGGGCATCTTGGCTTCGCGGCAGATCTGCTCGATCATCTTTGATTGCGTGTGTCCGCCGACGCGGCCGTTCTTGAGGTTGATGATCTTGCCGGAGCCGAGTTCGATCGCCTTGCGGGCGTCCTCGGGCGATTTTATCGGCTCGTCGAGACAGACGGGCGTTGTGATCTCTCGCTGCAGCTTTGCGTGGTCGATTATGTCGTCGTGCGGCAGCGGCTGTTCGAGCATCATCAGGTCGAATTCATCCAGCGACTTGAGCTTATCGATATCCGCAAGCGTGTATGCGGAATTCGCGTCGCCCATTAGCAAAATATCGCCAAACTCCGCCCGCACGGCCTTGATCACATCATAGTCCCACGAAGGCGAGATCTTTATCTTGATGCGTTTGTAGCCCGCCTCAAGCTCGACGCGGATCTTCTCCAGAAGCTGCGGGATCGTGTCCTGAATGCCGATCGAAACCCCGCATTCGATCACCTGATTCACACCGCCCAAGTGCCGCCACAAAGGCACGCCGAGTTTCTTGGCTTCAAGGTCCCAACACGCCGTTTCGATCCCGGACTTCGCCATCCGGTGCCCGCGTGCCCATTTCATAAGGCCCCAAACGTCCGCGGCCGCAGCGACCTCTTGCCCGGCCACCATCGGAGCCAGTATCTTTTCCGCGGTCACCCACGCCGAATCGGTCCATTCATCCGAATAACCCGGCGATTCACCGCAGGTTATCTCGCCCCAGCCCTCGGCGCCGTCGGCGTCTTCGACCCGCACCAAAATGATCCGGCGTTCATACGTCCGGCCAAAACTGGTCTCAAAAAAATGAACAAGCGGAAGGTTGATCTCAGTGAGTTCTATCGACTTGATAAGCATAATGGCGGCAAAGATACCAATCTAGTTACTTGCCCGCGAAAATGCAATACGCTGCACTTTTGGCCAGTGCAGATTGCAAAAAGCCCGCCCGAGCGGATTTGCTATAATGCTGTTTCAGAATTTGCGGTCCGCAGCTCGGGCCCCGGGTTGCGGGCAGAGTTTTTCGCCCCGCCGGCATCAGACATTTCGGAATTATCAAGATGAAAAGCTTCAATAAGGTCAGCATCAATCTCCCGGCAGTCGTTATTCTCCTCTCGCTGTTTGCGGCGTTCACCGTTTCGTGTTCAGCACAGCCAATGGCCGAGGCGGACGCCTTGCGTCAGCTTCGCGAGCTGACGAAGGGCGGCCGGATGCCGGCCGAAGCGGCGGTCGAGGATGTCGAACGCCGTTTTCGCGGGACCGAGACTGGAGCGCTCGCCCGTCTGCTGCGGGCACGCGTTCGGTTTGAGAACAAGGACTTTCGTGGTGCCGCCATCGTTCTCAATTCCGATGAATTTGAACGCCTGACGAAGGTTGCAGATTACGTCCTTTGGCTGCGTGCCCGTTCGCATTTGGGAACGGGCGACCATGCGGCGGCGATGGCCGACCTCGAGCGGCTCGTCTCTGCGCATCCGACCTCGCTTCGCGTCCGCGATGCCCGGCTCCTCTGGGCCGAATCGGCAATGGCATCGGGGCGTGCCGCCGATGTAGCTGCGTTTCTCGAACCGCTGAACCGAGTAAATGACGCCGGCGCTCAGCTTGCGACCGCAAAGGCCCTTTTCGCCGCAGGCAACCAGGCCGAAGCGACCGAATACTTTAAGAAAGCAGCTCTTTACGGCGCTTACAGTAACGATGGACGAGAGGCCGAGGCGAAGCTCAAGGAACTAAATATCGATCCCCTCGCGGACGTAACGCCCGAGACCCTTAAGGTCAGTGCCGATCGTGTTCTTTCGATGGGGGCGGCGACCTTGGCCTATGACTCTTACACGCGCTTTATTGAGCGTTTTCCCGGCGACGTAACGCCCGAGATCCACCTCAGCCGTATCTCGGCCGCCGCCCGGATGGGCGACGCCGTAAAGGCTCAGTCGGCTTTTGACGCCATACCGACGTCGATGCCCGGCCGCGATCAGGCTTATCGCGACCTCATCAGCGCTTACGCAAAATCTAAGCTCTGGCCGCGGGCTCGCACCGCCGCCGACGAAATGCGGCGGGCCTATCCGCAAAGCCCGCTGACCGTAAAGGCGTGGGTCGAGGCCGGCTATGCCGCCCGCGATGCAAAGAACAAAGGCGAGGAGAATTTCTTTCTGCGAACGGCTCTGACCGCCTATCCGCAGGCGGTCGAGGTAGCGGGAGCGCAGTTCGAACTCGCCTGGCTTGAGCACGAGGCTGGCAACCACGCTCGTGCCGCCGACATGCTGACCGAGCACCTCGCCCGCTATGCTGCCCGCGATTCCGCAAACCGCGGACGTGCGGGATATTGGGCTGCTCGAAATGCCGAACGCGCCGGCCGCATCGCCGAGGCATGCACGCTTTACGACGCCCTCGTTTACCGCTACAACGCCAATTGGTACGGCCACATCGGCTTTGAACGCCTGACCGCACTCCGCGGCCGCGGGCAGTGCCAGTCGCCGGTAAGCTTCCCGGCAGATTCGCTCGTACCGCAGGCCGCCGCGAACCTAAAAAGCATCACCGTAGCTCCGGAAACCGCCGGTGCCGCCGAGCTTGAACGCGCCGACAAGGGTGAACAGCTCAGCTCCGTCGGGCTTTTCGATTGGGCCATCGAGGAACTAAAGGAAGCTCAAAAGACGGCGCAAAACTCGCCGAAGATCAACCTCTCGCTGGCCAAGCACCACCAGATGAAGTTTGATAACGTCTCGGCATTGCTCGCCCTTGCGAAGAGCTATCCGGACTATGCCCAGATGTTCCCCGAGGAAATGGGCCGCGAAGAATGGGAGATCTTTTACCCGCACATGGCCTGGGACCAGATCGCCAAATGGTCGCGGGCAAGGAACTTGGATATTTATAAGGTGGCGGGGCTGATCCGGCAGGAATCGGTCTTCAATCCGTCCGCTCGCTCTTCGGCAAACGCCTATGGATTAATGCAGCTTCTGCTCCCGACCGCTCAGCAGACCGCCCGCAAGTTCGGCTCGGCGTCGCCGGTCCGCTCGGCCACCGACCTCTTCAACCCCGCACTCAATATCGAGCTCGGCACGGCCTATATGCGCGAACAGCTTGACCGCTACGGCCGCATCGAATACATGGCCGTCGCCTATAATGCCGGGCCCGGCCGCGTCGTCACATGGCGTCGGACATTGCCGATGGAGATGGACGAATTCGTCGAGGCGATCCCCTTCCGCGAGACCCGCGGCTACGTCCAGGGCATCATCCGCAATACCGCCCAATACCGCCGGCTCTATGACGAGAACGGCAACTTCAAACCAAACGTCGGCACCCGCCCCGTCCGCGCCGCCATCGATTCCAAACCCGCCGCCGACCTCGCCCGCGAATTCCCGGAGGTTGTGGTTGGGCCGAGCACCGGCGAGTGAGGCGGCTAGCGTACGCGGAATCTGATCGGGGCAGCGGTCGCTTGTGCCTCGGGGTTGTAGTAATCGTAAACGACCGATGCCGGAGTCTGCGCATTGATCGCGTATCGCGGCCGGAATTTAAGGTCAAATCGAGTTCCGCCGCCGCGTGCCCACATATAGACGACGACCCGATCGGGAAGTACGTCATACCGCGAAATTCCGGTGTTTCCCTTCATCGCTTCCTGCAGGGCCTCGCGGTCAACGTCCGCACCCGGCGGCGTGCCGATCTCGGCCAGCAGCATCCCGTATCCTCGGAATCCGACACGCTCGGCGCGAACCGAACAGGTGAGAGTTTCCATTACCGCCGCTTCGGTCTTCGGGCAGTTCACATCCAGTTCGATCGCCCGCGAGTCGTTCACATCGCGGCTTGAGATATCCGCATCCTTCCAGTCGACGTAATGACCGGCAACCAGATTTGCAAGCAGCGGATATCGCTCCAGCCCACCGACGACGATCTCGTTTCGGCCCGGCAAGAGTCTGTCCGTTAGATCTACCACAATCGGTTCGAGCCGGTCTAACGGCACTTGCAGCCTTTCGGCCTCGCGGCCGTTGAGGCTGACAACGACCTCCGCGTTTTCTACCTGCGAAGTCTTTTTCATGACGGCAAGAAACGTCTCAAGGACGTTTATCGTCGTCTGTGTCGAATACCAAACGCCGTAGCGGTCCTTGTTTCGGAACAAGAAGACCATCGCCCTGTCAACGAGTTCGCGATAAGCCACGTCTGACTCAGCCAGTTGAGCAAGGAAGCCCGCCGCGAGAGCTGTCGTCTCAATGCGGGCAGTTCTGCCCCAGCCATAGAAAGGCGTGTTGCTCTCAAGGTTCCAAAAGGCCGACCCTGCCTCGTCCCGGGCAAGCCCGGCGAGCCGCTTTGCAATGGCCGCTGCACCATCACGGTCGCCGTTCGCAAGCAAGATGCTGCCGAGCAGCGAAAGCGTGTAAGGATCATCGATCGCGGCGTTTTGCCGGTGTAGGAAACTGATCGCCTTGTCGATAGGCGCCTTGGATTCCTTGCCCTGTTCGGTTTCCTTCCGCATCGAAAACGAACGCACAACGTAGGTCGTGAGCATCGTTGATGACGTCGCTCCCGCTGCTGAATCCCTCGAATAACGATACGACCAGCCACCGTCCTGTCGCTGCTGTGAAAGCAGCCACCGCTCCGCCCGCTCGATGACCGATTCATCGACCGCGATATACCGGCCTGCATCGTGGAGAAAGCGAAGAGCATAAGCCGTCAAAGCAATGTCCGGGTCGCTCGCACCGCCCCAATATGTGAAGCCGCCTTCAGGTGCCTGATAACCGAGAAGCCGCTCTTTCCCGCGGATCAGGTTACGCATCGCCCGGCGACGAAGCGGCGTGTCCTCTTCGTTGAACTCGACGATCATCAGGTTCGGGTAGGTTGAGGAAACGGTCTGCTCGCCGCAACCATAGGGACGCTGGAGAAGCCCCTCGACCGATTCGGTAATGTGGGCGAAAAGATTCGGGTAGATCTTGAGCTCGGCCCGAGGCGTCCCCGGCAGTGCGTTCGCTGGAAACTCCGCCGCAAGCTCGGCATTGCCGCTGAAGTATTTCGATTCCGAACGCACGACCTCGTGGCCGTTCGGCTTGACCGTTACCGGTTTCTCGATCGCGTCTGAGTCCTTCTCGGCAAGAGCCGTAACCCGCTGAAGCCCGTCCTTCACCGGCCGCGAAGCCCTGAAGCCGAAGACGGCATTTTCGGTCTCGCCTGAAGCGACGTCGATCTTCTGTCGGGCGTCCGTAAGAAAGCTGAACCAGTCCGCATCGTCCATCGTTACGTCAACTCTCGCCGTGCTTTCGGTGTAGTTGCGCACCTGAACCGGCAGGTAAATTTCGTCGCCTTCGGTCAGAAATTTTGGCGGGTCGAGGTCGGCAAAGAACGACTGGAATGCCGTGACCTCCTGCTCGGCAACTCCAACGCGTCCATCGCGGGTCGAGGCGATGGTGTATGCCTTCCAGGTGGTTATGTTGTCCGCCATTTTGAAATTGACGGCGGCCTTGCCATCGGCACCGGTGATCAACTCCGGCTTCCAAAGCAGCGTCTCCGGGAAGTACTGCCGCAGTCGCGGCGTCGAAAGCCCCTCGCCCGCACCGTCCGCGGTTCCCGGCTGAAGCTTCAGTAAAGCAAGCGGATCCTTCGCGGCAAGCGGCAGGCTGGTTATTTGTTGTGATGTGATCGTATTTCCGATCGAAGCATCCAGGGTATTCACGACCGAATCAGACTCAGCCGTTACCGTAACCGTTTCCTCAACCCCGCCTACCTCCAGCTGAATATCGTAGTTTGTCGTCGATCCGGCAGTAACCGGAATATTGGTTACTATCGCCGGCTTGAACGCAGGAGCCTCGGCCTTCAATTCATATCTTCCCGGCGAGAGCCCGGAGATAATGTACCGCCCCGAGTCGTTTGTCACGACCGTTCGGCCTTGCCGCATTTCAAGATGCGTTGCGGTGACGGTCGCCCCGACGATCACCGCCCCCGTCTCGTCCTTTACGGTTCCGGAGATAGCTCCCGATGCCGGCTCAGGCCCTTCGGAACTGAACGATGAATTCTTGATCACCGGTTCCGGGTCGTCCTTTGTCCGCTCTGAGATCACATGGATGATCTCCGTCAGGGTCAGGTCTCGCCACGTTCCCTCCGTCCGGTCGGATCCCGCCGTCCGGATCCGAAAGCTGATAACGTCCTGAGTCACGGGTGTGACAGTTCGCCGCTCGACCAGGCCCTCGACGCCATATTCTCGAACCATCGCCGTCGTGACGCGGTTTGAAAAGCGCGTATAGCGATTAACGACTACGTAAACCTTGTTACCGTAACCGTCGGTGATGGTGTCAAGGTCGATACCGGCCGAGGCGAGCGACGCCTTGAACTCCGCAGCCGTCATCGGAATCTTGCTGAGCCGGCTTTGGGTAACTGTGATCCGGTTCTCGAGCTCGGCAAAATAATCGATCCGGTTGGTCCAGACAGTAAAGTCATCGCCCGACCATGAGTATTCCGACCGCCGGCCGTCCCGTCCGAGGCTTATTATGCGCAGCACGTATTGGCGGCCATCGACCGAAAAATCGAATTGATAAGGGCGGCCGTAGATGTCGTTCAGTTCCTTGCGGCCAAGTGCGCCAAGCAGCGTCTCGCGATCGCGGATGATATTTCCCGTGCGGTCGCGGTGGCTCAGGATCGCCTCGTCTACCACCTTGCCGGTCGGCGTAAAGTACTTGAGCGAAACGTTCGAGACCGCAAAATCATCGGCCGTCCCCGGGCGCTTGTCCGGCCCATTCGAAATAAAGCGGACAAACGCATTCTCCTTTTCGTAGCCGAACTCGGGCCGATACTGCTCGCCCCATGGGTCGCGCACTAGCGGCAGCGAGATACCTTGCCCGCTGAGCGCTTCGCGGAGCGATCTCTCGTCCCGCGGATATTGCCCGCTCGCCGTAAACGCTGCAGAGAGTGCCCGCCGCAGCATGTCATCCTGCGGCTTGTAATGTCGGGCGAAGACCCTCCGGGCATCCGACCGAAGATCGTCGCTGAAGAAGATGCTCGGTTCATACCAAGTGTCGTTCAAAAGTGCCCCGGCAACTATCTGCAGATCATTCGGTATCGGTTTGCTCAGGTCGAGGTCGCGGATGTCCTTAATGTTGACCAAGCCGATGCTCCCGCCGTAGCCGAGCCAGCCGAGGTAGTTGCTCATCATCGAACCGAACTCCGTATCGGTACGAGCCCGGTGCTCGACTGCCGTGTCCACGATCGCCACGCCGAGAGCGCTCTCGACCGGCCGGCCGCCGGCATCGGCGATGTCGAATGTCAGGCTCGCATCCTCGCCCGGCTTGTAAACCGCTTTGCCGAACCGGGCATCTACTTTCAGATTCTGCCGGACTGGAAAGATCACCTGCCGCAGAGACCGGACGATATCGTCGTCCTCGTACGTCGGCTCCGTATAGGCGATGATCTTGATCTCGCCCTGGAAAAATGGGTCGAACGGCACTGCGAGGCTGCCGCGTCCATTTTGCAGCCTAACGCCATGGCTCGAAAGCAGCGTCCATCCGCGGACGACATCGACTCGCACCTGCCCTTCGCGGCGAGCGGACCGCACTTCCATCCGTATCGGCTCGCCCACTTTCAAGATCACCCTCGGAATCGATAGAGAAATGCCGTTCTCATCCTCTTCGGCAAAGCCGATCTCCTCTTCGAGCGTACCTTTCCGGCCCTCGCGGCCGGTGGCAGCTATTCGCAGATGAAGTTCTTCAACGAAGTCCTCGAACTTGGGAGCCCGAAATTCAACTTTCGCGACGCCGTACCGATTTGTTCGCGTCTTCAAGACCGTGCGAAATCCCTCGTCGTCATATTCGCTTGCTGTGATCTCGACCTCACACTCAGCCGGAGTGCCGTCGGCATAGAATGCGGTAACGTATCCCTGAACCGGCAACGACGAGTGGCGGTCATCGCGGGCGGATGAAAAGTAAACGTGGATCGGCTCTCGCGTCAGGCGAATGTCAAAGCGTCGCTGCTCGGTCCGGTTGGTCGTCGGATCGGTAAAATAGGCAGCAAACATGACATCGATGTACTTCCTATGGCTCTCGTCCCTGAGCGTGGCAAACTCACCCTCAAGAAGGTACCGGGCAACGAACTTCCCTTCGGCATCCGTTTCGCCCTCGAAGACCTGGCCCTCGTCGATGTCGTATTTCTGTTCACGCCAATTCCACCTTCGGTCCTTTTCTTCAACAACTCGTACCTTGCCGCGGGTGACTGGCTTGCCGAAAAGGTAGTCAGCTCGGACCGCAAGTTCCGCAACCGAGTCGCCCGGGAGATAGTAGCCCTTATCGGGCTCGGCCTTGACGACAAAGTTCGGCAGATCGTATCGCGATATCTTCAGGTTTTGCCGGCCGATATCTTCGCCAAACTCATCACGCACTCTGATGGTATAGGTGCCGAGTTTTGCATTCGGCGGAATGTTCCATGAGACCGCGGCAATTCCGAACTCCGACGTCCGCAGCTTTTCGCGATATACGACCGTGTCTTCTTCGTCCTCGATGCGGATATCGACCTCGCGGCCAGTGTTTACGGTCTTCGTCTCGATCCCCTCAAGATAGATGCCGCGGATGTTTATCGTCTGCTCGGGCTGATATAGCGATTTGTCTGTCAGCATCAGGAATTCGGCACCCGTTCGGATGCTTTTGAGGTCGTTGGAAGCCGTTCGGACGACGCCGTTCTTTGTAGCGGTGATCTCGATCTCGCCGTCATCGTCGAATGCCACGCCGCTCGGGATCTTGAACTCAAGAACTGCGTTCCCGTTGCCGTCGGTCAGCCCCTCTGCTTTGAGTTCAAGCGAATCTTCATCCCCGGACTTCAGGTCAAACGTAAGCGTCCCATTTATCCGAACACTCGATACTGAACCTTGCGTGAACGGATTAAAGGCCGTCACTCTGACGCGGTAGATCATCCCCGGCGCGACCTCTTCGGAGGCGGCGACGCGGAGATCGAACACATCCTCCAAAAGCTGCGAGAGCGAGACGATTCCAAACGCATTGCCGACGCGATAACGAACCCGATGCCAGATCACCTCATCGTTTCTCGGGCTCGTCGCACCAGGAAGCGGGAGCACGATCCGAAGCCGCTGGCGGCCGCGATCAAGAGAGGCATCTGTCGAAGTGCTTGCCACGACCTTGTCCACAGGGTCGAGCAGTTCAAGCACCGCCGGAACCGACGCCTTTGCTCGCGCCGTTACAGGCAGCGTCACCTCAAGCCCCTCGGCACCGAACCGGGCAGATGAATTTTTCTCATCTATCGTTTGGCCCGCCGCCGCAAAGGCGCAGATCAGGCTTAGAAAAGCCGCAGGGAAGAGCTTGACTCGCATCGGAACTACCTCAATTTTAGAATTTGCCTTTAACGGTCAAACGGCGTCTGACCGGAGCTGCTTAGTGTGGATCCTTCTAACTAGCCCCTTGTGATGCGGCATCTTTTCGATTCGGTTGCTTTGCCCGGAAAAGTTTTCCGCGATTCGAGGGCTCGGGGCATTCAAAAACGATACCTTCGCCCGCGAATTCCCGGAGGTTGTGGTTGCAAATGAAAAGGCGGCCGAGTGAGCCGCCTTTCGTGTCGTGTGATGATCGCTCTGCTTAGAGGTTCTTCACTATAAAGTTCGTCATCATCTCGTACCAGTGGCGGACCTGGGCTCGGTTGCTGATGCCGTGGCGTTGGCCGGGGTAGAGCATCAGATCGAACTGCTTGTTGTGTTTCTGCAGTTCGTTGACGAGCTGGATGGTGTTTTGCATATGGACGTTGTTGTCCATGATGCCGTGGATCAGCAGTATGCGGCCGTGGAGGTCCTTTGCCGACCGGAGCACGGACGTCTTTTCGTAGCCCTCGCGGTTGTTCTGCGGCGTTAGCATATAGCGCTCGGTGTAGATCGAGTCGTAAAGCCGCCAGTCCGTTACCGAGCCGCCCGCGATGCCCGCCCGGAAGAGCTTGCTGTTCGTCATCGCATAGCTCGTCATAAACCCGCCGTAGCTCCAGCCCCAAATGCCGATACGGTCGCCGTCAACGTAAGGCAGCGACTTTAGATAGTTGACACCGTCCTCGATGTCGCGAAGCTCGAGCGTGCCCATCTGCTTATAGACCGGCCAGGTCGATTCCTCGCCCTTGCCGCTTGCCGTGCGGTTGTCGCAGACCCAGATGATGTAGCCCTTTTGAGCAAGCATCTGGTGCCACATATAACGGTTGCCGCCCCAGCCGTCGCGCACCTGCGGGGCGTGCGGCCCGGCGTAGGTATATTGCAGAACAGGATACTTCTTGTTCGGGTCAAAATCCGGCGGGCGGATCATCATCGCTTCCATCTCAAAGCCGTCGCGGGTCTTCACCTTCATGAACTCCGGTGTGCCGAGTTTGTATTCGGCAAGCGCCGGGACGCGGTTCTCGTTGATAACGCGTTCGAGCCGGCCATCCGAGCGGAAGAGCCGCTGCTGCGAGGGTGTGTTTACATCGCTCCACGTATGGACAAAATGCGTGAACGTCCGGTTGAACGACGCCCCGTGCGTGCCCTCGCCTTGGGTCAGGCGCTCGATGTCGCCGCCGGCGATCGGCACGCGATAAACGTTGACGGCGATGTGGCTGTCTCGCGTTGCCGAGAAATACGCATAGCGGCCCTCGGGGTCAACACCGTAAAAATTGCGGATCTCCCAGCGGCCGTCGGTCAGTTGGCGAATGAGCGAGCCGTTGGCGTCGTAATGATAAAGATGCCGCCAGCCGTTGCGGGCAGATTGATAAACAGACGAGCCATCGGGCAGAAACTCCGGATTGTCGTAAACCTCGACCCAGGCGGCGGTCGTCTCGGTAAAGAGCTTCTTCGTCTTCCCGTCGGGCGTCGCGGCGTTCACATCGAGGAAGGTCTGCTCGCGGTTCAGCGCCTGAAAAAGCACCTGCTTCGAATCCGGCGTCCAACCGACGCGGCCGATCAGCAGGTCTTCGGGTTTATAGCGGGCGAGGTCGGCAAACTTGACCGCATCGCCGAGCCGCTGAACGCCGGCGGGCAGCCGCCGCCCAACGCCCGGAACACGCCCGACCGGCGGGACGATGGTTGACCGCGTAACATCGGCAATGCCGAGCCGGACGAGCGGATTTGGGTCGCCGGGTTTCGGGTAACGTGTTTTCTCGAGGACAGGATCGTTCGTCAACTCGTTTGAAAGCACGAACTCGGGCAGCGGCGAATCGTCAAGCCGGAGAAAAGCGATGTGCTTCGAATCCGGCGACCACCAATAGCCGCGGTTCTGCCCGCGTCCGTAAAGCTCCTCTTCATAGACCCATACGAGATAGCCATTGTGCACCCGCTCGGAGCCGTCGCGGGTCAGCCTCTTTTCGCCGCCCTTTGCGATATCCACGACATAAAGATCGTTCTTGCGGACAAAGCTAACCATCCGCCCATCGGGGCTGAAGTCCGCTTCCATTTCCTCATCGGCATTGCTTGTCAGCCGCTTGAGCATTCCGGCGGCGATGTCGTAGTGCCAGAGGTCGTTGTTGTGGTTGAGCAGGATCGCCGTCTCGCCCTTATTGAAGAGAAGGCCGGGCGAATTGGCTATCCGGTCGGCGTCGCGGGCGCCGATGCCGGCGACGGTCGCGAGCGCCGAAACGAACCGCTGAGTATCAAAGTAAGGCCGTGCCTCGCCCGTCAGCGCGTCAACGCGGACCAGCCGCCCGTTCTCGACCCGCTTGAACGAACGCCCGTCCGGCGCCCATTGCAAAAAACTCGGCGTCCCGCTGAACTGGACCTGCACCGCCGGGTCCGGGCCAAAGATCGCGTCCAGCGTAAGCAGCTTGTCCTGCGCCGCAGAAACGAACGCAAGCGAAAGAACAATAAGGGTCAGCAAACTAAACTTTTTCATAAGGTGAACGACCATGCCTGTAAACTTCCGAGAATCATAAGCGAAATCCGCGGAACCACGCAAACGCCTCTCGTTTTGACTCAAAACTCCTCGCCAAGCACCGCATGGAAATTTCCGTTCGGAACAGGCTTGCCTGATTGCAGTGCGGCGAGGCTTGCCTCGACGTTCCGTGCCCATCCGAATACTAAGGCTCGGAGGCTTAGCCTCCGAGCGTTACTCTGGTGTAACACGGTCGGTCAGGCAAGCCTGACCGCATTGCGCCGCAGCAAGCCGCAAATAGTGCAAACTTGACGGCATTTGTCTGGTATGATTTTCGCGTAGGCGAAAGTTCTCGTCTCCTTCCTGACTCAATATAAGCCCCTCCAGTATCAGTAAAAAGTATGGATCGACTAAAAACCGCTTTGGATATCGTTGTAAAAGCTTCCAAGCTTGGAGATTACGACAGCAACGTTATTGGAATGGCCGCAGAGATCATTGCCGAAGAGGCGTTTCAGATGAAAAAGGCCCCACGTGGAAGCCGTGATGTAGATGGCCACTGGTATAAAGATGGACGTAACCAGACCGTTCAGGTAAAGGGATGGTCCGAGAATCGAATTCTGACTTACCGGAGATCAACTTACTTCCGTTTAAGGGAAAACGCATTACCTGACGTGCTCCTTTGCTTACTTGTCCGCAGTTCCGAGCCCGGCTATGAGGTGTTGTACAACGGTTGTCCGAAAGCGGTCGGCCGTGTTGAAAAGGACGGAACGCATCGCGTAATTCACTTCCGCGACTTGAAGTGCACCAACGAGGTTCTCCAGATCCTGGAGGACACGGCGATCAAGTCGAGGCTGAAGAAACGCTGTTCGATCTGTGGCGAGGTAAAGGCCATCAAGCAGTTCACCTACGACAAACGCAATACGAACTCGTACTGCATTGAGTGCCGAAAAGCTGTCGCGGCCGAGTACAGCCGCGGCGGAGCGAAAGCCGCACAGCTTTTCAGACAGTCGATGCGCAGCAGATGGCAGCGATAGCCGCTCCAAACCGACCCACATTCCCCGCCGGCGGAATTTGACTGACCGCGCTATTATGTTGCTGTAGACTTTGACCTTGAACCGACACACATGAGCCGAAAACTGCTACTCCTATGCAAAGGCCTGGATATGTAACAGTCGCGATGTACATGCTTCTTGTCGGCGGCGTTTTCGGTATCTTTCTGGTGCCGTTCGATCTGTTGTACGACCCGGAGCTCCTGACCCAGCTATCCAGCGGCAATTTACTTGCCGGAGAAAGCTTTTTGTTCTTACATTCCGCTATCGACTCCGTGCTTTCTCTTGCAGCCGGGATTGGCATACATCTAACAAAGAACTGGGGTCGGCTCTTAGGTGGACTTTTGCTTTTAAGTTTTCCGCTTTCGAGTCTCATTTACCTAATCGCGGAGCCCGTTGAAGGTAACTTTTACATACTCGTAATAGTATTCGTTCTATTTTCGGCGCTGTTTGTTGCTTTAGGAATTGCTCTTGTTTTCGCCGAAAGATCAAAGCGGTTTTTCGGAGTCGTATCGGATACGAAACTAATCGAAACCCCACCGCCACCGCCGGAATTCGACTAAGAAAGTCCTGCCTCCTCGACCGAATTTTCCCGCGAACAATTCTGCAAATTTGTCGTAAAGCTTCGTCGATGCTTTGCAGTATTTAGATCACATTAATTTAGTAACCGTTAACAATGTCAATTACTCGTTTGAAGAACGTGCCGCTGCTTTCGCAGCCGTCCACGGGAGTTTGCTGGTTCAAGTCGGCACAGATGGTCTATGCCTGGTCAAAGGCGACCGGAAAGGGCTCGATGAAGGACCCGATGTCGGATGCGGGCTTTAAGACCCGCTATGAAAATAACGGCGATTGGTGGGGCGGCCATAACGGAATTCTCGCCAAGACCTTTAATATGAAGACCCACTCGAAGGTCGATATGTCGCTCTCGGGGCTCAATAGCTTCTTGCCGACCCACGGCCCCATCTGGACCGGGCTCCGCAAAAACTGGGGCGGCCATAGCCACGGCCACGTCGTCGTCATCTTCGGCGTCGCCGATACCGGAGTTCTCATCAACGACCCTGAGCCGATGCACCGCGGCACCGAGATGTGGCTCACCTGGGAGCAGATCAACAAGGCCATCGCCGGCATCACCGACGCCGATTACCAATTCCTCACCGCTGCCTGATCAAAGCTCACCGATCATCAACCGGCTCCCACCGCACTTCAATCTCCGCCCCGCGGCCTTCGATGCGGAGGGCGTACTACAGAAATCTTCAGCTTCGAATTTACGGAATGATCGATTGCCGTTAAGAGTCCGACCGTTCCACCGTCTCCGGAACCTTCGACGAGAGTTTTTGGATTTGAAGCTGCAACCCAAATAAATCGTCGCCCGTAGATTCGAGTATTCGCTCGAATTCCAACCTATTTCTGCCCTCTAGCTTTCTGGCGAGCCGCAAAATGTCCTTTGAGTACATTAGGGCCGTTGCTGGTGATTCCCTTACAACGGCTGATTCTCTCAAGAAGATGGTGAACTGAGTTAGAACCTCGAAATATGTTTGGCCCGCAGGAACAACGTCAATGAGGGAGAGGTAAATAATGCACTTCTGATGAATGAACGCATCGGACGATTGCTCATCCTCCGGACGCCAAGATCGCATTTTTTCAAGGAATCCTTGCAGCTCTTGTAGCCATTCCTGTCTGAGTTTTGTTGTTTCGTCCAACTGCGTTCGCCCATCGCCGAATCGCAGCTTCTTTACGCCAGCGAGCATTTCTTTCGATCTTTGCGAACGCCAGTAACTTGGGCCGCTTTCTGCGCTCTCGATTTTCTCGGGCTTTAGCTCCTCATTATTTATCCGTAGATTCGTTTGCTCATTTAGCCTAGTTATCAAACGTTCGGTCTCCGTCTTATCGAACTGACGATTAGCACATCGTGTTCCCGTAAAGTTCTTAACCAAATATGTTCCAAACGGCTTCGCGAAGTTCTCAACGAGCATCCCGTTCGACTCGATCCGAGGAATCAGACGATCGGCAACAACGTCGATTACTCGCCCGTAGCGAATCGAGTAATGAAACCCTGCGGGATCGGATCTGATGGTTTTGAAGGATCGTGCAAGGCTATCGAGAAGAGCCTCGAACTCATTCTTAGAGTTTGAGAATGAAAGCACCAACTCAAGTGCGGGCCTTAACTCTGACGGTGAGGACAATTCATCGAGTTTCGATGAAATATACGAAATGTGTTGGTGGTTATCTTTTTCTTCCTGCCCGAAGGTCCCATTTGCAATCCTTCGGAGCACCAGAAAGTGAAGTTCCGGATCATAATCGAGCTCATCCGAGCAATCCAACGTTTTGAGCGGTTTACTCGAAACTTCATCAAACATCTGACGTGCTCGCAGCGGGTCAATCTCGATCATTTTCTCGATCACCCGGAGCTTTATCGAATGGCCGTCAAGCTTTTGGTCGGCAACCATGCTCTCGAGTCCAGAGGGTGAATCGGTTGCCCCTTCGTGCTGCTTTCGCTTGAATTCCCCTTTTGCTTCTTCTGCCCGGCGAAATAGCTCCTCAAGCACCTCGATCTTCTTATCGCGAGTCCAATTGCGGTTCGAGTCAAGCACCCGAAAAGCAAGGTCAGCATAGATCTCAATCGGCTGGGCCGACATTCGGGTGAGTAGAACAAGGAAATCCGCATTTGTTTCTGCGATCGTCGGCGAAGGTAACGGCGGCGAACCAGTCGGCGGCTGGGCGACGAAATCATTGTTGCAACCGATAGAAAAAAAAATAAGAAGTAAAGAAAAAACCGGGTTTAGCAGCGGCAGACGCTTTGCGGGACTATCGGTTGAAGCAGAGGGTCTCGACTTAAAGACCTGAGGACGATATTCGTAATCTCTCATTCTGTTGCTCCTCAACTTGTCATTGCAGACTCGAACCGAAAAAGCTCTCCATTTCAGCACCGACAGATCCTGTGAACGATCCGACCCATTTTTTTAGCACCCGTCCGTCACTCGCAACCACAAAAGTTTGTGGTGTGCCTTCTATCCTATATGAATCAAGCACCTCGTCCGGAACTTGCGAGAGAACGGGCATCGCCATATTGCTTTCTCGAACGAACTCCTCAACATTCGTCGTATCGAGAGAAACAGCAACCCACCGAAATCTGTCTTTCTGTGAACTATGCAGCTTTGCAAAAAGCTCGCGGTTCTTAACGCACCAGCTACATCGGGGCGAGAAAAAATAGACCACAGTAGAGCGCGTATCATCCTTAAAACGGAAAATTGTCTCGACCCGCTCCGGGCTAACACCTAAGATATCGGGAACCGAGTCACCAGGCTTAATAGAGGTTTCGGATTTCAGCTTCCCGATATTCCTTCGTAAACCTTTAATCTCCTCAGCGAGTACGAAGTTTAATCCAACAGAGAATACTAATAAGATCAGAGATGCTGGGAACATCAATTTTGAAACGATTTGCATTTCGCCTTCCTCCTCAAAGCTCATTGCTTAATGACAGCGAGTCGCTCATCACGCCAATATTCATCTGAGAACGTAACGGATGTCGAGTGCCGAATTGGTGTCACCGGTAAAAGACATCGATGACACCAAGCAATGTCGACTGGATCCTAAGAGAACGATCTAGTTCTCCGGCGGCGGCTCTGGCTCAAAGCCGTCCTTACCGCAGTGACCTGGCCCAGCACATGACGGGCTTGCGGGATCGCAACAAGCGTGAGTGTTAGCCAAATTCCTACAGATCTCTGTGCCCGGACAACTAGATGAATATCTGCAGCATGTTCCGGCGTCAGCCTTTACCGGAGTGAATTCGAGTTGAGCTAACGAATAGCCCATGATCGCCATCAAAAGGGCAAATAGAGCAAGCCCCGCTTTGACTGATTTCATTTGAGTACCTCCTAGGTGAATGTGGAAAGAGGGATGACTCGAGGAAGTTCGAATTTGTTCCCGACAATAGTCAATCTACGAAATCGAAACGAACATCTTACGAAACTGACGACATGACACCTTTTGTTTTCACTTTCGTTCGTATCAAACCGAGTTCGCCGATCTTATGCTAGTTTCGTCTGATTAACGGGCATATCTTACTCCTTTTTCGGGGGGGGGCAAGCTTTTTTTTCGTCCCCACATTTTTACTATTTGCACCGTGGATATCGTAACTTAGATAACGGCTCTCGGAGCATAATTGGCCCATGTCGACAATATGTGAGCAACGCCGATATTTAAGAATGAGCAATTTACCAAATTTGCCTGAAGCAAAAATTCAGATACTGCAACCGTTGCTCGCAATTAGCTTCACAGTCACAGGATTTACGAGCGCGTTTCAAGAAGGTGGTGGTTCCCACCGCACTTCAATCTCCGCCCCGCGGCCTTCGATGCGGAGGGCGAATGCCATTGCCTCGGCCCATGTGTGGCCGAATGCGGCCTGCCGGTCGCGGACCTTTGCCGCGAGCCGCGACTCCGCCCGCCGGAGAGCGTCGCCGCTCGGGAAGCCCCGCGTGTGCGGCATCAGGTAATACATCGGCGTGCCCGTCACCGAGGCAACATCTATGCGAAAGCTGTCCTTTACCTTGATAAATTGATCTAGCCCAGCCGTCTCAAAATCGCCAAACCGCGCGTTCGGGTTCTCCGTCACCCAAAGGTGATCGACGCCCGCCTTGAACGGTGCCACTGCGTTCCCTTCGTTGTCGTATTCGATCTCGATCCCCGCCGCCCACCGCTGCCGATAGGCCGAAAATTCCATCGCGACCAGCATATCGAGCACCGCCTTGTTGAGCCCGTCCTGCACCGGTATCGCCGCCTCGAGCTCCGAGCGGCCGCGTGCACCGATATCGGCATTATTGGCAAAATGAAAGACCGGCACTGAGCCAAAAGGGTTCGCCATCCGCCCGCCCGCTTCCATAAAAGGCAGGAACTCGCGTGCCTCCGGAAGTGCCGCCTCGCCGGCTTTCGCTGTGATAAATCGCTCGATGCGATCGGGGTAAAAAACGTTAAGCCGCGTTCGCCCATCGGCCGTCCGCCAGTGCTTTGCCGCCCGGAGCACGCGGCCCGGATGCTCTTCGTCATATATGGCCGTGCAGTTCGCCGCCCGCTGCGGGTAGATCGCCGCCCGGCCCGCTTCGTCCGGCCAAACGATGACGTAGGCGTCGCCATTCACAAGCGCCTCGCGGTGCACTTCGCCCGAGCGGATCGGCATCCGCGTCCGCCGCCAGATGGCTTCGGCCGCTTCGCCAGCCTCGCCCGCAAAGCCCGCAACGCGGAGCCGGTCGCGGACCGCATCGCAGACCGCCGGGCACAGGTTCATCGCAAATTCGCGAAATAGCGAGCCGAAGGTATTCGCAAACTTCTCGGTCGCAAATGCGAGGTCGTGGTCGCCGCGGTAGTAGCGCTCGGTCTTGGCATATCGTCGCCCTTCGCGCCTGAATTCGGTAATTGCTTCTTCAATGTGTTCGTTCATAGTTTTCTCTCCCGGCCGATCGTTCCGGCCACAAAATCAAAATCCGTGCGACTTGCCGCCCTTCGCCAGGGTCAGCGTCTGCACCGCCAGCGAGACGGCGTCGATCTGGTCGTCGTGCTTCCCGCCCGGAAAGGCGACCGCCTCCTCGATAAAGTCCTCCATCCACGCTCCGCGGACGAGGAAAACCTTTCCCGCCTCGGCAAGTGCGGCCCAAACGAGCGCTCGCGTGAACTTGTCGCGGTCAACGCGCTCGCACCGCAGAGCGATGCCCTTGCGAAGCGCCTCGCGGCGGAGCGATTGGACGAACGCCCGGCCGTGCAGTGCCTCTTCAAAAACGTGGATCGTTCCGGGCTCTTCCCTAAAGCGGCCCGTAACGTAACGCTGCTGCTCGGGATAATCGATCCGGCCGCGAAATCCATCGGCGATGTAAACATTCCCGTCCGCATCGACCGCGCACCGGAACGAGGCCGTGTAGTCGGCCGATGTTTTCGTCGAGATCGCCAGGTCATACGCCCTGCACCAGCGAAGCCCTTCCGGAGCTTTTTCGATGATCTGAGTGAACCACGCCCGCTTGAAGAGCCCGCCGTCCCGCGGCACCGGCCGCTGCTGGTAAAGCGACGCGAAGGCATAGCTCCCGATCTTTTTCCGGATGCGATCAAAAGCCTCGCGGTCGTAGCGCTCGGGGCAAAGTGCCTCGCCCGCGTCGCGCCAATCGGCCGTGTCCTCTTCGGCGATCGCCGGCATCGAAAGCACTTCCCACTCCTCGCCGCCCTCGGCTGCCTCGGCTAGCAGCCGTCCCGCGAGGTCATCCTCGTGCCAGCGCGTCTGGATCAGCACGATCGAAGCGCCGGGCTCGAGCCGCGTATAGATGTCGTCGTTGAACCAGTCCCACGTCCGCTCGCGGTAGGCGGTGCTTTCGGCTTCGGCGCGGTTCTTCACTGGGTCGTCGATGACGATCAGCTCCGCACCGTAGCCCGTAACGCCCGCCCCGACCCCGACCGCGCACAGCCCGCCGCCGGCCTTCGTTTCCCATTCGTCCGCCGCCTTGCGCGCAGGCGAAAGCCCGATTCGCCGCTCGACCAGGCTCCGGATCTTTCGCGAAAAGCGATTCGCCAGCCGCTGGTTATAACAGCCGAGAATGACCCGCATCCCGGGCTCACGAAGCAGCCGCCAGGCCGCGTAGCGAACCGTAACGGTCTCGGACTTCGAGTGCCGCGGCGGCATAAAGATCATCAGTCGTTTTGCTTTTCCCTCGGTCATCATTTGCAACTTTTCGTAGATGCGGAGCTGGTGCGGCCAGTCCCAGGTCCAATGGCCCTCGGCCTCGCGCAGCCACTCGTCGAACGGCCGCATCTCGGGCCTCGGGTTTTCGTCGTTCGCTTTTGGCACGCTCCTCTCATCTCAAAACGGCCCCAAGCACGGCCCCGATCGCAACATCGCCAAGCCGCTTCCAGACCGACCCGCGGCGCTTCTTGAGTTCGCCGAGCAGCTTTTCCTGTGCGGCAAGAGCGGCGTCCTTTGCGGCAATGGCTTCGTTCTTTGCCGTAAGGGCCTCGCGCAGCGCGTCCGATTCGGCTCGGCGCGTTTCGTTCAGCTCGCGAAGCGTCGAATTTGCCGCTTTTTCGGTTTCGAGCCTGAGGCGAAGTGCGGCGTTCTCGCTCTCAAGCGCAGCGATCAGCCGGTCGGCAAGGCGAATCTCCTCGCGAAGTGCGTCAGCGCTCGTTTGTCCCGCCGCGGTCCCGGCGAAGAGCACGCCGAGCAGAATCGGTATCAGCAGAAAGCCGCTCAAGCTCGGCAGACTGCCGCTCGGCACGGGCGTCAAGCTCGCCGAGCCGGGTCTCAAGGTATGTGATCTTTTCTTTGTAAGCATAGGTCTCCTTTTCAAGTTCCGCGGCTCGCCGAGCCTGGTCATTCGCCTTCTGAATTGCCGCGTCCGCCGCCCGCTCAAGCCGCGAGATCCGGTGGCTCGTTACCGACGATGAGATCGCCGCCGCCAAAACCGCCGCCGCAAGAATCCCCGCCGCAATGTAAATGTGTGTTTTTGTCATAGGTGTTTTGATTAACAAGCCGTTAGCTATTAGCTGTAAGCCGTAAGCAGCTTTTGCTCATTCTTCGCTCGTGCAGCTTTCACTTCTCTGCAACTCTGCAACTCGGGTACTCGCGAACTTGCGCCGATGCAGATATATCTGCAGCCCGACGTCGATCGCTTTTCCAATGGCGAAGAAAAGGATCTGCAGGACGACCGCCGAGATTATCGTGATCAGCGTCCGTGTCTCGATAGCAGCAAAAAGCGACGAGGCCGAAGCCGCGTAGGCAAGCATGATGTTCTTGAAATCGTTCATATCGTCTCCTTTAGTTCCCGCAGCCGCCCGAGCGTGATCTGGCGGTAAAGATAGGCGAGTGTGAAGACGGCGGCGATGACCGCCACGACCAGCCAGACCTCTCGCGGCAATCCGGCGAGAAAGCCGACCGCCGCCCAAAGCGTTTGCCAAACCGTGCCCGCGACCGTTGCCCAGAGCGACTTCGCCCGGTCGGTGCGGTTCGCCGCCCCGAGCCCGATGCGCTCCACGCGGTCAAAGCTTTCCGCCGCACGTTCAAAGCCCCGCTCAACGCGGCCGAGCACCTCATTTGCCGAAACAGGCGGCCGGGCCTGAGGGTTGTCGGCGGGTTGGGTGGCGGGTAGTTGAGGTGCTTCGTTCTGCATTGTTTGTGGCGGGTGGTTCGGCCCGGCCGTCGTTCCGCTCTTGCCGGATGCGTCCGGCGAGATGCCAAGAATTTCGTTTGTGATGAGTGCTCCGTGAACGTTGATCGGAAGCTCGAGGCCCCAACGCCCCGTGGCGATCTGGTTCATAAAGAAGCGAGTCCTGTATCGCGTCGAACGCAGCCGCGGGATCGAGCCGAGCCAGGCGTCCCGCTCGCGGACGTATGCCGTGATCCAGCTCTTTTCAAAGTCGCCCTTGCCTGCAGGCGAGATCCGTACGCGGTCGCGGATCTTGTTGTAAGAGCCGTGCGTCATCGAGTCGTAAATGACGGCTAGCGAGAGCGGCAGCCGAAAGCCCGAGCCCTCGCAGGCACGGATCGCCGGGAGCATGTACCGCTCAAAGGCGACCGCGTCCTGCACCTCGCGCATCTCGCGGGTGTGGCCCGCAGCGGCAAGTGCTCGGCGAAAGTCGCGATCCGCCGTGAGCTTTGCGATGGCCGTTGCCGAGCGATCCCGAAGCATCGGCAGCCGCGAGGCGAACACATCTCGGCCCGCGACGCCGCCGCTCGCGAGGTAACGCGAAACGACCTCAGCCAACGAACCTGAGCGGTGCGTGAACTGCGAAATGCCGTATGAAATTCCGGCGCCGTCATTGAGCACTGCGACCTCGCTGTAGTTGCCCACGGGCGTGCCGGTTTCAAACACTCGGACGATCGCGGCCGCCGCGGCGATCTCCGCTGAGCTAAACCCGCCGCGTTTCATCTGTGAAATATTCTCTTGCATTTGCATCATTCGTTTGATATTGTAAAACGGTCGGACGATATTGGACGATATCCTTTTTGTGATTTCCGATCGCCGCTTACATATCGCCCGGCCAGATGCAGACTACGGCGAAATGCCCGCAAAGCGAATGGAAAGGCGTGAGGAACCAAAGAAATGGACAAGAAAAATGAAATGGATGATGTGAAAGATATGGAAGGCACCAAAACAAACGTAATGAAACAGTCGCACGATAGCAAAAACACCCGCGTCAGGACAAAGCTTCGCCTCGGCGAGGTCGAAAGGCTGATCCGCAAGCACCGGATCGTCGTCCCGCCGCCCTCGCGAACGACGCTTATTGAGATGTGCGAGGACGGAACCTTTGAGACCGCCGGCAACTCCGCTACCCGGATCGGCTGGCTTGTTTACGAGGATAGTTTCTGGAGGTGGGCGGCCGATCTCTAGCCGCCATCGATTTCATCTATTTCGTCCAGATCATCCATATCTCAAGCCGCTCACGGATTCCCGTTCACGCCGGCCCGAGCTTTCGCTAAGCTCCGGGCTGTATGAACGACGAACCACACAACACAGACGAAACGGCTGCCGAGCTTGAAAGGCTTCGGCAGGAGAATGAGGAACTCAGAACTGCGGCCCGGCTCCGCGAGGCACGCGAGGCGATGACGGCCGAGCTCACCGGGGCCGGGGCACGCTCGCCCGAGCTGCTCTTTGGCGCGGTGCGGGCTGAGATCGAATTTGACGGCGATGGCCGCCCGGCGAATCTCGGCGACCTGATCGCCCGGCTTCGCCGCGACTTTCCCGAACAGTTCGAGCAAGTTCCGCCCGCCGGACACATCGATGCCGGAAGCGGCACTTCCGCTCCCGCCGCTCAAACACTCACCGCCGAAGCTCTCGCCCGGATGTCGCCGGCCGAGATCAACCGGCTTGACTGGGCCGAGGTTCGCTCGGCTCTCACCAGATGAACTAGACAGAAAAGGAAAACACTATGGCTTTGAATTTTATCCCTACGGTTTGGGCGGCGCGGCTGCTCACGGCACTGGAAAAGACGCTTGTTTACGGACAGGCGAATGTCGCCAATCGCGACTATGAAGGCGAGATCCGCGAGGCGGGCTCGGCGGTAAAGATCGCATCGATCGGCAATGTCTCGATCGGCGATTACGAAAAGAACACGGACATCGACCCGCCCGAAACTCTGACCGATTCCGAACAGACACTCGCGATCGACCAGGCAAAGTATTTCAACTTCTACGTCGATTCGATCGACCGGGCACAGCAGAACGCCAACGTCCTAGAGGAGGCAATGCGGCGTTCGGCGTGGTCGCTCCGCGATGCGGCGGATTCGTTCCTCGCCGGTGTGATGGAAGCGGCCGTTCCCGTTGGCAACACGCTCGGCTCGCTCGCGACGCCCGAGGTCCCGACGCCCGAGACGGCGTACGAGTATCTCGTCGATCTCGGAGTTTTGCTCGACGAAGCGAACGCCCCGATCGAGAGCCGATTCGTCGTCGTCCCGGCTTGGTTCCACGGAATGCTGCTCAAGGACGACCGCTTCGTTGCGGCCGGCACGCTCCGTTCGGACCGCAGCCTCGGGAACGGGCAGGTCGGCGAGGCCGCGGGCTTCACCATTCTGAAGTCGAACAACGTACCGAACACGGCCGGTGCTCAATACAAGATCATCGCCGGCCACTCGGTGGCGACGAGCTATGTTGAGCAGATCCTCGACCTTCAGGCTTACAAGCCGGAGTCGCGGTTCGGCGACGCGGTCAAGGGCCTGCACGTTTACGGCGCAAAGGCCGTAAGGCCGACGGCCCTCGCGATGCTGATCGCTAACAAGGAGTAAAACCTGCGGCGGGAAGTTCAACAAGAGAGCTTCCCGCCATTTCTTCAACGGAGAAAACTATGACACCGACCGAGAAACTAAAACTGCTCGCCGCCTGGGACACTGAGCCCGTGCTGACCGAAACCGAGATCGGAGACCTGCTCGCAGATGCCGCCGTTGCCGACAGCGACGGCCTCGCACCTGAGGACGAATCTTGGACACCGACCTATAACATCAACAAGGCCGCCGCAGCGGCGTGGCTGATCAAGGCCGGCCGGGCCTCGGCATTGACCGAGATAGACCCGCCCGAGAGCGGGATCGTGACCGCAAAGATCTTTGAGAACTGCGTGCGGATGGCGCGGGTTTTCCAAGCCCAAACGGCGGTCTCTGTAAGAACCGGTTTACCGTTCGGTCATTCGTAGGATTCCGATTCGGCTTTGAGGAACTCTTGTATGGCGTCGGTCGGGAGCGGGCGGGCGAAGTGGTAGCCCTGGCCGGCTTCGCAGCCGAGGCCTTTGAGTTCGGTGATCTGGTGGTCGTGTTCGATGCCTTCAGCGATGGTCCGGAGGTTGAGCGAATCACCCATCATTATGATGGCCTTGGCGACCGCGTTGCCCTCGGAACCGACGCCGAGCTTGTCGATGAACGACTTGTCGATCTTCAAGATATCGACCGGGAAACGCTGCAGATAGCTGAGCGAGGAATAGCCGGTACCGAAATCGTCGATGGCGAGCCGAACGCCGAGTGCCTTAAGCTGCTCGAGCTTTTCTATGATCGTTTCGGCGTCTTCCATCATAAAGCTTTCGGTTATCTCGAGTATCAGTGATGCGGGCCTCAAGCCGCTCTCGCCGAGAGCCCGGCGAACCGTGTGGACAAGGTCGCGCTGATGGAACTGGCGGATCGAGATATTTACCGTAACGGAAAGATCTTCCATCGCCGGAAACTCCAACCGCCATTTCTGAATCTGTTTACACGCCTCAACGATCACCCATTCACCGAGCGGAACGATCAGCCCGGTCTCCTCTGCAAGCGGAATGAACTTCATCGGCGGGACAAGCCCGAGCCTCGGATGCTGCCAGCGGACAAGTGCTTCCATGCCGGTCACCCGCGACGAACCGAGATCGAAGATCGGCTGATAGTGGATGATGAATTCGTTTTCCTCGATGCCGCGGCGAAGATCGGCCTCTAGCTCGACGCGCTCGACCAGGGCCTCGTGCATCTTCGGTTCAAATATGACGTAGCGGCCTTTGCCGTCGCTCTTGGCGAGGTACATCGCGAGGTCCGCATTGCGGAGCATCGCCTCGGCGTTCGTTTCCTCGTCCGAGGCCGTCGCGATGCCGATGCTCGTGCCGACGTAGATCTCCTTTCCGCCGATGTCGAAGGGCTGCTTGAAGACCTCGAGGATTCGCTCGGCGATCATCACAGCCTCATCCATCCGGTGGACAGATTCGATCAGGATGGCAAATTCGTCGCCGCCGAGCCGGGCGGCCGTATCGGTCGAGCGGAGGCAATCCTGCAGCCGCTCGGCCACCGCGACGAGCAGCCGGTCGCCGGCCGCATGGCCCATAGTATCGTTGATCGACTTGAAATTATCGAGGTCAAGAAAGAGCACCGCAAGCGAGATCGAGTTGCGCGAGAGCCGCTTCAGGGCGTGGTCAACGCGGTCGCGGAAGAGCGCCCGGTTGGCGATCTTGGTCAGCGGATCGTGAAGCGCCTGATGCGTCAGCTGATCTTCGAGAAGCTTGCGGTCCGTTACGTCCATCATCGAGCCGAGCATCCGGACCGGACGTCCCTCTTCGTTATAGACAACGTAGCCGCGGTCGATCACGTGGGCATAGCTGCCGTCGCGGCGCCGGAAGCGGTACTCGCTCGCCCAGTTCGTCTTTCCGTCCGCAATGTGGCGGTGAATGTCCTCGGTTACGCGGTCTTCGTCCTCGGGATGCAACCGCTCCTGCCAGGCATCGACGGTCGCGCCAACCTCCTCGGGCAGGTAGCCGAAAAGCTTGCCAAAGCCTTCGTTCCACCAGATGGCGTCGGTCTCAAGGTTCCAGTCCCAAACCGCGTCGCTCGTCGCCCGCGTCACGAGCTGAAAGCGCTCATTGCTTTGCCGGAGCGCCTCTTCATTCCGCTTGCGCTCGATAGCGATCGCGATCTGGTCGGCGACCGAGGTCAGCAGCTCCATGTCGCGTTTGGAATAGGTGTCCGAGTTCTCGTAGTCCTGCACAACGAGCACTCCGATTGGCCCTGAAAGTGTGACAAGCGGAACGCCAAGCCAGATAGGCGAGTCCGTCCCGACCGATTCGACCTCGCCGGCCTCGATCAGCTTTCTGACGTCATCGGACGATAGCAGCATCGATTCGCCGCGGCGGAAAACATATGCCGAAAGGCTTCGCCCGATCTTCAGCGGTGCGGGCATCGGGTCGTATTTATCGACCCAAAACTGCATCGTCAGCATGTCCGTCTCGGGGTCGATGAGGGCGACGAAGAAGTTCTCCGCGTAAACGATCCGTTTGATCGAGGAGTGTACGAGCTTGAGAAATTCTTCAAGGTTCGCGGTGGTCGTAACGCCGTGGATAATGCGCGAAATGGCCCGCGACTCGGCCTCAAGCCGCTTTCGCTTCGCAATATCGCGTGCGACACAGACGATGCGGTCGCTGCCCGTCAGCGGGTCGAAAACGCGTGCCGCTGAGAGCGAGACGGCAAAGCGAGTGCCGTCCTTGCGGACGCAATGCGTCTCTATCCTATGGGCCAGAATGTCGCGGGCGAGAGCGCGGTCAAAGATCTTTGCGAAGTATTTACGCCCGCCGGAGAGAATGCTGACCGGGCTGCCGACGAGTTCGTGCTCGGCGTATCCGGTCTGCGAAACCGTTGCCGGATTGACACGCTCGATCGTCCCGTCGCGATTGAGAACGAGTATCGCGTCGCGGATCGAATTGAAAATGCTGTCTCCGAGTGTGTCCGGCTGTGTGATGCTGACATTGAGCAGCGACGCGCCCGCGAGGATCGGCGGCAGCTCAGAAGAGAGAGCATCGCCGGCGTGAGGCTCGGAGCCGTTATTCTGAAGTTCCATTTGTGAAGGGACTATTCCTCTATTTTGAGATAGGTGGAACAGGGAGACGGCCAATCGCTATACGCGGAAAAAACCAAAGCCGGGAAGCGGGAATAACGGACGGCGTGCAAAACACGCCAACCTAAATGATGCGGCATCAGCCGCACCGGTGTCAAGATTTTTGTTCTTTCGGTCAGATGAGGAAGCAAACAAAACTAGGCTGTCCGAAAGGCACGACCTCATCTGTGTGTTTCGGATCTTCTTCTGTGCATTCTGTGGTTCCGCCCTGTTCATGATCGGCGAAACCACAGAACACACAGACGAAAGACACAGAAGAACCACGTTTCGAACAGCCTTTTCCGGCTATTTCAACCGGCCTATTCCTTCGGCTCGGTGTTCCACCAGTACTGCGGCGGAAGCGGCTTTTGGGCCGGCCAGATCTGGTTTAGCGTTTCTGCTTCGTAAAGCTCGCCGCCCTTCATTACGTGGCTGATCGAATCCGTGTTGCGGATATCGGTCAGCGGATTCTTGTCCATCACGATCAGGTCGGCGATCTTGCCCGTTTCGAGCGAACCGAGGTCGCGCTCGAGCCCGATGGCCTCCGCTCCGAAGATGGTCGCGACGCGGAGCGTGTCCATCGTTGACATACCGCCCGACTGCATCGCCCAGATCTCCCAGTGGACACCGAGGCCCTGAAGCTGTCCGTGGCCGCCGATGCCGGCACGTCCGCCTGCCTTTAGGACCGCGTTCGCGTCTGCCGCGATCTGCTTAAAGCTATACTCCTCCGGCCGGAACCATTGGCTGCGGCGGCGGAGCATTCCGTTCAAGAGCTCCCGCGGGATGTAGCGCGCCAGCCGCTTGTTGCCGAGCACTTCCGTATTCTGGAAGTAATAGTTCTCCGCCCACGGCCCGCCGTATGCAACGAGGATGGTCGGCGTATAGAACGTCTGCGTTTGGGCAACAAGCTCGATCACGTCCTTATAGATCGGCTGGAGCGGAAGCGAATGCTCGTGTCCCGAATACCCGTCGATCATCTGCGAGATGTTGAGCTTCATGTCGAGCGCACCCTCGGTGGTCGGCGAGATCTTGTTGTCGTAGCAGGCCATCGCGACCCACTGCCGGACGTTGCGGTCGCCGACGACGTACTGCTTCAGCGTATCGGTCTGATAGGCGTCGCGGTACCGCTTGATGTAAAGATCTGCGGCCTCCTTGCTGTCGATGCCGACGCTTGAGAAAACGCCCGGCCCGGTCGTATAAACACGCGGCCCGGGTATCTCGCCGCTTTCGACAAGGTCGGCATAAGCATAAACGTCGGTCGTCGAGCTTTGCGGGTCGCGGGTCGTCGTAACGCCATAGGCAAGATTGGCAAGATACTGCCAGACCTGATCCTGATGGAGGTCACGCGGCGGCCACATATGGGCATGGACATCGACGAAGCCCGGGATGATCGTCTTGCCCGTAACGTCTATCGTCCTCGCACCGGCCGGAATCTGCACTCGGCCTTTCGGACCGACGGCGGCGATGCGGTTGTTCGTGACAACGATGTCGCCGCGTTCGATCACCTCATTGCCCTTCATCGTGATGATCCGGGCCCCGGAGAGCACGACCGTTCCCGAGGGCTTCGGCCTTGCCGCCGTCACCTTTACGGCGGTCGTTTCCGGCTTTTCGGCATCAACGCCCTGGCGATAGAAGTTCGTGCCCCACGACCACGTCACCGACTTGCCGTCGCGAGACCAATCAATGTAGTCGCCGCCAAGCGTTGACATCTTCTTGAACGGCACATTAGCTGAAGGCCCGGCGAGATTTACGTTGATAGTATCGCGGCCAGAGCGCGGGACGGTGACGATATAGTGGCGGCCCTGCAGCTCGACAAAAACGCGGCTGCGGTCCGGCGAGATCCGCATCGCACCGGCCGAGGGCTGCTGCGGCGGCGTTCCCTTGCCGGTCACGCGCATGTGCATCCGGCGGTCCTGGCCATCAAGCCGTATGGAGGCGAGCCCCATGAACGTCGTCAAATAAACGCGCTCAGGGTCATCGGAAAAATGCGGAAAGCGGCCGCCTTGCGTCGGGGCGATCTGCACAGCCTGCCCGCCCGAGGCCGGAATATATTTGAGGTCCGTCCCGGTCGAACCGCTGACGCCCGTAACCTCGCGTTCGCCGTGGTGGCCGTGAAGAGCCGCTTCCTCCGGTGACATAAATTCGTGCCCCTCGCGGATGTCCGCGAAGAGGTGGTCGTCGATAGCTCCGGTGATGAAGACGATCTTGCTGCCGTCAGGCGAATATGCGGGGTAAGAATAGAACGCGGCCTTGTTGGTCAATTGCCGCGGTGTGCCGCCATCGGGCGAGACGGACATTATCTGCCCGCCCTGCCGCGACCAGGTAACATAAGCCAATGAACGTCCGTCCGGCGACCAAGCCGGCATAAATTCGCCATCGGTCGCGGTCGTCACGCGACGCGGGCTGCCCGAGGGCAGATCCATCACGTAAAGCTTGCTGAAGGCCGTAAAGGCGACCCGCTTGCCGTCCGGCGAGAGTGCCGGATAACGGATCAGCCGTGCCTCGACCGTCGGGCTTTCATCGACCTTGTACTGAAAATGCACACGCGGGCCGATCTCGATATCTACATTAACCGTGAAAGGGACATCGGTCGCTTTACCGGTAGCGAAATCAACTCGGGCGACCTTGCCGTTGACCGGAACGATCAGCGAGCGGCCATCGGGCATGAAGTCATAGCCCGGATAGGTGTCGCGCGTTGCACGCGATTCCTGATCGTCGCGGGTGACGTTGTCGATCAGCCAGCGTTCCTGGCCGGTCTCAAGATCGCGGACGCGGAGTGCGGTTCGCGTCTCGAACCGAGTCGCGTAAACAAGGTAACGGCCATCGGGCGAGAGCACCGGCCGCATCGCCGAGCCCTGGGCGTTGGTCATCCGCGCAACCTCGCCGGTATCGCGGTCAAAGCGGAAGATCTGCCAGATCGGGAAGCTCGCGTTGTAATTGAACGGGCCGGTCCGCTGTGCGTAATAGATGTATTTTCCGTCGGGCGAGAAAACGGCGCCCATCCGGTTCTGCGGCGGCTGCGGCGGTGGGCCCTGCTGTCCCGGAGCCGGCAGCGGCGGTGGCGGCGGGCCGACGCTTACGCCCGAGCCGCCGTCCTTGTGATACATATAGGGATGAAACGCCCCGATCGATTGATCCGACCGCGAAACGACGATGTAATTGCCGTCCTCGCTCCACGAAGGCGAAACGTACATCGCCCGCGGGCCTTTGGTCACCTCTTTCGGGTCGGTGCCGTCGGCCTTCATCACCCAAAGATTTTCCGAACCGCTGCGGTCTGTCAGGAACGCGATCATCTTGCCGTCCGGCGAATATTTCGGCTGGCTCTCGAACGACATTCCGCCGTGGATCTTGGTCGCGGTTCCGCCCTCGATCGGCATCGTATAGATATCGCCGAGCATATCGAAGACGATCGTCCGGCCATCGGGCGAGACGTCGAGCGACATCCACGTGCCCTCGTTGGTAGTAAATTTGACCGAGCGGGCGGGCTTTAGGGGAAGCGGGTCTTCCTTTTTCTTCTCGTCCTTTTTCTCTTCAGCCTTGGGCTCTTCCTTCTTTTCATCCTGGGCAAATGCCGGCAGCGGCGTCGCCATCAGCGCGATGATAAATATGGCAAAAATGCGTCTAAGGGGCTCGGAAACGTGCATCGTATTCTCCTAAAAACTGAACGAATCTTGATTTTGGTCAGATAAAGCTGAAAACATTTACGCAGATTCAAAAAGATAGTTTCACCCGGTCCGGATCGCCGAACCGCACCAAAACCGCCCCGCCAGACACGATGTGTCGATAAAATGCGAAAATATCGACATATTTTCTTGACATGTCGATGCCATCGACATATCCTCTCGATGTGTCGATAAAACCGCAAAACGTCGACATATAATTGTGATATGTCGATGCCGTAAACATATCGCCAAGATGTGTCGATCAAAACCCGAAACGTAAACATATGCCGAACTGGGACCCAAAAACTCCATACCAAGACCTTCCAAAATTGCCGCCACGAGCTGATATCGAGTCAAAGAACGTACTTCGAAAGTGCATTGAGGCCCGTGCCGCACTTGCCGAGCTAAAACAGGCGGCCGAATTGATCCCGAATCCGTCGATCCTGATCAATACGCTGCCGCTTCTCGAGGCAAAAGCCAGTTCGGAGATCGAGAACATCGTCACCACGACCGACAAACTTTTTGAGCACTTGAACAGCGAGGCGAACGCCGACCCCGCGACAAAAGAAGCCCTGCGATACAGCACGGCACTTTTTCAGGGATATCAGGCACTCGCCAAATATCCGCTGAGCACACGAACGGCCGAAGAGATATGCTCGAAGATCAAGGGAGTGGAGATGCGGATCCGCAAAGTTCCGGGAACGGCGTTGGGAAATCAAGCAACGGGCGAAATCGTTTATACTCCGCCGGTCGGAGAGGATGTGCTCCGCGATCTGCTTTCAAACTGGGAGCGTTTTCTTCACAACGAGACCGAGATCGACCCGCTTATCCGGCTAGCGGTCGCCCATTATCAATTCGAAGCGATTCACCCATTTACCGACGGAAATGGGAGGACAGGCCGGATCATCAACAGCCTTTTTCTGATCGAGCAAGAGCTGCTGAGCATTCCGGTGCTCTACCTGAGCCGATACATTCTTGAGCGACGTACCGATTACAATCGGCTCCTGTTGTCCGTGACCCGCGATGAGGCGTGGGAAGCATGGGTCGAATTTATGCTCGACGCGGTCAAAGATACGTCTCGTTGGACGACAAATAAGATCGCGGCCATACGCTCGCTCGCCGAGGCTACCGCCGAATACGTAAAGGAAAAATTGCCCAGGGTTTATAGCTACGAACTGGTAAGCCTGATCTTCGAACTGCCGTATTGCCGCATCGGAAATGTAGTAGATAAAGGCATCGCCAAACGCCAGACCGCATCAGTTTATTTGAAGCAGCTAACGGAGATCGGCGTCCTGGTCGAGAATAATAAACTAAAGGAAAAACTGTTCATCAACCCGCGGCTGATGAAATTGCTCGCTGATGAGTCGAACGTGATTGAACGGTTTTAGGATGGATCTCTCATTTCGAGGGTCTTTGGAGTTCGACCAGTATTGCGGCAGGGTTGGGCGATTCTAACTAATGCCTGCCGCTCGAACTGCTGATTGAAGAGCTGAAACAATGGAGCGTTTGAGAAAATTTCGGCTTGCGCTATTGGTTGTGCTGCTGGTGTCTTCGGCCACTGTGGCCGGGGCATACTTTGGTTATGAACTTGCCGGGGTTGAGGGCAGTTCGTTTCGAGTATTCCATAGCCGATTCGATTACATCGCGCAGCAAGTTACGTTGGTTTGTTTTTGTACCGGGATCTGGGCGATGATGACGTTGTTGGAAAGACAATTGTTCTGGCTATCTCAGGTGGTATCGTCCTTCGTGATCGTGTTTACGAGCATTAACGTCTGGAAACTTTTTGCTCAAATGACCTTTTCATTCAGTACGGAAGATGCTTTGGCAAGTATCGACACTAGGTTCTTGCCATGGATGTATATTAGCCTCGGGTCATGGATCGCGTTAGTGATCTTTCAGGCAGTGACCGTGGCCTTGAGGGTTTTTAAGAGAACAAATGATTAACGTGATTGGCGGTGGGGTTGAGGCGAATTGCCTAGGTTGTTCAAGACCAACAGACCGGAAGGATTGATGATGCGGTGATCTCGTTATCTTTCGTGATGACCTCAACGACCTCACCGAGGTTCTGAAGATAGACACCCGTGGCTACAATGAGGCGGTCGTGGATTTCCGGAATCACCGTTAGGGACGAGCTTTCTTCCAAGATCCCCGCCGTGAGCGGATAAATATCGATTCGCTTGTCACTGGTAACATCAGCCAGCAGATCCTGCACACTCGGGATCGCAGATCGGCCCTTTTCGACGATGAACATCGCCTCTGCCAAAGCAATAACCGGTAACACCAGTTCGCTGCTTGGATCGCCAATTATTCGTTTGGCCTGAGCCCCAAGCAGTCCGTTGCCTTCCAAATGCCAGATCAGAGCATGAGTGTCAAGGATATATCTAGTTGCCATTTAGCTCACGATCGGTTGGGTGCCATTCGGCAATGCGGAAGTCGCTTTCGGTCGCCATTCTTCGGCCCGTCTCGGAATATTTCCCGAACTTGAGCGGAATCGATTCCTGTCCCTTTGCCGATAATGAGTCCGCCAAATACTTGATCAATTCCACCCGTTGCTCTGCCGGAAGCGACCGGACTTGATCTTTGATAGCAGCAATCTCGCTCTTATGCATATGGCCTCCGGAACGAATTTTAGCATAATCTCAGTTGTGCGAGATTTAAAAGAACGAGGGGCAACTGCCCAAAGCGATTTGCTCCGTTCGTTCTATAATTGAACAAGTGAAAAAAGTAATAAATGTGATCGGCGGTGGGCTTGCGGGGGTTGAGGCGGCTTGGCAGGCGGCGGCGCTTGGGGCGAAGGTGCGGCTTTATGAGATGCGGCCGGTTCAGCAGACGCCTGCTCACAGGACAGACAAGCTGGCGGAGATCGTCTGCTCAAATTCATTGAAGACGGACGAACCGGGCTCGGCGCCGTATCTGTTAAAAGAAGAGCTTCGCCGCGGCGGTTCGCTTGTTATGGAAGCGGCGGCTGTGACCCGCGTCCCGGCCGGTGCGGCCCTCTCGGTCGATCGCATCAAGTTTGCCGAGTACATCACCGAACGCATCGAGGCCCACCCAAACATCGAGATCATCCGCGAAGAAGTGACCTCGATCTCGGGGAGCGCGGACACTCCTGTCCGCACGAGCGTCGCTTCGACGCGAACGAGTGCTGAAAGCGACGAATCGTCAGTAGATGAGGGCGATCTCGCCGGAGGAGCCGGTGATGCGGACAAGTGTGTCCGCTCTCCGACGATCATTGCCACCGGCCCGCTGACCTCCGACGCCCTCACCGCCGACATCATGCGCATCACCGGCGACGACCAGCTTTATTTTTACGACGCGATCGCTCCGATCATCGCCGCCGATTCGATAGATATGTCCATCGCCTGGAAAGCGGCTCGATACGATAAAGGCGGCGCGGATTACATCAATTGCCCGATGGACCGCGAGCGATACGAGCTTTTCATTTCGGAGCTGCTCGCCGCCAAATCCGTCCCGCTGAAGCGCTTCGAGGAAACGCATTGGTTCGAAAGCTGCTTGCCGATCGAGGAGATCGCCCGCCGCGGCCCGGAAACGCTCCGCTTCGGCCCGATGAAGCCAAAAGGCCTGCGGCACCCGAAGACCGGCGAGGAGCCATACGCCTGCGTCCAGCTTCGCCAAGAAAACCTGATGGCCGATGCCTATGGAATGGTCGGGTTTCAGAACCACCTTCGCTACGGCGAGCAGGCACGCGTGCTTCGGCTGATCCCCGGTTTGGAAAACGCCGAGTTTCTGCAGTACGGCCAGATCCACCGCAACACGTTCATCAATTCGCCCAAGATCTTGAACGAAACGCTGGCCACCAAACGCGACCCGCGACTCTTTTTCGCCGGCCAGATCACCGGCGTCGAGGGCTACGTCGAATCGGTCGCGACCGGCTGGCTCGCGGGGATAAATGCCGTCCGCGTTTTGAACGGCCAGGAAATGATAACGGCGCCGCAAACCTCCGCCATCGGTGCCCTTTGCCGCTATGTCTCAAACGTCGAAACCAAGAATTTTCAGCCCGTGAATATCACCTTCGGCTTGCTCGAACCTCTCCCGCCCGAGCTTCGTAAGAAATACAGGAAGAAGCGCGAGCGACATATGATCCAGGTCGAGCGGGCATTGAAGGACTGGGATGAGTGGCTGAGCGCCCAACTACATCCGGAAACGGGAACGCGGGCATCTCTGCCCGCCTGAGTGCGAAGCACGAAAGAAAAACTATGCAGCACAAACGCAACCCTAAAGTAGTGATCCGTCACCACTCTCGCGGATATTTACCTCACCTCGAATCGCCCGACCTGATTCAGTTCATCACATTTCGCCTTGCGGACTCACTTCCTGCCGATTTCATTCAAACCCAGGAGAAAAAGCTGCGGTCTAAGCTGATAACCGAATCCGAATACCATTACGCTATTAACTTGAAGCTCGACACCGGGACGGGTGAATCATTTCTGCGAGATCCCGAAATAGCAAAGTTGGTGTGCGAGGCAATCCTTTATTTCAATGGCGAAAGGTTTGACCTTCATAACTGGGTTGTAATGCCGAATCATGCCCATTTGTTGATCAAGACCATCGGCGATCACACACTGTCAGAAACGATGCATTCTATCAAAAGCTTCTCGGCTTCGGCTGCAAACAAGCTACTTGGGCGTAAAGGCCGATTCTGGGCTCCGGACTATTTTGACCGGTTCATTCGTGGTCGAACACATTTTATGAACGTAATGCGTTATATCGATGAGAACCCTGTCAAAGCTAGATTATGTGATTCACCTGACAATTATCCTTGGGGCCGGGCCGGTTGGAAGGGCTGATCGATCTCCGCTAATGCGGAGATCTGCGGGCAGAGATGCCCGCGTTCCCGTTTTATATGGAATTCTCTGTATTGATAATTCTTGCCATCTTCCTTGTCGCCGTCCTTTATTCCTCGGTCGGTCATGGCGGGGCTTCGGGGTATCTGGCGGTGATGGCTTTGCTGGCCGTCGCTCCGGAGGTGACGCGGCCGACGGCATTGACGCTGAATCTCTTCGTCGCCTCGATCGCGACAGTCCAGTATTACCGGGCCGGCCATTTTTCGTGGCGGCTGTTCATCCCGTTTGCTGTCGCTTCGATCCCGATGGCATATCTCGGCGGCACGATCCAGCTCCCGACCAGCATCTACAAGATCGTCCTCGGCGTCGTGCTCGTCCTTGCGGCCATCCGCCTCGCCTGGCGCTTTGACGGAGACGAGGAAACCAAAGAGCCGCCCGTTTGGCTTGCCCTGATCATCGGCGCGGTGCTCGGGCTTCTTTCGGGCTTGGTAGGCGTCGGTGGTGGAATTTTCCTGACGCCGCTGCTTCTCCTTCTACATTGGGCGGGTGCGAAAAAGGCCGCCGGAGTCTCCGCACTCTTCATCTTTGTGAATTCGGCCGCCGGCCTCGCCGGTGCCTGGCCCAAGATTCCGCAGCTTCCCGCGGAGGTCTATTTTTGGATCGCGGCGGCCGTCGTCGGCGGCATCATCGGTTCGACACTCGGTGCCCGCCGGTTCGATTCCCTTGTGCTTCGCCGCTTGCTCGCGTTGGTGCTTGTCTTTGCGGGCGGTAAACTTATTTTCGTCTAGGCAAAGATTTCCGGCTTTCGGCAATCAAACCATATCGGCCCATGCTCGTGTTGCGCTTTACGGTCATTTTCTTGATAGCCCTCGCGGCCTCGGCCGTGGCGCAATCGGGGCGCAATAAGCCCGAGCCGACCCCAACGCCTCGCTCAACGCCGCGAATCACACCGGCGAGCACGCCGCCACGCGAACGCGTCGTCACCCCAACCCCAACCCCAACGCCGACTCCGACGCCCGCCGCTGACGAAGAGGTCATCCGCGTCGATTCGACCCTGATCCCGATCCCCGTCTCGGTCGTCGATAGCGACGGCCGTGCGATCCGCAACCTTCGCCTCCAGGATTTTGAAGTGAAGGTCAATGGCGAACGCATCGAGCTTGCCGAGTTGACCCGTGCCGAAACTCCGGTCCGCGTCGCATTGCTTTTTGATAACTCGGGCAGCGTGCTCAAGGCACGCGAGTTCGAAGTTCAGGCATCGGTCCGCTTTTTCGAGCGCGTCATCCGCCCGGACCGCGACCTTGCCGCACTCTTTTCCATTTCGACCATCGGCCGGCTTGAGCAGCCCTTTTCCGCCAACCCGCGAGTGCTGATCGATGCCATTCGCCGACTGCCGCCGCCCGAGGGTGCGACCGCTCTCCTCGACACTATCGAGATGGCCGCCCGCTATCTCGGCGATGTAAGCGGCCGTCGGGTTATCGTTATCGTCTCGGACGGCGACGACACGAAGACCGACACCACATTTGAACAGGCCTTGAGGCTCGCCCAATCGCTCGACTGCCAGATTTTCGTCGTCCATACGACCGAATTTGAGAACTACATCCGCACCGGCTCTCGCCGCGGCAACGCGAACGTGCGTGCCCTGGCGGCCGAACGGCGTATGCAATCATTCGCCGCCCAGACCGGCGGCGCCGTTTACACACCCATCGACGAACGCGAGCTTGACGATGCCTTTCGCCGCATCTCCATCGAACTTGCCGAGCAATACGTGCTCAGCTATTACCCCGAAGAACTTCGTGCGGCTCCCGGCGAATATCGGTCGATCGAGGTCAGCGTGAAAGCCCGGCCCGATGTGACCGTCCGCGCCCGGAAAGGGTATTATGTTCCGAAGCAAAGGTAAGTTCTTTTGTGCTCAACGCCGCATACGAACAATTTCTCCAGCACTTGAAATACGAGCGGGGCATGAGTCCGCACACGCTGCGGAACTACGCCTCCGACCTTGAGCAATTTCGCGATCACCTGCTCGCGGTCGAAGGCCGCGAAGATCTCCCGATCGACCAGATCGACCGCCTGACCATCCGCGAATGGATGGCCTCGCTTGATGCAAGCGGCGCGAAGAAAACAACGCGGGCCCGCAAGCTCGCAAGCCTCCGCACCTTCTTCCAGTTCCTTATCCGCGAGGGCAAGCTCGAGGCAAACCCGGCAAAGCTCGTCGCGACGCCGCGGGTCGAACGCAAGCTGCCGTCGCATCTTTCGATCGAGGACGCAGTCCGCCTGATCGAAACGCCCGACGCGAACACCGACCTCGGCCGCCGCGACCGTGCAATACTCGAATTTCTCTACGCGACCGGCATCCGCGTCAGCGAACTCGTCGGCATAAATTTGTCTGATATCGATTTTCGCGAACGGCTTGTCCGCGTTTTAGGAAAGCGGCGAAAGGAACGCATTGTGCCCTTTCACGAACACGCCCTTCAGGCGCTGCTGCACTATCTTGAAAAGACGCGGCCCGTTTTCCTGCTCGAATGCCCGGAGCCCGAACGCGAGCCCGATGCCGTTTTTCTCCATCGCCGCGGCGGACGGATAACGACCCGCTCGGTCGGCCGCATGCTCGAAAAATATATCAAGCAATGCGCTGATATCCACAAGATCTCGCCGCACAGCCTCCGCCATTCATTTGCCACGCACCTGCTCGATTCCGGCGCCGACCTCCGCGACATACAGGAACTGCTCGGCCACGCCCGGCTCTCGACGACGCAGATCTACACGCAGGTCTCAATGGAGAAGATGATCGAGGTTTACGACCGCGCCCACCCGAAAGCCTAAGCCTTTCAGATGCCATATATTTCGTAGCATCGGAGCCGCTCGGCCAAAAGACCATCGTCCATTAGATCCTCGGAAAGTTCTTCCGGCGTTAGCTCCAAAATGTACTTGGCAGGCATCAAGGCAACCAAAGCGAACAGGTCGGCCTCCTTCTCTTTCCGCGTTGGTTTACCGACGCCGTGGTAGCTCGCGGTCTCGTTCGTATTCGGCGCGTGCATCAGGTAATGGGCAAATTCGTGGAACATCACGAAGAGCTTTCGCGTCGGCGGGAGTTTACTGTCAATGGCGATGAAGTGCCGGCCCATCACGCAGTAATAAAAGCCGCTTACACGGAGCGGCATCTCATCGACCGTGATGCGGTGGCGACGGCAGAGCCGGTGAAAATCGGCCTCGGTCAGCGGCCGCTTGTTCCAGCCTTTGACTAGAGATTCGATCTTTTCGCGGAAAAAGCGCATGGGATGTGAGAGTTCGAGTCCTGTGTGTTGCAGATGCAACTATATCGCATCCCCGCAAACACGGTCAAGGTTTTCTACTTCTTATCGCTGGTCGCCCGGACAGCGCGGTCAAGCACGTTCTTCGCATCGCGAACGGCCTCGACCTTTTCCTGATGTGTAAAGCTCTCCCAGCCCCGGAAGAACACGACGCCAAAATCCTCCGGATACTCGCGGCCCTCGTGGCCGAACCACGCCCGCATCACGGCCTGCGGTTCGAGTGCAGCATGGATCGCCGCATCGATGTCGAACTCGGGCTTGCTGTCTATCTCGCCAAGCTGCTGCACCTCGGGCGAGAGCCTCATCGTAAGCCGTTCGTCGACGATCTGCGTGATCCGCTCCTCCATCACCGCTCCGAGATCGAGGGGCCGCTCGCCCTCCGCGAACATCTTACCCTCGCCGGTTAACAGCCAGTTGAGCGAAACGCCCGTTTCACGAGCGAGCTTGATCAACACCTCAGGAGCCGGCAACCGGCCCTGAAAATAATTGCGGATGGTGGCGTGCGGAACATCAATACGGCGGGCGATGTCCGCCATCGATGCATGCCCAAATAACTTGCGAAGCCGCTCAACAAATTCGTTGTTCATATTGCGTGAAACCGTATCCCTTTCCTCCAAATATTAAGCCCACACCCAACGCAAATCAACCACGCACCGGCTCCTCCACGTCTCCCATTTTCCCCTTCTCCCCTTCTCCTTAAGAGCCCTTCACTCCCAACAACTCCGCGTCTCCGTGTCTCCTCTTCTCCCCTTCTCCTCTTCTCCTCTTCTCCTCTTCTCCTCTTCTCTTCTTCTCCTCTTCCCCTCTTCCCCCTTCTCCTCTTCTCCTCCTCTTCTTTTCACCGCCCGCCATTCCCCACCCACTCATCCTTGACACCCCACCGCCGCCGAAAGTATATTTGGAAGTTCGGCGCTAACCGCCCGATCTGCTCTTTTTACGTCGCTCAGCGGCCTCGCTTCGCCCCTCCGGCACTCCGAGTCCGCTCGCCCCATCAAGCCACCCTAGCTCAGTTGGTAGAGCATTCGATTCGTAATCGAAAGGTCATCGGTTCAAGTCCGATGGGTGGCTCCATATTAACCTCAATAAAGGCAGTAAGTTACGGTCAGTCACCATTCCCCAACACCGCGTCCCATAATCGAGTAGGACTCATATTAGGACTCAGCCCGCCTTGTTTGGCATCATCCGCCTAGAAAACGACCTGTACAATTTCAACAGTTCTATACACTGGCTTTCATCATCGTAATCGCTGCCGCCATGTACCCACTTGGACACGATCTTCAATGTTTCGGCCCGGGAGCGACGTATTTCTGCTCGATGCACCGAACAGACAGGTGCGGGCTAAGCAACCCGGGATAGGTGCACCTGAACGCGTACAAGACTTCGGAACTCGAGCGAAGCTAGAACCATCCCATTTGGTGGATACAAAGAACGCTGAGATGCGAAGGCGAAAAGACCGCCCGCAATGGCCGACGTGCCCCGCGGGGTTGTTGAGACGGCAACGGGACCCGCATGGCGGTGTAAGGGCTTACTAGCGGCGATTATCGTTCCCGCGTTTATCACGCCTCCGAATACCCGGTTACAACCGCGTTTCACCACAGAACCGAGTGACGTTCGGATCTGCAGCCGAGGCCGAAAGGACGGCGCGTAGGAAGGCGAGGAATTGCTAAGTAGCTATTCCATTCCTCGGGCGAATTTTTTGATTGTTCGTTAGTGTCCGCGGACGAAAGGACATTGAATTGACTCAATGGGTTCGAGGTTTATCTCAATCGCGAACAAAATCAATGTGGTCAACTTCGTGAGGTGTAATTGCACCGTTAACGGAACTTCTAAAGTCGGTGAAATGCCGACCCGAAACCACTGCAATCTTGGACCAACTTCCCCACGGTGGGGTAAGTTCGGCCGCGGCGAAGACAAGAAGCCGGCGGCTCTTTCTACCTGAGAAGTGAAGTGGTCGAGTGAAATCGGCAATCGGTCCGGCAATTCCCTTCCATCGATCTTTTAGCCTTTCCAATATCGCAGTTTCCATCTTAGGTGATAGCTTCGGCCGCGCTATGGAGCTCATGTACGGATAAGGATTAAGTGACAGCAGCGGCAACAGAAGAACCGCGAGATCAGCCTTGTTGTATCTTCTGATATCTCCCCAATCAGACTAAGCAATCCGTACCTTGAAGCCCATTCTAATGTCTCCTCCCATCGGTTTTTCCTTTCATTGTCATTTGATTAGTCCCAGTTAGCGAGGATCAGCGGATTGGGCGGAAAACCGAACGGCGGTTCTACACGCACTGCAGCAGACAAAAGCGGCTGATAGATTTCATACCAGGTTTCAGGATTGGGGCAGATCGCTTCCAACGTTTCCCGTATTTTACGTCAAATCGATTTTTGCGTAAGATCCACACATTGTAACCGACCCAGATGCCGAGCAGAGTACGTGCTTGAACGCCCACGGTTCTGGTCATACTTTAACTTCCGCAAGAGCCGGCGTTATTGCCCGCTCAAACCGATCCATCGCAGAGACAAGCTGCTCCTGCATATTTGGCCAATTCGCTTCGTCATTTCGATTGCCCAAATCGCTCAGGAGATACGCTATTCGGCACGCCCGCTTCCCGAAAAGGCCCTGCCAACTAAGCTCTCCCCCAAACCGTTCTTCAATTTCGGCCTTATGTTGGTGCAACTGATCGTAGATACTCTTATTCACGTCTGCATCACCGCGATCGATATAAAGTTCAACTCTTTGGTCGTCCCGATTGGCAACGTAAAAGAAAGTAACACCTCGAATACCAGTTGCCGCACCAATGTAGGATCGATCAGCAGACGCCCGAGGGATGAGGCGACATCTTCCCTGCGTGTTTGAAAGGAATTCGTCCCAAAATCTCTTCAGTTGAGTATTTGCGGTCCGATCCATTCGTTCTTTCTGTTCCTTTTCGCGGATACGAACCTGATATTCGGCGGCTTCAGGTAGAGGGATAATTTGTTGGATGTCGATCAAGAGTCTTCCATCATCCCGATAAGGAACCAGCCGAATGCACTTAATATTAAGATCGCGTTCATTCAGCCACATTACGGCCGTCGTTAGCTCCTTTCCAAAATCCGCCGAGATCAAGACGATTCTTACGTCTTGAGCGAACTGGTCTTCTTTCGGTTCGGCCAGCCCAAGATGAGCGAGGAGAGTTTGCTCAGCGTCCAAGTCCAGACCGTCACGTCGAAGATAGTCAGCAAAGACCTCAACAGCTTTAGAGAATGTCATCTTCGAAACCATCGCCGCATACCGGACAGCCTGCAACTCCATATGACCGCCATCTTCGGTGCGCTTCAGCTCTATAACAACTAGATTGCCTTCCTTATCAACACCGAGCAGGTCAATCCGACGTCTCGAATCGTCCCAGTCGCAAAACTCCTCAGAAATGACCAAGACATCTGGAAGAACCGCGGAAAAGTTTCTCCGAAGATGTTGCTGTATGTCGTATCGTTCAGAAACACCAGCCTCTGCAAAATTGGTCGAAGCAAGTTGCCTGAGACCCTCGTTTGATAGTTCGAAAATTGGCACCTAATCCCTCGTTAAACGCTGCGTAGTATCTTGCGGCGACGCTAAGGCGAACAAGCTATGTACAACACACGGTTTCTCCCGCGGCTCGGCCGCAGAACACGCCCCCTCCCCCGATCCATGCGTGTTGGCGTTACAGACGTTATCGACTCTCGACCTAAGATCCCCAATGCTAATACTTCTTTCGCGGGAGCCGATTTGAATTGGGTTCCACACCGAATTTTGGAATGTGTGGCCCCGTAAATATAGCGCTTTGGACATAGTTCGAACAAGCAAAAAGCGGTTGGTCGTCGCTTCCGATGTAATTTGCTGTCTTCAATCGCATTATTTTACCCGCATGGCATTCGATGGCCGGTGGACTATTGCATCGATCTTGCTATCGTTGTCGTGATTGCCCGGTGCAAGAATGCGGTCCGTAGCGGCAATCCAACAAGCTCGGATGAAATCGTATGATTCGGTTATGGCGAATGGGAAATCTACCGGTGAACAAAGGTCAATCCGACATCTTAGTACGAGCGAAAAGCACGAAATGGTTGAGGCGGCGTATCGCGGGGCGGGGCACATAAATCGACTTCGAACCAGGTAACGGCGAGAATTCGTCGTAGACATTGATTGTATGCCTCGTTCGGTTCGTTCGATGAGAGTGCAGCAATGTTTGCGCAGTCGAATGGCTAAGATTATGCAAGGAGGGATTCAGCCATGGCATGCATTCTGCAATAACCGGCATCGGGCGGTTGAGCGCTTTTCTCGCAAAATAGCTGAACGAACCAGAGCTAAATTCGAAGATGTCTGGAATATTTTCGCTAGATCCATAAGCTCCTTTATTGGCCCGGAAAATTGATTGCAGTGTACTGCTTAGTTTGCTCCAGCTCAGCTCAAGCTGAGGTCATTGAAGACAGGGCGATTTCTGGCATCCTTCGGGCGAACGCGCACCGGCACGGGATCGGATACCGAAGCCTTCTGCGGCACATCGACATTTGCCTGGCCGAGGTCATCATGGACGACGAACACCGAAGATACGCCGCTACTTTGGCAGAATCATACTCGAACTTGCTTTCGCACTTTGCATCCGTAAAGCGTAAGCGCCATGCTAAGTCGATACAACGAAAATCAGTCAAGTTTACATGGAGTCGGCGCAAAGGGGGTATACCCCAAAAGGGGCCCCAAGAAACTTTCGCCCGTTTAGTCACCCGCCAGAGCGTAATTTTCTCATGCTTTGCTTCAATTAAGCGTCGAAGGCAAGTGTCAATTACTTCGCAATAACCACGCAAATTGTTGAGAATGAGGGGAGTTGGCGATCATGCTAATTACCACACTGCCCCCGTTTAAGTGATATATCGACAAAACGTCGGTAAATGAAGCGTTTTCAATACTTATCCCTCTGTCTATTGCAGGTGGTTACCGAGCTCGTCAAGCATTCGTGTCTTTTGCATAATCAGTGCACGCTTTTCCATCCCTTTTCGGATTTGTAGATTCTTTGTCATTCGCATATATTTGTCGTCAACATTTGCCACTGCTTGGCTGCACTTTTGTTTGCGTTAAATGCTGCGTACATGTTACCCGGCATCGTAACGCGTAAAGGTGCCTGAGAGATATCGTAGGCGCAGTGGGTTGGATCGGGTGAGACACGGACTCGACAGACGCTGACTCTCCAAAAACCCCCACATCGTAAAAGCATTTCGCCCATGGAAGTTATCGACAACGTCAACCAGCTCTTTGGTGACAATCTTAAACAGACGCTGCGTGCAGCCACGAAGCTGCAGGTGGCTTCGGCTGCTTTTTCGATCTATGCGTTCGAGGCATTGCGCAGTGAACTTGAAAAAATTGAGGGTTTCGAATTCATTTTCACCTCCCCGACATTCGTTCCACACCAGGCGACCGATGGATTTCGTAAAGAACGCCGCGAATATATCATTCCAAAAGTTGAGCGTGAGCGCGGCGTTTACGGCACAGATTTCGAAATCCAGCTAAAAAACAAACTTACGCAACGCGCCATTTCCCGCGAATGCTCCGAATGGATCAAGAGAAAGGCGAAGTTCCGCTCCAACCGGACTAAAGCCCCGATGCAGCAGTTCGCGTGTGTTGAAGCAGAGGCGGCGACCTATGCCTACATGCCCCTCCAAGGGTTCACCGCAGTAGACCTGGGCTATCAAAAGGGCGATGCGATCTCAAACATAATCACAAAATTCGATGAGGCCAGCGTCACCGAAACCTACGTTAACCTATTCAGCCAGATCTGGAACGACCCGGAGAAGCTAGAAGACGTCACACAGCGTCTTTGCGACCATATCGCGTCGGTTTACAAGGAAAATTCTCCTGAGCGTATTTACTTCCTGATGCTCTACAACATCTTCAATGAGTTTCTAGAAGATATTAACGAAGATGTACTTCCTAACGATCTAACGGGTTACAAGAACAGTTTGGTCTGGAACAAGCTCTATAACTTTCAGAAAGATGCAGTTACCGGGATCATTAACAAGCTGGAAACCTACAACGGCTGCATACTTGCAGATAGCGTCGGACTCGGCAAGACGTTCTCGGCCCTCGCGGTTATCAAGTATTACGAACTCCGCAATCGCTCAGTGCTGGTCCTCTGTCCAAAGAAACTTGCTGAAAACTGGACGAACTACAATCGGAACCTTGTTACAAATATCTTCTCAAAGGACCGGTTCAACTACGACGTGCTTTGTCACACGGACCTTCAAAGGACACGCGGAGAATCGCTTGGCATCCCTCTGAGTAAAGTAAATTGGAGCAATTACGACCTCGTCGTGATCGACGAGTCACATAACTTCCGCAATAACGAACAGTTTCATGAGCGCGAAACGCGTTACCAGAAACTGATGAATACAGTTATCAAGCAGGGCGTAAAAACAAAGGTGCTAATGTTATCCGCAACCCCGGTAAACAACCGGTTTGCAGATCTTCGTAACCAGCTTGCATTGGCCTACGAAGGCGATTCCGAAAACCTCAGCAAACGGCTTCGTACGGAAAAAAGCGTCGAGACGATATTTCAGAAGGCTCAAAAGTCTTTCAACGAATGGTCTAAACTTCCTCCAGAGGAGCGGACCCCAGAAGCAATCATGAAATCGCTTGATTTTGACTTCTTCGAGCTACTCGACAGCGTAACGATCGCCCGCTCCAGAAAACACATCGAGAAGTACTACGATACGACTGACATTGGCAGCTTCCCCGAACGTCGAAAGCCGATCTCTAATCACTGCCCCTTAACTCAGCGAGAGGATGTCATTGGCTTCAATGACATCTTTGCCCAGCTTACGTTGCTAAACCTGGCGGTCTATGCTCCGGTGAGTTATATCCTTACCAGCCGTTTAACGCGATACGAGGAGCTTTACGATACTGAGGTCCACGGGGGACAGGGCACCTTCAAGCAGATCGACCGCGAATCGAGTCTTCAGCGCCTGATGATAATCAACCTGCTCAAGCGGCTAGAGAGTTCGGTGCAAGCGTTTAGACTAACCTTGAAGAGGCTCAAAGATAAGAATCTCGAGACCCTTAAACAAATCGAAGCGTTTCAACAAACGGGCGTAGCTGCAAAGTTCACTGATGTATCGAACGCATATGCAGATATGGAACCGGAAGAAGATGATTTTCCGGATCCAGACGAAATGCAGATCGGCGGAAAGGTACAGATCGATCTTTCCGACATGGATGTGGACCGGTTTGAGCACGACCTAAAGGCGGATCTTGAGGTTATCGATCATCTCCTCGGTGAGATGGAAAAGGTCTCACCGGCTGACGATTCAAAGCTTCAGCATCTGAAGGTCTTGCTTGAGAGCAAGATAACGTCGCCAATAAATCAAGGTAACAAGAAGGTCTTGATATTCACGGCATTTGCGGACACTGCCGATTATCTCTTTGAACATATTTCGGACCATTTTCTCGTTAAGCACAACCTCCATACGGCGAAGGTGACAGGCGGTGAAAATCCGACTTCTACGCTCGAAAAGTTCTACGATTTTCAGTCGATCCTAACGCTTTTTTCACCGCGGTCTAAGGAACGGGCCTTAGTGATGCCCAACGAACGACGAGAGATCGATTTTCTTATCGGTACGGATTGTATTTCTGAGGGTCAAAACCTTCAGGATTGTGATTATCTCGTTAATTACGATATTCACTGGAATCCAGTCCGCATCATTCAGCGCTTTGGCCGAATCGACCGTATCGGATCAACGAATGAGTCGATCCAGCTCGTGAACTATTGGCCTGATATCACGCTTGACGAGTACATCAATCTAAAGGAACGTGTCGAGAATCGCATGGTCATCGCAGACGTGACCGCCACGGGCGATGACAATCCCCTCAGTGCTAAGTCAAACGATCTGTCGTATCGCAAGGAACAGCTTCGTCGGTTGCAAGATGAAGTTATCGACATGGAAGATCTCAAGACGGGCGTTGCGATCACGGACCTCGGGCTTAACGACTTCCGAATGGACCTTGTCAACTACATGAAGTCTCACGGCGATGTTTCAACACTGCCGAATGGGCTCCATGCGGTCGTGCCGCCGATACCCGAACTCGGACTCACGCCCGGAGTGATCTTTGCACTGCGAAACCGAAACGACGGCGTAACGATAACACACCATAACAGGCTGCATCCGTACTATTTAGTCTATGTGAACGAAAACGGCGATGTAAAAAAGAATCACTCTGATGTAAAGCCACTGCTCGACCTGGTCCGCTCAGCGTGTTCCGGTCGAAGCTTACCCGAGGCCGATGCTTGTCGCATTTTCAATGAACAGACCGATGACGGCCGCGACATGGAGGCATATTCTCAACTGCTTAACCGCGCGATCAAGTCGATAATCGAGGTGAAGGACCAAAGCGATCTTGATAGCCTCTTTAGCGTTGGCAAAACGACCGCACTCGTGGGCGAGATATCAGGCCTCGATGATTTTGAATTGATCGCATTTATAGTTGTTCAGGGGACCTAGTTCGAGATGTTGGTGTCGTATCCCACAAAAGCATATGTTGGTAAGGTCCTACCGAAGAGCAAGATCTACGAGAATGCGCGGGTTTCAACATCACTCAAACGAAAGTTCGTCGAGCAGGTCGAGCGTATCACCTGGGCTTACAAGCTCTCACCTGAAACGACGAACCTTCCTAGCTCAGCCTCAGTGCCGGAGATCGAGGTTTTTCATATAGATCTCAAGGGTGCAGACATCTCGAGAGAGGTAATTCAGTGCATCGATAAAGCGATACCCTTCCCGATTATTTATGAGCTTGCGACCAAGGATCGACGAAGGGTCATGGCGGCGTTTAAGCGGCCAAGCGAAGGCGACTCTTCGAAATGGGTAACCGATGCGTATTTCGGGTCAGCCTGGTTTCGTAGCGATACCGAGAGGGTGCCACTTTTTCCGTCAATAGATCTTCGTAGGCTTTATGAACAACTTCTCAGCCGATTGATGCCGGTCGAGCGGCGGGCCGGTGAGGTCTTCGAAGATACATTGGCAAGGGCTGCGGAGTATTGGCACCTTGAACGCGAGGCCGCGAAGTTAGAGATCAGGATGCAAAAGGAAAAGCAGTTCAACCGGAAGGTTGAGCTAAACGCTCAATTGCGAAAGGTCCGACAGAGGATAACCGAACTCTCTCACTGATATGCTTACCAAATCAAAATTCAAGAAATTCGTCGAGTGCCCAAACGAGTTTTGGCTGGACCATCATTTTCCTGAACCCGCGGGCAAGCTCGACCTGAACGCCCAACTCCGACGTGAAACTGGCTACGAAGTTGAATCGCTTGCTAGAACCCATCCGATCTTTGCGGCGCGAGACGACGTGAAGATAGAGTTTGGAAAAGAGTTTCAGACTGAAACGCTGTATGCAAAGGCCGACGTGGTCGTAACAGTTCTCGCAACGGGCGATATCGAGATATATGAGATCAAATCGGGCACATCCGCAAAGGATGAATACAAACTCGATCTTGCTTTCCAGTTCTATGTTGCGACTCAGGCCGGGTATGTCGTTTCAAAAGCTTGTCTGATCTTTCTCGATAATACCTATATCTTCGACGGTGTTCTTGATACGGAAAGTCTGTTGTGTATTTCCGACGAAACTGAGGCTATAAATATCCTGAACGGGACGATCAGAACCGACATCGAAACCGCGCTTGCCTTTCGTGACGGTGACGAGCCAGCTGTTACCTTGCTGGACTACTGCAAAGCAAATAAGCTGGGCTGTCGTTCGATCCTCAAGCAGTTCCCCGATATTCCGGAGTACAACGTTTCCAATATCTTTAGTGCGGGTTCCAAAAAGCTAAATACACTGCTCGAAGAAGGGATACTTAACCTTTGTGATATACCTGCGGACTTCAAGCTCACCGACCGCGAAGCGGCGATCATTGAGGTCGAACGTTCTGGCCAGCCGTACATAGACCGTGAGACGATACTTGGAGAGTTGAATGAGCTAAAGTTTCCGCTGCAGTTCCTCGACTACGAGAGTTTCAACCCCGGCGTGCCAAAGTTTCATCGGACACGTCCATACCAGCAGATGGTATTTCAATATTCGCTGCACACACTTGGGAGCGAAGGCGGCGAGCTAAGGCATTCGTTTCACCTATCGAGGAATGATGGACGGCATCCGTCTAAGGAGATCGTAGAAAGGCTCTACGAGGACCTCAACGGAAACATTGGTACCGTGATCATCTGGAGCGAGGGTTTTGAGAAAACGCGGAACACCGAGCTTGGCGTGATGTTCCCTGAATATGCCGACTTCCTCGCGGAGGTGAATGACGCTGTTTACGATCTACGAAAAGTTTTCTCTCGCAGGCTGTATTTGCATCCGGGCTTTCGCGGTCGCGATTCCATTAAGAAGGTGCTGCCGGTTCTCTGTCCACATCTGCCGTCCTACGACGACATGGACATCGGCGACGGCCTGACGGCGTCGATCAAGTGGTTTCACATCGCGACGGGCCGTGGAACGTCGGAAGAACGTGAAAAGACCTATGAAGATCTTTGTGCCTACTGCCATCTCGATACATTGGCAATGGTCGAGATTTATCGGCATTTGTTATCAATATAATTTCCTCTGTGCCCCCTGTGGTTATTTGATCTTTTTATGGAAAAGCTAAAAATGCACACTCCCGATTTTACTGATCAGAACATTGCCCGGATCGCCGAGCTTTTTCCTGATTGTGTTACGGAATCACGGGATGAAAGCGGAAAGCTGAAGCGGGCGATCGATTTTGATCAGTTGAAGCAGCACTTGGCCGGCAATATCGTTGAGGGGCCGCAGGAACGGTATCACCTGAACTGGCCGGGCAAACGCGAAGCGTTGTTGACGGCAAATGCACCGATCGCCAAGACCCTGCGTCCCTGCCGGGACGAATCGGTCGATTTCGACACGACCAAAAACCTCTTTATCGAAGGCGACAACCTCGACGCCCTCAAGTTGCTCCAGGAAACCTACCTCGGCAAGGTAAAGATGATCTACATCGACCCGCCGTATAATACCGGCAAGGATTTCATCTATAAGGATGATTTTGTTGAGGATGTTGAAAGCTACTTTTTAAATTCTAACCAAAAGGACGAACAAGGACATCGCTTGTTTGCGAACAATGAGTCAAATGGACGATTTCATTCTGCTTGGCTAACGATGATGTATTCCCGAATGAAGCTAGCCAGAAGTCTGCTCGCTGACGATGGCGTGTTATTCGTGAGCCTCGATGAAGGGGAAATCGAAAACCTTAAATTGGTTCTTAATGAAATCTTTGGCGCAAATAATCTTGTCACGGTTTTTAGTTGGGTGCGGACGAGAACCCCGGCGGCTCTTTCGCAGAAAACAAAGACAGTTGTCGAGTTTATTCTTTGTTACGAACGGACGAAAACAAATCGGCCACTTCTTGGAATTGAGAAGCCGGCTCAGAGTGCGAATACGTTGTTGAACCAGCCCAACGCTGTTTCAGTTCTAAACTTTCCCCCCGGCGTCATCCGGGCCGGGTTCGACGACTGTACCGTCAAAAAAGGTGAATATGGCTCCGACAGCTACTCAGTGTCGCTACTCGATGACGTACAGGTTCGCGACGGCGTCTTTATCAGTGCCTTTCGCTTACGTGCGCGATTTCGATGGAGCCAATCATACCTAGAGAGCCAACTCGGCTCTGGCGTGACCGTACGAATTGCTTCAAAGCGGATGCTGCCCGGCTACGAGAAAGGGAGCTATGGACGCGAAGCCCTGCCAAACTTGATCGATGACAAAGTAGGCGTAGGAACGAACGAGAACGCGAGCAAAGAGGTCGAGGCACTTCTTGGCGAGGAAGTTGTGTCGTATCCAAAACCGGTAAGCCTCTTACGCTATTTGATCTCTTCGTGTACCTCTGACGGTGACATCGTCCTGGATTTCTTCGCGGGCTCCAGCACAACAGCTCATGCCGTACTTGCAGAAAATGAAAAGGATAAGGTTGCTCGCTCCTTCGTGATGGTGCAGCTTCCCGAGGAGTTAGATCTAGACGAGAAGAAACAAACCGCGGCGGCTTCCTTTTGTGACAAGTTGAAAGTCCCGAGGACGATCGCAGAGATCGGCAAGGAGCGCATCCGCCGTGCTGGCCAAAAGATCAAAAAAGAGGCCGGGCTGAATGGGCAAAACCTTGACATAGGTTTTCGAGTGCTAAAAGTAGACACCTCGAATATGGAGGACGTCTATTACAGCCCCGATGCTGTAGCTCAGGATCTTCTCTCGGACCAGGTCAGCAACATCAAGCAAGACCGAACACCGGAAGACCTTCTCTTCCAGGTCCTCCTCGATTGGGGAGTCGATCTGACCCTACCAATAAACAAAGAAACCATTGGCGGCAAAACCGTCTTCCTCGTTGACACAAACGCCCTAGCCGCCTGCTTCGACGAAGGTATATCCGAAGAACTCGTTAAGGAGCTCGCCGACCGCAAACCACTCAGAGTAGTGTTCCGCGATGCCGGCTTCACATCCGACTCCGTAAAGATAAACGTCGAACAAATTTTCAAACTAAAATCGCCGGGAACCGAGGTCAGGTCGATCTAGTCCGTAGGTTAAATTAATAACATTTCCCATCATGGAAAAATTGAAAATGCATTCAATAGATGTCGTGGAGGATAACCTCGCAAAACTTGCAGACCTCTTTCCGGATTGCATAACTGAGACTCGCGACGAGAACGGTAACATTGCGCGAGGTGTCGATTTTGATCATTTCCGGCAAGCGTTTTCGTCTCGGATCGTGGAGGGGCCGCAGGAACGGTATCAGCTCAATTGGCCGGGCAAGCGCGAAGCGTTGCTGACGGCGAATGCACCGATCGCCAAAACCCTTCGCCCGTGCCGCGAGGAATCGGTCGATTTCGACACCACCAAAAATCTCTATATCGAAGGCGACAACCTTGACGCGCTCAAGCTGCTACAGGAAACATATCTCGGCAAGGTCAAGATGATCTACATCGACCCGCCGTATAACACCGGAAAAGATTTTATCTACGAAGACGATTTTGCCGAGGACAAGGACGCATATTTTGAGAGATCAATGCAAGTGGATGAGGAAGGAAATCGGTTGGTTGCGAACTCTGAGTCGAATGGCCGCTTTCACTCGGACTGGCTCAGATTTATTTATTCGCGTATTAAGCTATCGTGGAATCTACTTGCCGACGACGGAATAATAGCGGTTACAATTGACGATGGGGAGGTGTTTCAATTCGGAAAGGTTTTGGATGAGATATTTGGACCGGGAAATCGTCTGGCATGTGCGCCGTGGCTATCGGAAGCGAGTGGCGGGAAAGAGAAGTCCGGTCTACGCACTGGTCACGAATACCTACTTCTATATTTTAAGCGAAGCTCCGAGTCGATTTCACAAGAAGAGCGATCAACCGGCGAACTAAATCTCCGCGACTCGGCGGGTCCGTATCGAAAGGGGCGTGAGTTGATGAAATGGGGAGGCACTTCGCTAAGGTCTGATCGTCCTAATCAGTTCTATCCGCTTCAAGCACCCGATGGAACACATGCTTTGCCTTATCGGAACGACGGTAAAGAAGGCCATTGGCGATGGGGAAAGGAAAACCCGGAAATACTAAAAGCGTTTCTCGGCCAAGAAATATTTCATTGGGAAAAACGCCCCTTCGACGACTCGAAGACCGTTAACGGCGAAACGGAAAGGTGGGTTCCGTACGAGAAAATACGGGACATCAAAAAGAGCGTTGGTTGGAGTACATGGCTTGATAAGTACGGTACCAACGCAGACGCCACCCGTGAGCTAAAGGACTTGTTTGGATTCAAACCTTTTGACACTCCGAAACCTACGAGTCTAATAAACTGGGTTATCAGCTTACATGGCGACGACGATTGCATTGTGGTTGATTATTTTTCGGGCTCTGCTTCTACCGCTCACGCCGTACTGAAGGCCAATGCAGACGATCACGGCACTCGCAAATTCATCATGATTCAATTGCCGGAACTATGTCCCGATGAAAGCCCTGCTCAAAAAGCGGGATATAAAACAATCGCTGACATCGGCAAAGAGCGCATCCGCCGAGCCGGACAAAAAGTCAAAGAAGAAGCCGGGCTGAACGGCGTCAATCTCGACATCGGCTTTCGTGTGCTGAAGATCGATTCGTCCAATATGAAGGATGTTTACTATTCACCCGACACCGCCGAACAAGCGAGCCTGCTTGACCAGATAGGAAACGTAAAAGAGGACCGCACCCCCGAAGACCTTCTATTCCAGGTGATGCTCGATTGGGGCGTTGATCTGTCGCTGCCGATAATGCGGCAGCAATGGATAATGGATAATGGACAATGGACAATATCGGAACCAGGAGCGACCGAAGATATCGGGACTGAGTCTTCTGCCGGGACATTCGAGGTCTTCTTTGTGGACGAAAACGCCCTCGCCTGCTGCTTCGACGATGGTGTCTCCGAAGACCTGATCAAGGAACTCGCAAAGCGGCAACCCCTCCGCGCCGTCTTCCGCGACTCCGGCTTCGCCTCCGACGACGCCAAGATCAACGCCGAACAAATATTCAAACAGATGTCACCCGGAACCGAGGTGAGGTCGATCTAGGAATAATGTCGATAACGGAATTACAGCGAGGCTCGAGGGGTGAGCCGATTGGGAATTATTGGAGAAAGGTGATTTATGAATGGAGAAAGAAAATCATCAAATTGGAGAAAGGAGATCCAGCTAAACTCTATAGATTCCATAGTTAGCCTGTCTCCAAAGACGAAAGACTCAAGAGATTGGAGAAAGATGGATTAAGCATCTGCCCCTGTTCGTAAACGAATGAAGCTCAAATTCAAGATCCAGGAATACCAAACTGACGCCGTCAATGCAGTAGTGGACTGCTTTGCGGGGCAGCCAAACACTGTGGGCGTCCAGTACCGCGTCGATCCGGGCCGTTCGACCGAAAGCCGCCCAATCCTCGCCGTGCAGCCCGACGAAGAGATCGCGGGCTTCGCTAACGAAGACTTTCGAATAACACCGCACCGGATCTTGCAGAACATTCAAGAAGTCCAGAGGCGTCAAAATCTTCCTGTTTCGACCCATCTTGTAAACGATACTAAAACAGGATGCGCATTCAACCTCGACATCGAGATGGAGACCGGGACTGGGAAAACGTACTGCTATATCAAGACGATGTTCGAGCTAAACCGACAGTACGGTTGGAGCAAGTTCATCGTCGTTGTGCCCAGCATTGCGATCCGCGAGGGTGTGCACAAATCCTTCGAAATAATGAAGGAACACTTCCTTGAAGAGTACGGCAAGCAGGCTCGCTTCTTTATCTACAACTCAAAGCAGCTTCACAACCTTGAGAGCTTTTCATCGGATGCCGGCATCAACGTGATGATCATCAACGTGCAGGCATTTAATGCTCGCGGCCAGGATGCCCGGCGTATATATGAAGAGCTCGACGATTTTCAAAGCCGCCGCCCGATCGACGTCATCAAGGCGAACCGCCCGATCCTAATTCTGGACGAACCGCAAAAGATGAGCGGTGACGCGACAATGAAATCGCTAAAGGAGTTCAAGGCTCTTGCGATGCTGCGTTACTCGGCCACGCATAAACAGACCTACAACAAGATCTATCGTCTCGACGCCCTCGATGCCTACAACCAGAAGCTGGTCAAAAAGATCGCGGTTCGCGGCATCTCAGTCAGAGGACTACGCGGCACGACGGCCTATCTGTACCTGGCCGGGATCGATATTTCGGCCAACAAGCCTCCGGTCGCTAGGCTAGAGTTTGAGGTAAAACAGAAAACCGGCAACATCAAACGCCAAACGGTAAAGGTTCCCAAGGGTTATGACCTTCATCAGCATTCCGGTCTCGACCAATACGACGGATTCGTTGTTTCCGAGATCGACGCCAGGACGAATACCGTGTCGTTCACGAACGGCAAGGAAGTCTCGGTGGGCGAGATCGCGAATGATCAGAGTGAAGCGTCTCTCCGTCGAATCCAGATCCGCGAAGCGATCCGAGCGCATTTTGAGAAGGAGCAGGCTCTTTTCCCGCAGGGCATCAAAGTCCTTTCGCTATTCTTCATCGACGCCGTCGCGAAATACCGCATTTACGACGAGAACGGTGAGGCGGGCGGAGAGTACGCGAAAATCTTCGAAGAGGAGTATGCGGCGATCGCCTCCGAGTTCCGCACTTTGCTCGACGACCGATATACCAAATACATTGACGAGATACCGCCCGGCCGGACGCACAACGGATATTTCTCGATAGACAAGAAGAGCAAGCGGCTAGTTGATCCTGAAATATTCGGGAATGGAGAGATCAGCGGCGAAGCAAAGGACGTCGACGCTTACGATCTAATTTTGAAGGACAAGGAACGGCTTCTCTCTTTCGACGAGCCCACGCGTTTTATCTTTTCGCATTCGGCGTTACGTGAGGGTTGGGATAACCCGAACGTATTTGTTATTGGCACGCTCAAACACAGCGACAACACCATTTCACGCCGCCAAGAAGTCGGCCGCGGCATGCGTCTGGCGGTAAACCAGAACGGCGACCGCATCGACAACCCTTCGATAGTCCATGACGTGAACGTCCTGACAGTGGTCGCTAGTGAAAGCTATCACGATTTCGTCGAAGGCTTGCAGAAGGACATCCGCGAATCGCTATCCGAGAGGCCGAAGGTTGCTGACAAGGCCTATTTCAGGAATAAGGTTCTCCGAACCGCAGAAGGCGACGTCGTGATGACCGATGCGATGGCTGGCCACCTCGAGTTCTATCTGATCCAGAATGGCTACGTGGACGTGGAAAGGAAGATCACTGAGAAATATCACCAAGCGAAAGAATCCGACTCGCTTGCAGAACTTCCTCCGCAGCTCGCGGATTATAAGGAACAGGTTTTGCATCTCGTTGACAGCGTATTCTCTGAATCTCAGATGCCGTCCATCGAGAACGATCTTACATCGAAGGTAAATCCGCTCAACGCGAACTTCGAGAAAAGGGAGTTCAAGGAGCTTTGGAGTCGCATCAACAAGAAGGCAGCTTACACTGTCGATTTTGATTCGGCCGAGCTTATTGATAAGGCCATCAAATACCTTGACCGTGAACTTCGGGTGACGCAACTTCAGTACGTAGTACAACGTGGGCATCAGGCGGATTCGACCACGGTTGAGGATCTCCATTCCGGCGACGGGTTCACGCTCCAGGAAACGGCTACGCTTTCCGAGAAGGTCTCAGTTCATTCGGATGTTAAATACGACCTGATCGGCAAGGTTGCGTCCGGGACGCAGCTGACCAGAAAGACTGTTGCGGCGATCCTCACGGGTATCAATAACGCGACCTTTAGCCAGTTCAAAGTGAACCCAGAGGATTTCATTTCGCGGGCCGTCAGCCTCATTAACGAACAGAAAGCAACCGTAATTGTTGAACACCTGGCCTACGACTCGTCAAATGAGGAGCATGGCGTGGAAATATTTACGCAAGACAAGGCTAAGCACGATTTCATCAAAGCGGGAGAGCCCCTGAAACGACATATTTACGACTACGTTTTCACAGATTCAAAAGTTGAACGTGACTTCGTTACGGAACTCGACACCAGCGAAGAGGTTGTGGTCTATGCGAAGCTTCCGAAAGGCTTCGCAATTCCCACGCCGGTCGGTGATTACAACCCTGACTGGGCCATTTCGTTCAAGGAAGGGACGGTGAAGCACATCTACTTCATCGCGGAAACGAAGGGGTCTCTTTCGAGTATGCAGCTGCGCGAAATCGAAAGATCGAAAATCGAATGCGCCCGGAAGTTCTTTGCAAAGATCACGTCTGATCAGGTGAAATACGATGTTGTGGACAGCTACCAAAAACTAATGCAGGTAGTGAAATGAGGGCTCTCGAAGTATTTTAGTCGCAACAGACAAGCCCCCCCCAACGCCCGGGCTTATGGCCCGTTCATGTCTCTCTGTGATTCGCCTGAAGACGGTTCAAGCGGGTGCACGGTCTACCTCACAAACGCATTCGGCACGGGCCGGTCGCCTGTTATTCCAAACTGTAGAATGAGCGGGCCGGCGGTTGACCGCAGAGCGAACCAGTTTGAGTTTGATGGGCGGAAGACGGCAGCGTCTATCTTGCCGTCGCCGTCATAGTCGCCTGGTGCCGGCATGTCGCCAACTGAGCCCCACGGGAATGCGTAGAAGCTCGAGTCCTCGGAACGCAGCACATACCACTCCCCGGTCGATGGCCTGAAATAAGCGATGTCTGCTTTGCCGTCGCCGGTGTAATCGCCGGGCACGGTCAGGTCTGTAAAGGCACCGAACGCGAAGGCACGGTTCGCTCCATCCGAGCTTCTGAGATACCACCATTCGCCTGCACCTGAACCGCCGGTCGGCCGGAAGATCGCGACATCCACCTTGCCGTCGCCGTCGTAATCCGCCGGTACGGGCTTGTCGCCCGCGGTGCCAAACGGCGTAGTCGCAACCTGGTTGTCGCTCGAACGCTGAACGAACCACGTCGATGATGAAGGCCTGAACACTGCCGAGTCAGCGATCCCATCGCCATCAAAATCTGCCGGCGAGGGTATGTCTCCGGTCGCCCCGAACGGGAACGCAAAGAAGGTCGAATCCTCGCTCCTCAAGACATACCACTCGCCAGTCGTCGGCCGCCAGAATGCCAAATCCGTCTTGCCGTCGCCGGTCAAATCCGCTGGCACGATCGTGTCCGTGCTCTCACCAAAAGCAAAAGCCCGGTTACCACTATCCGATGACCGCAAATACCACCACTGCCCCGGACCTGGCCTGAAGAGCGAAATGTCTGTCTTCCCATCACCATCAAAATCAAAGATTGTATTGGTGGGCTCAGACACGTGACGTGTAAGCACCAAAGTCTTAATTGGCGTTCCCTCTGTTGCGTACCCCAACGTGACTGCTTTCCCATCATCTTGAAGCTTCACACGTTGACAATTCATTTCGTTACCAATCGTCACGCGGGCGTACCCATCATATCCATACAAACCATCTTGCTCGCCAAAAATAGAGAATCGTGAAAGCGTAAGGGGAAAGGGTGCTGGTGTCGACCGAGTCCCGCACGTAATTGTTCTGTCGTCCGCATCGATCGCGAGAGCGTTTAGAAAGGTCTCATTTTCCAAAACGGAGCCAGATGTCCCGAAGCTCGAGTCGAGATTCCCGGACGAATTCATTCGGCGTAGAAGGCTTACGGTCTGACCGTTCGGCCGTGAACTCCCAACCAACACAATTCTGCCCTGGCTATCAATTCCTGCATCGTATAGTTCATCATTCGTGGATGAGGTATAGAGGGGTAATACGCGCACGCCGCTAGAGCCAAACGTCGAATCAAATCCTCCATCTGACATGAGGCGCACTGCTGCCTGCTGATTCGACGCCTTACCTAGCATCACGACCTTTCCGTCCGGTTGAACGATAATTCTACGAACCGTGTCGCTACCAGTTCCGGGGCTGATTGGAAACTCTGCCCGCCCATTGCCTGCAAAAGAGACGTCGAGTGAGCCATTTGTATTGAATCGAACGGCAAGAAAATCATTGCCTCTTGACTGCTGCGAATTAAAATAATACCCGCCTATCAGGATTCTTCCATCGGTTTGAATCGCGATCGAAGTGCCAAATCCCAGTCCGCCAGTCGCCAGCCCCAAAGTTCCGAATTTCGTATCTAGACTGCCATTTTCGTTGATCCGAACTACTCGAACATTGCTACCAGCATCTCCAGCGACGAGAAGTTTCCCGTCGGCCTGTCGCGCGATCGCCTGCGGAGTAAAAGTTGAACTCCCATCGCCAATCGAAATTAATACGCGCCCATTTGTTCCGTAGGCGGTGTCAACAGACCCGTTATTAATGAACCGCATAAGCAAGAACTGAGGTCCATTTGGTCCAGCGACTCTCGAAAGAGTAATGAAACGCCCAAAGTCGTCGATAACAAAATCGACAGGGATATTAAAATCATCGTTACCGATATTCTCTCTAACGACGCCACCGGCATTAAATCCCGAGTCCAAAGCACCGGCTGAAGCGGCCTGTGTATGTTCAACTGCTGCACATGCGAATGCGACAAACAGGCTGATTATCAAAGCATGGATCTTCATAATTATATCAACTGGCAATCGACTTGCCCTTTTCATGGCTTGGGTCGCTTAACCTAAGTTCTTTACGAATATCTGTGACCCGAGAACAAAATGTGCTATCAAACTCTAGGCCGTAATACGATCCGTCGACTAACTCTCGCCGCCACAATTCAGCAATTCGCTCACTCGTCGCAAAATGCTTCATCCCGTTTGTCCATGAATCCCAAACCTGCGGGTATACATAGCCCTTGAGATAGAAGACGTACTCTTCTCCACACAGATTGAAGTAATCGTAAAGTATTGAGATGTCTTTTTCCGAAAGCATCCCAGACTCACGATAGATACGGTTTAGCGGTTCATTCAGTGAATCATACCGCTCGTTGAATCGGTTGATTAGGTCGTTGGCGAATCGAGCCTCCTCCAATTGCTGTTTCTGGAGAAGAAATACGAAGGAGAATAACCCGCCGAAGATTGCGATGAAGAGCTGCCAATTTATTCCATTCGTGTAAAGAAGAAACGTGCCGACTATACCTGCCAGAAAAAACAGAAGACCTAAACCAACGCAGTGATCGTGGACAAACCATTTGAGGTTGCGTTCAAACGCACCTAATTTGCTCGGAGGGCCCAGCTTGGCAACTAGCCTGCGATCAACAACTTTCTCAGTATTCATTTGGGGAAAGAATCCTTGACGACCGATAAAACGCTTTGGAATTACCAGATGATACTGAAAACTATGATGGCAATGCAACAATTTTCCACAACGAATCGTGTTCAGATCGAGAACAGTTAGTTCCGGCGAACCATTTTGGGAATTGACTAGTTTGTTCCATGTTGTTGCTTTTGTCCGACTATGGCAATCTGTCGCTGTGGCTTGCTCCAACAGCCATTTCGTGCACACCAAGATAAATGTATGTATTGCAACTAAACTATGAGCAAATTCAAACTACCATCGACGGAATCGTTTCGGGATCGATTAGCATTAAGCGTTTCTCAAGGGAAGGGGAACAAGGACGCATTGCGTGCGATCGATTACTCGCTGGCTCATCCCTCGTCGTTGGCGGAAAAGCAAGCACAGACGCAACGGGCAATCAGAGCAAGAGAAGAAATCAAGAAGAAGCACTCTGAGAAGCCGACGCCAAAGAGCTAAGTGCGTGGGTTGATAACTTTGACACCTTCAAGCGGACCTTCGTCCCGCCGACCTTCGTCCCGCCGACCTTCGTCCCGCCGACCTTCGTCCCGCCGACCGGGGGCTGGAGGTCGAGTCGTCAATTCCAGTGAGTATCAGGCAACCCGCGTTATCCGCATCGAATCCGCGTTAATGGTTTTACGCCCCGGTAGATTATGAAAGTGCGAAACATGTCTCGTGAAGAGTTGCAGGCGGAGATCTTGAGGTTAGACGCGTTGATTCAAAAGTCGAGCGAGGCAGGATTGCGGGTGGTCAAGGAAATGTCGAAGCAACCCTTATCATTGGAGCAAATGAGGGAGCAGGTGAGACGGCAGGCTCAGGGACCCCGCCAGCAAGACGCCAAGAAAGCATCTTAGAGGATTACGCCCTTGAGTCGTTCCCGTTCTGCGGCCGTGCGGCGACCCGTATTTGGACACGGATCGAAGGAACGCAATAATCCGCACCACTAACCAGCTACGTCCGCAAGCTCTCGTGTAATAGCGGCCAAGGTGTCCTGATCGGTTACGTGCGTTTTCACGATGTCAGCGATAAGTAGCATCAATCCGTACGCCTGCTCAAGGGAAATAGTCTGCCCCATGTCCTTCAGACGCCTGGCCTCCGAATCAACCAAGCGCCTGCGTTGTTCGATCATCGGCTGCAGAGCTTCGTATTGCTTGTATGAACGGATGCCCTGACGCACCGTGACCTTCATTAGGTCGATCACGCGACGTGATTCTGCAAAATCTTCGTTTTCAATCGCATTGTCGAACTCATCGAGCAATGACCCAAGGACCGTATAGAGCTCTGCGGACTCGCCAGTTCGTAGCTTTTCCAATCTCTCCTGAATATAAATCGTGACAAGCGCGATCTCATCCCTAAGGTCCATCAACTCGGGGTCGTCGACTGCTTTCTTGTAGCAATCCGACAGATGTGTCGGCAGATACTTGGAATAGCGGCCGTGCTTGAACGATGGTGATGCGTGCCCTGAAAGTGACGTCCCACCGTGCATCCTGCAGCGACCGTTGAACATTGCCTTTGTTCTGCACGCACCACCGCTCCTCGTCTTGGCTCCGCATAGTTTCTGCAGCGTTGTGTTGTTGCTCGTATCGTTTTCCATAAATTCCTCCTAATCTGAGTACTGCATGGGGTCTCGACGACTGCATGGGGTCATCGAAACCCATGAACAAACGAGGCCCGCAGCGATTGTATTGCCGCGGTGTGCGGACTGCCGAGGGCGATTGCGACTAGTGCCGAGTATTCGTCATCGAATGCCCCCGTGTCAGTCCATGACAATCTTCCTTTAATTCAACGATTGGCCTTCGTCGCTTTCTTCTTAGGTAAATTTCATCTATTCCACTCCTTTTGTTCTCCAAGATTTGCAACAATTTTGACCCGGTTCTTATGTGCAAAATGAACATACGCCGGAATCGAAAGTCCTCCGATCTCAGCTCTCAGTACATTTTACCGAGGAATATTTCCGGTCGGTAAAACTCCCTCAGAAGTGTGCGAAGTATGCACTGGTGTGTTCGATTTCCGGATACCCGTGGAACTGCCTCCATCTACGGCCGCTTCACCTCGATGCACAGGAACACCCACGCTCGCTTCGCCGTTCAACGTGTTGGGCCAGACGTCTCGTGTATACATCGATTGCACCCCCTGCACGCTTTCATATGCCTCTGAGGTTTTTCTTCTAAGTGCTGACGTTATCCGCACAACTGATTTCCGCCCCCGCTTTTCAGGGAAACGAACGGAAATATTATGAGCCTCGAGTGCGGGTGATAGCCGCGAAAGATCATGCCGAAGCTTCTGAGCGTTCTTTGGCCAATCCCGCCGTCGGGATCTTTGGTCGCCAGCTTTAGCGGTTAGTTCCGCAAGTAAGTCCGCTGTAAATATCGGTTCGTCCGGGAATCTCCCGTCTTTTTCTGCATTCAGTTCGAGAAACACTTCCGCGACAAGCGAATCGTCGAGGACACCTGCCTGCTCGCGCTCATGAGACTTCTCGAACGCCTTCAGAAAAGCTCCTGAACTGCAGCCAAATGACCCCTCCGCGGCAACCGCCCAGATCGCGAAGTCGGCCATTCGTGGCAGTTCTTCCACTCGCGTTGACTCAAGGTTCCGTAATGCCATCGACACAGCGTCGAACACGGCCCCGAGTAATCGGGGCTTAGCTTTCTCGAATCCAGCCAGCACCTCGCGTTCTGTCTTTCGTTCCGCAGGCGGGATCGCATCGAGTTCAATCGAGATTAGACGGTTCACAAAATCTGTCCGCATCGCATAGCCGCCGATGCCGTTGAATATCTGGGGACGACGAGCTGTAAAGGTTGTCTCGTCGGAGTCCGCGTGCAATGTCCTCCGCCCAATACCGCCACCCGTTGATAGCCTGCAATGCGCGTCACTCATAGCATCGGACAGCGTGGATACGTTATCGAACGACACGAGGTAGCTATTCTGCGCGGCGATCAAAAGGTCTTCTTCCTTCCTCGGACATGAGCGGTGGGGCATGCTCGCCGGGTCGATAAGATCCTTCACCAGACGAGCAGCGGTGCTCTTCGCCGACCCCGGCGGACCACTAAAGGCTAGTATCGGGTAGGGGATATTCGGAGCGAAACAACCGACGATAAAAGCTTGTAACAGGAGTGCGGCATCATCATCTTTCACGCGCACGTACTGTCTTATGTCAGACAGATTACCGCCTCTTTGGGGTGTGCAAAGAGTGCGGAGTGTGTCCGGTCGCCGAAACCGGACCGGCGAAGCCGCGGCCCCAATCACCCGCCATCCGGTAGCTGTGACCTCAACTTGTTCCCATGCATCATTCCCAAGATCAACGTAAACATTGCCTCCGTGACCGGCCGCCCGGACGAAAACATCACGCCGGACGCCGTCGAAGCAAGCCCGGCCACTAAGAGCGTTGATGGCGTCCTGGACCGACTGAGTACTTGGAGCCGAGCTTTCCGCACGGTAAAACTCCCGGGCAAGGTATTCGCGGAACGCTTTTGAGTGTAGCCCGTACGTCTCCAGATGCCCCCCAATGGCGATCGAAGCGAATGCTCGCCCATCCGCATCATGAAAATATTCGGCATCACTTGCTAATGCGGCGAGTCGGTCGGCCTGCTTCTGTTTGGGCAGAATGAAGTCTTTCGCATTATCGAGAATCGAGACGAGCCTTAAGACGGCGTACGCCTCGTCCACATCGCGCTCAGTCTCTCCCAAAAGATCATCAACCCCGTTGCCCGTGTAGTCCCCGGGCATATCCGCGAGAAATACTTCCGCCCCCCTCGCCGATAAGACCTTTGCGAATTGGGTCCGAGCTGCCGCCACGCTCTCAATCGTACGCACGTTCGTGTCGAATAGAACAAAAACCTTCCGATTCGCCAATTCGATCAGATCGAAATCCGAAAGTACGCCCTTCACGTTTCGACGTTCAACACCTAAACCTTGAGTCTTGCCCACAACACCGCGGAAGTTCCAAACACCCGACAGTCCGATCGGTACAAACTTTCGCGATGCGAGTGTCGCCGCCCGCGATAGCGCGAGAGTTTTCTTTTCGCCCTCAACGAAAACTATCGGCATGGCAGTGTCCCGGAGTTCGTTTTCAGTAATACTGCGAGGAAAATAGAGCATATTCCCCCGGCCGGGCGGAGACATGTACTTCCCCTTCTCCTTAATGGTACCGTCGGCGGTGCGCTCTAAGTCGGGTTGGTCCCGGCGTAGCCTATACTCGCGCGGAGAATCTTTACCTGGCAGAAAATAGGGAAAGATGACTCCCGCATAGCTCCTCCCTACGCTCCTTCTGCGGCCAACAAGATCGGCGCCCTCGTCGTCTGAAACACGCCGAAGCTCGGCATGCTCTGCAATCGGCCTTGTGATGAACGAAGCTGCAAGAGACTCAACGTCTTTATTTGTTAAAGGTTCGCCATGTATCATGCCTGTACCCCCTCGCCGATGGCGCTCCTTACAATCGCCCGTTCCGAAATTGAGGGTCTTTCGCGGATCACAAATTCCGCACGTTGCTGGCAGCGTTGACAATAGCCATTCAAAGAGAATCGCATATAGTCGGAACCGCAAAATTTGCATTGATGCGAATTCGGGAATTGTTTATAGTTTGAGTTGAAAGACCGCTTTGACTTGGTCGTTAAATGTTTTTCTATTGAGCCGATCCCGCGAAGGTCGGCTCTTTTATCATTAACCATTTTTTACTTCCCCCCCTTTGCCCTTCGGCTTAGCCGCTCCTTCAAAGCACGACTCGGCAAGCATATCTTCGATCCTTTGCTCCGTCTCAGATATGGCTTTTAAGAGGTGCTGGACCGTGATAGGCGGCGTTAGACTTAAATGCAAGTAAGCAAGCAAGGCTTGCTTAAGATTTGGATGGTATTGCGTCTTATTCGGATTTTTCAGATACACGAGATTCCAGGAATGAGCGTCCCGCACGATTCGATAGTTCGCATCAAGCTGCATCTTGCACCTCCTCGCCCCGCGGCGTTTCAGGTTTTTCCCAAGATCGGGGACGGCAAAAATGAGCCTCCAGATCTTCGGGCCGGTAGCAGATATATGCCCCTAACCTCACAAACGGCAAGCCCTTTTTGCGAGCTCGTATCAAAGTAGCCTTAGACAATGGCCACAGTTCAAGCACGTCCTTTTCTCGTATGTATTCAGTCAGCTTCATAAATACGTACAGTCCTCCTCTTTCGTGATTTTGACGTCCTGCGCAAAAACAAGACGGGTGCTGGCAATTTCTGCCAAACACTGTCCATCAAATCAGCGATCTTATCTTGTTAGAATTTTGTTAGGTTTTGGTAGGGTAAATCGCCTTCTCAACCCCTGAAACACTGTGCGTAGCGATTGTGAAGGTTAGGTTTCTGTTAGGGTAACGTACTGGTCTTGAGCAGAATCGAGCTTGCTTTCAGGATTGATATCACCTCTCGAACCCTTTCCAGATCCTTGGTGTGTCGCGGGCTTGCCGAAACGATTGAAATGCTGTGCATATTCGTTAACCCATTGATTTTTTCAATTTCCTTTGCTAGCGGTCTTGCGATCCCGTCAACTGCATCGCCTACTGAGCTATACTGTTTCCTTTTTGGGCTTGCTTCGCTAATGAAAAGCGCCCATTGCTTACGCGTGAAGTGACACAACCGACTCCACACCTCCTTCTGAATCTGCGGTGCTGCATCTCTGAACAATGGACAAATCTTCGCGAGTAGCTTTCCTCGATTCGTTAGCTCGCTTGGCGCACTTTGATCAGAGTTCCCCAGATCGTCCCTACGTTCCTTTCTTTTCTTTTCCAAATTGAATTCTTTTTCAAGTACCTCGAAGTGATCGTCAAGAACGCGCCGGTACACCCTCAGAATCTCACGCGTTGGTAAAGGAGAGTGTTCTGCGAGAACTCTTTGTACTTCAGCTACTTCAGAACCCATTTCAAACTGAGCAATCCTTTCGAGTCTCTCCATTCGATCCGGTAAATTGTTCAGACTGGCCAATCGCCCGGAGATTCTCCCGGTGATTACCGCGTGTGCGATTTTCACCGCAAAAATTAATGAGGTCGCCTCGGTAAGAGCTACCTCAAGGCCGCTTTCTATTTCCAACTTCCTGATACGAAGATATTGTTCAGCAGACAAGTCATTAGGCGGGTGTGGTATCTCCTGTCGAATCTCCTCAAATTCTTCGTAGGTAAGGCCGCCCGCTGCAAGACGTTCTAGCGCCGCACGGTGTTCGTCAGTGAAGACTTGACTTATATCTATTTCCACTCGAGAACCTCTCTGTTCATTCTTAGTCTGCCTTAGATTAATCGTCTGCTCGCTCCAGAGATTCGCGTGGGGTCAGTTTTGTAGCTATCCCGGAACGTAAGTCCATTGCGGTTGAATCATTCGATAGTATCGGGCCAGTTGTTCACTCTGGCATCATTCGCCGCATTAATCCGTTTCGCTGCATCAAGTATCATTTCCACGTTGTCGGTGGACGTGTAGTGCTTTTGCGTTGTTTCGAGTCTCGCATGTCCGGCGAGTTCCGCAGCAATTCCGATCGATAGACCGTCAGCCTGAAGCCGGGTAACAAATGTTCGTCTCAGGTCGTGAAACGTCAGCCCATCGATTTCGGCGACTTTAAGGGCCGTCCGCCACGATCGTTTGAAATCATTGAACGGAAACACCTTTCCCTCCGCACCGAAGTTCGGCAGACTGACGAGCTCCTTCCGCGTCCGCTCCGATAATGTGGTAAACCTGGTCTTCTGCGTCTTCGTATGCATGCCCAGCACGCGGACAACGCCTCGATCAAAGTCGATGTCCTGCCAATCGAGCTTCAGAATTTCCCCGCGTCGCAGGCCCGAGTCTAACCCCAGCAGTATAAGGGCTTTCAAATGCCGGTTGAAGCCTTCGACGTTGGCGCAAATCGTCTTTCCCTTGCGTTTGTAAATGATCTCCCGATCTCCGTCACAAGATGCAAGCAAACGTCCTTCTTCGCTCGCCGTCAGCGTTCGGGTCCTTGCCGTTTCTGCGTCCGCGTCTATCGCCTTCGATCCTAACGTTATGTCACGACTGATCCACCCTTCCGCGTGCGCAAACTTGACCATGTGTTTGAAGATCGCAAGGTCTCGATTCACGGTCGAGAGCCTGACCGGATTCCTTTCCGATGGCTTGAGCTGACCTTTCGCTCCTCGCCGGTCGCCTTGCTTCAATCTCCATGATTTGTAGCCATCAAGGTCGCTGCGTGTTAGGGAAGCAAGTTTGCGCTTTCCGAAATACCCAACAAGCGAATCGATCGACGAGTAGGTCTGCTTATACGACTTGATTCCCGCGACCTTTCTGCCGTCAACGATCTCCGCGGGACGGTAGAAGGTTCTCTTTGAATACTCGGCAAGATCCCTGAAGGTCATCTTGTCGCCGACAGCACTTTGGCCGTGCGTCTTTTTGAGATCTGACTCCAGGCGCTGTCTGGCATCAACCGCATCGTTCCTCGTTGCAAACTGATACGTTTTTCGCTTCGTGGCCCCGTGTTGGTCGGTGAAGGTAAATCGCAGCGTCCAGGATCGCTGATACGGTTTCGCCGTCTTAGAGCTTTTCTTACCACGCCGAAAAATTGAATGTCTGATCTCCATACGCACCCTCGATCAATTAGTAGGACTCATTTTAGGACTCGATTTGAGTCCTAATTATGCCACAGCATGATACCGCGTGCGAAACGCTGCAAAGGAAAAGTTGTCACGGAAGCCAGTGTTTATCGAGCTTTGGGCGTTTATTTTCACGTTTTTACGGGGTTAACCGAAAGCTAGCCCATTCCATTCGTAATCGAAAGGTCATCGGTTCAAGTCCGATGGGTGGCTCCATTTCTTGGAGTGCTTGCCAGGGATCATCCGGCTGCAACTTCACAGTAGGCTTTTATTACGCCCTTGCCGTTGGTGAGTGCGTCGAAAAGCTGTTCGTAGTTTTCAAGTCCATCGACGGGATGTGTTAGTAGGCGTTCGAGCCAATTCCCGTATTCGAGCACGGCGGCGGCCATGTCTTTCGCACCGCTCTCAAAATATTCCCGATTCGCATTGACCGTCCCGACCATCACCCGGTTGCCGAGGACGAAGTCGAGGTTTATCTTGTCTGTCGGCACCTCGACCTTTCGGTCGCCGCCGGTCACACTCGAGAGGACAAGGACGCCGTTCTTTTCGAGCGCTTGCATCGCATCGAAGACTATCGGCGAAAAACCCGTAGCTTCGAAGATTAGGTCAAACGCACCATTCCGGCCGGCAAAGTCGTGAACAGAGATGTCCTCGGTCGAAACGTATTGAGCTCCGAGTTCCTCGATGAGGTCCGAGTTCAAATATGGCCGGGGCGAGCGTCCGAACGTGACCACCTCGATCCCTTTCAGCCGGAGCACGAGCGTTGCCAGCAGCCCGATGGTCCCCGCTCCGAGCACGGCTGCACGCCGCGGCCGCCAAACGCGAAGCCGCCGCTGTATCTCATAGGCCTGTGTTATGCCCTTCTGCACTACGGTCATCGGCTCGAGTAGAACGCCGACGTTCTTCAAACCCCGCGGGATCTTCACGACAAACTCCGCGTCTTCTACGTAGTATTCCGAAAGAAACCCGTGCCGCAGATTGATGCCGCGTTCAAAGTACTGATCGTCGGTCGTCATGTCGTTCGTGCCGATCAGGTCATAGATGCTGCCGCCCGGCCGTCTTACCGTCGCGACGACATAGTCGCCGGGCTTTAGTTCGCTGACCGCCGGCCCGACCTCTTCGACCACACCAAAGCCTTCATGCCCGATCACCAGAAAATCCTCGCCTTCGGGTGCCGCACCGTACTCGGCGTTGTTGATCTCTTTGTCCGTACCGTCAACCCCGACGCGGAGCACCTTCACCAAGACTCCTCGCCCAAGCGGCACATCATCTACCGATGGCTTTGACATTTCTACCAGATGTACTGAATCCGGAACGCCCGGCTTAACTGCTATCGCTTTCATGTTCGTTTTGTCCTTATTTCGATTTCGGTCTATCTCTCATTCGCCGCTTTGCTGTAAGAGCTTTGCTACCAGTCCCGTCCACCCCGTTTGGTGGCTTGCCCCAACGCCGCGGCCGTTGTCGCCGTGAAAGTATTCATAGAACAGGACGTGGTCGCGGAAGTTCGGGTCCTCCTGCATCTTCCGGTCGTTGCCGAAAACCGGCCGACGGCCCGTGGCATCCTTCAAGAAGATATGTGAAAGCCGCCGCGAGAGTTCCTGCGAAACTTCCCAGAGGTTCATCATCCGCCCCGAGCCGGTCGGGCATTCAACCTTCAGGCCGTCGCCGTAGTAGTGATGAAACCGCTGGAGCGATTCGATCAACAGGTAGTTCACCGGAAACCAGATCGGCCCTCGCCAATTCGAGTTGCCGCCAAAAAGCCCGCTGGTCGATTCGCCCGGTTCGTAATCCACTCGGTGCACTTCGCCTTTGACCTGCATCTCGAAGGGCCGGTCGAGGTGGAAACGCGAGAGTGCCCTAACGCCGTGCGGCGAGAGGAACTCGTTCTCATCGAGCAGGACCTTCAGCACACGTTCGAGACGTTCGCGGTATGCGACCGCCAGCAGCCGACGCTCGCCTTCGCCCGGCGTCTTCATACATGAGACGTTGCCGATCAGGTCAGGCCGGTTCTCGATGAACCAATGGAGCCGCCGCTTGAAATCCGGGAGCCTATCGAGCACTTCCGGCTCGATCGTCCCGACCGCAAAGAGCGGTATCAGCCCGACCATCGACCTTACTTTGAGCGGCGTATTGCCGTCGCCGTGAAAATGCAGAACGTCGTAGTAGAAGCCGTCCTCCTCGTCCCAAAGCGAGATGCCTTCGTCGCCAAGCCGGTTCATCGCGTTCGCAATGAAAAGAAAGTGCTCCCAGAACTTGCTGGCCAGGTCTTCGTAGGTGTCATCCTCGGCCGCAAGCTCCAGAGCGATCGCCAGCATGTTGAGGCAGTACATCGCCATCCAGCTTGTGCCGTCGGATTGGGCAAGCTTGCCGCCGGTCGGCAGCGGCCTTGAACGGTCGAAAACACCGATATTGTCGAGGCCCAGAAATCCGCCTTCGAAGACGTTGTTGCCCTCGGCGTCCTTCCGGTTGACCCACCACGTGAAGTTGAGCAGGAGTTTCTGAAATACACGGGCGAGAAACTTGCGGTCGCCTTTGCCGGTGCGTTTTTTGTCGATCTGGTAAACGCGCATCGCGGCCCACGCGTGGACCGGAGGATTCACATCACCGAACGCCCACTCGTATGCCGGTATCTGCCCATTCGGGTGCATATACCATTCACGGAGCATCAGGATGAGCTGCCGCTTTGCAAAGCCGGCATCGACCAACGCCAGCGGAATGCAGTGAAATGCCAGGTCCCAGGCCGCATACCACGGATACTCCCATTTGTCCGGCATCGAGATGACGTCCGCGTTAAAGAGATGTCCCCAGTCGCTATTGCGGCCGCTCTTTCGCGACTCCGGCGGAGCGGGCATCGCCGGGTCGCCCGCGAGCCATTCGCGTACCACGTAATGATAGAACTGCTTTGACCAGAGCATCCCGGCAAATGCCTGCCGCTGAACATTCGCAGCATCGGCGGAAAGTCCCTCCGGACTCAACCCGCGATAGAACTCATTGGCCTCGGCCTCTCGCTTCTCGAATACGCTTTCGAATTCCTTGAACGGATCTGTAGCACCGCGTCGCTGTTTCGACAGTCGAAGCCGGATCGAGACCTCGCCGCCGGCAGGAACGGTCCGCAGGAAGCTGACCGCCGCTTTCGTCCCGCGTTGCTGCGGGTTTATCGCATCGGCCTCGCCGTTGACAACGTATCGGTGAAAAGCATCCTTCACATAGGGCGTGCGGTTGGCAGAGCCGTAAAGCCTTTCGGTGTTCGTTTCGTTTTCGGTGAAGATCGGCTCTGCGCCGTCCGCCTCGTAATGCAGTTCCCATTCGCCGAGCAAAGTCGACCGCGACAGGATCTTCCCGGGCGCCTTAAGCTCCAAGCTCTTTCCTTCATCGATACCGTTCCACGACCACGTATTGCGAAACCAAAGCGTCGGGAGCAGCGTCAATTCCGCATCCTCAGGGCCGCGGTTCGCGGCAGTTATTCGGATCAGGATGTCGTGGGCGCCTGCCTTTGCGTATTCGACGAAGACGTCGAAGTATCGGTCATCGTCGAAGATACCCGTGTCCAACAGCTCGAATTCCATCTCGCCGCGGCCGCGTTTCTTGTTTTCTTCGAGAAGCTGCTCGTAGGGAAATTCGCCCTGCGGATACTTATAGAGCATCTTCATGTAGGAGTGCGTCGGGGTCGAATCGAGGTAGTAATAGAGTTCCTTTACGTCCTCGCCGTGGTTGCCCTCGCTGCCGGTCAGGCCAAAGAACCGCTCCTTGAGGATCGGGTCGCGGCCGTTCCACAGCGCCAGCGAAAAACAAAGCTCCTGATTGCGGTCGCTGATGCCGGCAATGCCATCCTCGTTCCAACGATAGGCTCGCGAACGCGAATGATCGTGCGGAAAATAGTCCCAGGCGGAGCCGTCGGCGCTGTAGTCCTCGCGGACCGTTCCCCACGACCGCTCGCTCAGATATGGCCCCCAGCCACGCCAGTCCTTCTTTCTTTCGTCGGCCTCCTTAAGGCGTTTCGCTTCTGCTTTCATCACGTCACCAATTCCTGCTCATTACCGCTTTATTCCTTTCGGCGGGCTGAGATCGAAAATAAAAAGGGAGCGACAGAGCCGCCCCCAATTTGCTCCACTGTTTCTTGCGGATCAGCCCTTTTTCACCGGCGGCTTTGTTTTAAAGGCCTCCCAGTTCTTGTTCGCGTTCTCGATGCGTTCACTCTGCTTCTTTTCCCAGGTCGCCTTTACGTCCATGTTGTAGTTAAGATACAGCTTACCATCGACCACCTTCCAGGCCTCGGGGTCGCCATCGGCGGTGTACCCTTCCGATACCGCATACGAGCAATAGCCGCCATATTGCGGAGCATAGCGTTCAGGTTCGGCCTGAAAGGTTTTCATATTCTCTTCGGATGAAAAATACCAGGTGACACCGTTCCAGACGTGCTTGAACCTCGGATCACCCTTGGCGGCCGACCCTACCACGAAATAGGCGACAGTGTCATAGCCATCAAGTGCAAGGCCGTCGGCCGATGCATTGAATCCGAGTTGCGTGCTTTGTTTAGAGCATGCTCCGATAATTGCTGCGGCCGCGATCGCCGCCGTAAAGATCAATATTCTCTTTCCCGTAATGATCATTATTTTATCTTTTCTCCAACTTCAATGATTCTCACGGCGTGCCCATCCGGGTCACGCACAGTCGCCGCCCGGCTAAAGCCCAGCGGACCTTTTGGTATAGATACCGTTCCACTCGAAACATATTCCGCTTTCAGCATCTCGACGAAGGAAATGCTGTCTGCAACGAAGCTCGTTTGCCAGTGCCAAAGGTCATTTGCGGCGGAAGGACGCGGGTATGGCCCGCCCGTTCGCGGAGCCAGATATTCGAGGAACTCGACAGCGATTCCCTCTTCCGGCGTCGCGAGGCCCGTGATCCGAAGCCTTGCACCAAAGACGTTATTGAGCCGTTCCTGTTCCGGGCCGTAGTTCATGCTCTCACCCGCGACCCGCAGCCCGAGCTTATCGCCGTAAAAGCCAAGGCTCCGGTCCGTATCGCTCACCGCGATCGCCGTGTGATCTATGCCGAGAAAAAGCCGTCCGCCTTCCGCCAGCCGGTGCCATTTCTCTTTTCCCTTGTCCGGCGGAAACTCAAGCACCTCAAGCACATGGCCGTCCGGGTCCTTGAAATAGAATGCACGGATGCCGGCCGCCGGTTTGATGTACTCTGGCAGTGTCTGCGGCCCGGTCGAGGCGTGTTCGACCTTGTTCGCCCGGAGCCGTGCGTACGCAGCGTCCATATCCGAAACGATGATCGCCACGTGCTGAAACCAGAGGTCGTTGCTCCGCGAGTCCTGCGGGATCGGCCGTCCGCGGGGCGTCAAGAACTCGGTCAGTTCGATCACCTCGTCGCCGAGCCGAAGCCGGACGATCCGCGACCGTGCTCCAAAAGCTCCGGTCAGAAGTTCGTACTCGCGTCCATGTATCTCCGTGTCGCTTTCTACTTCGAAGGTCAACACATCGCGGTAAAAATCGATTGCCCTGTCCATGTCCGAGACGGTAAAGCCGACCGACTCGATCCTCTTTACCGCTGCCGCCTCGGCCGAGGCGATCAGGACAAAGATCGCAAAAGCGAGAAGAACTGCCCGCCGTATTCGGAAGAAATCTATTGTGATATTCGCTCGTGTCATCCCAGCCTCTCAAGAATGTGCCGGCCTACGCGAAGGGCGTTTGCCATGATCGTAAGGGCCGGGTTAACGGCCGAGCTTGATGGAAAGAACCCGCCGTCAACAACGTAGAGATTGTCGAGGTCATGCGCCTTACAGTTGCGGTCAAGCACCGATGTCGCCGGGTCATCGCCGAACCTCACCGTTCCGTTCTGATGGGCAACGCCCGCAAGCGGGATCTGTTGCCCGAGGTAGAGGTTCCGCGAGAAGAGGCCCTGGTGGCACTCATGGCCGTGCATTTTGCAGGCCCGCTGACTTTTCATCAGCTCCTTGAGCTTTGCCTGCAGCCGCTTGTGCGGCTCCAGGTTGTTCGGCGTGTAGTCGAGCACGATGTCGCCCTGCTTATTCAGCGTTACGCGATTTTCCGGCCGCGGAAGGTCCTCGGTCGTCAGCCAAAAGTCGAGCGAATGGCGGGCCATCATCTCGAGCGTAAAGCCCGGCGTTATCTTTGGGGCACCGGCCGAAAGCGTGACGCCATCGAGCTTGCCGACGAACGAAATATGGCCCATCGGAAAAGGAAAATCCGGTGTGCCGAAATAGAAATCGTTCACGCCGAGCGTCTTCTGAAAGACCGTCGGGTTCGGGCATTTTGAGACCGCGAGCAGGACCGAGTTAACGTGGCCCATGTAGTTTCGACCGACCTGGTCCGAGCTGTTCGCAAGCCCGTTCGGGTGCCGTTCGTTTGCCGAACGAAGCAGTAGGGCTGCCGAATTGATCGCACCGGCCGAAAGCACAACGATGCTCGCCGAGTAGGACTCGATCCGGCCTTCGCGTTCGACCACGACCGACGAGACGCTTCTTCCGGTTGCGTCCGTCTCGAGCCGCGTAACTTTGGCGTTCGTCAGCAGCGTCACGTTCGGCCGCTCGGTCGCATGGTCAACACCGCAAACCTGCGAATCGGATTTCGCATTCAGAAGACACGGAAAACCGTCGCAGGTCGCACAGCGGACGCAGATACTCTTGCGGTCATTTTCCTTCAGCCGAATGCCGAGCGGCACGTGGAAGGGCCTTACTCCCGCGGCTGCAAAGTCTTCCGCAAGCTCGGATATACGAGGCTCGTGGCTGACCGCGGCGGCGGCGTACGGTGCCGAAGCCCATGGCTCGGTCGGGTCCTCGCCGCGATTGCCGTGCACTTCATACATCTGCTCGGCCTGAGTATAGAAAGGCTCGAGTTCGTCGTACGTTATCGGCCATGCCGGCGAGATCCCGTCGTAGTGTTTGAGCTCGCCGAAGTCGCGTTCGCGCATCCGGAAAAGAGCGGCTCCGTAGAACTTAGTGTTCCCGCCGACGTTGTAGTTCGTGTGCGGATGGAGCGGCTTGCCGTCGCGGTCGTACCAGACCTCTTTCGTGTTGTACTTGCCCTCGACGTTGACCGCTCGCGAGTTCCAGTTGTCCGGTTCACGTTTTACGTAATCGCCGCGTTCGAGGATGAGGATCTTCTTGCCGGAAGGTGCAAGTTTGCGTGCGAGCGTTCCACCGCCCGCTCCCGTTCCGATGATGATCAAGTCGTAATGTCCGTTCGTCATAAAGTTTCAACCAATACTTAGAAAAGCCCTGCCGCCGTTTTCGCAAACCGCCTGTCCTTCGTAACCTCGATCGCTTCGGGTTCCGCATCGTGGTAGCCGCAGTTGAAAATGCAGCGTGAACGGCCCGTGTGGTCGAGCTTTGCGCAAAGCACCTTGTGTATACCGCGGCTCCGTGCATACACCTCGGCTGCGGCGAGCATCGCTGCGGGCGGCGCCGTAAAGTAGATCCACCAACCGTCCCAATGTCCGGCGACCGCCGCTGAGGCAAACGTCCGTGCCGGATTCATGCTCATTCCTGAGACGGGTGCCTCGATCGCTATGTAAAGTGCGACCATTGTCCCGGCGATGAACGGTGTGAATCGTGAAAGCCGCATCGTATTTGAGATGACCAGGATCAAGGTCATCTGCACGAAGGCGATCAGGAACTCGCCGGCCGCTGCCGCCGATGTGCCATAAACGCCGGGCACCGTGACAACGAAATTCACTGTCGATGCGGCGAGCCGGTCGCCAAAGATCGCCCATGCTAGGAGCACGCCAAGAACCCCGCCGATGAAATGTGCCAGAACATAGAACGCGGCGTCGGTGCCGCTGATCTTGCCGAGCCGATAAAATGCGAGAGTCACCGCCGGGTTGAAGTGAGCCCCGGAACGCTTGCCCCAAGGTGACGTGATGATCAGGATCGCCGTAAGCCCCATCGCGATGCCCATTAGCACACCGCGGGCTAGCGGCTCGATTCCGGACGCAGGCGACGAAGGATGAAAAACAAGCACACCGAACGTACACGCTGAAAACATGAACGTGCCGAGGCACCATGCTTCGATCAGGTATTCGGGAAGATGTCTCCTCGCGGTTGAAAGCGTCTGGCTCACGAACTCGATATCACCGCCGCCGCCGCCTTTATTCCACTTCGCGTCGGTAATGAAAGACGCCGGCTGAAACCTCTTCAACCGGCGTCATAGAACAGCCAACCTGTCTTTAATTGGGAACTCAGGCGATCTCCAGGATCGAATTGAATCCGCCATGACCGTCGTCTTCCTTCCTTCCGTGTGTCGGATCTTCCGCCCAGCGGACGCCGTCAATGATGAACTTGTAGCGGTATCGCCCAGGCGGCGGCACCGGGATCGAAGCCTGCCAAAGCCCGTTGCTCGTTCGGTCAAACCGCGTCGCCTCGCGGTCCCATCCGTTCATGTCGCCGGCCAGCGAGACCTCGCGGGCAAGGTCGTCGTGGAAGCCGAATACGACCCGCGAACCCTCGACCCGCGGCGGACAAAGCGTGCCGTGAGGTAATGTGTGCTGTTCGCGTCGTGCCCGCCGAACGGCGGCTGCCGCGTTGATCATACCGAAGCCCTGCCTTATCGCCGCCTGGCCGCCAAGCCGTGTCGCGGTCGAGACCAAAATGTCCTTTATTGCTGTAGGCCCGAGCCTTGGATTTGCCTCAAGCATCTGAGCGACGAGAGATGCCGTTATCGGTGCCGCGAAAGAAGTTCCGTCAACGTGCTGGTAATGCGTCGAGACGATCTTGCGGTTCTCCATCTCGCGTTCGACCGCGATGCGCGCGGTGGCGACGTCGGTCGAAAGCAGATATTCGGGCAAGCCGGCTGCGTCCCAGTGTTTGATGAAACTCTCGCGGAAAGCGTAGTCAGGCTGGTTCAGCATTTCAGTCAGCCGCTCGGCGACCCGATACTCTTCCGTATACGGCAAGATCGGTGCGGCGACGAACATAGCCGGAGCGATCACCTCGGGCTTGATATGGCCATCCGCCGTTGAACCGAAACTCGAATGGTAAAGCCCGAACCGATCCCGCTCTTTTTGATTCTCATCCGAGTATCCGCCGACGGTTATGACCGAAGGTGCACTCGCCGGCGGTATCGAACGCCGCTCGCTCGAATTTCCGGCGGCGACCACAACGACCACACCGGCCCTGACGAGCCGCTCGGCCAATTGGTTCACCCGGCTCTCTTTAAGCGTAAGGTCGCAGTCTCCGCCGAGCGATACGTTCAGCACTCTGATGCCGAGCCGCGTGTGGTTCTCGAGTATCCACTCCAGGCCGCGTTCTATCTCGCTATCGCTGATGCTTCCCGCACTCGAGACCTTGACCAGGATGAGTTCGCTCCTCGACGCCAGGCCGCTATAGGTGCCGCCGGAAAGATCGCCGCCACCCGCACAAACGACGGCCGTCTGCGTGCCGTGCCATTGATGGCCTTCGGATCTGTCTGCACGGAGCTCGGTTTGCTCGCCGGCTACGTCGTGAAACTCGACGATGCGGTCGGCGATGTCCGGATGCAGGAAGAATCCCGAGTCAAGAAATGCGATCCTCACACCGCGGCCCGTCAGGCCCTTGTCGGCTCCGAGCTTTTCGCGGATCGGGATGGTCGAAAATCGATTCGTGTTATGGCTGTGGCCGTGAAGTATTGCTGCGTCTCGCATCACGTTTCTCCTCCAACGGATTATCACGTGATGCTCTGATTTAATTCCAATCGAATTCGAAAGGTTGGGATCGGGCCTCAAACGCCCGGACGGACTGCAGGCCTCAGCCCAGGAAAAGGCAGGTAAAGGCAGCAAGCGGAGCCGCCGAGCGAAGTGCGGACTTGATGCGTTCGCGGGCCGACGCGCTCAACGCACCCTCGTAAAGAGCTTCCTTTTCGTCGTCGTTCATTACATCTATCGCCGAACTAAGAAACTCAGATTGCTGAAGATAACGTTCGCACGGACGGCAGGCAACAAGGTGCAGCCGCAGGATCAGCCGTTCGCGAAGCCCGAGCCGCCGGTCGAGCGACTGCGAGATCAGCATCGCGATCTCCTTGCACGGCGGAAGCCGCCTCAGCAGAAAGCGATTGAATTCTCGCCGCAATTCTTGTCTCGTCGTCATTTCCATTATTGCGGCCTCATGAACCAGTTAAGCTCGATGCATCTCCTCAATGACATTCTCGCACGATGCATTATCACCCAAAAGTTGCTTTCCGAGATGCCGAGCACTTCGCACACCTCGCCGGTCTCGAGTTCGTCCATTTCGCGGAGGCTAAAAGCGGCGGCGGTCCGCTGCGGAAGCTTTGCGACGCAGGCATGAAGCACACCGAAGAACTCGCTCTCCGTCAGTGCATCCTCCGGCGAGCGTTTCCATATCCGCGGGCTGAGCGTGTCGCTCCAGTGGTCTTTGAATTCGTCTTCCCGTTCGAAGAGCGGGTCAAAATCCGAAAGGTCCGTCTCTGTCGGGTCAAGCACCACCTCTCGGCAGCTTTTCCTTATTATATCGACGATCTTGTTTCTTAAGATGCCCGTCAGCCAGGTTCTTTCAGAGGCTCGCCCGCCGAAGGTATTTAAGTTCTTCAGTGCGGCGAGCAGCGTTTCCTGGACCGCATCCTCGGCACGGCATTCATCGTGGAGCCGCACGAAAGCGTATCGGAAAAGATAGTCGCCATGGTCATCGACCCATTTGCCGGGATCGATATTCCACGCAACGGTACTTGCTTCGGCCGTGTGTTCCATTGCCGATGGTCCCGCACTCTCGTCAAATATCGCCGCCTGCCGAACCATTTTCTACCTCTTTATACTCCTCCGGATATCTTCCTTCAAATACTCGGGAGCAGCCTCTCGCTCGATGGCACGGATCATCGCGGAGCGAATTCGATCGTATTCCACAAATTCCGCAAAAGACATTTGCCCCGAACGATGATCAGGCTTCAGACGATAGATCGCCGCCCGCTCCCGCAGGTACGAACTCGCTCCGTCTATTCCGTTGCCGCCGATTTCGCTGTTGTTGCTCATCTTTTCCCCGTGTTGCTGTACCCGATCTCAGGCCTCACCCGAACTTAATCTTTCGTGCTGCCCGGAATATTCCAATTACTTTCACGTCTGCGGCTGGAATAAATACGGCACTTCACGCGATCTGGTTGTTCCGGCAGAAGTGTGCCGCGAGAGCTTTAAGATGTCAGATAAGAAAAGAATCGTGATCCTTGGAAGCGGGTTCGGCGGAATGTACGCCGCTCTGGAATTTGACCGGACGATCGCACGTAATAAAGATGTCGAAGTAACGCTCGTTAACCGCGAGAACTTCTTCCTCTTTACGCCGATGCTTCATGAGGTAGCCGCCAGCGACCTCGACATTACCCACATCGTTAGCCCCGTCCGCAAGCTGCTCAAGCATGTGAACATCTTTAACGGGGACGTTGAGTCGATCGACGTCGCGAACAAGGCGGTCACAGTTTCCCACGGCAAAGACCCGCATTTTCACGACCTGAAGTACGATCACCTCGTCCTCTCGCTCGGTTCGATAACAAACTTCTTCGGCAATAAGGGCCTCGAGGAAAATGCGTTAACGATGAAGTCGCTCGGCGATGCCATCTATCTTCGCAATCATCTGATCTCGAACCTTGAGGAAGCCGATTTCGAGTGCTGCCCGAAAGTCCGCGAGCCGCTGCTCAATTTTGTCGTCGCCGGCGGCGGGTTCGCCGGGGTCGAGACCATCGCCGGTATCAACGACTTTCTTCGAGCCGCAGTTCGCTTTTATCCGAATCTTCGCGAAGAAATGCTCCGCGTGATCCTCGTCCATGGCGGAGATGTCATCCTGCCCGAGCTCAGTCATAAGCTCGGCAAATACGCCGCGGAGAAACTCACTGCCCGCGGTGTCGAGATCAAGCTCGGCACGCTCGTTTCCGGTGTCGATGGCAACACGGTGACCTTAAGCTCCGGCGAAACCATAGTTTCCAATTCCGTCATCTGGACCGCCGGTACGGCTCCGAACCCGATGCTCGGGCCGCTTCCCTGCGAAAAGGACCGCGGCCGGCTCTGCACGAATGAGTTCCTCGGCGTTCCCGGCTTCGAAGGCCTCTGGGCCGTCGGCGATTGTGCCGCAATACCCAAGGCCGATGGAAAGTTTCACCCGCCCACCGCACAGCACGCGATGCGGCAGGGCAAGGCCGTTGCCCGCAACATTATTGCGGCGATCAACGGCGGCAGCCCAAAGAAGTTCAAGTTCGAAACGCTTGGCCAACTCGCAGCCCTCGGCCGCCGCACCGGCGTCGCCCAGATATTGGGCTTCAACTTTTCCGGCTTCATTGCATGGTGGCTCTGGCGGACGATCTATCTGATGAAACTTCCCCGGTTCGAGAAGAAGCTCCGCGTCGCGATGGATTGGACGCTCGACCTCGTCTTCAAAAAGGATCCGGTTCAGTTCCTGACGCTTCGTGCCCCGACCGTTTCATCCCCGTCTGATGCCGAAGAAGAACAAGCTCTGAGGGCCGCCGCTTAGCTCGGCCGGCTTCAAGAAAGCGGAACCGGCCCTCACGAAAAAAATCTGTAAGGAATCGCTCGGCTCTCCGACTAAGGGTTAAAGACGCCAGTTTCAAGGCCGTCCCGGAGCGAAAAAAATGAGCGAGAACACACCCGAGATCTTCGAAGCCGAAGCGATGCAGCACATCAACGACCTTTACCGGACCGCCCTGCGGCTTACCCGAAGCAGGATCGATGCCGACGACCTCGTGCAGGAGACCTATATGCAGGCGTGGAAGTCGTTCGACCAATACGAGCCCGGAACCAACTGCCGTGCCTGGCTCTACAAAATACTCTTTAATAAATACGATCATCACCGCCGGAAAATGATCACGCGGGCAAAGTACGTCACCGAGGCAGATGAACTTGTTTTCGAGCTCTCGCCGGGAACCGAGCCGGTCCCGGAAACCTTGACCGACCGCGAGGTTATTGAGGCTCTCAACGCCCTTCCCGAGCATTATCGTTCGGTCGTCCTGCTCGCCGATGTTCACGAATTCGACTACAAAGAAGTAGCCGAGATCCTTCAGATCCCTATCGGCACCGTTATGTCCCGCCTCTCGCGGGCCCGCACCCGCCTCCGCCAAGCCCTTGCCGCAACGGCCGTCACCTACGGCATCGGCACCGCACCATCGACCCCGCGGCCTCGGCAAATAGCATCCGGCCCCGTTCACCATGAGTCATAAATAAGCCTCTCTGCGAATGGTGGTCGTGACCGGGCGGTTCCAAAAAGATAGCCGATGAGCCGCGTGCGAAAAAAGCGTTGATTTCACAGCAATATTCAAAGTATCCTACGTCAATTCACTGGGCATGATTTCAAAAGTACCAAGCGGATCCGGAGGAAAGCTATGGGACGTCGCAGGGGAGACCGGCAGAAGGCGGCCGCGATGGGTGCGGTCGATGCTAAACAGTTGATCGCCACAATGCCCGGGCTTGCCGCCGCACTTTCGGCGGAACAGGTCCAGCATATACAAGATCTGCTGGATGCAGCGGTGCTGAATCCGGAGTTAAAAAAGGAAGCGGACGACATCTACCGCCGCTCCGTAACATCGCAGATCGGGTCACAGGTCAATCGCGATCCGGAAATCGTGGAAAAGGCCCAGCGGATCTATGACAAGATGATCCTTGTATCTGAAGAGGACTATCACATTCGCCTTGATGTCAACAAGCTGCTCTCTGCGGATGCCCTGATTCCGCGAACCGACAACCCGGACGAAGCCGCTTATCTCAATAAGGTACGAAACACGATAGCTTCCAATGGCATCTGGCTGCGGGTGACCCAACCCTACGTGCGGGACGCCGAGGACCCATCGTCGCATATCAAGGATCCGCGGAAATGGAAATTGTGGCTTTCGCTCGGTTATGACGGCGACGCTATACCGACCAAGGACGGAAAGATCGATCGCGACGAACTTCTCTCGGCGACCATGCTTGGAGCAGGGTACTATACGGCGGTTCACACCGGCCATGTACAGATGACGCTGAAGAGAGAGTTAACCAGGCTTAGTGTCGAAATGGAGAGCGTCATCGAGGAACACGAGCGTTTGATCAGCCGACACCGTAATGCCTTTTTTGGTGTGGCTGAGATATCGGACTTCCTCGGCGGTGCGGACCTGCCGAAAAGGAGTATATGGAACAGGCCGCGAGACCTTTACCTGAAAGCGCTTCACTCAAACATCGGCGGTAACGTTCTTGCCTCGCAGGCCTACCTGGTAATTGCAGCGATCCTAGTACAGTACAACGCCGAAGCACTGGCCGCATATGCCGAGCGGTCCGGTGCAGGGGCCGGGATCGCCGTAAAGGTTTTAAAGGTGGCAAAGACCGCCGGCCAGGTCGCTGAAGTAGGCTTAGTGCTGACCGGTGTCGGGGTGGCAGTACGGGGTGTCCGCGGAGGAGCGAAGGTGACGGCTGAAGTTGCCGAACGCAAGGTACGGGACGAAATGGCGGAGAAACTTGCCCACGAATACGCAAAAAAGAACGGCATCTCGGCCGCAGAACTTTCGATTCCCAAACACGTACCGCAACCCAAAGGCAGCATTGCCGGCAACCGCAAGGGCGGCTATAGCTCCGGTGCCGGAACGGGCTGGAGCAAGTGGTAACCGCGGGAACCGAGCCGCGGAAGTCAATTCACCCCGTACCCGTCGACCGCGGCTAACGGAGGCCGGCGTTGAGTTTTTCGAGGGCGGCAGAACCGGGGCAAAGGTCAGCTTCCGCGAGCGAATTCAGCGGCCGCTCGCTGGTCTCGAGCAGTTCGTGGAGGTCGGTCGAATTCTCGTTGATGTAAAGCAATCCGGTCAGGATCTCGTCCCGCCGCTTTGCCTCGCGGACGGCGTTCGTCGCCGAGAGCCGGTCGGTTGGGTCCCAATCCTTCGCAAGCTTATTCAGGTGAATGACCGAGCCGTCGTGCATCGTCAGGTCCTTGACGGAGCCCGATTCGTAGCTGGTCTTTATCTCATGCATCATAGGGATGAAGTCCATAGTCGCCGTCGCGGCCATATGCTCGCGCACGTAATCGTAGGACTTGGTCGAGCCGACGTTGTTATTAAAGGTGACGCACGGGCTGATCACGTTAAGGAACGCAAAGCCGTTGTGCCGCATTGCCGCTTTGAGCAGCGGCACGAGTTGCTCCTTATCGCCGGAGAAACTTTGCCCGACAAAGGTCGCTCCGAGCTCGATCGCCAGGCTCGCGAGGTCGATAGCGGCAAAGAGGTTTTCGTGGCCGGTCTTGTTTTTCGAGCCTGCGTCGGCGGTTGCCGAGTCCTGCCCCTTGGTCAGGCCGTAGCAGCCGTTGTTCATCACAAGATAGACCATCTTGAGGTTGCGGCGGACGACGTGGACGAACTGGCCCATCCCGATCGAGGCCGTATCGCCGTCGCCCGAAACGCCAAAATAGAACAGATCGCGGTTGGCGAGATTGGCACCGGTCGCGACCGAAGGCATCCGGCCATGGACCGAGTTGAAGCCGTGCGAATTCGACAAAAAGTACGCCGGCGACTTCGACGAACACCCGATGCCCGAAAGCTTTGCCACCTTGTGCGGCTCGATGTTCATCTCCCAACAAGCCTGCACGATGGCCGCGTTGATCGAATCATGCCCGCACCCGGCACAAAGCGTCGAAAGCGAGCCCTCATAATAATCGACCGTGTACCCAAGGTCGTTCTTCGGCAACGCCGGATGTCTGAAAATGGATCTTACGTATGTCATATGTCATTTAGAGCCCTGAGCAGCCAATTGTTTGGCGAAGATTCGCGTACTTAAGTCATAAAGATCCGGAAAGGTGTTTGCCGGAAAAACGTCGTGGCCACCAGGAAACTGGCGATATTCATGAGGTATCTTCCGATCAAACATAATCCCCGCAAGATCCCGATTTGGCTTGAACAATCCAAGCTCGTCCTCGGTTCCGCAATCAAGATAGAAGAATGGCAGATCCCTTATTTTTTCGGTCGGGTATTCCGAGAATAGCTTGAAGAGGTCGTTAGCATGAACGGTAGCTCGGTCTTCACCATCACCAAATACAGTTGTCAGCGTTTGTTTAAGGAAAGGAATTGACGGCAGATCGGTGGCATCGTGAAACGCAGTCACGTTAACAGCTCCGCTCCATGAGACCGCAAGGGAAAATAGTTGGGGATATTTTATCCCAAACTTCAAGGCGCCGTATCCACCCATTGATGCTCCGGCAACAGCCCGCCCGCGTCTGTCGGCGACAGTTCGAAAATTCTTGTCCACTTCCGGTATCAGCTCTTTAATGATGTAAGATTCCCACTTATCAGCGGGCTTGGTCGCGCTATCCGTGTAAAAGCCGGTTCCTCCCTCGAGAAACACCATTATTACCCGCTGCTTGTCGGTGTACTTTGCAGATGTCAATTTAGTTATCTTATGGCTACCACCGAGTCCGTGCATCATGTAAATGACTGGAAAGCGGGCTTCTTTGTCGATCTCGTAGTTCGCCGGGAAAATAACGTTATACGGGATCGGCCGCCCCATCAAATCGCTGTTGACCTGGAAGGATTTGATCGCTGGCTGCGAGCCCACCGAATCAGGCGACGGGCTTGGTTTCGGCTGCTGGGCATACCCGACTAACGAAACCCAGAGAAGGAAACTGAACAACAAAGCTGATTTCTGAATCGATAGCATTTAGTTAGACCCCTTTATCTGCCGGTAGATATTATCCGCCGTTATCGGCATGCCATCGTAGTTGAGGACCGAGATGAGCTTTTCAGATAACCCGGTCGCTACTGCCCCCGGTTCTGACATGGCGGCTCCGCTTTCGAGCATCAGGCTGCGAGTTCGAGGCCGCTCTTCAATAGTTCCTTTTCGATCTTCGGCGGCAATTCGATCAAATGGAATCGGCTCGTCGCAAATGCATAGTCCTCACCGCTTTCGTCGACCACACGCAAATACCCCTCCGCCGCGGCGTCAGCGTCTTCGATCACGCGGTAAAGCTTCCCAACCTCGAAAGATGCAGGGTAGTCGCGATTATTTAGACAAAGTGCGAACTGTGTTTTGCTGTTTTTCATGGTCAATCAAGAAATGGCAGCTTCAGTTTGAATTCCCGCTTTCCGATTCCGTGAGCCTCGTACCAATGTATCTCCGCAGTTCGTATCTTACCACTCAATAGTCGAACCGAAGCAATACCTTTCAGCTTCCGCCATCTGCCGGCGCCGTAAAGCCGCCGCAATTTTTTTCCATCTCGAACACCGACCCCCACGGCGATGGTCTCTATCTGAGTGATCTCGCTGACGATCTCAAAATCCATCACACACGACCCTTGATCTGCCTGTAAATATTGTCGGCGGTGATCGGCATGCCGTCGTAGTTTAGGACTGAAATAAGCTTGTCGTCGCCCAAGTCGAGCTCGATCATCATTAGATAAAGGCCTCTACTCTCATAGCAAACTTCTCGGCAAGCGCTTTTGCTTGCCGTTTTGTTATCTCGCGTTTACCGGCGAGTACCTCGGAGACTACGCTTTGTGTGCCAAAGACATCGGTCATATCTGCTTGCCGCAAGCTGTTAACTTCCATCAAGGAGGCGAGTAATTCGAGAGGCGTCAGGTCTGGCAGTGGCTCGAGCGTACGGCTCTCATATTCTTCGAGAAGGTTCGCCAATAGGCCGAATAAACGCGTTTCTTCAGGCGAAAGGTGCGCTTCGCCCTTGCTTATGAGTGCATTGAAAACGGACTCGACACGGGCATATTCTTTATCCGACTCTATTATGCCCGGCAGCGTGTCAGCTAATAGAGATCCATATATTTTCGGATTGTATGCCATTCAAATTTCCTCAACTACTTACAATCAGATTGCCATTTGTTTTCGTCATACTCGCGATGCGTTAGAACCGATCGAATGAATACGACGCCAATACCGTAAGCTAACTTAGCTATGATTCTATATTTGTTGCCTCCTACGTTGAAGATCACGCATCCTCCATAAATGTCCGCATGATTATAGGTTTCTCTGACTTCAGAAAATTTCTTCCAGGAAGCACTTCGAGTAGTTTTGATCCAAGCCCGCATCGAACCTTCCGCTTCGGGCCTGTCGCGCCAAAACTCACGTATTCTTTTTTCGCTGATGATTCTCACCAAATCAGTTTTGGCAATTCAATTATCGCATATTGCGATATGGAGTCAAGACAAATATCGCAAGCCGCGATACTCACTCAAGTCAACGTCCCTTGATCTGCCTGTAAATATTGTCGGCGGTGATCGGCATGCCGTCGTAGTTTAGGACCGAGATGAGCTTCGATGCATCGACGCCGAGTTCGATCATCATCAGGCTGCGAAACTGGGCGTCGCGGTTCTGTTCGATGACGAAGATGCGTTCGTGGGCATCGACGAATTCCTTGAATGCTCTGCCGAACGGGAACGCCCGCGGACGCATCGCATCCAAATTGATACCTTCGGAGGCAAGCATTTCGATGGCTTCTTCGGCTGAGAAGATCGACGTGCCGAAAAATATCACGCCGTCCTTTTCACCCTTTGCAACATCGCCCGGGGCGGATTCGTGCTTCATCCCCGGATGATAGAAAACCGGCTGCGGGACAAGCTCCTTCGCCGTCTCCCATTTACGCATCAGGCGGTCAACGTTGCGTACGTAGGTCTCGCTGTCCTCGGTATAAACGGCGTATTCGTCGCGGCTCGATCCGCGGGTGGTAAAGGCTCCTTTGGTAACGTGCGTCCCGGCGATGGTTCGGTAAGGAACGCCGTCCTCGTCCACATCAAGATAGCGGCCGTACTTGCCCTTGAAGGCGGTCCCGTTGCTGTAGATCGCATCGAGCTGCTCGGCGGTGAGCACCTTTCCGCGGTCATACGAACGGCTGTCGTCCCAGACGAGCGGCTCCGTTACGTGGTCGTTCATGCCGAGGTCGAGGTCGGTCATTACGATCACCGGCGTCTGCAGCCTTTCGGTCAGGTCAAAGGCATCGGCCGTCATCTCAAAGCACTCCTTCGGCGTCGCCGGAAAGAGCAGCGGGTGCCGCGTATCGCCGTGCGAGGCGTAGGCCGCGAGCAGGATGTCGGACTGCTGCGTCCGCGTCGGCATTCCGGTCGAAGGGCCCGTCCGCTGAACGTCGATCAGCACGGTCGGCACCTCGGCAAAATAGCCGAGCCCGAGAAATTCGTTCATCAGCGAGACGCCCGGGCCGCTCGTCGCCGTAAAGGCTCGGGCGCCGTTCCACATTGCGCCCATCACCATACCGATCGCGGCAAGCTCGTCCTCGGCCTGGACTATCGCATAGTTGTTGCGGCCGGTTTCGGAATCGACGCGATACTTCGCAGCATAGCTCGCAAAGGCATCAACGACCGAGGTCGAAGGCGTTATCGGGTACCAAGCGGCGACGGTCGCCCCGGCATAAATGGCACCAAGCGCGCAGGCCGAGTTGCCGCTGTATAAGATCTTGTCGCCGAGCAGATCGCGGCGTTCGACGCGAAGATCGAAGAAAGGTGCAGAAGCCTGCGCGTCAGCAAGGGCGTAATTTTCGCGCACGTAATTCACACCAAGATTCAGCGCCCGGATGTTCGGCTCGATCAGCTTTTCCTTGCCCTTGAACTGGTCGCCGATAAGCCCTTCGAGCACCGAAAATTCGATATCGAAAAGCGTCGAAAGGGCGCCGATATAGACGATGTTTTTGAAAAGCTGCCGCTGGCGGGCATCGGTGTATTCGGCATTGCAGAGCGCCGTCATCGGTATGCCGAGGTGCGTAATGTCCTCGCGGGCATACTCGGGCGAGAGGGGCTTCGTGTTGTCGTAAACAAAGTACCCGCCGGGCCGGACGTCCGCGTAATCCTTTTTCATCGACTGCGGATTGACCGCCACCATCAGGTCAACGCCCTCACGCCGGCCGAGATAGCCCTTTTCCGAAACGCGCACCTCATACCACGTCGGCAGGCCCTGGATGTTCGAAGGGAAAATGTTCTTCGGCGTAACCGGCACGCCCATCCGAAACACCGCCTTCGTAAACAAGGCATTAGCCGACGCCGACCCGGTGCCGTTAACGTTAGCAAACCTAACTACAAAATCGTTTATAGCCATTTGATACTTATCGGTCCAACCCAAAATCAGGATCGCGACTGTCGTGCTTCACCACGACTACATGGATCACTTCGTCTCCGAGCACCTCAAAAAGGATGTGGTACGGGAAGCGATTGAAATTGATTCGTCGCAATCGAGGCGTGTAAAGGGGAAATGATGCGGCTCTTTCTACAATGATGTAGTAACACCTAAGAAACTCGTTATAGAATTCAAGGCCTAGTTCGGAACCGCCTTCACGCGAATAATACTCGATGTGATCTACAAGATCGTCATCGACCTTAGGGTGAACTATGACTTCCATCCAAACCTTTCGCGAATACGCGTATCGAGCTCTTCGATCGAAATTCCCAACTCAGGATTACTCTTCAACTCGTCGCTCCGTCTCAAAGCTTCCGCAATACCGGCATTTTTTCCATCCACGCCCGGCGGCGGCCGCAGAGAACGCAGGAGCTTCCCGATCAAATGTGCGCGCTCTTTCTCCGAGAGACTCAGTATCAATTTCTCTGCTTCTGCAAGTGTTGACATATCGTTCACCTTCGCAAATTATATCACTTGCGGCCCTGGAAAAACCCAATCGCTATCGCTCCCGGTTCTAACGCTTAGTAATCCACCGTCTCGGTGATCTTCTCCCTCTTTTTGCCCTTAGCAAGTTCGTCGACATGGTCGCAAAACCCGTCGAAATCCATATTCATCGCGGCGATCGGTTTTCTCATATTTTCAATTGACGACTTAACGGTCGAACGGGTTTCAGCTCTTTGAATCAATCGTGATGTTGAACTCATCGTTTATCAAGACCGTCAAGCACGCCCTGGTAAAGTTCTTTTTCACTTCTTGAAGGAAAGCGACGTCTCTGATCCATTAAGAGCCTGTCAGTGATCGCGGAATCACCAACCCTAGCAGTAATCTTCTTACGCATCTGATCTAGGACATCGCTTTGGGGGGCTGTTTGCCACTTTTTCTTGACGTACCGACGAGCGAACTGATATTCCGCATCCGACAGATAACCCAAGCGATGTCCGACCCGGTACTCTTTATGAACTATCTCGTCCTTGTAACCCTCAATGAAGATTTCTCCGAGACCGCAAACAAACATGCACAGATCAGTAAGCTTCTCATTGTTCTCCGTCTCATCCTCGCGGATGCCAGAATTATTCAGGACGTAATGACATACTTCATGAGCCAGAACCGCTCTAACGGTTTTCGTCTGCGCAATCAACTCCTCAGACAGTGTAATAGATACCCAGCCGTCCTTAACGACGAATTGACCAGATTCATCAGCCAAGTGAGTTCGCTCAACTCTCGGTACACGGATTGGAACAGAAAAGCCGGGCGCAACTTGTTCGATGTGAGCTAAGTACGCCCTAATTGTTTCTTCAACCGATAACTGATGAGTTGTCGACGTTGGCAATATCAGATTAGGTATCTTTTCACCGGTCTGCCAGGCGTCGGAGATTAGTCGATCTATTCGCCACCGTAAGTTTGCGAATCGTATTTCATCCGGTATCTCAAGCTGTCCCTTTCGAACCGACCACAGTAGCTTGAGCTTTACGATAAGTCGTTTCAATCGAAAGAAATCCGCTTGTGTCCTACATTTCGGGCAGTTTGTACGGCTCCAGAATTTATCCTCGCGTAGTCGAAGTCTATGTTTTCCAGATCTACAAACTATCTCGATAGCCATCATTCTTGTCGCGAATAACCCAGTCGCTACCGCTCCCGGTTCTGACCCTGATTACTCCGCCGTTCGCAATATCTTCTCCATCTTCTTGCCTTTGGCGAGTTCGTCGATGAGTTTGTCGAGCCAGCGGATCTTTTGCATTAGCGGGTCTTCGATGTCCTCGACGCGGACGCCGCAGACTACGCCTTTGATGAGCGGGGCGTTCGGGTTGAGTTTCGGTGCCTTTTCGAAGAACTCGCGAAAGCTGATCTTCTTTTCGATCGCCTTCTCAAGCCCCTTCTGCGTATATCCCGTCAGCCAGCGGATGCACTCATCAACCTCGCCCCGCGTCCGCCCCTTCCGCTCCGCCTTCGCCACATAATGCGGATATACCCCCGCAAAACTCATGTTCAAGACTCTTTCCCAATTCGAATTCATAAGATTGCCTTCGTGTTCATAAAGCCTTAACGCGACTAGCAAACTGCACGCCGCCTGAGACTCCACACATGTACGCCCAAGCTCTGATCCGTTTCCCCTTGCCGAGAAAAGATGAAAGGTTGCTACGCGCCGCCCGGTCCAATCGAGATATTTGGTCGGAATCCAAGTTGAGAAAGGTACGCTCATCCTTTGAATCACGAATGATGATTCCGATAAGTGTAATTTCGTCATCGTCGAATTTCCTTTGTACGATCGTCCCTGTGTACGGTCGCGGAGCTTTAGCACAATCTGACAAGTCGCCCGCCATATTTGACAACTCGACCAACCCAGATCGGCCAAAGATTGCAGTGGGAGGCTTGCTTTCGTCCTGTGCAATCACATTCGTTGTGAACACTATGGAAAGCATTAGGATAAAAAAAGGCAATGTTTTCATCGTAACTATCCTCAGTTCGCAGTGGCGATTTTTCGTCCGACTTACGTCGCAAAGTGACCAAAACTCTAGTCGTTTCGTGAGTACATAAAACTCCTTTGTATGAAACTTAAATTGATTCGTGCTCGATATATTGAAGTCCGGAATTCACCGGGCCGTCGGACGAGCGAGATTCTTAAAGAAACCGATTTCAGTTTGATACAAATCCATCCGTTCCTGCCATTCCGAAGTCCATTCGGGTACGTCGATATAACAACCATTTATCGCGTCTCCTTCGTGCCGACCTGTCAGTTCGAAGAGAATGCCGATAACGGTTGTTTTCGAGTGATCCAGACCACGAGCGACGAGACAACGCGCCTGCAGTTCTTTGAAACTCAGTTCCCGGTTGCCGTCGTAATCGGCGACCATAAAGACATAGCAGATAGGCGATTCCGTGGTGTTAAAAATACGAGCTCGGGTACTTAAATTGGTAAAGTGCCCGATGAGTTCCGAGATGGACTCGCCCAAGAAATTGCGCATCCGGCGACTTTCCCGGGCCATCGCGCGAACGGCTAATTCAAGGTCATCTCTTGTTTTGTCATCGTTTGCCCAAGGGGTTCGATAGTTGTCCGTCGCAAGGTTCTCGAAAAACCGCTCAATGACATTGTCCCATAGGTAGCTAACTTCACGTTCCTTGTTTCGAGCTAACAATTCTGGCGCCGATGAGAAGCCCGACCACAACCCGTCGTCCATTACTAACATCGTTGGCTCGGTCGGAAATGCATAGCCGCTAACCGCATAAAAGGCTAAGAGGTCTTCTTCCTTGGAGAAAAGTGTTAACGTGCCGCTACCTAAATAGGTCTCTTTATCGGATAGATAACGAACAAAATCAGAGACGGTATCCAACTCTGTCATTAGGGCCTGCAAAGACGTTTCGTCTAGGACATGGATAAATCCTTTGCCAAAATCGCCAAAGGTCAGTGGAACTTTTTCCTTACTGCCGAACGCGACCGCAACGCGGTGAATCCTGCGGATTGATGGGTCAGGTAGTTGAACCGTGGCAGCACGGTCACAATCGCGGATTACGCCGTTGTTAGTTATCCATCGCTCCGCGCCGTATATCTGCTTACTGGATTCTTCGATCGCCCTCCGTTTCCACCGAGCTTCGTCAATAGTAGGTCTTCCCGTATCTTTAAATTCGATATCTTTGACAGAAAGTATAATAACATCAGGGCTGCACACAACGAGGGTGTCGCATAACTCGTCACCATCGTCTTTGTATGGAGTCGGGTAGCTCCAAAAAGAGAGAAATGACTTACGGCATACTTTGCTAACAAGTTGTTCGGACTCATTCATCAGCTTCGAATGTGGCAAAATCGATCATCAACGGTCTGCGGTGCAATCGCAACCACACTACACTCAACGTAGAACTAGACAACACAATTTCCGTTCCGCGTTAGCTGTACGAACGAGCCCGCTCCGCGTGGGCCGTATTTGACCTCGCCGGCTTTGGTTACGTTGTACCAGAATTTCTGCATGTCCCAGGCGGCGGTCGGGCAGCGTTCGGCGCAGAGGCCGCAATGGAGGCAGACGTCTTCGTCCTTGGCCATGATGCGGCCGGTTTTGAGGCCATCGGCTACATAGATGTCCTGCGATGTGTTGAGTGCCGGGACCTTTGTTTTCTCCCGCAGCTCCGCTTCCGTTCCGGATAAAACGTCAAAGGGCGTAAAGGTGATGCAGCTCGTCGGGCAGATATCGACGCAGGCGTCGCATTCGATGCACTTCGGTGCAAAGAAAACGGTCTGCACATCGCAGTTCAGGCACCGCTCGGCCTCCTTGTAACCGGTCATTCGGTCAAACCCGAGCTCGACCTCCTGCCGCCGGTTGCGGAGCGTGATGGCCTTTTCCGCTTGCGGCACCGCGTAGCGCTTGTCGTGGTCGATAGCGCTGTCGTAAGCCCATTCGTGGATGCCCATCTTCTGGCTCTGGAGGTTGACCGTCGGCGGCAGCCGCTTCATCAGGTCCTCGCCGCGGCAGAAAAGGTCGATCGAGACCGCCGCCTGGTGCCCGTGGGCGACCGCCGTGATCACATTCTCCGGGCCAAATGCCGCATCGCCGCCGAAGAAGACCTTCGCGTTCGTCGATTGGAAGGTCACTTTGTCCAGCACCGGTACGTCCCATTTGTCGAACTCGATGCCGAGATCACGCTCGATCCACGGAAAGGCGTTCTCCTGCCCGATCGCGACCAAAACGTCGTCAGCCGGATAGAAGACCTCGGGCTCGCCCGTCGGCACGAGCGAGCGTTTTCCGTTCTCGTCATAAACAGCTTCTACTTTTTCGAAGAGTATGCCGCGGAGTCTCTTATGCTCCGTGGTGGTTGCCGAGAGAACCACCCCGTCCGCCGAAGCGGCGTCCACCCCTCCTTCGTAAGGAGGGGAGCCTTGTTTCGCGTCGCCAATTCCGTAGCTCTCCGGAGCTGGATTTCCGGCTGACCACTGACCACCGACCACTGACCACTCTTCGTCGGTCGCAACGACGAAGCTCTTCGGCACGTGGTTATCGATGATCGGGATGTCCTCGTGCATCGCGTCCTCTTTTTCCCAGGGGCTCGCCTTCATCGTTTCAAAGGGCGAGCGGACGATCACCTTCACATCCTCGCCGCCCAATCGACGCGCCGTCCGGCAGCAATCCATCGCCGTGTTTCCGCCGCCGAGCACGATCACCGTTTTGCCGATCTTGTCGGTGTGCTCAAAGGCAACGCTCGCCAGCCAATTGATGCCGATATGGATGTTCGCGTCGCCCTCCTCGCGGCCCGGAATGTTCAGCTCGCGGCCGCGCGGCGCACCCGTCCCGACGAAGATCGCGTCGTAGTCCTTCGCGAGCATCTCCTTCATCGAGGAAACGTAGTGCTTAAAGTGCGTGTGTATCCCGAGCCGCAGAATGTACTCGACCTCTTCGTCAAGCACCGATTCCGGCAGCCGGAATGCAGGTATCTGCGACCGCATGAAGCCGCCGCCCTTTATCTGCTCGTCGTAAAGATGTATCTCATAACCAAGCGGGGCAAGGTCGCGAGCGACCGTCAAGCTTGCCGGGCCGGCACCTATCAAAGCCACCTTTTTGCCATTTGCCGGAAACGGGCCCTGCGGCATATATGGAAGAACGTCGTCGCGGTTGTCCGCCGCAACGCGCTTCAAGCGGCAGATCGCCACCGGTTCTTCCTCTACGCGGCCGCGTCGGCAAGCCGGTTCGCAAGGGCGGTCGCACGTCCTTCCCAAAACGCCGGGGAAAACGTTCGAGTCCCAGTTGATCATATAGGCCTCGGTGTATCGGCCTTCGGCGATCAGGCGAATGTACTCCGGCACCGGCGTATGGGCCGGGCAAGCGTACTGGCAATCTACGACTTTGTGGAAGTATTCGGGGTCGGCAATGTCTGTTGGCTTCACGTGGTTTTTCCTGCCCTATTAATGAGGTCTGGCCGCGGCGGTGCGGGCAACGGGCGAAAGGCCGTCCCTGCGGCATTGGCAATGTAACACAAACATAATACAAACAGCCCGTAGCTTCAATATTTTTCCCGCTCCGGCGGTAAGAAAAATTGCTGCCCCCTGAGCCCTGACGTTCAATTCCGAACACGAATCTGATAGAAAAAGCCGACGAGCTTTCAGTGCTTCGCCGGCCGTTCCTTTATCCACCTTTGCTGGTGCCCTACTTTATTGAAAGTTTTCTCGCCGTTGGCCTGACGCCTTCGATGTTAAGCCTCATCCGGTAAAGTCCGGTACGGGCCGCGAGGTAAAGCGTCTTGCCATCGTCGTCGCCCCACGCCATGTTGTGCACATGCTGCGGCGTTACGATCGTTCCTAGATGCTTGCCTTCGCGGGATAGGATATGAAGCCCTCCGGGGCCGGAAACATACACATTGCCTTCAACGTCAACCTTAACTCCGTCTATTGCATCCTCGCCATTGATCGGTGTGAGATCAAAAAAGAGCCTGCCGTTACGCACCGTTCCGTCCTCCTGCAGCTCGTAGCGATAGACCGTCTTCTTGTTGTCATCCCAATTGCCGACGTAGAGATATTTCTCATCCGGCGAAAGAGCTATCCCGTTCGGTCCGGTAAATTCAGTCGCCAGCAGCTGCAGATTGCCCTTGTAGAGCGAGTAAACGCCCGTGTGTGGAAGTTCCTTCCGCGGGTCGTCACCAAACTTTGGAAGCCCAAAGTTCGGGTCCGTGAAGAAGAGCGTGCCGTCCGATCGGTAAACGAGGTCGTTCGGCGAATTCAGCCGCTTGCCTTCGTATCGGTCAACGATAACCGTCTCCGTGCCGTCGGGCGTAAGCCTCACAATTCGCCGGTTGCCATGCTGGTTCACGACAAGATTCCCCTGCGGGTCAAGTGTGAGGCCGTTCGAGCCCGGCTGTCGATATTCGCCAATGTCCATACCTGAGTAGCCGCTCGGCGTTTTAAATGTGGTGAGCTTGCCGTCCTTCGAATACTTGTAGATGGTGTTTGCATTCGGATCGCTGAAAAGCAGCCCATCATCCGTCCAAACCGGGCCTTCTGTGAACTGGAACCCCTCGGCAAGCTTGAAAAGTTTCGGATTACGGCCAACGATCTGGTCGAGCGCAGGGTCAAGCCTAACGACCTCGACATTGACCTCGCTTGGCATTATCGCCCGCGGCCCTTCGCCGTTGCCTGTGTAGAACTCGAGCTTCGCTTCGCGAACCCAGATGAAATTCGTCGGCGGATTCGAGATCGGCCCGTTGATCCCAAAGACCGCGAGTTGAATTTTCTGTCCGGGCCTGACGTTGCGGCCAATGACCAAACGGTTAGGCACATTCCAACCGGCGACGACCGATCCGCCCTTTTGCCCGAGATATCGGACGAGTTCGCCGTCCACCCAGACCTCTGCGTAGTCGTCGAGCGCCGTTTGGAAAACCAGCGTCGAGCCATTTGTCGCGAAACCGCCGACCGTCTCCGGCACGGTAATGTTCATCCTGTACCAGTTGAACGAGATCCGGCCGTTTCCGCGACGCTTCGAGATGTCCGCCGCCTTGATCGTCTCCCACGACGAATCGTCAAAATCCGCCCCGCCGGCCCTCGGGGCGTAGTCGTAGGTTTTCACCTTTCTGCTTCCCGGTTGACCGTCTTCGCCGGCGGCAAAGAAATCTGTCTCGATGATCCGGGTATCGCTATAACGCCATACGCCTGCAACGGCTTTGACCCCAACCTCTGTCGCAAGGTCGAGAGTTGCGGCCGGATCTCCGGTGGGCACTTCCTGTGCGTACGTCGCCGTCAGCGACACGAGCAGCAGCAACGATCCAACTATGTATCTCATTTGTCTTTTCTCCCTGACCGGATGCCCGCCGGTGTTGCGGGCCCCGGCCTGCTAACGCACTTTAACTACGTAATACAGGAACGCCCCGTCAACCTGCTTGAACCAATGCGGCGTGCCGTTCGGAACGATGAGTACATCGCCCTTCTTCAACTGGCGCGTCTCTCCGCCCTCGATCCCGCTGCCGCGATGCTCGCCCGGTGCGACCGTTTTTGCATCGACCGAGTGCCCGCCGGTGACGATCGTCGCCGTCCCTTCGAGCACGTAAATGATGTCGGTGTCCGCGTCGTGAACCTCGCTCGCACCTGCTTTTTCCCGACGGCTGGCATGCACCATGTAGCTCTCGCCATCCGCATCGCCGAGCAATACTGCACCTTTTGTGAAGGCCTCTGTTACCGATGCCGCGTCAAAAAAGCGGACGGCCTTTGCAGTGCCTTTCGCCACCGCATCCGCTCCCGCAATGGCAAGCTCCTCGTCTTGCACTGCAGATGCCGCCCCGGAAACGCCGACGCCGCCGACGATCTGGCCGTCTATCGTGATCGGCACTCCGCCCTGCAGCGGCGTGAAATCGGGCAGAGCGACCATCGCCGTTCGGCCGTTCTTGATGATCTCTTCAAAGACCTTTGTCGGCCGTTTGAACATCACCGCGGTCTTTGCCTTGCCGATCGAGATGTTCGCGCCGGCCGCGAAGGTTCCGTCAAGACGCTCGAGTGCGATGAGATTGCCGCCATCATCAACTACGGCAATTACGCCGCCCGGCGCGTTGTTCTTTTTTGCGTATGCCTTTGCACCCGCGATCACGGTACGTGCACCTTCGAGCGTAAGGCCCTTTTTCTCTAACGTCTGTGCTGCCGATGCGGCCGCGAGCGAAAGCGTGGCCGTGATGATCACTGCCAATTGAACTATCCTTTTCATATCTGTCCTCGGAATCCCGCACTTCGGCGGACATTTGATCTTGACCGAACCGGGCGAGGACACTCGGTCCTCGCTCCGATCTTCGAAGGTGAACTACTTCGCCATAATCGTGATCCGCAGCACGTCCCTAGTGTTCGGATACACAAAGCCATCAGCCACTTTCCCAACTCGGCCGTTCTCAGCCTTTCCTGTATTGGCCGCTTTTTGCCGTGGAGCCTGCTCATCGCCAACTCCCGGTGCCTGATTCACTTCGGTTCCTGCATCCCAAAGCATGAAGCTCTCAGTGACATCGCCGGTGAACGGGTTGCCGTCCTTATCGAATAGCTCGAAAGCGGCTTCGGGTGCGTAGAACAGATCGTTCGACTGTCCGAACATAGCGATCAGGTTGAGCTTCATCCCCTCTTTGGCCTTGAAAGTGAATTGGTACGCTTGCCCGGGAAGGATCGGGGCCGGCATCATTGAGCCCTCCGGCTTGTTGAATACGCCGATTTTCAGGCCGCCGACACGCGTCAGCCAGTGCTTTGAGAAAAGCTCCGGATTTCCGTCCTCGGCTTGGGCTTCAAGAGCTCCGCTTGCCTTCTCGCCTGCCGCAAAAAGTGCGGTTTTCTTTGCGTCAAGAATGAAAAAGCCGGGCGAAAGGGCGAACGGATAACGCGCTCCGCCGGCGGTCTCGTATCCATCCGCATTTGAAATATTTTCGATGCGGACCGTAAAGTTCGCTTCCCTTCGAACCTTCGCCGCGAAGGCATCGGTTCCCGTCCCAATAAACGCGACTGCCGCCGCAAAGGCTATGGTGATCGCTTTCCTGATATACATAATTTCTCTCCTGTTTGAGTCGATATTGCGGCCGCCTGAGCAACCCCGGCTCATGGTCCCGGCCGCGTCAACGCCATTTATCCCTGACCGTCGATCGTGTATTCCATTTCAGGAATGCTCAGAAAAGTTTGTTGCTGTTCGGCGGGGATGGGAATAAATGCGACTGCGGGCCGTATGATAGTAAGGTTGATCGATCAAGATCGAGCACGAGGTAGTCAGGAACAATGGCGTGGTTTCAGGGCAGCAAGGAAGAAAAATGGGAGGCGTTTGCCGACGAGGCGATGCCGCATATGCCCGATCTTTACCGCGTTGCCGTCTGGCTGACCAAGAACCGCGACGAGGCCGAGGACCTAGTCCAGGAGACGATGTTTCAAGCACTTAAGTCTTTTCATCGCTATGAGATGGGGACAAATTGCCGGGCGTGGCTTGTGACGATAATGTACAACCTCAACTACAAGCGCATCGCCAAGCTGACCAAGCTGAAACTCGTTGACGACCCCGAGGAAAGGCTTGCCGAGACGGTTCCGTTCGAGCCGTCCGTGCCCGAAAGCCTGACCGATGAGGCGATAATCGCGGCGTTGAAAGATGTGCCCGATTCGTTCCGGAGCGTCGTCGTGCTTTCGGACGTAGAGGAATTTTCGTATAAGGAGATCGCTTCGATCTTGGATATCCCGATGGGAACGGTGATGTCACGGCTCTATCGCGGCCGCCGTATCCTGCGGCAAACTCTTGCGGGCCAGGCTCGTGAGTATGGCTTCGGCGGAGGACTTAAAGCGGCCGAAGCTTGATCCGGAAGCGATCATGGTGAAAGTTATGCAGTGCAGTGAATTCAGAGAACTTTCGGAGGCGTATCTCAGCGACGAACTGCTCGTCGAAACGAACCTCCGTGTTTATGGCCACATGGAATCGTGCCCGAAGTGCCGCGAGGACTTCGCCGCCCGCCGTGCCTTGCGCTCGCGGATGCGCGAGGCCGTCGCCGCTTCGCCGGAGTTTGCCATCCAGCCGGCGTTTGAGACGCGGATGAACGCGCGGCTCCGCGAAGAGGTGCTAAAGGGCAGCGGCTGGGCGTCCGTCTTCACCTCGGCGAAGATGCTTGTCCCTGCATTTGCCGTGGTTCTGGTGATGGTATTCGGCGGCTTGGTTGGCCTCAGAATGCTCGACTCGGGTTCATTGGTCGCAAACGCCAACACCTCGCTGACAACTTTCCTCGCCGAGACCTCCGCCAAGGCTCTCGGCAGCCACGACAACTGCGCCGTCAAGAAGCTGGCAATGTGGGAATCGGGCAATGTACCGATGGCGGAAGCGGCCGAGCAGACCGCTCAAGCCGTTGCCGAGCCGATCCGGGCGAGCTTTGCCAGCGATGTCGAGATACTTCATTCACACGACTGCATGTTCGAAGGCAAGCGTTTCTCCCACGTGATCGTTCGCCGCGGCACGCACGTGCTCTCGGTCTTTTTTGACCGCGAAGGAAAGGCAAAGTTTGCCTCGGATGGCGGCGGGCACATCGTTTCCGAACGCGAGGGCGGGATGCAGGTGGCGAGCTTTGTAGCTCCGGTCGGGCCGGTCTTTGTCGTTTCGGATCTGACGGAAGCTGAAAATTTAAGCACCGCCCGGGCGCTCTCTGATGCTCTCCGCGGCCGCGATTCCATCTGATCGCCGAGTTACAGGAAAATTTGTTCGAGTTTCCTCCTGTTAGCGAGCGGCCTAAACCGCTCGCCTTTTTTGTTGTATCCTTTTGCAATACCGAAAACGCCGGGCCGGCCCGCGGGCAATTATGCCGGGGCTGAAACGCAATTCATCTAACGGAGCGATATTTACAATGAATCCTCAGACGCAAATGAACGCCAATCCGCTTGTTCGCCTTGCCGAGTTTGGCCAATCGCCGTGGTTCGATTTCATCAGCCGCGACATCATCGAAAGCGGCGAACTTGCCCGCCTGGTCAAGGACGACGGGTTGAAAGGCGTCACCTCGAACCCGGCCATCTTCGAAAAGGCCGTCTCGTCCGGCACCGCCTATGACGAGTTCATCCGGGCAAACGCCGCCTCCTCGAAAGATGCCGTCGATCTTTACGAAAAGCTCGCCGTCCGCGACGTTCAGGATGCGGCCGACATTCTCCGCGAGGTTTATGACGCAACCGAAGGCGGTGATGGGTTCGTCTCGCTCGAGGTCTCGCCGCATCTCGCGTTCGATACCGAAAAGACGATCGCCGAGGCCCGCCGGCTGTGGCAGATGGTCGATCGCCCGAACCTGATGGTCAAAGTTCCGGCGACGCCCGAGGGCATTCCCGCCATCGAGCAACTCATCGCCGACGGAATCAATATCAACGTCACGCTTCTTTTCTCGCAGGCCGCCTATCGCGACGTTGCGCACGCTTACGTCGCCGGTCTGAAACGCAGAAGCGATGCCGGCGAGGATGTCAGCCGCGTTGCTTCGGTCGCGAGCTTCTTTGTCTCGCGGATCGATTCCCTCGTCGATAAACAGATAGAGGAAAAACTCGCCTTGGCCGAAGGCGACGAAAAAGAGCGGCTCGAAAGCCTTCGCGGAAACGTCGCGGTCGCAAATGCCAAGCTCGCCTATCAGGCTTACCTTGAGATATTTTCCGGCGAAGCGTGGGAAGCCCTCGCGGCAAAGGGTGCCCGCCCGCAACGTGTCCTCTGGGCCTCGACCGGTACCAAGAACAAAGACTACAGCGACGTGCTTTACATCGATGAACTTATCGGCCCGGACACCGTCAACACCATTCCGCCCGCGACCTGGGACGCCTTCCGCGACCACGGCACGGTCGCTCAAACGCTGACCGAGGGCGTTGACGAAGCTCGCCAAACGCTTGCCGATCTCGCTTCGGCCGGCATCTCGCTCGACGCCGCGACCGATCAGCTTCTCGCCGAGGCGGTCAAGCTCTTCGTTGACCCCTTCGACAAGATGATCGCTGCCGTCGAAACGGCAATGAGCGAGGTGAGGCAATGAGTATCGGGCCGATGGGCTTTCGGTTCCCGGCCGAGCTTGAAGAGGCTTTCAAGAGCGAGCTTGCCGCCTGGGACGCAGCGGACGGCACCGAGAGGCTCTGGAACCGCGACGCTTCGCTATGGACCGGCGGCGACGAGGCCAATTGGCTCGCATGGCTCGACGTCGCCGAACGGCAGCTTTCCGACCCCGCCCGCTTTCCTCGCTTTGCCGCCGAGGTGAAGGCACGCGGTTTTGAGGACATCGTTCTGCTCGGTATGGGCGGCTCATCGCTGTGCCCCGAGGTGCTCAGTTTCACCTTCGGCCGCCGTGCCGGTTTCCCGCGGCTTTCGATCCTCGATTCGACCGACCCCGAACAGCTGCTCGCGCTCGACCGCCGGCTCAATATCTCAAAAACGCTCTTTTTTGTCTCGAGCAAATCGGGCTCGACTCTCGAACCGAACGTCTTTTTCGCCTATTTCTTTGACCGTGCACGGCAGGAACTCGGCGATGCCGCCGGGTCGCATTTCATTGCCATCACCGATCCCGGTTCGAAGATGCAAAAGGCGGCCGAGGAAAGCGGCTTCTGGAAGACGTTCTACGGCGAACCCAAGATCGGCGGCCGCTTTTCGGCCCTTTCGGATTTCGGAATGGTGCCGCTCGCCGCGATGGGCGTTGATGTTGCCGAATTCCTTTTGCGGGCACGCTCAATGGCAAAAGAATGCCGGCTTCCTGCCTCACAGAATCCGGGCGTTCGGCTCGGCGTCGCACTTGGGACCGCGTGGAAGATGGGCCGCGACAAGCTGACCATCATCGCCGAAAAGGGCATCTTTGACCTTGGTGCGTGGATGGAGCAGCTCGTCGCCGAGAGCACCGGCAAGCACGGAAAGGCCATCATCCCGGTGGATCGCGAGCCTTTGATCACCCCGGAAAATTACGGCGCCGACCGAGTCTTTGTTTACATCGCCCTCGATGGTGAAGCGGCCTTTGCCGATGATGTTGCCGCTATCGAAGCGGCCGGCCATCCCGTCATCTGCATAACGCTTCGCGAACGGATGGACCTCGGGCAGGAGTTCTTCCGTTGGGAGATCGCGACCGCGGCAGTCGGAGCCTTAATGGGCATCAACCCCTTCGATCAACCGGACGTTGAGGCGAGCAAGATCGAAACGCGAAAGCTGACCGATGAGTTTGAGCAGACGGGCAAGCTTCCCGCCGAAACCGCCCAAATTGCCGACGGCGGTATCTCGCTCTTTTGCGACGATGCGAATGCGGCGGCACTTGGCCTTGATGCAACCACGACCTTGAGCGAGGCCATTCGCCGGCATCTCGGCCGAATTTCTACCGGCGATTATTTCGCCATGCTTGCTTACATCAATATGAACCCGGAGAACGAATCGGCGCTTAAGCTTATCCGCGAGGCCGTTCTTTCCCGGAATGGCAATGCGACCTGCCTCGGCTTTGGGCCGCGATTTCTCCACTCCACCGGCCAGGCATACAAGGGCGGAGCGAACAACGGCGTCTTTGTACAAGTGACCTGCGATGATGCTGCGGACGTCGCCGTGCCCGGGCAGAAGTATTCGTTCGGCATAGTGAAAGCGGCGCAGGCACGCGGCGACCTCGATGTGCTTTTCGAACGCGGCCGCCGGGCGATAAGGCTGCACGTCGCCGGAGACGTCAGCGAAGCCCTCAAGCGGATCGGCAATATCGCAAGCGGTGCGGAGTGAACAATGGCCCGCGGTGAACTCATCATCTGCAAAGATCCCGACTCGGTAGCCGAAAAGGCCGCCGAGTTTTTTGTCTCATCCGGGCTCAAGTCGATCGGTGAACGCGGCCGCTTTAACGTCGTTCTCTCAGGCGGCTCAACGCCGAAGCTGATGTTCGCGAGGCTTGCAGCGATACTTGCCGACGACCCGCTGCCGCTCGACAAGATCTACTTCTTCTTTGGCGATGAGCGGATGGTTCCCGTAACGTCCGAGGAAAGCAATTTCCGCTCGGCAAATGAGCTGCTTCTAAAACCGATAGGAGTTCGTGAGCGGAACATCTTCCGATTTCGGACCGAACTTGAACCCGATGCGGCCGCCGCGGATTACTCCCGGCGGGTACGCGGCCACTTCGGCATCGAAAGCGGCTTTCCATCTTCGATCTGGTCTTCCTCGGCCTCGGCACCGATGGCCACACCGCATCGCTTTTTCCGGGCACGGATGTCCTTGACGAACAAGAGAAGATCGCTGCCTCGGTGTTTGTGCCGAAGTTTGATGCTCACCGCCTGACGCTGACGTTTCCCGGCTCTCAACTCCGCTGCGGCAGTTGCGTTTCTGGTCACCGGTGCCGACAAACGCGTGATGTGCTTTGCAAAGTTCGGGAGGGCGATAGCGGCTTGCCGGCTGAGAAGATAAACCCTGCCGGCGATCTGATCTGGTTTGTGGATAAGGCCGCCGCGGGTCAGCCGTGAACAAGGAATTCGGGCGTCACTATCGTCGGCGAAAAGAACCCGGCCGCTGCATTGAACATCTTGATCCTCGCCTGCTTGCGGACGTTGGCGATATGGCCAAAATTCCACGTGACCAGATAATCGATCTTATGATATGAGGCGAGTGCTACGTGCAGCGCATCGGCCATGAATCGGCGGTGGAAAATGCCGCGTGAGATGTAGCCATCGGCAAGAATTGCTGCCTCATCGGTCAGCTCAAGCCGCGGAATGAACTTGATCAGGTTGAGATAGCTCGAGCGGTGCGGCTCATCGAGCCGCTCAAGCTCGCGTTGCACCAGAATGGATGTAAAGGCTTCGTATTCGAGCAGCTCGTGCTCCATCCAGCGGATAGTGAGGTCGCGCCGAAGCACATCCTCGTTATCGAGATATGCCCCGATAACGGAGGTTTCAAGATAAATGCCCAACTTCATCGGTTTGGGCGTTCGGGGCTACTGAGCTTCCTTTACCGGTGCGAAGGCGACCCTCGAGTTCTTGAAATCGAACGTCATACGGAAATTCCTCAGGAAATTTCCGCCGAGTATGCCCGCCTGTGTAAATCCCGACGCCTCATTGATGATATCAAGGTCCAGCGCTATCGCCATAACGTCCGATCGCGTATGGTCGGCAAAGCTCAGCTTTGGAAGCATATAAGAAGGAACGTCCTCGGTGATCCCGGCCGAGCCGATGACACGCATCCGTTCATCCCGGAGTCCTGGGCTGACGCTTTCGACCGAAGCGATCTCATCCGAGATCACGGAAACACTTGCACCGGTATCGACGATAAAATTAAGCGGAGCCTCAACGCCCTCGAGCTGCACCTCGCCGCTCAGGAAGCCGCTTGAGGTCAGCCGAAGCGGCACCGCATTTTCAAGCGGGATCGCCTTCGCAAGCTCTGAGTCCTTTCGCGTCAGGGCGAATTCGAGCTTGCCGTAATCGACGGTGGTAAGGAACTTTGAGATCAATGAAAGCCCGATGTAGCCGTCAAAGCGAAGCGTTGGATTGTGGAATTTGCGGATATAGACCGGCACATTGCGGACGCGCATCTCGCCGATCTCAACGCTGCGGAGAAAACCATAAACGATCTCGAAGCGGCCGTCGCCGCCAAGGCCTTTCGCCTTTCCGCCGCGGGCCACCGGCTTTATCTTTAGCCGCTCGGCCGTTTCGTCCGAAATTACCGTGATGCCCGAGCCCGTATCGAGCACGAACCGGAGCGGTTCCTCGCCCTCATTTATCCGCACCTCAAGCACAGGCCTGTTGCCGATCAGCGTAAAATTGAGGGCCGAGTGTTCCGGGCCGGAGGTCGTATATATCGCCGTCCGCGAACCTAAATATTCGAGGAAATCGATCAGGCCTTGAATGCGTTCCCGCCGCTCATCGTCCGTATTTCGCGAGATCTGCAAAAATCTGCGGTATGCATCGGCGGCCTCTTTATATTTCTCGGATCGGGCCGCGACCTGCGCCAGCGAGAACATCGCATCGGTATCCCGCGGGTCATGGAAAACGGCTTCCCGCAGATTGGCGAGGCTTTCCTCGATCCGGTTCTCGTAATAATCAAGCAGCCCGATCGAATACCAGGCCAGCGATTCATTGTTATCCAGCCGGATCGCCTCGGTAAGGACCGACCGAGCCTCGTTAAACTGTCCGAGCGAAAGAAGGGATGTTCCGGCGAGTGCATACGCACGGGCATTCCTTCGGTTAGCCTGTGCGACACCGAGGCTCAGTTCGTAAGCTTCAACGAGCCGCCGCTGCTTGATCAGCGAATACGCGATCTTGAGCTTCGCGACCGTATAGTCAGGCGAGACGGAGAGCGCTTGCCTGTAAAGGTTCTCGGCGTCAACGACCTTGCCCTGCCGCATCAGCTTGTCGCCTTCGCGGACCATCTTCTTAGGGTCGTTCTCGTTTGCGAGCGCAGATGCGGGAACCGCAGCAAGTATGAAAAATGCGGCTGATACCAAAAGAGCAAACCTGTATCTCGATCGGGCCGTGGGGACGGGCGAGTGAAAAAAGAAGCTGGATAACATAATTGCTTACCTCCTTTCCGATCGTGTTCGGTTTGTTCACATAAAGGTTATTTGAGTATCTCTCCGGTCTTGATCGACCAAAGCACGAGATCCATCTCGTCGGGGTCGATCCGAAGCTCTCGGGCAAAAGACTTGAGCCTCGCTTCTGCTTCCAGATAGCGGGCACGTGTCGAAGGCGGCTTCGGGTCGTCGATGACGCCGAGCTCCGCAAGGCAGTTCAAGACATGCTTATCAAGGATCGCGTAGCCCTTATAGCCAATGTTGCGAAGGTAATGGCTGGCCTCCTTGTAGCCAAGGCCTTTGATGCCGGGGTCCTTGACCAGCCAATCGCGTCTTTCCAATGGGTCAGTGAATGAAACGAGCTTACTTTTCAGCGAGATGCGTCCATTCCCGAAAAGGTTGCCGCGGGTAAAGGTAATATATTTCGACCGCGCGTTCGGGTATCGATGGCTTCCGGCCAACGCATCGGCGAGTTCCGGCTGGCTTCCGCTCATCAGCAGGTGCCGCGTCGCCTCGATAGAGCGGAGCCCCATTTTTGCCGAGCAGCCCCCGGTGAAGAAGCAAAACACCATTTCTTCCCAGAGCTTTTCGTCCGAGCCCGTTTCAAGGATCAACTCAAACTCACGAAGACGCCCACGAATCTCGGCTCGCCTCGCGCGGTGCGTCTTCTTTATCAAGTCAAGCGTGACGGGGCCGGCCTGTTTTTTCACAATGTTGGCAAAACAAAATTCTAAGCCCGTGTTACAGCCATGTCAACGATTTTTCGCCCCCGGCGGCCTTTGGGTGCGAGATTTAACATTCGGAAAGCGGAACAAAACCACACGGAACGGCGTTATTAGCTATTGCGATGGCAATCATCATCGCCGGTTGTGATTTGGTGCATCGCTTTCGGTGCACAGGGTATCTAATGAAAACGGCAGCAAGGGCTGCCGGCAAGGGGCAGAAAACGGGGTTGAATACCCGACCGAGGATTGCTATACTGACAAATGCCCGTTAAGAACGGAATCCGGGCAGTCCTCACAACACCCTTTAGATAAGCTTTAATGACGAATTCAGTAGTAAAAAGCATCCTGCTTGCGGCGGCCTTTTTCGCTCTCGGCGAAGGCGTGGCTGCCCAGACGGTCTCGCGGCCGCTCTTGCAGGACATCCAGGTGCAGCGTGAGCCTGCTCCAACTCCTACACCGCTTATCAAGCGGACGGGCAGTTCCTCGCGTGCGGATGACGTTGTCGCCGGTGTCAATGCCCCTATTTCAGGCGTAAAGACCTCGATCCCGATTCTTGCCGAAACCCCGATCCCGGGCCTTTCCGGCATTTTGGTCGAGAATCTCCGCGGCGACGTTGTCATTGCCTCCGGCACCGATACACCGCTCAATCCGGCCTCGAACGTCAAGATCGCGACGACTTACGCCGTGCTGAAGCGATACGGCCCGAACTACCGGTTCTCGACCAACGTTTGGACGGACGGCAGCTACGACCAAGCGACCGCGACCATCCGCGGCAATCTTTACATCACCGGCATCGACCCCGTCTTTTCTTACGAGGACGCGATAAACCTCGCGAATGAACTCAACCGCATCGGCATCCGAAGTGTCCAGGGCGACCTCTTCCTTGACGATTCGCTGGTTTTTAACTACGGCAACATCACCGCCCGCTCGGGCCAGACGCTTTTGAACACGATGGACGCCGCAAAGCGTCCGGCGGCAGCGTCACGGGCTTGGGGCAACTTCCGTATCAACTCGGGCAAGTATCAGCAGCTCAATGAGATGCCGAGCGTCTCGTTCACCGGCAGTGCTTACGTTCAGCCGCGGCCGGCCGATGCAAATCTGCTCTTCTCGCACCAATCGGCACCGCTTAAGGATGTCGTGAAGGTGATGATGAGCTATTCGAACAATTTCCTCTCAGAAAAGCTGGGTGACATGGCCGGCGGCCCGTTCGGCATTGCAAGAACGGTTCAGGAAGACACGGGCTCGAGCCCGCAGGAATTTTATATCCAGACCGCGAGCGGGCTCGGCATCAACCGCGTTACCGCCACGGCGATGATGCGGCTGCTCCGGACGCTCCGGGCAAAGCTTGGCGAATGGGACATGTCGCTTGAGGATGTAATGCCGGTCGCGGGTATGGACAGCGGAACGCTCGAGGGCCGCTTTGCTACCGATTTTTCACGCGGCAGCGTCGTCGGCAAAACCGGTACGCTCGGACGGACCGATGGCGGCGTCAGCGCACTTGCCGGCGAGATCGGCACCCGCAACGGCCGTTTGCTCTTCGTTATCTTTAACCAACGCGGCAGCGTTCCGCGATTCCGTTCGTTCCAGAATTATTACGTGTCCTTGATCCAAGGCCAGTTCGGCGGAGCCGCTCCGATCGGATACAACGGCAAGTCGGTCGATGCTCTGCTGACAAAGACCGCCTTCGCTTACCCGGATTCGCGGCCTCGCGTAGCCGGTAACTAAGACGCGACCGATCATCAGATAACACAAGAGGAAGCCACATCGGCTTCCTTTTTCTTTGCTCGGGGTTGAATGCTTCCCGAGCTTGATGCAAACTTCTTGCTTTGGAAGCAGCCGACCAATGGCCCAGACCGATCAGGAACCAGTCGAAAGCGAATCACCGGAGCAACTCGCCGATCCCTCGATCGCCGAAGAGGCCGCCGCCGAACCGCCGACCAAACAGCGAAGCGTCGCAAAGTCGGCCGGCATCGTCTCGATAGCGGTGATGTTCTCCCGGGTCCTCGGGCTTGTCCGCGAGACGGTCTTCGCCAGATTTTTCGGCGCAGGATATCTTTACGACGCGTTCGTCGTCGCATTCAAGATACCTAATATTCTCCGCGACCTTTTTGCCGAGGGTGCCCTTTCGGCGGCCTTCGTCAAGGTCTTTACCGATTACCAGATCCGGAAAACGGAGATCGAAGCTTGGCAGCTCGCCTCGCTCGTCTTCAATGTCCTCGCCGTTGTAATGAGCGGCATAACGGTCATCGGCATCATCATCGCACCATGGGTCGTGCCGCTTCTCGCCCGCGGATTTCCGCCGGAAAAGGCGGCTCTTGCCGTAACGCTGACGCAGATAATGTTTCCGTTCATTTTGCTGGTTGCACTTGCGGCTTTGGCGATGGGCGTCTTGAACACAAAAGGCCGCTTCGGGATTCCGGCATCGGCCTCGACCGCCTTCAATATCTTCTCGATCACGACCGGCATCTTTTTCGCCTATTGGCTAAGCGGCGGCACGTGGGAGATCTCGAACGACAAGACCGTTGTCCCGAGCGTCGCGGCCCAATGGGCGATCATCGGAATGGCTATCGGAACGCTCGTCGGCGGTGCGGCCCAATTGCTGATCCAGGTGCCGTCCCTGCTAAAGGTCGGTTTTCGATTCTCGCCAATACTGAACTTCTCCGACCCCGGCGTGAAACGCGTGATGCGGCTGATGGGGCCCGCGATCATCGGCACCTCGGCCGTGCAGATCAAGGTGCTCGTCGATGTTTTCGTCGTCTCCGGCATCGAAGGCGGGCAGTCGTGGCTGAGCTATTCTTTTCGCCTGATGCAGTTTCCGATCGGCGTTTTCGGCGTTGCCGTCGGCACGGCGGCGATCCCGGCCCTATCGCGGCTTGCGGCGGAGGAGAACATCGTCAAATTCCGCTCGACGCTCTCGGACGCGATGAAGCTCGTCTTCCTGCTGACCGTTCCGGCCGCCTGCGGCCTTATCGTGCTCGGCGAACCGATAGTTGCGCTCATCTATCAGGGCGGTGCATTCCGTGCCTTTGACACGGACATGGTCGCATGGGCGCTAGCGGCGTATTCGATCGGGCTCGCGGGCTACGCGGCGATCAAGGTGCTTTCGCCTTCCTTTTACGCTCTCGACGACGCCAAGACGCCAATGTACATCAGCCTGGCGTCGGTACTTATCCACGCGCCGGTCAGCTACGGAATGATGGTCTTTCTCTCCGGAATAGGCGTGACGCCCGAACGGCCGAACGGCTTTGGCCACGTCGGCGTTGCCCTTGCCACCTCGACCGTGGCGCTCGTAAATTTCATTGCGCTGACGATGATGATGCGCCGCAAGATCGGCCGGCTCAATGGCCGCGACATCGCTGCGGCGTTCGCAAAGGTCGCCATCGCATCGGCGGCAATGTCAGCCGTCTGCTACTTCAGCTATCGTTACATTGCAGGGCTTTTCGTCGCCGAAACGCTCGTCTCGCGGCTCCTCGAGGCCTTTGTCCCGATCGGCCTCGGCGGCGTAACGTTCCTCGTCGCTGCCAAGCTTCTCCGGATCGGCGAGGTCGAGCAGGTCGTTTCAATGTTGCGGCGAAAGCTCGGAAAATAGTGAAACCGCAAGCACGTATCTGTGATAAGTTATTGCTATGGAATCAGAGGACCTTCTAAAGCGAATAACGATGAATCCTGAGATCTGTTTCGGCAAGCCGACCATCCGGAACATGCGTTATCCGGTTGAGCTGATCTTGGAACTATTGTCGTCAGGTATGACCACCGAAGAGATCTTAGCGGACTATGAGGATCTCGAGAAGGAGGACATATATGCCGCTTTGCATTTCGCAACAAGGCTTTCGAAATTAGGAAGCATAACTGAAGCTATAGCAGCATAATGAGACTGATCGTTGATGCTCAATTGCCGCGTCGTTTAAGCAACTGGTTTTGCTCCATCGGACATGATTCGATCCATACGCTTGATCTGCCTGAGCGAAACCGAACAGCGGACAACTCGGTCGCGGGAATTGCTGATTCAGACGGTCGAATTGTTGTCACAAAGGACTCCGATTTCCTAAGCCTCAAGCTACTGACGCATTCACCCCAGAAGCTTTTGTTTGTTTCGGCAGGAAATTTGAACAACGACTCGCTCTTGCATATGTTCGAATCAAACATCGACATTATTGAAAAGCTCTTCTTAACGTTCGAGATCGTGGAAATAAATGCGTCCATGGTGATCGGGCGCAATCTTGACTAAGCCCAATGCGTCATGTCGATCAAAACGTTTAACGGCGTCGAGCCAAGAATCCACGAAACTGCGTTCATTGCCGATGATGCCATCGTTATCGGCGATGTTGAGATCGGCGAGGATGCGAGCATTTGGTTCGGGTCCATCGTCCGCGGCGATGTGAATTTTATCCGCATCGGTGCCCGGACGAACATCCAGGACGCGACCGTCATCCACGTCAGTTCAAAGACGCACTCGACCATCCTCGAACACGAGGTTACGGTCGGCCACCGCGTGACGCTCCATGGCTGCTATGTCGAAACGGGCTGCTTGATCGGCATCGGGGCGATCCTGCTCGATGGCGTTCGCGTTGGGGCAAATTCGTTGGTCGCGGCCGGCTCTCTGCTGACACCCGGCACGGAAATTCCGCCCGGCTCGCTCGTAATGGGCTCACCCGCCCGAGTCAAACGCCCGCTGACCGAGGCCGAACTCGCCGACCTTCCACGCTTCTGGCAAAACTACGTCGAACTAAAGCAGCACTACAGATGAACCGCCGAGACGCGGAGACGCAGAGTTTCTCTCTCGATCTTCCTCTGCGTCTTTGCGTCTCTGCGGTAAACTATCCCGTATGAGCAAGACAAATCCGGCGCGCGGCATGCGCGATTTTCTCCCCGCTGATGTCCGCAAGCGCGAATACGTTATCGGCATCATCAAAGAGGTTTACGAAAGCTACGGCTTCGAGCCGCTCGAAACGCCCGCGGTCGAGAACCTCGAGACCCTCATGGGCAAATACGGCGAGGAAGGCAATCAGCTTATCTTCAAGATCTTGAAACGCGGCGAGAAGTTGGACCAAAGTCTAGACAGTCTCGGAGGTCTGGGAAGTCTGGGAAGCAAAGAACCTTCGGGTTCCGAGGGCACCCTGACTTCCAAGACTGTCGAGACTTCCAAGACTTCCCAGACCGACTTGTCTGATTTGGCCCTGCGTTACGATCTGACCGTTCCGCTTGCCCGCGTCGTCGCTCATCACCGGAACGACCTGCCGAAGTTCTTCAAACGCTATCAGATACAGCCCGTCTGGCGTGCCGACCGCCCCGCCCGCGGCCGCTTTCGCGAATTCTATCAGTGCGACGTCGACGCCATCGGCTCGTCGTCGATGACGGTCGAGGCAGAGCTGATAATGGCGGTTACAGCGATACTTCGCCGGCTTGGGTTTGCGGACTTCACGATTCGTTTGAACCACCGCGAGGTGCTGGCCGATATTCTCGACACCGCCGGCGTTCCCGCCGAAAAGCATGGCGATGCGCTTGTTGCCATCGACAAACTCGACAAGATCGGTGCCGAAGGCGTCGCAATAGAGCTGGCCGAACGCGGCATCGGCGATGCGGCATCAACAATGCTGCTCGACATTTTTGAGCAGACGCAGAAGATCGTTGACGACGGAAAGGAGGTCAACCGAACGATCGTCAGCAATTTGGTGAACATTGTAAGCAACGAGGTGCTGACGGATATCGGCCACGTTCTAACGTTTGCGGGCGATTGCCCGGTCCAACTCGATCCATCGCTCGCCCGCGGACTTTCTTATTACACCGGAGCGATCTTCGAGATAACGGTTCCGGACCTCGCCGGAAGCCTCGGCGGCGGCGGCCGTTACGACGGACTGATCGGGATGTTTGGCAAGGAGCAGATTCCGGCCTGCGGATTCTCGCTCGGGCTCGAGCGGATTCTGGTCGTGATGGAAGAACGCGGGATGTTCCCGCCGGAGATCGCCGAATCGGCGCCTGCGGACGTAATGGTCACCATCTGGAGCGAAGAGACCGTCGCCGAATCGCTTAAGCTCGCAGCCGAACTCCGCTCCGCCGGCCTTCGCGTCACCGTCTATCCCGAGCCGGACAAATTCGGCAAACAAATGAAATACGCCGACCAAATAAACGTCCCGTACGTCTGCGTCCTCGGCGAAACCGAGATCGCCGAAGGCATAGTGACGCTTAAGAATATGAAAGCCGGCAACCAAGAAACCCTCGATAGAGAGGCCGCCTCAACGATCGCAGACCATTTAAATAAAGGAGTTTAGTTCAAGCTGTTAGCCTTAAGCTGTAAGCTTTTAGCAAGATTTTTTAAGAAGCTTACGGCTTACGGCTAAAAGCTTACGGCTTAACACAACAATATGCAGGACTTCAGAAACCTAAAGGTTTGGCAGCGGGCCCATGACCTGGCGTTGCTTACCTACAAGCTGACGGCCGATTTTCCGCGGGAGGAGACATTCGGGCTGCGGCATTCGCTGCGAAAAACTGCGGTCGATATTCCTGCTTATATTGCGGAAGGAGCCGCGAAAGCGAACGACACCGAGTTCGCTGCGTCCGTAAATTACGCACTATCGCTGGCAAAGCGACTGGAGTATTACGCACTGATGGCCCTTGATCTCGAATTTATCGAGGCGGCGAACTACGGCCCGTTTTCCGCAGAAATAATTGAGGTTCAAAAGATGCTCGCGGGTTTTAAGCGAAGGCTGCAATGAATCACGAAGCGATATCACTTAATTATCTGGAAGATGCGATCCGCTCCTTTCGCAGCTACAAGCGGCTTGCCGAGCGGGCTTTGGAGCAGATCAGCGATGAAGAGTTCTTCGTCCAGATCGATGAGGAGTCCAATTCGCTTGCGGTAATGGTCAAGCACATTGCCGGCAATCAGCGGTCACGTTGGCGTGACTTTCTCACCTCCGATGGCGAAAAGCCCGACAGGCATCGCGACACTGAGTTCGAGTTGATCGAGGACACCCGCGAATCGCTGATGGCGTTTTGGGAATCGGGCTGGCAGACGCTTTTCGAAGCGCTTGAGAGCCTGTCAGCCGATGATCTGGAAAAGACCGTCACCATCCGCGGCGAACCGCACACGGTCGTCGAGGCGATAAACCGGCAGCTTACGCATTACCCTTATCACATCGGCCAGATCGTCTTTCTTGCCAAGCACCTCAAGGCGAGCGAGTGGAAAACTCTGAGCGTCCCGCGGAACCGCTCGGCCGAATTCAACGCATTCCTCGCCGCAAAACAGGCCGAGGGTGCCGAACGGCTCGACCGGCTCGAGGCGACCCATGAATTCGCGAGAGAAACGTCCGATGTGTAAGGCCGGGGAGAGTCTCCGGCATCAATCGACCCGAACGCGGCGAATGACCTTTGTCTTCGTTCTGCCGTTCGGAAGGTACGTTACACGAATCGTCTCGCGATAGGTGCGGAACCACCGGCGGACGTAACGGGTCGTCACATAAGAATAAGGCCGGCCGCGATTCGCCCGTCTGTCGTACCTGCGGTCGTAACGGCGGTCGTAGCGCCTGTCATAGCGACGGTCATAACGGCGGTCCCGTCGGTCACGTCGGTCGTACCGCCCGCGGCGCTGATCTCCTTCCCAAAGTTGGCCTGCTGAAGCTGCCGGCGTTGCCGCCGCGGCCGCACTTACCGGCGGGAGAACGACAAGTGCCATTCCGAACATCAAGGCAAAGATAATTGTCTTTTTCATAGCATTTCTCCTTTTTTGAGTAAGATCTGCCATGCCCTAGCGGGGTGAGTTTCGTCTCCATTTCAAAGAATTGAAACGAACGAAAGCATGTGTACGAATACTGTACACGGACATACAGTTAGCACTAAGAAACCCGCAAAATCTGTGCCGAATCGGCCGCCCGTGTGCTAATCTAAAGCTTTCCCGTCAATGATGAAGGGCATTTCAATACTCGGCTCCACCGGTTCCATTGGGCAAAACACGCTTCGCGTTGTCGAGCACCTGGGCAACATTCGCGTCGTCGCAATGGCGGCCGGCCGGAATATGTCCACGTTCGCAGACCAGATCGCAAAATTTAAACCCGATTTGGTGTCATGCGATGACGAGGCTTGTGCCGAGGTGCTCGAACGCGAGCTTGCCGCCCGCGGTGCCGCAGTGCCGCAGATAGAGTTCAACGAAAAAGGCCTCGTCGCCGTTGCGACACACCAAGAGGCAGAGACGGTAGTTTCCGCTACGGTCGGAGCGGTCGGCTTTGTGCCGACGCTTCGCGCCATCGAGGCCGGAAAGCGGATCGCCCTCGCTAACAAGGAAACGCTCGTCATGGCCGGCGAGGTGATGACCGCCGCCGCGGCGAAAAGCGGTGCCGAGCTGCTGCCGGTCGATAGCGAACACAACGCGATACACCAATGCCTTCGCGGCGAGAAGATGGGCGAAGTCCGGCGGCTTGTCCTGACCGCGTCCGGCGGGCCGTTTCGTACGAAGACAAAAGAAGAGATCGCCGCGGCGACCCGCGAGCAGGCGCTTAACCACCCGAATTGGTCGATGGGCGAAAAAATCACCATCGATTCGGCAACGCTGATGAACAAGGGGCTTGAGGTCATCGAGGCCCGTTGGCTTTTTGGGTTCGATGCCGACCGGATATCGGTCATCGTCCATCCGCAGTCGGTCATTCATTCGATGGTCGAGATGGTCGATGGCTCCGTCATCGCCCAACTCGGCGTGACCGATATGAAGCACCCGATCCAGTATGCGCTGACCTATCCGGACCGGACAGAGAATTGCCTCGAACCGCTCGACCTGGCCGCCGTCAGCGGGCTGACCTTTGAGGAGCCCGATATCGAACGTTTTCCGTGTCTCGGGCTCGCCTATCGGGCATTGCGGACGGGTGGAACGATGCCGGCGGTGCTTAATGCGGCAAATGAGGTCGCCGTCCGCGCCTTCCTTGAAGGCCGCATCGGGCTTGCCGAAATTGCGGCGTTGAACCAATCGGTCATGGACGATCACGAAGCCGGCCCCGCCGATAGCTTTGAGGCAGTGCTCGCGGCCGATGATTGGGCCCGCGGGCGCGCTATAATGGATCTTCAGCAATCCGCCTCGGCGGTTTAGCTTGGGTATGCAGAACGTAAATACCATTGGCACCAGGTCAATCACGTCGCCCGCCCGGGTCAACGGCGGAATGGCGGAGTCTGCCCCTAAGCATCTGCGATGGACGAGCGACGAATACAACCGCCTGGCCGAACTTGGCGTTTTTGAAGGAAAGCGTGTCGAACTGATCGAAGGAGAGTTGATCGAAATGGCCCCGATGGGACCGCATCATGCTGTATCTACTGTCTTGGCGGCAGACGTTCTCAGGGCGATCTTTGTGAAGGGATTCTTCATTAGTTCGCAGAACCAGCTTGATGTAGATGAACGCTCGCAGCCCGAACCGGATGTCGCGGTCGTCAAGGGCAGCCCGCGCGATTACGCAGAATTTCATCCTCGAACTTTGGTGCTTGCTGTTGAAGTGGCCGATTCGTCGCTCGATTTCGACCGCGACGTAAAAAGCCGGATCTATGCAAAGGCCGGCATCGAGGATTTTTGGATCGTGAATCTCAAGGACCGCTGCGTCGAGGTATTCAGGCGGCCGGTCGAAGACCCAAACCTCGGTTTCATTTATTCCGAGCGGGTAGTGTTCGGCGAGGACAAGGCATTTGCGCCGCTCGCCAAGCCGAAGGCGAAGATCAAGGTCGCGGACCTATTGCCGTGATCGGGCAGAATATTTGCAACGTGTCCGCTTTTGATAAGCTCTAATTGATTTCGCGCATACTTCAAGCGCATCGGATTTATATGTGGGAGTATTTAGTACCTGTTCTAGCCGTCGTTTTCGTTCTCGGCGTCGCAATTAATATTCACGAATTCGGCCATTTTATCGTGGCGAAGTTCTTCGGTATGCGGGTCGAGGCCTATTCGTTCTTCGGGCTTGGGCCGCGGATCTGGGGCTTCAAGCGCGGCCATACGGACTACCGAATCTCGGCGATCCCGCTCGGGGCTTACGTTAAGCTTTACGGCGATGAGGCGACCGCCTCGCTTGAGGGCGGCGAATCCGAGGGCGAAAAGGTCCCGGACGAGGAGCTTTATGAGCTTCGCCCCCGCTGGCAGAAGTTTTTCGTCATGCTCGGCGGGCCGTTCATGAACATTCTTCTCGCTCTTTCCATTCCGTTCGGTGCGGCAATGATCTACGGCATTCCTTCAATGCCCGCTCCGATCGTCGGTATGGTCGCTCCCGGCGGTGCCGCCGACCAGGCAGGCATCAAGCCCGGCGACCGCATCATCGGCGTTGACACCGTAAAGAACCCGACCTGGGAACAGGTCCGCGACAACATCGCCATCTCGCCGGACCGTGAACTGCCGCTCAAGGTCGACCGCGGCGGGCAGCAGATCGACCTGACCGTTAAGCCGACCGCAGAAAGCATCGGCGGCAACCGCATCGGCGATATCGGCATGGTGCCGGATGCGGGCGTCGAGCCCGTACAGGCAACCTCGATCGTCGAGGGCAGCCCCGCACAGCAGGCAGGGCTCGAACCCGGCGACAAGGTCATCGCTTTCAACGGCAAGTCGGTCCGCAACTCGCAGGAGCTCACGCTTCAGATCCGCGAGAACAAGGACGCTCCGGCCAAGCTGACCATCGAGCGGAACGGCGAACGCAAAGAGATCGACATCGCCGCCCGCCAGGATAGCGACGGCATTTTCCGCATCGGCGTCGGCTTTGGGGCCGCGGTGATCACGACCCGCGTTCCGACCGGTGTGCTCGGTGCGGCAAACTACGCCTATCAGGCAAACATGCGGGTGCTCGTAATGACCGGCAAGGTCTTCGGCCAGCTTTTCTCCGGCCAACGTTCCGTGCAGGATGCCGGCATCGCCGGACCTGTCGGCATAGTCCGCACCATCGCAAGCGCGACCGAAGGCGGCGATACGCTCGCCAAGCTGATGTCGCTTCTCGCCGCGATCAGCCTCAGCCTCGGCATCTTCAACCTTCTGCCGATCCCGCTGCTCGATGGCGGCCAGATAATGGTCCTCGGCATTGAAAAGGTGATGTCCTGGTTCGGCGCAACGCTCTCGCTCGCGATCAAGGAGAAGATCCAGCTTGCCGGTTTGGCGTTCATCTTGTTCCTGATGGTCTTTGTGACCTATATGGACATTTCGAAGTTATTCTAGTTTTGAGTCCGGGCTTCGGCCGGCCGCGAGCGGAGCAAACGCCGGATTAAGCCGGCACTCCCGAGACGTTATGAAGCGAGTTTCAAGGGCAGTAAAGATACGTGATATCCAGATCGGCGGCGGTGCTCCGGTCACGGTCCAGTCGATGACCAAGACCGACACGACCGACGTTGACGGAACCGTCCGGCAGATCGAGCAGATGGTCGAGGCCGGCTGCGAGATCGTCCGTGTCGCCGTCCCGGATGACGATGCGGCCGCCGCACTCAAGGAGATCCGCAAGCGGACCGATGTGCCGCTCGTTGCCGACATCCATTTCCACTACAAGCTCGCCCTCAAGGCACTCGAGGCCGGCGTCGATAAGCTCCGCATCAATCCCGGCAACATCGGCCACATCGACCGCGTCCGCGAGGTCGTCCGTGCCGCCGAGGCACAGAACGTCCCGATCCGCATCGGCGTCAATGGCGGCTCGCTCGAGAAAGATCTGCTCAAAAAGTACGGCCATGCGACGCCCGAAGCAATGGTCGAAAGCGGGATGCGGCACGTCCGCATTCTCGAAGACCTAGGCTTTGGCAACATCATCATTTCGCTCAAGGCGTCGGATGTGAACCGCATGGTCGAGGCGTATCGGCTGATGGCCACAAAGGTCGATTACCCGCTTCACCTCGGCGTGACCGAAGCCGGAACGCCCTTCGGCGGCACCATCAAATCCGCCATCGGGCTCGGCCTTTTGCTCCACGACGGCATCGGCGATACGATCCGCGTCTCGCTCGCCGCCGAGCCGCACGAAGAGGTCCGCGTCGGCTGGGAAATTCTGAAGTCGCTCGAGCTTCGCAAACGCGGCGTTACGGTCGTCGCCTGCCCGACCTGCGGGCGGCTTGATATCGATAACTTCGTAGAGATCGTAACCGAGGTCGAACGGCGGCTCGCTCACGTCGAGGAACCGCTCCACCTTTCGATCATGGGCTGCGCCGTCAATGGCCCCGGCGAGGCACACGACTCGCAGCTCGGCATCACCTTCGGCCGCAACGTCGGAATGATCTTCAAGGACGGCGTGCCGATGCGCCGCGTCGCCGGCGAGGACATCGTCGAGGAATTCGTAAAAGAAGTAGAAATACTTCGGCAGGAAGGCTCGGCCGCGAAGTCACTGCTCGAAACCAAACCGCTCGTCCAGATCACCTAAGCATCGGCTCAGGGAAACAAAAGATTGAACGGATAATACGGCAGGTTTCGGACGAAGCCGAATACCAGCAAGAGCACGAGCAAACCCCAAATGGCCGGGAGCGAGAGCGACCATTTCGGGAACGACCGCCCGCGGACCATCACCAGAAAAAGCGAAAGATAAAAGAAGCCGAAGATAAGGACAAAGACCGGGATCATCGCATTGAAGTCGAGTGCCCCGATAACGTCCCCGTGAAAAAGCCGGTGAAACCCTCGCGTCAACCCGCAGCCCGGGCAGGCAAAGCCGGTCGTTTTGTATAGCGGGCAGGCCGGCAAAAAGCTCGATGAACTCGTCGGATCGATATACCGGACAAGCCCGACGCCGAGCGACATCGCGCCAAAGCCGACACCCGCAAGCACGCGCTCGTTCTTCGTCGCAAGCCCCGTGTCGATACTATTCTGAGCAGTCTCCACTTCTTTCTTAAAGCTCCCGCCGGCCTACGCCCCGGCAAAACGAACGAACAACGAATCGGCGGCGATCTTCTTATTGAGATTTACGTTGAGTGTCGTCCGCGTTTCCTCGATTGCCGTAACCCATTCCGCCGCCCGGCGTGCACCGGCGGCCTCGGCTATCTCGCCGAGTTCGTCGGTGATATCAGGATTTGCTATCATTCCCGAGCCGCCCGCGGCCAGAACCATCACATCTCGGGCAAGCGTTTCCAGTATATCGAGCGAGGGCTCGAAGTTCTCCTTGTTCTTCGCGTCGTTCATCGCCTCGCCCGCCGAGAGCAACGCCGCCAGGTCGCCGGCGACTGCCGCATCGCGAAGCACGCCGAGCATCGCCGACCGCCGTTGCCGAAAGGCCGCAAGGTCGAGCGAGACGGCCGAGCCGATGCTGCCCTTCGCTGCGATCGCCGCAAGCCGTGCGTCCTCATTTGAGAATCCCCGTTCGCCGGCCAGATATTCCTCGACCTCGTTCGCCGCCACAGGTCCAAAGCGAACGGCCTGCGTCCGCGAGCGGATGGTCGGCAGCAGTCGGTCCGGCTGCGAAGTGACCAAAATGATGTGCGAGGTCGCGGGCGGCTCTTCAAGAGTTTTGAGCAATGCATTCGCCGCCTGGTCGTTCATCTTCTCCGCGTTGTCGATGATAAAGACCCGAGTCTCGGCCTCATAGGGCCGGAAGTGCGCTTCGCGTTCGAGGTCGCGGATCGCATCGACAAGGATATTTCGCTTGTACGGCACGACCATCCCGACGTCCAGATGCTCGCTGAAAAAGACCCGCTTATAGTCGTCCTTGTTCTTTTCGTCATCGGGCGGGATCGCGAACCGGCCCGTGCGTTCGCACACCGGGCAGGCTCCGCCGCCACCCGCCGCACAGATCGCCCGGCGTGTGACACCAAGGGCGAACGAACGCTTTCCGACGCCTTCCGGCCCGGTAAAGAGCAAGGCGTTGGGCAGCCGGCCGACCTCGAACATCCGCTCGAGCCGCCGCTTCGCATTCGTATTGCCGATAAGTCCTTCGAACATCCGTTCCCTGATTCTAGCAGAACCGCACCCGCCGATTAAGACGGGAACAAATCTGAGAAACCGGTGTCTAAGCAAAGTACCGGATATTTCCGGGACGTCCGTTGGCACCGGCATTCAAGATTGGAGGACCCGAACTATGTTTGACGTACTTGTTGAAACCAACGGCTCCCGAGCCGATGCCCGCGGCCGCCGAAAGTATTTTGCTATCTCCGCACTGCTTGTCGGTGCCCTTTTTCTCTCCGCTGTAATCGTCAGCATCTATGCTGCCGACTTAGACATCGGCGGCGACCTTGATATGACAAGGATGCTCGTCGCCCAGATCGAGCCGCCCGAGCGTGTCATCGAAGAGCCGCAACCAAGGCAGCCCGCCGCGGCAAGCACTTCGCCGTCGAACCGGCTTCCCCAGCGAACCGAAAGCATTGCCCGCATTGAGGAGCAGCAGGACGCCCCCGACTCGGTCTCGACGGTGGTAAACAGAATACCGCCGCGGCCCTTGGGAGCTTACGAGATCGGCCCGAACGACATCGACCCGCCATTCTCGGGTGGCCGGCCCGATGGCACGGCTCGCAATTCCGGCAGCAGCGTTTCGAGTTCCAGCTCTGCCGAACTCACCCGGCCCGTTCCCGAACGCGTCGAAAGCAAACCGCCGCCGCCCGCTATCAATAAGCCGACCGCTCCGATCTCGAAAGGCGTGATCACCGGCGAAGCGATCTACCTGCCAAAGCCGCAGTATCCTGCAACCGCGATCGCCGTTAATGCTCAGGGCGACGTTAGCATTCAGGTGCTGATCGACGAAGAAGGAAGGGTAATTTCGGCAAAGCCGGTCAGCGGGCATCCGCTCCTGCGAGCGGCTGCGACCGGAGCGGCACGAAGTGCGAAGTTCCGGCCAACACTGCTTTCAAACCAGCCCGTAAAGGTGACCGGCGTGATCGTTTACAAATTCACACGATAGGAAGTTGTTCAGAAGAAACAAGCGGTCATGTGATTCACGAATCGACATTTTGACCAGCTCCGTCAGGAGCGAAATGTTTATAGAGACAAGGCCAAAATAGATTCAAAGCCCCGTTAGGGGCGGCATAAAACGTTCAGCGTGCCGCTCCTACGGAGCTTCGACCTATATCGGGATCGCTTCTATAAACATCACGCTCCTCACGGAGCTACGGCCCGGAAACTCCCTCTTTGATCATCGTATCCGTGCCTAGATCGTTCTTGATAGAAACTCGACCAGGTCCTCGGCGATGATCGGAACCGGATATGCGTGCTCTAGTTCGGCAAACTGCATCCCGTCGATCAGCACCGGCTCGTCAGATTTGATTACCGAAGGCGGTATCATTACAAAATCGCCTTCCACCTCGTCGCGGACGCGCATCAGGTCGCTGCCCGAGAGCAGTCCCGCCACCGAAACGTCACCGCCGAAATATTCATTCCGGACCGCCACGACCCGCAGCCGCGAGCCGTGCACTTCGTTAAAGCGGGCGATCTGCTCGCCGAGCGTCGGGGCAAACATCTCGCCGGTCAATATCGTGCCGTTAAGCTCCGCGGCTCGTCGCTCGCCGCGTGCCGGGTTTCGCCTTACGGCAGGCTCGGCCGGAACGCTCGCCGCCGGATGCGTCCGGGCATCGGCGAAAAACTTCCGTGCAATGCCGACCGCTTCCGCACGCTTGTCCGCCGGCCGCTTCTTGAGCAGCTTCTCGAATGAATTCACGAACGAGCGGATCATCCCGACGCCGTCCTCTATCTGCGGATAGTTTCCGTAGTGCCGACGCGAGGGGATCTCGGCACCGGCCCTTATGTAGATCTCGTCGCCGAGGAATGCGAAGGTCACGCCCAGCGTTCGCCGAAATTCCTTCTGCAGCCGCTCGACCTCGCGGATCGTCCGCCGGCAAAATTCGGGCGTAACGCGGGTCAGCCGCTCATCGGTGTTATATCGCGTCAGTGCTACGGGCACGATCGCTGTGCTGACCACCTTCGGGTAATGGGACGCGAGGTCGCGGAGCGTCTTCTCGAGCACCGGCCCGTCGTTGATCTCCGGGCAAAGCACGACCTGTGCGTGGATCTCGATGCCCGCCGCGAGCAACCGCTCGATCTTGCCGGAGATGTCGGCCCGCTTTTCGTCAACGCCGAGCAGATACGCTCGCGTCTTGAGGTCGGTCGCGTGGACCGAAACGTATTGCGGTGAGAGCCGCTGCTCGATAACGCGGTTCATCTCGTCCTCGGTTATCGAAGAGAGCGTCGTGTAGTTGCCGTATAGAAAAGAAAGCCGAATGTCCTCATCGCGAACGAAAAGCGATGGCCGGGCGTCCTCGGGGTTGCCCTTGCAGAAGCAAAAAAGGCACTCGTTCGCACACTGCCGCGGGACGATCTGCTCAAACCCGAGCCCGAAATCCTCGCCCTCTTCGCGGTCAAATTCTATCTCAAGCGTTTCGCCGTTCGCCTTTTTTACCCGCAGCGAAAGCTCGGTCTCGCCCGCCGTCTGGAACCGAAAATCGAGGTAATCGCGGACCGTCCGCCCATTGACCTTGACGATGCGGTCGCCCGGCCGCAGTTCCAGCTCCTCGCCAAGACTTCCGGGCGTGATCTCCGTAATGATCACACCCTGTCGGCGAAGCTGCGTCACAGCCGGTGTTACCGCAAATTCGTACATGTTCTTAGCGGCTCTGCCGCCCTATGTGCGGAAAAGCTCGGCTTTTCCGTCGGCATCTCAAATTAGAAACGGAGGCTGCGCCTCCGCTTCACCCGGCGGCATAGCCGCACACATCTTCAAAACACTATCGGAAAGGCTGAGCCTTTCCGCACATCGGCGGGCAAAGCCCGTTCAAGCCGCGTTCGCCTTACGGTCTATCAGCGAATCAAGCGGCGTGTATTCGATGTTCTGCGAGGTCGCTACCGCCTCGTAGGTGCACTTTCCGGCGTAGGTATTAACGCCTTCCCAGAGCCCGGCGTCATCGGCGATCGCCCGCTCAAAGCCCTTGTTAGCAAGGTCGAGAGCATAGGGCAGCGTCGCGTTGGTCAGTGCAAAGGTCGAGGTCCGCGGCACCGCACCCGGCATGTTCGCCACGCAGTAGTGAAGAACGCCTTCCTCATAATAAGTCGGGTTCGAGTGCGTGGTCGCCCGCGTCGTCTCAAAGCATCCGCCCTGGTCAACGGCAACGTCAACCAGCACCGCACCCTGCGGGATAAGGTGAAGCATATCGCGGGTTACGAGCTTCGGCGCCGCCGCACCGACAACGAGCACCGCGCCGATCACAAGATCGGCATGCGAGATGGCTTCTTCTATCTGGTAACGCGAGGAGGCAAGCGTCTGCACCTTTGAGAGAAAGATGTCGTCAAGCTGCCGCAGGCGGTCGAGGTTGCGGTCGATGATGGTGACCTTTGCACCAAGCCCGACGGCCATTTTCGCCGCTTCCGTGCCGACGATGCCGCCGCCGATGATGACCACATTGGCCGCCGGAACTCCCGGAACGCCGCCGAGCAGAATGCCCTTGCCGCCGTTCATCTTTTCAAGATACGTCGCACCGACCTGGACTGACATGCGGCCCGCAACCTCGGACATAGGCGTCAGCAAAGGCAAACGGCCCTGCTTGTCCGTGATCGTCTCATAGGCGACGCCCGTCACGTTTCGCTCCATCATCTGCTTGGTCAGCTCAAACTCCGGCGCCAAGTGCAGATACGTGAAAAGCAGTTGATTCTCGCGCATCCGCGGATATTCGGGTGCGATCGGCTCCTTGACCTTGACGATCATGTCGCCCGCGGCCCAGATCTCATCAGCGGTCTCGAGCATCGTCGCTCCCGCGCTTACGTATTGCTCATCGGTAAAGCCCGAGCCCTCGCCCGCACTCTTTTCCACATAGACCGTGTGCCCGGCACCCGCAAGTGCGTGCACACCGGCCGGCGTCAGCCCGACCCGATATTCGTTGTCTTTTATCTCTTTTGGCAGTCCGATCTTCATTTAAAGTTCTCCGGTTTTTTGGGGTATTACCCGATATTTCTTTTAAATTGCCGCAATCCAATAAAATACCATTATGCCCCGCCGAAAACAACGAGATCAGGGGCGATGCCGCAGGTCTTGTCGGCTCCGGCTTCGGAATTCCATCATTGGGCAAGTTCCGTCGCAAAAAGCAGTGAAAAAACACTGGCTTTTCGGAACGCGAACTCGCATAATTGCATCTAAATCCTTTTGTCCTGCGTAAGTGCTTTCAGCACGTCAGATTCTATCAGCGATTCAGGGATTGGAGACCATTCAATGAGAAGTAAAGCCGTTCGTTCGTTTCTGGGGTTCGCCCTTTCGTTTACCTTGATCTTCCCGGCGGCCGCCATCGGGCAGATCGTCACCTTTGACCAGCGGGCCGAGGAGATAAAGCTCGCCGCCGATCTCAAAGAACGGACAAGCCGTTCGGCCGAAGGGCTGGTCGAGGAACGCCTTGCCGATGGAAGCGTAATGGTTGACCTCCGCGGAAGGTTCCAGCACGTTGCACTCGCAAACCTCGGCCGCGACGGCCGCCCGGCGGCGAGCTGCGTCTCAAGCCTCAAGGAAGCGAACGCCTTCCTCGGCCGCGACCTCGAGACCGGCGACCTGATGCCGAACAACCCGCGGAGCTTTGACCCCTTTGCGGTCGATGCTTCTGACTACGGTATGACGGACGAGGAATTGGCCTTTTACCGCGAGCTGATCGCCCGCTATATCCAGCAGGCAGAGCTCAGCCCCTCGGCCGCGAACATCAGCATTGTAAACAACGATGGTCCTAGCGAAGGCTTTAACGACCCGACCCCGGTAGCCCCCGAAGGCGGCAATACCGGAACGACGCGCGGCCAGCAGCGGCTAAACGTATTTACGGCGGCGGCAGGCATCTGGGGAGCGTTTCTTGATTCGACCGTGCCTATCCAGGTCGGCTCGCAGTTCAACGACCAGACCTGTACGGCAAACTCTGCCGTCCTGGGCTCGGCCTCGACCACCACGGTCCACCGTGATTTTGCTAACGCCGGCTTCTCCGGCACCTGGCACCACCAGGCACTTGCCAACAAACAGGCGAGCGCCGACCTTTCGGCAAATCCGGACCTGACGGCGACATTCAACAGCCGGCTCGATGGCCGCCCGGATTGCCTCGGCGGAATCCGCTTTTACCTCGGCCTCGACAATTCAACCCCGAGCGGAACGCTCAATCTTTTGATCGTTGTCCTCCATGAGATCGGCCACGGGCTCGGGTTTGCCGATTTTGTCAACGGAACGACCGGAGCCTGGTTTAACGGATTTCCGGATGTCTATGCCCGCTTTCTATTTGACCGGACGACCTCGCTGCTCTGGCGCGATATGACCGACCCGCAGCGGGCGGCTTCGGCGATAAACAACAACAATGTGCTATGGGACGGCGAGAGCGTCCGGCTTTCTTCATCGGGCCTTTCGGTGGGACGCGATGCCGCGACCGGAAGGGTCGAGGTCTATACACCGGCTCCTTACGACGGCGGCTCATCGGTCGCCCACTGGAACACGCGCGTAACTCCAAGCTTGCTGATGGAGCCGTTCATCACATCGGGTGTTCCGCTGACTCTTGACCTTACGCGGCAGCAGATGCGCGACATCGGCTGGTATCGCGACTCGGACGCCAATGGCACGCCGGACACCATCACAAATGTGACGCCGAGCGGCGGCTTCCTGCTGATCGGCTCGCAGGCGAACATCAATTGGAGCAACAATGGCGGCTTTAACCAGAACGTAGCTATCGAGCTTTCGCTCAACGGCGGAGCGACCTATACACAGACGCTCGCCGCCAATATCCCGAACACCGGAAGCTTCTCGTTCACCGTTCCGAACTCACCGACCCAGCAGGGCCGCATCCGCATCCGCGAGGTGAACTATGCCTCGCCCGCGGGCATTTCCTCGCTCGATTTCACCATCACGAATACACTGCCGGTGCTCGATGTTCCGTTCGACCTGGACGGCGACGGCCGGACCGACATCTCCGTCTTCCGGCCGAACCCGGGGCAGTGGTGGTACCTGCGTTCAAGCGACGGCGGCAACCGGGCCTTCGCCTTCGGTTCGCCAACGGACACCATCGTGCCGGGCGACTACACAGGCGACGGCAAGGCCGATATCGCCTTCTGGCGGCCGGCGTCGGGCGAGTGGTTTGTCTTGAGGAGCGAGGATTCGACCTTCTTCGCGTTCCCGTTCGGAGCAACGGGCGATGTGCCCTCGCCGGCGGATTTTGACGGCGATGGAAAACAGGACACCGCCGTCTTCCGGCCTTCGACCTCGACCTGGTTCGTCCGGCGGTCTTCGGATTCGCAGGTGGCGATAACGCCGTTCGGCATCGCGGGCGACAGGCCCGTTCCGGCCGACTATGACGGCGACGGCAAAGCGGACATCGCGACCTTCCGGCCGGTTCCGGGGCAGTGGTGGTATCTGCGTTCGAGCGACGGCGGCAACCGCGCCTTCGCCTTTGGAAGCTCGACCGACCTCGCGGTCCCGGGCGACTACACCGGCGACAACAAGGCCGACATCGCCTACTTCCGGCCTTCGACCGGCGAGTGGTTCATCTTGCGGAGTGAGGACTCGAGCTTCTTCGCCTTCCCGTGGGGAGCCAATGGCGACCAGCCGGCACCGGGCGATTACGACGGCGATGGCAAGATAGACGCAGCGGTTTTCAGGCCATCAAACTCGAACTGGTTTGCCTTAAGGTCAACCGCAGGCCCGCTCATCCTCCAATTCGGCATCACCGGCGACCGCCCGCTGCCGAATGCGTTTGTGAGGTAGCTGTCGGAAACTCGCAGCTTGTAGGGTGGATAAAGTCGCCGGCGAAGCAAAGCCCGTAAACCAGCCCTCACTAGTCCTGCAAGAGGTGCCATCCAACACCTGACAGAACGGCCGAGAGGAGTGAGACCTCCCGGCCGTTTTTCCTTTTTTTGCCCGCCTCGATAGCGCTTTTCCTTAAACTCCTCGCGTTTTGTTCCAGAGGAATACTCGAACAAAAGGAGTCGATCAAATGAGATGGTTGTTTTCGGGCGTTTTGTTACTTTCATTGTTGGCGATCGTCGCCATCGCGTTGCCGGGAGAGCTTGACCTCACCTTCAACGGAACGGGGATCTCACGTATTGCCTTCGACGAGGGCGACGATCGAGGCTTTGCCACGGCTTTACAGCCAGACGGGAAGATCGTCGTTGCTGGTCGAACGTTCAACGGGAGCAACTATGATATCGGGGTAGCCCGTTACAACGTAAACGGTACGCTTGACAGCAGCTTTGGAGAGAACGGGTTTGCAACTACCGCAGTCAATGGGGACGATTACGCATCAGGAGTGCTCATCCAGCCGGACGGAAAGATCGTCGTTGCCGGGTTCACCTCGGGTGTCAGCGGGCAGGAGATAGTCGTCGTCAGATACGACCCGAGCGGTTTCCCGGACGACACTTTCGGCACGGACGGCATAGTCACCACCGCGATCGGCGGCCTCGCCTTTGCTTTCTCGGTCGCGATCGACACTAGCGATCGGATAATCGTCGCCGGGTCGGCCTTGGTTTCGGGAAATCTCGATTTCGCGGTCGTTCGCTACCTTTCGGATGGCTCTCTTGATAGTGCTTTTGACAGCGACGGTATCGCGACAACGGGCCTCACCGGTGGTTCGGACATAGCCCGTTCGGTAGCTGTGCAGCCTGATGGAAAGATACTCGCTGCGGGTTCGACCGAGACCGACTTCGCGCTTGTCCGTTATGAGGCCGATGGAAGCCTCGACGTGTCTTTCAACTCGGGCGGAACCGTGATCACGTCGATCGGCCCGAGTTCGGACGTTGCTTTCTCGGTACAAATAGATACATTCGGTTCTCCCACCAAGATACTCGCCGTCGGTTATGCATTCAACCCCACGGGAAGCGGTACCGGTTTCGACGTCGCGATTGCACGTTACGAACTCGACGGCACGCTCGACATTTCTTACGGAAAAGACGGCATCGTCACAACGTCCGTTGCGAACGACGCAGAATTTGCCTACGCCGCTGCTATACAGCAAACCAACGGGAAGCTGGTAATTGCCGGATCGAGCACCACCGGAAATCGGCGATTCCTGGCCGCCCGTTACAATGACGACGGAAGTCTCGATGCAAGCTTTGGTACCGCGGGGATCGTGACGATTGCGATTCAGGCCGGCGACGCAGAGGCACGGGCGATCGCGATCGCGCCGACCGGCGAGATCATTCTGGCGGGCCACAGTTCCCCAAGCCAAGGACAGAACCTGGTGGATGACTTCTCGGTCGTCCGCCTTGGTACGAACGGGGCGCTCGATAACACGTTTGATGTTGACGGCATCGCCATAACGCCATGGCAGTCCGGTACATCCCGAGCCCGTGCGGTTGCCATACAGCCGGATGGCAAGCTTCTTGTAGCAGGTACGTTTTCGAGCCAGACCGGCAGCAAGATCGGCGTCACCAGATTCAATAGCAACGGTACTCTTGATTCGTCGTTCGCGGGAGGCGGGAAGCTTCGCACGTCGATTGACGGCGAGGCTTACGCAGTTGCCGTCCAACCGGACGGAAAGATAGTCCTTGCGGGCTCGACGCGTATCGTTAATGAAGATTTCGTCGTCATTCGTTTAATGCCCAATGGGAGCTTCGATACCAGCTTTAACGGTACCGGCGTTGTGATTACGTCGCTAACCGCATCCAACGACGTTGCGCTGGGCCTCGCGATCCAGCCGGACGGGAAGATCATTGCCGCCGGTTATGCCGTAACGGCGATCACAGGGCCAGGTGATCTGGACTTTGCTTTGGTCCGCTACAATGCGGATGGAACTCTCGACACGACCTTTAGCAGTGACGGACGTGTGACAACGCCCGTCGGAACCTCAACGGATATTGCCACCTCAGTCGCTCTCCAACCGGACGGGAAAATAGTCGTTGCCGGGTCTTCCTTCGTCAACTTTCTTGTGTTCAATGATTTTGCGGCAGTCCGATACAACGCTGACGGCACCCTGGACACGTCCTTTGGGACAGGCGGCAAAGTGATAACACCTGTCGGAACAAACAATGACGAAGCGAGGGCTTTAGCAATCCAACCGGACGGAAAGCTTGTTGTTGTCGGTGAAGCGAGCTTTGGCTTCACGACCCGGTTCGCCGTTGTGCGCTTTACAGCTAGCGGTGCCCTCGACAGCTCATTCGGAACTTCCGGTGTGGTCACAACTCCGGTCGGTGCCAGTTCCGCCGGAGCGTTCGCGGTCGCGATACAAACCAACGGCAAGCTCGTCGTCGGCGGTTACGCCTTGATCGGTGCGAGCAACGCATTTGCCATCGTTCGTTACAACACGGACGGAACGATCGATTTTCCATTCGCTGAGAACCGGTCGGGAATCTGGGGCACGAACGGAACGGTCACGCTCGACCTTACGGACGCGAATGATACTGTTTACGGCCTGGCCATCGATGCCAACGGCAGGGTTTTGGTCGTCGGCGAGAGCGGAGGCATTTTTGGAGTTATACGTTTGCAAGGCGACCTCGCTCCGACCTCGGCGACGGTCTCGATCTCCGGGCGGGTTCTCTCCGTCGATGGGAGAGGCGTCCCGAATATCAGAGTGGCGGCGACGGGAGAGAACGGGCTGGATCGCCGAGTGGTCACCAACTCGTTTGGGTACTACCTAATCGAAGACATCGAAGCGGGCCGGACTGTCGTCATCACAGCGCAAGGCAAACAGTGGTGCTTTACTCTACGTGTGGTCACTGCCTTCGAGAGTGTCGGCGACATCGACCTGATCGGGATCGAGGATCTTTACGACGCGAGGTCAGCAACGGCAGACGAGGATTCGAAGATCGCTGCACGCCCATAGCGGAAGTCCGCGTTCCGTCCTGCAGGCCGAATTCACTTGAACGGCCAGATGATGGGGATGAAGATGGTCGCGATGATCCAGAACATCACATTAAGCGGCGTGCCGACCTTGATGAAATCGATGAATTTATACTGGCCGGGGCCGTAGATCATCGTGTTCGTCTGGTAACCGACCGGCGTCATAAAGCTGGCCGAGGCAGCGAATGTTATGGCCATCAAAAACGGCGTCGGGTCTCCGCCGAGCGTCTGGGCTGTCGCGATAGCTATCGGCGCCAGCAAAGCCGCGGTCGCGTTGTTCGACATCGTCTCGGTCAGCATCGTCGTAAGCAAATAGAACGCCGAAACGAGAGCTATCGGCCCCCAACCGCCGACGTACCGGAGCATGTTCTCTGAGATCAAGGCGGCCGCTCCGGACCGCTCAAGCGCAACGCCGAGCGACAGCACGCCCGCAAGCAGAAATATGATCTTCCAGTCGATCGCCTCGTATGCCTCCTCGATCGAGATACACCGCACAAGTACCAACCCGACCGCTCCGAGAATCGCCGTAACGACGATCGGCGCAAGATCGAACGTAGCCCCAACAACGACCGCCGCGACGATCCCGACCGCAAACAGTGCTTTATCCCGCCGAAATTCGGTCGTCTCCATCTCGGAGGTGATGATGAACTCGCCGCTCCGGCGGAAGTTCGCGATCCGCGTCTTCTCGATCTCGATCAGCAGAACGTCGCCGGCGCTTAGCTCCGTATCCGAAAGCTTTTCCCGCAGCAGCCGGCCCTTGCTCCGGATGGCGAGCACGGTCGCGCCGAACCGGTCGCGAAAGTTCGACCGCTGCAGAGTGCTCCCGATCAGGTCCGAGGTCGGCAGCACCACGGCCTCAAGCAGGCGGTAGTCGTCGTTCGAGAGCGTCTCATCGCCCCACTTCGATTGCGCCTTGAACTGCACGCCCTCGCGTTCCTGCAGCGAACGGATCTGGTCGAGGTCGCAGCGGACAAGCAGAACATCGTTCTCCCGAAGCTTCGTGCTCGGCGAAGGCACCTGAATGACGCGCCCTTCGCGCTCGATCTTGAGGATCGTAAGCTCAAGGTCCTTGACGAGCGGAGCTTCCTTTATCATTTTCCCCGCCGAGATCGAGCCTTCCATGATGACGATCTCCGCGAGGTAGTCGCTCATCGCAAAGTCTTCCATCAGGTCGCCGCCGCCGCGCCGCTCGGGGATCAGGCGAATGCCGATGATCAGCAGATAAGCCGTCCCGAGAGCAAAAAAGATCAGCCCGAGCGGCGTGAACTCGAACATCGTAAACGGCCGAAGCCCGTTTGCCTCTGCGATCGAGCTTACGAGGATATTGGTCGAGGTGCCGATCAGCGTGCAGACGCCGCCGAACATCGAGGCGAACGAGACCGGGATCAGGATCTTCGAGGCCGAAATGTTGTTCTCGCGGGCGGCGGCCAGCAGTATTGGCAGAAAGATAGCGACGACCGGCGTATTGTTGATAAAGGCCGAAAGCACGCCGACGATCAGCATCACGGTGATGATGCCGAACCAGAAACCGCTCCGAAAGACGCGCGTCGTTATCTCGCCGAGAAAGCTGACGGCACCCGTCTTAAAAAGCCCGGCACTCAGGACGAACATCGCCCCGACCGTCAGCGTCGCCGCATTGCTAAAGCCCGCGAGGCCCTGCTCGGGCGTGATTATCCCGCTCAGCAGCAGAATGCCCATCACCAAAAGCGCGACCACATCGACGCGGAGCTTTTCCGTTACAAAAAGCGTGACCGCGAGGACGAGCACGGCAAGAACGATGAGCATTTCGTACATAGATCAGAGAGGCGAAACGTCCGTCTATAGTAAACTCTCGCGGCTGCGGTGACAATTTTGGCGGTTGAAGGCGGCCGCGGAAATGTGCGACATTCTTCGAATGATCGAGAACATCATCCTGGCCCGCGAGGCGAGCATCGGCTCGATGGACGTCCGCCGCGTGCTGCCCTTCCGCGAGCGGCGAACCGTCGGCCCGTTCATTTTTGTTGACGACTTCGGCCCGGTCGAGGTGGTCAGCGGAACGTCGCTCGACGTGCTGCCGCATCCGCACATCGGGCTCGCGACCGTGACGTATCTTTTCAGCGGCCGGATGAAGCACCGTGACAGCCTTGGCTCGGTGCAGGTGATCGAACCCGGAGCAGTTAACTGGATGACGGCCGGCCGCGGCATCGTCCACTCCGAACGCGTCTCGGACGCCGGAAATGAACCGGGCAGCGGGCTCTTCGGCCTGCAGACCTGGGTCGCCCTGCCGCAGCGGCTTGAGGACTGCGAGCCTGCCTTTCGCCACACCGGCCGCGACGAGCTTCCGGAAACCGAAGGCGAGGGGACGCGGCTCCGCGTCATTCTCGGGAGCGGCTTTGGCCTGCGTTCGCCGGTCGAAACGCACGGCGAGCCCTTTTACGCCGAGGCCGAGCTCGTGGCGGGGCAGACGCTCGCCCTCCCACGCGAGATCGAGGAGCGGTCCGTCTATGTTTTGAAAGGCCGGCTCACCGCCGACGGCCGCGAGATCCTGCCCGGCACGATGGCGGTCTTCAGCGAGGGCGACGAGGCCGAGGTCCACGCCGCCGAACATTCGCGGTTCATGATCATCGGCGGCGCCCGGCTCGACGGCAAACGCCACATCTGGTGGAACTTCGTGTCCTCGAACCGCGAAGCCATCGAGGACGCCAAGCTCCGCTGGCACCGCCAAGAATTCCCCGAGATACCCAACGAAACCGGCCGCATCCCGCTCCCCGAAAAAAGCTTCCGCACCCCACCACCCGCATCAGAGGCCCGAGCGTAAGCAAGGGCTTTTCTCAGTGAAGAGTGACGGGTGACAAGTGGCTAGTGATGAGAGGAGAATCTGGAATCTGGAATCTATAAACTGCAATGCGTAAGTCCGCGCGTTAGCAAGGGCGTACCATCCAATTCCGAATCCGGCATCCGGAAAGACAATCTTCGCAAACATATTTCTGTGCGGCTTTGTTCTGTGCTTTCTGTGGTAATGGTTTCTTTTTCGAACACAGAAAACACAGACGAAAGCCACAGACGGCGGTCTTGTTTTCTTCTTTTCTGATTTCGTGGTTTGAAAAAACTCACGGGCAGAACGCCACCGTCTCCCACGGTTCCGGGATTGGCGTGGGTCGGGCCGTAGAACCCAACCGAGTCGTCGAAGACGACGCCATTCTCCCAGCCAAGCCCACCCGCAAGCCCGGCCGATTTTTCTTGCCCACACAACCCGTCTCCGTCTATCATCAACAAATGACCGGCGAAGGACCGAGCCGCCACACTCTCGACGCGGTTTCTCGCCCGGAAAATGCCGACAATATCGACCGGCTAACATCGGTTGCGGATGCGGTGAACGGGAACGAGAGCTATGCCTTTGATGGCGTCGGGAACCGGACCGCCAGTCATTTGTCGAACACCTATACGCACCAGCCGTTCAACCGTTTGACGGCGACCGAAACGGGAAGCTACGCTCACGATGCGAATGGGAATACGGTCTCGAAGGTCGAGGGCTCGAAGCGTTGGACGTACAATTGGGATTATGAGAACCGGCTGACGCAGGCTTGGGACCGCAAGACTCGCGTCCGGTATCAATACGATGCTCTCGGCCGGCGGGTCGAGCGGAACCTCGGCTTTGGCCGTGAGCGGACAAAGTTCACGTACGACGGCGATGATGTGCTGCTCGACGACGCAAACGGGACACAGACCAAATATCTGAACGGCCTGGGCATCGACAATAAACTGCAGAGAAAGGCGGGGAGTGCGGTAAGCTATTTCCTGGTGGATCACCTCGGCTCGACGAATGGTCTGGCGGACGCGACGGGTTCTTTGACAGCACAGACGGGGTACGATTCGTTTGGGAATCAAACCACCAACCTGCCAACCCGCTACGGTTTCACCGGCCGCGAACGCGACGACTTTACGGGCCTGATGCACTACCGGGCAAGGCACTACGACCCACGCCTCGGCCGCTTCATCTCCGAAGACCCGATCGGCTTCGCCGGCGGAGACGTAAATCTTTACGGATACGTCGGCAACCGGCCGCTCGCTCGACGCGACCCGACTGGGCAAATCCCTTTGTTAGCGCCGGTTATTATTGGCGGAGGTATTTTGATCCTAGCATCACCAAGCTATGTGAACGCGCCCGGCCCAAACGATCCAGTTTTTGATTCACGGAATGATCTGGTGGCAAATGGAGTGATCGGATCCACGCTCGGCCTTGGACTCCGTGTGGCGGGTGGCGCGATCTTATCTAGATTCTGCAAGATCGGTAGACCAAAGAAGGTAACGGTTCCTGCTCAGACAGCGCCCGATCTCGTGCCTGAGTTTCGACCTTTAACTTATAGAAATTTTCGATATAATCTTGGCCAGCAAACCGGCCAAATCCCACCGAACTCGCACGCGCACCATGTATTCCCAAATGAATTCGCGGACGATTTCGCAAGAGCTGGACTGAATCACAATGATCCTTCGTTTGGCGCTTGGTGGCAAAGCGGTAGCCACCTTCGAAACGCTGCTCAATATAACCGGGAATGGCGGAACTTTCTTGCAACAGACCCCAATCGAGACGATATTATTAACTTCGGAAGAGCGATAATGACAAGATATGGAATCTCAGTCGGCTTCTAGCCTTTCAAACAGCACATCACCATTTTGGGTTTTTCAGACGAGGCTTTCGCCGAAAGCTGCTCGAGTTGGATTGAAGGGTTCAGGTGCCTATGAGGAGTATGGTTCTGACAGTCCGGATCCACGGAAACTCTTGCAAGGGGAATTTGACTCGATTCAAATGCCGGTTGAATTTGTGCAACGATCTGGGGCTGTTTTTGGCGATGTACTTGATACAAGCTCGGCGATTCTTTTTCTGATTTCCGAACGTTTACTCGATACCTTAGAGAGTAAGAGGCTTTCCGGCTGGGGGCGGTTCAATGTAAAGATAACGAAAATGAATGGTGAACACATTACCGGTTATCACGGCCTTTGCGTAACGGGGAGAAGCGGGCCGATCGATCTTTCGAAAAGCACCCGCATGGAAAAGCGTTTTGTGCATGATGGTCCGATAAGCAACTTCTACATCGGTTTAAGCGTTCGACCCGATCAATGGGACGGTTCTGACTTTTTCTTGCCACAGGGGCACTTTGGGATATTTATTAGCCAGCGTGCCGCTGAAGTTCTTATTAATGGGGAATTCTCCAACTTGTTCTTGCAAGACGCTACGAAAATAGAGATCGACGAAGTTACCGCACAGGTCATAAGTAGACGTTCTAGTGCTTTGTCGTAAATGTCTGTGAGCGGAATCGCCTGACTTGTAAAGCAATTACAGCCCTTGATAACCGCTCACTTGAAGCGAATCAAGGTATGTTCCTGCGACTGGGAAATTTGGTACGAGAATGAAAAAGGCTTTTGTCATAGCAACCTCCGTTTACGTTCTCTTGGGAGTGCTCATCATTCAATTGATTGGTCGCTCTCGCCCGGATAGTCCGTTTATTCCATTGATGGCGATTTCGATTGTGTTGGTCGTATCTGTATGTGCGGTAACTGTTGTTAGATCCTTAACAAAAAAGCGGCGGTAGTAAGTCAGTCCGCGATTGCAGTCGTCAAGTCGCGATTCAATGGCGACGAGTTCTTGTTTGGACAGCGACATAGCATTGCCGAACCCCTGTGCATAGACAACAATTCGTACAATGAGACCGGAAGTGCGGAAAGCTATTTTCTGGCGGATCATCTCGGCTCGACGAATGGTCTGGCCGATGCGACGGGTTCTTTGACAGCACAGACGGGGTACCGTGCTTCTGGCAACGCGACGAACGCGGCATTCCCAACTCGTTACCAATTCACCGGAAGAGAATTCGATTCGTCCACCGGACTGCAATTCTCCCGTGCCCGCTTCTACGACCCCAAACTCGGCCGCTTCATCTCCGAAGACCCGATCGGCTTTGCCGGCGGCGATGTGAATCTTTACGGATACGTTTGGAACGATCCGCTGCATTTTGTTGACCCCCAAGGCCGAAACGGATGGCGAAACTGGGTCGCGTGGGCTAATGAGAGAAAATGGCAAGCCGAGCAAGCAATGCTAGAGTCGCTCGAAGGACCGATATACTTTGCCGTTGGGTTTGGCGATTCGGCAAGTCTAGGCCTCACGACTTACTTTCGTAGATGGCAAGGTATCGAAAATGTCAATTGGAACTGCTCGGTTTCTTACCAGGCTGGCGGCTGGGCGGCTTTAGCGGCAACGACGGCAACAGGGGGAGTTGGTCTATATCGCGGCGGACTATCGCTTGCGACCCGAGCTTCCGGCTCTCGGGTGTTTTGGTCTGGAGATCCAAGTGCGATGAAAGCAGCAGCCGATTTCGCGCGAGCGAATGGAGGGAGCACACTCGAAATGACACTCGGGGGTCGCGGGATGACCGCTGCTAATCCGTGGTTGCCAAGGTGGGCATCAAACCCTCTTTGGCGAGACCTTTCCGCAAGTTTTGCGCGCGGAACGCGCGGCTCGGCAGACGCGTTTCTTTATTCAGGCGGCGTTCGGCCAACTAGCATCTGGCTACGAACTGAGATGCCAATACTTTTGCGAAATGGTGTGCAGATAACACTTCATACTGTCCCCTGAGTTCTAAAGATGATTACGCAGGAAAAACTAAAACTATTCGTTCACTACCGCGGAGACCTAGATATGTGGTCAAGGACAGGGAAAGAGCACGAACGGAATTTCATGGCGTCAAGCGACTGGCACTTGATCGATCTACTATTGCAGGATGCGAATGTGATTGCTCGAGGGCTGGGATCTAAAGAGCGGACTGAGCTGGCTTGGGAGAGATTGAGACAAAATTGCGAAAGTGAACAAGTGATCGAAGAAATTTTTAGAGTGTCGGAATCAGGCATTTGATCGGGTTCTTTGACAGCACAGACGGGCTATGATGCCTTTGGGAACGCGACGAACGCGGCTTTCCCGACGCGGTATCAGTTCACCGGAAGAGAGTTCGATTCGTTCACCGGACTGCAATTCTCCCGTGCCCGCTTCTACGACCCGCGCCTCGGCCGCTTCATCTCGGTTGATCTGCTGGCGTTCTTTTTTTATTCCTTTCTTCTTTCGTGGTTTGAAAAATCTCATTGGCAGAATGCCACCGTCTTCGACGGTTCCGTTCGTTTTGCGAAACGCGACCCACGTCTTTCGACGTGGGCTACCTTAGTGGCGTCGTCTTCGACGACTCCGGCGGGCTATGTCGGATGTTACGCCCTTGCTGACGCGCGGGTCTCTGACACAGGGCCTCTGCAATTGGTCACGCACTAAGGCGTAGCTCGTACCGCCGGCTAAAGCCGGGACTCAAAACAACGGGCTGAAGCCCGCACTCTGAACTTCGCAACTTTCGAAACTTCGCAACTCTCGAAACTTCGCAACTCTCCAGAACTTTCATATCATCCGTATCTTCCGTATCTCACGGATCGCCATTCGCTTTCGATCGAAGGCTTACGAGAATGGACAGCGGGGTGAAGTGAGCGGTGAGCAGTAAGCAGTGAGCCGTTGGGAACGAGACCACAGTCCATTTTTAACCAATTAACGATGGTCCAATTAACAATTGACAACGCAACGATGCAAATCCCAAATCCCAAATCTCCGAGCCCGCCCGTTTCAGCCGTTTCACGCATTTCAAGTGTTTCAGGTGTTTCATTTCTTTCATGCGTTTCAACTGTTTCAGGAATGTATGGCCTCGACGAAAAATGAAACAAAGAAGGTCCAATATAGGAAACCTCGACCGATACGGACTCGGCACTCTGCAGCGTCGTTGCCCCGAAACAACCCATCTTTCGGACAATCGGGGGTTTCCGCGTATAATCGGCATTTACCCAAAAGGAGCTTACCGCTTGCAGCACGAACTCATCGTTATCCTCGATTTTGGCTCGCAGTACACGCAGCTTATCGCCCGCCGCGTCCGCGAACAGGGCGTTTATTGCGAGATACATCCCTTTCATCTTGCGGCCGAGGCGATCGCCGCAAAGCAGCCAAAGGGCGTCATTCTTTCGGGCGGGCCATCGAGCGTAACGGACGAGGACGCGCCGCGGATCGAGCCCGGGTTTTACGACAAGATCGCGGCTCCGATACTCGGCATCTGCTATGGGATGCAGCTCGCCGCCATCGACCTCGGCGGGCGGAGCGAACCGGCCGCTCGTCGCGAATATGGCCACGCCAAGCTCAAGGTGCTGAGCGGCTCGACGCGGCTCTTCAACGAACTGCCGTTCGAGCTCGACGTTTGGATGAGCCACGGCGACCACGTCACCGAGATACCGCCCGGCTTTCACAAAACCGCAACGACCGGCGACGTCATCACGGCGATGGAATCGGACGAACGCGGCATCTACTGCGTGCAGTTTCACCCCGAGGTCTCGCACACGCCGCTTGGCAAAGAAGTGCTCCGCAATTTCCTTTTCAACATCTGCGGGTGCAAGGGCGACTGGACACCGGCGAGCTTTATCAAGGAAGAGATCGAGCGAATTCGTGAAACGGTCGGCCCGGACGACCGCGTCGTCTGCGGGCTCTCGGGCGGGGTCGATTCGACCGTCGCGGCGGCGCTTGTCCACGAAGCGATCGGCGGCCGGCAGACGTGCATCTTCGTTAACAACGGCCTGCTCCGCTACCGCGAATTTGAGGACACGCTCAAGGTTTATGAGGACAATCTGCACCTTAACGTCGTCGGCGTCGATGCCTCGGCCGAGTTCTATTCGGTGCTTGCGGGCATCAGCGACCCCGAGCAGAAGCGCAAGGCGATCGGCGGCAAGTTCATCGACGTTTTCGACGCCGAAGCGCACAAGATCGGCGATGTGAAATGGCTCGTCCAGGGCACGCTTTACCCGGATGTGATCGAATCCGTCAGCCTTCGAGGGGCTTCGGTTACGATCAAGACGCACCACAACGTCGGCGGCCTGCCGGAGAAGATGAACCTCAAGCTGATCGAGCCGCTTCGGGAGCTTTTCAAGGACGAGGTCCGCAACATCGGCCGCGACCTTGGCATCCCGGAGATGATCCTCGAACGCCATCCGTTTCCCGGCCCCGGCCTAGGCGTCCGCATCCTCGGCGACATCACACCCGAGAAGGTAGAGCTTCTCCAAAAAGCGGACAAGATCTTTATCGAAGAGTTGCACAACTTCGGGCTCTATCGCGAGGTTTGGCAGGCATTTGCTGTGCTGCTGCCGATCCAGTCGGTCGGCGTAATGGGCGACTTCCGTACCTACGAGAAGACCGTCGCACTACGCGCAGTTACCTCGACCGACGGAATGACCGCCGATTGGGCACGGCTTCCGCACGACTTTCTCGCCGCCGTCTCATCGCGGATAACCAGCGAGGTCCGCGGCATCAACCGCGTCGTCTACGACATCTCGTCAAAACCGCCAAGTACGATCGAATGGGAGTAGCAGATTTCCGGTGCAGAAAATCGTTGACCTACGAGGAAGTCAACCCTACACTTAGAAATATGAGGAGACCGTTTGTATTGTTGGTAACTTTCGTGATTGGCACGGGGCTATATTACGTCTTCACTACGCCACTTTCGATAGTCGGCACCGAGGTCCCCGAGATCGCCGTATTGGGAGAACCGCGCAACGCAAGTAAAGGAATAGAGGATGAGACGCCTGCTTTAGTTGACGGCGATTTGTCCCGCGACAGACCTTCGAGCATGTGGTTGATCCCGGACGAGTTCAAGGGTATGCCCGAAGTTTGGACGGTATCGGTGAGCGGCCACGAGCATGAAGGGAAGGTTCAATGGAAAGCGGTGGTCCTGACCTCACACCCAAATGGTGAGGCGAACGAAACGGATGACTTCAGTGCAGAATCGACGTCCTCTAACGACGATCGCCTTTCATTTACGACAAAGACACAGCGGAGAATCCGCTATCAGTTGGACGGTCAGTTTCAACCGGGCTCACAGTTCTCGGACGGCGAAAAGGTCTTCAAAGGCACAATGAAAAAATTCGTGAATGGTAAGTTGAAGTCTCAGTTCACAGACTATTTCAGATACAAAGAGGAGCATTGTTGGCACTAGCGAGGTGGAATCAATTTTTCCTATGACCGAATACGTTGAAAAAACCGAAGGCGGATATCGAATCGCAGGATCGCGCGTATCGCTTGACTCAATCGTAAATTCCTTTCAGCGTGGAGCATCTCCCGAGTCCATTCAACGGTCATTCCCAACGCTTTCGCTTGAGGCGGTCTATGGAGCAATCGCGTTCTACTTGGCGAATCAGGAGGAAGTGGATAGATCTTTGCTCGCAAGCGAGCAGCTTTTTGATGAGCTAGCCTCAACATCAAAGAGCACTCACTCAAAGTGGTACGAACGAATGCAGACCGCCCGAAACGACCTTGCCGTCTCGTGATCGATGAAGATCAAGTTCCAGGCCGATTCAGACCTCAACGAGGACATTCTCAATGGCGTCACCCGACGCGCTCCGGAGATCGATTTCCGCACCGCGTCCGACGCCTCGCTTGATGGACTCGATGATTCCACCGTCCTCGCATTGGCAGCGAGCGAAGGACGTATTCTTGTTACTCACGATCGAAGAACGATGCCACATCACTTCGCCAAGTTCATTGAGGTCGAGACGTGTCCGGGCTTGATCGTCGTCTCTCAAAAAAGCTCCAGTCGGGACGATCATCGACGACCTAATCCTGATCTGACACGTTTCCGACCCGAGTGAATTCTTGAATTCCGTTCGAACGCTTCCGCTCTAAATGACGCTCTTACCTAGCCCGGCTTACTTTGAAGACCTTCCCGTCGGGGCGGGAGAAGGTGCCGGAGTCGTAGTTTTCGTCGGTGAAAGTAAAGACGTTGTATTTGCCCGGTTCGGGTTCGGAGACGAAATTGATCCCCTTCGCGTCCCGGCCTTCGAACCGGAACGTTTCGACCCCGCTTCCTTTTGCCCATCTGACCTCAAATGCCGATTTCGCGGGCTTAACCGTACAGGTCGTTTCGCCGACACGGTAGGTGCCCTCAAATTCGCCGGGCACATTCTTGATCGGCGGAGCATTGGTCTTGCCGTCGCCGTAGGCCTCGCGAAACATTGCAAGAAGCGAGGCCCCGTGGTCGTAGCGGATGTCCGAGATCTTCCATGCGTTATTGGCGAGCGTAAGCGAAACAGTCACCTTTTTCTTTTCGCCAAAATTCTCGAAGGTAACCGGAACCGTCGCTTTGTCGCCCTCAACGTCAGACTTCCCGACCGCAAAGTTCTTTATCTCAAAGTCCTGGCCGTCGTAGAGCGGGTCGGCGCCGATCGCACCTGCCTGGTCGATCGGGTTGGTCGCGTCGCGAAAGATGAGGTCCGAAAGTGGCTTGGCGAAATATTTGTCTATCCGCCCGCGGTCCTTCTGGAAAAAAGGGCTCTTCTGGGCGTCGTGCTGCTTGTAGAGATCAGCAACCAGCACGGCCGGGTCCTCGGTTTTTACCTCGCCGCCGCCAGCTTCAATTTGTACGGCTGCATTGCCTTGGTCACCGGCGACATTGAAATTATTGTTCGTTTGCTCCGATGTTTGGGTGCAGCCAATAATGGCCGCCGCGAGGAAACAGATCGCGAGAAATGAGGCTCGGTTGTTTGCGGTCATATGCATTCTACGGCCCTTGCCGGGACACCGTTAAAGATACAAGACCCGTTCAATAAGGGCAAAATTGTGGCAGAATACGTTGTTGCGAATGCTCGAATCGAAGTGACTAATAGCGACGACAAGATCATCGAATTCCGCTCCGTCGGCTTTGCCGTCGACGGCGTGCAAATGCTTGCCGAGATCGACCTCGCGGTCACCCGCGGCGAGACACTTGTCCTGCTCGGCGAATCGGGCTGCGGCAAGACGACGACTCTTAAACTCATCAATCGCCTTATCGAACCCACTGAGGGCGAGGTTTTGGTAAATGGCCGCTCAACTCTCGCGGTCGATGCGGTCGAGCTCCGCCGCGGCATCGGCTACGTGCTGCAAGAAGGCGGCTTGTTCCCGCACATGACCGTCTCGGAAAATGTCGGACTGCCCTTGCGGCTTGCAGGCCTCGACAGTTCATCTATCGAAAACCGAGTTGCCGAAATGCTTGAGCTTGTTGATCTCGCGCCGGACCGCTTCGCGGCCCGTTTTCCGCACGAACTTTCCGGCGGCCAGCGGCAGCGTCTCGGAGTTGCGCGAGCTCTTGTTGCTGATCCCGATCTGCTGCTGCTTGATGAACCCTTTGGCGCTCTCGATGCCCTGACCCGTGCCGCACTTCAGCAGGAATTTGCTCGCATCGTCCGCGAGCTTGGCAAGACCGCCGTCTTCGTTACGCACGACCTTCATGAAGCGATGCTTCTCGGCTCGCGGATCGCGCTGATGGAAAAGGGACGAATCGTTTTTCTCGGGACGCCAAAGGATTTCGCGGCGGCCACCCTGCCGCTCGCGAGGGCATATCTTGAGACCGTTGCTTTATGAGCTTTCTCGATTTCATCACGGCAAATTGGCGGGAACTGATGATGCTGACCCGCGAGCACATCGTCATCGTGATGCTCTCGACCGCATTTGCCGTCGTGCTCGGCCTCCCGCTCGGCGTTCTGCTGACGCGTGTCCGCTCGCTGCAGGTGCCGGTGCTCGGCTTTGCCAATGTGATGCAGACGGTGCCAAGCCTTGCTCTCTTTGGCCTTTTGATACCGCTGCCCTTCATCGGCGGCATCGGTGCGCGGACGGCCGTCATCGCGCTTGCTCTTTACGCTCTGCTGCCGGTGATTCGCAATACGGTGACGGGCATTCTCGGCATCGACCCCAAGATCCGCGAGACCGCCGTCGCGATGGGAATGACCGACTCAGAGCGTCTTCTGCTCGTCGAGCTTCCGCTTGCGGCCCCGGTGATCCTTACCGGCATTCGTGTCGCGGTCGTGATCTCCGTCGGTGTCGCAACGGTCGCCGCCGCGGTCGGTGCGGGCGGCTTGGGCACTTACATCTTTCGCGGGCTTCGGCAAAATGATAACAATCTCCTGATCGCCGGTGCTGTCGCTTCGGCATTGCTCGCGTTGCTCTTCGACCTCGCACTTGGCCAGATCGAGCGTTCCTTCGCCATCGGTGAAAGGGCACAGCGGACCCGCCGCCGGATCATCGGCTTGGGAATCGCCGGGGTGTTGGCGGCGGTCGCGATCCTCGGCGGTTCCGGGGGCTTTCGATCCGCGGTAGGCCGATCGGGCGAACTGCCCGCGACCGGTGAACGGATCGTCGTCGGTTCAAAGGACTTCACGGAATCGATCATCCTCGCCGAGATTCTTGCCCAAATGCTCGAGAGAGAGGGCTTTGCGGTCGAGCGGCAGTTCGAACTCGGCGGAAACCTCCCGCACGAGTCGCTCCTCGCCAAAGCGGTCGACGTTTATCCCGAATATACGGGCACGGCCTTTACGGCGATCCTGAAACGCGATCCGATCACCGATCCCGAAGCGGTCTATCGCGAGACTGCCGCATCATATGCGAAGGACTTCGGGCTCGTACTCAGCCCGCCGCTCGGTTTTGCTAATGACTTCGCGATCCTGATTCGCGGCGATGTCGCCAGAAAACAGGGACTTCGTACCGTCTCAGACGCCGTTCCGGTTTCTCGCGATTGGCAGGCCGGATTTGGCCAGGACTTCATGTCGCGGGCCGATGGCTATCTGGGTTTCGTTCGTGCGTACGGGTTTGCGTTCGCCCGGCAGCCGCGCGAAATGGACCTTTCCCTGACCTACCGTGCACTTGCCGCGGGCGAGCTCGACATTATTGCCGGCAATTCGACCGACGGGCTTATCTCAGCACTTGACCTTTTTCAGCTTGAGGACGACCGGCGGTACTTCCCACCCTATGAAGCAGTTTTTGTTGCCCGCCAAGAAAAGGCGCAACTGCTGCGAGCGGCCTTTGAACGCCTTCGTAACACCATTTCGACTGATGAGATGCGTAAGATGAACTTTGAGGTCGATGGCAACAAGCGTCAGCCTCGCGACGTTGTAGCCGAATGGCTTCGGGAAAATTAGCTTGCTAATCGAGCTAAATTATTGTACTCTATTGGTTTGATAATTCCTTCTCTCTTTTGTCGACGGTAAGCAGGCCTTCGCTGTGAAGGCAGGCATGGATATTTCGGGAGTTGGTTCGTAGATAGAGTCAGAAGTTGTGCGGGATTGTCCGCACGCTCTCGCGTTGGTCATTCGCTGCAACCGTTACACCGAAAGTCTCAACCCACCGTAAGAAAGCTTCTTTGCCCAACTTAGATCATTTGCCCTGACGGCGAAAGGACATTTTCGCCTTGGAGCCGAAGGGACCGCATCGATGCAGCCCGGCGGACATTGTAGTTTCGCACGTTGTGATCTGAGTTACCGATAGAGAGAAAAAATTTAATGAGTTTTAGTGAACTTGGCTTGCGCGCCGATATTGCGGCAAAGTGCGAGCAGATGGGCTTTACCGAGCCTACACCCATTCAACAACAGGCCATCCCGATCGTGCTCCGGGGCGGCGACGTCATCGGAACGGCACAAACCGGAACAGGCAAAACTGCTGCGTTCCTCCTGCCGATCCTCCAGAAATTCGAGAAAAAGCCGGGCCGCGGACTTCGCGTCCTTGTTCTTGCTCCGACCCGCGAGCTGGCTAACCAGATCGAGGTCGAATGCCGTAAATTTGCCCCGAAGGGCATTACGTGTGCCGCCATTATCGGCGGTTCAGGTTACGGCAAGCAGATCCAGTCGCTCGAACGCGGCGTCAATATTCTTATCGCCACGCCCGGGCGCCTGATCGATTTCATGGAGCAGGGCATGGTCAATTTCAGCGGGCTAACAACGCTCGTGCTTGACGAAGCCGACCGAATGCTCGATATGGGCTTCCTTCCCGCCATCAAGCGGATCGTCAAAGCAGTTCCAAAAGAACGACAGACGCTTTTCTTTTCGGCAACGATGTCGCCCGAAATGGAAGCCATCGCGATGCAGATAGTCCGAGACCCCGAATTCGTCTCGGTCGGTTCGCGAGGCAAGGCGGCTCATACCATTGAGCAGTTTGCCTATCCCGTCGCTCAGCAGCACAAGATGCCGCTCTTGCTCGAACTGCTGAAGATCGAGCCGTTCGAACGCGTGCTTGTCTTCACCCGCACAAAGCGCGGTGCCGACCGACTCGCGACTGTGCTTGAGAGATGGGATCACCGTTCGAACCGTATCCATGGCGACCGTTCACAGTCGCAGCGGGAGGCGGCACTTCGTTCCTTCAAGACCGGCCGCACCAATATCCTTGTCGCAACTGATGTTGCCGCACGTGGAATTGACATCGACTCGGTCTCACACGTGATAAACTATGATATTCCCGAGGTCCCGGAGGACTATGTCCACCGCATCGGCCGAACTGGCCGTGCCGGCAATACGGGCCGAGCGATCACGCTTGTAACCGCCGCAGATGAACTTACAATGCGTGCCATCGAGCGGCTAACGGGCCAAGCGGTTGAACGCGTTCATCTGCCGAACTTCGGCGGAGAACAGGTGCGTCCTGCGGCTCCGGTAAAGAGCTACCGTTCATTTGGCAGAGGACGACGGCGAAGGTAACAAAAAGTTTGGAGAAAGTTATGAAAGCAGAAAAATACGAAGTCGGACAGGAAACGGAAATGCTTTGCTCGGATTGTGACCGTGATACACAGCATGAGGTGCTTAGCGTTACAAAGCTCGGCAAGATAACCAAAGCCTCTTGCACCGGATGCGGAACGGAGAGCACCTTCGTACGCGGCGTGAAAACGGCCGTCTCGGGCGGTCGAAAGACCTCGGCTGCACCGTATGACCGTAACCGGAAGTACCGCAAAGGCCAGGCGATGATTCACGATACTTTTGGCCGCGGTGAGGTTACTGCCGTCTATGAGAGCCAAAAGATCGACGTTCTTTTCGGAGATACGACCCGAAAGCTGATCCACAGCCAACAATAAAGAAAGGCGGGGACCTCCCCGCCTTTTCTATCTGCATCAATACCGTTCTCGGCTTACTTTCTCTTCAGCAGCCAACCGACCACCAAACCGACCGCACCGGCGATCAGTAACGCCTGGCCCGGCTTCTGGCGGGCAAATTCCTTGGCATCCTCGACCAATTCCTTTGGATCCTTATTCTGCAGTTCCTTGAACTTCTCACCCGCGTACTGAAAGCTCTCGCTCGCATAATCCTTCGCACGCGAAGCGGCGTCCTGAAACTTCTGTCCGTATTCCTGTGCCTGCATTTTCAGTTCTCCCAAAAACTCATCCTGTCCCGAGGCAGCCGTGCCGTCCGTTCCAACATGGACAAGCCCCTGCTCTAGTTCCTTTTCCGCTTTCTTGACTTCGGCCTCAAATTCCGTCATTTCTCGTCTTCCTCCTTGATGATGTTTGAATCCCGTTGCGGAGTCCGCACGAAATCCACATTCACCGAACGGCGATTGTGATGAACCGCTCGGCCTTTAGGTTGTTACGATTTTTTTGAGGGGTTTGTTCCGAAGATCATTGGCAAAAGTGATACTTACCGTCGTTGAAGTCCGCGTAGGTAAGTGGGTACTTTAGCCGGTCGGCAAACCGGAACGGAACAGGCCGGAGAGAAATTCGTTCAGTTTCCTTGACATGAATAACCGAAAATTGCGATTCTACGTTTTCCCGTAAGTAAGTAAGCACTTACTTAAATTTTTGTTAACGGAGAAAGTTTGCAGAACATACTCGAAAATTGTGACCACAAGAGCCGCATGAGCGGCGACGAGCGTCGTGACCAGATACTGCACACCGCGATGGAGCTTTTCTCGCGACATGGCTTCAAGGGCACGACGACGAAGATGATCGCCGAGGCCTCGGGCGTTTCGGAGGCTATGGTCTTTCGGCACTTTGCCACCAAGGACGAACTCTATGGAGCGATCATTCACCATCAGGCGTGCGGTGTTGGCGAAGGCGAGGGCTTCCCGTGGGAGCAATGCCCGGAATTGATGGAAGCCTGGAAGAATGGCGATGACTTCGGGTTCTTTTTCAACATGGCACGGATGGCGATGACCAAGCACCGCGAGGACGTTGCGTTCATGCGTCTCTTGATGTACTCGGCACTAGAAGAGCACGAGCTTGCGGATAGATTTTTCCGTGAGTTCGTTTCCTCCGGCTATGACTTCATCGGCGGCTACATCGAGCGGCGGCAGAAAGAGGGTGCCTTTCGCAAGGTCAATCCGCGGATCGTGGTCAGGGCATTTATGGGGATGCTGATCCACCATTCTCTTAACGACATCTTGTGGGACCGAAAGCGGACGCTCCTGGACGCCGACAACGATGAAGTGGCCCGGGAGTTCGCAAATATTTTGATCGACGGTATTAGAAACTAGATTTTTTAGGCAGGAGCATTAGCTGATCCTGCAAGAGGCTATATGCAAAGAAATGGTTCTATCATTGCGGCGGTTTTAGCGGCCGCGATCGGGCTGACGGCAAGCGGATGCGGATCGAGTTCAGATGCGGCGGCTGCGAATAATGGCAACGCGCAGCCGGAATCGGTCGAGGTCACAACGGCAAAGGCCGTCATCCAACCGATCCCCTCATACATAGAGGCGACGGGCAACCTAACGAGCGACGCGAATTCCGACGTAGCATCGACCATCGCCGGCAAGGTCGTTCAGGTCAATTTCGACCTCGGCAGCTATGTCAATCAGGGCGACGTTCTGATCCGGCTCGATGCCCGCGATGCACAGATAAGGCTCGATCAAGCCCGCTCGCAGCTTGAGCAGCAGCAGCGAGCTGTTCAGCAGGCCGAGGCTAACGTCGAACAGGCAATCGCCAACCTTCGCCAAACCCAGGCCCGGCTTGGAGTTTCCGATGGCGAGACATTTCAGATCAAAGATTTTTCGCAGGTAAAGTCCGTTACGGCTAACCTGCAGTTGGCTGAGACCGAGCTGCGAAGGGCAGAACGCCTGCTTGAGACGGGCGATATTTCGCGTGCCACCTACGACCAGCGAAAGGCCCAGCGTGACGCCCTGCTTGGCCAGCTTGATGAGGCACGCTCGAATGCGGCCGTCGCTATTCGCGCGATCAACACTGCCCAGTCGGCGGTCGAAACCGCGAGGGCGGCCGCAAACAGTGCTCGTGCGGCGGTCGGCTCAGCCGAAGCCCAGGTCCGCCAGGCGGAAAAGGCCGTAGCCGACAACACCGTCCTCGCACCGATAAGCGGCTTCATCTCAGAAAAATCCATCGAGGTCGGCGAATACATTTCACCGAATGTCCCCAACTCCAAGATCGCGACCATAATGCGCACCTCGACCCTTCGGCTTCGTATCGACATTCCCGAACAGAATGTTGGCCGCGTTGCGACCGGTCAGGGCGTTTCGCTCCAGACCTCGGCATTTCCGGATCGCAGCTTTGCGGGCCGGATCGTTCGAATCTCACCGGGGCTCAATCAACAAGCGCGGACGCTGACGGTCGAAGCCGAAGTTCAGAACGTTGACGGGCTCCTCAAGCCCGGCCAGTTCGCGACCGTCCGCATCACGCAGGCGACACCCGAGCCGGCGGTGATGATTCCGGCTGCTGCCGTCCGTGCCGATGGCGACATCAACCGCGTTTACGTTATCCGCGATGGTGCCGCCCGGGAACAGATAGTCCAGCTAGGGCTGCTTGAGGGCAACATGATCCAGATCAAGAGCGGCGTTGTCGAAGGCGAGACCGTTGCGACCAGCAACCTCAATCTCCTCACCGATGGAGTTTTCGTAAGGCAATAGTTTTGGCTGAAGCCCCGGCCCCGAAAGGCCGGGCAAACGAACAGGGATCTTATGCAGTGGTTAGCAGAAGTTTGTGTTAAGCGGCCGGTTTTCGCCACGATGCTTATCTTATCGCTCGTGGTGGTGGGAATGTTCTCGTTCTTCAGCCTCGGCGTTGACCTATTTCCGAAGATCGACTTTCCGACCATAACGGTTACGGTCATCAACCCCGGCGCATCGCCAGAGGAGATCGAAACCGAGATCACCGAACTGGTCGAGGAATCGGTTAATACCATCAGCGGCATCGATGAACTTCGTTCATCTTCGATCGAGGGTATTTCGCGCGTTTTCGTCCAGTTCGTGCTCGAAAAAGACGTCGAGGTCGCCTTCAACGAGGTGCAGCAAAAGGTCCAGAACGTAATTCCACGGCTCCCGACAACAGCTGAGCAGCCGACCGTGCTCAAGCTCGATACCGATGCGGCTCCCGTTCTTCGCATTACGCTGAGCGGCACGGATTCGGTCCGCAATGTCACCGAGGTAGCCAAGAAGAGCATCAAGGAACGGATCGAATCGATCAGCGGTGTCGGCCAGATCACGCTTGTTGGTGGGCAGGAACGCCAGATCAATGTCTGGGTCGATCCCGACAAGATGCGTTCCTACAACATCACGCCGCCCGAGGTAACGAACGCTCTTCGCGTGCAGAACATCGAGTTCCCGAGCGGCCGGCTCGATGAGGGGGCGAAAGAGACAAGCGTCCGCACGCTTGGCAAGGTTCAGCGGTCGGAAGATTTTAACGAGGTCGTCGTCGCCACCCGCGGCGAGTATGCCGTAAAGGTCAAGGACATCGGCTATGTTGAGGACGGAGCTGAAGAGCTTCGGTCCGAATCGCGGCTAAACGGCAAGCCCGCGGTCACGCTCATCGTCGCCAAGCAATCCGGACAGAATACGGTCGCGGTCGCCCGCGAGATCAAGGAACGGCTGGCCGAGATAGAACAAGGCCTGCCGCCCGGTTACGAGATGCGGATCATCGCCGATAACTCGATCTTTATCGAGAACGCCGTTTCCGCACTTACAGAGCACCTCATTCTCGGTTCGGTCTTTGCCTGTATCGTCATTTTCTTTTTCCTCTGGAGTTTCCGCTCGACCTTTATCGCGTCGCTTGCAATTCCGACCTCGATCATCGCGACCTTCGGGCTGATGCTGGCAATGGGCTATACGCTCAATTCGATAACGATGCTCGCTCTGACGCTGATGGTCGGCATCGTCGTTGACGACGCCATCATCGTGCTCGAAAACATCTATCGCTTTGTCGAAGAAAAGGGCATGGACCCGTATCAGGCGGCGATCGAAGGCACGCGTGACATTGGCCTTGCCGTACTCGCGACCACGCTTTCGCTGATGGCCGTGTTCGTCCCGATCGGCTTTATGCAGGGCATTGTCGGCCGGTTCATGTCGAGTTTCGGACTAACGTCCTCGTTCGCGGTCGCCGTTTCGCTTATCGTCTCGTTCTCGCTGACGCCGATGCTTGCCGCTCGGCTTATCAAGCGAAAGCACCTCAAGAAGAAGCAGGATGAAGCTTTCTTGGCCGACGTGAATCTCGACGGCGGGCTCGATAAGAACAGCGAGCAGAAGGAAGAGCACGGATCGAAAGAATCACGATGGTTTGCCTGGCTGCTTGACCGCTACACCGGCCTGCTTCGCTTCTCGATGGGCCATCGCTGGTTGATCGTAACGCTATGCGCGCTTGTGTTCTTTTCGATATTTCCGCTTTTTTACTTTGTCGGAAAGAACTTCTTGCCGGTCGATGATCAATCGCAATATGAGATCTCGTTCCGTGCTCCCGAGGGTTACAGCCTTGGGGCGACGTCGCTCGCGATGGAGCGCATCGCGTCCGAGTTAAGGCAGATGCCGGGCGTTACCGATACACTTGCGACCGCGGGCGGCGGCCAGGATCAGGTCGTCAACAGCGGTACGATATATGTAAAGCTAAGCGACATCGACAAACGCGACCGGTCTCAGGAAGACCTGATGAGCGCGACGCGCGACCTGCTTGCAAAATATCCGGACTTCCGCACCGGGGTACAGCAGGTGCAGGCGTTCTCCGGCGGCGGCTTCCGTAACGCGAACGTGCAGTTCCTGATCGCCGGGCCCGATCTTAAAAAGCTGGAAGAATATTCAGCATTGATACTTGAACGAATGCGAAGCGTGCCCGACGCGGTGGACGTTGACTCGACGCTAATCTCGGGCAAACCAGAGGTTCAGCTTGAGATCGATCGCCAGCTTGCAGCCGATCTTGGTGTCCGCATCGGCGATGTGTCCCAGGCGCTTAACACGCTGGTCGCCGGCCAGGATGCTACGACCTTCAACATCGGAACGGACCAATATGATGTCGTCGTTCGTGCGGTCCAGAAATACCGTACAGATTACGAAGGCCTCTCGCGAATGATTGTGCCTTCCGCTAAGGTCGGCTGGGTCACACTCGACCGGCTCGTCACGCCTCGAGAGGGTACTGGCCCGAGTTCCATCGAACGAACTAACCGCCAGCGGCAGGTGACCCTGCTTGCGAATACGCGGCCGGGCGGTTCCGCAACCAGCATCACGTCGGCGATCGACCAGTACGTTCGCGAATTGAACCTTCCCGCGGGCTACCGGACGGGCTATGTAGGACAGTCGAAAGAAATGGGCAAGGCCGGATTCTACTTCCTTCTCGCCTTCGCACTTTCGTTCATCTTTATGTACATCGTGCTGGCGGCACAGTTTGAGTCGTTCATCCACCCGGTGACGATCTTGCTTACGCTGCCGCTTTCGGTCCCGTTCGGGATCGTCAGCCTGCTGGTCGCCGGCCAAACGGTCAATATTTTCTCGGGCCTCGGTTTGCTGCTGCTTTTTGGCGTTGTGAAGAAGAACGCGATCCTCCAGATCGATCACACAAATAACCTCCGGGCCGAGGGAATGAGCCGCTATGACGCGATCATTCAGGCGAACCGTGACCGGTTGCGGCCGATCCTGATGACGACTCTTGCGCTCGTCGCGGGCATGATCCCCCTTGTGCTTTCGACCGGTGCCGGTTCGGGAACGAACCGCTCGATCGGTGTGCTCGTCGTTGGCGGACAGACGCTTTGTCTGCTGCTTACGCTACTTGCCGTTCCGGTCTTTTATTCGATATTCGATGACCTTTCCGAGCTGCGGATATTCCAACGCATCGGTCGGTTCTCTGAGTGGCTTTTCGGCGGATTTCGCCGCCGCCTGGCCGGAGCGACAAGTTCATTAGTGGGCAAACAGTAATGGCCCTGCATTTATATTTGCGGCGATTGCCGCGGAGATTCGATATGAGATCTCGTGTAATACCTGCGATCATAGTTACACTTGCGGCCGCTTTCGGCTCGGCCTTCGGACAGGACCCGACGCCGTCGCCAACGCCGTTCGCCACGGACAAGCAAGGCGTTGCACCGGACAAGATCGCTCCGGTCCCGCCGATCGCTCCCGGATTTGAAGCCGAGGGCCGCGACCTTCCGGACCTAGGGCGTGTCGGCGTTGAAATGACCTCGCAGCGGCCGATGTCCGTCCGCGAGGCGATCGCTCTTGCCCTTGAAAACAACCGCGACATTGAGGTGACGCGCAAGAACGTGCAGATCGCTGAGTTCGACCTCAAAGCCGCCCGAGGCTACTACGAACCACGGTTCGTCGCACAGACATTCTACGAGAGGGCAACAACGCCGAACGTCAGCATCTTCAGCAACAACCGCGAAACGACACAGGGTGCACTTGTCGGGAATGCGGATGTTCGGATCCCGCTCCCAAACTACGGGACGATCTTTGCCGCTACACTGAACAACCAGAGGGTAACGACAAATAACCCGATCTCCATCCTCAGCCCGCAGGTCAATGCGAACTTTGGCATCACGCTAACGCAGCCGCTTCTTCGCGGACGCTCGATGGACCAGCCGCGGCGGACGATCGAGATCGCAAAGCGGAACCTCTCGCTCAGCGATGCCCAGTTTCGGCAGCGGTCGATCGAGATCATTACGAACGTCCAGCGTGCCTATTGGGATCTGACCTTTGCGCTCAGGAACCTGCAGGTCCAACGCGATGCCGTTCGCGATGCAAAGGATCAGCTCGAACACAATCGCCGGTTGGTTCAGGAAGGCCAGCTTGCACCGATCGACATCGTCGCGGCTGAAACACAGGTCGCGAACTTCGAACAGGCAGTTTACGACGCGCTTAATGTCGTGACACAGGCCGAGAATGCTCTCAAGAACCTGATCTCGCCGAACCGCTACAACGCCGTCTGGAACGAGGCGATAGTCCCGACCGACTCCGTAGAGCTTCGCGTCCCCGGCACCACGCTCAACGACGCGATAACGGCGGCGATGGAGAACCGGCCCGAACTTGAGCTCAATAACGTCCAGAAGTCGATCAACGAGATCGACCGGCGCTACTATCGCGACCAAAGCCGCCCGCAGATCGACCTTGTTGCCGGCTACTCCTCAAGCGGCATCGGCGGGACACAGAACCCGAACTTTAGCAGCCCGTTCGACATCCCCTGTAACCCCAACGATCCGGGATATGACGCGTGCCTTGCCCGCCAGGCTCAGCAGCGGGCACAGCTCGAATCGCTTCTCGGCTCGCTCGGTAGCTCCGGCTCGGCGTATTCGGACATCTTCGCGAACCGCTACCCGACCTATCGCGTCGGCGTTACGATCAACCTGCCTCTGTTCGGTGACCGCACGTCGCGTGCCCAATATGGCCGTTCGCTGGTCGAGGGCGAAAAGATCTCGGCCCAACGCGAACAGATCGAGCAGGTCATTCAGGTCGAGGTTCGAAATGCGCTTCAGGCCGTCCGCACCGCCGAGGCCAGGCTCCGGTCCGCCGCGATCGCCCGCGAAAACTCGGTCCGGCAATATGAATCCGAACAGCGTAAGCTCGATGCCGGCCAGTCAGATATTTACAACGTACTTGAACGGCAAACGGCCCTGACCAACGCACGTAGCGCCGAGCTTCGTGCCCAGACCGAACTGAACAAGGCCCTCGCCGACCTTCAGCGTGCGACCGGCAATGCGCTCAAGGATAACGACGTTGTGACGATGCTGAGAAAGTAGAAATGCGGGCAGTTTACATCATCGAATTCGGCGGGCCTGAGAGCCTTGAGATCCGCGAGATGCCCGAGCCTTCGGTCGCTCAGGGAAAGATCAAGGTCCGTGTTTCGCATGCCGGAGTCAACCGGGCAGATATTCTTCAGCGGCGCGGCCTTTATCCCGGGCCTGAGGGCTACGACCCGCATCGGCCGGGGCTTGAATTCGCCGGCGTCGTCGCGGAATGCGGCGAGGGCGTGTCGCGTTTCAATACGGGCGATCGCGTTTTCGGCATAACCTCCGGCGAGGCACAGGCGGAGTTCGTCGTCGTTGATCAAAGGCTTGCTGCAGTTGTTCCCGAAGGCATCTCGCTCGAGATAGCGGCCGCTGTCCCCGAAGCGTATGTCACCGCCCACGATGCGCTTGTCACGCAGGCGGGCTTAGGCAAGGGCGAGGCGTTACTGATCCACGCAGCGGCATCGGGCGTTGGGATCGCCGCCTGCCAGATCGCCAAGGCTCGCGGGGCGAAGGTCATCGCAACCTCGCGAACCGCGGAAAAACTGGATGAACTTATTGCCTACTGCGACCACGCGATCATTCCGGAATCAGGTCCCATTTTTGCTGAGCAAGCGATAGAACTGACCGAGGGCCGAGGAGTTGATGTCGTGCTCGACCTCGTCGGTGGGGCATATTTTCCCGAGAATCTGAAGAGCCTCGCTTCGAAGGGGCGGATGATCCTAGTCGGGCTGACCGCCGGCCGCAAAGCTGAGTTCGACATGGGACTGGCCCTCGCTAAGCGACTTACGATCAAGGGAACAGTTCTCCGCTCGCGAAGCGTTGAGGAGAAGGGCGAGGCGATGGCGGCATTCGCTAGCGACGTGGTTCCCGGGCTTGGCCGTGAGTACACGCCGATCATCGACACGGTCTTTCCCGTCGAGTCTGTTCGTGAGGCTCACGAGCGGGTCGAATCGAACAAAAATATTGGTAAGGTTATACTAAGCTTTTGACACGCCTTCCGACGTCGTTCGTCACGACACAAAGGCCGGCGACGCCTTCGCTGTCAAGGCGTTCGAGCAATTCGGCGGCTGCGGCGTAGGTAAGCCCCGAGCCCTCGAGCCGGTCAAACGAAATGACCGCCCAGATTGGCGAGAGCAGCTCTGACTCCGGCGCGTGGCCGTTATTTGCGGGTTCCGGTGCGTTCATCGGATATAAGGCAAATTTAGCACACGTTTTCCACATGTGGAAAACTTTTCTTCGAGACTTGCATGGATTTTTCGCGGACCATTTTCATTACCGGCTTCCCGGGCTTCATCGCCGGCCGTTTGGTCGTTGCGTTGGCTCGTCCGGATGTCCAGTTCTTCCTGCTCGTTCAGCCTCAATTTGTTGAGACAGCCGCTCGGCTTGCTGAGAAGATCGCCGCCGATACAGCCGTCGCGGCCGAGAACTTTGCCCTGATCGAAGGCGACATCACGAAGCCCGATCTTGGGATGTCCGCCGACGACCTCGAAGCCGTTCGCAGCGAGACCACCGACGTTCATCATCTGGCGGCCATTTACGACCTTGCGGTCGAACGCGAGCCGGCATTTGCCATCAATGTCGATGGCACCAAGAACGTCAACGAGCTTTGCCGCTCCTTGCCGAGCCTGCGGCGCTACAACTATGTCTCGACCTGTTACGTCTCCGGAAAACGCGAGGGCCGCATTCGCGAGGATGAACTCGAACACAATGCGGGCTTTCGTAATTTTTACGAGGAGACGAAGTACCTCGCCGAAATGGAGGTCGAGCGACTTAAAGGCGACCTGCCCGTGACGATCTTCCGGCCTTCGGTCGTGGTCGGCGATTCCGAAACGGGCGAGACGGTGAAGTACGACGGCATTTATTACCTCATCAAGTATTTGCTCCGGGCTCCTTCGATCCTGCGGATGGTCAACGTCGGCAATAATGAGGTCACCCTAAATCTGGTCCCGGTCGATTTCGTTGTCGATGGGATCACAGCTCTCTGCTACGACGAGGCCGCCGTTGGCCGGACCATCGCCCTCGCCGACCCGCGGCCGCTGACGACCGCCGGGCTCTTTGATGCGATCGCCCGTTCGCTGACCGGAAAGGCGTCGATCTGGACGCCGCCAAAATCATTGAGCGAGTGGAGCTTATATCTGCCGATAACGCCGACCCTTACCGGGCTGCCCCATGCCGGCGTTCCATATTTTTTTGTGACGCAGGAGTATGACACCTCGGCCGCTGATGAACTGCTCGGACCGCACGGCGTTCGCTGCCCTGGATTTGCGGACTACGTCGGCCGGTTGATCGACTTTGTCCGCCGGCATCCGCGGCTTTAGTTCCTCGTGTGCAAAGTTTTCCCGATGCCGGGCATCTCAAGGTTTATGTTTGCCGGAACTTCAAAGTTTGCCGCACTTGCCGCCGCATTACTCTTGCTCGCCGCAGGCGGTCTTGCTCAGAGCGGCCGCGTAAAGCCGACGCCAACGCCCGAAGAAGAACCGGTCAGAGTTATCACCGAAGAGGTCAAGGTCAGCTTTCTTGCTCGCGATGAATCAGGACGCTTTGTCCCCGACGTAAAGGCCGAAGACCTTGTCATTCTCGAGAACGACCTTCTGCATCAGGCAACGAGTGTCCGTCGGCTTCCGGCATATGTCCTGATCGTTATGGATACGGGCGGCGAGCTGCGCGCCGTAAAAACGCTCGACCAAACCCGCAAAACCGCCGCTGCCGTCATCAACTCACTGCGGACCGAAGATCAGGTCGCCTTGATGCAATACAGCGACAAGGCGGAGATCGTCTCCGAGTGGACAGACAAGAAGGACGAGAGCCTTGCCGCCGTCGGACGGACAAAGTTTGGCCGCCGCTCGTCGTTTACCAAAGCGCTCGACCTTGCACGCGAATTCATGATGCAGGAGGGCATCGAGAATCGGCACCTCGTCCTGATCACCGACGGCACCGATAGCTTCGCCCGCGGAGATAAGATCCGCGAAACGATGCGGAAAATGCTCGGCACGGATATCAGCGTCCACGTTATCAGCTACACGCGAATGGAAACGATGGACATCGCACCGAGGGCAAGCGGCATTTCGAAATCGCCGCCGCCGAAGGCATTGCCGGATGAAATAGCCGCCCAGCTTCCGCCGGGTGCACGGGACGTTGCGCAGGCTCCGAAGATCGGCCCGACCATCATCGTTGACCGCAAGCATCTACGCCTGATGCGCGAGCGAAAGAAAGAGCTCGAGACCGCCGAAGACAACCTGCTAACGCTTGCCGAAGACACCAACGGGACGATCATCATCCCCGAGACGCTCGACGAGATGATAGAGAAGGCACGACTCGTCGGTCAGACCATTGGCTCAAGCTATCTGCTTACATACACGCCGCGGGTCCCCTTTGCCGAACGCACCGGGACGCGGACAGTCAGCATCACCTCAAAGCGAGCGGGGCTGATCGTCGAGGCCCGCCGAAAGCTGATCCCCGGTGCCGCAAAGTAAGCCGCCCGCATTGCTTGACCCGGCCGAGGGCGGCACGTATATTTAATGTTTCCACGCCGGAGTGGCGAAATTGGTATACGCACCAGACTCAAAATCTGGCGGGAGCAATCCCATGTCGGTTCGAGTCCGACCTCCGGCACCAACCTACCGTCTTTGCGTAAAATCCAAATATCGCAGATTGCAGAGTTGAGCGCCTCGAAAGAGGGATGTAGCCTCAATTCCTCGGGGCCTAGTTCTGTTTTTCTTCACTGCGATATCAAATTTTGCTAAAGTGATTTATGGCGACGTAAATCAAGATGATGAAGTTTTTCGCACGATTATCTCTTTTCTGCGCCCTATTCCTGTTGCTTTTCCCCAGCATACAAGCTCAGGATAGGAGATCTTCCCGAAAACCGGCAGAGCAACGTACCACGGAATTTGGTTCAAGCCTCGAACAATACGGGAAACGTCCGAAACGAAAGCCCGTGAAACAGGGACGATCCGAACAGCCATCGAGTGATGAAACGATCCGCGTGGAGACCGATCTGGTCGTTGTAGATTTTCTTGTTTCGAATGATAAAGGAAATATAATTAAGGGTCTTACCAAGAATGACTTCGTTGTTTCGGAGGATGGAAAAGAACAAACGGTCGAGTTGTTTGCGAACGGCTCATCAGATGACATTCCGAGGTCTATCGTGCTGATACTCGATAATTCTGGTGGGCAGGCACCTTATGCGAACGAAAGTATCGCCGCTGCAAAGCTTTTGATAGAGAAGTTGGGCGACCAGGACAGGTTAGCGATTGTAACTGGGGATCGAAAGCTGAGAATCGGATTTACAGGGGACAAGGCCGCTTTGTATCGAGCCCTCGATTCGATCGATTGGGGCTGGGTTTGGAATGCTGAGTACGACTCCCTTTTGGCAGTCCTGAACGAACTATTCGAGGAAACATCGGGCCAACGTATTGTTGTCTTTCAAGGCGACGGTACCCACGCGATGTGGATGAAACGTGATAAGGAGCACCCGTATCCGGTTTCTTACTCCACTCTGATGAATAACGGGATGAGGTACACCGGGATTAGTTCAATTTCTAAATATGGATTTGCCGATGTACGCGAAGCGATCGAACGCTCAAGAGCGACGATCTACCCAGTTATTGTCGGCTGGCGTGTTCTCGGGCTTTCGCGGAAAGTGCAGAACGAAAATACGATAGCGTCAATGCGAACGTTCAGCCGATTCTATGGATTACGCGATGAGTCGGACATGCCGCCCGTAATCAGAAAGCTTGGGCACTCGAAACTCGAAGCGTCACTTTCTGGGCAGAAAACGATGTTCAGGGTCGCTGAACTTTCAGGCGGTCTCGCTGATTTCATCGAGACTCCCGACGACGCAAAGGCGGTCTACTCCAATATTTTTACTGTCATGGAAAACCGATACGTGATCGGTTACCATCCAAGCAACCAAGTTAAGGATGGAAAGCGAAGGGAGATCAGGATCTCGGTCAAGAACCGGCCGGACCTCATAGTAACTGCGCGAACGCATTATTTCTTCGAATAACTTGATCGAACGTTTGCTCGGGTTCCGCCCGCTCAACCGTGAACCTCGCAGAAATCAGGTCCTCACAGAATCAAAAAAGAGCGACGCCCGATCCGGACGCCGCTCTTTTTATTTGCTTTCAACTATCCGTTATCGGCGATAGTTGATGACCTCGCCCGTATCGTTGCGGCGGGTGCTGATGCCGTTTCGGAGCCTTGCGACCGAAGCAATGGCACCGTCGATGTTGATCATATTGCCGTTCATCCAGTAACCGTATGACATACCACCGCCGATGTTGGCAGTGATCGAGCCATTATTCTGGATCGTAAGCGTGATCCGCTCACCGCCCGGGCCGGTTCCGTAGAACGTGCCGCGTGCCCATGAAGGCGGAGATGCTTGGTTGCCGCCGCCCCAACCGCCGCCGCCGGTGCGGGTATAAGCAATACGCTCTCCCGTATCCGTCCGCTGGGTCAGAATTCCATTGCCCTGGCGGGTTACGCGTGCGACCGCACCATTGATATTGATGTAGTTGCCGCGAGTAAATCGCCCATATGATACCGAACCGTTAATGTTCGCGGTCACATTTCCGTTCGGGTTAATGGTCAGCGTGATCTGCTCGCCGCGCGGCCCTGTTCCATAGAAGGTGCCGTCGGCCCAGTTCGGCGGGTTAACGGTCTGGCCGCCGCCCCAGCCTCCGCCGCCACCACCACCGCCTTGCCAACCGCCGCCGGCGATACCGGGAAGGTCGAAGGTGTCAGCAACTTGGTTGACTTCACGCCGGAGCCGATTCCACTGCCGCTCGATATTCCGGCGGAAGGCGATCGAGTTCATCGTGTTGTTGAGCGGGGCTGCGGCATTGACGACCCTTTGGACCTGATTCCTGCTCCGCCACCAATTATTGTCCCGGTCAAAATTGCTTCTCAGCCGGTCGGTCTCGTTCTCAAAGTTGTCGACCTGGTTTCGGTAGGTACGCTTCTGGCCGCCGCTCAAATTGCTGCGGTCCAGTTCATTGCGGAAATCGCGGCGAAATTCATCGGCCGCATTCTCCATTTCGCGAATGATCTGATCGACCCGTGCCCGCGAGTACTGGCCGACATAGCGTCCCTGGCCATTCGCATCAATGGCCGAAAAGACCGTGAAAAGACCGGCAACAAGGCCGATCACAAAAATTGAGACTAAGTTCCTTTTCATCATTAGGTTCCCCCTAAGTTCGTAAAGCTAGCCGGAGCCGTTTACCTTCTCTTCTGTCGGGCCGAAGCGCTAAGGCCGGCCCGGATCGATCTCGCCGAGAATCTCGGCGGGTAAAATTTACTGGTAATTCGCCTGCGATTATATTTCAATTCGAATTTCAATACAATTGAATTGTTAATGAAGAATCTCTCGGACTACGACTTCAATTTGCCCGAAGAGCAGATCGCAGAGCGGCCGGCAGAGGTGCGCTCGGCCTCCCGAATGTTGGCCGTTGACCGGCACGCGCAGAGTTTTGATGACAGCCAATTTGAAAGGTTGCCGGATTTCTTGCGTCCGGGCGACCTTTTGGTCGTCAACAACACGCGTGTTTTTCCTGCCCGCCTGATGGGCAGGACCGAAACGGGAGCGACGGTCGAGCTTCTTTTGGAAAATGACCTCGGGAACAACGAATGGCGAGCTCTCGCCCGCCCGGCCCGGAGACTGAAGCCCGGTAAGCAGATCGTTTTCGACCCGGAACTCTCCGCGGAGTTGATCGAGCGCGGTGAGGGCGGCATGGTTAGGGTGCGGTTCAATGCCGAAGGCGACCTCTTCGAACACTTTGACCGCGTCGGGCGAACACCGCTGCCGCCTTACATCAAGCGTGACCTCGCGTCGCCCGACGAAGACCGCGAGCGATACCAGACCATCTATGCGGAGAAACGCGGAGCGATCGCCGCACCGACCGCCGGACTCCACTTTACCGAAGATGTGCTCCGAAGGCTTCGCAACGCCGGCGTTCAGACCTGCGAAATAACGCTGCACGTCGGGTACGGCACATTTGAACCGGTCCGGAGCGAGGACCTTGCCGGCCACTCTGTGCTCCCGGAACGGTATGAGGTCAGTGAACACGCCGCCGAAATGCTTGCCGCTGCGAAACGTGAGGGGCGGAGGATAATCGCCGTCGGAACGACGACCACCCGAACCCTTGAGAACATGATGGCCGAGTTCGGCGAGTTTCGGCCCGCGAACGGCAAAGCAGAATTGACGATCCTTCCCGGCCACCAATTTAAAGCCATTGACGGACTTTTGACGAATTTCCATTTACCGAAGAGTTCGCTTTTGGTGCTCGTTTCCACATTCGGCGGGCACGAACTTATAATGAAGGCTTATCGGCATGCGGTCTCGGCGGGTTACCGTTTCTATAGCTATGGCGATTGTATGCTGATCCTTTAGCGTTTCAGGGTATGGCAGTTCTTCAGTCTTTGCGTGACCTTTTTATCGCCGCCGATCCGCGTCGGGCGGATGTTGCGCCTGCTCCGCCGACCGTTTATGAGATCCGGCCGCTGACGAAGAAACAGCTCCGCGAGGTCGCAAAGCTTAATCTTCGCTGCTTCGCTCGCGGTGAGAACTACAGTCGCCACACCTTCACTTACCTGCTTGATAACCCCGAAACGCTCAGCTATCGGGCCGTTACTCCCTCAGGCGAAATGACCGGATTTATCTTCGCGATGATGAACCCGGACGGGGCCGCGCATATCACGACCATCGGGGTCGCCCCCGAGCATCGCCGACGCGACCTCGCCTCCCGGTTGCTTTCCCATTTGGAGGATGCTCTCCGGGCAAAAGGCGTCTCGACCGTCGTGCTCGAGGTCCGCCTAAGCAATCTCGTCGCCCAGGAGCTCTATAAACGCCGCGGCTATGCGTCCGTCCAACTGCTCAAAAACTATTACAGCAACGGCGAGGACGGCTACCTGATGACTAAGTCACTGATCTGAGCTCCGATGCATTCTCGCCTTGAATTACCACGGGTCTATCCCGTTACGGACCGCAGGCTTTCCGGCCTTTCTCATGCCGAGCAGGTGCGGCGGCTTGCCGCGGCGGGAGCAACCCTCATCCAGCTTCGCGAAAAGCACCTGCCCGCCGGGGAGTTCTATAAGGAGGCGGTGAAAGCCGTCGCTGCGGCCCGCAAGGCCGGCGTTATTTTGCTGATCAATGACCGTGTCGATATCGCAAATATGACCGGTGCCGATGGTGTACACCTCGGCCAGGACGACCTTCCGCCGGACGCTGCTCGCGAATTGCTCGGCCGGGACGCGATCATCGGCCTTTCGACGCACAGTATTACCGAAGCAACAGCGGCCGCAAGGGAACCGGTCGATTACATCGCCTTCGGGCCGATCTTCCCGACCGATACGAAACCAGACACCGAACCCGTGGTCGGTCTCGGGCAGTTAGCCGAGATACGAAACGCACTGCCGAATGTCCCGCTCGTAGCCATCGGCGGGATCAACGCGGCGAATATCGCAACCGTGATTGAAGCCGGTGCGGATACCGCCGCTGTCATCAGTTCCGCGGTTGCCGGGGGCGAAAATATCGCCAAAAATCTTGCTCTGCTCAACACTGCTGCGAACCGGTCCTAGCGCTCCAGTGCAAAATAATGTTCAACAACATTAAATAATGCTTGCACCCGAACGCCGAATCGGGTAATAATGTTTGTGGCGTTTCGCGGTCCGCAAACGACCCGCACAGTCTTCCCGGCACATCCCCTGCCTTTCCCGGATCTCTTCAGGAGTAACCCTTTCAAATGAGTTTGCTGGATATAGCACCCATTATCGAGCAGATGCTGCTCGTTTCAGAGAATGTAAGCGACCTCAATTTCTCGTGCGGCCAAAAGCCGCAGATCGAGATAAACGGCACGCTTTATTCCGCAACGCCTATGGGTCTCGGGCGGCTTTCCGCCTTCCAGACCGAGCAGATCGCCCTCGCCCTTCTTCGCGATAACCCAGAAGCGGCCGCCAACCTTGCCCGCTTTCGAACGGCCGACCTGAGCTATGCCCTGCCCGGCAAATGCCGTTTTCGCGTCAATATCTTCCAGCAGCGGAACTCGTATTCGATCGTGATGCGTGTTATCCCGCACGACATACCGAGCTTTGAGCAGCTCAATCTGCCGCCGCAACTCGCTGAGATATGCGAGCTTCGCAACGGCGTCGTTCTGCTGACCGGGCCGACCGGTTCGGGTAAGAGCTCGACGCTCGCGGCCATTATCGACCAGATCAACGAGACGAAGAGCTATCACATCGTCACCATTGAAGATCCGATCGAGTTCCTTCATAACCACAAGAAATCGACGATCAACCAACGCGAGGTCGGCCACGACACGAAGGACTTCGCCTCGGCCCTCCGTGCCGCACTTCGCCAGGCACCGAAGGTCATCCTCGTTGGTGAGATGCGCGATCTTGAAACGACCGAGATCGCCCTCGAAGCAGCCGAAACAGGCCACCTTGTGCTCTCGACCCTGCACACCATTGACGCCTCGAAGACCATCGACCGCATCATCGGGCTCTATCCAAAGAACGAAGAGCGCGTCATCCGGACACGGCTCGCCCAAACCTTCCGCTACATCGTCTCGCAGAGGCTTATCCCGCGGGCGGACGGTAAGGGCCGGATCGCCGCGGTCGAAGTAATGCGGTCAAACCCGCGAACGCGCGAATACATTGAAAAGGGCGAGAGCGAAGGCAAGACATTGCTCGATGCCATCCGCGACGGCGAAATAGACGGAATGCAGGATTTCGATTCGGTCATCCGCAAGATGATCGAGGATCAGATCATTACGCTCGAGGACGGCCTTTCTTACGCGACCAACCAGAACAACCTGCTACTCCAGCTCAAGGGACTTTCCTCTACTGAGGATTACCTCTCGCAGACCGGACTCGGCGGTGGATTGAACGGCGGAATGAACGGCAAGGCTCCGGTCGTTGACCCGATCGCACCGCCGCCTGCGGCAAAATCACCCGCCTCCGTTCTCGACATGCTCGAATAGCCCCCGCGACCGCCAACACCATAACTGCGAATCTTTAACGATATGATCATCCGCTGCGACAATTGCTCCGTTTCACTCCAGGTGGACGAATCGAAGATCCCGACAACGATCTTCACCGTTCGCTGCCCGCGTTGCTCGAACATGCTCCGGGCGAATAAGGACTCGGCCGCGGCCGGCTCACCGGCAAGCCAGCTTGAGGCGAGCAAGCCCGCACCGCCGGTTCCGAACGGTCCTGCGCAGTTTGAGGAAAAGGAATCCGAACAGGAGATAAACCAGGCTCTGCGGTCGCTGCTTTCCGCGCTTCAGCACGGCGGAGCAGCTCTGGATAAGGACGACGAGATCGGAAAGAAAGCTCGCCGCGTGCTCCTGTGCCTCGGGGAAAAACGCGACGAGGTCGCCGCAGTGCTCACCGGAGCTGGTTACAAGGTCTATATTGCCGAGACACCGGCCCAAGCCAACGAACGGCTACGCGAGGGCAAGACCGGCATAATGATCTTCTCGCCGGATTTCGCCGCCGAACTCGGCGGGGCCGCGATCATCCAGCAAAAGGCGAATGCGATGTATTCATCCGAACGCCGCAAGCTCTTTCTCGTATCGCTCGAGGACGCCGGAACTACGATGAATGCCCACGAGGCGTTTCTGCGAAACATGAACCTGATCGTCAACACCCGCGACATCAAGCAGCTTCCGCTTATCCTCAATCGCGCATTGATCGACTATAACGACCTTTACCACTATTTCAACGAAGCTCTGGGCAATCAGCCTATCTAAACGACATCCCGGGCTGCTCGCGGACGTGCGGCCCGCTCAACCTTGTAGGGGCAGGGCTTGTCCCGGTCCGTCCTCCTTTCCCAGGTGACGTCCCCAATGGTCAGCCGAAATGCTGCCCCTACAACCCTTTTTTCCGGATCTATAATTCGGCAAGTTCGCAGACGAGCATTTCGATCTGCATCTCAGCTCCTGCCTTACCGCCGCCGCCGACCGAGGTCTTGATCGCCAGGTCGGCCGCGGCCATTTTTTGTATTGCAGCGGCAAGCCGCGTGCGATCTGCGCGCCGGGCCGCGGCAAAAACCTCGTCGGCTCCGGGCCCGAAGATCTTCGCACGCTTTGCGACGGTTCCGCGGTCCACACCCCGGTCCATTAGTTCCTTTGCCATTAGAAGGCCGCGGTAACGCGAGGCGATAAGCCCGAGCAACATAAGCGGTTCGGCCTCGTCATCGAACAGTTTGCGGAGAACTTTCAAAGCCCGGTCCTTGCGGCCGGCGATCAGGTGATCGGTCAGGTCAAAGTTGGAGAGTTCGCGCGAGTGCGGGACGACCGCTTCGATCATTTCGACTGTCACTCGGCCTTCCGGCATTGCGGTGGCGGCGAGCTTCTTGATCTCGTTCGAAAGCCGCTGCAGCTCCGATCCTGCGGTCGCGATCAGAAACCGGATAGCGCCGTCTGCGGGCTCCGCCCCGAGGTCCTGAAACTGCCGGCGAACCCAGTCCTCAAGCTCGCGGCCCTCAAGCTGAGCGAATTCGACCGCGGCGGCGTGCTGTTTCAGGAGCTTCGTTGCTTTGCGATTTCCATTCAGTTCGTCGGCTATCAAAATGAGCACCGTGCTCGGCGCAGGGTCGGCAAGATACTTCTCAAGCCGGGGCAGTGCGTCCTCTTTGAGCGTGTCGCGATTTGCGGCCGCTGCAACGCGGATATCGGAAACGCGGATAACTCGCCGAGCAGCCATCATCGGGAGCTGCTCCGCCGCGGCCAGCGCCCGAACTATTTCGTCGGGGTCTGTAAGGCTGAAACGATCGTCGTTGAACTCCCGGAGTTCGCCCTCTGAAAACGCCCGGTCCGCGATCGTCCGTGCAGCTATGTCGCGAAGATAGGCTTCGCTGCCGTGAAGCAGATAGACCGGAGCAAAGCTTCCGGTCTTAATGTGGTTTCGGAGTTGTTCCTTTGAGATCTCGGGCATCTGCGGTGCGGGCCTACTTCTTCTCTTCGCGAACTCCGATGCCGTTCACGAAAGCCGATAGGGCCGATTCAGCAAAGGCTCGGGCGATGCGGTCGACCGCCGGATCCTCTTCGTTAAAGAACGACCGCGGGTCTTCGGAAAACTCGAACGAATCGCGGAAAACGAAGTTCTGATTGTCGTAAAGTATCTTCTCTTCCTTAAGATCGCGGATGGTAACAGCGGCAACTATCGTTACCTCATAAACCCGTGCCCGCCCTTCGCGGTCAAGCAAAACTCCCGTAAACGCAAAATCGCGAATCGTGCCCTCGATAACGGCATCAGCCCCTTTCAGCGAGCCCTGGACCTTCAGACCGTTGCCGCGGCGAATGATCTCCCGGCTAACGGCCTCGGTAAACCGCGATTCGACGCGGTAGCGAAGCCCCTTCGCCTCAGCCTGAAACGCCGGCACCGCGACGGTCTTGATGTGCTTCGGGAGGCCCGAGTTGGTCACCGGCTTGTAACATTCGGTAAATCCGGAGGCCGCAAGGGCAAGTGCGAGAAAAACTGCGAGACGTAGAAACTTCATCGTTGCTCCAAGATAGCAGCCGCAAGGCGGACCGCCTGTACCGTTTCGCCGACATCGTGGGCCCGAATGATTCGGGCACCATTTACGACCGCGACCGCTGCGGCGGCAAGGCTTGCTGGAAGCCGTTCCTCGGGCGGCATGTCGCCGAGCGTCTTTGCGATGAACGACTTTCGCGAAGCGCCGACCAAGAGCGGAAATCCCTCAAGCGAGGTCGATAGTTTATCAAGTTTGGCAAGCAACTCTAAGTTCTGTTTAGGCGTCTTGCCGAAACCGATTCCGATATCGAGCACTATCTGTTCGTTCCGTACACCACGTTGGCGAGCTTCCGCAACCGAGTGTCTGAGGCCGCTTGTCACCTCTTCAATTACATCTTGGACCGGCGGCTGAGTATGCATCGTCCCAAACTCGCCGCGGGAATGCATCAGCACTAGTCCGGCACCGGTGGCTGCGGCCACATCCGCGATCTCCGGATCCCAGCGCAGCCCGGCGATGTCGTTGATGATCTCGGCACCGGCCTCGACCGCCGCCCGGGCGACCTCTGCTTTGCTCGTATCAATGGAGACCGGGACATCAAACCGCTCAGTGATCGCGGTTATGATCGGGAGCACCCGTGCGCATTCCTCGTCCGCAGTCACCCTTCGGCTGCCGGGCCGTGTCGATTCGCCGCCGATGTCTATGATGTCCGCCCCCTCGCCGATGATCTCCCCCGCTCGCCTGAGCGCGGTATCGAGCGAAACATAACGGCCGCCATCGGAAAAGCTGTCGGGCGTTACATTTAGTATCGCCATCACCAACGGCCGCTCGAGCGAAATTCCCCGACGTGCGGTTTGCCAGATCATAATTGACCAGAATGCCAAGTAAACAAGAAAAGGGGAAAAGCATTTTAACTTTTCCCCCTTTTCACTTCATGACTCTTGAACGCCTCAGGCCGTCGCCGGATTGTTCGGCGTAATCGGCGGAAGGATCGGATTCTTGAACCTTCCGGTCGATTCGGCCGGCTCGGGAGAGCCGTTGTCATCGCCGCCGGTTTCGGGCTCGGTGCCGTCAAGCGGCAGACCGGCGACGACCCGCCGGATCTGCACGCTGTCGAGCGTTTCGTTCTCGAGCAATGCTTCCGAAAGCCGGACCATCGCTTCAGCGTTATCGATCAGGATCGTTCGGGCATACTCGTACTGCTGCGTAACAAGCTTCTTGACCTCCTGGTCGATCTTGATCGCCGTATCTTCTGAATAATCACGGTGCTGTGCGATCTCGCGGCCGAGGAAGATCTGCTCATCCTTCTTACCAAAGGTAAGCGGCCCAAGCTCGGACATGCCGTATTCGCAGACCATTGCTCGGGCAAGCTCGGTCGCCCGTTCGATGTCGTTCGAGGCTCCGGTCGTGACCTTGTCCGCACCGAAATAGATCTCCTCGGCAAGGCGTCCGCCCATGAGGATCGCGATCTGGCTCATCATGTACTCGCGGGTATAGCTGTGGCGATCGGCTTCAGGAAGCTGCTGCGTCACACCAAGGGCCATTCCGCGCGGAATGATCGTAACCTTGTGAACCGGGTCGGCCGCCGGCACCTTGAGCCCGACAAGCGTATGGCCAGCCTCGTGATATGCGGTCAACCGCTTTTCGGCGTCCGAGAGCACCATGCTCCGGCGTTCGGCGCCCATGATCACTTTGTCCTTGGCGATCTCAAAGTCGCTCATCGTCACGACCTTTTTGTTGAACCGTGCCGCGTTGAGCGCCGCTTCGTTGACGATGTTGGCGAGGTCAGCACCGGTAAAGCCGGGCGTTCCGCGAGCGATAACGTTGATGTTAACGCCTTCGTCGAGCGGGATCTTTCGCGTGTGGACCTTGAGAATGCCTTCGCGGCCGCGAACGTCCGGACGGCCGACGACAACGCGGCGGTCAAAGCGGCCGGGCCGCAGAAGTGCCGGGTCAAGCACGTCAGGACGGTTCGTCGAAGCCATCAGGATCACGCCGTCGTTCGATTCGAACCCGTCCATTTCGACCAACAGTTGGTTGAGCGTCTGTTCACGCTCATCGTGGCCGCCGCCGAGTCCCGCACCGCGATGACGCCCGACGGCGTCGATCTCATCGATAAAAATGATGCACGGTGCGTTTTTCTTTCCCTGTTCGAAGAGATCGCGGACGCGGCTGGCACCGACGCCGACGAACATCTCAACGAAGTCCGAGCCGGAGATCGAGAAGAACGGAACGTTCGCCTCGCCGGCAACTGCTTTAGCGAGCAAGGTCTTACCAGTTCCGGGAGGGCCGACCATCAGGACACCCTTCGGTATCTTGCCGCCGAGCTTTTGGAACTTTTGCGGGTCTTTGAGAAATTCGATGATCTCCTGAAGCTCTTCCTTGGCCTCTTCAACTCCGGCAACGTCCTTGAACGTAACTCGCTTCTGCTGATTATTGAGAAGCTTTGCCTTCGATTTACCAAAGCTCAGGGCCTTATTTCCGCCCGCCTGCATTTGCCGCAGTGTAAAGGCAAGAAAACCTACGAGAAGAAGGAACGGAAGCAGGTTGATGAGAAGCAGCCAGCCGATGCCGCTCGAGGATTGCTCGAGATTGACCTTGGTGTCCGTTCCGGCGACGGCAGCATAGATCTGGTCGCGGGTCGCATCGCTTGCGTCGAGCTTTGCACTCAACTTTTCATCCGCCATATTGACGAGCTCGAGCGTATCGGACTTGATCGTCACTTCTTTGATGTCCTTGTTCCTGATCTGTGTCAGGGCGGCATCAAATGAGAGTTCCTGCGCAGGTTTTGTCTGCTTGCCCTGGAGATACCAGACAAACAGCAACGCACTGGAAATGATCATCAACCAAAGAAATACTTGTCTTGCCTTTGAATTCAATTTACTGCCTCCTGATCCTGCCCATCGGGCCCGGATCATCTGTAACCTGTGTTAGATGTAACAGCCTGTCGCTCCGTTGTCATCGAAGCGACAGGCCAATATTACAAGCCAACCTTTGATTGTAGGCGCCGGATGCCCTTTTTTCAACCTATTTCAGCCCCGATCCGAAGTGCCTGAAGGCAACAATAACCAAGATGCCGATCGCAACAATTGACATAGCAAAGAGCATGAACGGAAGAACATTCAAGATTAGAAGCAAAAACACACTAGCGGATCGATGCTCGAGGATAACCTTTGTTTCCGTACCGGCGACCGCCGCATAGATCTGGTCGCGGGTCGCATCGCTCGCATCGAGCATTGCTCTCAGCTTTCTACCTTCCTTCGAATCAAGCTCAAGGCGGTCTTCGGTAATTTTTAGTTCGCGTATGCGATCCTGCCGAACCAATTCAAGGGCACTTTCCAGTCCGACCTCTTCTCGTTTCTCAGCGCCTTCGGGAAAATTCGCCCAAAGGAGCAAAATGCTACCGAGCAAAAGTACACCGGCAAACAAACCGCCGAGGAACAACAGGAAATTCTTTGGCATTTACTTCAACCTCCGGGACCGGATGCTCGTATTTCTATTCAAAGGTTAACCGGCCGCGTGCCCTTACAATAACACGATTTCCCGGCAGTTCAGCCAGTTTTCCGCTCTTCTCGCTCCTGACCAACCGCTCAACGCCCTCGATATGCTTGTGCGTTATGCCGCGAAGGCTTCCGCGGTTGACCTTTATCCATTGCCTTAGTGTGTTCCGAAGCCCGGGCCCGTCCATTTTCCTGAGCAAGGCCAGCTTTATCGCCGAAGCATCGCTTTCGCCCGCTGCGGCGGTTGCGGATTCGCCCTCTGCCGCCGGCATCAGGCTCGCGGTCCTCGCGATCTGCTCGACTATCTTCGGGTTAAATGTCTTCAAGATCGGCAGCAGTTCCGTCCTGATCCGCACTCGCGTAAACCGCGGGTCACGGTTCATCGCGTCGGTTCGGAAATTCACGCCGCGTGAAAGGCAAAAACCTTCGGTTTCTTCGCGCTTCGCCCAACGAAGCATCGGCCGCACAAGCTTTGCCTTGGTGCCCTCCAGAGGGCGGATCGGCCGCATTGCCGCCAGGCCTTCGGGCCCGCTCCCGCGAATCAGGTTAAGCAAGAATGTCTCGGCCTGGTCATTCACCGTGTGTGCCGTCAGAACTGCAAATGCCTTGTGCCGTTCGGCCGTCTTGGCGAGAAATGCATAGCGGGCAAGCCGTGCGTTCTGTTCGAGATTGCCTTTCTTCGCAACGCGGCCGCGGCCGAGCTTAAACTCGTATCCTAACGAGCCGGCGAGCTCGCGGACGAACTCCGCATCCGCAAGGCTCTCTTCGCCGCGCAGTCCATGGTCAAAGTGAGCAACGATCAGCTCGTTCGTGATCTTTCGCCGCCGCGAGAGCTCATTAAGGACAAGCAAAAGCGAGACAGAATCCGCACCGCCCGAGACGGCAACAACGGCCCGCTCGCCCTTGAAGGGCAGCTCGAGCTTTCGCCACTCGGTCACGAATTCTCTCGGGAATCTGTCCATTTCGGCTATTCAGGAAACGCCGGGCGCTTTTGCAGCAGGACCGAACATCGTCCGGTGAAAATATGCTTGCTCTTCTCGTTGGTGATGTCGATCTGCCAGATGCTCATCGTCCGCCCTGGAAAGATAGGCTTTGCTTCGATGGTCAGCTCGCCCTTGCTTACCGCTCGCAGATGGTTGCCGTTTATCTCTACGCCGACCGGCGTAACCTTGGTCAGGTCCGCATTCGCGACAACGCCGATCGATGCCGCCGTTTCTGCAAGGTAAAGCGAAACGCCGCCGTTCATTATCCCGACGTATTGATGCACCCGCGGCGTGACCTCCATCGTCATCACGACCCGCTCGGGCTCGGCAGAGACGATCTTCACGCCAAGGAACTGCATTAGCTCGTTCTCGGCGGTTCGCTTTATCAGTTCGGCCTTATCCATTCAAATATTCCCTCGCCGCCGCCAATGCCTCGGCGACCCGAGCCGGCGATGTCCCACCCGCGGCAGATTTGCTCGCGAGCGTACGCTCCAGCGTCAGCTTTTCAAAAACGCTCTCATCAAGCTCGGGCACGACCGACCGCATTTCATCCAGGCTAAGCTCGTTCAATTCGCGGTTCTCCTTCAGCCCAAGAAGCACCAATCGGCCGACCGCCTCGTGTGCCGTCCGAAACGGCATCCCGGACCTGACCAGATGATCGGCTAGCTCGGTCGCATTCAGGTAACCGGAGGTTGCAGCCTCGCGGCCGCGTTCTTCATCGACGATAGTGTTTTCTACAACGATCGCTGCGACACGGAGCGTGATCTTCACGGTATCGACCGTATCAAAGACCGCCTCCTTGTCTTCCTGCATATCTTTGTTATAGGCAAGCGGTAGCCCCTTGATCAGAGCAAGCAACGCGGCATGGTGGCCAAAGACGCGGGCCGCTTTTCCGCGGATAAGTTCAAGCGCATCCGGGTTCTTCTTTTGCGGCATCAGGCTCGAGCCCGAAGAGACGTTATCGCCGAGCTTCAAAAATCCGAACTCGCTCGTGCAATAGATGATCATGTCCTCGGCGAGCCGCGAGAGATGCGCCATCAGAAGCCCCGCAGCACCGACGAACTCGATCGCAAAATCGCGGTCCGAAACCGCGTCGAGGCTGTTTGCCGAGACCGAATCAAAGCCGAGCTCGGCCGCGATTGCCGCACGGTCGATCTCGAAGGAAGTACCGGCAAGCGCAGCCGAACCCAAAGGCAAAATGTTTATCCGCCGGCGGACGTCGGCAAGCCTTTCGCGGTCGCGGCGAAGCATCGCAAAATATGCCAGGCACCAGTGGGCGAAAAGCACCGGCTGTGCCCTCTGCAGATGCGTATAGCCCGGAATCACGGCTTCGTGAAATCCTTCGGCAATATCCACCAGAGCCGCCTGCAGGTCGCGTGCAAGTGCGTCGATCTCATCCACCTCTTCACGAAGCCAAAGCCGAAAGGCGGTCGCGACCTGGTCATTTCGGCTGCGGCCGGTGTGGAGCTTTCGGCCCGTATCGCCGATGGCCTCGACGAGCTTTGCCTCAATGAATGAATGGACATCCTCAGCGGCTGAACCCTCGAAATAATCCGAGTGGAGTGCGGCATCGGCCGCAAGCTGCGTCAGTCCGCCGACGATCGCATCAGCCTCTTCACGAGTTATGATTCGCGCTCGCTCAAGCCCAAGAGCGTGTGCGATGCTCCCGCGGATATCCGCGGTAAAAAGCCGCCGGTCGAACCGAAACGAATCGTTGAACTCCGTAAAGACCTCGTGCGGCTTTTCCGTAAATCGCCCGCCCCACAGATTTTCCGATTTGCTCATATTTCCGTGTGTGTAAGAATGATTGTAATTCGCGCGACGCGTTTTGCGGAAACGAGCTTACGGCTAAGAGCTAATAGCTTCGAGCTTTGCCCGAACCAAAAGTAATGAGAGAGAAGATCAATAAAGTTGTGCTCGCCTATTCGGGCGGGCTTGATACCTCGGCAATGCTCCTTTGGATAGAGGAGACCTACGGCTGCGAGGTCATTTGCTATTGCGCCGATGTTGGGCAGGGCGAGGAACTTGACGGACTTGAAGAAAAAGCCATCGCGACCGGTGCTTCGAAGCTTTACGTCGAGGACCTTCGCGAAGAATTCGTCAAAGATTTCGTTTGGACTGCCGTTAAGGCAAACGCGCTTTATGAGGGCGTTTACCTGCTCGGGACGTCACTCGCCCGGCCCGTTATCGCCAAGCGGCAGATCGAGATCGCCCAAAAGGAAGGAGCCGACGCCGTCGCCCACGGAGCGACCGGCAAGGGTAACGATCAGGTGCGGTTCGAGCTGACCTATTACGCACTTCAGCCTGATATCAAAGTGATCGCTCCGTGGCGGCACTGGGACTTCAAGGGCCGTGCGGACCTGATGGCATATTGCGAAAAGCACGGCATTCCCGTGTCGGCCTCGGCCGAGAAGCCGTATTCAACGGACCGCAACCTGATGCACATCAGCTACGAAGGCGGAATACTCGAAGACCCATGGGCCGCTCCGCCGGAAGGCATTTTTCTTTTGACCAAGTCGCCCGAAAACGCCGCCGACAAACCGCAAGAGATCACGCTTACTTTTGAAAAGGGTGAAGCGGTAGCGATCGATGGCGAAAGATATGGGCCGGTAGATATGCTGTCAAAGCTCAACCACCTTGGCGGCGAACACGGCATCGGCCGCGTCGATCTGGTCGAGAACCGCTTTGTCGGGATGAAGTCTCGCGGTGTTTATGAAACGCCTGGCGTCACGATCCTGATGGCCGCCCACCGAGCTCTCGAATCCATCACGATGGACCGCGAGGTGATGCGCCTCCGCGACAGCCTCGGGACCAAGTTTGCCGAATCGGTTTACTACGGCTTCTGGTTCGCACCTGAGTTCGAGATCCTCCGCTCGATGATCGACCAAACGCAGGAAACCGTTAACGGCGACGTCCGCCTAAAGCTCTACAAGGGTAACGTCATCATCACGGGCCGCAAGTCGCCAAACTCGCTCTACCGCGAACGCGTCGTAACCTTCGAAGACGACGCCGGAGCCTACGACCAACACGACGCGGAAGGTTTTATAAAGCTTCAAGCATTAAGATTACGTCTGAGAAACATGGAGTAAGGCCATTGGCAAATATTGACAACATCTGTCATTTCGTTTTAGCTTGGTCTTATGGCGACGACAACAATGAACATCTCTTTGCCTGATTCGATGCGGGTATTCGTTGAGGAAACTCTTGCCGACGACGGTTACGGCAGTGCCAGCGAATATGTCCGCGATCTGATTCGGGCTGATCAGAAAAGGCGGAACGAAAAGCGTTTAGAGACCTTGCTTATTGAGAGGCTGCGGTCCGGAGATGATGAGACGTTTACGATGGACAATGTTCGAGCCGACTTGCGAAGACGGATCAAGGCTAAAGAATGATCAAATATGCTCCTGGCTTATCTGATGAGTTAGCGGAGATCGCGTCACATTTCGCACAATACAACGAAGCGACCGCTGAACGATTTCTTGATAATTGCGAAGTGACATTCGACCTGCTTGAGAGATTTCCCGATTCAGGAAGCCCTCGGCGATTCGAGAATCCTGAGTTGGCCTCGATCCGGATGACGCTCGTTAAAGGGTTCGATGAATACCTCATCTTTTACGTTCCGATCGCTGGCGGCGTCAGGATCCTGCACGTTATGCACAGCTCGTTGGATTACAATCGAATCGTCGATGCAAACGACCTTCTATGATCGGGCCGTAGGAAATTCGAAATGAAGTGTTTAGCATGCGGAAGCGGAGCATTGGTTGCGGGAACATTGCTCGATAGCGGAGATGGCGGAAAGCCCGCGTTCAAGCTTGACGAAGTTCCGGCTTGGAAAAGCCTTTTCGGTCTCGGCACTCGGGCAATCCGCGGCTATGGATGCGTCCACTGCGGCCACTTGCAGCTTGCAGTCGATTTCAGCGAGAAGGACAAGGCAAGCTACCGGCAATTCGAAGGCGAGCAGCCCGGCGTGCTTGAACGAATCAATTCGGAGCCGGAGAAGTCTAAGGAGTAGTGACAAAATGTTCGGATTTCGAAAGACGAATCCCGATATTACGAAACTCCTTGCGGCTGCGAATAAAGCGCAAGGGCTAATAGACGACCTGCGCCAAGCAGATCTTTCGAATGCAACCTTTGAACAAGCAGGCTTATTGGATGGCAGCGAGATCATTCGTGACTATGTCGAGGAGAACGAATGGGGATTGGCCGTTGAACATCTCTTCTATAAGATCTACGAGGGCGAAATTGATTTCCCCGCGGATGAGCTCAACGAACTTTACTCGATTGCAATCCGCAACGGGATCCAAATCTCGTACGTCGGAAAGAGCCTGTGAAAGCTAATGAATCATGGCACGACATCGTTCGCTCTCGCGACGCTAACGGCCTCAGCGAGTTGGAGACGTTGTTGATTAAACGATGGCTGCGCAGCGAATTACGTACGAGTTCGCCGACTGTGGTCGACACGGGCTAGGCCACGGAGACTGCAACCAATGGGTTTTGGAAAATGAGCCGTCCGAGGCACCATGGACGACAAGATGAAAAAAACACTCTTAATCATATTCCTCATCAGTTTTGCTTCAGTCGATATAGTTCCTCAGATTGAACCCCGATTTGTTTGCGACGAAAAAAAACCAAGTACGGAAAGTGAATATGAGGAGTGGTTCCGCGGAGTCTCATTGATATCGACCTATCACGAACAGGAAACGTTCGAGGGCCTTTCCGATAAAGCTGGTCGAGCAGCATTCGTTGACAATTTTTGGCTCCGGCGTGATCCAAACCCCGATACCACGGTCAATGAATTTCGTGATGAGTATTGCGCGAGGATTCGCGAAGCAAGATCCTTCGCGACTGAGACATCAGGATGGTTGACCGATCGCGGAATGACCCTTGTCTATTTAGGCATGCCAGATGAAGTCGTCAAAGGATCCGGGGAGTATGATGGTTTCAAGAATGTGTCATATGAAACCTGGCGTTTTAACTATATTCAAAACGTCGGTTCAATCTCATTTACCTTCATAGATACGAATGGATCGCAAAACTACAGATTCCGAAGTGTTGATGGGGACACTTTTGAGAAACTAGTTGAGTTTGGCCGAAAAGGACTCACAGTTAGTTTTGGAAAACCCGTCAATTAGACTGGTGTAAATTGTTTTTTTAATCAGGCATGCGAGCGATATCGGTCGCATTTGCATTCGTTGGAATGAGACCGATTGCTTTTGTAACTTGGCACGAGATTGTTCGAAAACGTGATGTAGCTCTGCTTGATGCGTTGCTCGCAGAGGACGTTGTTTTCTACTCGCCGGTGGTTCATACGCCGCAGGTTGGGAAGGCCATAACGGCGATGTACCTCAAGGCGGCGATGCACGTTTTCTGCAATGAGACTTTCCGCTATGTTCGCGAGGTCGTGGGTGAGAGCGATGCAGTTCTTGAATTTGAAACCGAGATCGACGGCATCAGTATCAACGGCGTCGATATGATCTGCTGGAACGCCGAGGGCCGCATCACCGAATTCAAAGTAATGGTCCGCCCGCTCAAGGCCATCAACCTCATCCATGAAAGCATGGGCCGGATGCTCGGGCCGAAATAAGCCTCGCTGTGATATTGTTGACCGATCGTGAACGATGAATTCTCATACGACCGGCTGCCCTATCCGAGCAAGTTCTTTGTCCAGACGTTTCCCGGAAGGCTTGCGACGCAGGCCTTGCTTTTTGGGATGGAGCCCGCAGCCCCGGATACGAGCACGGTGCTCGAGCTCGGTTGCGGCAACGGCAGCAACCTGATCGCACAAGCCTACTTGATGCCGCAGGCTAGCTTCGCCGGCATCGATCTTTCGAAGGTACATATCGATGAAGCAAAAGCCGCCGCTGCGGAACTCGGGCTTGGCAATGTCGAGTTTCACCAAGCGGATGTGATGGAGATGTCGGCAGCGGCCTTCGGCCGATTCGACTACATCGCCGCTCACGGCCTTTTCTCATGGGTGCCCGAGGCTGTGAGAACTCGCGTCCTTGAACTTTTTCGCGAACTGCTGGGCCCGAACGGCGTCGGCTATATCAGCTACAGCTCGTTTCCCGGCGCGCATGAGCGGCAGATAACGCAGCAGGCGATGCGGTTTGCGAGCCGCGGTTTCGACGACCCGGCTGAAAAGGTCGAGCATGCTCTCGGCTTCCTCAAATTTGCGGCCGAGCAAAGCTCGAACCGCGGCACGTATGGCCAGATACTTGTCCGCGAATTTCGCCGCCACGGCACCCGCGACCTCGCCGATGTTTTCCATGATGACCTCGCCGAATTGAACACGCCATTCTACTTTGGCGAGTTTGCCGATCTGCTCGCCGCGAATGGTTTGCAATTCCTGGCCGAGGCCGAGCTTCATGCAATGGGTACGGCGGACATGACACCCGCCGCCCGCGAATTCATCTCCGGTATCGACGACGTCATCGAACGCGAGCAGTATCTCGATATCTTCCGCGGCCGGGCCTTCCGTCAGAGTCTGGTCGTCCACTCCGACGTGATTCTCGACCGCGATATGAAGCCCAATGTGCTTGATCGCCTCCTAATCAGTTCGTCGCTTCGGCCGGCAGGTAAATCGCCGGATCTTGCCGGCAATGGCCGCGTAAAGTTTGCTGGAAATAGCGGGCAGAGTATTGAGATCGACTTGCCGCTTGCCAAGTTCGGTCTCGCACATCTAGGCGCACTCTGGCCGCGATCTGTTGCGTTCAAGGAACTCTTGGCCGAAGCTCGCAAACAGGCCGCCGGCCTCGGCGATGATGAGGCCGATAAACAGTCCGAGGCTTTCCGTCAAATGCTCTTCCAGATCGCAACGGCGACCGACCTTGTAGAGTTACATTCATTTCAGCCCGCTGCATCGACCGAGTTGTCAGAAAAGCCTCGGCTCAGCCGGCTCGCCCGTTGGCAGATGCGTCGGGCACGCAACGTCATTTCGGGTTTCGGGGTGGACATGGAGATCGCCGACCCGGTCTCTCGCCGGCTACTTGAATTGCTTGACGGAAAACGAAGCAGATCGGCCGTGCTCGATGAGCTCGGGAAGTTCATACGCTCCTCGCATGAGATCGACGGCAAAAAAGAGTTGCTCGCGACGCTGCCCGAATGGCTCGATGAAAGCCTCGCCCACCTCGCCCGGCTCGGAATGTTCGAAGGCTAGCCGCACTCAAGTACAAGCCTGAAAGGAAAGCTTCTTTTGACGTTCCCTGTCCCGGCGATCTTCGCCAACTCCTCGGGCCTGAATCCGCGAAGCACCGAGAGCGAACCGTCTTCCCTAACAAGCGGTGAGATAAAAAAGATCCGGCAAAAGAGTCGATAGAGCCTGTATGCGGCCGCGTGGCGATGCAGATCTATTACGAATACGCCTAGGCGTGTGACCCGACGCATTTCTTGCAGGGCCTGTGGGATTTGCGCGTCGGTTAGATGGTGGAAGAAAAGCGAGGAGATCGCGTAATCAAATTCACCATCGGCAAAGGGCAGCCGAAAGGCATCGCCCTGCGTAATAGTGATCTCAGGAAATTCTCGAGTACCCACAGCGGAAACTCTCGCCGAGATCGGATTGAGATCAAGCCCCGCAAGCCGAGCCACAATGCCCTTCGCTCTCGCAAGCTCCGCCGTGTATCGAAGCAATTCGCCCGAGCCGCAACCAACATCGAGCAGGCTGAACCCCGAGAGCCGTCTCCTCTTGACCTCAGCAAAAAGCGACCGCCTGAGCGCCCGGCGGTCGCCGAGAAAACGGTTGATGAAGGCTATCTCCTTGAGAAAGCGGTCGTACTCCGCGGGCGTGTAGTCGCCCGTGTCGATCCGTTCAAGCTCTTTCGATCGGCGATAAAGGTCTGGCATCTATTTGTCCGAAAATTTGTGCTTCGTACGCATTCTATGGTAGTAAAGAGCTCACTCGAACAAAAACAAAGGAGACCGGTTAAATGGAAGATCAAGGAAAAAAGCACTTAGCTCCGTCTGCATCTAAGGTAGGAAAGACCAACGGAGCACCGCTTCCCGCCTCGTTGAAGCACGAATTCGAGGCATCTTTTGGCTCTGACCTTTCTCAGGTGCGGGTCCACGAAAGCCACGCCCCGACACACCTCGGAGCAAAAGCTTTCGCCCACGGCAGCGACATCTTTTTTGCACCGGGCGAATACCAACCGCATACCGATAGCGGAAAAAAGCTGCTTTCCCATGAGCTGACTCACATGGTCCAACAACGCGGCGGAGCGGCCGCTGCAGATTCGCCCTCCAACGACGCCGAACACTAACCCTTACGAGAAAAGAGCCTCCCCTAAAATGGGGCGGCTTCTTTCTTGGTTCGATTTACATGGCCTGCAGGCTTAACTCAGAAAGCCTAAGACCCCGGCGGCCTTGGCATCAAACTTCGGGAACAAGGTATCTGAACGCGTGCTTCCAAGATGCCTTGTTGCGACCTCTGTAAAGATACTGCGAAAGTCGGTCGTGATCGCGAGGTCGCGGCCCTCGTTTAGCTGATCGGGCTTTAGGCCTTTCCACTCGCCGAAGACCTTCCCGCCTTTCACCGAATTGCCGAGCACGAGCATCGCATTGCCGTGGCCGTGGTCGGTGCCTAGCGAGCCGTTCTCGCGGGCCGTCCGGCCAAACTCGGACATCGTCAGAACGACAACGTCATCCATCCGCTTGCCGAGATCGGTGGCGAAGGCCGCGATCGAATTCGCGAATTCCCTGAGCAAATTTGCGAGTTGCCCGCGGGCACCGCCCTGCCGTACGTGCGTATCCCAGCCGCCCGATTCCGCAAACGCAACCTCGAGCCCGACGCCCGCCTTGATAAGCTGAGCGATCTGCTGCAGCGAGCGGCCGAGCTGGCTGTTCGGATACTGAGCTCCGTTTTCGGGGCGAAACTTCGAAGGGTTCGCGGTCTTCAAAAAGTTCACCGCCTCAAAGGTCTCCTTGCCCGTCTCGCCGAGCGTGTCCTTCACATTCTGCTGATAAACGCCTTCGAAGCCGCCTTTGAGGTCAGCCGTGTAAAGCCCTGCCTTGATCGAGAAATCCGATAGGCTGGTCATGGCGATCGAGGGCGAACGGCCATAAAGCGAACGCGGAAGCTGCTGCGTCATCGCAACGGCACGGAAGGGTGAATCGGCCTTGCCGGCGGTCGCCTGAAGTGCCCGGTTAAGCCAGCCGTCGCGGGTAGATTTCACACCCGGCGTGCCGGACTCCATATAGTCCTGGGCGTCAAAGTGCGAACGGGTGTTGTCCGGCGAGCCGCAGGAATTGATCACGGCAAGCTGCTTTGCGTTCCAAAATGGCTGGAGCGAAGCCATCGCCGGATGAAGCCCAAAAAACCCGTCAAGGTCGAGCGCACCGTCCGTTTGCCTCGGCCGTGCGATCGCAGTCCCGCGGCGGAGGTTGTAATATTCGCCCTCGCCGTGCGGTACGATCATGCTTAAGCCATCGACCGCACCCCGCTGAAAGATGGTGACCAGCACCTTCTTCTTGCCGACGCTTCCCGTCGCCTGTGCCGCTGCAAATTGATGCAGAAAGTCCGGGGCCGCCGCCATCAGGCCAAAGCTCGCCAGCCCGATCCCGCTTGTCTTAAGAAAATAACGCCTGTCCATATGATTCCGTAACGGCCGGACAATAGACGAAGCCCCGGCCGGCAAAGTTTTAGACGGTCGAGGCTGCAATTTGGCCAAGTTTTTTTGTTCGTCCTCGGGCTACCGCGAGGCGCGGAGGGCGGCCAGGTTGGTCGTTACCTTCACGCTTCGGAGCGAGACCTGTCCGAGCCGGGAGAAGTTTATCGACTCGCCAAGTATCCTCGTAGCTTCCTGCGGGGCGTGGAAGCCCATCGAGTTCTCAGCCTCGACAAAATCGAGAAAGAACTGTGCCTTTCGCTGATTCTCGCGCGCGGCCGCAAGATCTGCGTCCGAGGCTCCGGCGTTCTTCGCAGCGACGATGTCTTCGATCAATTGAACAAGAGCATCCATCGCGAGCCCGCGAAGTTTGTAGGTGCGTTCCTGGATCGTCTCAACGCGGAACTTGAGCTCTTCCCCCGTGCCTTTATGGCAGGTCTGGCACGATGTGTTGATGCTCAAAAGCGGTGAACGAACGTGATGGCTGCTGATCTTCATCGCACCCTGCCGCTCATACGGCATGTGGCAATCGGCGCAGGAAACTCCGGCACGGGCGTGAATGCCCTGATTGTACATCTCAAACTCCGGGTGCTGCGCTTTGAGCGCTTCGGCACCGGTCTGCGCGTGGGTCCAATCCTTGTGCTTGGCCTCCTCGTAGTATTCGAGAATGTTCTCGACCTTCATTCCCTTGTGCCAGGGATAGGTAAGCGTTTTCTCCGGCCCCTTGAAATAATACTCAACGTGGCACTGCCCGCAGACGAACGATCGCATTTCCTGCCGGGTCGCGTCGCGATTGACGTCAAAATTCGCAACGCCCTGTGAAGCTTTTACAAGCTTGATGCCCTCCATGAACGCCGGCCGCGTAACGCGAAGCGCCATCGTTTGCGAATCATGGCAGTCGATACAGGCGACCGGGTGCGTCACCTCTTTGCGGGCCTCCTGATACGGCATCTTGTTCAATGCGTGAAAGCCCTGAACGATGTCGCCCTGGCCGAGCTTCTTATAGGCCTCGTAAGCCGAGGCGTGGCAGTTGATGCAGGTTCCGGGCTGCTGGGTGACGGCCTGCCGCTCGGTAAATGTCTGGTCCTCGAGCATATAGGCATGGCCTCGTTCCTCGCGGAAATCGACCGCGAAGGCATAGCCATCCCACATGGTCTTCAGCCGCGGGTCTTCTTCGAGCCGTGATTGGGCGACGATCGAGCGCGGGTCGGCGTTGGTCGGCGCCTTATGGACGGCCTCGCTGCCGCCAAATCGCGTTCGGACCTGATCTACGGTGCGAAGATAGCTGTCGTATTGCAGCGGGAAGTTCTTGCCCCAAACGGCCGGGTCGTGAGTGTCGTCCGTCAACTCGACGACGCGAAAGAACGGATTTCTCGCCTCCTGCTTTCGCTCAAAGATATTCGTCAGCAATGCGAGCCCGAGTATCGAAATGGCAAAGGCGGCGAATGCGACGACCGCCAGCACCTTGGCGCTAAATGCCCAGCCGCGTTTCTCGGTCTTCGGTTCTTCATTTTCGACGGTGTTATCTTTGTTCTCTTCGCTCATATGACTACCTCACAACCGCCCTTGTTCGCTTGCTAATGCATGTGCCCGACATTTCGGTGACACGAGATGCAGGAAACCTCCTGAGCCGCTTTTATCGACTCGGAGACCGTGATCGAATGGACCATCGTTTCGTGGCAGGTGCGGCAGCTTTGCTCGGCAACTCGCCTGTTGAGGTCCGTTATTCGGATCGGCTCATGGAAGCCGCCGACCGTGAAATAATAGGAATGCCAGAAGCCGTTCCAGGCCTTGACCGTGTACTTGCCCAGAGTGTCCGGCGGCGTATGGCAATCGTTGCAGGTCGCCACCGTCTTATGGCTCGACTTCAGCCAGCCGTCGTACTGCTCGTTCATAATGTGGCAGTTGGCACAGGCGAGCGGGTCGTTGCTCATATAGGAATAACCCTTGCCGTACCAGAACGTGAACACACCGATCCCGACCGCCAGGCCAAGCCCGATCCCGAGAACGATTAGTTTTACCAGATGAAGACTCATGGGAAACGCAAGGTTCTCGGAATAGTAAACGAAGTGAGACGAGGCGTCAAGGTTTGGCCATTACCGCATTACCTGATGATGACCTCATCCACGAAAACCCACGGGTCGCCGCCGGCTCCGGGGTGCCAGGCGGGGATCGGGCCGATATTGAATGCCCGGACGCGGATATAGCGGGCTGTGACCGGGGCCGCGAGCCTGCTGAGAAACTCCTTGACCTGCGGCGTTTCATCGGTCAGAGCTACGTCGGTTTTGACCTCGGCCATCTTCGTAAAGTTCTCACCGTCGCCAGACGCTTCGAACTCGATCCGCGAGGGCATCCAGATCCACGACCGCGTTGTCTGCAGGAAAGAGCCGCCAACCTCAACGACCCGCCGCCGCTCCTTGAGGTCGATGACGGCCTCAAGCACCTTGCCCTGATAGCCCTGCCACTCGCCGCTTGCAAAGTTGCGCGTCCCGCGGAGCCCATCGACCATCGCATCATCGCCGCCGCCGGTGTATTGCGTGCTGTAACCCGAAGTGCTAAGCACCGTCCAATCACTCTCGCGTTTGGTGAAAACGGCCTCGACCGGAAAACTCCGGCGGCTATTCTCGCCAATTGCGATGGCCCTTACCATTGTGGTTGCCGCCACTTCAAAAGGCGCCGAATATTGCGTCGATCTCTCGCCGGGCTCGCTGCCATCGGTGGTGTAAAAGATCTTGGTTCCCGGCTCAAGCGTGCCGATCGAGATGGTCGCTGTCTCGCGAAACGTCCTTGGGCCGCTGATACTTGGCACCGGCACAAAATTGAATGGGGTGAACTTCCTGGAAAAACTGAACGCTTCGTGCACGGGCTCAGGTGACATCGTGAACTCAAGTACTCCGCCATCGATCAGGACGCGATGATCAATCGTAGTCGAATTCCACCGTGTTCCGTTCAGGCTGGCAGAACGAACGTAGCGATTATTCACCGACTGGTTCCGCGCAATAACTCTGAACGATTTGCCGTTTTCAAGATTGAACTTTACCTCCTCGAATATCGGCGAGCCGATGTCATATTGCGGAGCACCCGGAGCGACGGGGTAAAATCCCGCCGCCGAAAGGACGTACCACGCCGACATCTGGCCGCAGTCCTCGTTGCCGATAAGGCCGTCCGGCGCATTCTTGTAAAACTCATCCATTATCTTGCGGACATATTTCTGAGTCTTCCACGGCTGGCCCGCGTAGTTGTAAAGGTACGGAATGTGATGTGAAGGCTCATTGCCGTGGGCGTATTGCCCGATCAGACCGGTGATGTCCGGCTGAAAGCGGCCGGCTAGTTTTTGGTCGGTGGTGAAAAGCTCATCGAGCTTGGCGGCAAACTTGTCACGTCCGCCCATTAACGCCATCAAGCGATCGACATTGTGCGGGACGAAGAACGAATACTGCCAGGAATTCCCTTCGGTAAAGTGGAACGTGACTTCGTTCGGTGCGAAGGGCTCGATAAATCCGCCGTTGCGCTTGGGCCGCATGAAGCCGGTTTGAGGATCGAACAAATTCATGAAGTAATGTGCTCGGGAGGTAAAGGCCTCGACATCCTTCTGAAAAATGGCCTTTTTTGCCGGATATCGGCGTTCCATTAACCGAGCCATTTGAGCGATGCACCAGTCGTTATAGGCATATTCAAGCGTTTTTGAAACGCTTTCGTTATCGTCTTCGGCGGAGATGTAGCCGCGTTTCTTGTATGCAGCGAGGCCGTGGTGGTCGAGATTGGCGGAGTGATTGGCGGCTTCATATGCCTTTTCGTAATCAAAGCCCTCGATGCCCTTCGCCATCGCATCGGCAATCACGCTGACGGAGTGGTAGCCGATCATCGTGTCGGTCTCTTCGCCCCAAAGCTCCCAAACCGGCAGCCGCCCGCCCTGTTCATAAATGCGTATGAAAGAGTTGATGTAATCGACCGTCCGCCGCTGGTCAATGATGGTATAAAGCGGATGCGTCGCCCGGAACGTATCCCAGAGCGAAAAGACCGTGTAGTGGCTGGAGTTTTCACCGCCGAGACGCGGAGACGCGGAGTTCTTTTTCTTATCACCTCTCTGAGACTCAGCGTCACTGCGGTTCAAATAGCCCGGAAGCTGATGAATCTTCCGGTCGTGGCCGAGGTACTTTCCATCGACGTCATTAAATACGTTCGGGTGGATCATCGTGTGGTAGAGAGCGGTGTAGAAATTCGTCGTCTGCTCGTCTGTCCCGCCGGAAACCTCGATCTTGCTTAGTTCTTTGTTCCACGCCGCCTTCGCATCCGCCCGCACCTTATCAAAATCCCAATGCGGCAGTTCGGCTTCAAGATTCTTGCGGGCTCCTTCGATGGAGACGTAGGAGATGGCGACTTTCAATTGAACGGTTGGATCTGTTCGTGCATCAAATTGAAAAGAGGCGATATATCCGTCCCAGTCCTCCTCTCTGCCTGAATCAAAGTTCCGAAAGGGTTTAGAAAACTCTGCAACGAAATAGACCGTTTGGTTTTTTGCCCAAGAGGATGACTTTCTATATCCCTCGATTCTTCTGTCACCAACAAACTCTGTGTGTATACCGAGAACCCTATCTCTCCATGTCAAATTAAGGACGATGTTTGCATCTGCCGTTTTCGGAAAAGTATATCGATGAAACCCAACGCGTTTGGTGGCCGTCATTTCAGCGAGAATCCCGCCGTTATCAAGCAATACCGAATAATACCCGGGCTCAGCCTTTTCGTTTGAGTGTGAGAAAGGAGAAGCTACATCCTCTGGATTTGTCGTCCTTATACGATTTCCAACGGTCGGCATAAACAAAATATCGCAGCCGTCAGGAATTCCTGTGCCCGACAGGTGCGTTTGCGAAAAGCCGTAGATAATGTCGTCGGAGTAGTGATAGCCGCTGGAGCCGTCCCAGTTGTCGATGCGCGTGTCGGGCGAGAGCTGCACCATCCCGAAGGGCAGCGTCGCCCCGGGAAACGTATGCCCGTGCCCGCCGGTGCCGATAAACGGATTGACCCACCGCGTGTAATCGCGCGTCTGGGCGGTGGCCGTGAGCAGTAAGCCGTGTGCGGTGAGCAGTGTCAGAACCGCCAGCGTAAGCAGGCGGCCAGTTCGGCACAGTTCCAAAAAACTCATGACCTGCGGGCATCTGTAATTTCTCATGCAGCTATTCCTGATTCTGGCTTCTGGCTTCTGGCTTCTGACTACTTACTTCTGACTTCTTTCTTAATGCACAAATTCGCCGCCCCAGGCTTGTGTCAGGCCGCGGCCTTTGATGCCCCAGCGGAAGCGGAAAGACGAATCGCCGCCGCGGTGGTTGTAACGGATCGACATCTTGTGCAGCCCGGCCTTAAGCGGGACGATCGCCGAGCGGATGTTGCGGTCTTTCGTGCCCGCCCCGTCAATGATCTTGCCATCCCCGAGCACGACGGTCGCATCCCAGGTGGAATCGACCTGAAACTCGTAAACGCCATCCTCAGGCACGCGGAAGTAGCCCTCGAAGGTCACGGTGAACGGCTTCTTGAGATCCGCCCGCTCCGCGAACTGATTGAGCGAGGTCGAACGCGTCTCGCCGGTAGTACGGTCGCCCTCGCCGGACATGTCGCCTCGCGGCACGAAGAACTCAAAGGAAAGTCCCGGCTTATTCGCCTCGGTTTGATCAGGTTCACGCATCTTCCCGCGAACGATCGTTGCGGCATAGACGACGCTCTTCCGGCCGGCGGCGTTGACGACGATGGTCTTCAGCGTTTTCACCTCGCCCTCGCCGAGCCGGACCTCGATCGGCCTTGAGTAAACCGCCGAGCGTTCGTCGGGCGTCGAGTCATCAGTTGTGAAATGAACGCGCGTTCCGGCCGCGGGCTGCAGCTCGATCGAAACGCGGTCGCTTTCCGTAACAACGTTCTGTAGGCCGCCTGGTTCGGGGATGCGGTAATTTACGCCTTGTTTATCAAGCCGCGGCAAGATCGCATTCAGCCGCCGCTGAAAATCGGCGAAGTCGCGATCCTCTTTTTTTGACCAAAGCACCTCGCTCAAGGCGAGCATCCGCGGGAATGCCATGTATTCGATGTGCTCCGGCGTTTTCATGTATTCGGTCCAGATGTTCGCCTGGCCGCCGATCACATACTTCGCTTCGTCGGGCGTAAGCTCGGGCGGAACCGGCTCAAAGCTGTAAACCTTTGAAAGCGGAACGTAGCTGCCGATGTTCAGCGGTTCGTAAGCCGGGTCGCCCTGACCGTAGTCGAAATAAACGTGGGTTGTCGGCGTCATTATCACATCGTGCTTCGACTTCGCGGCCTCGATGCCGCCGCGCATTCCGCGCCAGCTCATCACGGTCGCGTTCGGTGCCAGGCCGCCCTCTAGTATCTCATCCCAGCCGATCATCTTTTTGCCGCGTTTGCTCAGGTGGCGTTCGATGCGGCGTATGAAATAGCTCTGCACCTCGTATTCGTCCTTTAGGTTCTCTCGCCGCTTTAGCTCCTGCACGAACTCCGATTCCTTCCAATGATCTTTCAGCACCTCGTCGCCGCCGATGTGAATGTAGGGCGAATCAGGGAACAGAGCGATGGTCTCGTCGAGCACGTCCTCGAGGAATTTGAACGTCTCTTCGGTCGGGCAAAAGACCTCCTTGAAAATGCCCCAGGTCGTCTGCACCTTGTATTCGTAATCGGCCTTGCAGCCAAATTGAGGATAGGCCGCGAGTGCTGCCGAGGCATGGCCGGGAAGTTCGATCTCCGGGATCACCGTGATGTGCCGCTCCTTGGCGTAGGCGACTACCTCCTTGATCTGCTCCTGCGTGTAGAAGCCGCCGTGCGGAATGCCGTCGCCGATGTATGGCGAGAAGTTGCGGTCAACCATCGTCTCCGGCCGGTTGGCCCCGACGGTCGTCAGCCGCGGGTACTTCTTGATCTCGATCCGCCAGCCCTGATCATCCGTCAGATGCCAGTGAAACGTGTTGAACTTGTACTGCGCCATCTGGTCGATGAACTTCTTGACGAACTCCACCGGCTGAAAATGCCGCGAAACATCAAGATGCATCCCCCGGTATCGGAAGCGGGGAACGTCGTCGATCTCGGCGGATGGGATGGTAATTTCTTTGGATTTGATAGCTGGGATAAGTTGAAGCAGGGATTGCAGTGCATAAAACGCACCGGCTTCGTCGCCTCCAACGATTGATATGCGATCCTTGTTGATCCGGATGGTGTGACGGCCACGGTCGCGACCCGAACTGGAAGCAATGTCGACAAACTCTATCGTATTTCGGGCACCTTTTTCGCGGGCGACGGCCAGTTGGAACCCGTGAACGGAAAATAAGAATGCATTAAGGGCTTTCGCAAGTCTTCTTCCACTGGCATCGGGCGCTACTATCTTCGTCTCTGTATTTAACGCGAATGATCCTGTCCCCTGCTTCACGAAGAAGGGTTTAGGAATGATATTGATCTCGCCCGGCTGAGCCAAACCGAACGGCACAAACAACACCAAAAAAGCAACAGCAACAAAGAAGCGTTTCATAATCTTGTATTCAATTCACCGACTGGACCGCACGCGTCCCCGCGTGCAAAGGCCGTGATAACGGCCTATTTCCGTTAACGCTGATGTGCCGTAGCGTCCTATTGGACGCTGGCAGGCGGGGACGCCTGCGGTCTAGTCAATGCATTGTTCCTTTCAAAACAGAGTCAATCAGAACAGAAGTCCGTTAGATCAATTTTAGCAATTCTGCCAATTCCTGCGGGATCTCGCAATTAAATGACATCGGCTCGCCGGTCTTGGGGTGGGTGAATGAGAGGCGTTCGGCGTGGAGGAAAAAGCGGTCGAGGGTGCGAATGGCGTTTTTGATATCGACGTTGTTGACGGTGTTGTCGCGGCCTTCGTTGTAGGTGGGGTCGCCGACGACGGGGTGATTTATCGAGGCGAGGTGGACGCGGATCTGGTGCGTGCGGCCGGTCTTGATCTCCACATCGAGCAGCGTGAATTTCTCGAACCGCTGGCGGACCTTCCACATCGTCAACGCGTTGCGTCCGTTGGCGGCGACGGTCATCTTCGTGCGGTGCCAGCGGTCGCGTGCAATGGGGCGGTCGATCGTGCCGGAGTTCTCACGCGGGCTGCCGTGGACAAGAGCGACGTAGCTCTTTTCGACCGTCCGGCCACGAAACTGCTCTGCAAGCGCCTCGTGCGTCTCATCATCTTTGGCGACGAGGATCAGGCCGGAAGTGTCTTTGTCCAATCTGTGAACTATTCCGATTCGGTCATTCATTGCGGAAGCCCGCACGTTAGTAAGGGCGTCACTGCCGAGTAGCTCGATACGCCCTTGCTCACACGCAGGCTTCTGCAAACGGAATTGCCACGCGACAGCGTTTGCGAGCGTTCCGCCGGAAACGCCGGCTCCCGGGTGGACGACCATCCCGGCCGGTTTGTTGATGACCGCAAGGTAGTCATCCTCGTAAACGATGTCGAGCGGGATATCCTCGGGCTCGAACCGCGACGTCGGCTCTTCCGTAAGGTCAAGGTCGATCTCATCGCCCGCATTCAACTTGTAAGAAGGCTTTGCCGTCTTCCCATTGACGAGCACATCCCCGTCCGTGATCAACCGCTGCAGCCGCGAACGCGACCAGCCTTCGACCCGCGACGCAAGATACGCATCTAGCCGAACGCCCGCATCATCCGCTCCGGCCACGAACACGAGTGAATCGTCGTTACTATTTTCTATCGCGTTTTCGGTCATCGGAGAGCCTTAATTTCTTCCAATTCACAATCGGTCAATTGCCAATTGACAATCTCCGGGATCGAATTGGCAATTGTAAATTGGTACGGCTACAGATCTTTTTCCGTTCGTTGACGGTAGCGGAAAACGAAGAAAGCGATCGATGCTGCGGCGACAACGAGGCTGACGATCTGCGAAGTCGAAAGGCCGGTCATCGCCGTCAGGCCGAAAAGCTCGCCCCGCGGATCGTCGCGAATGAATTCGATAAGGAACCGGAAGATCGCGTAGATGATGCCGTAGGCGATCAGCACCTGGCCGTCAAATTTCTTGCGGCGGTGCAGCCAAACAAGCAGGGCAAAGACCGCAAGCATCGTAAAACTTTCAATGAGCTGCGTCGGGTGCAAGTGAACGTTATTTGCGATCGGGACGCCCGTGTATTCGTGGCCCTTTTCGGTAAAATGAACGCCCCACCAATTCGTCGTCGGCTTTCCCCAGCAGCAACCCGCCGCAAAGCAACCCTGCCTCCCAAATGCCTGGCCAAGTGCGACCGCCGGTGCAAAGGCATCGGCAACCTTCCAGAAGGGCAGTTTGTACCACCGGATCAGGATCGCGACCGCCAGGAATCCGCCGATCAAGCCGCCGTAATAAACCCCGCCCGAACGCAGAAAATCGAGGGTGAAAAGTTGGACATTATCTTCAACAAAGAAGAGAAGTATTTTCGAGCCGAGCAACCCGCCAAGCAGCGTCCAAAGGCCGAGGTCATAGATCCGTTCCCGCGGCAAACCGTCGCGCTCTGCAAGACGCGACGCCGCAAAGAGCGCGACGAGCATCCCCGCCGCCAGCCAAACGCCATAGCTCGTTACGGGAAAATCACCGATGCGGAAAAGTTCAGGGTACATGTGGAGTTAGAAGCCAGTAGCTAGAAGCAAGTAGCCAGAAGCATCGGACAACACCATTCTTAGATATCGGCTTTGATCGCTCGCATATAGCTTCCAAGCATTCTCCCAATTTCGTCGATCAATGTTCTCAAAGCAAAAGTGTCACAGTAACCGAGATCGTTTGCAAGAATGAGATAGTATCGGCATTCTTCCAACGAACCTTGAGACATACTGTAAAAGCGCAGCTTATCCGGCTTTGTCGCCTTACCGAAGCCCTCAGCAAAATTTGCGGGTATTGATACCGCCGCTCTTCTTAACTGCGAAGTCAATCCATATATCTCGTGCTTGGGAAAACTTTCGGTCTGTCGATAGACCTCCAAAACGAAAGCGTGCGACTTTTTCCAGATTTCGACGTCTTCAAAACTCCGTGAACGCATAAAACGATTCTAGTTCCTAGACCTCAATCTTCTTGCTTCTTGCTTCTTGCTTCTTGCTTCTTGCTTCTTGCTTCTCAGAGCGAATACCTCATTACGATCTCTCCGTCCGCGATCTCGCCGGTCCGCTCAAAGCCGACATTTTGGTAAAGCCCCTCCGCGGCTTCGTTACCGGGAACAAGGCTCAAGTAGATCTCGCCGCATTCGGGCTTTGCCCGAAGCTCTTCGATAAGGGCGAGCACCGCGGCTCGGCCGTAGCCTTTGCCCTGGTGGGCGGCGTCGACCATCAGCCTGACGATCCAGTATTTGCCCGTCTCCGGGTCGCGGCCATAGAGGGCGAACCCGACTAGTTCGTCATCCGAATAGACCGCGGCCGGTATCAGGTATGGATAGACCTTTGACTCGGCGATCGAATTAACGTTCCGCGCAACAAAGCGTTCCTGGCCGGGGCCGACATCAAGAGCAATGACGCGGCGGTAATTATTCTCATCAACCGGACGAAGTGTGACGCTCATCTTTTTGTTTCGGTCTCGGGGGCTTCGGTTATCCTTTTTTTGCTCCAAACCATATCAAGTATCAAAAGCCCGGCGCCGATGACGATCGCCATATCCGCGACGTTGAACGTCGGGTAGTGCCATGAGCCGAACTGCACATCGATAAAATCGACCACGAATCCGAGCCGGATACGGTCGGTCACGTTGCCGATTATCCCCGCAAGCAAAAGTGCTAGGGCCCCGAGTACGCGGTCGTCCGAACGCGGTGTCCGCCAAAAAAAGTAGAGCACCAAAACGCCCGCAAATACCGCTACGGCCGAAAGCCCCCAGCGGCCAACATCGCCGTGATCGTCCAGCATCGAGAAGGCCACGCCCGTGTTCTGGGCATAGGCGAAATTAAGAAATCCCGGAATGACCGAAATATCCTCCCCAAACCGAAGTCGGCTGACGGCCCAGGCCTTCGTCGTCTGGTCGATCATAAAAACCCCGCCGGTTATGACGAGGTAAGCAAGCTTCCACAATAAGTCTGTTTTATTCACCTTGTGTTCTTTGGCTCGGCGTAAAAGACCTTGCTGACGATCTTCCACTCACCGTCGATCTTGAGCAGCGACATGAAATCGACGAACCTGACGTTCGGGTAGTCGAGTATGATCTTTGCCGTTGCCGCCGTTCCGGCTATTTCAATTCCTTCTATACTCCGGCGCCTGTCCTTCTCATCGGCTGCTGGCTTGCCCGAGGCTCCGGCAATGTACTCCGCGAATGTCCGCGAAGTGAACTTGCCCTCGCGAACCCAGACCATGCTGCCCTCAGTATGAAAGGCCTTACGGAAGTATTCGCCCTGGCCGGTCTCGTGTCCTTTGATGTAGTTCATCAGCGGGACGCGCACCGCATCGTTCTCATCCGTTTGGGCGGCCGCCGCCGAGACAAGCACCGCAAGAACGATAATAGTAGCTGAAATAGCGTGTTTCATAGCTGAACTCCTTTTTATTCAAAATAGGGACGTTCAGAACTACGATTCGGCCGCACGCCCGGTTTCATTTTCGTTCATTCCGTGTATGGAAACACGGCCTTCGGTGCCCGGTACCGCCGCCACCAGTCGGAGTAGCATACGTCCGTGCAGCCGATCGCGTGGGTTGTCACCCGCCATCGCGAGCCGGTCTTTCGCACCAGGGCAAAGAAGTTATTCTCAAAGAAGTCTGCCTCTTCCGCCCAAGCCGTTCCGCGAAGGTCAGGCTGGCCGCCATCGGGCGATTGCAGCGTTCCACCGACGAATGCCCAGGAACCCTGCACCCGAAAGTTGTTGGTCACAAAGACGATCTTCTGCTTCATGTCGCGCTCGACGGGTACGCGGATGGCGTCGAGGATCGCTTTACGCTCGGCGGAACCACGTTCGGGCTCATAAACGTTCTGCCCGAAAGCCGAAACCGCCAGCAATATCAAAACTGTCAGCGAAATTCCGAGTCTTTTCATTCTAATTTCTCCTAGGCGGCCGCGGCCGTTTCTATCTCCTTCAAAGCTTCGCTGCACCGCTCGCAAACCGTCGGGTAGTTCTCAAATTCGCCGACCCGCGTCGAGTAGTTCCAGCATCGCTCGCACTTCTCGCCGTCGGCCTTTTCGATCTTGACGGCGAACGGCTCGCCCTCGTGAACCTCTACTTGCGAAACGATAAAGATGTATCGAAGCTCGGTGAAATGATCAAGCAGGAACATCGTTGTCGGCTTGTCGGTGGTAAGGATGACCTTTGCCTCGAGCGATGAGCCGATCTGCTTTTCGTTCCTCGCAGCCTCAAGGGCCTTTAGCACTTCATCGCGGATCGCAAAGATTCGTTCCCAACGCGAGAGCAGTTCCGTTTCCGCCGCTTCGTCCAGACGCGTTGCGGCCGGAAATTCGGCCATGTGGACCGAGGCCTCACGCTCGCCCGGCAGGTTCTCCCATGCCTCGTCGCTGGTAAATGCGAGCAGCGGAGCCATCAGCCGGCAAAGCGAATCGGCGATGCGGTAAAGCGCCGTCTGTGCCGAGCGCCGCTCTATCGACCGCGGTGCAAAGATATAGAGACGGTCCTTGATGATATCAAAGTAACGGGCCGAGAGCGTGACGGTGCAGAAATTGTAAAGAGCACCGTAGGCCGCCTGAAAGTCGTAGTCCGTGTAGCCTTTCAGCACCTTTGCCGCAACAATTTCGAGGCTCGCGAGAGCCCAGCGGTCGATCTCAAGCATCTCCGCCTCGGCGACCGAATCCGCCGCCGGGTCGAATCCGTCAAGATTCCCTAGGGCGTAGCGAAGCGTGTTCCGCATCTTGCGATACGCATCGACCACCCGCGAAAGGATCTCGTCAGAACATCGGACGTCCTCGGTGTAGTCAACCGCAGCAGCCCAAAGCCGCAAGATCTCCGCCCCCGACTTATCAATTATCTCCTGCGGAGCCGTCACGTTGCCGACCGATTTCGATTGCTTCTTGCCCTCGCCGTCAACGACCCAGCCGTGCGTGATCACCTGCCGATATGGGGCCGAGCCATGTGCCGCGATGCCGCAGCTCATCGACGAATTGAACCAGCCGCGGTATTGATCTCCGCCCTCGAGATAAACATCCGCCGGAAAGCGGAGCGTCTCGCCGCGTGTCTCAAGCACGGCGACGCACGACGAGCCCGAGTCGAACCAGACGTCGAGAATGTCGGTCTCTTTGCGGAACTCCGTGCCGCCGCACTTCAAACAGGTATAGCCCTCGGGCAGCAGTTCGCTCTCCGGCCGCGCGTACCAGGCGTCGGCGGTCTCTTTGGCAAAGATGTCCGCGACGTGGTCGACGATCTTCGGGTCGGCGACCGTTTCCTCGCAGCCGCTGCAGTAAAAAACCGGGATCGGAACGCCCCACGATCGCTGCCGCGAGACGCACCAATCCGGCCGTCCCTTGAACATATTCGCCATCCGGCCTTCGCCCCACGCCGGATGCCATTTCACCTTCCCGATCTCGGCGATTGCAGCCGCACGAAGCGGTTTGTCATCCGAGCCGGCTGAAGCCGGTACTCCAAACTTCTCGTCCATCGAGATGAACCATTGCGGCGTCGCCTGAAAGATGACCGGATTCTTGCATCGCCAGCAGTGCGGATAGCGGTGCTGATACTTCTCCGAATGGAGCAGCATCCCGCTTTCATCGAGAAACTCGACGATCTTCGGGTTCGCGTCAAAGATATTCATCCCGCCGAAGTGCTCGACCTCGGCGATGAACCGCCCGGCCGCATCGACCGGATTGTAGATCTCAAGCCCGTAAGCCTTGCCGATGTGAAAGTCGTCCGCTCCGTGGCCCGGTGCCGTGTGCACGAGTCCGGTGCCCGACTTGGCCGAGCCCTTGCTTTCGAATCGCACGTCGAGTTCGGTTTCGGCATCGGCCTCGCCGAGCGTTACGTGCTCGCCGTTCATTACCAGCGAGGTGCGGTCGAGCCATGCATGTTTTGCCTCAAGCCGGTCGAGCTTTGAGCCCTTGAAGCGGGCGAGTTCTACCGATTTCGTAAAGCTGCATGTCTCCGCCAGAGAACCCTTCAGCTCCGAAGCGACGATATAGACCTCGTCGCCGACCTCGACCGCGGAGTAATCAAATTCAGGATGGACCGCGATGCCGAGATTTGCCGGCAGCGTCCAGGGCGTGGTCGTCCATATGAGGAAGAACACCTTTTTCCCCGCAAGGGCGGGATCGATCGAGGCCGGATCGGACCGAAGCGGAAACTTCACATAGACCGAAGGTGACGTGTGCTCTTTATATTCGACCTCGGCCTCGGCAAGCGCGGTCTGGTCGTGAATGCACCAATAAACGGGCCGCAGGCCCTTGTAAACATATCCGCGTTCGAGAAAGCGGCCAAAGAGCCGTGCGGTCGCCGATTCATACTCGGCCGACATCGTCAGATACGGGTTCTCCCATTCGCCGAGGATCCCTAGCCGCTGAAAGTCGCGGGTCTGGTTGTTCATCGCCGTCGAGGCGTGCTCGCGGCAGATGCGGCGAAAGGTCGAAACGGGAATGTCGGCCTTGTTCTTACCCTTTTCGGCGAGCTTTCGCTCTACGTGCGTTTCGATCGGCAGCCCGTGGCAGTCGTAGCCCGGAACATACGGCGCATCAAAACCCATCATCGAACGGCTCTTGACGACGAAGTCCTTGAGTATCTTGTTGAGCGCCGTGCCGATGTGGATATCAGCGTTCGCATAGGGCGGGCCGTCGTGGAGAATGAACTTCTCCCGGCCGCGGCGCGCCTCGGCGATGCGTTCGTAAAGCCCGGCCTCTTTCCACTTCTTTAGCCGGGCCGGCTCGCTCTGCCCAAGATTCGCCTTTTGCGAAAAATTCGTCTTCGGCAGGTTAACGGTCTTTTTTAGATCTAAACTTTCGGTCATTGTAAAAATCAAAAAGCCCCAAGCTTTTCATAAGCTTGGGACCCCTCATAAGCAAACTTTTGCCGCCGCTCAACTTAAGTTGAACCTGAGTCCCATGATTGGAAATATAATGGGCGATGGCCTCCGCATAACAACGCTTAGATTAGCATACAAATCGCGTGAATTTCTAGACCGGAAATAGAAAGTCGAAGAGCCGTATTCTTCTCGACGAAAGCGGTCTTTGAATCATTCCTCTTCGATGGTCACAAGCAGCGGGTATTCGCGGGACTTGGCGAGGTTCATTGCCTTTTGCTGCTTCATATAGGCGACCTCGTAGGGGTAAACGCCGGCCACGCCGAGGCCGTTGTAGTGAACGCTAAGCATTATTTCCATCGCCTCGGGGCGGGCCCTTTTGAAGACGTGTTCGAGCACGAAAACGACGAACTCCATCGTGGTGAAGTCATCATTGTGGAGCAGCACCTTGAAGAGCTTTGGCTTTTCGAGCTTTGCCCGCCGCTCTGTCAGCACCTCGCCGTCATGTTCCGGAAATTCTGCCATTTTGCCGCCGCATCGATCCAATTGCGGAAAAATAATTATAGACACGGCAGGTAAATTCTGCTAACTTTCGAATGCGCTGTTTACTTAGTATTCAATTTTTGCATTCTTGGGCGGTCGGCCCGCTGAAAAAGCGGCCTCATTCCGATATTGTCTGGAACCGAAACCGCCACCTAGATGAAACGCTCACCGCTCATCAAACGCGGCCCGCGAGCTGCGGCTCCCGGCATCGCAAAGGACCGCCGCCAGGCTCCCTCGCGTGAAGAGCTTGACGCGCTCTTTTCCTCGATCGGACAAAAGCTCCGTGAAGGGCTTTCGAGCGAGGCCGAGCGTATCGTCGTTGACGCGATCGCCGCTTACCCACACACGGACGACGACCTGGCGAGCCTCAAACGGCTTCATTCTTTTACGCTTGAGACGGTCGGCCGCTATAAGGAATCGCTCGAAGCGATCCGCCCATACGAGGACCGCGAGAACCTCGACCGCCTCAGCCGCGAGATCCGCATCCGGGTGATGACACAACTCGCCATCGCCTACAACAATCTCGGCGATCACCCGAAGGCCGTAACGCTCCTTAAGGAAACGCTCGAAACGGCAAAGGCCGAAGAGCTGACGCAGCTAAATGGCCAGATCCACATCGGCCTTGCCCGCGTTTACCGCAAGCTCAACGAATCAAACATCTGCCGAGACCACGCCAATGCCGCGCTCGAACCGCTCCGTGCGGCGGGTGATTGGCTAGGTATGGCCGAGGCTTATCGCGAGATAGCGATCAGCTACCATCAAGAAGGCAACAGCGAAGAGGCCCTGCAGTATTTCGACCTGGGCATCAAGATAATCGGCGACCGCTCGGCTCCCTTCATGCTCGGAAAGCTCTATACCGATATGTCCGGCGCCTATTCATTTCTGCGACGGGCCCAAGAGGGCATCGAATGCCTTGAGCGATCGATCACCTTCTTTGATCAAACCGAGCACGTTCTTAACTCGGTCATCGCCTACAACAACCTCGGGATGCATCTGATGCATGTCGGCGATTGGAACCGTGCGGAGGAGCGGATCAAGCGGGCTCTTGACCTCGCCATCGAGTCGAACCACGCCCACATCGCCGGAATTCTTGACAGCCTCGGTGAGATGAAGATCCTCCGCGGAGACCTCCGCGAAGCGCGGAGCCTTCTGTCGCAGGCTGTGACTGCCGCCCGCGAGCACAAACGTGAATGGTACGAGGCACAGGCACTCCGCAATCTTTCGCGGTGCTTGCTGGCCGAGGGCGAAAATGAAAAAGCGGCCGCGACCGCCCGCGAAACTATCGAGCTAAGCGGACGCATAGGCGACAAACATTACGCGAAGATGGCGGGCCTTGTCCTTGCCGAGGCAATGCTGCGGCTTGAACGCACTGCCGAATTTGAGAACGCCATCGCAATGGTCGAAGCGAGCGACCCGGAGTCCGATTTTTACGTCTTCGGAAACGTCCAGCGAATACGCGGTTTGGCGTCGACAAGTGCGGGCGATATCGAAATGGCAGTTCACCATTTCAACCGCTCGCTGACGATATTTGAGACCGCGAACGACACTTACCACATCGCCGAGGCTCATCTTCTGCTTGCCGAATACCTGCCGCCCGATCGCAACGAGCAAGCGATGCGCCACCTTGAGGCGGCAAAGGACATCTTCAAAAAGCTCGGGCTCGATGAACGCCTCAAACATGCCGAGTCCATTGCCGCGGCGAGAAAAACACTGCCTGTACGGACCGAGCCCGCCCGTTCAAATTCGGTCGTCTCTCAGCTCTTGATGGTTCGGCTTGCCGAGGCGACCGCGTCGCGTGAACTCCTCTTCCGCGAGTTGATGGCCGTTCTGCAGCAGGAGACTTCGGCGAAAAGGATCGTGATCGCCGAGATGAACGATAAGAAGCGGCTGCGGCCCTTCATCACGCACGGCATCGCCCCCTCGGACAGCGCCGAGCTCGTCGCTCAGTACGAAAAGTCGGAGCACGCCGGCACCGCAAAGGCCTTTGAGCGTTCGAAGAACGTCGCCGTTCTTGAGCTAAAACCCTCCGGAGCTCCGGCGGCCGCCGTTATGATAAGCCCCGCCGCCTCGGCAAAGCTCTCGGACGGCAGCCCGCTTCAGCCGCTGATCAAGGTGGTCGAGCTCGGGCTTGACGTCATCGACCTTCGTTCCCGCGAGCGTTCGCGGCCGGCCGAACAGGAAACGGGCTCGCATGCCTCGACGGGCGTGATGCCCGGCTTCATTCACTCATCGCCCGCGATGACCTCGCTCGTTGAGGAGATCTACAAGATCCGTTCGTCGGATGTGACCGTGCTCGTCACCGGCGAATCCGGCACCGGTAAGGAACTCGTCTCGCGGGCGATCCATACGCTTTCAAGCCGCAAGGACAAGGTATTCATTCCCTTTAACTGCACGGCCGTTCCGAAGGAGCTTGCCGAAGGCCACCTTTTCGGTTACAAACGCGGAGCATTTACCGGAGCCGTCACAGATTCGCCGGGCATCATCCGCTCGGCCGATGGCGGAACGCTTTTTCTCGATGAGATCGGCGACCTGCCACTCGACGTTCAGCCGAAGCTGCTTCGCTTTCTCCAGGAAGGCGAGGTTCAGCCGATCGGCGAGAAGCGGCCGATCAAGGTCGATGTTCGCGTCATCGCCGCGACCAATATGCCGCTTGAGGAAAAGGTTGCCGAGGGCAGCTTCCGCGAGGATCTTTTCTATCGGCTCAACGTCATTCGCCTGCGGGTTCCGCCGCTCCGCGAACGCCGCTCGGAGATACCGCCGATGGTGAATTACTACATCAGCCACTACTCCGAAAAGTTCAATAAACGCGATGTGACGTTTACGCCGCAGACGGTCGACCTCCTAATGGTCTGCAATTGGGAAGGAAATGTTCGCCAACTCTGCAATGAGATCCAGCGGATAGTTGCCCGCGCCGAGGACGGAGACGTTATAACGCCCGAGCACCTTTCGCCCGAACTTCGGCGTTCGGCCAAACCGATAACGACCTTCGGCGAGCCCGCCGCCGAGGCAAAGCCGATCACGTCATTCAACAGCCCGATAATGCCTTTCGCCAATCTTTCGACCGGCACGACGCTCGAGGAAGCTGTCGGCGAGCTTGAGATGCAAATGATCAAGGCGGCCCTTTCACGCCACAACTGGAACATCTCCCGCGTTGCGAACGAACTCGGGTTGACCCGCCGCGGGCTTTATCTCAAGCTCTCACGCTACGGCATCGAAAAAGCCGCCTAGGCGGTGATTCCGGAAAGCTTTCTGAGACGTTCGACCGCATCGACGGTCGCGGCGATCACTCTTTCAACCTCTTCTTCCGTATTGAACCTGCCGAGCGAAAAGCGGATCGAGCCCATCGCTCGCGAGTAGGGAATGTCCATCGCCTTAAGCACGGCCGAGGCTTCCTGCGTCTCAGCATTACAGGCTGAACCGGTCGAAACGCAGATGCCCGCTACATCCAACAAAGCAAGTATCGATTCGCCATTCGTATCGGCAGATGAGATGTTCGCGGTGTTTGGAAGCCGTTCGCCGGCCGCACCGTTGCGAAAGGCGTTCGGAACGCGGCCCAGCAACTCACCTTCAAGCCGGTCGCGAAGTTCGGCGACCTTTTGCATCGGCGTGAGGTCCGCCGCAAGCCTTGCAGCGACGCCCATTCCGACGATCTGATGCACGGCTTCCGTCCCGGCACGCCGGCCGCTTTCCTGCCCGCCGCCGACTGCGATACCCGGAAGCTCGACGCCGCTGCGGATATAAAGGGCACCAACACCCTTCGGCCCGTGGAACTTATGGGCCGAGATCGAAAAGAGATCGATCGCTGTCTGTTTTAGGTCGATCGAGACCTTCCCCGCGGCGTTCACGCCGTCCGAATGGATCAGCGCGTCCGAACGTTTGCGGACAGCAGCGGCGATATCGGCGATCGGAAAAAGAACGCCGGTCTCGTTGTTCGCCGTCATCACCGAAACGACCGCCGTATCAGGCCGAAGGCTTTCGAGCAACGCCTCTACGTCCAACCGCCCTTCGCAATCAACGCCGATACGCGACACTTCGTAGCCGTCAAGTTCAAGCCGGTCGCAGAGCTTCCGAACGGCCTCGTGCTCGACCGCCGTCGTTACGATATGCCGCCGCTCGGGCATTGCCCTGAGGGCGCCGAGAATGGCCCAATTATCGCTTTCGGTCCCGCCCGAGGTGAAGACGATCTCATCCGCCGCAGCAGCCCCGATAAGCCCGGCGACGCTTTCCCGAGCATCGCCTATCGCCTGCCTAACCGCTCGCCCGACGTGGTGCGAGGATGACGGATTGCCGAAATGCCCTCCAAGAAATGGAGCCATCGCCTCGGCAACCTCCGGGAACGGCCGCGTCGTCGCGTTGTTGTCAAAATAGATGGTCTCTTGCATCGTTGTGGTACGAAACGCGGGCAAGCCCGCCTGCCCGCTTTCAACATTTGCCGGTTGTCCTTACAATTAAAGCAGACGTGGGAGCCTACTTAAAAATTACCGAACCGAACGGCGACATGCGCGAGTTTCGCCTGCTGCCCGGTGCCCTTGCAACTATCGGCAGGTCAAAGGACAACGACATCGTCCTCAATGACCGCCGTGTTTCCCGAAAACACGCTCATATCGTGGCCGAAGGTTCGGGTTACAAGCTGATCGATGGCTTCATTGATAATGGCCAGTTGTCTCGCAGCGTCAATCACGTTTTCGTCAACGGCTCGCCGATGCTCGAGAAAGTGCTCGAACCGGGCGATTCGATAATGATCGGTGAATCACGGCTTGTTTATGGCGACACCGTTGCCGACGCCAGCGTCGAACCCGCTCTTGTCGCTCCGCGTTCCGTTCTCGTCAACCCGAGTGTCGCCCGGGGCGGCTCGGAGACTGCCCCGACGGTGGTCGATATGCCCGGCGGCGTTGCCTTTGGAGACGAACCGCTAGGCCAAACGCAGCTTCTTATCTCGGCAAAGGAGATCATCGGACGGCAATCGCACCTCTCGATGGAAAATGCGATGGCGACGCCCGATGAGATCAAGGACCTTCGCCGAAAGGCAAAGATGCTTGAGCTTCTCTACGAGATGAGCAAGACGCTCGGCAGCGTCTTTGACCTCGGCGATGTATTCGGAAAGGCGACGGACCTCATCTTCCGCGGAACGCCGGCCGACCGCGTCGTCGCCCTACTTGCGGATGAAACGCTCGATGGCCGCATCCTCGATTTTAGCCTCAATCCCGTCGCCGTTAAGACCCGCGACGACAAGATCGCCAAGCTGACCGAGAACATGACCGTCAGCCGCACCATCACGCAGAAGGTGATGCGCGACCGCGTCGCTCTGCTCTCGCAGGACGCTCGGGCCGATGAGCAGTTCTCCGGAGCTGAGTCGATAGTCTCACAGGGCGTCCGCTCGACCATCTGCGCTCCGCTGATAACGGAAAACAACGTTCACGGCGTCATTTACGCAGATCGGCTTGATCCCTTTGCCGCATTTACCAAGGACCACCTTGAAATGATCGGTGCCGTCGCCGCCCAGGCTGCGATGACGGTCGAGACCGTTAAGGCACACAACCGGCTTGCCCGCGAAGAGGTCGCCCGGGCAAATTACAGCCGCTTCATGCCTGAGTACGTCGTCAAACAGCTTCTCGAAAATCCGCAGTCGTTCCGGCTCGGCGGCGTGAATCAAAAGATCACCGTGCTCTTTGCCGATATCCGCGGCTTTACGTCGATCTCCGAAAAGGAGAATCCGGAGAAGATCGTCGGCTTGCTCAACCGCTATTTCTCGGCGATGAGCGAGATCATCTTCGAACACGGCGGAACGCTTGATAAATATATTGGCGATGGGTTGATGGCACTTTTTGGAGCACCTAACGTTTCGGAAGAAGACGCCCTCAATGCCGTAAAGGCCGCCGTAAAAATGCAGAAGCGCCTCCGCACGCTCAACGACGAACTTCGCCACGAAGGCCTCAGCGAGATCTCCGTCGGCATCGGGCTCCACACCGGTGTTGCGACCGTAGGCTATATCGGCTCGGAAAAACGGTCTGAATACACGGCCATCGGCGACACCGTAAATCTTGCCGCACGGCTTCAGGACATCGCCAAAGGCGGCCAGATCATAATGACCGAAGCCGCCCACGAAGCAAGCGGCGGAAGAATTCCGGTAAACGTTTTGGACCCGCTCACCGTCAAAAACCGCGTAGAGCCCGTAAAGGTGCTCGAAGTTCGCTGGGCGTAAGCATCGGCAAGATTTCTCTTTACGCCCCGGCCCGATTACCCGTATAATCTTTCAAACGCCGCAAGTATGCTTAAGATCTCGTCACTTAAAAAGCTCGTGACCGATTCGATGGCGATCGACCTCGGAACGGCCAGCACGATCATCGCTGTAAAGGACCGCGGTGTCGTGCTCGATGAGCCCTCGCTCGTCGCGATAAACGAGCTGACGGAAGAGATCGTCGCCTTTGGCCAGGAAGCTGCGGATATGTCGGGCCGCGAGGGCCGCGACATTGTCGTCAAGGCCCCACTGATCGGAGGCGTCGTCGCCGACTTTGAACGCACCAAAAAGATGCTTGCCCACTTTGTCCGCAAGGCAAAATCGGGCGGCTCGAACCTCGCCATCCAGGCGGTTATGAGCATGGTCTCCGACGTCACACACGTCGAGCAGCGTGCTCTTCTTAACGCCGCCGAAGATGCCGGTATCGGCAAGGTCTTTATGATGGAAGAGGGCCTTGCAGCGGCATTTGGCGTCGGCGTTCTTCCGAGCGATAAGCGTGCCTCGGCGATCATCGATTACGGAGCGGGCTCTACTAACATCGCGATAGTCGCCAAGGGCTCGATCGTAACCTCGACGAGCGAACGCCACGGGAGCCATGAGATCAACGACGCCATCGCCACGCATCTCCGCCGCCATCGCGGCATTCAGGTCGGTGATGAAACGACCGAGATGCTCAAGACCTCGTTCGTCTCGACGTTCCTGCCGGACGATATTTCAAAATCGATCGAGGTTCGCGGACGTGACGTGCAGACCGGAAGCCCGGCCGCGGTTGACGTAACTATCGGCGAGCTTTACCCGGTCGTTGAAGGCGTCGTCCGTCGCATCGCTCAGCTTATTAAGGACACTCTCACCGAGCTCCGGCCCGAGGTCGCGGCCGATATCTACGACCGCGGAGTCATTCTGACCGGCGGCGGCTCGCTGCTCGATGGGCTCGACCAGTATCTTCGCTCCTACATAAATCTAGCCGTTACCGTTGCCGATGAACCGCGTTACGCGACCGTCAAGGGGCTAGTAAAGATGTTCGAGGATCAAAAGCTGCTCGACCGAGTTACGGCCAATGAAATGAACGTACTCCGCGACGCCGAGATACCGTTCGAAGCGTAGACTTCGGGTCTGTTCGAAAAAATGCTTCCAATTTCGCCCTGAAGTCTGGTAAACTCCCAGAAAAATTTTTCCTTGCCCCCGGTGGCTCCCTGCAATGAAGTACGAACAATATCTCTCTCTGATCAAGGAACTCGAGGCGTTTGCCGAACAAGACCGGAAAGGCTACGAGCGACGCGTCCTCGGGCTCGCGGCACTCGGCTATGCCTATTTCTTCGGGCTCATTCTGCTCTTTATCGCAATCCCGCTTTCGCTGCTCGTCCTGCTTTTCTTTGCTCCGCAGTCGCTCGGCCGGCTACTGCTCTTCGCGATCCAATTCTGGTGGATCGTAGTTCCGGGCGTGGTCGTTTTCTTCGGCTTTCTTGGCGGCGCGGTTCGCTCGCTTTTCACCAAGTTTCCCGAACCCGAAGGCCACGAGATAAAAGAGGCCGACGCCCCGGAGCTTTTCGGCTTTATCCGCGAAACGACCAAGGCTCTCAAAGCTAAATTCCCCGACAAGGTGCTCATCACCGATGAAATGAATGCCGCCGTCGTTACGATCCCGCGGATCGGGATGTTCGGCCGAAGGGTCTTTCTGCTGCTCGGAATCCCGATAATGAAGACGCTGACGCCGGATCAATTCAAGGCCGTTGTCGCCCACGAGATCGGGCACATCTCCGGCCGCCACGGCGGCTTCGGCAAATGGGCTTATCAGCTCCGTGAATCCTGGGGCCGGTTCATCGAAACGCAGGAGTTGAACGATCACAAGTTCGCGTTCCTTTACGAGAAATTCGTCAATTGGTTCTTCCCGTATTTTCAAGCGTATTCTTTTGTGCTGATGCGCGAGCACGAAAAGGAAGCGGACAGCTATGCCGCCGGCCTCGTCGGGGCTCGCCCGCTTGGTGAGGCGCTGCTTGCACTTGAAACGCGAGGGGCAGAACTGAACAACGTTTTCTGGAAGACTATCCACGAGGAAAATCTCGAGCGCTCGACGCCGTCGCCTAACGTCTTTTCGCGTATGCTCGGCTCGCTCTCATTCGTTGACAGCGACCGCGACCGCGAAACGGTCCTGGCCGCAGTCAAACGCCCGACCGATTACAACGACTCACATCCCTCACTTGCCGATCGCCTAAAGATGCTCGGCTACTGGACGGGCGAGGACCTTCCGCCGCTTCCGGTAACGGCAACGGTCTCCGCATCGGACCAATTTCTCGGCGAGCGGGCCGCGGAGCTTATTGCCGATTTTGAACAGCGGTGGGATGAGCATATCGCTTCGACCTGGGCCGACCGGCACAGCCACTTTGAAAGCTCGCGCAAGCGCTACGACGAACTCGAAAAGAAAGCCGCCGAGGGCGATTCGACTGCCGAGGAAATGCTTGAGATGGCCGGATTGCTCGCCGAGCGAAAGGGCAATCTCGAAGCTCTTCCGCTGCTGCGGGAAACGGTCGAGAAGTTTCCCGAGAACGCCGAGGCCCACTACACGCTCGGCAGCGTTCTGCTGATGAACGACGACGAAAGCGGTCTCGAGCACGTCCGGCGTTCGATGGCGATCGACATAAAATGGCGCTATGCCGCCAGCGACATCGCGTTTCAGTTCCTTCGGTCGAAGGGCCGGTTCGAGGAAGCCAAGGAATATGCCGCGACGGTCGAAAGCGAGGCCGAGGACTTCGCAAACGCCGAACGCGAACGGCAGAGCATATCTGTGACGGATTCGTTCCTTGGCCATGAGATGACCGAGGAAAAGGTCGGCGATATCGTCCGCAAGCTCCAATACTACGAAGAGATCACGGCGCTGTACCTCGTCAAAAAAGTGGTCAATTATTTCCCTGACGTTCCTTTTCACGTGCTCTTTATCGAGCTTCGCGAACGCGGGCTCCTGAACCGGACAAACGACATGAAGCCCGAGGACCTGCTCTCGGCCGTGGCCTCGCGGCTTGAGAATTCGGAGATCGGATATTTCGCACTCCTTCGCGGTGAGTTCATCCCTATCAGAGAGGTCTTCCCGAGGATCCCGAATTCAAAGATCTTTGAGCGAAACAGCTAACGAAAGGGCGGCCCGTTTCCGCGAGCCGCCCGTCTGTCCGTTCACTTCTTTTCCATCGCCGTGATCAGGTCTTCGGCAAGCCGCCAGACCGGCCCCGAACTTCCGCCGTAATTCGACATCACGATCACCGTCCAACCGCTCGCAAGGTGCATCCGGAGGTCGGAACTGATCCCTTCAAAGCCGCCGCTATGCCCGGTCGGGCCGCCGTCCACGACGGCAAAGAACCCGTACCCGTATCGCGGCGAGTTGACCTCGGGCTTCGGCGTGGTCAAAAGCCGGAACGTCTCCGCTGAAACCAGCTTCCCGCTTCTCAGAGCCTTATCGAACCGGAGCAGGTCCTCCACGGTCGAGTAGCCGCCGCCCTGCGGCCCGCCGCGCATCACATGTGAAAAGATATTGTTGCTCCATGCGATGCCTTCATCGGTGAACCGCTTCTGGTAGCCGACGGCCAGGTTCTTGTTGATCCGGTCGAGCTCGAACGTATCCGAATTCACCATGCCCGCAGGTTTGTAAATGTTCTCGCGAACATAGTCGAAATAGCTTTGTCCGCTCGCAACTTCGATCACCTTTCCGAGCACGAGCATGCCGGTGTTGCTGTATTGCCAGCGGCTGCCGGGCTCGAAACTTACGTCCTTTTCGTCCTCGCGGACAAGGGCCATCATGTCATCGACCGTACGCAGATTTGCCCGTGACTTGTCCCAAAACCGCGGCGAAAAATATCCGCCGAGGCCCGAGGTATGGGTCAAGAGGTGCTTGATGGTGATCTTCTTCGCCGCTTCCGCGTTCGGGAAATCGGGAATGAACTTTGATAGCGGGTCGTCGTAGCTCAGTTTCCCTTTCTCGACGAGCTGCGCGATGGCGACGCCCGTGAACATCTTGTTCATCGAGCCGAGATTGAATTTTGTATCGATCCGGTTCGGGACCGAAAAGTCCTTGTTCGCTTCACCGAAAGCGCCCTTATACACGGCGTCGCCGTTCTTTGCGATCAGCACCGTTCCGGAGAACGCATCCGCCGCGGCGAGCTTCTTTACCGCAGCGTCAAGCCGCGAAGCGAACTCGGCCTCATTCGCCGGAGCCTTAAGCGCCGGGGCATCTGATGGAGGCCGAAGCCCAATGCCCGTCACCTTGTGCGGGGCATTCTCTTTGACCGAAACCCACAGAGCCTCGTAGAGTCCCGTCAGTTCGGACTGAACGATGTACGTCGCCTCGGCGGGCTTTTCGTCCTGGACCTTGACCAGCTTCAGCCCGCGTGTCTGGTCGTGGACGCGCGAGAAAAAGCCAAGATGCTGCTCCATCGGCCGCTTCAGCATTCCCTCGGCAAAGTTTTCCTGAACGTAGCGGCGGGCCGCATCACGATCGCCCGAGCTTAAAATGCCTGCGATCTCCTTCGCCCTCCGGACCGCGGCCGACTCTGCTTGGCCGGCAGCCATCGATGCGAACGCCGAGACAAGCCCGGCAACTATCAATAACTTAGAAAATAATGACCTCATAAATAATCCTCTAGTTCACTCGGAACTGACCAGATTACGATTTCAGTCATTCGAAAGTTTCGCCTTTTTTAGGCCACGCCTTTGAAGGACAGTCGGTGGTAGGGACACGGGCCGTGGCTGCGAAGTGCTGCAAAGTGAGAAGCCGAGCCATAACCCTTGTGGCCCGCAAATCCGTATTGCGGGAATTCGGCGTCGAGCCGCTTCATCAGATCGTCACGGTAGGTCTTTGCGATCACCGACGCTGCCGCGATCGAATAAGAAATGGAATCACCCTTGATCAAGGCCTTTTGCGGCAGGCGGAGCGTGCGGAGTTGCAATGCGTCGATCAATAAATAATCCGCGGCTGGTTCAAGTGCTTCGACCGCGAGCGTCATAGCTTTTTTGGTTGCTTCGAGGATATTGATCCGGTCGATCTCGTCTGCCTCGACCGCTCCGATGGCAAAGGCGACGGCGCTTTCGCGAAGCTCGGCGGCGATCGCCTCGCGGCGCTTCTCTGTCAGTTTTTTTGAATCGTTAAGCCCGGCGGGAACCGGCTTCGCAAGGTCAAGAATACAAGCCGCCGCAACGACCGGCCCTGCAAGACATCCGCGACCGACCTCGTCAACGCCGGCGATGAACCGATAGCCCTCGCTCAGGGCCTGCTCCTCAAAATCAAAGCCGATCGCCCACTCGAACCGCTCGGCCTGCAGCTTGAATCCGTTCACGCAGAGAATCTTATCACGATCTCAACAAGCCGTGCCCGCCGACGGGCTCGGTCTCGAAACGCTCGCCGAAGCCCGTGATCATCGGGCGGCCTTTTGCGATCGCGGCCTGGACACTCGGGAGCTTTAGCGAGGCTTCGTGGTTCGTTTTTGAGTCCCAAACTTCGGTGATCCAGATAGCATTCGGGTCGCCCGGATCGTTGGCGATAATGTAGCTCAGGCAACCGGGCATCTTGTCCGTGCCCTCGAGCAGGATCTTTACAAGCTCGTCACGTCTGCCCTCGGCGACCTTCATTTTTCCGATCAGTCCGTACATCTTTTCACCTCCGTGAACGATCTCACCGCGCGATAAAAGGGCGTACGAGCTTGCTGCAACAACAGCAGCAGCAAACTCGCGACGCCCCATTTTTCTCATAGGCCCTTGGTCAGTTTCGGCTTACCTGGCGGCCTTGGCACCCTTGTTCCGGGTGTCTTTTTCCTTGATCCGGGCGGCCTTACCGCGGAGTTCACGCAGGTAGTAGAGCTTTGCCCGGCGGACACGGCCGCGGCGGACGACGTCAATGTGATCGACGACCGTTGCGTGAAGCGGGAAGATACGCTCGACGCCGACGCCGAAGCTCACCTTGCGGACCGTCACGGTCTCGCGGGCACCGCCGTGCTTGCGGGCAATCACAACGCCCTCAAAGATCTGGATACGCTCCTTGTTACCTTCCTTGATGCGGACGTGCACCTTGACGGTGTCGCCGGACTGAAAGGCCGGGATGTTGTCCCGGAGCTGCGTTTTCTCTACTGCATCTAGTCTGTTCATATATTTTCGGCAAGAGGTCAGTCACGGAGCGCGGACACTCTTGTCCGCATCGCCGCATTGCGGCGAGAATTGCTCAGTAACTCACATTTACCATTTTCTCCACTTTATTTATTCACTTTCCACCAGCGGACAAGAGTGTCCGCCCTCCAAAAGATCCGGACGAATTCGCTTCGTCTTTTGCATCGCCATTTCGCGACGCCATTTTTCTATTTCGGCGTGATCGCCGCTTAACAAAACTTCGGGGACCTTCATTCCCCTGAACTCCGCCGGCCGCGTGTAATGCGGGCAATCGAGCAAACCGTCGGAGAACGAATCGTTCTCGGCCGAGGTCTCGCTGCCAAGCGCATCGGGCAGAAGCCTGACGATCGCATCGGTCAGCACAACAGCCGCCGGTTCGCCGCCCGAGAGCACGTAATCGCCGATCGAGATCTCGTCAGTGACAAGCGCGTAATTGACCCGCTCATCTACTCCCTCATATCGCCCGCAGATGACGATCACGTGCCGTGCCTCGTCGGCAAACTCGCGCGCCATCTGCTGCTTTAGCGGCTTGCCCTGCGGCGAGAGCAGCACGACTCGCGTCTCGGCCGGATATCCCGACCGCTCGGCCGCACCGGTTAAATGCTCGACCGCGGCGAATATCGGCTCCGGCTTCATCACCATCCCGTCGCCGCCGCCAAACGGCCGGTCGTCGGTCATCCGGTGCTTATCGGTCGCAAACTCGCGAATATCGTGGACGTTTATCTCAACGATCCCGGCGAGCTTTGCCCGGCGAATTATTCCAAAATCAAAGACCTGTCCGAAAAACTCAGGGAAAATTGTAAGAACATCAATCTTCACCTAAAACTCCAATAAGCCTTCCGGCGGATCGACGACGATCCTTTTATTCTCAATATCGACCTCGGGGCAGATCGCTTCGGCAAAAGGCACAAGATATTCTCGTTCGCCGCCCCGAATGACCAAGATCTCGGTCCCGCCCGTTCGCATCACCTCGGCGACCGTTCCAAGCTCTTTGCCGGCGAGCGTCATAACGCTGCAGCCCGCAAGTTCCCAGTCAAAGTATTCGTCCGCTTCAAGCTCGACCGCGTCCTCCGCGGCAACGCAGATCTCAGCGTTTCGCAGCTGCTCGGCGCCCTCGACCGTATCAATGCCCGCAAATTTCAGCATCACTCGGCCCTGATGAAACCGGAACCTTTCGATCTTCAATTCCGCCCGGCTCGAATCGACAAGCTTTGCGGTAACGGCCTCAAGCCCCTCGAACCGTTCAGGAAAATCCGTGACGATATCGGCCGTGACCTCGCCGCGGATGCCGTGCGGCCGGGCGACCCTTGCTATCGCGACCAGATCGCTCATCCGATCTCTCTCGCCGAGCGTCAATCCTCGAGCAGGTCAAGCTGGTATCGCTTGCCGTGCTTCTGGCCGGCGATGAAAAGCAGGCTGCGGATGGCCTTGATCGTGCGTCCCTCGCGGCCGATGACACGGCCGTAGTCATCCGGCGCGACGCGGACGGCGAGCCGGACGGTCTTCCCGCCGGTCTCTTCGACCTCGACCGCATCGGCATTGCCGACCAGTGCTTTCACGATCTTTTCAACAGCTTCTTTCATGCCTTCCTGCTACCCAGTTCATAGAGAGCACCGAAATAAAGAGATCAATGCTCGTGAGACTCAGTGGCCTCTGTGGCAAAGCCTATTCCGCTGCCGGAGCTGCGTTGTGCTTGATCAGGCTCGCGACCGTCTCGGTCGGCTGTGCGCCAACTCCGATCCAATACTGGATCCGGTCGTGCTTGAGGCTAACCTCGGCCGGGTTCACCATCGGGTTATAGGTGCCGAGATTTTCGATGTACGCACCGTCCCGCTTCGAACGCTTTTCCTTGACCACGACGCGATAAAACGGCTTGCCCTTCGCGCCCATTCTCATCAAACTGATTGCTAACATATCTTCCTTGTCTTCCAATGAACTGCTGATCTCAAATCGCAAATCGCACTCTCTTACTATTCACAATTTACGATTTACTATTCACTTTCTTTTCTTATGCCTTTTCTTTTTCTTTATCGAACGCGAGGCCGGCTGTTCCGGTCCGTCATCGTCCATTCCCGAACCGAGCATTCCGCCCAATCCGCCGAGCCCGCCGGAGCCAAGCATTCCGCCTAATCCACCCGAGAGGCCTCCGAGCATCTTCTTGCCGAGCCCAGCGAAAAGCCCGCCCTTGTTCATTTGGGCCATCATCTTCCGCATCTGATCATACTGCCGCAGCAGTTGATTGACCTCCGCGATCGTCGAGCCCGAGCCGCCCGCGATGCGGGTCTTTCGGCTGGCGTCGATGATACGGTGATCGTTGCGTTCGGCCTTGGTCATCGAATCGATGATCGCCTCGGTCCGCCGCATTTGTTGATCGACCTCGGCCGATTGCTCTTCCGAGAGCGAAAGCCCGCCGGTCATCTGCTCCGGAAGCATCTTCATCAGCTTTGACATCGAGCCGAGCTGCTTGAACTGCCGGAGCTGTGCCCGGAAATCCTCCAGCGTGAACTGGTTCCGCGACATCTTGAGCAGTTGGGCCTGTGCTTCCTGCTCGTCGATCTTGCCCTGGACCTCTTCGATCAAGGTCAGGACGTCGCCCATTCCGAGTATCCGCTGTGCGATACGGTCCGGATAGAAGGGCTCGATGGCGTCGTATTTTTCACCGACTCCGACGAATTTTACCGGCTGGCCAATGACCTGGCGGATGGAAAGTGCCGCACCGCCGCGGGCATCGCCGTCCATCTTTGTAAGGACAACGCCCGTAATGCCGACCCGCTCGTGAAAGGTCTGTGCCGAGTTCACGGCATCCTGGCCGGTCATCGCGTCCGCGACGAAGAGCACCTCGATCGGCTTCGTCTCGGCCTTGATCTGCTCAAGCTCGACCATCAGCTCGTCATCGATGTGAAGACGGCCGGCCGTGTCGATCATCAGCGTGTCAAACCCTAGGTCCTGAGCGTGCTTCATCGCTCCGCGGACCAGCGTCATCGGGTCTGACGTCTCTTTGTTCTCGTAAACCGGAACACCGACGGCACCGCCAACAACGCGTAGCTGCTCGCGGGCGGCCGGGCGATAAACGTCAACCGAGACGAGAAGCGGCTTGCGCTCTTGATTGTCGCGAAGCCAGCGTGAGATCTTTCCGGTCGAGGTCGTTTTACCCGAGCCCTGGAGCCCGACGATCATCACGACGTTCGGGATCTGCTTTGTAAAAACGAGCCGTGACGAAGTGCCGCCCATAAGCGAGACAAGCTCGTCATAGACGATCTTAACGACCTGTTCGTGCGGGTTTAGCCCCTGCCAGACCTCTTGCCCCTCGGCCTTTGCCCTGACGGATTCGACGAATTCCTTGGCGACCTTGTAGTTTACGTCGGCCTCAAGAAGGGCCATCCGGATCTCGCGAAGAGCTGCGTCAACGTGCTCGGGCGTCAGTTTGCCCAAGCCACGCAGATCGCGCAGCGTTTTCTTGAGTTTGTCGGACAGCGATTCGAACATAAAGGCACACTTCGGCTACAAGAGTCGAAACTATAAATACTAGTGTTTACGGCAAAAAGAGTCAAACTTCGGAGACGATGGCTCAGCCCAGCAAAACCGTCGCGATATTGAAATAGAACACTAACGTAAGGATATCCGTCGTTGCGAGCGTGATCGGCCCGGCGGCTATCTTCGAGTCCTCATGGATCGCATGGAGCAGCGTCGGGATGCTCATCCCAATTATGCCCGCGGCAAGCACCGACAGCAGCACGCTGAGCCCGATGACCAGGGCCGCGAGCGGCTCGCCACGCCAGACCCAGGCGATCGACCCGACCGCCGCACCGCAGGCCAGCCCGAGCAATAGCGTCGCCGAAGCCTCCCGACGCAGCCAACGGAAATAATCCTTCAGATTCGGCTTGCCGAAGTGCAGGTTCTGCAATGCGACCGTCATCGATTGAATACTCACACTCTCGCCAAGCGCCAGTACAAGCGTTATGAAGAACGCAAGAACGATCGCCTCCGCCAGCGTCGCCTCGTAAAAGCCGGTAAGCAACGCACAGATCGTCCCGCTCGCCATTGTCGCGATAAGCCACGGAAACCGATAGCGGAAGATGCCGAACGCCGATTTTCCTTTGATCTGCTGAATGCCGAAGCCGATCATCTGGAAAACGTCGTCAACGTGGTGCCGCTCTGCAATATTGAGTGTTTCCTTCGTAAAAAGCCCGGCATCGACCACGCCAAGCATTCGCCCGTCCTCGTCAACCACCGGAAACGCCAGGAACTTATGCTCAAGAAACATCTCGCAGGCTTCAAGGACCGAAGCCGAGGCCGGAACCGAGACGATGTCCGTGCTCATGATGTCGCCCAGCCGTACCGAAGGCATCGATGTGAGCAGCTTGCGCGTCGGGAGAATTCCGCGCAAGTGGTTCTCCGCATCGACCACGTAAAAGTAAATGATCCGCTCGCCGAGCCCCTTGAGCCTGATAAGGCGAAGAGCTCCCTCGACCGTCAGCGATTCATCAAGCCGCGGAAAGTCGGTCCGGGCAAAACGCCTGACCGGTTCCTGTAGGTGGCCGGCGTCGTTCGGGTTGATGGTGCCGTGAATGTCCTCTGAAAATTGCGATCCCATTTGTGCTTGTTTCCTCCGAGCCTGAAAGAGACTTTTTTACTTGCCCGCCGCTCGCTTGTCTAAACGTGGGCGGCCGGGAATGTTCCATTGTTCTTCGACTTAGGAAACTGGGGGCGGGGAACGGTCGGAGCCGGATGTGAGAAGGAACTTGGTGCGCTGTGGTCCGATCGCAGTGATAAGGTGCGTAGATGCGGTGGCAACCTTGCGGGTCGTAAGTGCCGGGAGGCCTGCATGGCAAGCTCCGTCGCCATCGCCGGCCGCATCTTTATAAATCTTGGTCAGCTTCTGACCGTGGAATCCGTCCTGCGGAAATATCGAATAGCCGTGAAGTTTTGCACCGCCCTTGCCGAGCAGGCTCGCAGCCTCAGATTGGCAGCCTGCATCTGCGAACGGGAAAATATGAACGCCCTCGCCGCGTGAAACACACAGCGAGAACAGCAATACCGCGAGTATTGAAAAGCGTTTGACCATCAAATTCCCGGAGCAGGAAAATTATAGCATCTCTGCCGTCTGATCGGTTTTTTCAATTAGCCGCTCCGCCGCCGCAATGACCCGCTCGGGCGCGATCGAGAGTATGCACCGCGGCTCACCGAAGACCTCGCAGCGGTAACCGGGACATGGTTGGCAATCGAATTCCTCAAAAACGATCTCACTCGGCGCATCGCCCCAAGGCCGCCAATGGTCGCGGTTTGACGAGCCAAAGATAACAAGGGTCGGAGTCCCGACCGCGGCCGAGATATGGGCGATGCCGCTGTCATTCCCGACAAAAAGCTTCGCCCGCGAGGCAAGTGCGGTGATCTCCGGCAGGCTCAGGTCGTCAAATGTCGTTACCGGAACTCCGGATCGAGCGACAAGCTCTTCGAGCACCGCCCGTTCGCTTTTCGACGTAACGGCAACCGCTGCTAGGCCCTTTTCGCCGAGATGCTCAGCAAGCCGGGCGAAGTTTTCAGCCGGCCATTGCTTTGTGATAAACGCGGTCGAGGGATGTAGAAGAGCAAACTCGGGGTGCGGAATTCGGAATCCGGAATTTGCGAGACGCTGTTCGATCGATCTAAGCGCTACGTCAGGTATCGGCAAGCGGCTCGTCGGCCGGTCCTCGACCGGAATGCCGACGAACCCGAGCAGTGCCAGTTGCTGCTCGGCTGAGTGCGTCGGCGTTCGCCCCCAGAAATCTGCCGACGATGAAAGGAGATCGGTATAGAAATTCGCGTATTGATAGTTCGCGTAGCCGACGCGATGGCGGGCACCGGTCGCGCGTGTGAAAAAGGTCGAGGTCGTTCCGCCGTGGAGATTGAATACGACGTCGTATCTTGTCCGGCGAAGGCGGCGTGCGGTTCGCATCCGCTCGAGCCCCGAGCGGCCGACCGCAATCACGTTATCTACCGCATCAAAACCCTCAAGAAGCGCTGCGACCCAGTCTTCGAGCAGAATGTCTATTTGTGCCGTTGGAAGCTGGCGGCGGAGTGCCGCAAGCGAGGGCGTCGCAAGCACCGCATCGCCGATCGAACGAAGCCGGACGACGAGAACGCGCTTTACTCCTGTCCAGTCGATATCCATTCGCTAAATGATAGATGAGAATTGATAAATCAGAAGGCTCCGAGGCAATTTTCATCTATCAATTATCATTTCTCATTCTTCGACGGTCGCCTCATCGACCAGCATCACCGGTATCTCATCGCGAACGGGATAGACCAGCCGGCACTCCGGATTCTGGCAGGTGATCTTGGTCTCTTCTTCGTTGATCTTCACCTCCGCCTTGCACTTTGGGCAGCGGAGTATCTCTAGCAATTCTGGGCTTATTGGCATAATCTAAAATTGTAAAGTAAATCAATGGTTGTGGGAAAAGCGAAGGATATCAGTGCATGGCAGACTTGCCGTACCGCTTGAGCGCTGCATTAACGCCGATGACGGGTACTCGAAGCGCGTCGCCCTCCAACGGTTCCGCTCGGTCGAGGTCAAGATTATGAATGTCGTATCGTTTACCGGCCAGGTCCAACATGATCACGTCGAAGGTAAATGCGCGGTCGCTCTCAGCCACGAACCAATGGACGTTGTTCGCTTCATCAGAAATGCTCGAAGCAGTGCCTGCCGCTGCGGTCATGTCGATCGTTGGCCGGATCGTCATTTGTCGTTTCTCCAACGCCAGTTTTTCGTAATGTCTGAGCTTAAATTGGCCGCCCAGCACTAAATGGGCCGAGGCCATATTGCTATGGCCGTGCGGAATGATCGCTCGCCCCTTCCGCATTCCAAATATCTTTTTGATGAAGACAACATCTTTCGGTAAACCTTCGAGCGGCGGAAAGGTCACACTCTCGGTCGCGACACCAAGATCCGGGTACTTCAAGCCGTTCTCGAGCGTTTCAAAATCGATGAATTTCAACAGTTCCTCAAGATCTACCCGCGAAAAGAGCCGTTCAACCGATTCCTGCCACACATATTGTGGAATACGGCCTAGTTTCAGGTCGCTGCAGTATTCATTGAGCTCGATCGCCCAGTGCCGCACGAGCGGTTCGACCGCTGTTGAAACTGCCTGCGGTTTCGAGCATCCACTAAGAAGCGAGTAGGTAAGCACGCTCCCCAACAGCGTCGCACAGAATTCCCTTCTGGTGGGTTTCACAAAGTCCATATCCAAAAAAGGGGCGTACAGCCCAAAAGCAGTACGCCCATTGAAATTAAAGGTTTCGGCCTTAGGCAGCTTCGGGTGTTTTGGTTCCGCACTCGGGGCAGAACTTGGCACCCGCCGAAAGCTCAGCCTGGCAGCCGGTGCACTTTGCTTTCTCTTGCGAAGAGCCGCACTCCGAGCAGAACTTCGCACCCTCGCGGAGCTTTGCACCGCACTTTACGCAGGGCACCTGAGCGATCTCCATCTTGCCGCCGCAATCGGCACAAAACTTGGCACCTGCCGCGTTCTGCTTGCCGCATGCCGGGCAGGCAACCGTCGCCGCCGCACCGCCGCCGCCCATTTGCTGGCCACCGGGCTGGCCTGCGCCGAAGGCATTCGCCATCTGGCCGCCGACCGCAAATCCGGCACCGAGCCCCGCACCGAGGCCTGCTCCGCCGCCTTCATTCTGGGCCGCGTCGCGAAGGGCGTCAGCCGCCTGAAACTGCATATATTTTTGCGCGTCGCCAAGGGCACCCATCGAAGCACGCTTGTCCATCGCCGCTTCGACCTCGGGCGGAAGCGAGATGTTCTCAACGTAAAACTTGGTGACCTCAAGGCCCCACGAATTGAAGTCTCCGTTGATCTTCGCCCGGATGGCCTCGCCGATCTCTTTATATTGCGCCGCAAGGTCAAGCGCCGGGATCTTCATCTCGCCGATGGCGTCAGAAAACTCCGAAACGATCGCCCGCTTGAGCTGGCCGTCGATATCTTCGGTCTGAAAATGAGCGTTTGTCCCGGCGATCTCTTTGATAAAGCCGGCCGGGTCGGCGACGCGAAGGCTGTAGGCGCCAAATGCACGCAGCCGGACGATGCCGAAGTCTGCATCGCGAAGCATTATCGGGTTCGAGGTGCCCCATTTCATATCCGTGAACTGCTTCGTATTGACGAAATAGACCTCGGACTTCATCGGCGAATTGAAGCCGTATTTCCAGGCACCCAATTTCGACAGGATCGGCGTGTTGCCGCCGTCAATGGTATAGCGGCCCGGTGTGAAAACATCCGCCACCTGGCCCTCGAAAACAAAAACGGCCGCCTGCGATTCGCGGACGATGAGCTGGGCGCCGTTCTTGATC
>JAHBSG010000019.1 GCA_019639235.1 Acidobacteriota bacterium | reverse complement strand
ACGATCGGCCGCATCCCGCGCTCGACCGCCATCCGAGTTATCAACTCGCCGGTGTAACCATTAGCTCCGTATATGAGGAAATTCTCTTTCATTGCTTTACTGTACGACGCGGTCAAACCGGTGGTCCATTAAACGCGGAAAGCCGACCGTCAAATGGGTTGGATTTCCTTTTCTATCCAGGTGAAACTTGACCCACGAGTTAAAACCCTGGCCCGGCGTGTGGCCGTCCTCCATGATAAAGCGAAACGTGTTTTCTCCGTCAGGCTCGAGAATCGTGTCTGCAACCGTTGGCCGCTTCAGAACGAGCGTACCATTTTCGCCACGCAGGATGGTCCAATAATAGTCTAGATGCTTGCTGTGGTAACGACCGGAAAAAAGCACAAGCTGTTCTTGAGTTGGTGACCAGGGCTTTGAGGATTCCCTTATCTTTCGGATCGCGGGATATCCGTCATCGAATTGAAGGACGACCTGATCGCGACCATCGGCGGTCGTTGAAAACTCGACCTGAACGCCGTAACCGTCGGTGAAATAGAATTTGCCGCCGCCAACGTATACTAACGGAACGTCCTCGCCAAGAAATCTCAACCTCAAAACGCCGCTTGCGACATAAATTGTTGTCGTTCTTCGCACGGGCCGCGAGCTCTGCCATGCCTCAACGTCCTGCCATACATAGAGCCCCTCGAACTTCTTCAGTTCCTCTTCCGAGATCGGAACGGCTTTGGTAAGGAATTGCGGCTTGACGAATTCCGCATCAGCGGTTTTCAGAACGTGTTTGACGAGCCGCATCAACTCGGGCGTCACTCCGTTATGATCGTTAGTGGTCGCGATCAAGGCGAGGCCACTCCTCGGCACTCGAATAAGGTAAGTGAACCCATTTACGCCTTGATGAATCACGACCTCGTTACCGCCGATGGTCTCGACCGAGCGGCCGAAAATGTAGTGGTTCTTCTTACCAGGCATCAGCCGGACTTTCTCGAGAAGCTGCTTCGTCGCCCATGCGATCTCCGAACTTGCGTCCGTGTGCGCCGCTACCCAGTTCGCCAGGTCGTCCGCACTCGTTGCAATAAAGTAGTTGCCGCCGGGCGAGATCTTTTCGGGCCGGGCGAACTTCACCTCGCGTCCGAAAGAATACTTCCTCGCCATATCTGGAACGACCTCAAGTACATCGTCATTCATCCGCGTAGCCGCCATATCGAGCGGTCTGAACATACGCTTTTTCATCCAATCTCGAAGTGGTTCGCCCGCCGCAATTTCAAGGATGAACTTGAGCAACCCCATATCGGAGTTCGAGTACATATAACCCTTTCCGGGTTCGATCTCGGGCTTCGGCTGGGTGTAGAGCAGGCTGAGGAACTGCGAGCGGTCAAACCTGTTTGCCATGCTGTTCTGCGTAAGCAGTACGGTCGCCCATTCATCGACGAAACCGCTGCGGTGGTTCATCAGGTCGAGTACGGTGACCTGATCCGACCACGCCGGAAGTTCGGGAAAGTACTTCCGGACCTTATCGTTCAGCCTCAGCTTTCCGTCCTTTTCCATCAGGACGGCAGCGATCATCATGAATTCGCGTGACTCCGAATAAGGTAACCGAACGACAGTCTTATGTGTGAAAGGGACCTGATGTTCGATGCTCGCGAAGCCATAATTCCTACTTGCGATCACCTTGCCGTTCTCGATCACCGTTACTGCGGCACCCGGAGAGTTCGGTGCTTGTAGGTTCGAAAAGATCGAATCGATCTTGGCTTCGAGCTCATTTGCGGGTTTACTGGTCTGTGCAAATGCCGCGGCGGTCGATAAACCAAAAATGACCGCTAGGCTAATGACCTTCGCAAAAAAGAGTGGCTTACGTACCATGCGTTCCGGGTTCCTCAAACAGTTGCGCAAGTGTACGTTCGATAGATTGGGCTGTCAAAATCTCAGATCAGTTGACCGGGAATCAAGATCGCGATTTTGGGCAAGGCGATGAATCCGCGCAGGTACGAGCGCCAGGCTATAAGTGCGAGGTTCTTTTGACCTATTAGTTAAAAACTATTTCGCCGGGAACAATTCGCGGGCCGTTGCTGTGTCGTTTTTCAATCGGGCTAGGAACTCACGTCGGCCGATCTCCTTGGCGCCGAGTGCTTTCATGTGCGGGGTCATGACCTGGATATCGAGCCATGTTGATCCGCGAGAGCGGAGGTGGTCAATGAGGAAGAGCAACGAGAGCTTTGAGGCGTTTGGCCGGGTGAAGAACATCGATTCGCCGCAGAAGACGCCGCCGGCATCCACGCCGTAAACGCCGCCGACGAGGTTGCCGGCCTCGTCCCAGGCCTCGACGCTGTGTGCCCCGCCGGCCTCGTGGAGTTCGGTGTAGCGCTCGATGAAGGCGGGCGTGATCCATGTGCCCTTTTGCCCCGGCCGGCGGGCGAGCGCGCACTCTTCCATCACGTGGCGAAAATCCTCGTCGATGGTAAACCGTAGGCCCGAGCGGCGGCGGGCACGGGCAAGGCTCGCCGGGATGTGGAGGTCGGCAAAGTCGAGGATCGCTCGCCGTGCCGGGCAGCACCACGGCAGCGGCACGCCGTCCATGTGCCACGGGAATATGCCCTTCGCGTAAGCCTCGCTCAGCGTCGCGACGGAAAGCTCAACGCCGAGCGCGACCACATCCGGGCCGTAGTAAAGATAGTCGCCAAACGGAACCCAATCGGGGAAATCATGCTCGCCGGGGTCGGGGAAGTGCACCTTTAGATTTTAACCTATAGACCCGATGACACGAGAAGAGGAGAAGAGGAGAAAGGGAGAAAGGGAGAAAAGGAGACGCGGGGACTCGGGGACGCGGAGATGCAGAGAAAGGGACGAATGAGTCGCATTCGCCCCATCCGTCCTATTGTGCGATCAGACAATCCTTTTCATCCTGCGCATCCTGTAAAACCTCGCTAGACCACCTGCTGTTTCCACTTGCCGCGGCGGAAGACGAGGGCTGAGACAACGGCAAGAGCCGAGAAAGCGATAGTGATCGCCCAGAAAACGCCCTGCGGGCCCATTTCGAAATGGTACGCGAGTACGTAAGCCAGCGGTATCTCAAAGAGCCAGAAGATGACGAAGTTGAGATACGTCGGCGTGAGCGTGTCGCCGGCGCCGTTGAACGAGCTTTCCATCACCATCCCGAGCCCGTAAAAGGCGTAGCCGTAACCGACGATGCGGAGGCAATCGATCGCATAGCGAGAGACCTCGGGGTCTGTCGTAAAGATCGAAACGACCAACTCGGGAAAGACGATGAAAAATATCCCCGCAAGCCCGAGCAGGACGGCATTAAGTATCGCCGCCGTCCAGACCGAACGCTCGGCGCGTTCCGGCTGGCCCGCTCCGAGGTTTTGCCCGACGAGCGTCGCCGCCGCATTCGCAAGGCCGACCGCCGGCAGGATGACGAAAATGATCACCCGCAGACCGATCTGGTAACCCGCGATGGCGACCGTCCCAAAGCCCGCAACAACGCGGACGAGACCGCTCCAACTCAGCGTTGCGATCAGGAACTGAAGCACCGCCGTGCCGGAGAGCCGGACCAACGCGACGAGCAGTGTCGGGTCAAAGCGCCAGTGTTCGGCGCGTATCTCAAGCCTTCCATTGCCGGGGCGGAGCAGCGTCCAGGCCGCAAAAGCGACACCGGTCGCACGGCCGATGACGGTCGCGACCGCGGCACCCGTTACGCCCCATTCGGGAAAGATCCAGATGCCGAAAATGAAGAGCGGGTCGAGTAAGATATTGAGCCCGTTGGCGATGATCAGCACGCGAAGAGCTATCGCCGCGTCGCCCGCTCCGCGAAAAATGCCGTTGAGCAAAAAGAGGAACAGGATTACGGCGTTCGTGCCGAACATTATCCGCATGAACGGCAGTCCGAGTTCGATCACCTCGGGCTCCGCACCGAGCAGGCCGAAGATCTGCCGGGCAAATACGACGCCCGCGATTCCCATCGCCGCGGAGACGAGCAGCCCGAGATAGATGACGTGCGTCGCGGCCCGTGCCGCACCGTCCATGTCCTTTTCACCGACGCGGCGGGCGACCGTTGCAGTTGCGCCGATGCTGAGCCCGACCGCGACCGCATAAATCAGCGCGAGTACCGATTCCGTCAGCCCGACGACCGCGACAGAAGCGGCTCCGAGCTTGGCGACGAAGAAGGTATCGACGATGGCGAAGAGCGCCTCCATCGACATCTCAAGGATCATCGGGATGGCCAGAATGATGAGCGCGACCGGGATCGACCCGCGTGTAAAATCTCGCTCGGTACCGACGAAGGCCTCACGCAAAACGGAAAAGAACGTGTTTTTTTCAGCCACTAACTCAGCGCCTTCAACATTGAAAGACATACAAACCTACCTAAAAAATGGAGCAATACTTTCGGCACGGAGCGTGCCCGGAGTGGTCAGCAGGCGGCCGCAGGGAGCGGTGCCGGTGACCCGAACGTGACGTGAGTTTTAGACAAGCGGCTTCAGCATGGTCTTATGAACCTACCACAATCGATCGAGCGAATGAAGTTCTACGCACGTGAACTCGCGAAAGTTCAGAAAAATTTCAGCGCAGTTCGCTCTGTTCTCATTCGACGCATTTGCTCTCGCAAAGCGGACATCATCCTGTGCAACCGTTTACCCCATAAAGGCAACTGAGTTATCATAATCTCGAAATTCGAGGAGAACGCCTATGATAAAGCAGATCCGCGGCAGCACCATCTGATAACTAACGCGTGAAGAATTAGAGGAACGTATCAGCACGTATCGAGAGGTCGCTATCGACCTAGGTACGGGCGATGGGCGTTTTGTTTTGGACCTGGCCAAACTGGAAGCGGATACGTTCGTCATCGGAATAGATGCGAACGCGAAGCCGCTCGAAAAGCCCTCGGTCAAGATCACTCGAAAATCTGCCAAAGGCGGACTTCCGAACGCTCTCTTTGTTCAGGCCGCCGCTGAGGATCTTCCGAGTGAACTCGCCTCGGTTGCCGATAGTGTTACGGTCAATCTCCCTTGGGGCAGCTTGCTCCGGGCGGTTCTTCTGCCCGATTCGGAAGTTCTTCGTGGTATTCGCCGGCTGGTAAAGCCCGGCGGCGAACTTGATGTCGTGACCGCGATCGATCCGGTTCGCGATCGCCAGGAATTGGAACGGCTTGGGCTTCCCAGATTGACCGACCGGCATTTTGAGTTTGACCTGCCTCGTGCATATCGAAATGCGGGTTTCGAACCGAATCACGTTGCGAACCCGGTGCCGGCCGACGGGCTTAGAGTAAGAACTTCGTGGGGTAAGCGCCTTTCGAGCTCATCGGAGCGTTCAATACTCCGGCTTGTGTTTACCGCAGATTAGGCAAACCCCTAGCTCGATTCCGCCGTTGAGCTTTTGATCTAGAGATGTCCGACGCCTTTCGACCAACACGACGAGAGATGCTTCGGGGCCTGGCGTCGCTGGGGCTCGTGGCTTCCCTTTCGGGCCACGTGCGTGCGTTAACGCCTCGTGATGAGATCGAGATGCTCGTGCTCGGCGATTCGCTCATCTGGGGCCAGGGGCTGCGTGAAGAGGAGAAGTTCTACTACCTGACTAAGCGCTGGCTTGAAGAAGATGTTTTCAAAGGCAACGGGCGCGTAAGGCTTACAGTAAAGGCTCACTCGGGCTCGACCATCAAGCTTGACCCGGATGAGCAGGCCGCGCTCGAGCGCGGGAAACGTTCGGCGTTTGAGGAACTCCATCCCGAGGTCAACGTCTCTTTCCCGACCATCGAAAAGCAACTCCGGTCGGCCCACGCCGAGTTCAGCGACCCGGCAGCGGTTGACCTGCTAATGCTCAGCGGCGGCATACCGGATGTCGGCGTGGCGAAGATAATCAACCCGCTCGAAAGCAACAAGCGGCTCCGCGAGCGGATCGATCTTTACTGCCGCCGGCACATGGGCGAGCTAATCACCGAGGCGGCGGAGAAGTTCCCGAATTCTCTGATCATTCTCGTTGGGTATTATCCGATAATCACCCGCCACAGCCCGATGAAACGGATCGTCAACGACATAATGGAACTTTACAGCGTGCCGGGCTGGGCAAAGCCGCCGATCAATAATCCGGCGACCCGCGCCATTTGGCGACTCTGGCGGGGAAAGATGATAAAGCGTTCGCGGATTTGGCTTGAGGATTCGAATGCGGCGTTCGCCTCGGTCGTTAAGGAGCTTAACGCCTCGGCCGGCCGTGAGCGTGCCGTATTCGTGCCGTCGCCAATCGATGAACGAGCCGCTTTTGGAACAAAGAACTCGCTACTCTTTACCGTCGGCCGAAAAGGCCGCCCGGCCGATGCGATCGGCGAAACGCGCCTCCGCGAGTGCCCGCCCGCCCTTGCCGAACTTCGCCGCGAAACGCGCCTCAGATACAGCACTCGCTTTTGCGAACTCGCAAGCGTCGGCCACCCGACACCGGAAGGCGCTGAGGCAATAGCCGCCGCGATCCGCGACAGGCTCGGACCGCTGCTCGGTGAACACCTAAGCCGATAGCCCAAAACGGTTTCCAACCCACGGCAGGCAAGCTATAATCTAACCTTTGCGATGAAGATAGCGGTTGCGATGAGCGGCGGTGTCGATAGTTCGGCGGCGGCCGCGTTATTAAAGGAGCAGGGGCATGACCTCGTTGGCTTTACGATGCAGCTGTGGAACCAGCGGCGGCACGTGAATGTTGATGAGAACGGCGACCCGCTCCCGAGCCGCTGCTGCTCGCTTGACGATGTTTACGACGCACGGCGGGTGGCCGATAAGCTCGGCTTTCCTTTTTATGTGCTGAACCTTGAGAAAGACTTTGACCGCGATGTGGTCGAGCCCTTTATCCAGAGCTATCTTGCGGGCGAGACGCCGATCCCGTGCGTTGCCTGCAACTCGCGGCTGAAGTTTGCCTCGCTCGACCGGATGGCCGTTTCGCTTGGCTGCGACAAGGTCGCGACCGGGCATTATGCCCGCGTTGAATATGACGAGGCCGCGAACCGGTATCGCCTTTTCCGCGGGCGGAACCACTGGAAAGATCAGAGCTATTTTCTCTGGGAGCTGACACAGGATCAGCTCTCGCGGGCATATTTTCCGCTCGGCGAGATGCTCAAGAGCAAGGTCCGCGAGATCGCCCGCGACGCCGAACTTTACACCGCCGAGAAGCAGGAATCGCAGGAGATCTGCTTTGTGCCGGATGGCAAATATTCAGAGTTCATAGACCGCTTTCTGGAGCACGAAGGCCGAGAGGCTGAGATACCCGAGGGCGGCGAGATCGTAAATGCAAGCGGTGAGAAGCTCGGCGAGCACACGGGCATTCACCGTTACACCATCGGCCAGCGTCGAGGGCTCGGCATCGCCCATGAGAAACCGCTCTATGTTGTCCAGATCGAACGTGCCCGCAATCAGATCATCGTCGGCGAGGCGGATGAGCTTGATACGCTTGAGTTCACAGCAAAGGGAGTAAATTGGGTCGCATTTGACGAACCCGCCGAACCGGTACGAGCACTCGTCAAGGTCCGCTATCGTCACGACCCGGCACCCGCGACGATCTATCCGATCATCGGCGAGGGCCTAAAGAACCCGCTCGCTACCGCTTCCGGTTCTGACCTGCGGGCCAGCATCGTCTTCGACGAACCGCAGCGGGCCATCACTCCCGGCCAGGCGACCATCTTCTACGACCCGGCCACCGGCGAAGAGGTCGTCGGCGGCGGCTGGATCATCCGCGAGCGATGAGAAAATCCGAGCTTCGTAAGGTCTATCTTGAAAAGCGGCGTGCGCTCTCGCCGGGCGAAGTTGCCCGGATGAGTTCGCGGGTCGCCGAACGGTTCTTCAATGAGGTCGATCTCGCGGCCATCAAAACCCTTCACACCTTTATCCGCATTGCTAAGTTCAACGAGTTTGACACCTCGATGATCTACTACCGCATCTGGCACGAGCGGCGCGGCATTGCGACTTCCGCTCCGCTGACGGACCGCGAGACCGGTGAGCTTGAGGCCCGCTACTTTGATGAGGAGACCGTTCTTGCCGAAAACGCTTGGGGCATCCGCGAACCTGTGGGCACGGAAAAGGCCGACCCCGAAGAGATCGACCTCGTTATTGTCCCGTTGCTTTGCTTTGATGAAAGCGGGCAACGCGTCGGCTACGGCAAGGGCTATTACGACCGCTTTCTCGCCCGCTGCCGACCCGATTGCCTAAAGATTGGAGTAAGCCTTTTTCAGCCCGTCGCTGCGATAGATGACACCCACGGCTCGGACGTCCCGCTCGACCTTTGCATTACCCCTGACCACACTTTCAGATTCACTGCACCCGACGGATACCTGAATTAAAGCGAGAGTTTTTGGTACGACACTCCATTTGTCGAACGGAAAGGCTTTGGCTTCAGCGCGAGTGGTAGAGCTCGACCGTCTGTGTCTTCGTCTGTGAATTCTGTGGTTTTGCATTTTCGCCGATATCTTCGAACACAGAAACCACAGAACCAAAACCGAAAATCACAGATGATCGTTCTGCGTTCGGCCAATAGCCGGCAAACCGTCCGAGTACTATTTCGCCTTAAGAATATCGCGAATCTCGGTCAGCAGTTTCTCTTCCGCCGAAGGTTCCGCTTCCGCTTCGAGGCCCTTAAAGATTCCTATCGCGTAGCGGGCCAGCAGGAACATCACGAAGGCGACGATCAGGAACGTAATGATGTCGTTGATGAACTGCCCGTAGAGAATGAGCGGCTGTTTGGCGGCCTGTGCGGCAGCGATCTGCTCGGGCGTCGAGACCGGCATATCGCCGAGGTTAATGACCTTGCTTGAAAAGTCGATGCCGCCAGTCAGAAGTCCGACGACAGGCATTATGATGCCGTCGGTAAAGGTCTTGACGATGGCACCAAAGGCCGCACCGATGACGACCGCGATCGCCAGATCAAGCACATTCCCGCGGGCGATGAATTTTTTGAAGTCGCTGAGCATTTCTGTCTCCTCCCTTTTTGCAGAAAAGGGCGGACAGATCACTGCCCGCCCGACCTTATTCACGACGTCCGGACGGCCCTAGCCCTTTGCGGCTTCGACCAGTTCGTCGTCGTCATCTTCCGTGTCCGTGGCGATCTCGATCGCGTTCGATTCGGCAAAGAGGCTTTCCTCTTCCTCCGCCTGCCGGGCCGATTCGATCGCCTGCTGCTCGATGGCCTTTCGGGCGCCCATCATCGAACACATTCCCTCGAAGATGGCACCGTCCTCGATGATCATCCGCGGAGCCTGGATGTTGCCGACAACGCGTGCCGTTCGCCCAAGCTGAACGCGTTCGCTGGCGATGATGTCGCCATTGACCACGCCGTTGACGACCGCCGAGGCAACCGAGATATTGGCATCGACCTGCCCATTCGAGCCGACAATGAGCGTACCCGTCTCGGAAGAAACGCTGCCGACGAGCTGGCCGTCAACGCGGAGCATCGCCTGAAAATTCGTCTCGCCGGAAAGCACCGTTCCGTGGCCGACGAAGCCGCTTAACCGGCCTTCCTTTATGTCGCGGGCCATCGCCTCGCTGTCCGTCACGGCACGCGAGGGCGAGCTCGAGGCCGGTTCGGCCTGATACGGTGTCGATTGGGTCGGCTGGCTGTAGGTGTTTGCCGGTTCCTGAGGTTCCGTTCTGGAACGTCCCATTCTGATCATAGAAAAACTCCTTAATTTGCGTAATTTGGAACGTTAGGCAAAGTAAACCGAGAAGAAAACTGCGGTTTGCGAAGTGCGCTTCGCGGGGGTGCTTTTCGTCGCCTCGTATGCCTGATAGGGAATGATAGTTCAGCTTCGCTTCGGTGTCTAGTAAACCGGCGGCTATTGCCGAGCGGGCAACAATTATGTAAGTATTAGAGGTTTCGGAGGGCGAGCGGCCATTTGTTTGTAGAGAGCAAGTTAAAAACGAAGTTACTTAAGAAGATGGGCCAGGCGATCGGCGATTTCGGCATGATCGCCGAGGGCGACAAGGTGATGGTCTGCCTTTCGGGCGGAAAGGACAGCTACACGATGCTCGACCTCCTGCTCGACGTTCGCCGCCGGGCACCGGTCAACTTTGATATTCTTGCCGTTAATCTCGATCAAAAGCAGCCCGGCTTTCCGGCCGAGGTGCTGCCAAATTATCTTGAAGAGCTCGGCGTCGATTACCGGATAGTTGAGGAAGACACGTACTCGGTCGTGAAGCAACACGTCCCCGAGGGCAAGACCTTCTGCTCGCTTTGTTCGAGGCTCCGCCGCGGGATACTTTACTCGGTCGCGGTCGAAGAGGGCTGCACCAAGGTAGCGCTCGGCCACCACGCCGACGATATCATCAACACATTTCTGCTCAACCTCTTTTATGTTGGCCAGCTCAAGGCGATGCCGCCGATCCTCCGCAGCGACGATGGCCGCAATACGGTCATCCGCCCGCTGGCTTACTGTCATGAATCGGACGTCGCGGCCTATGCCGAGGAAAAGCAGTTTCCGATCATCCCGTGCAATCTCTGCGGCTCGCAGCCGAACCTAAAGCGTGCACGGGTCAAACAACTTGTCACCGAACTCGCCAAGGAAGTGCCGTTCCTTCGCAATTCGATGCTGACGGCGCTGACGAACGTGACCGCCTCGCACCTCCTTGACCCCGGGCTGTACGATTTCCGCAACTTTGAGCCGCTGGTCAAAAAAATACCGGCCGGCCACGGCTCGGTAGAAAAAGAGCTCGATGCGGTCTTTGACCACAGCGAGCCCATGTTTGCCCCGAACCTGATGGAAGCGGCCGGGATCCAATAATTCCGTTTCTTACTTTGCGCTCTTTGTACAAAACCTCTGCGGCCTTTGTGGTTAAGATCAGCTTAAACACAAAGGCCACAAAGGCGTTCACAAAGCTCTCAAAGAGTCGAATATCATTCCTGGCCTTCCTTCTAATAACGCTGTTACAAATTAGAACTTAAGCTTTCGCGGCTTGAAGACCTTGTCGCTGACCTTTGCATCATGCTTTACCTCGCGTATCTGCGAGACAACACGGCCGTTGCTCGGGCTATTTTGCACGGTGCGGAACGGCATCATTATTCCGTCCACGCTGCGATAATCTTCGAAGGTCGTCGTGATCGCTATCTGTTGGCTGCTCGTGCTTGAGGGGATGACCGAGTCACGCCGGACAAGCAGGTTCGTCTTTGTCGAATAAAAGTCGGTCGTCTTTGTTCCCTTTTCCGAATCGAACTCAACTACGTAGCACTCATCTTCGCCGCATTTCGTTTTGCGAAGAACCGTTGCCTTGTCGTAGTTCGTCTTCCAGTTGAGCGGGGCGTAGAAATCGGCATCGACCCGAGCATTCTCAAGACGCTTGCCAGTAAGCTTTTCGGCCGGTGCAAAGGTGTAAGCTTCCTCGCCGCCCTTGCCGTCAAAAAAGTCGTAGCCCTTGGCGATCACCTTGCCGGCGGCCGTCATCGTGAATTCCGAGGCCGTCATTCCCGGAGCCTTTGCCCAGGTGATCCCGGTCGCAGTCACGCCCTGATTCTCAAAGTTAACGGTCGCGGTAGTCACCCGCGTTTTGAACTTACGGAGATTCGCCTCGCCGCCGTTGGCTTCGATCACCTTTGCCATCAGTTCATCTATCGAGGGCAGATCGGCGGGAGCGGCATCGCCCTTGACCCGCTTGAACGTAAATGCACCTTGCGGCTGATCGAGCGTGATCGATTCGACCGCGTTCGCGGCATCGCGGTTGACCTTCATCGAAAAAGTGTCCGGAAGCGGGGTCATCGCAAACTTGCCGTCCGTTTTCGGTGCCAGGGCATAAGGCTGCTGGCCCGGAACAACGAGCGAGATCTTGCCCGCTACCTCTTTGATCTCGATGGTGCCTTCGCCGTTCGGCGTCAAATATTTGCCGACGAGGTCAGCCGGAACGGCACCGCCCGCGGCCGGCTGCTGCGGCTTATCGGCCGGCTTGGCCGCTTCGGGCTTGCCCAAAATGTTCTCCCAAACGATCGGCATCAGCTCATTGCCAAGCGAGGATCCGGAGACATTGGTAAGCATTACAAAGCCGAGCTTTTTCTCCGGGATCATCGCAACAAGGGCGTTAAAGCCATCGATATTGCCGCCGTGTTCGACGACCTTCATCCCGTTCCAATCGCGGACAAACCAACCGAGGGCGTATTTGACCGAGCCGTTCGGCGTTACGTTCATCTGCGGCTTCATCCATTCGGCGAAGCTCGCTTCCGAGATAAGCCGCTTGCCGTTGTGGACGCCACCTGCAAGGATGAACCGGAGCCATTCGGCCATCTCGTTTGCCGAGGAATTGATCGAGCCGGCCGGTGCCACCTGCTTGATCTCGCGATAGGGCAGGCGGATCGTTTCCTTTGTATCGAAGTTGTAGTTGTAGCCGAACGAGCGGTCGGCGACCTTCTCCATCTGTTCGATGGTCATCGTGCTCGTCGTCATCCTGAGCGGGCGAAGTATGCGTTCCGGGATGAACTCTTCCCAGGTTTTGTTCTGCGCGACGGCGACAACCTCTCCCGCGGCCGTGTACATCAGGTTCTGATAGCCGAAGCGCTCGCGGAGCTTGCCGATCGGCTTTGCATCGCCGGCGACCTTGATGAGTTCCTGCCGAGTCAGCCGGCCGGTGATCATCGCGAGGTCCGTTCGGTTTAGGCCCGAAGAGTGCGTCAGCAGGTCGCGAATGGTGATGTTCTTGTCCGTCTCGGGGTCGGCCATCTTGAAATAGGGCAGAACGGTCCGCGGCGAGGCATCGAGCGAGAGCTTGCCTTCATCGGCGGTCATCAGCACGGAAAGTGCCGTAAACGCTTTGGTCGCCGAGCCGATCGCGAACTGTGTGCTTGGTGTGACCGCCACCTTTTTCTCAAAATCCTTATAGCCGAGGCCCTTTGAGTAAATGACCTTGTCATCTTTGACGATCGCGAGCGACATTCCCGGAATTCCGAGTTCCTTGCGGCGTGCCTCGACCTTTTCTTCGATCGTGGCGAGGGCGGCCGAGTAGTCCGCTGCCGGAGCCGCGCCTTGGGCAAAGACTGCTCCTGGCATGGCCGTAACGACCATCACAAATGCGAGTAAGAAAGCGTAGATCGAACGAGTGCGGGTGTTTCTATACATAGTTTTCTTCTATTTCCAGTAGAGAATACGGAGAAAACCAATATTTGGTTCAGGATTTTGGACAGCGGGCGCCCCTATTCGGAGCTTACATTTTTGTTAACAAGCATTGCTGCTCCGAGACCGGCCGCAAGATAAACAGCCATCGCAACCTCGCCATCGCCGAGATTATAGTGGACGATGCCGGCGGTGAAAAAGCCCGCAACGCCGCCGAGCACGCCGAGCCCAACCGCAAAAGTCACGTCCGGCCCGCTGCCTTCTCGCCGTAAATATCGCCAGAGGCTTCGCGTGTAAGCTCCAAGGAAGAGCAGCCAGAAAAGAAGCGCCGGGAGTCCGCGTTCGGCCGCAAGCTGAATCGGAGTTGAGTGAAAATGGCCCATCGGAAGCCAGCCGCGGTCGAAGAGCCCGAATTCCTGCCATCGTTCTTTTAGCGAATCCATCCCGACGCCGACAATCAGATGCCGCGGGCTCTCGGTCGCGAGCCGGATGCCATCGCGCCACATCGTCTTGCGATATTCGTTCGTCTCATCCTGCTGACGCGTTTGCTGAACGACGTAGTAACCACCGGCGGCCGCGGGAATCAAGACGACGAGCATAAGCGCGATCAGCCTGCGGTTCCCGATGGCAAGCACCATCACGATGCCCGAAACAAGAAGACCAAGCTGCGACGCTCGAGTTCCCGAGAGCAGCAGAGCGACACATATCAACGCAAGGCAGACCGCGGCGATGATTGCGACACGAAGCCGCGGCGATCTCAGCAACCCGCCAGGCGACGAGCCGCGGCCGAACGCAAGCCCGAGCACAAGGCCGAGAGCGAGCGATGCGATGATCTGCAGCACCTCGCCATAGGTCGTGAAATGCCCGAAGAATCCCTGTGCCCGCCAGCGATGGCTCTTTTCCCACGATGCAAAGCCGAGCCGCTCTTCGGGCGAGATGCCGCTGGCGAGATCCGTGCGGCGGAGCGTTATGGTGCGGTAAATGTCCGGCCGGTTGAACATCGCCGAGGCCGTTTCGCTCGCCTCGAGAGCGGCAATGATCTCCTCCGGCGAGGAAATCCGCTTGCCATTGATGCGGAGAATGGCATCGCCATCGGCGAGCCCGGCTTTCGCCAAAGCTCCGTCCGATCGAAGGCCATGGACCTCAACGCCGCGGCCGATGATCCGCTCGACCGGCTGCCAGATGACATTGACCATCGCTGAGCCGATCATCACGAACGCGACCGCCGCAATGGCCGAACGGGTTCGCAGATTGAGCCTTGCAAAAAAGAAGATGAGGAAGAGCCCAACGCCGCGGAGCTTATCGAGCGAGATGGCCGGTTCGTAAGAGAAAAATGCGCTCAGGACGCTCCAGCCGATGAAGGCGAGCAGGAACGCATCGAACGCAAAGAAGCGAAACCGCGCCCGCGGAGTGATAAAAAGCCTCGCGGCCGAGAGCACCATACCGAGCAGCCAGGCTATTTGGGTAGCGGCGATCGAGTGCGGAACCGACGCCGCCATCAGCAAAAGGCAGATGAAAGCACCGCGCTCGAGCCACAAGGCGAGCGAGCCTTCCGGCTCGATGCCGGCGAGCTGATCAAGTTTGCTGAGGACAGCTTTCATCGCGGAGATGCCTGACCGACAAGAATAAGGCTCGCGGCTATGCCTTGTCTATCGGCGGGCGATTTGGTTGAATTGAGTTTTCTTATGAGCGAAGCGGAAATACAGCGCGACCAACACATAACGGCCGAGATCAAGCTTTACTACGACCTCCTCTTGCCGCAGGATCTTTCCGGCCCGGCTCCGCTTCTGATCGCAGTCCACGGCTACGGAGCTCACAAGCGTTATATGATGCGCGAGGCACGGCAGATCGCTCCCGAGGGTTTCATTATCGCCTCGGTTGAGGCCCCGCATCAGCACTTTCGCAAGACCGACGACGGCTACCGCGTCGGCTTCGGCTGGCTTACGGACCATCGGCCGGAGGATTCGGTCGCGCTCCACCATCGCTTTCTGCTCGATCTGATCGATCGGCTGAGCGAGGAAGGTGCCGCCGATCCCTCGAAGGTTTATCTTTACGGATTCTCGCAGGCGTGTGCTCTCAACTTTCGCTTTGCGTTGACGTATCCGGATGCGGTCCGAGCCGTTATCGGTGTTTGCGGCGGCATTCCCGGCGACCTCGAAGCGAGCCCGCTCTATAAGCCTTACGACGGCCGAGTTCTTTACCTCTACGGCGATGACGACGAATGGTACACCAACGAGCAATTCGCCGACTACGCCGAGCGGCTCGGGAAACGCATTCCCAACACAACGAGCCGCCAATACCACGCCGGCCACGAGATAACCGAAGAGATGCGAGCGGACCTACGCGAATTCCTTGCCGCGAAACCTTAGCACTCGAAAGGTGATCTTGTTCGTGAATAAACTGTGCGGAACGGGTGTTAAGGTGGATTTGAAACACAGAGAACACAGAGACAGGACACAGGGCTTTCTGTAGGAATCGGTCGCAAATCGATTCCGGATACGAGCTCAATACCGCTTTGCGAACTCAGCGATCTCTGCGTACTCTGCGTTGAAGACCGCAGCAAACGTCAGGCTCGCACAAGCGAGCAATCACCTATCTAAAGTGCCAGTTTTCTCACTTCGACCTTGCCTTCCAGGTTGCGGGGAAGTGTGAGTTTTGGTGTGGGCTCGCCATTTTCATTCGTTTCTAGCGTAACGGTGAGGTCGCTCGGCTGGGTTTGTAGCAGCGGCGTTCGCGGGCCGAAGAGGACGACCGTTGCCCGGCGGCCGCTTTCATCGCCGAGCGGAACGAGGTAGATGCGTTCCATTCGCTCCTCGCCGATGCGGATGGTGACATCGACGTAGGGGTCGAGCAGGTTTATCTTCGCACTCGCGACGTTCAGCCGTACCTGCCGGACAATGACATCGGTACGGCTTCCGCCGATGTCGATCCGCTCGGTCGCAACGCTTTCAAGGCTCCGCACGGCGCTCTCCGGCCCGCGGATCCTTACGCTCGCCGGTGCCGCCGTTCGCGAATATTCCTCATAGCCTTGGGCAAGCTCGCCGCGGGTCTCAATGGTGACGCCGACCATTTTTTCCTGCACAGCCTCAAGCCGAATGGGAACATAAGCCGGGCTGATCTCCTCGACCTTTACACCATTCGGCAGGTCAAGCGCATCGGCCTGCGGCAAAAGGTCAACGACGTGTTCGCCCGGGCCGAGGCCCGTAAGGTCAAGATAAAAGCGGAGTGCCGTCCGGTCTATTTGCCCGAGCCGGCGTTTGTCGCCGCTGACGACAATGCTTGCGGTTTCAAGCGGCGTGTTGCTGACGACGAGGTTCTCGGCGGTGCGGAGCGTTATCGGAACTGCCGGTATCTGTTCGCGGGTCGGTGTGCTAAGGCCCGTAACGCCAACCCAAAGCGCGAGCGTTACGCCGAGCGCGACCAACTTAATGAGCCAGTCCTCAAGAAACACCTTCCGCAGGATGTGCTTGAGGAAAAGCCCGAAGGAACCCGCCTCGGCAATTTGTTCCTTGATCAGATCCATCTAGGTCGCAGCTTCGCTTTTCACCTCCTCGATGTTCTTTAGTGCCTTCTTTTGCGAACTGCCGAGCGGAACGCCCATCGCGGTAAAGAGCAGTTTGCGAAGCCCGGCCGTATCGATGTTGCGGCGAACTCGCCCGCCCTCGACCCAGGTGACAAGGCCCGTTTCCTCAGAGACGACGATCGAGATCGCATCCGTTCCTTCGGTAATGCCGATCGCGGCACGGTGGCGGGTGCCGAGGTCGCGTGAGATCTCCGGGTTTTTCGTCAGCGGCAGAAAGACCGAGGCCGCCGCGATGCGTTCATCCTTGATAACGACGGCGCCGTCGTGGAGCGGCGTTGCCGGATCAAAGATCGTGACCAGCAGGTCGTAGCTGATGACCGAATCAAGCTGAACGCCGGAATCGATAAAGTTCCTCAGGCCGACGTTGCGTTCGATAACGAGCAGAGCACCCGTCTTTTCAGATGCAAGCGTCGTAACGGCAAGGACGATCTCGTCATAAACGCTGCCGCCGAATTGGCCTCGCTGCCGCTTTACGATCGGGAAGCGAAGCCGGTTGGCAAAATAGATGAGTGCCTGCCTGATCTCCGATTGGAAAAGAACAATGATGGCGAACGGCAGCAGCACGACCGCCCAACGGAGCACGAACTCAAGCGTTGCGAGGTCCTGAGCGACCGAGAGCCAGTAGAGCAACGCGATCAGCACGATGCCGACCATCGTCGGGACGGCCCGGGTTCCGCGGAGCAGCTTGAGCACAACATACACAATGATGAAGACGAGCGTAATATCGAGCAGATTACGCAGCGTGTTCAACGAAGGTATGTAGTCGGTCATCTCCATCTTCGGCGGTTCGAAGCCGGGCTTCGAAGGGGGTGTTAAACACCTAGAATATCACAGGTTTCGGCTGCGGGCTTTGCCTATTTGTTATCCGCGAAAAACGCCGACGAGTTTTCCCTCGGCATTGAGTACGCAGACGGCGCCGATGCCGTTCGTCCTGGCGGCCTCGCGGGCCTCGATCAATGTTGTTTCCAGATCGACGAAGTGCTCGGCCGTGACGGGCCGCATAACGTCCGCGACCTTGGTAGAGTGCCAGGCCTTGGGGTCGAGTTCGCGTATTTCGGCAAGCAGCAGCATCCCAAAAAGTTGTTTATCGCGGGCGACCGGGATGACCGGCTGGCGGTTCATCGGGAGAATGTTTTCGACGAGTTCGTGAATGGTCCGCTCGGGCTCGACTGCGGCCGGCAGCTTCATCACATCCTGAACCCGCACCTGCGAGGCCGAGTTCATCTCGCGGATGATCGACCCGGCGGCGTCATAAAGAAAAATGCCGACGATAACGGCCCAGAGACCGGTGAAAAGGTCCTGCCGGGCGATCACGAGCAGAATGCCGAAGGCGATGAGCGCCGCCGCTATCCATTGGCCGCTCCGGCCGGTGAGGATGGTCGCATCGGTCAGGTTGCGGCCCGTCCGCCAGAGATACGCCCGCAATACGCGGCCGCCGTCAAGCGGATAGCCGGGAAACATATTGAAGGCCGCGACCAACAGATTGCCTATCGCAAGCGTCAGCATCAGCCGCGAGAGCACGTTGAGCCCTGCCGCCTCCGCCGCGGCCGCCGCCGCACCAAAAACGACCGCCAGCACAAAGCTCGCCGCCGGCCCGGCGATCGCCACCCGAAACTCCGCCCGCGGCGAATCGGGCTCGCTCGCAAACCGCGTCAGCCCGCCAAATGGATGCAGGACGATCTCAACCACACGGAGCCCTTCCATCCGGGCGACTGCCGCGTGTGAGAATTCATGGATGAAGATCGAGACAAAGAAGACCAACGTGGCCGAAAGGCCGAGAGCAATGGCTACCGCGAGGCTGCCCGTTATCGGGGCGATGCCGCCGGCGATGACGCCCGAAATGACCAGAAGCACCGCCAGCCAGCGGACATCCGCACGTACCGGAATGCCCGAGACGTGCATCAAGACAAACTTCTGGCTGAGTCGGCCGACAAGCTCCATCGAAAACGTTTGATGCCGAAAGCATACCAAACGCGCGACCGAACCTGCACGGCCTCAGTTGTTCTTGTCGCCAAGTTCCGCCGAGAGCCGTCGGATCGCCAGTTTAGCCTCGGCAAGGCTTTGGTCGAGAGCCACCGCTTTTCGGTAGTTTTCCAGAGCGAGTGCCTTCTCACCTTTTATGTCATAGACATCGCCGAGGCTTTGGTAAACGATGGCCGAGCCGGGGTTATCTTCGGCATTGATCTTGAAGATCGTCAGGGCGTCGTCCGTCCGCTTTTGGCCGAGAAGGAAGTGCCCGACCCGGTTTACTGTTGTGAGCGTCTCGGCATACTTATGCAGCGGGTTGGTCCGGAACCGGCGATACCGGGCGATGAAGTCGGCGACGTTCCCGGTCGTCCGGGTTGCCGCAATGATATCCGTCATCGATTCGGTCGGCGTGTACTTCAATATTGCCTCCATCGCAGGGTCGCGGCCCGCCCGATAATCCGAAAATGCCATGTCGGCGGCGACGTCCGGGGCTTTCCATTTTCGCTCGTCTCGGGGGTCCATATCCTGCCACCAGAGCGTCGAGGCCTGAACTTGGAATTTGCTATTCGGAAGTGTGAACCGGCGGGCATCGCCAAAGTGGTTGGGCGAGGCACCGGTCGGCTCGCCGACGAAGATCGCATTCGTATATTTCTCGAGGTCGTTGACAGTGTTCTGTGCAGCCGAAAACGTCTCGCGGCCGACAATGACGAAAAACTTGCCCTTGACGTTGAGCCGCGACCTGATAGCTCCGGTGATGATCGGGATGTTCAGGTAGTTATTTCCGCCGCCGTTCAGGCGCATGTCGAGCACCAGGCGTTCCACCGGTTTTTCTTCCGCTTCCTTGAAAACGCGGGCGAAGAAAGCGGCCACCGTTTCTTCGGGCTTATCGAGCACTTCGTTGAACTGCACGTACAGCGTCTTCGACTCGGGCACTATGGTAAACCAAAAGCGGTTCTGCGGCTCGCGGGCAAAGAGCGGCATCGTGCCGGCCGCCGCCATCGCGTCGAGCCAACCGTCCGGTCTTGACCAGAGGTCCGCGAGCTTTGCCGCCGGGCTCAGGGTTTTTGTGAACCGCTTTCCGTCCTTCTCAAAGGTAAATGTACCCGCATTCTTCGCGGTCGAAAGTCCGGCGGCGTGCAGGATTCTCGGAACCGAAAGATAGATCGGAGCCGCACTCTTGACTCCCATCTCATTGTCCCGCCAGATCATCGGCCTGAGCCGCTCGATGGCCGAATCGACCGGAACGCCACCGACCTCAACAAGCTTTGCTCCAAGTAACTCGGCGTCCGAAGGGGCAACGCGGCGGACAAATATGCCGTCCTCAAACCAATAGAAACCGACCGGCAGAACTCCTTCGGCCGCCATCGGGCCCCAGCGAAAGCCGGTGTGGCCATCGCCGATCATCGCCGTCAGCCGCATCAGGCCCGCGACTATCTGATGGCCTTCGAGCTTTGGGATCTGTTTGTCCAACTCTTCCACGGCAGCTTGAAACTGCTCGCGTGAGACGGCGTTGAAAGCGTTCTTATGCGTTCGCTCCATCTCCGAGGTAAAGAAGCGAAGGTCCTCCCGCCACTTTTCCGCCGTCATCTCGGGCTGCGGCACGGGCGTAGCTAGCTGGGCCGAAGCGAACGCTGAAAAAAGGAAAAGAACGGCAATGAACTGAAGAGTGCGGTAAAAATGCATCATCGACCTCCGGAATTTTTCGAATTCAGGAAAAGAACACCGCGGCAGATAAATTTCTGACCAGATCAATAAAACGGTCAGCGGTCGAAGAATGTTCCAACAAAAAAACAGCCCGCGAAGGCTGCCTCAGATGCAGATCATGGCCCGCTAGAATCGAAAACCAAAGCCGAGGTTCATTTGCAGGTTGTGCCGCGTGAAGCTCGGATTGATATCTTTTGGTTCCTGTCCGTGGAAGCGAATGATCGTGTCGCCTGCGTCAAAACGGATCACTGATCTTTTTGTCGGGTAGTATTCGAAAACGCCACCAATATCGACGTTAAAGAACGTCGCCGGCTTTTCGGATACACCAATCAAGATATCTTTTGGTTGGCCGCCGCCGGGAGACGGGACAACGAATTGAAAGTTGATTGACGGGAATGCATTAAAACGGATAAACCCCGGTCGAACTTTTCCGAAGACGCCAAACCGTTTTCCTCGATAGCCGTATTTAACACCGGCAAGGAACTGCGTTTTTTCACCGCCCGATGACCGACGGGTTGGAATCGATCCGCCTCTAATTATTTCATCAAATGTTTTGGTACTTGGTGTGAAGTTCAGCTCGCTCTCTAACGCGAGGTTTCTATTGACGTTGAATGTGAAGCGCCCTCCGAAGCCGCTCTCATATCGCTTATCGACCGTCACTCGGTCAGGAAACCCAGCCCGGAGAAAAACTATGTCCGAAGGCTCAATATCGCCCCCCTGAAACATTATCGTCCCATGCCCACCGATCTCGAATTTCGGAATCTTGCGATCCGATGGTTCATCACCCGAAACGGTCTCTTGAGCCGAGACAACAAGAGAAAAGGAAATGGGCAGCATCACGAACATCAATGACATCACGGAGCGCCCAAGGGTCAAGAATGGCATAAGTATTGTCCTCTATGAGTTTTGCAGCAAAATTTGAACAAGCAGATACGGCCATCTGACCGTATCTGCCAAATAGCATCAGAAAAGGCACTCTGCCGGTATCACACAAGGATTCGGAAACTGAGGCAGCTGTGGCGGAACGTTACCATAAACGGAAAGCTCGCCAACGCCTATGACATCCCATTCTCCGGTTGCGCGAACATTACTCACTGAAACGGTGTAAACACCGTTATAAAAATCGTTCATGTTCGGTACGGTAAAGCTGATCCTGTGTTTCGCCGATTCGATGATTGTCGCGGGAACCGCGAACTGCAATTGACCGAACTCGTTCAGGATCGCCACCTGAGGTTGCCCGTGTTCGTTGGAAACCCCTTCCACATCAATTTCAATTGTTGTCGGAGGACTCTGGACGTCAACCGAGTTCGGAATCAGAGTAACGGGAAAGACCCTTGCCGTGCAGGTCAAACGCTCAAGTTCGCCCACTCCGACATTCCGCTCGACCGTTCTAATACCATCTTGACACGGAATTCTGCCCGGTTGTGCGGCTTCAACATATGTAATCCGCCATTTAGCGGGAACTTTTGCTCCTGGAATTTGCGTCGCTGCGGGTCCAATATCTGTAACAGGGAACGACTCAACGGTTCCCCGGATCGTACCTTGTGGTTCAATAAACTGACCCTGGGCACGCATTATGGTCGGAACGACAATTGTGCTGCCGGTCGTTTGGCTTTGTTCGAAACGGTCCCCGATCAGGAAGAACCCGATGTTCGGGTCGCTGCTGTTCCCGCCACCACCGCCGCTATTACAGCCGGAAATGGCGACAGACACTACTAGGATCAAGCTTATAAACGATACTCTTTGTGTCATTTCTTTTTCCTCCCCCTACGGCTCGATGCCAAGAATGTCTAGTGCCCGATGCGGAATTGCGAGAAGCTCACTCGGCGTCATCGCCGCGACGCCTGCCGCAATGGCGTCCGCCATTTGCTGCGACCTAATCGGATCGCCCTCAATTCCCTGACCGATCTTGGTCGTGTGGAGATCATTCCACTGTGCGTCTCGTTCGGCGAAAGTGAGCTGATAATTCGGGTTCGCCTTCTTTTGATGAGCCATCGCGATCAAGACAAACGCAGCCTCGGCAGGTGACATTTCCGGTACGATCGTTGGATTTACGTCTCCCACAAAGCTTTGTTCTGACTGCCGTCCGTGACCGACGAACTGCGGAGCATATAGCTGAAGAGCCTGCCTCAATTTTCTGACTTCGTAGAGGTCGGTCTTGCTGAACTCCGGCGAATTGAACTTCGCCTGCAGCCCGTTGATCGCCTGAACAACTTCAACCTCGGCAACGCCGCCTCGCTGATTCGTCTGGTACAGGTTCTCCGAATTGGCTATCCGCGCTTTTACGTCCGACGCGACAACCAGACTGAAGGTGTTGAAGATCTCGTCAACCAAAGCATTAATGTTGGACGAGCCTCCTATTTCGTTAACTGCGCGAGCCTTGATGTTCAGTTGCGCAAATGAGTAGTTCTCGTCATAGCTCGGAGGCGGAGTTTGCCCCGACGCTCGAAACTCCAGGTTGTAAAGGATAGCGGTCCCCAAAAGGGACATAACGACCGCTATCGGAATAGAGATCAATATCTTGTTTCGCATTTCTTTCTCCCACAAATGGAAGGAAGAAAACCGAAACAAAAAAGACAATTCGCATACTTTGCCTCCGTTCACTTCACACCGATGATTGAGTCGCTGCGATGCTTTACGCTAAGATGAACCTGCTGATTTGGTCGCATCTGTTGTCCTAAACACAGCAGAGACGCCTTAAACAAGCACGCCCTGAGGGTTATTGCCGTAACCTTCAGGGCATTTCTAGTTTTGCGAATTTGTTTTACGCCTTTTCGCGGACACTCCGAGCCGGAACGCCTTGGGAGACGCCTATTGTTGAAAACAAGCTGGGAGTGCGGGAAAGACATCAAACAACTACCTGACTGACTTTTGTCAATCATAGTACGCCCCCCCGCTTAAGTGTCAAGAACTTTTTTCGCTAAAAACGAAAAAAGCTCCGGAGCAACTCTGCCCGGAGCCTTCGGTTAGCGTTGTTATCTACATCAAGCGACGGTCACGTCTTTGCAGAGGTAAACGTCCTGGATTGCGTTGAGGAGTTCGACGCCTTCGGCCATTGGGCGTTGGAACGCCTTGCGGCCGGAGATGAGGCCGGTTCCGCCGCCGCGTTTGTTGACGACCGCGGTGCGGACGGCATCGGCAAGGTCGCCGGAGCCCTTTGATTCGCCGCCTGAGTTGATCAGCCCGGAGCGGCCCATGTAGCAATTCGCCACCTGATACCGGACGAGGTCGATCGGGTTGTCGGTCGTCAGTTCCGAATAGATCTTCGGGTTGGTCTTGCCGTAGCTGCTTTCGGTGTTGAGCACGTTATAGCCGCCGTTGCGCTCGGGCAGCTTCTGCTTGATGATGTCGGCCTGGATGGTCACGCCGAGGTGGTTCGCCTGTCCGGTAAGGTCGGCGGCGGTGTGCATATCGCCCTCGGCGGTCTTGAACTTCGAATTGCGGAGATAGCACCACAGGATCGTCGCCATACCGAGATCGTGGGCATAGGCGAAGGCCTCGGCGACCTCGGTTATCTGCCGCGTCGCATTGTCCGAGCCGAAATAGATCGTCGCCCCGACCGCGACCGCTCCCATGTTGCGTGCCTGCTCGATGGTGCCGAACATCACCTGATCAAAGGCGTTCGGATAGGTAAGCAGCTCGTTGTGGTTGATCTTTACGATGAACGGGATCTTGTGTGCGTATTTGCGAGCGACCGAGCCGAGCACGCCGTAGGTCGAGGCAACCGCGTTGCAGCCGCCTTCGATGGCGAGCTTGACGATGTTCTCGGGGTCAAAATACTGCGGGTTCGGTGCAAAGCTCGCACCGGCCGAGTGCTCAATGCCCTGATCGACCGGCAGGATCGAGAGATAGCCCGTTCCGGCAAGCCGGCCCGTGTCGAAAAGCGTCTGCATCGACCGCATCACCATCGGGTTGCGGTCCGACTGCGAAACGACACGGTCAACAAAATCGCCGCCCGGCAGATAAAGCTGGTCCTTGGAAATCGTCTTCGTTTCATGCGCGAGCAGCGTCTCCGCCTCGCTCCCAAGCAGTTCCTGTATCTTTGTGAAATCGATACTCATCAATTATCTCCAATGTAAAAGTGTTCTAATTATGCCGGAAAACCGAAATTATAGCACACCGGCCCGTTTTGCCACTCCGAAAAAAAGTATTGACGGAAGTCTCGCCAATCGACTACAATTCCTGAAATCTTTTTCGAAGATGGAGCGGGTCTTCCACCTGCTCGATGAGATAATGCGGCCGAGAGAATTTTCCGGCATTTCCCTTTAACCCCAAAACTACGAAGAGGTACTAATGAAGTCGTTTCCCTGCCGTTTGCTCCTAACACCGGGCATTTTTGCGCTTGTTTTCGTATTCGTTCTCCCTGCTATTGGCCAGTACAAAGAGTGGCGCCCCGTCTCTCCCGAGGATGTTGCCTCGGCAAAGCCGGTGGTAGACGCCGATGCCGACGCCGAGGCCCTTTTCTGGGAGATGAGGATCGACGACAGTTCTTCCGAAGACCTCGATATGTGGCATTACGTCCGGGTCAAGATCTTCACCGAACGCGGCCGCGAAAAGTATTCAAAGTTCGATATTCCCTACGCAAAAGGCACAAAGATAAAGAACCTCGCGGCGAGGGTCATTAAGGCCGACGGCAGCATCGTCGAAATACCCGAAAAGGAGATCTTTGACCGCGAGATAATCCGGACAAGCGGGGTAAAGGTCAAGGCAAAATCTTTCGCCGTGCCCAATATCGAGCCGGGTGTGATAGTCGAATATAAGTACAAAGAAGCGGTGGATGAAGCCGGGGCTTCCGGTATGCGGCTTCCGCTCCAAAGGGATATTCCGGTTCGCGATCTGGTTTACTATTACAAGCCCTATGGCACCAAGGATGAGCCGCAGTATCAGGCCTACAATCTCAATGATTTCAAGTTCGCAAAGGACCAGAAGGGCTTCTGGATGGCAAAGCGGACGAACGTTCCTGCCTTTAAGGAAGAGCCGCGGATGCCGCCGGAGGACACGGTTCGCCCGTGGCTGCTCCTGACCTCGACCCGCGTCCAGATAACGAATATCAGCTTTGGCGGCGGGATCAGTTTTGTCGTCAAGGACCCGAGCAATACCAAGCAATATTGGGGTGCTTTTGCTACTGAGAAGTCGGGCATCGTTAGTTTCTTTACCAAAAAGGACAAGAAGATCACCGCGGCGGCCGAGCAGATAACCGCCGGTGCCGCAACTCAGGACGAAAAGCTTCGCCGGCTTTACGAATTCTGTCAAAAGGAAATAAAGAACGTCTTCTACGACCCGAACATCACTCCCGAGGAAAGAGCAAAACTGAAGCCGGTGAAATCGATCGTCGAAGTGCTCGAAAAGAAAGAGGCCACTCGGCCGCTTTATGTTGATTACCTTTTCGGAGCGCTTGCTAGCGCACTCGGGATGGAAGTCAGGATCATGTACTCGGGAAACAAAGGCAATATGTTCTTTAACCCGAACATGACCAATGAGCGGCTTCTGCACCTTGCTGCGATAGCGGTCCGCAACGGGCAGGATTTCGGCTACTACAATCCCGGCGATCCGTTTACGCCCTTTGGAATGCTTCCTTGGCATGATGAGGGGTCGTGGGCGATCCTCATCGGTGAAAGCAACTACCTGTGGCGGGAAACCGGGGCTCGGCCACACACGGAGAATCTCTACAAGCGTTCGGGCAAGTTCAAGCTATCAGAGGACGGGACACTCGAGGGTGACGTCACGATAGAAATGTCCGGCCAGCCGGCACTTTCGTTCAGGCACTCCTATTGGGATGAGACCGAAGAAAAGCGTACCGAAGCCGTGACAAGCGGCGTTACTTCAAGGATGTCCTCCGCTGAGGTAACGCTCGTTTCGGTTGAGAATCTTAAGGATACGAAGCTCCCGATCGTACAGAAATATAAGGTAAAGGTGCCGAACTATGCCCAAAAGACGGGCCGCCGCCTTTTTGTTGCCCCGGGCTTTTTCGAACATGGCACGTCGCCGGTGTTCTCCGCGGGCTCGAGGCAATTTGACATATTCTTCCCGTACGCCTGGTCAGAGAACGATTCGGTCCAGATCCAGCTCCCCGAGGGCTATTCGCTCGATAACGCAGATGCTCCGGCACCATATAGTGACGCCGGAAAGGTGAGCGAAATGGTCGTTGATATCAAACACGACCCGAAAAACAGGATCTTGTACTATGACCGCAAGTTCTACTTCGGGGCAAAGGAGAACCTGAACTTCAAGGTTGATAATTACAAGCCGCTGAAGAGCATCTTTGACACCTATCACAAGATGGATTCGCATACGATCTCGCTTAAACAGGACTAGTTTCCGAGGTCGTTTATTGATCGGGTAAATGTAATAGAGGTAAAAAATGAGATCACCCCACAAGAGTGCCCTGGCCGTCTTCGCCGCAGTTTGTTTCTTAGCAGTTGCGGGAGTGTCGCAAGGCAAAGCGCCTGATTGGCTGCGGCAGGCGGCAGCAATGCCGCTCCCGAGCTATGATAAGGACGTTCATGCGGTCGTGCTTCACAACGAAGAGGTCATTACCGTCGATTCTTCCGGCCGGCTTACGACGACCGAGCGAAGGGCCGTTAGGATCACGCAAAAGGACGGAAAATCCGATGCCGTTGCGACCGCGTTCTATCTTTCAAAGTTTAGCAACGTCAAGGACTTCGAAGCTTGGTTGATCGCCCCGGGCGGGGCCGTAACGAGCTTTGGCAAAAAGGAGACGATCGATCGAATTTCCGACCCCGATGATATTTACGACGAGGGCCGCGTGAAGATCATCAACGCATCATCGCTGGCGGACGTCGGATACGTTTTCGGCTACACGGCGACGGTCGAGGACAGGCCGCTCTTCTATCAGCACCAATTCCATTTTCAGGACACCCATCCGGCGCTCCGGTCGCGGCTTACGCTAAATCTCCCCTCGGGCTGGAGGGCGACGAGCCTTACCTTCAACCGCGATCAGGTTCAGCCGCAGATCAGCGGTACGACATATACCTGGGAGCTTACAGGGCTGCCGGCGATCAAGGATGAGCCGATGAGCCCGAGCTTTTATAATGTTGTCCCGCGTATTGCAGTGAACTACGGCCCCGAGGGAACAACTGCATCGGACAAGGTCTTCTCAAGCTGGAAGGATGTCTCTGTTTGGGCCACACGTCTCTACGAGCCAAAGGTAGTTATAAACGAAGCTATCCGGGCGAAGACGATGGAGCTGACCGCGAACGCCAAAACGGAGCTCGAAAAGATCCGGGCGATCGGCACGTTTGTTCAGAATCTTCAGTATATTTCGATCGACATCGGCGTCGGGCACGGAAATGGACTGATCCCGCGGGCGTCTGACATGGTGCTCGGAAGGGGTTACGGCGATTGTAAGGACAAGGCGAACCTGATGCGGGCGATGCTTAAGGTCTTGGGCATTGACGCATTTCCGGTCATCATTTATTCCGGTGACCCGACCTTCGTCCGGGCCGAATGGCCATCGCCACGGCAGTTCAACCACTGCATCATTGCGGTCAAGGTCTCAAAAGAGACCGAAGGGCCGACCGTGATCGAACACGCCGGGCTCGGCCGCCTTCTGATCTTTGACGCGACCGACCAGTTCACGCCGGTCGGTGACCTTCCTGATTATCTGCAAGGCAGCAATGGACTCGTGCTTGCCGGCGAGCAAGGCGGGCTCTTTGAGATGCCGGTAACTCCCCCCGACTTCAACGCCTGGAATCGCGAAACGGAGTTCTCCCTTAGTGAGAATGGCGCCATCAGCGGCAAGATGGTCGAACGCATAACCGGACAGGAATCGCGAAGGCCGCGAACGATGCTCAGGAGCATCTCGAACGACGACTTCCGCCGATCTGTCGAATATTGGCTCACGCGTGGTGCAACGGCAGCGAAACTCGTCGACCTAAAGCCGAACGATGACCATCAGAATGCCTCGTTCGACATGGAGATCGAATTTTCGGCTCCGCTTTACGGCCAGCTCATGCAGAACCGACTACTTGTCTTCAAGCCGGTCGTTGCGAACCGAAGCAGCTCGGTTTACCTTACGGAAAAGTCGCGTGAGAATCCGATCAGCCTTGAATCGAATCTGTTCCGGGAAAAGGTGGTCATTGACCTTCCGGCCGGCTTCGATGTGGACGAAATGCCGGAGCCGGTGAAGATCGCGACGTCATTCGGTTCCTATGAAACGGCCTACGAGGTCGTCGATGGGAAGCTCCATTTTACCCGGTCGATGATGACAAAACGGACGGTCGTTCCGGTGGAAAAATACGACGCGGTTCGAGACTTCTTCACAAAGATCCGCGACGCAGAACAGAGCCCGGTCGTTCTTATTCGTAAGTGACGAAGGCGATCGATCAAAGCAGAAAGGGCCGTGAGCGTGTGCTCGCGGCCCTTTGTCATTGAAATGGAGAGCTGAACTTACGCGGAGGTCTTCGGAGCCTCGATCTTGGCTGCGGCCGCGATCTTCTCCCGCTTCGAGACAACAACACCGCCGGGCTTCTCGATCGTGATGGCGAAGAGAGCCGGATTCTTTGCCTTTAGCTTGGCATTGATCGGGACGACCACCTCGCCGTTCTCGTTCACGTCAAAGACACCGCCGTCGATCGGGGTCTTGTCGCCCTGGTTCTCTTCGAATATCCAGAGCTGATAGGTCTCTTTGCTCGCGTCGTTCGCAGGCAGACCTTTGAAGGTCATATAGCCTGTCTGCTTTTCGTCGCTCCAAACGACCTCGCCACCGATCTGGTCGATCTCCTTGACGTTGCCCGGTGCCCAGGTGGCCTTGATCACGTCGCGGGCCGAGGCAAGTAGCCGGTCGCGTTCCTGTGCCGGAGTGAGCTTTTGCTCGACCTGCGGCTGAACCGGCTGCTGAACAACCGTCGGGTTCGGATCGTCGGTCATCACGTTGACTGCGAGTGCGACACATGCCGCCGCCGCTACCGCCCACGGGAAATAATTCCAGAGCGACCATCCACCCGTCTCCTCGGCCGCCGGCCGCCTTTCAGCGGTGGACGACGTAACCGTCTTCGCGGCTGATGGCGCCCTTTCGGCAAAGAAGCGGTCTGCGTCCAAAAGGATTCGAGCCTCGAGATGCTGCGGCATCGGATCGACCTTTTCAAGCGAGGCAATACTTAATGCCGCCGCCGTAAGCTCGAACGCTTGGCCGTCAAAATTGCTACCACCTTGTAAATCTAACTGTTTCAACTCTCTCGACTCTTCCTCGGTCAAACCGTAGATGGCCTGCTTTACCAGGAGGTCGAGCCGAGCTTCTTCACGCTCTATGCTCATACTGCCACCTCCTTCTGTGAATCCGGCGAACCGATACCAAGGTATTGCCTCGCTTGGATCAGTCCTCGCCGGGCGTGGGTCTTAACCGTTCCCAGCGGCATCCCCGTGGCATCCGCTATTTCCTGATGCGAAAGCCCATGGATGATGGACATCTGAAGGACCTGTTTTTGCTCCGGACGCAGGACGTCTAACGCCTTAAAAGCCTCTTTGGCCTCCACCACGGTCTGAATGTTCTGATCTGAGCGGTCGGCCGGTTCGGCCAGGACATCTTCTAGCGAGTCGGCGGAGATGCGACGCTGGTTGAATCTCAACCTGTCGATCAACCGCCGGCGGGCGATCATTGCGACGAACGTGGTTTCTGACGACTGTGAGGAGTCAAACCGTCCTGCGTTCTTCCAAATATCTAAAAAGATCTCTTGAACCGCATCCTCCGCATCTTCCTGATTACGGAGCATACGCTTCGCCAATGACCAAACCAGACCACCATAGGTCTTGAGCGCGGCCTGCACCGCGTCTTGGTCGCCTTGTGCGATTCTCTGTAAGATAGCTTCTGCCACTATTCGGTATTCTTAATAATATTTAAGCTACCTTATTTCAAAGTATCTTGCCAAGTGGAAACGGGCCTTCCGGGCGGCTCATTTCCCGTTCATAACTAGTTTTCGTTTGAGGCCCGAAAGCGGTTTCACCTATTCAAGAGATGTTTTTTTCTTAACCAGGGCCGAGGCGATAAAGATCAGGAAAAGCGTGAGCGAGGTCGCCGCTGATATCAGGCAAAACTGGCAAAAAGCCCCGATAACGAAGGCTTGCAGGAAAATAAGCCAAAGCGAAAAGCCCGCCATCGCGGTGACCAAACCGCCAAACATCTTCCAAGCTCTGCCATCGCCATAGGCTGCCAATACTGCTAAAGCGAAGGCAGCGAAATACGCTAAAGCCCCCGCCGCCGCGATCGGCACGCCTGCGACCTCGGCATAGGGGCTCGTCAAAACCTTCTCACAGCCCTCGACCAGGCTGCACGGCACCGGCTCGGCGGTGAAATGCTTGACCGAAAGATAAACGGAATCCGCAAGCCCGACGAGGGCAATAACGCCCGCAGCTAACGGTAATTTCCGCAGCCCGGGCGTTTCAAATTCTGGAATTTCCTGTTCGGACACTTCTATTTATTTGCGTTTGCTGCGGGAGCCGAGTTCGACTGCTGTGCACTTGCCACGGCCGCGATCTCGGCATCGACGATCCGCCGGAGCGAATTGATATTCAGCTCGGAGAACGGCACAAGCTTACCGTTGACGAAAACGCTTGGGGTCGAGCTTACGCCCAGGGCCCGGCCGCGTTGGATATCGGCATCAACCCGGTTCTTGGTTTGGATACCCGCAATGTCGGCCTGAAACCGCTGAACGTCCATCCCGAGGTTCGTCGCGTATTCCGACCAGATCTGCCGGTAATTCTGGTTCGCGGTCCAAGCGGCCTGATTGCGGAAAAGCTGGTCCTGCATCTGCCAGAACTTGCCCTGCATGCCGGCCGCTTCGGTCGCGACCGAAGCTTCGTAGCTCTTGTCATGGGCGGGAATGGCGAGCGGGTAATGACGATAAATGAACCGGAAATTTCGGTTGCCGGCATAGGCCGAGGCGAGTTCCTTCATCACCGGATGAACGGCCGCACAGCCGCCGCACTGATAATCAGCAAACTCCTCGACCGTTACAGCCGCCGTCCGCGACCCGAGCACATTGACGCCAATAGGAGCTCCGGCCGGGGCATTTGCCATGTTCGGCGTCGGCCTTGCCGCGGTCGAATTGCTCGTTGCAGTCGATGACGAGCTCGAACCGGAGCCAGAGTTATAAAGATAGATCGCACCGATGATTGCGGCCACGAAAACGAGGCCGATAATGAGGAGCGGCATTCCGCTTTTTGGCTTTTCTTGTTTCTTCATTACAGCAAATAGATCTAAAAGTTATTTTACCGCCCGGAGCCGCGTTCGCAAGCTCTTCTTCGAGGCCGGTATCTCGGCGAGCGTCACTTTTACCTTCTCGTGAATGCCGTCGGCATCGAGCCCGTACTTTGCGAGCAGCAACTTTGCATCGCCGTGCGTTACGATTCGGTCCGGCACGCCCATTCTCACGACCCGCAACCCCTCGAGCAGATTCTTGTGCTCGTAAAGCTCAAGAACCGCCGAGCCGAAGCCACCGGCAAGATAAGCCTCTTCGACCGTGATAACGAGCCGGTGTGTCTCGGCGATCTCGGTGAGAAGTGCTTCGTCGAGCGGTTTAACAAATCGCGCGTTGACGACCGTCGCATTGATGCTGTCGGCTTCGAGAGTTTTCGCCGCGTCGAGCGACGGCATGACCATTGAGCCGTAAGCGATGATGGCGACGTCCTCGCCTTCGCGGACGATCTCACCCTTGCCGATCTCGATGAGCTGCGGCTTGCCAGAAATGTCCACGCCGATGCCGTTACCACGCGGATAGCGGAGTGCCGCCGGCCCGGGGTGCTCGATCGCCGTGTGCATCATATCGCGAAGCTCGCCTTCATCCTTCGGCGCCATAAGCACGATGTTCGGATAGCCGCGGAGGTATGCGATATCGAGCAGGCCGTGGTGCGTCGGGCCATCGGCGCCGACAATACCCGCACGGTCCATTCCGAACGTCACATTTAGGTCCTGCAGGCAAACGTCGTGGATAAGCTGGTCAAAGCCACGCTGCAGAAATGTCGAATAGATCGCGGCTACGGGCTTCATTCCCTCGCACGCCATTCCGGCCGCGAATGTGACTGCGTGCTGCTCAGCAATACCGACGTCAAACGAGCGTTCCGGGTGGCGTTCGAGCGCCATGTCGATCCCGGTGCCGTCCGGCATCGCGGCCGTGATTGCAACGATCTTGTCGTCCGTGTCCATCAGCTCGCAAAGCGTTTCGCCGAAAACTTTTGTGTAGGTCGGTGCGGGTGCTGCCGAGGTCTTAACGGCCTTGCCGGTCTTCGGGTCAAATGGCCCGGTCGCGTGGTAAGCGTAATAGTTTCTTTCCGGGTTCGGGAAGCCCTTGCCCTTGGTGGTCAGCGCGTGGACGATCACCGGACCGTCGTCTATCTTCTTTGCTTCTTCAAGCGCCCGGACGAGCATCGGCACATTATGGCCGTCAACGTAGCCGATGTATTTGAAGCCGAGTTCGTTGACCAATGCACCCGGAAGGACCGCGGCGGCGATCGCATCCTTAACATGCTTTGCCGCACGGCGAAGGCTATGGCCAAAACCGGGAACGCTTTCGAGCGCGTCGCCTATCTCTTCCTTCAGGTGCTGATAGCTCTGCGCTTCCTTGATGCGGTTCAGATACCTATTCAAGGCACCGACGGCCGGTGCGATCGACATCTCATTGTCGTTCAAAAGGACGATCAGCCGCGACTTCAAGTGGCCGGCCTGGTTTATCGCCTCCATCGCCATTCCGCCCGCGAGTGACGAATCGCCGATCAGGGCGCAAACGTGATGATCCTCGCCCTGCTTGTCGCGGGCGATCGCCATGCCGAGTGCGGCCGAGATCGAGGTTGAGGCGTGCCCCGCCCCGAAAGTGTCGTATTCCGACTCGTCACGACGAAGAAAGCCTGAAAGCCCGCCGTATTGCTTTATGGTATGAAAGCTATCGCGGCGGCCGGTCAAGATCTTGTGCGCGTATGCCTGATGGCCGACGTCCCAGACGAGCCGGTCGTTCGGTGTATCGAACACATAGTGCATCGCAACCGCAAGTTCGACCGCACCGAGCGAGGCTCCGGTGTGGCCGCCGATGCGGGCACATGTGTCGATTATGAACTGGCGGACCTCGTCGGCGACCTCTTGAAGGTCTTCTACCTTTAATTGCCGCAGGTCGGCCGGTGAATTGATCTCAGACAAAAAACGCATTTAGCTCCGTGGTTCCGGTTAATTTCCGCAAACTCCGCATTTTAGCCTTTTATTTCGGCAATGTTCAATTCGCCGGTTTTGCCCATGTGGTTTTCGCGGGCGCTCGTTTACACATCTTTACGAGCTTTTTTCGGCTAAATGCTCAGACGCTCCGTCTAAGCCATTGTCGTAAGAAATGCGATAAGGAAATCATCCGAATACTTGATATAGAGGTCAAAAATATGAAATTGAGAAGCAAATTGGTGTCGCTCGCAGCCGGTGCGGTGCTCGTAACGGGTCTTGCAGGAGCAGCGGCCGCACAAACCACCGATGACGGCGGCAAGAAGGAAGGCCAGCGTTACGAACGCCGCGGCGGCAAGGACGGCTTTGGAAAAGGAATGCGCGGCAAAGGCGGAATGCGTGGTGGGCGGGGCGGTGCGATGCGCGGGCTTCGCGGCATTGACCTAACCGATGCTCAGAAAGAGCAGATCCGCGGCATCATGCAGGCGAACCGGCCGGACGAATCCGTTCGCGAAGAGATGCGGACCATCATGCAGGCCCGCCGCGACGGCACGATCACCGAAGACCAAAAGCAGCGAGCCGAGCAGCTCCGTTCGCAGGCCCGCCAGCGTGCAGAGCTCGTCAAGACTCAGGTCGAAGCCGTTCTGACTCCCGAGCAGAAGCAGCAGATCGAGCAGAATCGGGTCGAACGCCAACAGCGGATGCAGGAACGCCGCCAGCGTTGGCAGCAGCGTCGCGAGGAGTCTCTCAAGAAAAAAGAGGCCGGCGAGACCAAGCCCGTGAACTAGCCCACACTTAACTGCAAAAGGTGCCCTCCAACACCTGACAGAACGGCCGTGAGGAGTGAGACCTCTCGGCCGTTCTTTTGCCTACCCGCTCCGACGATTGAAGTGGATCAACGGTGTCCTGCCGGATTCCCTGTACCGGGAGCCCGAGCCACTCGACCTCCGAACACCTGAATTCACGATTCCATGATCCGGATGTCCCTCCGGGCGAGCTCGGCGACAAATTTTTCCGGGTCGATAGCTTTTTCCTGCGGGGTTGCTCCACGGGCAAGGACCTCGCCGCGTGCCATCATCTGAGCGATGATCGATGCCGGAAAGGCGGTCGTTCGCATCATTGCCGAGAGGCCGGTTTCGGGGTCTAGCTTGTCTACGATGTCGTAGCGGAGACGGGCGGTTTCGCCGCCCTGCGGCGATGCAGGCGAGGACGCCTGCGGTCCGGCCGCCAAGCCCGTTCCGACGAATTCGAGCCGGACGAGTACGTAGTCCGGGCCATCAGCGGGCAGGTGTTTTTGCAGAAGTTCGCCGAAGACCTTGCGGGGCTTCACCTTGACGAAGTCGGCAACGATCTCTTCACTCGAGCACAATCCGAGGTCGATCATCGCCTTGAACTTCTCACAGTGGCCGGCGTAGCGAATGGTCTTGTAGTCGAGCTCCTTGATCTTCCCGAGAAATGTATCGGGCAGGGTCGAAGTGCCGCCGGAGGTCTGAAAAGCCTCGAGCGGCGGAAAACCCTCGAACTCTAGCGATTCGAGCTCGGTCATCGACGGAACCTCCTTTATCTCACCGTTGCGGATAACGCGGGCGACCTCGATGTATTCGTTTATAAGGCCTTCGACCGAAAATACGAGCTGGTAATCGAGCGGCGGTTCGGGCCGCTGCGGCAGTCCGCCGACGCGAATGTGGATCTCGTCGAGCCGCTCGAATCGGGCTGCGCCGTGCATTGCAAGGATCGAGACCATTCCCGGAGCGAGGCCGCAGTCCGGAATGATGTTTATCCCGGCGGCCTTTGCATCATCGTCGAGAGCAAGCTGGGCATCGACGACGTAATTGTTGCCGCCGAGATCGCAGAAGTTGGTTTGGGTCTCGATCGCCGCTCGCGAAAGCGACTCGTTATACCAATAATTGACGCATGAGATGGCCGAGTCGTGGCCGGTCATCAGGCGGGCTATGTCCGAATGGTTGGCGGCGTCAACATGATGGGCGTCTATCCGCGAGGTGCCGACGGCCTCGGCGACCGCCTCCGCCTTTTTCAGGTCGGCATCGGCAACCGTTACCTGTTCAACGCCCGGCGAGTTGTGGACAAGATCAAAGGCCGCACCATGTCCCATGCGGCCCGCTCCGAGTACGAGAATTTTCATACGTTAAAAGTGAGCAGTGAGGTAAGCAGCAAGCAGAGTTGTGGACGTCATTTTTCGGATCAAGCTGTTAGCCTTCTAACTGCTTACTGCTTACTGCTTACTGCTTACTGCTTACTGCTTACTGCTCACTGCTCACTGTTCACAGCTCACCGCTCACTCTTTTACCAATCGTCGGTTTCTTCAGGCTCCTGGCCTGCGATAGTTTCAGCGGCAAGCTCCCAGACCTTTTTCTTCCAGTTCCGCATGCCCTCGACCAGGTTGAGCGCTGCTTGCGGATGGGCGGCGTTGCGTTCGAGCCGGATTACCTGGGCCGTAACGGTCACGGGGTCGTCAAGGTTTTCGGTTACGGTCAGGTTCACCTTTGAACCGACAGTCGGGAGCTTCCGCGGAAGGTAAACGAGCGTGCCGGCCGGGCCGACGTTCTCCGTTAGGCCGTCCTCGGTAACCTCGTTTCCTGCCTCGTCCTTCCACCGGATCTGGATGGGAAAAGATATGGCGTATCGCCCGCCTTGGCGTCTGTCCTGCATCTGGTTGGGCCTCAACTTATCGGTAGTAGAATCGCTTGCGTAGGGTGAACCCGGCGGAAAGGCATCCCGCGAGTGCGACGATAGTCTAACAGAACGGCGTATTTTTGCACAATAGTTTCGTTCGGCGGCAGCCGGCAGTGGCTATTTTGACCCCTTTTCGAGGCTAGACAAGCCATTTTTTAGATGATAGGGTTTTAAGGTGTTCCAAAGCCGATGCCGAGGGACAAGCCGAAACCAATGTTTTGGCGATAGATAATTGGGTCATGTTTATTTATGAATAGTGGCTGTTCTCCACGGTGACATCCGCTATTTTTGACTTTTAAGAGATAGTTTAATTTTTAATGGTTGGTTTTATGAAAAATTTATTGAAATCGGGCGCGCTCTTGGCGCTCTTGAGTCTTTTGGTCGTGTTTGTCTATGCACAAACGACGACCGAAAAGGCTGAGAACTTTAACATCGAAGAACAGGTAGAAGAGAACATCCCGACAGCAGAAGCAGTTCCCGCAGAAACACCAAAGATCAACAAAGAAGCAACGGCAAAGCCGACGGTTGAGAAGAAGGAAGAACCCGCAAAGGCAGAAGAAGCCGAACAGGAAGGCAACAAGCTTGTTAAGAAGACGGCCTCCTCGCGTGCACGAGGTGCGAGCAAGGGCCGCTTTGTTGCGACCGCCTATTGCCTTCGTGGTCGTACCGCGAGCGGTGCAACGGTCCGCAATGGGATCATCGCCGCCGACCCGCGTGTGCTCCGGCTCGGAACTAAGGTCTATATCGATGGCGGCGGCCGTTCGGGCGAATACCTTGTTGCCGACACCGGCGGAAAGATCAAAGGAAATAAGATCGACATCTGGATGGCAAGCTGTGCGGAAGCACGCCGCTTTGGCCGCCGGACGGTCAGCCTGAGCCTCGCTCAGTGATTCGCAAGGCATACATGACCAAGGGCCGCTTCAGACGAGGCGGCCTTTTTCATTGCTCGCCGGAAGGTGCGGAATCCTCTTTCTTAGCGGCCTCTTCCTCTTTCATTAGTTTTGCAACCTGAAAGATGTAATGAATCCCTGAGACGACCGCGAGCAGGACAACGAAGAAGTAAACTGTCGGGAGATAGAAGCTATACCCGGTTACCGCCGCGACGAGGACAAGCGTTACGGCAACGACCTGAACGAAGGTTGACAGCTTGCCGAGCCACGAGGGCCGGAAGCCCTTGAAGCCGGTCATTATATTGATCGCACCCGCGACCGTGATGATCAGAACGTCTCGGCCGATGACGGCGGCCGTTACCCAAAACGGAACTGGCAGAAAGCGGACCGGTTCAAGAACACCCGGCAGCGAGAGCACGATAAAGGCGACCGTCATGAGGAGCTTATCGGCGATCGGGTCGATGATCGTACCGAGTTCGGATTCCTGCTTGAACCGACGGGCGACGAAGCCATCTATGCCGTCCGAAACACCGGCGATGACAAAGACGAGCAGTGCCCAATGGCTGTTACCGTAAAACAGAAGGCTGGCAAAGACCGGGATCAGAGCCATTCGGAGAAATGTGAGCAAATTGGGGATGGTCAGGATCATTCGGCTTTGAGTTCAAGCAAAGATATCTCCGGTGGGCATTGATAGCGGACCGGAAGAACGACCGTGCCGATGCCGCGGGTGATGTAAATGTGCGAATCCTTTCGGCGATGGAGCCCGGCCGAGAGCCGGCGTCGTGGAATAAGCCGATCCTTGGGTGTTCGTGTGCGGACACGGACCTGGCCACCGTGGGTATGCCCGCTAAGCGTTAGATCGATGCCGCGGCGAACCGCTTGACGAAAAATGATCGGATTATGGGCAAGCAAGAGCTTGAACTCGTCCGGAAACGAGCCCTTCATCGCCGCCGGAAGATCCGTTTCGCCGACCATGTGGTCGTCAACCCCGGCAAGCCAAAACGCCGCCCCGCGAGCCTCGAACCGCTGGCCTTCATTGACCAGCATATTGATGCCCGACTGCCGAAAGGCTGAAACCACAAGCGGTGCGTCGGTCCAATGGTCGTGGTTGCCGAGACAGGCGTGAACGCCGAATTCGGCTTTCAGGCCGCCGAGAACCTCGGCGACAGGCTCGATGTATTCGCGCTCGTGAGAGACGTAGTCGCCCGTAAGCACGAACATATCGGGCTTGAGCCGGTTCGCGACCTTCACCGCCCGGCGAATGTGGTCGAGCGAAGTGAACGGGCTATGGTGAATGTCCGAGAGGTGAATGACGCGAAACCCATCGAGCTTTTTCGGCAACCGAGGGAGCCGAACCTCGACCCGCTCGAGCGAAAGGCTGTTCGCTTCGTCGATGGCGTATTTCGCAACCCGCGAGAGATTGCCGGCAAGTTCGCGCAACGGTCGCTCGGCGGCGATCAATTCATTGATCCGCTCGGCGAATTTCTCTCTTTTTGCCCTTGCCGGTTTGATCACGTCAGCGTCTGAAATTATAGTCGCGGGTTCGTTAGTTTCCAATCAGCTTAAGAAACTTACGCTTTCCCACCTGCATCAAGATCTCATTATCAGAGACGCTTATCTCGGCTGCGGAGTTCGATGCTTTTTCGCCGTCGATCTTTACTCCGCCTTGCTCGATCAGCCGTTTTGCCTCGCCCTTCGAAGCGGCAAGTCCCGTTTCGGCAAGCAGCTCGGCGAGCCTGTAAGTGCCTGCAGGCATTTGCTTTAGTTCGATATCATCGGGCACTTCTTTCTGGACGAACCGGCGGTTAAAGTCCTCTTCGGCGGCTTCTGCATCGGCCGCGGAATGAAAGTCCGTGATTATCAGCTTTGCTAGCCTGACCTTCAGGTTTCGGGGATTTTCTCCCTTATCAATTTCAGACCTCAAGTTTGAGATCTCAGATCCGGTTAGGTCGGTCAGCAATTCGTAGTAACGCCACATCAGCTCATCGGAGATAGACATTACCTTGCCGAACATCTCATTTGGCGGCTCCTCGATGCCAATGTAGTTATTCAGCGACTTCGACATCTTGTTGACGCCGTCCAGGCCCTCAAGCAGCGGCGTGGTGATTATCACCTGCGGCTCCTGGCCAAACTCGCGCTGAAGATTGCGGCCCATAAGCAGGTTGAACTTCTGATCGGTCCCACCGAGCTCGACGTCCGACTCAAGCGCCACCGAGTCATAGCCCTGCGTTAGCGGATAGAGCAATTCGTGGAGCGAGATCGGCTTTTCCTCCTGCATCCGCTTGGTAAAGTCGTCGCGTTCGAGGATCTGGCGGACGGTCGTTTTGGCGCAGAGCTTTACGAAATCCTGGGCGGTGAATTTGTCCATCCATTCGCCATTGAAACGAAGTTCCGTCTTTTCGGGGTCGAGCAGCTTGAACATCTGCTGCTTGTAGGTCTCGGCGTTTGCGTTGACCTCTTCACGCGAGAGCGGCGGCCTGGTGACGTTCTTTCCCGATGGGTCACCGATCATTCCGGTGAAATCGCCGATGAGGAAAATGACAGTATGGCCGAGATCCTGAAAGGCCTTCAGCTTCCGGATCACGACCGTGTGGCCAAGGTGAATATCCGGCGCCGTCGGGTCGAGCCCGAGCTTTACGCGAAGCGGCTTTCCCGTCTTTGCCGAACGCTCAAGCTTCGCTCGCAGGTCCTCTTCGCGGATAAGGTCAACGGTGCCTTTTCCCAAAAACTCCAGTTGTTCGTCGATCGTCATACAAAGAATGGATTGTAGAATACTTCCCCGCCGAACGGCTATCGCAGCCGCGGTTTATTGTAGCGGCCGAGCTTCTGCTTTTTCCGAAGCACGGCTTTTGGGTTATGATTCTTGGGTCAATTCTTTCTCCTCACGATCTCCGGATCGACGAACTTTAACCATTTTGTGCAGGAGCGGCCGCGGCCGAACCTGTTTGCCCATTACCAATCAAAAGGGAGGTTCCGTTTACGATGAAGTCAATTATCCGAGCTTTTTTGCTTTTGCTGCCGCTTGCCGCCTTCACGCTTGCCCAAAGCGAACCGCAGGTCAAGGTCATCCCCTTGACGCTTCCTGCAAACTCCAATATCGGTGAGATCAAAGGAAATATCTCCGCCGGACAGACGATCCCGCTCCGTTGGGCCGAGAGCAGCAGCGTTGCGTGTTTTCCGGGAACTCGGTTCGAGATGTTTGACGGCAACCACGTCTTTTACCGGATAACGCTCCCGGCGGCATCGGCGATGACCGTCACGCTCAAGCCAGAGGGCAACGCGCGGCTCAGCCTCTACGGGATCAGGCAAGGGATGGCTGCGGGAGATCAGCCGCTGCCGCCAAACATCCGCTCGGCTATCTCGTGCGAAGCAAGCTATCCGCTCTACGCAAATCTGCCGTCCGGACGTCGCGTTACGAACCGCGACGACGGAACACGCAAGTTCGACTTCATCTCGGTCAACTCACCGTACAGCATCCTGATCGGTGTTGCCGGCGCAGGAAAAAGGACCGAGGGTGCATACACACTTACCGTTACGATCAAGCCGCGCTAGCCGCGAATGCTCATAGCCCGGCCGTTCTTCGATGGACGGCCGGTTTTTTTCGTTTGCGGGTGACATCACCCAAGTTTGGTATTATTATTTCCTCGGTTTGAGGCCCCATTATGAAGAAACTACTCGTTACGACCTTCGCTTTTCTTGTTCTCTCCGCAGCCGTTGCCAACGCGCAGGATCCGGATTTCCAAACCGGACTTCAGCAGTTCAATGCCAAGCAGTTCGAGGCTGCAGCGGAAACTTTCAGAAAGATAACGCTAAAAGAGCCTGCGAACGACGCCGCTTTTTTCAACTATGGCTTGTCGCTCTTCAATCTCCGCAAGTACAAGGAATCCCTTCCGCCTTTCGCTAAAGCGGCACAGATCTCGGCAAAGGTGGCCAAGTATCATGAATACGTCGGCCGGGCAAATCTTTTGATCAATGATTTTACGAACGCGGCCGCGGCGTTTTGGGACGAACTCCTGATCGAGCCCAACAACTTCAACGCGAATTATTTCCTCGGGTACTCGCTCTACAAAGCCAAGCAATACCCGGACGCGGAGAAATATACACGAGAAGCGATAAGGATCGATCCGAAACACGCGACGGCAAAGATAAACCTAGGGATGATCCTAAATGGCCAGAAACGCTATAAGGACGCCGTAGCTCCGCTTACTGAGGCGATCAAGTTAAATCCCGACTTGTCCGACGCCCATTTCAATCTGGGAAACGCCTATTACAACCAGAATCTTTATGCGGAATCGATCCCATACTACGAGAGGTCTGCGGTGCTTTCTCCGAAATCGGCTCTTGTCTTTGCATATCTGGGAGACGCCTACCTGAACACCAAGCAGAACCAGCGGGCGGTCGAAACTTATAAAAAGTCGATCGCACTCGACGCCAAGGAAGTTGTGGCACAACTGGGCCTCGGGCTGGCATATATGAACCTGAAGAACTACGCCGGGGTTCGAACGCAGATCGCCGTTCTTCAGGTACTCGATGCGGAAATAGCTAAAGACCTGCAAGCACGTGCCGAGAAGGCAGGAATGCCGCCGAATTGATCGCGCGGCCGAGCTAGAGTTCTCGAAACATTATATAGGCGTCGGTCGGGCCGAGGGTTTTGTGGCGGAAGGCGTGGGGGATGGTGCCGATGATCTCCATCCCGATCGACTGCCAAAGCCGAACCGCCGCTGTGTTCGAGGCGACGACGAAGTTGAACTGCATTGCGGTAAAGCCGAGCCGGCGGGCTTCTTCGAGCGAAAACTCGGCCATCTTTCGCCCGATGCCCTTGCCGTGGGCCTCGGGCGAAACCATGTACGCAGCGTTGCAGACGTGATCGCCAAGGCCGGGCTGATTCGCCTTTAACCAGAACGTGCCGATAACGACCTCGGTTTCTTGGCTGCTCATTTCTGACGCAACGTAAACGTACTTCTCGGGCGAGAACCAGTAGTCGAGCATCTCTTCTCTCGAAGACCCCGGATCAAAGACATAAGTATCCCCGCCGGCGATCACCTCCCGGATTATCTCCCAGATACCATCACGGTCGCATTCATTAGCAGTCCGAATAACCATTCCGTGCATCATTATATGACGAAAACGACGTGACCGGATTAAAAAAGGGCCGGGTTTAGTACCCGGCCAAATAGGAACGGGAGGTTCCTTCAAGAGATCATTCGCGGGCGACGACCTCGAGGTCGTAAACGTCGCTAGCAAGGTCAATGACGACGATGTCGAATAGGTGTTCCTTAGCCTTGACCTGGATAAAATACGTCTGCCCCGCCGGGAGTTCTGAGACAGTGAATTTTCCGAACGGATTCGTTCGGACCCGCCGCGAGGCACCGGCCTTGTCGATGACGACAACCTCGGCGTTCGGCACAGCAAATCCGCTCCGCGAAGTCACGCGCCCGGTAAGCTCAACGCTCGCTGAGGTCGGACCGGCAAGCGAGACGACCGTCTCGGGGAACGCCGACGGCAAGGCCAATGCATCCGCACCGACAACCTCTTCCGTAACCGCTCCGCCGCCAAAGCTCATTGTTGTCGAGGTCGGGGCTCCGGGAGCGACGTCGAACTCGATAAGAAGTACCTGACGAACCCCGGCCTCGATCGGCTGGTTCGGCGCACGATCAAGGATTATCCCGAGTTTTCCGGACGTCGCCTCGCTGTCATTGACAGTGACAGCCGAACCGGAAGCTCCGCTACCGGCGACGATATTTCGAGGCGAGGAAAGGATTGCGGGATCGAAGTTAAGCGTGAACCCAAGCCCGGACTCGTCGCCCTCAGATTCAAGTTCGATACCAAGTTGAAGCACATTGCCAATACGCGAGACCCGAACCGGTGTTAGTCTTCGCGGTGAACCGAACTCGGCCGCCGGCTTGGAGACACCGGGGGAACCAGACGCTGCATTCGGGCCAAAGGCCCTTGCGATGGGATCGAGTCCGGCGGCATAGCGCCGGCCCTGCATCACATCTGCAACGGAGAGCAGCCCATTCCCGCCTTCTTCTCGCGGAGCCGTGTCAGCACGTTGGAACTCGTTGAAGAGAAGGTCCGTATCAAGCCCTGCCGCAAACCGGCGTAGTTGTGCGACGTCATCACCGCCGACGGTGCCGTCGCTTCCGTTCGGCCTCGGAGCAACGTCGGATTCGGTCGCTCCGCCCGGCGTCTTTGTCGTCGCATCCGGGTTGGCCGGAGCCGCCTCGATATTCCCCGCGTTGTCGGCGCACGAACTGTAGAAGGCGTAATCCGTGCCCCAGTTTCCGATAAAGGTCTCCGAGCCCGACGGAGTTGTTGAAGTTATGAAAGGACGGAACGGCCCATTGTTCTCAGAAACGCGGATCTCGCAGTAAGCAAAACCGGAGCCGTCCATATCGTCATTGCTTGTCCAGTTCAATACGAACTCGTTCGAGCCTTGCGCCGGTGCGAGCGGTGCGACCTGGCTTGCCGGCACAACGCTGTCGAGAAGGTTTGTCGTCGTATTGGTCACGATCGGGGCCTGTTGGTCAAAGATGATCGTGGCATTGTTTGCGATCGGGGTCCGGTTTGGGAAGGTCGGGTACGCCTCGACCGTAAATGTCACAAACCCTTGTCCGTCGTTCGTCTCGTTATTGGGTGGCAGCAGGCCGATGAACGGATCTATCGGCAGATCGCCTGTTTGCGGGTCGATCGCGGTCATCGTCCACGTGATACGCCGATTTATGACATCGAGCCCGGCGGAGATATCGGCCTTGATCGAGTTGCCGTTAGCGTTGAAATCAACGCGGGTTGAATAGAACGCCCGGTTGTCCGGCACCACGAACCGCTGGTGATTGAATTCTATCTCCTTCAATCGAACGGTCCGAGGGTCAAGCTCCGGCGGCAACTGGTCTGTGATGAATATCCGCTGCGCCGGTGCATCGGCTTCGGCCAGATTCTCAAAGCTGATCTGGTAATGCAGTGCCCGGCGTGCAGGGACGAACTGTTCATTACCGTACCCACGCGGCCCATATTTCTCATTCGGGTCGTTTGCGGCTGGCCGACCGACCGGTGTACACCAATCCAAATTCATACACTTGTATAGGTCGATCAATAACTGAAGTGCTCCGGCGATCTTGAAAGCAAGATCGAGAGCGGTAATGGACCTCCCCGCACATGCTAATCCTTTCGTTATCAAGGAGCCCATCAAGGTCATTCCCGAGCCGGCTACGCCCAGGCCGTCTAACTTATCGCCCAAGACAACGTTATTGAGAACTACGTTTGATGCGACATCGGCAACCCCGTTGATGAACCCGGCCGCGGCGGCAAGGCAGTCGTCGTTACCTCCCGGAATGAATGACAGAAGGTAAAAGAACAGGGATCTGGCGAAGCCGAGATAGCACTTCTTGATCTCGGCATTCACCTTTTCGCGGCAATCTTGTGAGCTTGGAGAGTTCGACGTGCCAGCTCCCCCGCCGGTACCAAATTCGGAAAGTCCCGGTGTTTGGGCGACGACCTCGTCGAAGCCGAGCTTCATCATCTCGTCGAGCGGGGGTAGCACCACAGCGCTAATAGCGAACCGTGCAAAGGTCGCCGGGTCGATATTGATGCCGATATTGACCTCGCCGCCGGCACGAAGTATCGGGAGCATCAGCACGACGATCCGCCCGTATTCGTGCTCGATGTGGTAGCTCGTTGGCTCGGATGCGAGTTCCGGTGGCAGCGTGCTCGAAAAATCGAGAATGTTCCGCTGGTCGAGCCTGTATTCGTACCCGGCCGGAATGTGTATCAGAAGCGGCACCAGGAACGCATCATTCAACCCGTCGTTTGCCGCCGTCACTGTGTATCTGACATTCCTTGCGCCGAAACGCAGGAATCCGGGGCCATCGATGCTTTGCCGCAAACTGTGGCCGCCTCCCGGTACGATCTCAAACCCGTCTTCAAGTAGCGTCACCTGCGAATCCGGATTTGTGACGCGGATGTCGTATGTACCCGGTGACTTGTCCTTAAGATCAAAGATCGCAGCTATCCGTGTGTTGCCGACGGCGGATTTGAACGGCGTAAGCACCGTGCCGCCGTTTACCAGCTCGACCGTTGCGCCTGGCTGGAACTTGGCACCGTTGATGACGAGGGTTGCCTTGCCGGCGTTTCCGGCGCGTTCCGGGACGACGCTTCTCACCGAGAACGGAAGCACGGTTGCCGTTATCGTGATGTCCTGTGGCGGCGGCGGAACACCCATCTGGCCGTTCTTTACCTCTACGGGCTCCTTTTCGAACCGTGGAGCGACGTTGTTGTCGATGAGTTCGTGCGTGACCAAAGAGTAATACGGGCCCGGCCCTGTATTCGGGACAAGGTTTTCCTGTCGTTCGCTTTCCAGGCCGTTGCCCTGAAAATCGTAGTCGGCGGGGCTTGCGGCCGTGAGAAAGTTGGTGAACAGGCTATTGTTATTGCCCGGTTGCCCAACAAGCGAGATGAGCACCGTCTCATTCTCATCGGGCGCGAACTTGAACGACTTGAACCCGCCATTGAAGATCTGTGTATTGAACGGCGTGTTCATCGTCAGGGTGTCGATGGTGATCGGGACCGCGGTCAACGATGTCGAGATGTTGTTCGCCTCGTTGCTTTCGCGGACACGGTTCTGCGAATCGACCCGCACGATAACGTAGTAATTTCCTTCATCGATCGGCGGTAATTGAAAACCGGCAGATCGTACTTCACTCTGGAACGAATTAAGCGGCTGCCCTTGGCGATTGCTTTGCCCGATCAGGATATCGCCTGCATCCCAGAACTGATCGCGTGAGAGATAGACCGTGTCGCGCCACGGCCCGACCGCCGGGAAGTCACCGGAGTTCTGAACGGTCCACTGGAATACCATCGAACTGCCCGGCGAACCGGACGCAGGCACCGTTATGTTCGTGATGTTCAGGTCCGCTGGAGGCGGCAGCTCGAGTACGACCGGGAACGGCGCACTCAGGTTATTTTCATCGTCGCTTTCGGCAAGCTCGTTCCGGCCATCGGCCTTCACAAGTATCCGATAGTCGCCGGTGAGTCCGTCCGGCAGACGAAGAGACTCCGTCTTCGTATAGCTTTCCGAGGCAGCCAGAACTCCGTCTCTCGCGATTCGTCCGAGAACACGGTCGGTGCTGTCAATGACCGAATCTCGCGAGAGATAGACCCAGTCAAACCAATAGCTGCCGAGCGTTTGTGTATCACCGAAGTTCGTTACGGTCCACTCGATATTTACCGAGCGGCCGGAGTATGTCGGCGGGGCTACGGAGTTCACGGTTGTCTGAAGATCGACACCGGGCGATGTAATCGTGACCGGAATCGCCTGAGAGATATTGTTCGTTTCAAACTCGCTGTTTTGCGGGCCCTCAAAGATATTGGTACGCGCATCGGCAGCGACGAAAACGTAATAAGTTCCGGCGGCAAGGTTGCCGGTCGAGACGTTCGCCTGGCGGGTGTACGTCTCTCCGGTAGCGAGCGGCTGCTGAATATTCGTGACCGCCAGGACGCGGAATGTCGTGGAAAAATTCGGCGTGCGGGCAAGATAAACAATGTCGCCCCATCCGGTGGTTCCGTTCAGGGCTCCTCCGGCATTTCGCGTCGTCCATTCGACCGGGAATTGCGAGCCGGCCACGATCGGGGTCGTTGGTGCGCTGGCGGCATCGACGACAATGTCGGGAAGGCCATTGGTTACGCTGAATGGGTCGGCTGTTCCTTCGTTGTTCGCTTCGCCGCCGCCGCATTCGAAGATCGTGTTGTCGTGGTCGGCGAGTACGGCGATCCGGTATTCGCCGTTCATGAACGTCGGGAGGAAGAAAGACTCCGTCCGAGTAACAGAAGCCCCGGCCGCAAGCGGCTGCTGCTCGATGCTTCCGAGGAGGGTCGTTGCGTACCCGGATTGAGACACAAGCACTATCCGGTCTCGCCGAGCGCGGTTGGCGGCTCCTGTCCCTGTATTAGCCACTGTCCAGGTGACCGATACTGATGTGCCGGGACCTGACACGGGTGTATGCGTCACCGAAGTTACTTGAAGATCGGGAGGCGTGAGTGCGACCTGGATCTGTTTGGCGGGACTCGCATTATTCGCTTCGGCATCGAGCTTGATGTCGAACTCGGCGACCCTATTGTCGATGTCGGTGACGGCGATCAAATAGTAGGTCCCGCCGACGCATCTGGGAATCTCAATGTTGAACGCCAGGTTATCGACCGCTCCCGCATCAAGAGCCGGACGATTCGCGCTCGCGAGCAGTGTATCGCTGGCGTCAAAAACGTTGTCGGACGAGAAGTAAATGCCGTCCCGCCGGCTAACGGCGGCGGGAAACGCGCCCTGGTTTCTGGTTGCGAAAGTTACTGCAACCGAATCACCCGCGGTGACGTTGTCAGGCGCTACGGGCGCATTATCGATCACAAGGTCCGGAGGCGTGATAAGGATCGGCATTGGCGAGCCGATGCCTTCGTTATCGTAAGCAGTGTTATTGTTCTCGGCGTTGAATTCGTAAACGTCATTGCTGAAATCAGAGACCACAAAGACATACCACGCACCTTCAACATCGATCGGGATCTTGGCCAATTGGGGTTGGCCCGCTGGCGCGTGTGTACTGGTGTCCTCGGGGTACGAGGCTCCAGCGGCGAGCGGCGTATACCTGGCCGGAGTTGTAAAGATCAGTCTGTCCTGGCTCGTGTTTAGAATGGTATCGCGCGAAAGGTAGACGCGATCCCGCCAAAAGCTCACACCGTTTTCGTCCGCACGCTCGTACCTTGCTGTCGCATCGCCGATGTTCTCGATCGTCCAGTTGATGTCGATCTCCTGGCCGGCAAATGCTTGTTCCGGCGCCTGAACGTTTGTGACTATCAGATCCGGAAGCGGTGGCACGTTCAGGTCGATGTTCCGCGTAAGTTTGTTGTTGGTCGTTATCTCTTCGTTCAGCTTGCCGTTGACGTCGGTGGTAAGAACTATCTGGTACGACCCAACAAGCCCGTTCGGGATCTTGAACGTGGCAGAGGCAATATAACTTTCGCCCGGGTTGAGAGCCGTGATGTTCTCAACCTCAGCGACCTTGCCGGTCGAGCTGCTGCCGTTGGTGTTCAGGTTTACGCGGTCGCGCCACAAGGACGCGTTGGTCGGGCCCTGGCCATTGTTGGTTACGGTCCATTGAACCTGGATGGTCTGGCCAAAGAAGGCAGTGTTCGGCGCTGTTATGTTCGTTACCTGCAGGTCCGGCCGCAGCAGCCGCCTTACAAAGAGAGGGATGAACCGCGTATTATTCCCCTCGTTCTCGCCCTCATTAACGCTGTTCGTAGCGTCGGCTTTTACATAGACGTAGAAGTTGCCAGAAGCCGGGATCGCCGAGGTCGGAATAGTGACGTCCTGAATCCGGTCCACGCTCTGTCCCGGGCCGACCGCCGGCAGAGCGAACGAACCGAGCAACACATCACCGCCTTCCTGGTTGTCAGCGGAAAAATAGACACGATCCGTAGATGGCGGCGATATCTTGTTCCCCGCATTCGCCGTTGTCCACGAAACAGCGAACGCGGTCTCTGTCTCGACCTCGGCCGGGGCAGAGCCCGCAGTTACCTGAAGGTCCGATATGTTGTATTGGAAGTCTATGTCGACAGCTGTTGTGTTGTTCGTTTCGCCTGTTCCATCCGGCAACCCTTCGTTGACTGAATTGAGTTCATCAACTTTTACATAGAATTTTCCCGGCCCGCTCGGGCGAGCGGGTACTGAAGGAACGCTAATATTAGCGTTGACCGTGATCACTCCACCAGGCCCGAGGTTGATATCGGAACGCGAAGATAGTTCGATGTCGTCTGTATTGCCGATCGTTTGGTCGAACGAAAAGTAAAGCTTGTGCGAAAAGAACTGAGAATTGCCGGTTGTGGCCCCGCCGATGTTCCGCACCTTCCAACTGACCGGGTAGTTGACTGCGGGTTCGACGACCGCTGGCACGACGACGTCCTCGGCCACCAGGTCCGGAAGCACAACATCTATTGGCACTGCCACCTGGTTGTTCGCATACGCTCCGCCTTCATCCACGTTGCGAAACGAGTTTGCCTCGTAGATAAGATAATATGTGCCGTTCGATGGGACGCGATTCGAAGGAATCGTGACGTTAAGCTGTTTTACGCTTATCCCGCTCGGGAGCAATGTTGCCTGCGCGACCGAACTGACCTCAAGGTCGGTGCCGCTGTCGAAGATCGCATCTGTGGAAAAGAAAACCTTGTCCGTGAATCCGCTGCCTGTCGTCACCGGCCCGATATTGTCGACGGTCGAGGTGATCTGGAACGGCGTTGCCGGGCCAACTGTTTCCGGCGCATCAACGCTAACAACACGTATATCCGGCCGCGACGGTGAGACGCTGACAGTCGCGGTTGCCAAGGCGAACGGCGCTGATCGACTTGCGGTCACATCATTGCTACGGTGGTCGAGCCTGACCGTGGTGTTGATCGGAAATGTCGCTTCGGTCGCACCCTCCGGAACCGTCACGGACGACTGCGGAAGATCGATGATCCCGGTTGCTCCCGAGCGAGACAGGTTGATGACAGTTCCCCCTGCCGGGGCCGGAGCCGAAAGATAAACGGTACCGGTCGTCGATTGGCCGGCAGTAACCGGATTCGGATCGTTGATCCGGATCCTAAGCAGTGGAGTCGCGGCGGCCGGCACACGCCAGCTCAACCCTTGAAACGCCTCCGGTACGCCGTCGAAAAGCACTTGCTCAGGTATCTGGGTCGTTAGGTCAAAGGTCCAGATCTCATTGTTCGCGACCTCGTTCCCCTCGGGATCGATCGAGCCGCCCAGATACGCGATCTCGCTGCCATCAGGCGACCATACAGGCGAGCTCCAGAAATTAGGCGGTTGGTAGTCGTTCAGGATCTCACCCGTCGTCGAATCGATGACTCGCAGTATCCTTTGCGTAAATGGCCCTGCGTTTTCGCCCTGCCCGCCGGCAATGATATCCACGCGATGAAAAAGAGCGATCTTCGTTCCGTCAGGCGAGTAACGGGCCTCGGTCGCGAAGTAAGAACCTTCTGATTCGTAAAGCAGGGTACAGTTCGACCCGTCGGAGTTTATCCGATAGACGTTTACGCCATCGAAACCGGCATAGCCAAATATGATGTGCTGGTTATCCGGCGAATAGTTCGGTGTATCGATCCCACCCCAGATCCCGGGAAATACACGATCCGACTTTCGACTCTGATTCCGACCGGCCTTTATCGGTTCCTTCGTAAAGCACGCGCCCTCGATATCCGACAACAGAACCTGCTGGTCGCCGCCCGACGTGTTCATCGTGTATATTCCGGTGCCCTGACCCGAATAATCGGCCGTATAAACGATGCGTTGGTCGTTGGGATTCGTATGAAATGAGAATGAAGGCTGCGACTCTCCGCCAAAAAAGACACCGCCAAGCCGACGCTGGTCCGTACCGTCGCGGTTCATTGTATAGATCTCGCGATACTGCTGCCTTTGGAAGTAGTTTGACGGTGATGGTCCGTCGCGGAGGCTGATAAAGACGATCTTTGAGCCATCGGGCGACCATGCAGGCTCAAAGTCTTTGATCGAGGAGACGACCTGCGGTCCGCTTGCGGGGTCGAAAAGAAATATCGAATCACGGCGTTGCGGGAACAAAAGCGGAAGATCACCGCGGCCAAAGATCAATCTCGCACTTGGGCTGCCGGCACGATCGCCCTCGGGCTTTTGATTCGCCTCGCCGGCTACGGCCAATTCTCGTGCCAATGTGGCCGGAATCACGGCTCCGATAAGGTCGCGAACGGTTCCGGAACTATCTGCAAAGGCAGTAAATGCAGTAGTTCCGCCGGCGGCGAGGGCGAGGAGGCAGATGGTGATGGTCAGCGTTCGCAGCCTTCCAAGTCGCTTTGAAAATTGCATTATCCGAGTTCTCCAAGGGCACGAAATTGGGTGTTGCCCCTGAATGCGTAGATAACGCCGGAACTCCGACAATTTTTTTGAGTTTTTTTATGCCGGATCTTTCGAATCGGCGTTCGGAGTGTTACTGCAACCGACCCGCGGATATGCGGGCCGGCTCGGGTACAACGGAAAGCAAGGCAAGGTCACGGATTCTTGCAGCCCGATGAGTGGAAATGGCCGGATCGGAGCTATCGGGTGCCGACAAGGCCCTGAGGGAACGTGAGGGCTGCGAACGAGACGATAACGACCAAAGTGATCCGCGTTTTCGTGGCTTATTTTAGGTATTTTTCGAACCAGTCGAGGTTGCTCTGCATCGTCGCGATCTGGAGCCGCGGTTCTTGAATGCCGTGCGGCTGCCGCGGGAGCACTATCATCCGGGTCGGCACGCCTTTGCGTTTGAGTGCCACGTAAAGCTCATAGCCCTGTGAGATCGGCACGCGGATGTCGTTTTCGCCGTGCTGGATCAGCGTTGGGGTCTTGGCATTCTTGATGTTGAACATCGCGGAGTGCTTCGCGTAAACGGCTGGGTCGTTCCAAAACTCTGCCTCGAAATAATCGGGGACGAACGAGGGGATATCCGCCGTGCCGTTAAAGCTCATCAGATTCGTTACCGGTGCCCCGGCCGAGGCCACCTTGAAGCGGTCGGTTTTAGTGATGATCATCGATGTCATGTAACCGCCGTAGCTCCAGCCCATTACGCCAAGCCGGTTTGCGTCGGCGACGCCCATCGCGATGACGTGGTCAACCCCGGTCATCAGGTCCTCGTAGTCCATCCCGCCCCAGTCGCGGATATTCGCCCGACGAAATTCGACGCCGTAGCCCGAAGACCCGCGCGGATTTGGCCGCAAGACAGCGTAGCCCTTAGCAGCAAGGGAGGCGAGCGGATAGGCCCCGCGGCCGCCGACATAATTTCGATTAAAGACGCCGGCCGGCCCGCCGTGGATATTCAGGATCAACGGAACCTTGGTGCCCGCAGTATAGCCCATCGGATAGGTCAGGAGCCCTTCGATCTCGCGGCCATCTTTGCTCTTCCATTTGATGACGTCGGTCCGCGGAACCGTGTACTTTGCATATTCGGCATTCGCGCTCGAGATCCGGGTTGTTGCGGCCGCTCCCGAGCGGACAACGTGAACCTCTGGCGCCGTCGCTTCGTTCTGGGTTACAAAAGCGTACATTGAGCCATCGGCAGCCATCGTTATTCCGCTAATGACGCTGTTCTCATACTGCGACTCACTAACCGCGCCGGTCACGACGGTCGCTTCGTAAAGAGCAGTTCCGGTTCCCTTTGCTTCGCTGAACACTATTCGACCGTTGTCGGGCTTCCAAGCGATCATGTTCGGCTGGCCGTCGAACGACGCCGCCATCTTTCGCGGCGAACCACCGCCCGCGGGGTAGATCGCGATGCGATTGCTTTGTGCCCAGCGGACGGGAAGATCGCTGACCGACGCGGCGATGAAATTACCGTTGGGCGAGAACATCGGGTTCGCCTCGGCCGCTTCCGTTGCGGCGAGTACGGAAACCGAGCCCGAGCTTACATCGACGATAGAAATATCAGAGGTAGGCCAAAAATCAACGACCGGCGACTTTACGTGAGCAAAGGCGATTCGTTTGCCGTCCGGCGACCAATCGAACGCGGTTACGTGGCGGCCGACATCGCCGATCTTTTTCACCTCGCGTTTGCCGGCGGCATCGGCCGCGAGCGTAGTTAGGTAAAGCCGGGCAAGCTTTACGTTCTCATCCACCCAGCGGAAATCGTTTCGGGCCTTGCCGTCCTTTTCCTCTTCGTCGGTTCGTGGGTCGGTCATCGTAAAAGCAAACGACCGGCCGTCAGGTGACCATTCGAAATTGGCTACGGCACCTTTGCCGTCCGTTATTTGCTCGGCCTCGCCGCCCGCGACCCGCAGAACGTAGATCTGATTCCGATTATCCTTTCGGTTCGAAGTGAAGGCGATCATCGAGCCGTCCGGCGACCACTTTGGGTTCGCAGCCGATTTATCGCCAAAGGTGATCTGCCGGTTGTCCCTTCCATCGGTATTGGCCATCCAGATATGGGTGATGAACTCGCTCTTGTCGGCGGTCATTACTGCCTCGTTGACGGTGTAAACGACCTTTCGGCCATCCGGCGAGATCTCCGGCGAACCGAGTCCCTTGAGCTTTACCTGGAGTTCCGGGCTCCACGTGTATTGCGGGTACGCGGCAGCGGCAAAAAGTGTGACGGCAAGTAGCAACGATGCAAAGCGGGCAAAGGTTGTCATGGTCTCGGTCTCCTGATGTGAATTCGTGGTGGATGTGGCAGGTATTGTGCACCAATTTGCCGCTATCGGCAATCTCAGGCGGCGGAGCGGACGAGGGTGAACTTCCAGACCATCCTCTCGCGTTGCTCATCATAAATGTAACGGCCGTCAGTGACATGCCAGAGGCCGAGGTATTCCCATCGGTTCACGCCGAGCTTATTGAAGAGGGGAACGGCGTCGGCCGTATCGATGGCGGCGAGAAGCGCACGGTTAGCGGCATCGAGCTTTTGATCGCCGCGGCGGCCCGATCCGGTGTAATGGATAACGTCGCGTGTATCGCCGTGGAAATCAGGATAGCAGGGATTGATCCGGCCGAAATCGGTAAGCAGCGAGACAAGCCGGCCGTCTTTCTGATAGATGCCGTTCCGTGAACGATGCACCCGCTCGACCTCAGCCCACGGCAAAACCGTGCCGACCTCTGCTTCGAAACCCATAAGGCTCATTATCCGGCCACGCCCCTGCGCAGCAAAATAAAAAGGGGCGGCTTTTCGGGCCGCCCGAGTTTCCTTTGGAGGAAAAGAGAACTATCTTGCCTGAACCGGAACGTCCGACGGGAGCCCGAATTGGAAGGCGTTGTACGAACCGGTAGAGCTATTGAGCCGGTGCCAGATACCGTCCGCCGGGCGATAGACGGCGATGTCGGTCTTGCCGTCGCCATCGAAATCGGCCGGTGCGGGAACGTCGCCGGCAATGCCGAACGTTGCCGCGTAGAACGAGCCGTTGCTGCTGCGAAGCACGTACCATGCACCCGTCGCCGGCCGCCAGACGGCCACGTCAAGCCGGCCGTCGCCATCGAAATCGCCCGAGACGGGCTTATCGCCAAGCATTCCGAACTGCGTGACCACGACGTTGCCGTTACCGCTGTTGAGCCTAAACCAAACGCCGCCTTCGGGCCGGAAGACCGAAAGGTCGGCCTTGCCGTCGCCGCTGTAGTCGCCGGGCATCGGCACGTCGCCCGCCTGCCCGAAAGGAGCGCCGGTAAAGCTGCCGGTCGAACTGAAGAGCCGATACCAAAAGCCGGTCGAGGGCCGGAAGACCGCAAGATCTGCCTTACCGTCGCCATCGAAGTCGGCCGGAACCGGCAAGTCGCCAGCCGTTCCAAAGCTGCGGACATCTACTGTATTCGTGCCGCTCCGGATCATCCACCACTGGCCTTCGCGAAAGATCGCAGCATCGGCGCGACCGTCGCCGTCGTAATCTGCGGCGACCACCTTATCGCCCGCGGTCCCGAATGTGAACGCGCTAAACCCGGCCTGGCTGCGGTTCAAATACCACGCGCCCGTCTCAGGACGGAAAAGAGCGATGTCCGCTCGCCGGTCGCCGTCAAAATCGAATTCAGGCTCGGCGACCACCGCCATGCAAAGTCCCCATGATGACACGTAGCTCGTGATCTCGGTACGTGAATAGGGACAGAAGCTGACGGGAGTTGAGCCGCTGAGCGTCGCGTTCATCAGCGTATTGCCGCAGCCCTGCGTAGCCTCGGCATGGTTTGCCCCGAGGTTGTGTCCAAGTTCGTGTGCCGGGATGAGGAACTTCCCCGGTGCCCAACTGACGTATCCCGAGATGCCGTAAGCATAAGAACTGTTCGAACACATCACTCCCAGATAAGCGATGCCCTGCGACTGTGCCGTGCTCTTTCCGGAGAAGAGGTGTGCCGCCGTCCGCGGGTAATTGAGCACGGGATAGTTCGCGTTCCAATGCAGGCGAAAGGCATCGAGCATCTGCGATGTGTTCGCTCCGGTGAACGGATCGGCACTCGTCCACGTGTGCATGAAAGTGACGCGGATGGTGAGGTTCAGCTCCGAGGCAAAGGTGCCCTCGACCATGTTCAGAATACTGAGTATCTCTGCATTGGCCGCGGCCGCACTTCCAAAGATGTTTACGTAAGCCTGGTCGGCATCCGTCGCAAGATCGATCCGCCGCAGCGACTGAACGGCCTCGGCCGCGCTGCCTGCCGCGAGCGTTTTGCCATACTCGATCTTGCTCGGGATGTCCGATTCGCACCAAAAGTCCGAGCCGTTCTTCAAATCCTCTGCCCGATAGATCACGGCGAGGCCCGGCCCGGCGGCGGTGCTGTATTTGGAAGCGGGCTCGATGAAAAATCGGCCCGACCCCGTCTCAAAAAATCCTTCAATTCCCTTATGCCCGAGAGTCAGCCGGGCCTCCGAACCGCTAACGCCTTCGACCGTGCCCTTAAAGGTATTCACGACGCCGATTTCGAGCGGCGTCCTGCCCATCGGGCCGGTATCTTCAGCAAAAAAGTCTTCCGCACGGAGGTCATGCCGAACAAGCCGGAGAGTCTCGGTTCGCCCCCCGGTGGGAAGGCGAAGGGCCAGCGAACCGCTTTCAACCGCCGATTCCGGCAGCCGGACCTCGGTCAGTTCGTAACGCTCGAACGCCGACTTGAGGTCGCGCTTGATAGATGATTCCTGGGCAACAACCGCTGTGCAGGCGAAAGCGAGAATGGCACCCGCAAAAAGGTGAGAAAAGACACTTCGGTTAAACTTCATTGTAGTAAGGCCTCTTTTTCGGTTCGGTGTGGACTTTGTGGGAGAGCGAAAAAGGGGAATTTGCGCTCAATATAAAAAACGGCTAAGCACGGCCTGGTTCCAAGAATTTCCGGTGGCTTAACTCGTTCGGGGAGAAAGGGTTATATCGTAGGTTAGAAAGAGGCCGCTAGGAATTCCCGCGGTCCGGGGGAACTCAGCCGTTCGTCGTGGGAACGCCGAGCCGCCTCAATCGTTGTCACTTTCGTCCGCGGCACCGAAGCGATATACCAGGAAGCCTATCGCACGCGCCGGCTTTCCATAGACCGTCGGCCGATTGAATTTCGAGGTCAGAGCTGCCCGCTCGGCCTCCGGCCAGAGCAATTTGTTTCCCGTACGGCCCTTCGCCGTTAGCACGCTGCCGTCCTCGTCGATCAGAACCTCGACCTGTACGAGCCCGGAAGCACCGGCGGCCTTTGCGACCCGGGTGTGATAAGGCGGATCGGCAGATATCACTTCAAAATTCAAGAAGGTGTACTTGTCGCCGATCACAAACCCGTCGTACTTGGCCGCAGCACGCCGCTCACGGGCGGCGGCCGTGTTTGTCGGCGTTTTCGTTGCAGTTCTGTTCCGTGAATTCGTGGTACGCTTCCGGCGGGTATTGGACGTCTGCCGCGGCGCTGTTCCATCGACCTTCGCAGACGCCGAGGCCCCTCCACCTTCTGCCGCCGTAGGACGCGCCGGCGGTTCATCCACCGCCGCAATCGCACCCCGCTGGGCATTAGACGCACCGGCACACAAAAGAACCATCGTGGACAAAAATATCAGCGATCGGATCGTTTTATTCATACTTTTACAGCCTCAAAATGGTTGTCCCAATATTTAGGACGGATGCTCCCGCGAAAGTTGCGACGCTGCAACCGCATTAGCGGCGAAGGCTAAAACTGGAGCAAACCACGTGAACGCCTGTCATTATTGCCCAACATGCACACGAAAGTCATTGAATCTCTGCTAATTATTCCTAAAGATTGCTAAACTTAGACCCTTGCAGCCGTTACCGATCAAGTTTCGAGTGAAGAAGGCCATAAAAAAGATTTGGAAGCTGTTGCCGCCCGCTGCCAGGAAACGCATCGTCCGGCTGACCCAGCCGCGGTTTACGGCCTCGGCCGCGGCGGTCGTCGTCAACAGCGAGGGGAAAGTGCTTCTGCTTGAGCATCTCCTTCGGCCATATTCTGGGTGGGGCTTTCCCGGTGGGTTTATCGACCGCGGCGAAACGCCGGAGGCGGCCGTCATCCGCGAGGTCCGCGAGGAAACCGGAATTGAGATCACGGACGTCCGGTTGGTCGAGGTCCGGACGGTGGATAGGCATCTGGAGTTCATCTATAGCGCCCGCGGCGAGGGGCCGGGCGAGATATTGAGCGGCGAGATACTTGACCTCGCCTGGTACGCGGCGGACGAGGTTCCTGAGGGGCTGACGCGACGCGAACGGCGGATCCTTGAGCAGGTTCTCGCAGGCGAACATTGATTCATTGGGGCGGTCTGACTAGAATAAGGGTTTTGATTCTCGCAATTATCGAACGTTAAGGAGATAAGAATGGTTGATCTCATACCTTCACCGGAATCCGTGATGGATATCCTTAAGGAAACCGGTGCTTACCGTAAAGGCCACTTCGTTTACCCGAGTGGCAAACATGCTTCCCACTATTTTCAGATGCCGCTGGCATTTCGCTATTACGACAACGCCCGCGTGCTCTCGGTCGGCCTTAGCCGGCTCTTCCGTATGGAGAAGGCCATCTCGAGCCGCTTGCCGCGTGTCTCGGTGATAAGCCCGAGTGCCGGAGGCATCATGGTCTCATTCGGCGTCCGCGAAGCACTTGGCGCCGACCAGATATACTGGGCCGAGATGGAAGAGGGCAAGCGGCAGTTTCGCCAGTACATCGGCGAGGGCGACGTTTACCCGGCGATCATCGTTGACGACATCGTCCGCTCGGGCCGTGCGATCAGGGAAACGATCGATCTGGTGAAAGAGGTCGGATCGGAAGTGATCGGCATCGGGGCTATTGTCCGGTTCGAGGATTCGCCGAACGACTTTGACGGGATTCCGCTGAAATCGCTGATGAGCTTTGATGTGAATTTCTACGAAAACAGCGAAGAATGGAGTACGTCGCGGAGCGCCTCGGATGCTCCCGAAGAACGGGTTCGCGCATAGGTAATGGTCCTTTCATGTCGCGTGTGGACGGCGGGGCAACGAGCCTCAGCCGTCCTTTGTATTTTCAGCGTCAAATCTTGAAAGTTCTTGCTGGATCTCGCGCCGTTCGACGTAAAGCCGCAGGAAGCCGTCGCGGTCAACGAAGAAGCGAAGGATCGCCCGGCCCCAGCCGCTGAGTTCGGCAAGGCTTTCTAGCGAGATCAACGCGATATAGCCGCTCAGGAACGCGAGCGGCAGACTGAGCAACGCCCATTCCCATCCGAGAAAGTAATAAACGAAACCGGCGGCGATGAGCCACGTTAGCGGCATAAAAACGATGCCGGCCAGCACCTTGACGGTCGAGGCGATGTCGTCTGCCCCGTGACGGGTGATGATCCGCGAGAGCAGCTTCGAAAGCTGATAGGCGGGAAAATGCAGCACGGTCCCGATCAACGCGACCGGCGACAGCATTGCCAAATACCACGTTCCGAGGATCGCCCGGCGGATGACAAAACCGCGGGTAAGATTTGCAAGCGAAAGATGCTCGGGCTCAAGGCCGGCCTCGTGGAGCTTTGCGGCAAAGCGGTCGAGCTTCTTGCCGGATTCACCCGCCCCAAGGTACTTCTGCTTGAAAGCAAGACGCGAGCGGAGGTCGTCCGTTTCGAGCGTGGTTCGGAAAATGCGTTCGGCGATGGCCGCGGTGGCGAGCTCCGCATCGTTCTCCGCATTGAGCGTTACCTCGCGGAGGGCGTCTTCGATCCGGTCGGTGAGGTCGCGGACGGCCTCGCGGGATGGCTGTCCATCGGCGTCAGGTTCGGCCGGAACGACCTCGAAAGACTCACCAAAATGGAGAAGAGCCTCGCTTCTGAAGGTCGTTTTGTTCGTGTAGTAGAGCCCGACCGGAACGATGCGGAGTGTTATCGGTTCGCGTCCCTCGCCCGCCGCGACCGCACCGAGAGCGATGCGTGCGGCTCCGGTCTTGATCGGCAGGAGCTTTGGCGAATTGTGCGAGACGCCTTCGGGGAATAGGGCGATCGATCCGCCCTCGCGAAGCCGGCGATGGGCCGCCTCGAAAGTGTCGAAGTTCTTCGAGACATCCTCGCCCGGGTCGATGCGGCGATACACCGGCAATGCCTCGACCGTTTTGAGAAGGAACGAGATGACCGGCATCCGAAACAATGTTGACTTTGCGAGGAAGGCGATCCGCCGCGGAAGGGCGACGAAAACGAGCGCGGGGTCAACGAGGCCGTTCGGGTGATTGAGCACGAAGATGACGCCCGTGCCCACGGGAACGCTCTCGGCATTGACGGTCGCGATCCGGCGGAAAAAGAGGTGGAGAGCGCCGCCGAAGATCGCAAGAAGAATGCGGTAAAGAATGCTTCCGCGGCGGTTGAGGACGACCTCCCGAAAGGTCAGCTCTTGTGCTCGGTCGGGCATCGGAGAAAAACTTGCGGCCGCGGGGCCGTGGGGCTAGATCTCGTGGCGGTTCGAGAGTGCCTTGTCCATCGTCACCTCGTCAACATATTCAAGGTCGCTGCCGACCGGCATTCCCATCGCGATGCGGGTTACGCGAACGCCGAGCGGCTTGAGCAGGCGGGCGATGTAGTTTGCCGTTGCCTCGCCCTCGGTGGTCGGGTTGGTGGCGAGAATTACCTCGGCTACCTCGACACCGTCGTTATTTGCCGGAAGCAGCCGCGGCAGCAGATTTGCGATCATCAGCTCATCCGGGCCGATGCCGCGGATCGGCGAGAGCGAGCCGTGCAGCACGTGATAGAGCCCTTTGAACGACCGGGTCTTTTCGACCGCAAGCAGGTTATAGGGCTCCTCAACAACGCAGATAATGGAGCGGTCGCGTTTCGGATTGGCGCAGTAAAGGCACGGGTCGACGTCGGTAAGGTTGTTGCAGACGGAGCAAAAGACGATCTTCTCCTTCACCTCGCGGAGCGATTCGATGAAATTATCGACCTCGCTTTGCGGACGGCGGAGAATGTAAAACGCCAGCCGTTGCGCCGACTTTCCGCCGATGCCCGGCAGGCGTTTGAATTCGTCGATAAGCCGAGCGACCGGCTCTGAATAATCAAGCATTTACAAAGATAATAACAGGATGGTCAGGATGACGAGGATAATTCCGATCCTTTTCATCCTGCGCATCCTGTTTGACCCGCGTTTCGACCTACATCAATCCTGGAGGCAACATGCCGCCGAGTTTGCCCTTGAGCGATTCCTCGACCTTGCGGTGGGCTTCGCCGAGAGCGGCAACGGCGAGGTCCTGGAGCATCTCAACGTCGCCATCTTTGACCAGATCGGGCGAGATCGTCATCTCGACGACCTGGAAATCGCCGCGCATCTTTACCGCGACTGCACCGCCGCCGGCCGAGGCCTCAACGACCGTCTCTTTCATCTGCCGGCTCATCTCTTCCTGCATTTGCTGAGCCTGCTTCATCATCGAATTTAGGTCCATTCCACCCGGAAATTTCATCGCTTTTTCGTCCTCTTATAAAGAAATTTGTTAATCGCAATCGTAACCGCCGAGGTCCGCATTTGCAAACACCTCCGCGCGTGACCTCGCCGAAAATTTTCATTGACACGCGAGCCCGACGGGTATATCGTCATCTCGAAGAACGCGTACCTGCAATGCCTCTGCTTCCTGTTCGTCTGGAGTGAACATATGAGTGAGAACAAGGCTCCTTTTTGGCAGAACGGCGGATTTGCCATCGCACTCGCGATGGTCATCTCGGCACTCATCTTCGGCTGGTTCTACTCATCGGCAAAACGCGGCGACGAAGCAATAACCGTGACGGGCTCGGCCAAGCGGCGGATAACCTCAGACCTCGTCGTTTGGGGAGCCGGCGTTTCGGCCCAATCGCCGCAGCTCGGCGATGCCTATCGGCAGCTTGCCGACAACATCCCGCGGATCAAGCAATATCTATTGCAAAAGGGCATCGCCGAGGACCAGATGACCGTTTCGGCCATCTCGACCAATACGCTCAAACGACGCGACTCGGAAGGAAACGACACCGGTGAGATAACCGGCTACACCCTCTCGCAACAGATCGAGGTACGCTCGGGCGATGTGCAAAAGATCGCCCAGATCGCCCGCGAGGCAACGGAGCTTATCAACCAGGGCATTCTTATCGAATCAAAGACGCCGCAGTATTACTACACAAAGATCGGCGACTTGAAGATCGAAATGCTGGGCGAGGCGGCAAAGGACGCCAAGGAACGTGCCGAGAGGATCGCACAATCGACCGGCAACTCGATCGGCTCAGTGCGTTCGGCAAAGATGGGCGTGCTCCAGATAACCGCCGCCGACTCGACCGAGGTCTCAGACTACGGCATGTACGACACCTCGACCATCGAAAAAGACATGACCGCCGTCGTCAACGTGAGCTTCGCCGTCGATTGATCCAGTAAACAGATTTCTAACTCTCGGCATAGCGTGCTATAAATGAAACGAGGTTTATGGCACGCTATGTTATCAAGCGGGATGTGAGTTCGTTGCCGGAACGGCTTACTCGGTATAAAAGCGAGCTGAATGAGGAGCAGTTTGCGGTCGTGACCGCTCAGCCGAAGGCGACGCTGGTGGTTGCGGGTGCCGGGACGGGCAAGACGCGGGCGATAACTTATCGCGTTGCGTATTTGCTTGAGCAGGGCGTTTCGCCGCAGCGGATATTGCTTGCGACCTTTACGAATCGGGCGTCGCGTGAGATGCTCCGCCGGGTCGAATCGCTGACTGGCTCGCAGAACGTCCACCGCGTTTGGGGCGGGACGTTTCACCGCATTGCCAACCTCATTCTCCGCCGCCACGCCTCTCCGCTCGGCTACGACGCGAACTATTCGATTCTCGACAGCGAGGACGCCAAGGACCTGATCAACGTCTGCATCGACGAAGCCGCCATCGATACGAAAGCAAAGCGTTTCCCAAAGGCCGAGGTCATTCAGGACATCATCTCCTATGCCAACAACACGGACCTGCCGCTTGAGAACGTGATCGCGGGAAAGTACCCGTATTTTGAGATGCTGACCTCGCAGATAAAGCGGGTCGATTCTGTATATCAGGCCCGCAAGCACGAGCGGAACGTGATGGACTACGACGATCTGCTGCTAAAGCTCAAGCAGCTCCTGGTCGAAAAACGCGAGATCGCCGAGCTTTACGCCGAGCAGTTTCAGCACATCCTCGTCGATGAATATCAGGACACGAACCGGCTGCAGGCCGAGATCATCGACCTGCTGGCGGTAAAGCATCGCAACGTGATGGTCGTCGGCGACGATGCCCAGTCGATCTTTGCCTGGCGCGGAGCGGAATTTACGAACATCTACGAATTCCCAAAGCGTTACCCGGAGGCACAGCTCTTCAAGCTCGAAACGAACTACCGCTCAACGTCGGAGATTCTCGGCCTCGCCAATACCTCGATAGCAGCGAACCGGCGGCAGTTCCCGAAGATGCTCAAGGCCGTTAAGCGATCGCGGGACTTCATGCCTGCACTTGTGCCCTGCTCTGACGTCGAGCAGCAATCGGCATTCGTCGCCTCGCGGATACTCGAACTCCGCGATGAGGGCACGAGCCTCGAAGACATCGCAGTGCTCTACCGCTCGCATTACCACTCGATCGAGCTTCAGCTCGAACTCTCGCGGCGGAACATTCCGTATCGGGTGCAATCCGGCGTCCGGTTCTTCGAGCAGGCACACATCAAGGACGTCGTCTCCTATCTCCGCGTGCTCATCAACCCGCGTGACGAACTCGCATGGAAACGCATCCTGAAGCTGATACCCGGCGTCGGCAACGTAACGGCCAACCGGGTTTTTGAGGCTCTTTCGGCCGGAGAGCAGGCGTCCCTGCCTGCATTGAGGGTGGAGTCAACAAATGAATCGGCGGTGACGGCCTTGAGTGTCATCAAGGACGCCGGTACGCGTGCGGTCCGGTCGGTGCCGAGGCTTGCTTCGAGCAGGCCGTTCCAGGATTTCATCAAGCTGCTCGAAACGCTCGTCTCTGATGAGCTCCGCGACCGCCCGGCACGCCAGATCACGCATATCTTTGAGAATGGTTACGAGCAATATCTCCTCGAAAATTTTGAGAATGCCGAAGCCCGGAGCGAAGACATCCGCGGCCTTGCGCAGTTTGCCCAGCGATACGAGACGACCGAGGGGTTGCTCTCAGAGCTTGCATTGCTCGCGACCGAGCGGTTCAAGGAGCCGCAGCCGATCGTCGGCGAGGAGGTGGTCGAAGGCGGCGAGGACGACGAGTTGCTGACGCTCACCAGCGTCCATCAGGCAAAGGGGCTTGAGTGGAAAACGGTGTTCATCATCTGGGCCGCTGAGGGCAAGTTCCCCTCGCCCAAGTCGCTCCGCGAGATCGATGCCGAAGAAGAGGAACGCCGGCTTTGGTACGTTGCCCTGACGCGAGCAAAGGACGAGCTTTACCTGACCTATCCGCTGCTGATGACCGACTACAACCGGCAGACCGTGCTCCAAAAACCTTCCCGTTTCATCACCGAATGCCCCGCCGAGCTATTTGAGGTCTGGAACCTTGTGGAAGAGCAGCCCGCGTTCGATGCTCCGGTCCTTACGGAACCCGCCGCTACTGAATTCCTGAATTGAAATTAGCCCTGCTGATATTTCCCGGCCACCTCTTTCGCGTGACTTTGCGGGAGAGTTTTTATGGCTGCGAATGTTTCAGTTTTGAGTCCACGGCTGGCGGAGCGAAAGCTGCACCTTGCGACGGCGATCGGCTTTCCGCTTATTGTCCTCATAGGCTATTTCAAGTCGTATTACTTCAGTTTCTTGTTCGATGTGCCTCGCGTCGCGAACGCACTTGTGCATGCACACGGCATCATAATGTCCGGCTGGGTGCTTTACTTTGTGATGCAGACGGCACTGATCAGAACGCGGAACGTCAAGGTCCATATGACGACCGGACTCGTCGGCATTGCTCTTGCGGCTCTGGTCATCGTGGTCGGCCTGGCGACGGCGGTCGATGCCCAGCTTGTCCGCGGAGCGGCACCTCCGGGCGAGAATCCGCACGCTTTCTTCTTCCTGCCCGTCAGCGATATGGTGATCTTCGCCGGGCTCTTTGCGGCGGCGATATATTTCCGCAAGCGGCCGATCGAGCATAAGAGCTTGATGTTCCTGACGGCGATCGCCTTCGTTCCCGCGGCCCTGTTCCGCATACCGGTCGTACCGCCGGAGTATGCAATGCTTTGGGCGTTTGGCGTGCCGGCCTTGATGGCGGTGGCGGCATTGGTTTGGCATTCCGTCAAGCACGGCAAGGTCAATCGTGTTTTCGCCGCGGGCGTTGCGGTCGTCGTTGCCGCAGTACCGCTGCGCCCGGTCATCGCGAATTCCGAGCCGTGGCTCTCATTCGCGGCGTGGATAGCCGAAATGGTCTAGTTTTTTCCGGTCTTCTTCATCCTGCGCTTGATCCCTTTGGCGGGCTTCGGCCCGCTATTTTTTTCTTACGGCCAAAGCAACCAAATCCGCGGCCCGCGGCACTAACGGTTCATCGCGAACAAGCCGTACCGGACGGCGGGAACAAAAACCAGAAAAACTTGTCTAACTTGAGGTCATACGCATTCTTCGAGATGCGGTGTGGAGGGTATTCCTATGTCTAAATTTGAAAAACTGCGAAAGCTCCGTGTAGCCGAACCCTGCAGCGAGAACTGGAACGAGATGTTCGGAAACGACCGGGTGCGTTTCTGCAGCCATTGTGCAAAGAGCGTCAACGACATCTCGGCCATGTCGCCGAAGGAAGCTCTGAGGCTCGTAAAGCGGTCGCGTGGCAATATATGCGTCCGTTATGTCGAACATCCGCTGACGAAAGAACCCGTCATCGGCGGCCGGCTTTATCAGATCGCCCGGCGTGCGCCTGCACTTGCTGCGGGTGTCGTTGGGGCAACGCTCGGCCTCTCGGCAATGACCTATGCACAAGGCGGGACGCGTACTGCGCCTCAGCAAACTGAGTCTGCGATCGCGGTCAATATCGACAAGGAAATGCCCTCGGGCAGCGGAACGGCGGTCATCTGGGGAACCATCACGGATCCTGAGGGAGCTGTGGTCCCGGGAGCAACAGTTCGATTGCTCGACGCTGAGAAGAACGAGATCAAGACAAGCATGTCAGGCTACGACGGAACTTACAGGTTCGAAGGCCTTCAGGACGGGACGTATTCGATCGAGGCCCGATCGGATGGATTCATGGCTCTTCAGGTGAATAACATTATGATCGGCTCGGGCGCCGAACGCATTCAGCCCCTAACTCTTTCGATCCAGCAGTTCGTGATATCAGGTGCAGTAGCTATTTCGTCCGAAGTTGAGATCAATATCGAGAGTGAACTCGCGAGGGCCGTTGACGACGAAGATATCGACCTCGTCGGCGATCTCCTCGCCCGCGGTGCTTTTCCCGACGAGCAAGGGCCAGATGGCTCTACCGCTCTGTTCATCGCTGTTCGCAACGGATACACTGAGATCGCAAGAAGGCTGATACTTTTCGGTGCGAATGCAGACCACAGGAACGAGAATGGCGAGAACGTACTTTTCCGCATTGATGATGACACGCCCGAGGACCTGATCAAGCTTCTTCTCGAGAATCGGGCAGACGTTAACGCCGCCAATAGAAACGGCCGAACGCCGCTCTTGCGTGCCGCTGAAGATCTGGACGCCGATGTGGTTGAGCTTCTTCTAGAGGCCGGAGCCGACGTCCGTGCAAAGGACGAGAACGGCTGGACGGCACTGATGCATGCGGCTTTTGATGATGACCTTGAAAAGGTGCGGATGCTGGTCGAGGCCGGATCGGACATCCACCTGCGCGATAAAGAGGGCGAAAATGTGCTTGACCAGGTCGCCGATGAAAAGGTCGAGGCATACCTTATTAGCCGCGGTGCAACACGGTCAATGCCTAACCGGTTCAACAAAGAAGAGGAGGAAAATGAAGAAAGCGAAGATAACTAAACTCCTCGGAACGCTGTGAATAGTGCGGTTCGATTCCGGGACGTGTGCTTAACGTGGTAATATTCCTGAAAGTCACGAAGGCCGCGGTCCGGCGGCAAGAACCCGCTTATGAAATATTGCCCGACGTGCAATACCCGCTACGACGAAGAGATCCTGCGTTTTTGTATGAAGGACGGTTCGCCGCTCGTTGATGAGGCCGAGCCGAAGTTCATCGAGATGCCGAGCCAGGACCTCGGGGCTCCGCCCGATGAAGACGATCCCGGCGAAGTGACCGTCATCCGCAAGAAACGCGACGTTGTACCTCCGCCAACTCCGCCGCCGGGCTTTGATGATGACGATGATTTTGAGGAGCAGCCCGCTCCGCCGCCAAAGATAATCGTCCCGACAACACCGCCGCCGGCACGTGCGGCCGCACCCGCGGCATCGCAGTTTCAAGCACCGCCGTCGAAGGGCCCGAGCACGGCACTTGTTGTGATTCTGACAATGCTTGGAACTACTGCCTTGATCGCCCTTGGGGCTGGCGGCTTCTGGCTGCTGACCCGCGGCGGCAGCGATGCGAATACGAACGTCAACGTAAACCTCGCGAATGTGAACACAAATGTGAACACCAATACGGGTTTCAACGACATCTTCGACTGGAACGTCAACATCAACGCGAATCGGCCGGCGAATACGAACACCAACGCCAACGCCAATCTGCGAACGCCGACGCCAACACCGTCGCCAACCGCAACACCGAGCCCATCGCCGACCGCAACGCCCGATGAGGACGCAACTCCGCGGCCGTCACCGACCGCAACGCCGACTCGGACGCCGACTCCCGGAAGAACCCCGGCACCCGTTCTTTCGCCAACGGTGATCCGGCCGGGCTCAAGCCCGACCCCTCGGCGGACTCCGACACCGGACCGCGACAATTAATTTTCAGTGAAGTCCAACGCAGCTTCGACCGACCGCCTGGGATCGATTACACCCCATCCCTGGCGGTCAACTTCATAGTGCGGCAGCCGTTCGGCCGTTGTGATCAGGATGCGCTTGATCTGCTGAGGCGAGAGATTTGGGTTCGCTTCTATCATCTGAGCGACAAGCGAAGAGACGATCGGGGCCGAGAAGGACGTGCCGTCAACGTACTTGTAGTGCTTTGTGATGACGTTCTCTTGCCGGAGCTTGAGCGTGATGATCTGGCGAAGCGAATGGATCGGCCGGTCGAGAGCGGCATCGAGCTCGGCATCAACGCCCGGATGGTCGCGGACGATCTGGTGAAGCTCCGAATCGGCGCTCTTGTCGAGCCTTTCGAGAAACGAGGCTTGCTGTGCGGTCGGCGTGTTCGGCAGGATCGGTGCCGGCACCCAGATCGAAGGCGCGATGACCTCGGGTTTCTGAAGGCCATCGACCGTCGGCCCGTAGGACGAACGATACATTCCGCGTTTCGCCCGGTTCATCGAATTCTTATCATCAAGCCCGCCTACCGCGATCGCCGAAGGAGCGCTCGCCGGCGGCACAACAGGATGGTTCGGCAAGTGCCCTGCGTTCCCGACCGCACAGACGACGGTGATGCCCGCCGCTGTGCACCGCTCAACCGCCTGCGAGAGCGGATCGGTCAGGTAGTGTTGCTCGTCATCGCCGCCGGCCGAGATATTGACGACCCGAATGCGATGGCGATCGCGATTCGCAAGCACCCATTCGAGCCCGTCGAGGATGTTCTGGTCCGTGATGCGGCCCGTCCGGGCAAGCTTGATCAGAACGACATCTGACTCCGGAGCAAGCCCGCGGTAAAAGCCGTTCGAGAGCGAACCGTTGCCGGCAGCAACGACCGAGGTCATCATTCCGTGCCAACTCGCCACGTCCGGCTGAAAGAGCGAGCCGAGGTCGCCATCGGCCTTGAGCAGGTCGCGATAGCCGATGATACGGTTCCGCGGCGTGGTGAGATCGACGTGCGGGTAAAACCCCGAGTCGAGAAAAGCGATGGTGATGCCGCGGCCGGTAAAGCGTTCATCGGCATCAAGCCGAAGCGGGGTCGAAAGCACGTGCGAGCCGTCCTTCTGAACGGCGGCGTCCTGTATTATCTGGTCCTTCGCTTTCTCAAAAAGCCGCAGGCATCTCGAACAGACCGCCCGAAATTCGGCCGTATCCGGAGCATTAGCCGCAATTAGCCGCTGAAGGTCGTCCTCGAGCACACGCATCGGGACGAATTCGTCGAGCGTCTCACGCGAGCAGACCGGGCAGACGGTTTCGCCGGCGGCGATGTCTGCACTCGTCTTGTGTCGTAAAAATGCGAGGGTTTCTTGGGGTGTCACGTTCGTCGAGGCTTAAGTTTTCCACAAAGGGTCGGTAAAATCAATATGTTAGCGTTCCTGCGGTACTTTGTATGGAGAGAAAGAAGATCGGCCTGGCACTTTCGGGCGGCGGAGCACGCGGTTATGCGCATCTAGGTGTGCTGCGGGTGCTTGAGCGCGAACGGATCCCGATCGACATGGCGGCCGGATGCTCGGCAGGCTCGATCGTCGGTGCGGCCATCGCTGCAGGATTACGGTCGGACGACATCATTAGGTTCAGCCGCAACCTTGGGTGGTTCGACGTTTCCGGCTTCTCCTATTCGCCCCGAGGATTGCTGACCAATGAACCGCTTGGCCGCTTCATTGAAAAGAACTTTCCGCTAACTAAGTTCGAAGAACTCGATCTACCGCTCGCCATTGTCGCCTGCGACCTCGCGACCGGCAAAGAGGTCATCTTCCGTAACGAGGGCAACGTTGCAGAAGCGGTCAGGGCAAGCTGTGCGATCCCGGGAGTTTTCGTGCCGGTCGTCGGGCAGGACGGAAAGGTGTTGGTTGATGGCGGCATCGCCTCGCCGATGCCTACTCGGGCGGTCCGAAAGCTCGGCGCTGAAAAGGTCATTGCGGTGGACCTTTTGACCTGCGGCTCGGTCGATGCAGGCACGCCGAACACGCTCGTCGGAACGTTCATCCAGGCGGCGATGATGATGATCCGAAACTCCTCGAAGAGCCATCATTATCGCGCCGACGTCGTCATCGAACCGGCGATCGCCCACATCCGCCCGGACGAGATGCGGCGGGCTGATGAGCTAATCGAGCTCGGCGAGGCGGCAGCCGAAGAAAAGCTCGATGAGATCCGTGCCCTGCATGAGCCCTAACCCGAATCTTTGCTTTGCGTTAAATCGTCTTTATCAATTTGCCAAACGCGGCGTTCGTCGTCATCATTAATAACGTTGGTCCTTCTCTCGCGCATCAACGGTGATGCGCCCCGATACGATAAGGTTTTGTTCGACGGCGTTAGGAAGTTCGAGAGCGGGTTATTTTTGAAAGGCTGAGAAGCAGCTCTCGGGCAACCGGAAACGAATCTTTGCGGGCAGACCGTTACTCCAAAGTTCTCTTCGTTCCACAACACTTCTCTTGAAATGTCCGCCTAAACGGCGCGACAAAGGATGATTATTAGAATGAAACTTTACGTAGGAAATCTTTCCTTCCAGACCTCGAGCTTTGACCTCCAGGAACTCTTTTCAGGTATCGGTACCGTTGAATCTGCAACTGTTGTTGAAGATCGCGACACCGGCCGTTCACGCGGTTTCGGCTTTGTCGAAATGGCGACCAAAGAAGACGGCGAGAAGGCCATCTCGGAACTCAACGGAACCGAGCACAACGGACGTGAGCTGAAGGTCAACGAAGCCAAGCCCCGCGAAAATCGCGGCTTTGGCGGCGGTGGCGGACGCGGCGGCAACCGTGGCGGTGGCGGCGGCTATGGCCGTGACGGCGGCGGCTTCGGCGGCGGACGTAACCGCTGGTAAGTTCCTTAAAGGAATAAAGCAAGAAAGGGCTGCTCAAACGAGCGGCCCTTTTTGCTTTGCTTGGGGTGTCAGTTCTTTCGCGGTGGCCGCCTTCGGGCAGGAGGCTGTTTTTGCTTTTCGGTAAAGGAGGTCGATGGAACCACTGAAGCCGTACCCTTGACGTCAAACTCGAGCGTCTTTTCGAGTTTGTCGTAAACGAAGATCTCCGCCCGATACTTGCCAACGAACCAGACCTTCGCCGGCCCGCCCGAAAACTGGACTATGTTCTCGCCCTGCTTCGTCGTGTAGCTGGTCGAGACGATCCGCGAGCCCTCGCGAAGCCCGGCGACGCGCACCGCTACGAGATTCATCTTCACTGTTTGCGGATCGGTCGTGGACAGATTAACGATGCAGTAGATCGGATTATCGGTCGTTTTGAACTCGGCAGATTCCTCGCCCGGCCCGCCTTCGCCATTTGAGAATGCCAGAAATGCGTCGGCGACCGGACCTTCGGCCTGCTCAGGCTGTGCAAATGCCGCCGGGCAAAGCAATAACATCAGGAGAAGCAATAATTTACGCATACAACAGCGAACACTCTGCCGGGTTCAATGAATCCTTAGTGCCGCGAGCCGCGAAAATGGTTGCTTTGCGAGGCGGGAATTTCTCGATCACTCGACCGGTTCGCCACAGTGCGGGCAGGTGCTTGCGGCTCGAGCCTTCGCTCTTCTTCTTTCAACCTCTTCGGCAAATCCGCTGGCAAGAATACCGGCCGGAAGCGCGAACATCCCGATGCCGAGAAAGGCTATCGCGCCACCGAGCAGCTTCCCGAGCGGGGTGATCGGAAAAACGTCGCCGTAGCCGACGGTCGTAAGGGTTGCGATGCCCCACCAAAGGGCCGAAGGTATGTCCGGAAACTTATCGGGCTGAGCATCACTCTCAGCGGCATACATCAGGCTCCCGGCGAAAAGCAGAAGGATGACGATCATCGTCGTCGTAACGAGCAGGACCTCACGCTTTGCCCGGACCACGCGACCGAGCGAATCGAGCGAATCGACATATCGTCCGAGCTTCAGCAGCCGAAAAAGCCGAAAGAGGCGAAGGACACGCATCATCCTTAGGTCAACCGCGAAGAAGAGCGGAATGAACGCGGGGAGAATTGCCAGCAGATCGATGACCGCCATCGGCGTAAACGCATAGCGGATGCGTCCGCGGACCGCTCCCGAATACCGCGGGTCGAGCGGGGCGATCCAAAGACGGAGCAAATACTCAAGGGTGAACACCGCAACGGAGAAGATCTCAAAGTAATAGAACTCAGAGGCATAGCTTGCCGCTATACTATCGACGGATTCGAGTACGACCGCGATAACATTCAGCATGATCAAAAGCATCAGCAAGAACGCGACGATGCGGTCGATGGTCTCGCCGTCCTCGGTCTCAACAAGGACATCGTAGATCTTGAACTTCAGTTGTTCGAGCATTTTGTTATCTACGGCCGCTTTCTGAGGTTGCCGGGCCGGGCGGCCATTGAGGATAGTAGCAAAGGTTGTGGGCTCGGGCTAATTTTGCGGCAAGCGGCCCGGTCAATGGTATAATCCGACGAACCGATGCGATTTGTCTTCTCCGGACGATTTTACTTCCTCGCGGTGCTTAGCCTTGTCCCGCTCTCGCTTTCATGGAACTTCCCGTTCCTGCGATGGGTTGCACTTGCCTACAACATCCTGCTGATCACTGCGGCCGTTGCCGATCATTTCCTGAGCCGCAAGCGGATTGAGGATGTCTCGGCCGAGCGTGAGTTTCCAGTGCGGTTCGCGATCGGCGATGCCAACGAGGTGCGGCTTTTACTTGAGAATACGGGAACACGCGACATCCTGATCAAGATAAAGGACGAGTATCCGCCGGATCTCGAACTACTCGACCCACGAGAGGCCGAGTTCGAGTTGCCGGCGAAGCGACGGGCCGAGTTCTTGTACCGGCTTCGGCCGACGCGGCGTGGGCGCTATGAATTTGGGCGCATAGCGGTGCGGTTTCTCTCAACGCTCGGCCTCGTTTGGAGCCAGGCCGAGATCGGCAAAACGGAGGCTATAAAGGTTTACCCGAATATGCGGCGTGCCCGCGAGATAGAGTTGAAGGCTCTCGGGAACCAATCGTTCATCGCCGTCCAGCGGCGCTCGACCCGCCGCGGTGAGGGCCGCGAGTTTGAATCGATGCGCGATTACGTCCGCGGCGATGAGCTGCGGCATATCTCGTGGACGGCGACAGCACGCCGATCGAAACTCACCACGCGGCAGTATCAGATCGAACGCGACCAGACGGTGATGATCGCCATCGACGCCGGACGAATGATGACCGGCCGGATCGAGGGCGAGACAAAATTCGACACGGCGATCCATGCAACGCTTGCACTGATGTCCGCCTGTGCGAGGGCGGGCGACAATGCCGGCATCGTCGTCTTCGGTAGGCGTGTTCGCAAATATCTGCCGCCGAAACGCGGGGTTGAGCACATGGATGCCGTGCTCGAGGCACTGCACGACATGGAGCCTGAACTCATCGAGCCCTCATACGCAAGGGCGTTTCAGTTCATAGCCTCGAACCTGAAAAAGCGGGCGTTCGTCGTTATCCTGACCGACGTTGTCGATAAGGACAGCTCGCGGGAACTCATCAATTCCCTGCGGCTGCTCCGGCCGAGGCACCTGCCGCTCGTCGCGACCATCGGCGACCGCGACCTGAACGCGATGGTCTCTGCAAAGCCGGAAGAGATCCGCGAGGTGTTTCTTCAATCCGCCGCCGAAGAGATAATCCACCAACGCGAATCCGCTCTCCGGCTGGTCGAATCGCTCGGCGGCCTCGCCCTGGACGTAACCACCCAAACGCTCGGCCCAAGGCTGCTCGAAAGCTATCTTCGTGTAAAGGAACGCGGAATGATTTAGGTAGACGTGCTTATGATCGCTGTTTTGGATTGCAATATTTTGGTTGATCTTTTTCTGAACCGGAGACCCCGTAGTCGCAATGCGGATGTGTTGGCCAATTTTCTAGCTAAAGAAAATATAAAAGTTCGGATTCCGATGCATGCTATGTTCGAGCTTGCATCCGCGCTCAAGCAAGAAGCCGACAACCCCGAAAATTATAATTTCTCGTCCCGCTTCACATCGATGCAGCCATTTGAAGTTGAAACAGTAGATATTGATCAATCGTTTTTCCAACAATATTTTCGGGAGGACTTTCCACTTCTTCGCGGTGGAGATCTGATCTATTTTGCCTATGCCGTTGGTGAAAAACGGGCAGGAAAAACCGTGGTGCTTTTGACTGAAGACTCTGGTCTACATTCGGCAGCTCGTGAGGCCGGAATTGAGGTTTACACATTATCAGAATTCGTGAAGCAGATCGGAGGCGAATAGACACGATATTCTTTTGCTTGTATATTCATTGTAGATACATATGAAAGTCCAGATTCAAAAATGGGGAAACAGTCTTGCACTACGGATTCCTCGCTCGTTCGCTTTGGAAACGAGGGTGGAACAAGGGACGACGGTTGAGCTTACGGTGAAGGGTGAGTCGCTCGTCGTAAAGCCATTAGCGGAGCCGGAATTCGAATTGGATGAGCTTCTGTCGAAGATCACTAAGCAGAATCTCCACGGCGAGACCGACACCGGCAAGCCGGTTGGGCGAGAGGTATGGTAATGGCCTATGTTCCCGAACGCGGAGACGCCATTTGGCTCGACTTCGACCCGCAGGCCGGCCACGAACAGGCTGGGCGGAGACCGGCGTTGGTTCTATCGCCCGCAGCCTACAACCGAAAGGTTGGCCTGGCGATCGTTTGCCCGATAACAACTCAGGTCAAGGGTTATCCTTTTGAGGTCCCGATTCCGCGAGGCCTGAAGGTCTCAGGCTGCGTTCTCGCCGACCAGGTCAAGAATCTCGACTGGAAGGCTCGTCGGGCGACCAAATTTGCAAGGCTGCCCGCTGAGGCAACCGACGAGGTGCTTGGAAAGCTCCGTACACTACTCTAGTTTCGATAAGATTGCATTCCCGTCCGCACATTTGGCAGGTTTTGTATCGAGGGCCGGTTCGAAGTAATATTCCCGGGCTAAGTAAATTGCTTTTCGGGCCAGGGCGGTTTGCCGCATGTGGCCTTAATTCACACACTTGAGGGAGGAATATGACGAACATTTTCAGGGTAATGCTGTTTCTTTTCGCGGCGACGGCGGTTTACGCTCAGCCGCAGGTCTCTTCGCAGGGCGATG